>NZ_DASZBU010000009.1:0-208755 GCF_035943815.1 Frateuria sp.
GCAGCTACGAGCACTCTGCCCAGCGCGCCGCCCATTGGCTGACCTGGCTACACCAGTACAACTGGCATCGGCCACACGCCAGCCTGGATTACCGGGCCCCAATCACCCGCATCACCATGAACAACCTGGTGGGTTTACACAACTAGCACTCGTCCTAGCGACGCGAGTGGCCGGGCTCGTCGTGCTCTCGGTGGGTCAGCAGCCCGGGTTTCACCAGATCGATGAAGGCGCGCGCCTCGGCGCTGAGGAACTTGCCCTTGCGCACCACAACGCCGTAGCTGCGCTGCGGAAACCAGCGCTTCATGTTGCGCATGGCCAGGCGTGAGCGGTCGGCCTCGGTGATGCAGATACCGGTGACGATCGAAATACCCAGGCCCGCGGCCACGTACTCCTTGATCACCTCCCAGCCGCCCACCTCGATCGCCACCTGATAGGGCACCTGGCGCTGTTGGAACACCAGATCGACCAGCCGGTAGGTGGACAGCCGCTGCGGCGGCAGGATCAGGCCATAGGGCGAAAGGTCCTCCAGCGCCACCTCGCTCTTGTGCGCCAGCGGGTGGTCCAACGGCGTGATCAGTATCGGGTCGTACTGGCGCAGCGGCGCCCAGGCGATGTCGTTGGGCACGTCCAGCATCGAACCGACCGCGAAATCTGCCTCGTCGGCCCGCAGCAGCGCCAGGCCGTCGCGGCCGGTGACATTGGCCAACTGCAAGTGCACCGCCGGATAGGCTTCACGGTAGCGACGCACCATCGCGGGCAGCAGGTACTGGATGGTCGAGGCGCCGGCGGCGATGGTCAGGCGGCCGGCCGTAAGGCCCTTCACGCGGGCCTGGAAGTCGCGGTCGAGGTTGTCCCAGCCGTCGATCAGCGGCCGCGCCAGCTCGTACAGCACCTCGCCGGCATCGGTCAGGTTGATGCGCCGCCGCCGCCGCTCCAGCAGCGGCACGCCCAGTTCACGCTCCAGGGCCTGCAATTGCAGGGTGACGGTGGGCTGGGAGAGGAACAACGCCTCGGCTGCCCGGGTGAGCGTACCCAGCTTGACGATGCTCACAAACGCGCGCAGCTGCTTGTGGCGGTTGCCCTTGTAGTAATAGCGCTCGGCTGTGTCTGCCTCGTCGAGGATTTTTCGAGGGCGTGGGCTTGGTCGGTTGGCCATCACTTCCCCTTCGAAAGGCGCCATTAGGGCGAGTTTTAGCGATAACTTTGACTTTTTCAATAAGAAAAATTGAAACATTCGCTTTGTCAAAAATAGGTTGGCGAGCCTAGCGTGGATGACACCCTTCCAAGGAGCTGCATCCATGGCCGTCCCGCAGGAACGAATCGATCCCGGCCCGCTGACCGTCCACGGCGACACGTCTGCCTACCGCGACCTTCTCAGCCATGACGCGCTGGCCTTCCTGGCCAGCCTGCACCGGCGCTTCGACACCCATCGCCGCGTCCTGCTCGCGGCCCGCGCCGAACGCCAGGCGGGCTGGGATGCCGGCGCACTGCCGGATTTCCGCGCCGATACCCGGGCGATCCGCGAGGCCGACTGGCAGGTGGCGCCCATCCCGCCTGCACTGCGCGACCGGCGCGTGGAGATCACCGGTCCGGTCGAGCGCAAGATGGTCATCAACGCGCTCAATTCGGGTGCGCAGGTGTTCATGGCCGATTTCGAGGACTCCTCCACGCCGACCCTGGACAACCAACTCGACGGCCAGCGCAACCTGATCGATGCCGTGGCCGGCACCATCGCCTGGGATTCGCCCGAGGGACGCCGCTATCGGCTCGGTGCCGAGCCGGCCGTGCTGGTGGTGCGCCCGCGTGGCTGGCACCTGCCGGAGCGCCATCTGGAGGTCGACGGCGAGCCGATGGCAGGGGCGCTGGTGGACTTCGGCCTGTTCGTGTTCCACAACGCCCGCGCCCTGCACCGGCGCGACCGCGGTCCGTACTTCTACCTGCCCAAGCTAGAGGCCATGGAAGAAGCCGCCCTGTGGGATGCCGTGATGGCGCATGCAGAGGGCGAACTTGGCCTGCCGCACGGCTGCATGAAAGCCACCGTTTTGATCGAGACGCTGCCGGCGGCGTTCCAGATGCACGAGATCCTGCATGCGCTGCGCGAGCGCGTCGTCGGCCTCAATTGTGGCCGCTGGGACTACATCTTTTCCTACCTGAAGACCCTGCGCCGCCACCGTGACCGCCTGCTGCCCGAACGCGGTCAGGTCCAGATGACCGTGCCGTTCCTGAAGGCCTATTCGGAGCTGCTGATCCAGACCTGCCATCGCCGCGGTGCCTTCGCCATGGGCGGCATGGCCGCGCAGATCCCGATCAAGGGCGACGAGGCCGCCAACGAGGCCGCGCTGGAGAAGGTGCGCGGGGACAAGCTGCGCGAAGTGCGCGCCGGGCACGACGGAACCTGGGTCGCCCATCCGGCGCTGGTGCCGGTGGCGCGGGAGGTGTTCGACCGGCACATGGAAGGCGCGAACCAGCTCGGCGTGCTGCGCCCGGACGTCGCGGTGACGCGCGAGCAACTGCTCGCGCCGGCCTGCGGAACGATCACCCGTGCCGGCTTCGACAACAACGTGGAGGTGGCTTTGCGCTACACCGCCGCCTGGCTGGAAGGCCTCGGCTGCGTGCCGATCCACCACCTGATGGAGGACGCCGCCACGGCCGAGATCGCGCGCACCCAGCTATGGCAGTGGCTGCACTACGCCGCCGAGCCCGGAGAGCGCAACGATTGCGTGCCGCTGGAGTTCGCCGATGGCGCACCGATCGACATGGCGTTGTTCGACCAGTTGCTGGCCGCACATGCCCATCGGCTGCGCGGCAGCGACCTTCCCGGCGCCAGCCGCGCCGACGAGGCGGCCACCCTTCTCGCCCAACTGACCCACGCCAGCCAACTCGGCGCTTTCCTCACCCTGCCCGCCTACGAGCTGCTCGCCTGACAGCGGGCCTCTGGAATTCCCTACTCAAGGAACCGACTCATGAAGACCCATCTGCCGACCGCCGAACAGCTCTCGCTGGATTGGACCAACAACCCCCGCTGGGCGGGCGTCCGCCGCAACTACACCGCCGAGGACGTGGTGCGCCTGCGCGGCACGGTGTCCATCGAGTATTCGCTGGCCCGGCGCGGCGCGGAGAAGCTGTGGCAATCGCTGCACAAGGACGACTTCGTCAACGCGCTCGGCGCGCTCACCGGCAACCAGGCCATGCAGCAGGTCAAGGCGGGCCTGAAGGCGATCTACCTGTCCGGATGGCAGGTGGCCGCCGACGCCAATCTCGCGGGCGAGATGTATCCGGACCAGTCGCTCTACCCGGCCAACTCGGTGCCACAGGTGGTCAAGCGGATCAACAACGCGCTGCTGCGTGCCGATCAGTTGCATCACGCCGAAGGCAGCGACGAGATCGACTGGCTGGCGCCGATCGTGGCCGATGCCGAAGCCGGCTTCGGCGGCGTGCTCAACGCCTTCGAGCTGATGAAGGCGATGATCGAGGCCGGTGCCGCTGGCGTGCACTTCGAGGACCAGCTTGCCGCAGTGAAGAAATGCGGTCACATGGGAGGCAAGGTCCTGGTGCCAACCCGCGAGGCCATTGACAAGCTCACCGCCGCACGCCTGGCCGCGGACGTCTGCGGCGTGCCGACCCTGCTGGTGGCCCGTACCGATGCCGATGCGGCCGATCTGCTCACCTCCGATGTCGACGACAACGACAAGCCCTTCCTCACCGGCGAGCGCACCGTCGAGGGCTTCTTCCGCGTCAGGCCGGGTCTCGACCAGGCCATCAGCCGGGGTCTGGCATACGCGTCGTATGCCGACCTGGTCTGGTGCGAGACCAGCAAGCCTAATCTGGAGGACGCACGCCGCTTCGCAGAGGCGATCCATGCGCAGTACCCGGGCAAGCTGCTGGCGTACAACTGCTCGCCGAGCTTCAATTGGCGCAAGAACCTGGACGACGCGACGATCGCGACTTTCCAGAAGGAACTGGGCGCCATGGGCTACAAGTTCCAGTTCATCACGCTGGCCGGTTTCCACAGCCTCAATTACGGCATGTTCGAACTCGCGCACGGCTACGCCCGACGGCAAATGAGCGCCTTCGTGGACCTGCAGGAAAAGGAGTTCGCCGCCGCCGAGCGTGGGTTTACTGCAGTCAAGCACCAGCGTGAGGTCGGTACCGGCTACTTCGACCAGGTTACCCAGGCGATCCAGCAGGGGCAGTCCTCGACCACCGCACTCAAGGGGTCGACCGAGGAAGCGCAGTTCCAGCGGGCCTCGGCCGCCTGAGTCGGACGGGGGGCGGAGATGAGCACCGGAGGAGAGGAGGCCGGCCCCGGTATCGGGCGGGGGAGGGAGGGGGACCGATACCGGGGCGGCGGCCGGCAGCATTTAAGTACCGGCGAGTGCAGATATTAGGCGATGGCCGGGCAATGTCAATACCCGGCAGTACAGAAATCAAAAGCGGCGATATTGCAGCGCCTCGGCCAGATGCGCCCGGTCGAGCAGCGCCGCGCCGCCATCGAGGTCGGCAATGGTACGGGCCACCCGCAAGGTCCGGTGATAGGCGCGGGCCGACAGTCCTAGCCGTTCCAGCGCTGCCTCGAACCAGCGCCGTTCGGCCGCACCCAACCCGCAATCGCGTTCCAGCTCGCGCGTGTTGATCTCGGCGTTGGCTCGGCCTGCCCGGGCCAAGGCCCATTCGCGGGCCTGGATCACCCGCGCACGCACGGTCGCCGAATCCTCGTCGTACACGCTGCAGGGCGCGCCCAGCTCAGCCAACGGCACGCGCGGCACCTCAACGCATAGGTCGATGCGGTCCAGCAGCGGACCAGAGATGCGACTGCGATAGCGCTGGATCTGGTCGGGCGTGCAGCGGCAACGCTCGCGTGCGTCGCCCGCGTATCCGCAGGGGCACGGGTTCATCGCGGCGACGAGCTGGAACTGTGCCGGAAAGGTTGACTGCCGCGCCGCCCGCGAAACCAGGATATGGCCCGATTCCAGCGGTTCACGCAGTACCTCCAGCACATGCCGGTTGAACTCGGGCAGTTCGTCGAGAAACAGTACGCCGTTGTGCGCCAGCGAGATCTCACCCGGGCGAGGGTTGGAGCCCCCGCCGACGAGCGCCACTGCGGAAGCGGTATGGTGCGGTGCGCGGAACGGACGGCGCCTCCATCGGGCTGGGTCGACCGGCTGACCGGCCACCGAGAGCACCGCGCAGGTTTCCAGCGCCTCGGACTCGTCCAGTGGCGGCAGGATGCCGGGAAGGCGCTCGGCCAGCATGGTCTTGCCGGTGCCAGGCGGACCGACCAGCAGGAGATGATGCCCCCCGGCTGCAGCGATCTCCAGCGCGCGGCGCGCCTGCAACTGGCCGCGCACGTCGACCAGGTCGGGCACGTCCGGATCGGCCGATTGCCCATCGTCAGGCCGGCCCGGCAGGGCCAGTTCCTGCGCATCGCGCAGCCAGCCACAGACTTCCGCCAGCGTGTCGGCTACCAGTACCTCGGCTTCGGGCACAAGCGCCGCCTCGGCAGCGTTGGCGCGTGGCACAACCACGCGTCGCCCACGCGCCCGCGCACGCAACAGCGCAGGCAGCACGCCGGAGACACCCCGCAGGTCACCGGACAGCGCGAGCTCGCCGAGAAACTCGCACTGGTCGAGCTTCTCCCGGGGCACTTGTCCCCCAGCGGCCAGGATGCCCAGCGCGATGGCGAGATCGAAGCGGCCTCCGTCCTTGGGTAGCTCGGCGGGAGCGAGGTTCACCGTGACCTTGCGGTTGGGATACTCGAACGCGGCGTTCTGGATCGCCACCCGCACGCGGTCGCGTGCTTCCCGTACGGCTGCTTCCGGCAAGCCCACGATGTGCGTGCCCGGCAGGCCGCCTGAAAGGTGCACCTCGACCATGACCTGCGGCGCGGAGACACCCTCTTGGGCACGGCTCAAAGTAACTGCCAGGCTCATGGCATCGCCGGGATGGCCTGGGGACTCGCCAGCGCACTTGGTGGAGCGAGTCTGAATGACGGGATCGACCGGCCGAACTGATGTGGACTGGCGTGGGCGTTCGTCAACGGCTGCCCTGCGTGACGTGGCGCACGTGGCCCCCTATGGTCATGCCGGCCGCACACGATAGGGTCGCAAGGGTGCATGTGAAACGCGACTCCATCGACGTACAGGCAAAAATAACCGCCCCCGATCGTTCTCGGGGTGAGGGTGACAGATCGGGGGCGGCTCCCGGGAGCTGGCAGCTAGGGCTCGCGGCCAGCCGCGTCGGCCTCCAATTCGGCGACGCGTCTTTCCAGTTCGTCGACCTTGGCACGGGTGCGCGCCAACAATTGACTCTGGACCTCGAACTCCTCGCGGGTGACCAGCTCGAGGCGACGCAATCCTTGCATCAGGACATCGTGGAAGTTGGTTCGCAAATCCTGCTGCGCCTGTGCCAACCCTGGCGGTACCAGCGACACAAGTCGCAGGGCAATTCTGTCGATTTCCTGCCGATCCATCATGGACGGCACCTCGAGCGGGTCGGGATGAAGTCTAGGTATAGGAGATGCGTGTACACCATCGGCCGGTTCCGTCAGAAATTGTAGGGATTCTCCTACACGCCCCACCGGGGCGACAGCTTCAGGGCAAGACAGGCACAATGCCGCCTGCGTGCACAGGTACCGGAAGGAACATTCATGAAGCTGGTCGTGGCAGTGATCAAGCCGTTCAAGCTGGACGACGTGCGTGAGGCGCTGGCCGAGGTAGGCGTGCAGGGCATCACGGTGACCGAGGTCAAGGGTTTCGGTCGCCAGAAAGGCCACACCGAGCTCTATCGCGGCGCCGAATACGTGGTCGATTTCCTGCCCAAGATCAAGCTTGAGGTGGCTGTGGCGGACGACCAGCTCGAGCGGGTGATCGAGGCGATCCAGCAAGCGGCACGTACCGGCAAGATAGGCGACGGCAAGATCTTCGTCAGCCCGCTGGAGCAGGTGATCCGCATCCGCACGGGCGAGCTGGACAACGACGCGCTCTGAGGGCTTCAGCCCAAGGTTCGCGCGAAGCGCCGGTGATGGACGAGCAGCCCTAAGTAATAGCTGACGTAGTAGCCAATCATCAGACCGACCACCAGCAAGGTTAGGGGGCTGTTGCCGAGCTGGGGAGCGGTCGACGCCATGGTCGAGTCAGTCGCGCCCGCGTAAGGCATCAACACCAGGAAGCGCCAGGCCAGGCGCCCGACCAGGACGGCAGCGATAGCGGCACCGATCCACGGGTTGGGCAGGTAAAGATCGCGGCCGTCCACACTCCGTTCGAAACGGGTCAGGCGCAACCCGAGCAGACCCAGCGCAATGCCGCCGAGCAGGCCGCCGGCTAAGCCTTCGAGCAGACGCGGATCGTGCAGGCCGGCCAGCCAGGCCAGGCCGGCCACCACGGTAAGGATCGCCACGCGGACCATCATGAGTCCGTGGCGAACGGGCTGGCGGCCGAACTGGCGGCGAACGCGACGCCACACCATGAATGCCACCAGCGGCGAGACCAGCGCGGGCATGAGGAGGTTCGGTGCCATGGCGTGCTCCCTGGACAGATGCAGCGAAGCCTATCCGCGCGGGCAGTCCGACACGAGGGATGCCAGGCACCCTTCGCAAATGACAGCTGTCAGCGCGAGGGCTGCATCGAGGCCCCTCGGAGCCAGCCGATGGACCTACTTTGCCTTGCCTTGGTTGGCCACGGCGGCCATTTTCGCGGCGATCGCCTCGGCGTCGCCCAGGTAGTAACTGCGTAACGGCCTCATGGTCTCGTCGAACTCGTACACCAGCGGCACGCCGTTGGGCACGTTCATTTCGACGATCGCTTCGTCGGAGATATTGTCCAGGTACTTGATCAGCGCGCGCAACGAGTTGCCATGCGCGGCCACCAACACGCGCTGGCCGGAGGCCACCGCCGGCGCCAGCACGTCGTGCCAGTACGGCAGCACTCGGGCGACGGTGTCCTTCAGGCATTCGGTGTCGGGGATCAGCGACGGGTCGAGCAACGCGTAGCGCGGATCGCGCAGCGACGGGTTGGCTGCGCGCTCCAGCGGCGGCGGCGGAATGTCGTAGCTGCGGCGCCAGATCTTCACCTGGTCCTCGCCGTACCTCGCGGCGGTTTCCGCCTTGTTGAGCCCGGTCAGACCGCCGTAGTGGCGTTCGTTCAAGCGCCAGTCGGTGACCACCGGAAGCCACATCAGGTCCATCGCGTCGAGCACCCCCCATAGGGTGCGCACGGCGCGCTTTAGCACCGAGGTATGCGCCACGTCGAAGGTGTAGCCTGCTTCCAGCAGAAGTCGCCCGGCTTCCTTCGCCTCGGCCATGCCCTGATCGGTGAGGTCGACGTCGGCCCAGCCGCTGAAGCGGTTGTCGAGGTTCCACTGGGACTGGCCGTGGCGGATCAGGACGAGCTTATGCATGTCATTTGGCCTGGCGACCCGGAAACGTGAAATGGTGCGGGGTGACCGCCTGGAGGTCAAATCGACCCTGCCACAGGTCATGGCAACCCTGTGCGGGGCGGGTGCATCCATGCCCAGGCAAACCATCCTACGGAGCTCCGATATGCGTCGTCACCATCTTGCTTTCGCCCTGGCCCTCGCCTTCTGCCTGCCGCTCGCGGCGATGGCCGGCGACGGCGACATCGACAAGGTCAACGGCACCGCTCGCGTCGAGGCCGGCCAGACCGCGGGCGACGTGAGCACCGTCAACGGCGCCGTGCGCGTGGGCGACAACGCCACCGTGCGCGACGCCAGCACGGTCAACGGCTCGGTGGAACTGGGCACGCACGCCCAGGCGCAGTCGCTGGGCACCGTCAACGGCAGCATCACGCTGGGCGCGGACAGCCGCGTCCACGGCAAGATCGAGGCGGTCAACGGCGGCATCCGCCTCGGCCGCAATGCCGACGTCGGCGGCCGCGTTTCCAACGTCAACGGCGCGATCACGCTGGACGCGGCACATGTCGCAGGCGGCCTGGGCACGGTCGGTGGCGACATCGACGTCGGCGAAGCTTCGCGGGTGGAGGGCGGCATCCTGGTGGACAAGCCCGGTGGCTGGTTCCACTTCGGCGACAGTCGCCCGCCGCATATCGTGATCGGCCCCCACGCGGTAGTGCAGGGCACGCTGGAATTCCGCCGCGAGGTGGTGCTGCAGGTCAGCGACAGTGCCCAGATCGGCAAGGTCGTGGGCGCCACGCCGGTGAAGTTCAGCAGTGCCCAGCCGTGACCGAGCGGGCTACGGCAGCGGGCGGAAGCCCGCCCGGGGCCACCTAGGTTTCAGGCAGCCAATCGCGCGGCTTGAGGTAATCCTCCAGCCGCGCCTCCGGCGAGCCGGCTTCGGGCGCATAGGCGTACTCGAAGCGCACGCGCGGGGGCAAGCTCATAAGGATCGACTCGGTGCGCCCGCCCGACTGGAGCCCGAAGAGCGTGCCGCGGTCATAGACCAGGTTGAATTCCACGTAGCGGCCGCGCCGGTACAACTGGAACTCGCGTTCGCGGTCGCCCCAGGGCGTGTCGCGGCGACGCTGCACGATCGGCAGGTAGGCATCGAGGAAGCCCTGGCCGACGCCGCGGGTAAAGGCGAAGCAGCGCTCGAAGCCGCCCTCGTTCAGGTCGTCGTAGAACAGCCCGCCGACGCCGCGCGTCTCGGCACGATGCTTCAGATAGAAGTACTCGTCGCACCAGCGTTTGTAGCGTGGATAGAGGTCGGTCCCGTAGGGCGCGCACAGGTCACGTGCGACCGTGTGCCAATGCTGCACGTCTTCATCGAACGGGTAGTACGGGGTCAGGTCAAAGCCGCCACCGAACCACCACACCGGTTCCACGCCTTCCTTGCTCGCCTCGAAATAGCGCACGTTGGCATGCGTGGTGGGCACGTACGGATTCTTCGGATGCAGTACCAGCGAGACGCCGGTCGCGATGAAGCTGCCGCCGGCCAGCTCCGGCCGGTGCGCGGTCGCGCTGGGCGGCAGGGTGTGGCCGCTGACGCGCGAGAAGTTGACGCCGGCCTGCTCGAACAGCGCGCCGTCGCGCAGCACGCGGGTACGGCCGCCGCCTCCGGCTTCGCGGGTCCAGCGATCCTCGACGAAGCATGCCGTGCCATCGAGGGTTTCGAGTGCGCTACAGATGCGGTCCTGCAGTTCGCGCAGGAAGGTTTCGGCCTGGTCGGCTTGCTGGCTCATCGGGCATCCGCAAAACGCAATGCACAGAGCTTAACAAGCTCGCCCGCGCCGGCGCTGCGGCGCGACGACGCGGGCGCGATCTAGCTGTGCAAAGCCAGCACGTTGTTCAGTGGAATGCGCGAGATGGGTGGGCGGTAGCCAAGGGTGGCATGCGGTCGATACCAGTTGGTGCAGCCAAGGCCTGAGGGCGCGGGTGCGCTGTTCGGAGTCAGCGTAAGAGCTGGCGTAGGACCACTCGCGCAGGCTGGTTTGCACCAGGCGTTCGGCCTTGCCGTTGGTGGGGGCCTGTAGGGTCGAGTACGCAGGTGGCGCATGCCGAGCCGGCGGACGAGGCGGCGGAAGCCGCGTGACTTGTAGCAGTCACCGTTGTCGGTCGCGCCGGCGGATTGCGAGGACGGAAGCGGCCACGGCATCGTGGATCGAGAGGGAGCCGCGAGTGTGCGCAGGCAGCTGCGCCACCGCATTCATGCACGCTTCCCTCACCTGCCTGAACAAGCGGCCGCCACCGTGTAAGCGAGGCTAGGCAAGGTCGTGCACCGCCGCTAGGCTGGCTCGATGCCGCAACCGATCTCCCCGCTCGCGATCTCTGCTTTTACCGCCACCTCCGCCGTGGGCCGAGGCCTCGAGGGCCATCGCCAGGCCTTGCAGGACGCCCGCTCCGGCCTGCGTGCCAATGATTTCAGCCAGGTCGCGCTGGCGTGCTGGGTGGGGCGTGTGGAGGGTCTGGAAGAAGCGCCGCTGCCGGTCGCCCTGGCGGCGTGGGAGTGCCGCAACAATCGGCTCGCCTGGTTGGGCCTGAACCAGGACGGTTTCCTCGATGCCGTGCGCTCGGTGCGCGAACGCTATGGCGCCAGCCGCGTGGCGCTGCTGCTGGGCACGTCCACCGCCAGCATCGGTGCCACCGAGGAGGCTTACCGCCGACTCGATCCCGATGGCGGTTTTCCGCAGGACATGCTGCGCCGGCCGATTCACACGCCACATTCGCTTGCCGGATTCGTCGCCGAAGCGCTGGCGCTCGAAGGCCCGTGCCTGACCGTGTCCACGGCGTGTTCCTCCAGCGCCAAGGTGTTCGCCAGCGCCGAGCGGATGATCCGCCTGGGGTTGGTGGACGCCGCGGTGGTCGGCGGCGTGGATACCCTGTGCGAGAGCGTGCTGTTCGGCTTCAACGCGCTGGAACTGGTTTCGCGCGCGCCGTGCCGCCCGTTCGACCGCGCCCGCGACGGCATCTCGATCGGCGAGGCAGCCGGCTTCGCGCTGCTCGAGCGCGTCGACGCCGCGCCCCGTGCGCTGCGTCTCCTCGGCTACGGCGAAGCCAGCGATGCCCACCACATGTCCACGCCCCATCCCGAGGGCCTGGGCGCCGAGATCGCGCTGCACGATGCGCTCGCGCGCGCCGGCATCGAGCCTGCGCGGGTCGACTACATCAATCTGCACGGCACCGCGAGCTTGAAGAACGATGAAGTGGAGGCGGCACTGATCGCCCGCGCCTTCCCGCCGTCGACGCGGGCCAGCAGCACCAAGGGCTTCACCGGCCACACGCTCGGTGCCGCCGGCATCCTCGAGGCGGTGATCACCTTGCTGGCGCTGGACCACGGCCTGGTGCCGGGCAACCTCGGAGGCGCCGACCCGGATCCCGCCTGCGGCCCGCAGTTCGCCTGGCACAACGAGGCGCGGGCGGTCGAGGTGGCGCTCAGCAACTCGTTCGGCTTCGGCGGCAACAACGCCTGTCTGGCTTTTGCCCGCGCGGATCGCCGCGCATGAGCCGGTTGCAGGTGTACGTCCAGGGCGTCGGCGTGTGGTCACCGCAGCTGGCCGATTTCGCCGCCCTGCGTGGCGCGCTCCGGGGCCAGGATGTGGCTCCGCCGCCCGCGCGTCCCCCGGCATCCCGGCTGCCGGCGAACGAGCGCCGGCGTGCGCCCGAGAGCGTGCTGCTGGCCATCGAGGTGGCCGACCAGGCGGTGGCCATGAGCGGTCTGGACGCGTCGACGCTGGCCTGCGTGTTCGCCTCCTCGCATGGCGACCAGCCGATCATGGACTACATGTGCGCGGTCCTCGCGACCGCGCCGGCGGAGCTTTCGCCGACGCGTTTCCACAACTCGGTGCATAACGCCCCCGCCGGCTACTGGACCATCGCCACCGGCTGCCATGCGCCCTCCAACGCGGTATGCGCGCAACAGGCCAGCTTCGGGGCCGGCCTGCTCGAAGCGGCCATCCTGGCCGTGGCCGATGCAAGGCCCGTGCTGCTGGTGTGCAGCGATACCGCCGGCAGCGGGCCGCTGACCGAAGTCACCGGTTGCGTCGCACCGTTCGCCTGCGCGCTGGTACTCGCACCGCAGCCGGGCGCCTCCACGCTGGGCCGACTTGATCTGCACCTTTGTCCCGCTAGCATCGCCGGTGCATCGTCCGCAGCGGCGCTGCCGGCCACCTGGATGGCCAGCAGCCCATCGGCTTCGGCCTTGCCGCTGCTGGCGCTGCTGGCGCAGGGCACCGGCCGCTGCCGACTGATGGCGACCGGTTCGCTCGGCATGGAAGTTCAATTGGAGGAATGCGCTTGAAACCGACTTCGCCGCGTTGGTGCGTACTCATCCCTTGCCTCAACGAAGAGGCGGCGATCGAGCAGGTGGTCACCTCGGTGCTGGCGCTGAATGTGCCGGTGATCGTCATCGACGACGGCTCGGACGACCGCACGCCACAGATCGTAGGAGCCCTGCCGGTCACCTTGCTGCGCCACCCGGTGCGCCGCGGCAAGGGCGAGGCGCTGCGCCACGGTTTCCGCGAGGCGCTCAGGCAGGGCTTCGATGCCGTGGTGACGATGGATGGCGATGGCCAGCACCTGGCCGCTGACGTGCCGCGCATCGTCGCTGCGGCACAGCGCTATCCCGACCACATCGTGATCGGCGCGCGCCTGCTCGAACGCGAGCAGCAGCCCAAAGGCCGCCGCCGCGCCAACGCGGTGGCCGACTGGGGCATCTCCTGGGGCTGTGGCCTGCCGGTAGCCGATACCCAGAGCGGCCAGCGCTGGTACCCACGCGCCGCGCTGGAACTGGTCGACCTGCCGGCGGAAAACTTCGTGTTCGAGGCGGCCATCCTGATCGCCGCCTGCCGCGAAAAGGGCCTGGGCGTGGTGTCGGTACCGATCGCCTCGCGCTACCAGGGAGAGTTCCGGCTCAGCCATTTCAGTCCGGTGCGCGACGTGGTGCGCATCACCGCCTACACCATCGGCCGGGTGATGCATTACGGCAGCATCCTCGCCAGCTATCGGCGTTCGCACGAAGGGCCGCCAACGGTGATCGACGACGAAGGGCTGCTCGCGGTGGAAGCCGGCGAACCGGCGCGCCTGATTCGCTGACGCAGCCGAGGTCGGGCGCGTTCAGGCCATGCCGCCGTTGACGCCGATGATCTGGCCGTTGACGTAGCCGGCTGCCTCCGAGCAAAGAAAGGCGACCAGCGCGGCCACCTCTTCCGGGCGGCCGGCCCGCTGCGCTGGCACCATTTCGCGGATGCGCTCCAGCGGGAAGCACTCGCCGGCCATGCGCCCCTCGATGATGCCCGGTGCCACCACGTTCGCAGTGATGCCGCGCGAGGCCATCTCGCGCGCCAGCGACTTCACCGCACCGTGCAGACCGGCCTTGGCCGCCGCGTAGTTGGCCTGGCCGCGGTTGCCGAGCTGGCCGGCCACTGAGCCGACCGCCACCACCCGTCCGAAGCGCGCCCGCGCCATCGGCAGCAGCAGCGGCTGGACCACATGGAAGAAGCCATGCAGCGAGACGTCGATGACCCCGTGCCATTGCTCCACGGCCATGCCCGCCATCGGCGCGTCGGCGTGCACGCCGGCGTTGCTGACCACCGCGTGGATCGGGCCGTCGAGCAGGAGCGTTTCCACGGCATGCCGCGTGGCCGATGCGTCGGCGACGTCGAACGCGATCGCCCTTGCCTCCCCGCCATGACCGCGGATGGCCGATACCACGGCCTCGGCGCGCGCCGGCTCACTGTATGCGTGAACGATCACCTGGTAGCCGGCCGCCGCCAGCGCGTGGCATATCGCGCTGCCCAGGTCGCCGCTGCCACCGGTGACCAGCGCGCGGCGGAGTGCGGGTTTCGTGCTCATGGAAGGGCCTCGTCAGGATGGATCACCGCCGCGCGGCCACTGGCAAGCACGCGGCCGGCCTGTTCCACGCGGAAGGCGTACTGGGCGCCGGCATCGTCGGCGTACATGCAATGCGAATGGACGTCCAGGCGTCCGCCCGGTGATACGTATTCGATCGCCAGGGCGACCTCGCGCAGGCTGACCAGCAGGCCCGGTCGCATCCTCTCGATGCCGCGCGCACGAGCCAGCAACGCGCCGTGCACGGCCATCGCCTGTGCGCCGAACTCGACCAGGTGCACCGCGTGCAGGCCGTGCGGCCCGCGCAGCGGATGGTCCGCGCGCGCATGTCCGTCGCTGCAGGCGTGGACGGTGTGTTCGTCCCAGGCCAGCACGGCATCGAGCAGGCACATGTCGCCGGCATGCGGGATCAGGTGCGCCCAGTCACTTTTCGGCAGCATCGTCGGCGGGCGCGTGCGGCGCCATCAGGATGGAAAGGCAGAAATGGAAGGCCACGCCCAGGCTGACCGTCAGCCCGATCGCGCGCAGCACAGGAATCGTCGCCCAGGCCAGCATGCCGAACACCAGCAGCGCCGAGAGCACGCAGACCAGCGTGGCATGCAGCGTGCGCCGCTGCTCGGCCGCATCGCCCGTGTCGCGCTCGAAGAACAGCGCATAGTGCAGGCCCAGTCCGGCGGCAAGGATCAGCGCGACCAGGTGGAACAGGGAAACCTCCACGCCGGCCACGCGCTCGACCGCCAGCACCAGGAAGGTCGCCAGCGTCATCGGCGCCAGCACGTGCCAGGCGCGGCGCAGGCTGCGCAAGGCCAGGCCGATGGTCAGCACCAGCAACGCCGCGGCGGCCAACAAGGCTTGCAGGATGCGGGTGCGGTAGGCGACCACCAACGATTCGGCGGCCTCCTTAAGGTCGAGCACGCTCACGGCGCCGCCGCTGCCCTGGGCAAGCGCTGCGAGTGCCGCCGCATCATGCACGCCGCTGACCGTGCCCAGGCCCAGCCAGCGGCCGTCGCGCTGGATTAACATCGCGGCCAGGCGCTGGCCGAGCGGACTGGCGGCGAACGCCTTGGGCGTGAGCGGCGGCAGCGTACGCGCGGTTTCCACGTCGGTCACGAAGGGCGCGAACAGCCCACTGCGGAACGGCAGGCCCTCGGTGGCCTGCGCGAGCGCATGCTCCAGCGTGGCGCGATCGGGCAACTTCTGCTGGCGTGCGCGCTGGGTCGCGACGCTGGGCAGGTAGCGCGAAGGCAGCTCGATCGCATCGACGGCGTGCTGCGCGATCAACCTGTCCGCCTTCGGCTGCAGCCGCTCGGACAGCGCTAGCACCGCGTCGGGCGTGGCCGCTTCCAGTGTCAGCAGGTAGCGCACGTCCGGCGCGCCCAGCGCCGCGCGCAGGCGGGCGTCGCGTTGCAGCAGGTCGGTCGGCAGCGGGGTCAGCGCGGCCAGGTCGTTCTGCCAGAACGGCCCGCGCGAGAGCCCCAGCATGCCCACGACGAGCGCGGCCACCAGCCAGGGTATCCAGCGCGGCCGCGGCAGCGCATCGACCGCCGTGCGCAGGCGCACGAGCCACGGCAGCGCGGCGACGTCGCGCACCCGCGCCGGCAGCAACTGGGGCAGCAGGTAGCGCGTGCTGAAGCCTGCCGCCAGCAGGCCGACGATCGTGAACACCGCCAGCTGCTTGAGGCCGTTGACGCCCGAGGCGTAGAAGGCCAGGTAGGCGATGCACGCCGAGGCGATCGCGGTGAGCAGCAGCGGCCACAGGTCGCGTACGCTCGCCACCGCATCCTCGCCGGCGCGACGGTGGCTCAACACGCGGATCGGGTATTCCTGCGCCACGCCGAGCAGGGTGAAGCCGAACGCCAGCGTGATGCCGTGGACTTGCGGGTACAGCAGCGTCAGTGCGGCGATGCCGGCCAGCGCGCCGCTGGCCACCGGCAGCGCGGCCAGCAGCAGCGAGCTCACGCTGCGGTAGGCCAGCAGCAGCAGCGCGATGAAGCCGATGGTGGAGATGCGGCCGATCCAGTCCGCCTGCTGGCGCGTCTGCGTGCTGGCGACGACGCTGAAGTAGCCAGGGCCCGATACGGTCAATCGGACCACCCTGCCGCCGGGCAGCGCGCGCAGTGCCGCTTCGATGCCGTCGATCGCCGCCCGCTGCGCGTCCGGGTCGAAGCCGACGGCCGCCGTCTGCACCAGCAACAGCGCCTCGCCTTGCGGCGAGAACCACACCCCCTCGCGCAGCTCCGGCGCGTTGGCCGGCGCCCAGCGCTGGGCGAGCTTGAGCACTTCAAGCGTCGGATCGCGCGGCAGCAGGTCCTTGAGCAGGCTCGCCGCCGGCGAGGACAGGTCATCCAGCCGCTGCTCCAGTTCCTCGCGCAGGAACGGCGCGTCCAGCGTGTGCGTATCGAGCGTGGGTGAGAGCAGGTAGCGGTAGGGCAGCAGCTTCGCGTCGAGCGCAGTGAGGTCGAAACTGCCGTTGAGCACCTGCGTATAGCGAGCGTCGGGCTTGAGCCTCGCGGCCAGGTCCTGACTGAGCCTGGCGAGGCTGGCCTCGTCCGCGCCGGCGATCGCCAGCAGCAGCAGGCGCGAACCGGGGCCCTCGCCCACCTGCTCCATCAGCAGGCGCTGGTCGGGCGTGGTCGGCGCCGGCATGAAGCTGCGCAGGTCGGTGCTGACGTGAAGCCGCTGCACCACCCACAGGCCGAGCAGGGCCAGCGCCAGCAGCCACGCGACGGCCAGCATGGCGACGCGTACGTGCCCCGGCGTGCCCGAGCTGCCGCGCATGCTCATCCGCCCTTGCAGAGCGCGGCGAGCGCCTCGCGGGTCGGCGCCGCCGGCATCTTCGCAGCCAGGCCGCCGAGCAGGTCGATGGCGACGTCGCCGTCGGCCTCCTGCATCCACATGCAGCGCGCTTGTCCGTTCTCGCCGTCGATGCGGATGCTGGCCACAGTACGCGCCACCGCGAGGTCGCGCGGCGTCAGGGTGAGCGACCAGGCGCCGTGCCCGTCGCCGCGGCGAGCGATCGCGAAGGCCCTGCGCAGACGGCTGGCGTCGCCACCGAGCAGGGCGACGAAGCTGTCGACCAGCACCTTAAGCTGCGGCGCTCGCTCCAGCGAGAAGCTGCGCTCGGCCTTGCCTTCGCGCTGCTGGTACACCTTGCCCCCGGTGATGCGCGCGGTTTCCGCGTGCGGCTTCTGCACGTGGCGTTCGAGGGTGTCCCCGCCCAGCCAGGCCAGCTCGCCGGAAACCACCAATGGGCGGTCGAGCACCTGCATGAAGCGCGCCTCGGCAAACGCGGTACGCGCCGGCGCGGGGCGGCCGAGCTGGCTGATCAGCGCATCGGTGGCGTCAGGTGCCGATGCGCTCGCCGAGCAAGCCAGGGCCAGGGCGCACAGCAGTGCGCTGATCTTGCTGCCAGAAATCATAGAAGTTGAACCAGTTGTAGGGAGCCACGTGGACGTAATGCTCCAGTCGCTGGGCATAACGGGCGATGAGCGCGTCCAGCTCCGGGCCGCGGTTGTGGCGCGGGATGTCCACCCGGTCGGCCAGCGGTTCGAACACCAGCCGATAGCGCCGGCCGCCCAGGTACAGGCCGAAGCACAACACCACCGGCACCTTCAGCGAGTGCGCCAGCAACCAGGGCCCCACCGGGAACGGCGCGCTCTGGCCGAGGAAGGGAACATGCCGCAAGGTCTCGTGGGCGCGCCCGCGGTCGGCCAGCAAGGCCACCAGCGCACCGTGCTGGCAGGCCTCGTTGATGGCCAGGGTGATCGAGGTGCCGTCCTGCGAGGCGTCGATCACGCAGGCGCCCACTTCCGGCGCCAGCGCTTCGAGCAGTTCGGTCATCGCCGGGGTCTTCTGCTTGTCCAGCAGCACGCGCAGCGGCATGTCCGGGCGGCGCGCGCCGATCGCACGCAGCGCCTCGAAGCTTCCTTGGTGCGAGCCGAAGAGAAGCACGCCGCGGCCTAGTGCCAGCCGTTCGTCCAGCATCTCCAGACCGACGGTCTCGATCTCGAAGTCCTTTTCGCCGTGGGCGAGCAGGAAGATGCGGTCCATGGTCGTGGCCGCGAAGCAATGGATGTGACGCATCACTTGCCAAGACGACGCGCGGCGGCCGAACACCCGGCTCAGGTACGCGCGCGAGGCCGCCCGCTCGGGTCCCCGCCGCAGGAAGAAATAAAGCGTTATCGGATAGAGTAACAGCCGCCCGAACCGCCGCCCGCCATGCAGCGCGATGCTGCGAATCAGCCACAGCGCGAAACGGCCGCCGCCCTCGGGCCGGCTTTGCCAATGATGATTCATGCGTCCGCCGCTCCCTCGACCAGGCCGCGCGCGATCAGCTGGCCGCCGCGGCGTACCTCGAAGCGTACCCGTGCTCCTGCCGGCGTCAACTGCAACTGGGCAGTCTCCGCAGGGTGGAGCGGGGCGACGAACTTGGCCTCCCACAAGCAAGCCAGCCGCTCGCCGCGCCAGGCGCGCAGCGCTTCGGCCACCTTTTCGAGCAGCAACACGCCGGCAACGAGCGGGCGCCCCGGGAAATGTCCGGGAAGGCTGGGATGATCCGGCGCGAAGCAAAACGTCGTCTGATAGGCACCGGGGGTCATGGCGCATGGTTCCTGCCGCGGATCAGCTGCGGCCAGCGTAGCGCCAGCCGGTGCAACAGCGCGGGCAGCCCCAGGTGCGGCAGATGGCGCAGGTGCCAGCGGCGGAACAGATACTCCAGCACGAAGATCGTGCCCAACAGCAGGTAGGCGCCGGCGTGCATGTAGCCCTGGACCCACGTCAGCGGCACCGGCCATGGCGAGGGCAGGCCCAGCCGCGCCAGCATGCCTCCGGGTACCTGGCAGAACAGCATCGCGCCCAGCACCAGCGCCTGCACACCCAGCAGCGCGGCCCAGAACGCGGTGAGTAGACGCGCATAGCGCGCGATGCCTGGCATCGCCAACCGCGGCGCGCCTTCGATGGCTTCGATGAACTGTGCGACCAGCGGCTGGCGCCCGGCCCGCAAGGTGCGACCGAACAGCCAGGCGAGCAACATGTTCAGCAGCAGCGGCACCGCGTCCAAGGCGAGCGCGGCGAGGCCGCGCGCAGCAAGCCAGGCCAGGCCGCCGAGCAAGCCCAGCCACGCCAGCCATGCGCCCGGCCGGCCGGCGCGCAGTGCCGGCCACAGCAGCAGGCTTGCCAGCAAGGCGGACGCGGCCAGCGTGAAGGCTTGCCAATGGGTGAGCGCGCCGGCGATGGCCAGCAGTGGGTAGGCGAGCAGCAGCGGCAGTGGGCGCGCTTGCGCGTGCCGGGCCTCGGACATGGCGTGCGCGTGCATCAGCAGAGGTGGACGGGATAATCCGCGCAGCAACCTGTCGAAGGCGTCATTGCCGCGCGTGCACGACCGCTCAGGCCGCGCGGCTCTGCTCGATGTGCGCCGCGAGCGTGGCCAGGCTGGTGAAGATGCGCCGGTTGTCGGGGTTGTCCGAGCGCAGCTGGAAACCGTAGTGTTTGGATACGGCGAGCGCGATCTCCAGCGCATCGATCGAGTCCAGCCCGAGGTCGCCGCCGAACAACGGTGCGTCCGGGTCGATCTGCTCTGCTGTCAGCGAATCGAGGTTCAGGCTCTGGACGATCAAGGTGGCCAGCTCGTGCTGCGCCGCGGTCTGTTCTGCCATGCGAAATTCCGTACCCCATGTGTGCCTCCCCCCGGCGGCAGCGGGCGCGGAGTGTAACATAGCGGCCCTTATTCCCGGTTCCGCGACGCATGGCTGAAGCTTGCGAAAACACCCTGGCCGAGGTCGTGCCGCCCCGCCGTGCGCCAAGGGTCACCTACCGCAGCGGCGAGGCGGCCCAGGCATTGGCCGAGGCCGGTACCCTGGCGGTGTTCGGCTTCGGTGCCGGCGCGCAGGCGATGGGTGATCCGCGCTACCTGAGGATCGGGCTGGAAAGCTTCGATGCGCCCGGACCGCTGGAGGTGTGGCAGGTCGGTGCGCCGGTCGAGCACGGCTGCGATGGCGCGGTGCGCTGGGCGCGCGGCGGTGGCTGGCTGTTTGCCGCCATCGAGGTGGACGAGCGCGACCACGGTGGCCCCCGCGACACGGCGCGGCACGCCTATGAAGAGCTTCGCCGAGTGGTCGACGCGCGCGCCGAACACCACGTGCTGCGCATCTGGAACTACCTGGCTGCGATCAACCAGGGCGAGGACGACGCCGAGCGCTACAAGCTGTTCTGCGACGGCCGCGCCGCCGGCATGGGCGACTTTTTCGCCGACGGTTTCCCCGCCGCCACGGCGATCGGCCACCACGGAGCGCGACCGGTATTGCAGGTCTACCTGCTGGCCTGCGACCAGCCCGGTGAGCGGGTGGAAAACCCGCGCCAGGTCAGTGCCTGGCGCTATCCCAGGCAGTACGGCCGCACCCCGCCCAGCTTCGCCCGTGCGATGGCCTTGCCGGCGTCTGACGTGCTGGCGATCTCCGGCACCGCCGCGGTCGTCGGGCATGCTTCGGCCCATGCCGACGACCTGCATGCACAGCTGGCGGAAACCTTCACCAACCTCGACACGCTGCTGGCCACCGCAGGCATGGCCGAAGGCTTCGACACCCATTCGCCATTGAAGGCGTACGTGCGCCATCCGGCCGATGCCGCGCAGGTGCGCGAGTTTATCGTCCGCCGCCTGCCCGGCGTGCCGGTACTGCTGCTGCACGGCGACATCTGCCGGCGCGAGCTGTTGGTGGAGATCGACGGCTGGCGCTACGCCTGATCGCGCGCCAGCGCGGCACCCAGCGTCCGCGGCAGCTGCAGTAGCAACTCGGCCACGCAGTCGTCGGCCGAGCGATCGGCGGTGTCGATGCGCAGCGGCGGGAGGTCCCAGGGCGCGTAGTCGCGTGCCGACACCCGTTCCCAGTCCGGCAACTCGAGGCCGGCGATATCGGCGCGCCGGGTTTCCACCCGGTGCCGATGCTCGATGAGGTCGGAGCAGCAGACCTCGATCTCGACCAGCCGTGCCTGGGCGCCGGTGGCCGTCGCCCGCCATCCGCGACGTGCCTGCGCGGTCGCGTTGACCACATCGGCGATCACGACGTGGCCGAGCACGAGCTGGTCTCCGGCCAGGGCCATGGCGACGGCATAACCTTCCTCCTCGGGTGCGATGCCGGCGTGGCGCAGGCTCTGCTCGATCGTGTCGATGCGCAGGTACACCGCGCCGGTGCGCGCCGCCAGCGCCCGCGCCAGGGTCGTCTTGCCACTGCCGGGCAGGCCGGCCAGCACGATCAGCAGGCCATTCACTTGGGCTTCTTTTGCGGCCGCTGCCAGCCTTCCAGGCTGGTCTGGCGGCCGCGTGCGACGGTCAGTGCATCGGCCGGTGCGTCACGGGTGATTACCGAACCGGCGCCGATGGTGGCGCGGGCGCCGATCGTCAGCGGCGCCACCAGCGCGGCGTTCGAGCCGATGAAGGCGCCGTCACCGATCGTGGTGACGTGCTTGTTGACGCCGTCGTAGTTGCAGGTGATGGTGCCCGCGCCCACGTTGACGCCGGCACCGATCCGCGCGTCGCCAAGGTAGGTGAGGTGATTGGCCTTGCTGCCCTCGCCCAGGCTGGCCTGCTTGGTCTCGACAAAGTTGCCGACGTGCACGCCTGCGGCCAGTTCGGTCCCCGGGCGCAGGCGCGCGAACGGGCCGATGGTGCAGGCGCCGTGGGTGACGACGCCTTCGAGGTCGCAATGGGCGAGCACCACGGTGCCGGCCGCCAGTTCGACGTCCTTGAGGCGCACGAACGGGCCGATGCGCACGTCGTCGCCGAGCACGATGTGTCCTTCGAGTATCACTTCGATGTCCAGCTCCACGTCCATGCCGGCATCGACCGTGCCTCGCATTTCCAGTCGGCGCGGGTCGGCGATGCGCACACCGGCGTGCATCAGCTCGCGCGTTGCGCGGCGACGGTGGTGATCCTCCAGCTCGGCCAGCTGCAACGGGTTGTTGGCGCCAGCCGCTTCGACCGGATCGGCGCATTCCACGCAGGCGGCCGGGCGGCCCTCGGCGGCGGCCATCGCGAACACGTCGGTGAGGTAGTACTCGCCCTGCGCGTTGTTGCGGTCCAGCCGGGCGATCCACTGGGCGAGCGCTTCCGCATCGCCGGCCAGGATGCCGGTATTTACCAGGCGGATCGAGCGTTGGGCGGCATCGGCGTCCTTCTCCTCGACTACGCCGGCGACACGGCCAGATGGGTCGCGCAACACGCGGCCGTAGCCGTGCGGGTCCTCCAGCGCGGTGGCGAGCAGGGCCAGGCCCGGGGTCTGTGCGAGGGGGGCGAGCGTGGCGGCGCGCAGCAGCGGCACGTCGCCATAGAGCACCAGTACGCGCGCCGCACCCGGAATGCCCGCAAGCGCCTGCGCGAGTGCGTGGCCGGTACCGAGGCGCTCGGCCTGTTCGACCCAACGCAGGTCCATGTCGTGCGCGAAGGCAGCCCGCAACTGATCGCCGGCGTGCCCGTAGACCACGTGGATCGCCGCCGGTGAAAGCGCGCGCGCCGTATCCAGCACGTGGGCCAGCAGGGGCCGGCCCGCCAGCGGCATGAGTACCTTGGGCTTGCGCGATTTCATCCGCTTGCCCTCGCCGGCGGCGAGGATTACGACGTGCAGGGGCGTGGCTGACATCTTCGACCCATGGGTGGTGGCAGGCCGGCGAGGATAGCAGCGCTCGCCTGAGCGGACGGATCAGTCCTTCTTCGCGGGCGCCGGCTTGAGGTCCTCGAGCTTGGGCGAGTAGGCCTGGACGAAGGCGTTGTGCAGCACGCCGACGATCGCGCCCCAGGTGCTGACGTCCTTGTTGTCGATGCGGCCGCTGATCGGCACTCGAGTGGCGAACTGGTCCTGCTTATGGTTCTTGAACAGCGAGGTGATGCCCTGCGCAATGGCCTCCCAGGCGATACGCAGGGGGTTCTTGTGTTCTTCCTCCACATCCTGCTTCCAGCTGAAGATCTGCACGTCGTGCAGCAACGGCTTGGCATAACCGTCGAGCGCGCCGTTCTTGGCCTCCAGCTGCATCACGAAGGTGCCGTGGCCGCCAGCGAAGTCGAGCTTGGCGTAGGCGCGAGCCAGGTCGTTGAGGCGCGTCAGCTCGATGTCGGTCACGCTCAGGGCGAAGGTGAAATCCAATAGCCGCGGGGCGAGCGGGTCGAAACTCGCCTTGGCCGTCAACGGGGCATTGCCGAGCACCTTGGCGCTGGCATCGAGGTCGGCTACGCGCCGGCCCTGGCTGCGGTCGGCGTTGGTCAGGTTGATCACGGTGGCGTCGACGTCGGTCATCTTCAAGTCGACCTTCGGCCTCGATACGAAATTGTGGAAGGTGACCTCGCCGCGGTGAACGCGCACTTCGTCGAGCCGGATCGGCAGCAGCATCTCCAGTTTCTGCCGCCAGTCCACGCCCTTGCCCGACTGGCCGGCGGCCTTGCCTTCGCCATCGACGAAGTTGAGGCTGGCCTGGTCGAACTCGACGCGTCCGCGCACGGTGCCGTGGGTCAACGCGCGCCAGCTCAAGGCGATGTCGGTGGTGGCGGCGGCGAAGAATGGCACCGGCACCTTGCCGGTGACCTTGTCGATGCGCAGGGCGTCGATGCTGTAGGCGCCGCGCCAGAGATGGATGTCGATGTCGGCGATGTGGCCGTGGTAATCGCCCATCCGGTCCATCTTGCGGTTGAGGTAGTCCTTGACCACGTAGGGCAGGGCCACTCGCGCCGTCACCAGCAGGACGACGATGACCAGTGCTACGACAAGCGAGCGGCGAAAGACAGGTTTCATGAGCGTTCCCGCGGTCCAGCCCGCCTAGAGTCTAGGCGCGGGAGTGTGCGCGGGACGTCCAGGGGGCGTGCTCAGCGGCTTCCTTGTCCGGGTCCGGACGAAACCGATGTGTGGCCGTGCTCGCAGCGAAAGATGAAGACGTAGTCGAGGCTGAAGGGCTTGGTCTCGCTGTCCACCGGATGGCTGTTGCCGTCCGCGTCGGAGGACCAACGGCTGATCGTGAGCGGGGCATAGCGCCAGTCCCGCACGGCGCGACGCACGGCATCGGCGAAAGGCTGTTGCGCGGGCGGCGGGTCCATCCGTACATCGCCGACCACGCCTCGAGCATCCACGATCACCCGCGCCGCCAGTTCGACCAGCGGCGGGCAGGCGGCGAGCATCGAGGCCGGGTACGCGGGCGGCTCATGTGCCTGCAGCGCCGCGCCGGTCGCCACCTGGCCTAGCGCGAGCTGGTAGTGGGCCAGGCCGGTGCCGGCGGCGGTGCGGTAGCTGGCCGAGCCGACGCCGGGTCCGGCGGGCGTTGTCGGGGCGAGATGGGCGCAGCCGGCCAGCAGGATGGCCCAGAACAGGGTGATCGCATGGGCCATGTTCGGTCCTTCCTGGATACCGTGGGAGAGCCGAGCCTACGGAAACGCTCGCGCCCAATCCCCCGCGCTGTCCTCTCACGATGGAGGAGCCGGGGCGGGGGGCTTGGGAGGTTCATCGTAAGAGCGACCCTCGTTCAGGCCCCTCCCGCGAGGGATAGGGAACCGCGCTTCGCAAACGAAAACGCCGGCGCAAGGCCGGCGTCTTCGTCAGGCCAGAAAGCCCGTCAGTGCTTGAGGTTCCTGCGCAGGCGCTCCAGCGCCTGCAGCTGGGTCAGGGCGGCGACCAGCTTTGCCTGCGCCTCGGCCACGTCGATGGCGTCGGAGCGGTTGGCCAGGGCTTCCTCCGCTTCTTTCTTGGCGGCCAGCGCGGCGGCTTCGTCGATGTCCTCCGAACGCAGCGCGGTATCGGCCAGCACGGTTACCGCGTGCGGCTGCACCTCCAGGATGCCGCCGCCGGTGATCGAGATGTCGACCTTCTCGCCGCCGGCCTCGGTCACGACGACCTTGCCGGGCTTTAGGCGGGTGATAAGCGGGGCGTGGCGGGGCGTGATGCCCAGCTCGCCCTGGTCGCCGGTAGCGACGACCATCGTGGCCTCGCCCGAGTAGATCGCGGCTTCGGCGCTGACGACTTCGACGCGGATGGTGGTTGCCATGGGGATGTCTCGTTCTGCTCAGGGGAAGGCGGGCCGCACGGCCCGCCGTCGGATCAGGCCGCCTTCTTGGCGGACATCTCCTCGCCCTTCTTGATCGCCTCGTCGATGCCGCCGACCATGTAGAACGCCTGCTCCGGCAGGTGGTCGACGTCGCCGTCCACGATCATCTTGAAGCCGCGGATGGTCTCGGCCAGCGACACGTACTTGCCCGGCGCGCCGGTGAACACTTCGGCCACGTGGAAGGGCTGGCTGAAGAAGCGCTCGCACTTGCGCGCGCGCGACACCACCTGCTTGTCTTCCTCGGACAGCTCGTCCATGCCCAGGATCGCGATGATGTCCTTGAGCTCCTTGTAGCGCTGCAGCGTGCCCTGCACGCGGCGGGCGACGTCGTAGTGCTCGGCGCCGATCACGTTCGGATCGAGCTGGCGGCTGGTCGAATCCAGCGGGTCCACCGCCGGGTAGATGCCCAGCGCGGCGATGTTGCGCGACAACACGACAGTGGCGTCGAGATGGGCAAACGTAGTCGCCGGCGACGGGTCGGTCAGGTCGTCCGCGGGCACGTACACGGCCTGGATCGAGGTGATCGAACCGGTCTTGGTGGAGGTGATGCGCTCCTGCAGCACGCCCATTTCCTCGGCCAGGGTCGGCTGGTAGCCCACCGCCGACGGCATGCGGCCGAGCAGCGCGGACACCTCGGTGCCGGCCAGGGTGTAGCGGTAGATGTTGTCGACGAACAGCAGCACGTCCTTGCCCTTGCCGGACGCGTCCTTCTGGTCGCGGAAGTACTCGGCCATGGTCAGGCCCGTCAGCGCCACGCGCAGGCGGTTGCCCGGCGGCTCGTTCATCTGGCCGTAGACCATCGCCACCTTCGACTCGGGCAGATTGTCGAGCTTGACCACGCCCGCGTCCTGCATCTCGTGGTAGAAGTCGTTGCCCTCGCGGGTACGCTCGCCCACGCCGGCGAACACCGACAGGCCCGAGTGCTGGGTCGCGATGTTGTTGATCAGCTCGAGCATGTTCACGGTCTTGCCCACGCCGGCGCCGCCGAACAGGCCAACCTTGCCGCCCTTGGCGAACGGGCAGACCAGGTCAATCACCTTGATGCCGGTTTCCAGGAGTTCGTTGGCCGCGGCCTGCTCGTCGTAGGTCGGCGCTTCGCGGTGGATGACCCAGTGGTCTTCCGCGTTGATCGGGCCGACTTCGTCGATCGGGTTGCCCAGCACGTCCATGATGCGGCCGAGCGTGGCGCTGCCGACCGGCACCTTGATGCCCTCGCCGGTGTTGCGCGCGACCAGGCCGCGGCGCAGGCCTTCGGTGGAGCCCAGCGCGATGGTGCGCACGACGCCGTCGCCCAGCACCTGCTGGACCTCCAGCGTGATGTCCATGCCGTCGATCTTCAGTGCGTCGTACACCTGCGGCACCTGATCGCGCGCGAACTCGACGTCGATGACCGCGCCGATGATCTGAACAACTTTGCCCTGGCTCATGGATGTGCTCCGGATGGATTCTTTCAAGTTTTCGTCACAGCGCCGCCGAAGCGTCGCTCTTATTCAGAGTGCGGCCACGGATGGCCGCTTTTTGATCTTGCTCTGCGGTCATGGATGACCGCACTTATACAGCCGCGGCGCCGCCGACGATTTCGGAAATTTCCTGGGTGATCGCAGCCTGGCGCGCCTTGTTGTAGCTGAGCGTCAGCTCGGCGATGACCTTGTTGGCGTTGTCCGAGGCGCTCTTCATGGCGACCATGCGCGCCGCATGCTCGCTGGCGAGGTTCTCCAGCACGCCTTGGTACACCACCGACTCGATGTAGCGGCCGAGCACGTGCTCGAGTACCGCGGCGGCATCGGGCTCGTAGATGTAGTCCCAGTCGTGGGTCTGCTCTAGCGTAATGCCGGCGTAGGCCGAATCACCCGAGGACTGCTGCGCGGCAAGCTCTGCGGCCACCAGCGGCAGCGGCAGCAGCGCATCGACCATCGGCTTCTGCGTCATGGTGTTGACGAAGTCGTTGTACGCCAGGAACACGCGGTCCAGGCCGTTGGCCGCATAGGCGTCCAGCACGACCTTGATCACGCCGACCAGCTGCTCGAGCTTGGGTCGCTCGCCCAGGTGGCTGACGCTGCCGACCAGGTTGACGCCCTTGATGCGGCGGAAGAACTGGATCGCCTTCTGGCCGATGGCGACCACGTCGACCTGCGCGCCCTTGTCCTGCCACTCGCGCACGGCCGGGAGGACGCGGCGGAACAGGTTGGAGTTCAGACCGCCGCACAGGCCGCGGTCGGTGGAGATCACGATGAACGCCACGCGCGAGGCGTTCTCGCGCTCGATGAGGAACGGATGCTTGAAGTCCGTGTTGGCCTGGGCCACGTGGGCGATCACCCGGCGCATCATCCTCGCGTACGGACGCGAGGCCTTCATCAGGTCCTGCGCCTTGCGGATCTTCGAGGCCGAGACCATCTCGAGCGCACGCGTCACCTTGCGCATGTTCTGCGTGCTCTTGATCTTGGTTTTGATTTCGCGTCCGCTTGCCATCTGTCTGCTCTTGGGTTCGACCTGCGTGGGGCGGGCTTACGGCCCGCCGTCAACGTGCGCGGCGGGCCTTGAGGGCCCACCGGCGGGGTTCACCAGGAACCGGTCTTCTTGTACTCGTCCAGGCCGCTCTTGAAGACGCCCTCGATCTCGCCGTTCCAGTCGCCGGTGGCGACGATCTTCTTCATCAGTTCCTCGTGGTTCTGATGGAAGAACGCGTGCAGGCCACGCTCGAAGTCGAGCACCTTGGCTACGGCCAAGTCGTCCAGGTAGCCCTTCTCGGCGGCGTATACAGACAGCGCGAGCTCGGCGATCGACAGCGGCGCGTACTGCTTCTGCTTCATCAGTTCGGTCACGCGCTGGCCGCGGTCGAGCTGGGCGCGGGTGGCCGGGTCCAGGTCCGAGGCGAACTGCGCGAATGCGGCCAGTTCGCGGAACTGGGCCAGCGACAGCTTCACGCCGCCGGAGAGCTTCTTGACGATCTTGGTCTGCGCCGCACCACCCACGCGCGACACCGAAATACCGGCGTTCACGGCCGGACGAATGCCGGCGTTGAACAGATCGGTCTCGAGGAAGATCTGGCCGTCGGTGATCGAGATCACGTTGGTCGGCACGAACGCGGACACGTCGCCCGCCTGGGTCTCGATGATCGGCAGCGCGGTGAGCGAGCCGGTCTTGCCCTTGACCTCACCGTTGGTCTCCTTCTCGACGTAGGCCTCGTTGACGCGCGCGGCGCGCTCGAGCAGGCGCGAGTGGAGATAGAACACGTCGCCCGGATAGGCTTCGCGACCCGGCGGGCGCTTGAGCAGCAGCGAGATCTGACGGTAGGCCACGGCCTGCTTGGACAGGTCGTCGTACACGATCAGCGCGTCTTCGCCGCGGTCGCGGAAGTACTCGCCCATGGCGCAGCCCGAATACGGCGCGATGTACTGCAGCGCAGCCGACTCCGAAGCCGAGGCGACGACCACGATGGTGTTGGCCAGCGCGCCGTTCTCCTCGAGCTTGCGCACCACGTTGGCGATCGACGAGCGCTTCTGCCCGATCGCAACGTAGATGCTGTAGATGCCCGAATTTTTCTGATTGATGATCGCGTCGATCGCCACGGCGGTCTTGCCGGTCTGGCGGTCGCCGATGATCAGCTCGCGCTGGCCGCGGCCGATCGGGATCATCGAGTCGATCGCCTTGTAGCCGGTCTGCACCGGCTGGTCGACCGACTTGCGCCACACCACACCCGGCGCGACCTTCTCGATCGGCGAGGTCTTCTTGGCGGCGATCGGGCCCTTGCCGTCGATCGGGTTGCCCAGCGCATCGACGACGCGGCCGAGCAGCTCCGGACCGACCGGCACTTCGAGAATGCGGCCGGTGGTCTTGGCGGTATCGCCTTCTTTCAGGTGCTGGAACTCGCCCAGCACCACGGCGCCGACCGAGTCGCGCTCGAGGTTCAGCGCGAGCGCGAAGGCATTGCCCGGCAGCTCGATCATTTCGCCCTGCATCACGTCGGCCAGACCGTGGATGCGCACGATGCCGTCGGACACGCTGATGATCGTGCCTTCGTTGCGGGCCTCAGCGCCGAGCTTGAACTGCTCGATGCGGCTCTTGATCAGTTCGCTGATCTCGGACGGGTTCAGAGTGGTGCTGGACATGGTCGCTTTCCTGAATTTGGGAATGCTTTTTCAAGAGTCCGACCACATGGCCGGCTTTGCTCTAGGTTTTTTCAGAGTCGGCCACGGATGGCCGGTTCTGCTTTCGCGGCACGGATGCCGCGTTTAATCAACTGATCAGGGCGCTGGCGAGGCGTTGCAGGCGACCGCGCGCGGAGCCGTCGATCACTTCGCTGCCGGTGTCGATCACCACGCCGCCGAGCAGCGCCGGATCGACCTTGGCCTCCAGTTCGATCTCGCGCTTGAAGCGACGCTTGAGCGACGCCTTCAGCTGCTCGGCCTGGGCGCCATCCAGCGCCATCGCGCTGGTCACCTTGACCCTCAGCTGCGAACCCGCTTCACGCTTGTGTTCCTCGTACAGCTCGGCCACTTCCGGCAGCAGCGCCAGGCGGCGCTGTTCGGCCAGCGTCTGAAGGAACTGTGCGAACGGGGTGTCCACACCCATGCCCTGCGGCAGGTGCAAGGCCACCAGCTGCGCCGGCTGCACGCGCGGGTCGCCGACCAGGGCTGCCACACGCGGGTCCTTCGCCACCGAAGCGGCGAAGGCGAACGCCTGTGACCATTCGCCGAGCGTGCCGGCCTCGTGCGCCAGCTCGAAAGCGGCGCGCGCGTACGGACGGGCGAGGGTGATTGCCTGGGCCATGGTCAGATTTCCGTGGCGAGCTGATCGAGCAACGCCTTGTGCGCGGCCGGATCGATCTCGCGCTGCACGATCTTGGCGGCGCCCTGCACGGCGAGCGCGCCGACCTTCTCGCGCAGCTCCTCGCGGGCACGCTGGGCCATCGAGGCGATGTCGTCCTGCGCGCTGGCCTTCAGGCGGTTGATCTCGCCGATGGCGTCGGCGCGGGCCTTGTCCAGGATCTGGTTGGCCTGCTGCTGCGCGCGATCGATGATCTCGGCCGCCTGCTGGCGCGCCACCTTGATCTCGGCGGCCACCTTGCTGTCGGCATCGCGCAGCTCGGCGCGGGCGCGCTCGGCGGCGTCGAGGCCTTCGGCGATCTTGAGCTGACGCTCTTCGATGGCCTTGTTGATGTGCGGCCAGATGAACTGGACGGTGAACCAGATCAGGATCGCGAAGGCGATCATTTCGCCGATCAAGGTCGCGTTGAAATCCATCGCTGCGTTACCTGTAAATGCGGGGTGGTACGGATACGGGCGCCCTGGCGCGGGCGCCCGTAGGGGAGCGGCGCCAGGCGCCGCCTCGTGCTTACTTAGCCGTCAGGGCCGACAGCAGCGGGTTGGCCACCGCGAAGTACATCGCCAGCGCCACGCCGATCAGGAACGCCGCGTCGATCAGGCCGGCCAGCAGGAACATGCGGCCCTGCAGCAGCGGCACCAGCTCCGGCTGGCGGGCGGCGGCTTCGAGGAACTTCGAACCCATGACGCCGATGCCGATACAGGCGCCCAGAGCGCCCAGGCCGATGATCAGGCCCAGCGCGATGGCGGTGAAACCCTGGATTTGCGCGATTTGAACGATAGCTTCCACGACGATCTCCTCAGAAAGAAAAGCTTAGTTGTTCGATGAAAAAGAACTGCAGGTCAGTGGTGGTCGTGAGCCATCGAGATGTACACGACGGTCAGCACCATGAAGATGAAGGCCTGGATCGAAATGATCAGGATGTGGAAGATGCCCCACACGGTGTAGCCGATGATGCCCATGCCATAAAGCGCCCAGCTGCCGGCGGTGAACAGCCCGGCAATCAGCATGAACACGAGCTCGCCGGCGTACATGTTGCCGAACAGTCGCATCGCCAGGCTCACCGGCTTGGAGAGCAGCTCGACCAGGTTCAGCGCGAAGTTGGGGATCCACAGCAGCGGATGCTTGCCGAACGGCGCAGTGAACATCTCGTGCATGTAGCCGCTGAAGCCCTTGGCCTTGAAGCTGTAGAAGATGATCAGCAGCAGGACCGTGAGCGACATCGCGAAGGTCATGTTGATGTCGGCCGTGGGCACGGCGCGGAAGTGGCCGAGGCCGAACTTCGCGGTGATCCAGGGCAGCAGATCGACCGGCAGCAAGTCCATCGCGTTCATCAGGAACACCCAGACGAAAACGGTCAGCGCCAGCGGACCGAGCACGCGACGGTCGCCATGAAAGACGTCCTTGACCTGGCCGTCAACGAATTCCAGCACGATCTCGACGAACGCCTGGCCCTTGCCCGGCACGCCGGCGGTGGCCTTGCGCGCCTTGGCCCAGAACCACAGGCAGAACAGCACGCCGAGCACCAGCGAGACGGTGACCGAATCGATGTGCACCGCCCAGAAGCCTTCCGGACTCGTATGCGGAGTCAGGTGCTTGAGGTGGTGGGAGATGTATTCGGTAAGACCGCCCTGCGGCTCGCTTGCCATGTGTCAGCCCTTGAATCGAAACGCCAGCAGATGAACCGCGTAAGCAGCCGCCAGCCCCGTGATGGCGGCCAGCGGCGGCAACTTCAGTTTGATCAGGATCACGCCCATCCCTCCGATGACCGCGATCCACTTGAGGACCATGCCCACCAGCAGCCGGCCCAGCGCCATGCCCGCTCCATGCATCCCGGCGAAGGCCCGCGCGCCAAGCAGCGCGTTGCCCAGCGCCATGACGAGGGCGCCTGCGGCAGCCGCCAAGGCTTCACGGCGTCCCTGCACCAGGAAGATGAGGCCGACCAGTGCCGCCGCGGCGACCTGCCACATCACGATGCGCAGGGCCAGGCGACGACCGGAGGCAAGACTGTTGAGCACGTGTGTTCCCGCGCGGCTTCGCACCAGGCGTCACCCTTGCAGCTACGGGCCACGATCCAATCCGCAAAAGTATATCAGCCGGGCTTTTGGACCGACAAGCCGCGCAGCCGCGACATCTTGTCATGTGGGCGCCGGCGTTCACTTTTCCGGTGCGCAAATTCCTGCTGACGGACACAAAAAAAAGGCCGGACTTGCGAAGTCCGGCCCAGGGAGCGCGTCCCGGCGGGGAGGGATGCTGGGGACGCGGGCAGAACCCTACTTGGCGGCTGCCGCACGGGTGGCTGCAGCCGTGGCCGCAACCGCGTCATTGGCGGCTTGCAGCGGCTGCACCAGCGCACCGAGCGATTCGGCGGTCTGCCGGCCGACGGCGGCCAGGCCTTGGGTCAGGGCCACGGCCTGTTCGGTCTGTGCGCGGTTGAGCGCAACGCCCTTGTCCCACAGGCCTCGCAGGCCGTCGGCGTCGCGCAGTTCGCCCGCGGCGAGCAGAAATTCGGCGGCCGAGCGGGACTGTTGCTCCAGCGTGCCCAGCTGCAGGCCGGCGGCCTGCTCCAGGCCCTTGAGCACGAGCGCCTGCGCCTTGAAGGCGTTGTCGGCGAACTGCCTGGCATAAGCAAAAACTTGGGTGTCGATCTGCTGTGTCATGGCTTGTCCCTCACGGGAGTTGGGAGTGGAGCAAGCCTAGCAGGGTATTTGTTGCAATGCAACAAATGACGGTTTCGAGCGATACGAAGGCTGACTCCGAATCATCTTGCACTGCGTCAGAAGCTGGCTCGGCTGCAACTCGCGCCGGAAGTGCAGGTCTCGTGCACCACCACTTTGTCCAGCCCGGTCAGGCGAGGCTCCAGACGACGGAAGATCCAGCGCGCCAACGCCTCGCTGGTGGGGTTTTCCAATCCCTCGATCTCGTTGAGATAGTGGTGGTCCAGTTGCTCGAACAACGGCGCGAAGGCCGTTTTGACATCGGCAAAGTCCATCACCCAACCCAGCGACGGATCGGGCTCCCCTTCGACGTGGATCTCGATGCGGAACGAGTGCCCATGCAGCCGGGCGCACTTGTGACCGGGCGGCACGTTGGGCAACCGATGCGCCGCCTCGATCTGGAACACCTTATGGATATGCATGGCGAGCGATTGTAGGTTCGGCCCACGACAAGGAGGGAGCGCGAGAATCGAGAGCGGGAAAGGCGCCGCGTCGCAGGCGGTGGTGGCTATGGGTGGACTCGAACCACCGACCCCAGCATTATGAGTGCTGTGCTCTAACCGGCTGAGCTACATAGCCAAGGGCATCGCTGGCCAGGTGCGCCAACGGAGCCCGGCAGTGTAATTGGCGGGTCGGGCCGGTTCAAGTCTCTTCGCTTTCCCGCGTCGCGCGCGTTATGGTTGAATCCCCGCCGGAGCCGCTGCATTCGCGGCATGCCGGCCCAGGAGGCGACATGATCGATGCGGATGGCTATCGCCCCAACGTAGGCATCGTGCTGCTCAATGGCGATGGCCGGCTGTTCTGGGCGCGGCGGGTCAATCACGACGGCTGGCAGTTTCCGCAGGGCGGCATGCGCAGCGACGAGACGCCGCTGGAGGCGATGTACCGCGAACTGGCAGAGGAAACCGGGCTGGCGCCCGAGCACGTCGAGGTGGTTGCCAGCACCCGCGGCTGGCTGCGCTATCGCCTGCCCCATCGTTACGTGCGCCACCACCAGCACCCGACCTGCATCGGCCAGAAGCAGGTGTGGTTCCTGCTGCGCCTGGTCGGCGGCGAGGATGCTTTCAGGCTGGATGCCTGCGACAAACCGGAATTCGACATCTGGCGTTGGGTCGATTTCTGGTACCCGGCCGAGCACGTGGTCAACTTCAAGCGCCAGGTCTACGAGCGCGCGCTGCGCCATTTCGCTCCGCTGGTTGAAGAAATGCTCAGCGTCCAGCTGGGCGTCCAGCCGCGCACCGCGGGCGGTGACGGGACGGGCGGGCGCGCCGTGGCCTGACCCGGCCTAGTTGACAATCATTCGCATTTACGCTGGAATGCGCGGCATGTACATCTGCCTGTGCAATGCCGTCACCGACGGCGACATCCGCCGCGCGGTCGCCGACGGCGTGCGCACCTTCGCCGAGCTGCAGGCGCGCACCGGTTGCTCGGACTGCTGTGGCTGCTGCGAGCCCGAAGCGCGCGCGACGCTGGATGCGGCGCTGGTCCAGGTGGTCTTCCCGCTTCCGCTGCTCACCGCCTGAGCGCATCTTGCGGGCGTCGAACCGCAAGTCAATTCGCGTTACCTCCAGTCCGTGGCCAAGCCCGTATAGTCACCGGTCGAATGGAACCGGAGACCTCCGATGAAAGGCGACGCCAAGGTCATCGAGTACCTCAACAAGGTGCTCTACAACGAACTGACCGCGATCAACCAGTACTTCCTGCATTACCGCATGTTCAAGGACTGGGGCTACGGCGATCTGGCCGGGCACGAGTACAAGGAATCGATCGAGGAGATGAAGCACGCCGATCGGCTGATCGAGCGCATCCTGTTCCTCGACGGCCTGCCCAACCTGCAGCACCTGGGCAAGCTGCGCATCGGCGAGAACGCGCTCGAATGCATCCAGGGCGACCTCGACCTGGAGTTGGCCGCCGCGGTCGACTTGCGGGCCGCCATCGCGCACAGTGAGGGCATTGCCGACTACATCAGCCGCGACCTGTTCAAGACCATCCTGCACGACGAGGAAGAACACATCGACTGGCTCGAGACCCAGCTGAACCTGGTCAAGGACATCGGCGCCGAACGTTACCTGCAGAACAAGGTGGGCTGAGCCCGCCTGCCGGCCGGCCCGGGAAGGCCTGGCGCAGGTTCCCTGCAAAGCGTGCAGCGGTTCCTTGACGCTCTCGTCACGCTGAAGCTATACCGAATCTCCGTGCCGCTCCGGATATCCCCATGGCTTCACGCCCGCCACCACGCTTCGTCGTGCGCCCGCATGACGAAGCCAGCCAACGCCGCCGCCGGCTATGGCTGGGCGCGGCCTGGCTGGCCAGCCTGCTGCTGACGGCGCTGGTCGTCGGCACGCTGGCCTGGCGCACCACGCCCGCGGCGGTCGACGGGCGCGAAGCAAGGCAGCTGGCAGCGCAGAACGACGCACTCAGGCAACAGGTCGCCAACCTCAGGCGAGCCCAGCAGGTTACGGGGATCGCTACCAAGTCGCTGCGCGGCACGCTTGCCGAGCGCGAAGAGGAGATCAGCGGACTGCGCGCAGACCTCGGCTTCTATTCGCGACTGGTCGGCGGCAACGCCCAGCGCGAGGGGTTGAAGGTGCAGGAGGTGCAGCTGCGGCCGGTGCCCGGCGCACATGCCTGGAACCTCGCGCTCAGCCTCACCCAGAACGCCAAGCGCGGCAGCGACGTCAGCGGCACGGTAACGCTCGGCGTGGAAGGCGTGCGCGGCGACAAGGTGGTGGCGCTGGACTGGCCACAGCTCGGCGACGCGGCGCAGAAGGATGGCCTGCCCTTCCGCTTCCGCTACTTCCAGCAGCTGCACGCCACTTTCATGCTGCCGGCCGATTTCAAGCCGACCCGGCTGCGCATCCACGTCCGAGCCGAAGGCGAGGACGGCGTCGACCGCACGGTCGCGTGGAGCGATGCGCTCTCGGGCAACCTCACGACCATCGAAGGGGGAAACTGACATGCTCAATCGTCGACGCGGCGACCGCGACGCCAGCACCAGCAGCGACACCAGCCTGATCGCCCGCGGCACGGTCATCCGCGGCGATCTGCGCTTCAGCGGCGCGCTGCATCTGGATGGACGCATCGAAGGTACGGTGCTGGCCGAAGGCGAGGATGCCGTGTTCACGCTCAGCGAGCAGGGCCAGGTGCAGGGCGAGATTCGCGTGCCGCACGCGATCATCAACGGTCAGGTGCATGGCGACATCCATGCCACCGAGCGGCTGGAGCTCGCCCCGCAGGCGCGCATCGCCGGTGATGTGCACTACCGCACGCTGGAGATGGCCGCCGGCGCACAGGTCAATGGCCGCATGAGCCACCGCGTCGACGGCAGCGCGCCGCGCGAGCTGCCCGCGCCAGGTGCGCACGACGCAGGGCTGGACGAAGCGGTACCTGCCTGAGCGGCCGCCGAAGCCAAGCGCTATCCTTGAGATCGCACCCAGGCAACCGCACATCCGCCGCATGGAAACCCTCGTCTCGATTCCCGATTACCGTCAGGCCGGCGCCCCGCTGGTCTTCACCGAAGCGGCCGCGCGCAAGGTGCATGAGCTGATCCTCGAGGAGGGCAACCCGGCGCTGAAGCTGCGCGTCTACATCAGCGGGGGCGGCTGCTCGGGTTTCCAGTACGGTTTCACCTTCGACGAGGCGCAGGCGGAGGACGACTTCGCGCTGGACCGCGAGGGCGTCACGCTGCTGGTCGATCCGCTGTCGTTGCAATACCTCACGGGCGCTGAAATCGACTATGCGGAGAGCCTCTCCGGCGCGCAGTTCGTGATCCGCAACCCCAACGCCAAGACCACCTGCGGCTGCGGTTCCTCGTTCTCCACCTGAGTCGCGCCGATGGCTTGCACCAATATCTTCGCCGGCCTGAGCCTGGTGCTGGATCGCATGTCCGAGCGCCGCGACCAGGACGCCTGGGTCGCCGAACAGGGCGACCATGCGGGCGCGCGCTACCTGCTGCTCGACCCTTCCGGCGAGAGCTATCTGCTGCGTGAGGCGGAAGGCCTGCGCTGGCTGAGCGCCGCCGAACGGCGTGAGCTGTTCGCCGATGCCGAGGTGAGCCTGCTGGGCATCGCGGACGAACGGCCGCACTTCCTGCTCGCACTCGGCGAGGGCGAGCCGCTGGACACCCTGGAAGACCGCCTGCATGCGCGACGCATCGGGCTGCGCGAAGCGGGCATGCGTCTGGCCGCGGATGAGGCGGGGCTGTTCGCCTATGCCAAGGGCCTGGCGCACTGGCAGCGCGAGACGCGGTACTGCAGTGGATGCGGCGCGCCACTGCGGCGCGTTTCCGCAGGCCACCGCATGCAATGCACCAACGGCGCCTGCGGGCGCCTGCATTTTCCGCGCACCGACGCGGCAGTCATCGCGATCATCGAACACGAAGGCGCCTGCCTGCTCGGTCGCCAGGCCAGTTGGCCGCAGGGCCGCTGGTCGACGCTGGCGGGCTTCGTCGAGCCGGGCGAATCGCTGGAAGACGCCGTGCGGCGCGAAGTAGCAGAGGAGGCCGGCGTGCGCGTAGGCGACGTGCACTATCACTCGTCGCAACCCTGGCCGCTGCCTGCGTCGTTGATGGTCGGCTTCACCGGCACAGCGCTGGGGCGCGCGATCGACCTGCGCGACGGCGAGCTGGCCGATGCGCGCTGGTTCACGCCGGAGCAGATCGTCGCTGGCCTGGCCGACGGCAGCTTCGCCACGCCGACCCGATTGTCGGTGTCCTACCAGTTGCTCGCGCACTGGCTGCGCGAGCGCGCAGGCATCGAGTTGGACGCCCTCGCCGGCTGATCAACCGGCGTCTTGCTCCGCGCCTACGGCGTTCCCACGGGCTGCTGGAGGGGCTTGTCCTACAATGGCGGGCATTACCAGGAGCATCGACCGATGGCCTTGAGCCTGCTTGCCGCCCTGATCGCCCTCGGCCTGCTGCATCTGCTGCCGCAGCTTGTCCAATGGCGTGACGACAGGGTGTTCCGCGGCTGGGTACGCCAGTTGGACGACACGGCGGGCCGCGGCCGCGTCCTGATCACCCTGATCGTGCCCACGCTGCTGTGCCTGCTGCTGTCCGACCTGCTCGCCCGGACGCCCCTGGGCGGCATCATGCAATTGATCTTCGCCGTGGCAGTGCTGCTCTATGGCCTGGGCCCGCATGCGTTCGAGGCGGATCTGGAGGCGATCCTCCATGCCCCCGACCCGCTGGCCCGCGAGGCGGCAGCCCAGCGCCTCGCCGAGCCCGGCCAGCGGGTGGCCTGGAATGCCCATGCGCTGGGCCAGTCGGTGGCCATGGCAGCGTTGCGCCGTCGCTTCGGCGTGCTGCTGTGGTTCTTCCTGCTCGGGCCAGCGGGCGCGCTGCTCTACCGGCTGGCGCAGACGCTGGGGCGCGATGACACGCTCGCGCTGGACGCGGGCAGCGGCACCCACGCGCGTTTCGTCGCCAACGCGCTGGACTGGCTGCCCGCGCAGCTGCTGGTGTTCACCCTGGCGCTGGTCGGCCATTGGGATGCGGTGATGGCCTCGTGGCGCCGATGGCGCCAGCGCGCGGCGCCGACCAGTTGGTACGCCGACGAGCCTGATTTCCTCGCCGCGGCGGCTTGCGCCGATATCGACGTGGAGATCGAGGCGGGCGACGGCTATGCCCAGGAGCGCACCGATCCGCTGCTGGAGCTGACCCGCATGCGCAGCGCCTTCCTGCGAGCGCTGCTGGCGTGGTTGAGCGTGGTGGCGCTGATCGTGCTGGGCGGCTGGGTGACCTGAGCGCACCGCCCCCGGCGGGCTCGTGAGGAGACATCCCGCTCCGCCCGTACCTCTTCCACCTAGCGTGCACCCTCTCGGAAGGAGAAGGATGGGAGCTCACTCCACGTTGTCGGTCTGCTCGATGAAGCGCGCCACGTTGTCGTGCAGCGCCTTCAGCGATTGCTCGTGCGCATAGACCATGTGGCCGGACGGATACCAGGCAAAGGAGATGTTCTTCTCCAGCGAGGCCGGAATCGGCAAGTGGTGCATCTCGTAGTCGGCGGCGAAGTAGGGCGTGGCCAGATCGTAGTAGCCGCCGTTGAGCAACACCTTGAGGTCCGGATTGGTCTTCATCGCGGTGGCCAGGTCGGGCATCACGTTGGTCGAGGACTGCAGAGCCTCCCCGTGCGTTCCCGGTGCCTTGTGCGAGAAATCCCAGTGGTCGATGTCGGCGAACAGCCGGTACTGCATGGCGTCGCCGAACTTGAGCTGGCGGCGCACGTAGTCGTTGAAGGCGGCCACGTAGGCCGAGCTGATCGCCGAGGATTGCGGGTCGTACTCGGAGTCCTTCGCCAGCGGATCGAGCGCCGGCCCGGAGAAGCGGCTGTCCAGACGCCCGGTGGTCAGGTCACCGTCGAACTGCAGCTGGTGCTCGAACATGCCACCGCTGACGCGCAGGTTCGCCTTGACGAGGTAGTCGACCGGCAGCCCCGTGTACTCGTGCAACTTCTGCGCGACGGCGCGCTTGCGCGCATCGTCCAGCCGCGCGCCCTGCATCAGCGCGCTGGCGTAATCGCCCAATGCGTACTGTTCGACCTCGCGCAGGAACGGCTCCAGCTGCGCCGGCTGTTGCGGCAGCCTGTGGTGGTAGTACGCGGTGGCGGCGAAGGTCGGCAGCGCCAGCGCGTAGGGCAGGTCCACGCCGGGGTTGAACTCGGGCCCGTCGATGCTGGTGTCGAAGGAGAGGATCTGCGAAAGCAGGACCACGCCGTTCAAGTCGACGCTGTCCTCGTTCTGCAGGATGTTGGCCAGCACTGCCGAACGGGTGGTGCCGTAGCTTTCGCCGAACAGGTACTTGGGCGAATTCCAGCGGTCGTAGCGGGAGAGAAACTGGGTGATGAACTGCGCGAAGGCATGGCCGTCACCATCGACGCCGTAGACCTCCTTCTTGCGCTCCTTCATCTGTTCGTCGCGCTTGGACTTGTCCTTGTCGTCGGCGATCAGCCGCGAGAAGCCCGCGCCGGGGGCGTCGATGAACACCAAGTCGGAGGCGTCCAGCAGGCTGTAGTCGTTGTTGACAAGGCGGTAGGGCGCTGCCGGCGTGTGGCTGTCGTCGCTGGTCATCACGCGCTTGGGGCCGAACGCGCCCATGTGCAGCCACACCGTGGCCGAACCGGGGCCGCCGTTGTAGACGAAGGTGATCGGCCGCTTGGCCGGGTCGGCGCCCTGCTTGAAGTAGGCGGTGTAGAACATGCTCACGGTCGGCTCGCCGGCCTGGTCGCCGTGCTTGTGCAGCACCAGCGTGCCGGCGACGGCCTTGTAGTCGATGCGCTTGCCCTCGACGCTGACCGAGCCGGTGCTTTGCGCACTCTGCGGCTGGGTGAGCGCGGCTTCGGCCTGGTCGGCGTCAGGGCGGGGCTTGTCCTTGTCCGCCGCAAAACCGACCGGGACCATCAGCATCGCGGCCAGTGCCGCGACCAGGGGGAGCTTGCGCATGAAGTAACCTCTCGGGGGCGCGTGAAAGCGCCAGCATAGGCAGTGCCTGCTGCGCATTCACAGCCCAGAAGTCACGCTCAACCGCGTGCCAGCAGGGCGATCGCCAGCACCGCGAGCGCCAGCCCGACCAGGTTGAGACGCGAAAGCCGCTCGCGGAACAGCACCAGGCCCGCCAGTGCGCCCAACGCCACCACACCCAGGTTCATGCCCGCGAACACCAGCGCCGGCCGCCCGGGCAGCGCCTGATGCGCGCGCAGGTAGCAAAGGATATTGCCGAAGTTGAACAGGCCCAGCAGCACGCCGGCTGCCACGCTGCGGCGACCCAGCCGCGCGTTCGTGCGCGCGAGCCGCCAGCCCTGCAACAGCAGGCTCACCAGCAGGGCCAGCGCGAACATCGCCAGCAGCGCGGCACCGAGCGGCACGCCCGCCTGCGCCACGCGCTTGAACAGCACGTCGATCACGCCGAAGCCCAGGAACACCAGCAATGGGAACAGCCAGCGGCCGGCGTCGGCGTCCGTACCCGCGCCCCCGCGCGAAGGCCGCCAGACCAGCCCAGCCAGCGCCGCCAGGCCCGCCGCGATGCCCCACGCCTTGGCTGCGCTCAAGGATTCGCCGAACAGCACGAAGGCCGCCAGCAGCGACAGCATCAGCGAGAGGCGCTGGGCTACCTCGGAGCGCACGATGCCGGCGTGGCGCACCGAGCCGGCCAGCGCCAGGAAGATCGTCGGCAGCAATACGCCCAGCCCGAGCAACGCCGGCCACACCGCCGCCGTCGCGCGCAGGCTCGGTGCGGCGGGCGCGAACGCCCAAGCGCTGAGCGCGACCGCGACGACGTAGTTCCAGGCGATCGCCTGGCCAACGTCCACCTCCAGCCGGCGGGCGAGCTTGAGCAGCACCGACACCAGCACGCTGCAGAGTGCAGCGAGCAATAGATAGATCATGCCTTCTCCGGCGGGTTGGAAGCGGACGGGTGCCGTACCGGGCGATGGGCGAAGCGTTCGCGGTACCGAGCCGGGCTCACACCTAATGCGCGGCGGAAATGATGGCGCAGGCTATCCGCATGGCCGTAGCCACAGCGGTCGGCGATCTGCTCGACGCTCAGCCGGCTGCCTTCGAGCAGCTCGCGGGCGCGGCCCAGCCGCTCCTCGATCAGCCACTGCCGTGGCGAACGGCCGGTGGCGGCCTCGAAGCGGCGCAGCAGGGTGCGTTCGCTGGTGCGAGCGCGCGTAGCCAGCTCGGCCAACGGCAACGGCCGGTCGAGGCGGCGGCGCATCCACTCCAACAGCGCGCCCAGCGATTCGCCTTGCGCCGGCAGCGGCGAGGGGATGAACTGCGCCTGGCCGCCGTCACGATGCGCCGGCACCACGGCGCGGCGCGCCACCTGGTTGGCCACCTGCGGCCCGTGGTCGCGGCGGATCAGGTGCAGCGAAAGATCCAGCGCCGCCGCGCTGCCGGCGGACGTCAGCAGGCTTCCCTCGTCCACGTAAAGCACGTCGGGCTCGACCCGCACCCGCGGGAAGCGCGCCGCCAGCGCATCGGCGTAGCGCCAATGCGTCGTGGCACGGCGGCCGTCCAGCAGGCCGGTGGCGGCCAGCACGAAAACGCCGGAGCAGAACGACAGCAGTCGTGCGCCGCGGGCATGGGCAACGCTCAGGGCCGCCAGCAGTTTCGGCGGCGGCGGCGCATCGGCGCCGCGCCAGCCCGGCACGATCACCGTGCCGGCGCCCTCCAACGCCTCCAACCCGCCGTCGGCATGCACGCGCAGCCCGCCAGCCGCGCGCAGCGGCCCGCGCTCGATGGCGCAGACGCGGAAGTCGTACCAGACCGGCAGCTCCGGGCGCGGCAAGCCGAACATCTCCACCGCGATGCCGAACTCGAAGGTACACAGGCCATCGTAGGCGAGCGCCACCACAGTCAGGTTGCGTGCCGTGGCAGGGGGTGGGATTGGCGGTTTCTTCATGAATGCGGTCATTCTCGCCAATGGCCGCGCTCGCCGCCAGTGAGCACACTGCCGGCTTCCCCAATCGAGTGGAGCATCTCCATGAGCGTCGTCAGCCAGACCCCCGCCGCACCCGCCGCCCTCGCGCAGGAACACTTCCAGGCGCGCCTGGGTTTCGAGACCGACTGCGCCGACGTCTGGTACGCCAGCGGGCACGAGGAACAGGACTTCGTGCTGCTGGACGTGCGCACCCCCGTGCTGTTTGCGGCAGGCCACGTTCCCGGCGCGATCAACATGCCGGTGCGAATCATCGGCGAGGCGCGCCTGGCGGAGTTCCCGGCCGATACCCTGTTCGTGGTCTATTGCGCCGGCCCGCATTGCAACGGCGCGAACAAGGCCGCGCTCAAGCTGGCGCGGCTGGGCCGGCCGGTGAAGGAGATGATCGGCGGGCTCACCGGCTGGCTCGACGAAGGCTTCGGCCTCGAGCGCGGCTGATCGCCGTGGACGTATTGCTGGTGCGGCACGCGACCGGCGCCGATCTCGCCCAATTGGTGCCGCTGTGTATCGAGCATGCGGCGTTCGAACGCCTGCCGCATGGGCTGGGCGAGCACGCCGATGCGCTGGCCGCGGCGCTGGATGCCACGCCGGCGCGCCTGCATGCATGGCTTGCGCTCCATGCCGGCGACGCCGTCGGTTATGCAACCGCCACATTCGATTTCTCCACCCTCGGGGGCGCCCCGTACCTGCACATGGATTGCCTCTACGTGCGCGAGAGCTGGCGCAACCGCGCGATCGGCAAACGGCTATGGCAAGCGCTGCACTCTTTTGCGCTTGGCGCCGGCTGCCGGGTGATGCAATGGCAGACGCCGTCGTGGAACGAGGCGGCGGCCCGCTTCTACCGGCGGCTGGGCGCGCGCGAGACGCTCAAACGGCGTTACGAGCTGCCGCTGGCGTGACATGGCGGCAGGCGCGCTGTGCCTGCCAGCCATCTTCATGGATGGCATCCGCGCGACCTGCCTCGGCCGGTCATCTTCGGAAACGCCTGCTCGGACTTTCCCTGAGTTGCGAACACTGGAACAAGCCACTGCCGCCGGCATCGAGCGAAACGCGGATCTGCCGTTCGAATGTACTTTCTGCGGCGACGGCGTGGAGCACGTGCTGCCGCTCGATTTGCACGGCCTGCGGCGGTGGCTTCCCTGCGCGCCGCTACGCGCTGCACGCGACCGGAGGCATGGCAATCATCTGGGGCGCGATCCCGCCTCCAGCCGGATCATTTACAAGCCGGTCGAACCGCCATGCACGCCGCGCTGGTGGTGCAGGCCGTCCGGGTGGCGCCCGGAGCATCGGGAGTGGCCGTATCCGCCGGCCCGTCAGGCGCCGGCCTGGGCCGGGCGCAGCCCGGCCGCCGCGCGGGCAAGCTGCTCGATGCCGGCCCAGTCGCCGCCAGCGAGCTTGTCCGCCGGGGTGAGCCACGAGCCGCCCACGCAAAGCACGTTGGGCAGGGCGAGGAAATCGGACGCGCTGGCAGCGCTGATGCCGCCGGTCGGGCAGAAGCGCAACTGCGGCAACGGGCCGGCCCAGGCGGCCAGCAGCTTCGGGCCGCCGGCGGGCACGGCCGGAAAGAACTTCAGGCACCGGTAGCCGCGCTCGAGCAGGACCATCGCCTCGCTGGCGCTGGCCGCGCCGGGCAGCAGCGGCAGCGCGATGTCCTCTGCCGCGTCAAGCAGCCGCACGGTGGCGCCCGGCGAGACCGCGAAGCGGGCGCCGGCCTGCCGCGCCGCGCGCAGATCGGCCTCGCCCAGGACCGTGCCGACGCCGACCACCGCGCCCTCGACCTCGGCCGCGATCGCGCGTACGGCCTCCAGCGCGGCGGCGGTGCGCAGGGTCACCTCGATCGCAGGTACGCCGCCGGCGACCAGTGCCCGCGCCATCGGCACGGCGGCGCGGGCGTCGTCGATCACCACCACCGGGATCACCGGCGCCAGGCGCATGGTGCGTTCGATATCCTGTTGCTTGTCGACCTGGTTCATCAGAGCACTCCGGCGCCGAGGTCGGCGTTCATGGCGTTGGCGCGGAACAGCGCGAACAGCTCGCGGCCGGTGCCCGCCTGGTGCGAGGACTGGGCATTGCGCGCCGGCGCACGGGAAGCCAGCTCGGCGTCGTCGACCAGGACGTCCAGACGTCCGTTCGCCGCATCCAGGCGCAGCATGTCGCCGTCGCGCAGGCACGCGAGCGGGCCGCCGGCAGCCGCTTCGGGCGTCACGTGGATCGCCGCCGGCACGCGGCCGGAGGCGCCGGACATGCGCCCGTCGGTGACCAGCGCGATGCGGTGGCCGCGATCCTGCAGCACGGCCAACGTGGGGGTGAGCTTGTGCAGCTCCGGCATGCCGATCGCCTGCGGACCCTGGAAACGCACCACGGCGATGAAGTCGCGATCGAGCTCGCCGCGCTCGAATGCCGCGCGCACCGCGTCCTGGTCATCGAACACGATGGCCGGCGCTTCGATGAGCAGGCGGTCGTCCGGCACGGCGGAGATCTTGATCACTGAGCGACCCAGATTGCCGTCGAGCAGGCGCAGGCCGCCATCGGGGCGGAACGGCTCGTGCGCGCCGCGCAGCACGCCGCGGTTGCCGCTTTCCTTCGCCACCGGCTGCCAGGCCAGCCGGCCGGCTTCGTCCAGCACCGGCACCTGCGCGTAGCGCGCCAGGCCCGGTCCGGCGATGGTCTGCACGTCGGCATGCAGCATGCCCCCCGCGAGCAGCTGGTCGATCAGGAAGGCCATGCCGCCGGCCTGGTGGAACTGGTTCACGTCGGCGTAGCCGTTGGGATACACGCGCGCCAGCAGCGGCACCACCGCCGACAGCGCGTCGAAATCGTCCCAGCTGAGCACGATGCCGGCAGCGCGCGCCATCGCCACCAGGTGCAGCAGGTGGTTGGTCGAGCCGCCGGTGGCGTGCAGGCCGACCACTCCGTTGACGATCGCGCGCTCGTCGACGACGCGGCCCAGTGGCATGCGCGACGCTGCGCTGGCGTTGGCGATCACCGCCCCCACCGCCGCGCGGGTCAGCGCATCGCGCAGCGGCGTGTCCGGCTCGACAAAGCTAGAACCAGGCAACTGCAGGCCCATGATCTCCATCAGCATCTGGTTGGAGTTGGCGGTGCCGTAGAAGGTGCAGGTGCCGGGGCTGTGGTAGGAGGCGGCCTCGGCCTCCAGCAATTCCGCGCGCGTGGCCTTGCCCTCGGCGTAGGCCTGGCGGACCTTGGATTTCTGCTCGTTGGGAATGCCGCTGGGCATCGGGCCGGAAGGGACGAAGGCACCCGGCAGATGGCCAAAGCTGAGCGCGCCGATCAGCAGGCCCGGCACGATCTTGTCGCAGATGCCCAGATACAGCGCGCCATCGAACATGTCGTGCGAGAGCGACACGGCGGTGGCCATGGCGATGACGTCGCGCGAGAACAGCGACAGCTCCATGCCGGCGCGGCCCTGGGTGATGCCGTCGCACATGGCCGGCACGCCGCCGGCCACCTGCGCGGTGGCGCCGGCGGCGCGCGCGAGCTCGCGGATCAGCGCCGGATAGCGCTCGTAGGGCCGGTGCGCCGAAAGCATGTCGTTGTAGGCGGTGACTATCCCCAAATTCGGCGCGCGCCCCTCGCGCAAAGCGGCCTTGTCCGGCGCGCTGCAGCCGGCGAAGCCGTGCGCGAGATTGCCGCAGGACAGCTGCGCGCGATGCGGGCCATCGCCCTGCGCGGCGTCGATGCGTGCGAGATAGGCCGCGCGGCTGGCGCGGCTGCGTTCGGCGATCCGCGCGGTGATATCGGCAATGACGGGATGCAGCGAACTCATGGCAAACGAACTCCGGCAAATGCCGGCGCAGGCCGGCCATCAAGGACGATCAGGGACACCAGTACACCGCCACCGGTGCACGCTCCAGCACGGCCCGGATCGGGTAGGGCGCGGCTTCCTGCAACGCCCGGTCCAGCACCTCGCGCTTGTCCTTGCCCTCGATGTGCAGGAACAGGTGACGCGTGGCGAGCAGCGTGGCGAGCGTCAGCGTGATGCGCGGCTCACCCGCGCCGGGTGCGCGCATCGGCACCACCCCGGTGGGCAGGTTCGGATCGAGCGCCGCCTCGAGCTGGTCGCCGCCGGGGAAGAACGAGGCGGTGTGGCCGTCGGCCCCCATGCCGAGCACCACCGCGTCGAAGGGCAACGCCAGCGCGTGCACGCGCCGGCCGGCCTTGGCCTGTCCGTCCTCGGGCGTGGCCGCGCCGGTGTACAAGGGCACGAACCGCGCAGCGGACGCCGCGTGGCGCAGCAGGTTCTCGCGCACCAGGCGCGCGTTCGAGCGTGGGTCGTTCTCGTCGACCCAGCGCTCGTCGACCAGGGTCACCTGCACCTTCGCCCAGTCCAGCGGCGACTGCGCCAGCTGCTCGAAGAAGTGCAGCGGCGTACGGCCGCCGGAAACGGCGAGCACCGCGACCCCGCGCTCGTGCAGGCCTTCACGCAGGCACCCGGCCACGCGCTCGGCCAGGGCGGCGGCGAGGGCGCGGCCATCGGCGAAGTCGTGCATGGTGGTGCCGGGCGCAGTCATGGGCGGACAGCCCTCCATGGCATGCAGCGATCGGCAGCGCCCAGTGCCACGCGGCGAGACGGCATGCCCGGGGTCATTCGCTGTCCTCGTTCCACGTGCGTCCGTCGCGCTCGATCAACGCAACCGCCGCGCTCGGTCCCCAGCTGCCGGCGGCATAGGGCCGCGGCGGCTCGCCGACGGCGGCCCAGGCGCCCAGGATCGGGTCGATCCAGCGCCAGGCCGCTTCCACCTCGTCGCGGCGCATGAACAGCGTCGGATTGCCGCGCACCACGTCGAGCAGCAACCGCTCGTAGGCGTCGGGCTGCTGCACGCCGAAGGCCTCGACGAAACTCATGTCCAGCGGCACATGGCGCAGGCGCAGGCCGCCGGGGCCCGGATGCTTGATGGTCAGCCACAGCTTGACGCCTTCATCCGGCTGCAGCCGCAGCACCAGCCGGTTGTGCGCGAGCGGGCCGGCGGAAGCGTCGAAAATCGAATGCGGCACCGACTTGAACGCCACCACGATCTCCGACAGCCGCGTGGCCAGGCGCTTGCCGGTGCGCAGGTAGAACGGCACGCCGGCCCAGCGCCAGTTGGCGATCTCGGCCTTCAGGGCCACGAAGGTCTCGGTGTTGGACTGGCCGTTCTCCAGTTCCTCCAGGTAGCCGGGGACGCGCTCGCCGTCGATCGCGCCGGCCTTGTACTGGCCGCGCACGGTCAGCTGCGAGGCGTTGCGCATATCGATGGGCTTGAGCGCATGCAGCACCTTGAGCTTCTCGTCGCGCACGGCGTCGGGCGAGAGCGAGGCCGGCGGCTCCATCGCGACCATGCACAAGAGCTGCAGCATGTGGTTCTGCACCATGTCGCGCAGCGCGCCGGCATGGTCGTAGTAGCCGGCGCGCCGGCCCAGCCCGAGGGTTTCGGCCACGGTGATCTGCACGTGGTCGATGTGGCCGGCGTTCCACAGCGGCTCGAACAGCGCATTGCCGAAGCGCAGCGCCAGCAGGTTCTGCACCGTCTCCTTGCCCAGGTAGTGGTCGATGCGGAAGGTCTGCGCCTCGGAGAACACGCGCCCGACCGCCTCGATGATCCGCATCGCACTGGCCAGGTCACGGCCGATCGGCTTTTCCAGCACCACCCGCGCGTTGGGCCCGTTGAGGCCCTGGGCGCCCAGGCGGTTGCAGATGTCGACGAAAAGCTCCGGCGAGGTGGACAGGTAGAACACGCGGATGTGGTCGGGCTGCTCGTTCACCAGCGCGGCGAACGCATCCCAGCCCTCGTCCTTGCGCGCATCCAGCGGCAGGTAGTTGAGCTGCGGCAGGAACGTGTCGATGCGTTCGGGCGCGGCGCCACCGTCGGCCAGCACGTCGCGCACCAGCGCGCGGTAGCCGGCATCGTCCAGGGCCTCGCGCGCCACGCCGATGATGCGGCTGCTGGGCGGCACCTGGCCTTCGGCGAACCGATGGAACAAGGCCGGCAGCAGCTTGCGCAGGGCCAGATCGCCGGTGCCGCCGAAAATCACCAGGTCGAACGGATCGACGGGCGGGGAGGAAGCCGTCACGGGTTCACCTCGATTGCTTGGAGGAGGCGGGCTTTGGGGCCCGCTGGGTTGCCGGGATCGTACCAGTGAAATACCAGATTACACAGCCCCACGTCGATGGCATGCATACGTTTTCATACCCGCTTGCTGCAAATGGTGCTGGATTGGTATCGTGCCCGGCATGGAGACCGCGCTCGCCGCCGAATACCGCCGCCTCTGCGAAAGCCCCGAGACGCGCCAGCCGCTGGCCTATCTGCGCCTGCGCCGGGCGATCCGCACCGTGGTCGAGCATCGCGACATCGAGCCGGGCCAGGCGCTGCCCAGCGAGCGCGACCTGTCGCAGGTGCTGGGCCTCTCGCGCGTGACCGTGCGCAAGGCCATCGCCGGCCTGGTCGAAGAGGGCCTGCTGACCCAGCGCCACGGCGCCGGCACCTTCGTCGCCGAACGCATCGTCAAGCCGATGTCGCGGCTGACCAGCTTCACCGAGGACCTGCGCGCGCGGGGCCTCAACCCCCGTTCGGAGTTCTTCGAGCGCGGCATCGGCGAAGTGACGCCAGAGGAAGCCATGGCGATGAACCTTTCGCCCGGCGCCGCGGTGGTACGCCTGCACCGGGTCCGCTACGCCGGCGACGAGCCGCTGGCGATCGAGCGCAGCGTGGTGCCCGCCAGCGTGCTTCCCGACCCGATGCTCGTGCGCGACTCGCTCTACGAGGCGCTGGAACGACGCAACGCCCGACCCCGCCGCGCCCTGCAGCGCCTGCGCGCCGTCTCCCTGGGCGCCCAGCACGCCCGCCTGCTGCACGTGCCCGTCGGCAGCGCGGGCCTGAGCATCGAACGGCGCAGCTTCCTAGACGACGGCCGCGTGGTGGAATTCACCACTTCGTGGTATCGCGGCGACATCTACGATTTCGTGGCGGAGTTGCATACCGACTGAGGACGCCGATCCGATCGCTCACGTATCCGCGGCCTCGGTTCCGAGTCAAGCTAGTATTGTGAAATGAACTCGTCGATTCCTTCGTCTACGCTGGAAAAGTGGCGCCTGCACGCGCAAACCCATCTGCAGGCACAGCGGCTGAGCGAAGCCCAGCAAGCGCTAGAACAAATCCTGCGATATGCGCCGCATGACCTCGCCGCCAGCATTGACCTGGCGGACGTCTTGTTTCGGCGCGGGAAGCTACAGGCGTCCACACAGCCATTGCTGCAGGCGATGCGCCAGTTGCCGCGGAATGCGCCGTTGCTTGTCAGCTTGGTGCAGCATCTCATCGCACGCGGCGAAATCGTCGGCGCGCGCGCATGCCTGGACCTACTTGCGCTTGCACCCGATCCGCCGGCGGATCTGCTGGTTGCGCAAGCCAATCTGCGCTTTGCCACGGGCGAGATACCCGTGGCCAAGGAGCTCATGGACAGAGCAATCGCAGCAGGTGCAAACGCGCCGGACGAATTGCACACATACGCCATGCTTCTACAGTTCAGTGGCGATATCGCTGGCGCCCGCGTCGTATTGGAGGACTGCCTCTCACGCTGGCCGCAATTCGGAGATGCGGCCATGGTGTTGGCAAACCTGCAAAGGCAAAGGCCGGACGCCAACCGCCTCCCGCAGCTGCAGGAGCAGATTGATCTTCTGTCGGCAAAGAAGGTAGGTGATCCAGAAACCGCGTTCGTTCGCGCTGAATTTGAATATGCGGTGTTCAAGACATTGGACGACCTCGGCCGACATGAGGAAGCCTGGCTCGCTTTAGCCCGTTGCAATGCGCTAATGCACGACCTCAATCCGTATGATGCCGAGACTGAAACCGCACTGACCGATGCGCTGATCGAGATGCCCGTGCAGCATGCGGACCTGGTGCCGGCATTCGAGGGCCCTGTTCCGATCTTCATCGTCGGCATGCCCCGATCGGGAACGACCCTGCTCGATCGCATCCTGTCCAATCATTCGGCGGTGACCTCCGCCGGCGAGATCATCGATTTCTGGCGGCAGCTTCATTGGGTGGCTGACGTTCTTCCGGCCAAGGCGAGCGGCCTGCTGAAAGTCGTCGGCCGCAGCACAGGCATCGATTACCGCCAACTTGGCGCTCGCTATCTGAGGCAGACGCAGTGGCGGGCGCAAGGGCGTTCCTATTACATCGATAAGCTGCCGGCGAACATCCAGATGGTCGCCTTCATCCGACGGGCCTTGCCACACGCGCCGATCTTGCACATGGTTCGCAGCCCTATGGATACGTGTTTTTCCAACCTCAAGGCGATGTTCGGCAACATCTCACCGTACAGTTACGACCTCGACGCGGTGGCCCACTACTACAGTCAATACGCGCGGTTGGTTCGCCACTGGCATGCCGCACTACCGGGTGCAGTACTCGACGTCTCCTATCAGGCCCTTGTGCAGAATCCAGAGGCTACGCTCAGGGGCGTGCTTGCCCATTGCGGGCTGGATGTGGAAGAAGCCTGCCTGCGGCCCGAACGGAATACAGCGCCTGTTGCTACGCCGAGCAGCGCGCAAGTACGCGAACCAATCCATACACGGGCGCTGGACCAATGGCGCCGATACGAACGGCAGCTGGAGCCGTTGCGCGCATCGCTCGCCACATACTTGTCCTGACCCAAGTAGAGAGTTCTGTAGCCACTCTGGCGATGAGCCCCGGCAGCGGCATCGTACCAAGTACGTCGAACATACCGGCGGCTTGAGGCGTGTGAGTGCTTCGGCTTTTCTGCTCCAGAATTGTCGCGCGTGCTCGACGGCATCCGGGTTCGGGCGCAGCTCGGATCACTTGGTCGTGCCGGGAAGCCACCGCTCCAGACCGCGCCGGATGACTCGGCGCCTCCGCCGGCAGGTCGTTGATCTAAAAAAAAACCACCGGCCGCATGGCCGGTGGTTTCTGAGTCACTACTGCAGATCTGATCAGTAGTCGTAGGTGACCGACAAACGGACCATACGCGGAGGCTGCCAGAAAATGCCGTCGCCGTAGCTGTTGTTGATGGAGACGGTATTGGCACCATCGTAAGCGGCCTCGCCAGTCGGGTCGGTCTGCACCGCCTTTTGCTGGTTCAGCGCGTTGATGACGTCCAGGTTCAGACCCAGCTTGTGATCGGCGAACGCCGGCGTGTAGTGCACGCCGAGATTGACCTGCTCAGTCCACGGCGTATGGCCGATCGAACCGGGCGGAATGCGCACACCATGGCACCAGTGGTAATTGCCGCTGCCGCCGTTGTTGTAGCCGGTCGGATCACCCGTGCCCGTCGGGCCGTAGTAGCCAAGACACTCCTTCGGAGTGCCAGACTGGGCCAGCAGCGTGGCGGACACCAGCCACTCCGGCGTGATCTGGTAGGCGCCGCGGAAACGGATCTGATGCTTGCGGATGTTGCTCAGCTCGCCGTCCTGACCGTCCATGAGCTGCCAGGAATCCCAGTCTTCGGTCTTGGAAACGTCAGCCTGGCCGAAGTCGGAGCGCACCTGGCCCTCGGTATTGCCGAAGCCGCGGCTGAAGGTGTAATCGACACGCCCGAACCACTTGCCGTCGAACGGATGCTCCATGTACAGATTGAGCGATCCGATCTTGCGCTTGACGCCATTGATGTAGCCCCAATCCTTCTGGCTCATCGGCACGAGGACGCTGCTGGTGCCATCGTTCTTGACGACCAGCATGGTGTTGGTGAGGCCCGGATTGATCAGGCGGCAGTACGATGCACCGTAGAGCGAATTCGAGTAATCGCTCGGATTCAGACCCATGCTGGTCATCTTCGTGCCGATCTGGCCCGGCGAGCACTCGTCGTCGATGGCGGCCTTCAGATCACGCCACGAAGCCTTGGCACCATAGGTCCACTCGTCGTTGAGCTTCTTGTCAAAGCCAACGATGAACTCGTCCACGTATTCCGGCTTCAAATTGCGCGCAGTGACCTGCTTCGGATCCTTGGGCAGGCCGAACTCGCCGTCCGGCGAAGACACAACCGGCGCCACGGTGGGGTCGATGATCGGCGTGCCGTCCGGGTTCACACCAGTATATTTGTACTTGGTGATGACGTAGGTCGAGATATTCGCCGCGCGCTCTGCCGCGTTATCCGGCAGCGCGAGGTAGTAGCGGCCCACGTTGCCGTAGACCTTGAACGACGAGTCACCATACACGTCCCAGCTGGCGCCGATACGCGGTTCCCACTGGTTCTTCTCGTCGACGAACGGCTGGGAAAGATCGTTGTAGTTGGTGAAATGGTCGTTGCGGACGCCGATGTCCAGCAGCACGTTGGAGGCGACCTGCCAGGTATCCTGCAGGTAATAGGCCTTCTGGGTCATCGTCATGCTGGTAGCCCAGCCGATATCGCGCTTGCGCACGATGTTGCCGGGGTAGTAGCGCCAGTAGTAGTTGATCGACGGATTGAACGGGTTCTGCTGGTCCGGACCCTGGTGGCTGGCCTTGTAGCTCATGTTGTCGATACCGACGGCCAGGTCGTGATCGCCGAGCTTGTAGTCGAAATCGACGCGCAGACCATGGGTGCCGTTGGTCGCGTTGGGCGAGGTCCAGCTGGTATTGGTTTGGCTATTGGTGGGAATGCCCGGCAACTGGAACGGGTTCGAGATGAACGGCAGCGGGCTCTTGTTGGCATAGACGACCGGATCCTGGAACTTGGCCTTGCCATACAGGATGCTCAGCGTAGCCGCATCGGTGATGTAGCTGGTGAAGTGGCCGACGTAGAACTGGGCGTTATCCCTCGTCACATCGTTGTTTGCGATGAAGGCACCCGACTTCAACGTGCTGTAGTCGTACGCGTAGGTCGCGCCCGCACCGGTGGCGTCGCGGTTCTTCAGCGCGGTCAATTCAAGGACGTTGTTGTCGGTGATGTTCCAGTCAACCTTGGCGTAATACTTGGTGTTCTTGTCCCGGTTGTACTGAACCTTCTGCAGAGACGCGGTTTCGACGTTGGTCGACTGCGTCTTGGTGGTTTCAGCCGCCAGGAACATGAACAGCTTGTCCTTGATCAGCGGGCCGCCCACATAGGCCGAATAGATCGTTTCCCACTGCTTATTGTCGTTCCGGTACTGGTGCAACGTACCCGGCAGAGACGGATTGGCCAGCTGGTAGTTGATGTTTCCGATCGACGCCGGAATCGCCGGATTACCGTAACGGTTGTTGACCGGGGTTCCTTCGAGGAAGCGCGGCTGCCAAACCACCTGACCGCCGAAGTGCCACTCGTTGGTACCGCGCTTGCCGATCTGGTTGATCACGCCGCCATCGGAACGGCCATACTTGGCGCTGTAGCCGCCGGTAAGCGTTTCCTGCTGGTCGATCGCGCCATAGGGCAGCTGGAAGCCGCCGATATTCTTGTACGGTTCGCCGGTGTTGTAGCCGTTCACGTAATAGGCGTTTTCGGACACGCTGGAGCCACCGAAGGCAACCGCGTTACCGAAATAGCTGCTGCCCTTGACGGTACCCGGAGCCAGCAACGCGATCGACTCTGCGTTGCGCTGCACGGGCAGCTTCGCCAGGTCGGCGGCGGTGATGATGGTGCTGGAGTTGACGCTGGTCACGTCGATGGCCGGCAACGCGCTGGCAACCACTTGCACGGCGCCCAGGTTCTGCGCATTGGTTGCACTGGCCGCGGCGAAAGGTACCGAGGTGCCGCCGCCCGGAGTAACGGTAACGTTGTCCTGCGAGGCCAGTACCTGGCCATCCTTCTGCAGGGTGACCGAATAGCGACCTACCGGCAGGCCGTTGACCGAGTAGCGGCCATCCGCACCCACCGTCACTTCACGGGCGGTACCGTTGGCGCCCTTGACCACCACGCTTTCGCCGGCGCCGGCCGGAGCGGTGCCGAAGATGTTGCCGGTGGTGGCCTGGCCGTAGGCGAAGCCGGTGAAGCCAAGCCCCATGGCAAGTGCCACCGTCAGAGCAGTGCGACGAGGCTGGACCCCGTGCGGCATGTAACGCTTATTCATCGAGAGATCTCCCCAGATCGACCCATCGCCGGGCCTGAAAAAAAAGTCGGATGGTGGATTAGCCCACGTCCAGACGGTCCAACGCCTTCCTGCTCCTGGGCGGCACATCCGCCCCACGAGTCGAACCCCGGCGTCTTCTCACGGCGAACCTACCGCCCGCCTAACGCAGCGTCAACTATTTTTTAGCACTTGTGAGGGCGAACGTAAGTTGTTGCGCTAGTGTAATTTCTTTCGAACCGTTGGCGACCGGGCCGGGAACGAGGTGGTTTCGCCCGTCGTCCAGAAACCAAGCGAGTCCCCCCGCGAGGCAAAAAAAGCCGCCGGAAACCGGCGGCAAGTAGTAACCGCGGCGGGCGATCGCCGCGGTTGTTTTCTTTACAAGGAGAACTCGTACGAGGCAGACAAACGGAAGTAACGACCCGGCGAGGTCTGCAGGGTGGCCTGATACAGGTTGTTCGGCTGACCGCCCGACCTGGCGTTGACCGCACCGCCCACCGACGTCTCGTTGATCGTGATCGGACGCTGCTGATCGAACACGTTGAAGACGTTCGCGCCGAAGGTCAGCTGGTTCTTGGCAAAGTTCGGGCTGTACTGCACGCCCAGATCGAGCGTGTAGGTCCAGGGCAGATTGCCCAGCTCGCCACGCGGCGACGCCTTGCCATAGCAGACGTGGAACGCACCGTTGGAGCCCGCGCGGCTCATATAGCCGTCCGGATCGGTGTACAGGCCGGTGGAGGGGTCCGCAAACCAGGGGCCGATGCAGTTCTTCGGGCGTCCCGAGTTCGCCTGGGCGGTGGCGCTGACCATCCATTCGGAGTTGAGCTGGTAATAGCCCAGCGCGCGGATCTGGTGGCGCCGATCGTTCGGCAAGTTGCCATTGGCGAACTGCATGAACTCCGGGAAATCCCAATCCTGCGACGCGGCCACATCGCCTTGGGCGATGTCGGACTTGATCTGGCCCTCGGTGTTGCCGTAGCTGTGAGACCAGGTGTAGTCAAGTCGCCCGAACCATTTGCCGTCAAACGAATGCTGCAGATAGGCGTTGAACTGGGTGTACTTGCGCTTGGGCTTGGGCATGCCCAGGTCGGCGGCACTGAGCGTAACGTGGATCAGCCGTGACGTATCCGGATTGATGCCATCGGCATCGTAGTATGGCGCCGTGTAGAAGTCCGCGCCCTTGCCCGGGTTGAAGATCACGCCTGGGTACGGGATGTTTGCCACGCAATCGGCCACGCTGCTGTACTGCCCGTCGAACAGGTTGTTCGCGGCCATGAAGCGGCAGACCGGGCGCGGATCGCTGGTGTCATCCACCTGCGACTCGAGACGGCGCAGGATACCCCTGGCGCCTACCGTCCAGCCGGTCGCCAGCTGCTGGTCGAAGCCAAGGATCAACTCGTCCTGATAATGCGACTTCAGGTTGTTGATGCGTGCGGTTCGCGCTTCGCGTTCCTGGCCGAACTCGGCATTGGACGAGGAGGGAGGGCCAAGCGAGCCACGACCGATCGGCAGGTTGGTGGCCGGATCGATGCCCGTGAAGGAATAGTCCTCCATCGTGTAGAGCGACCCGCCGGCGCCGCGCACCGCCACGCCATTGGGCAACGCGAGGTAATAACGGCCAAGGTTCGCGTAGACCTTCGTCGTGGAATCACCATTTACGTCCCAGCTGATGCCAAGACGCGGCGCCCATTGGTTGCTCTGCTTGATGAACACCTTGCCGAAGCTGTTGTAGTTCTCGAACGACTCGTTGCGCAGCCCGATGTACGCCAGCCACCGATCGCTGACCTGCCAGTGGTCTTCCAGATAGAACGCGTTGAGCTTTTCCTTGTAGTCGCCGCCCGAACGCAGCAGGATGCGGGTGACGATGGCACCGTTGGCCGTGCCATAGCCCGGGTCGCCGTCATAGAGCCAGTAGCCACCATTCTGGCCCTCGCCCTCGCCGTACTTGGTCTGATTGGCGTAGTTGCTGCTCGTGGTGGTCTTCAGTTCCTGGCGGTCCACACCGGCACGCAGGTCGTGATCGCCCAGCTTGTACGCGAGGTCGACACGCCAACCGTCCGTGCTGTTCGAGGTGCCGTTGGAGAGGTTGCCGTAGGGCTGCAGGTTCTTCATGGCGCTACGCACGAACTGCGGGGCAGTCGCGGCCGCCCGCACCAGCGGGAAGTCGGGTATCTGCGTCAACTGCGGCTGCTCGTTGCTCGTATGACCGTAGAGCGCGCTGACCGTAAGGTCGTCCGTGATGTAGCCGGTGTACTTGCCCAACCACAACTTGTTGCTGTTCTTGGTATTGCCGTCGGACCCTGCACGGTAAGCGCCTTGCGTGAGGGTCTGATAGTTGTACTGGTAGTAGTTGGTGTGATCGCGGTCGTTGTCGGCCATCCCGGTGAATTCGAGGATATGGCTGTCTGTGATGTTCCAATCGATTTTGCTGTACCACTTGGCGGCCTTATCCCAATAGGTATTGGCGCCAGTGGGGGCGTTGATCGAACTGGCCGTCAGGGTGCCGTCATTGTTGTAGGTGGCCAGGCCGCCGACACCGCTCCTGGTGGTGCGGGTGACATCCGCCGCGGCATACAGGAACAGGCGATCCTTGATCAGCGGACCGCTCACGTACACTGACGTGCTCAGCTGGTCCTCTTTGTTACCGTTGCGATACGAGTACAGCTTTCCGTTCGAGCCGAACGGCTGCGTGATGCCCGGGCCACCGTGGCCGAACGGGCCCGTGCCGATGGCGAGCGACTGTGCGTCGGGATTGCTCGGGTAGTAGAGGTTGCCGCGTTGGGCGCGCAACGAATCGGGTGCCCAGTTCATGGCAATGCCGCCCTTCCAGGTATTGCCGCCGCGCTTGCCGACCACGTTGATCACGCCGCCGGTCGAATGCCCGAATTCGGCTCCCATGCCGCCGGTCAGAACCTGTTCCTGGTCGATCGCCCAGAACGGCATCTGGAAGAATGTCTCGTTCGACTGCGGATCGGTGATGTTGTAACCGTTGATGGTGTAGGAGTTCTCGGAAATACCCGAGCCACCCATCGCAATGACGTTGTTGCCGAAGCGGCTGTCGCCGCGAACCACGCCCGGCGCCAGGAGAGCTGCGGAGATCGCATTGCGGGCCACCGGGATCTTGGCCAGTTGCTCTGCCGTAAGCACCGTGCGCGTATCCACCGAGGACACGTCAATGGTAGGCAGAGCCGAACCGACTACGGTCAAACCTTCAAGGTTCGTGGCGTTGACGGTGCCGGTGAACGACACATCTGTAGCGCCGGCGATGCTTACCACGACATTGTCGCGCGTGCCGACTTCCGTGCCGTTGTTCTGCAGAGCGACCTTGTAGCGGCCGGTGGGCAGTGACGAGGCGCGATAGCGACCTGACGCGTCCACTGGCACGGTGTGAGACAGACCCGTATCCAGGTTCTGGATGACGACCGTGGTCGCAGTCTGCCCGGAAACCTGGCCGAAGATGGCGCCGGAGCTGTTGGACTGCGCCATCGCGCCGCCATTGAGCAAGCCCAAGGTCACCGCCAATCCAACGGCCAACGACGTACGGCGCAGCGGCCGACCCACATAGAAGTTACGTGAACTCATGAATCTCCCCCATCAGGCCCAGACTTGGGCAAATGACAGATCGCCTCATCCTCCAGAGGCGACGTTTCGAACTGCGAGGTCCCGTTTTTTCATGCGGAATTCGCAAATTCTCGCGACTGACCGTAACGTTTTGATAACGGCCTTGTCAACGCCGCTGGCGGCTGTCGGCAGAGTTCCACGCCAGGCCATGCCTTGCCGCTTGCGCGTGGCGCTAGCTAAGATCGGTTCGTTCTGGGTGTTCCGCGACCATCGTCGTGGGATGAAACGGGAAGCCGGTGCGTCGCGATGCGCGACAAGGCCGGCGCTGCCCCCGCAACGGTAAGCGAGTGATACGGACGGCCCCACGCCACTGTGCTTGATGCATGGGAAGGCGCCGCCCGGCAGGTCAGCCTGCGCTCGCGAGCCCGGAGACCGGCCCGGAGCGCTACCTGGCGGACCTGCGGTGGGCGGGCCGGAGCTCGTGCGGCGCGTGTCTGCCCGGCGTTCCTTCCCCCTGCCCCGATCGGCCAGCTCCTCCATCGCATGGCCGTGCGTGGGTGCCCGGCCGAAGGAACGCTCGTCATACCTATGAAGAAGACCTTGCTCGCCGCCGCCTTGTGCGGGGTCACGCTGGCCGCCTTGGCCGCAGATCCCCAGGACCCGGCCACGCTCTCGCCGGTGATCGTCACCGCCACGCGCACAGCGATCACGGTGGATGACGCCCTGTCGTCAGTCACCGTGATCACCCGCGAGGACATCGACCGGCTGCAGCCGGTATCGCTGATCGACCTGCTGCAGGGGCTGCCGGGCGTCACCTTTGCCCAGGCCGGCGGCCTGGGCCAGCAGAGCTCGCTGTTCCTGCGCGGGACCAATTCATCGCATACGCTGCTGCTGATCGACGGCGTGCGCGTGGGCACGGTGAGCGCCGGGATACCGGCCTTTGACCAGCTGCCTCTGGACCAGATCGAACGCATCGAAGTGGTGCGCGGGCCGCGCTCGAGCCTCTACGGCGCCGATGCGATCGGCGGTGTTATCCAGATCTTCACGCGGCATGGGCGGCAGGGCGAGCTGACACCCTCGCTGCGCCTGGGCGCCGGAAGCCGCGGCTATGCCGACAGCCTGTTTGGGCTCTCCGGCGGCGACAGGAACGCCTGGTACAACCTCAGTGTGGGCGGGCAGTACACGCGCGGCATCAACGCCTGCCGGGTGGGCGCCGCCGAGGCTTTCGCCGGCTGCTTCGTCGACGAGCCGGACCGGGATCCGTACCGCAACCACAATGCCCTGGCCAATGCCGGCTACCGCTGGCACAACGGCACTGAGCTGGCCGCGACCTGGCTGCGCAGCGACAGCCACGTGGACTTCGATGGCGCGCCCTACGGCAATCAGCACCACAACCTGCAGCAGGTCGCCGGCGCCCGCCTGGGTTTCGACCCGCTGGCCTCCTGGCGGGTGACACTGGCCGCCGGGCAGAGCCTGGACCAGCAGCGCACCTACAACGACGGCGTGTTCATGCGCTATGGCAACTCCCGGCGCAACCAGGCCTCGTGGCAGAACGACCTTAGCCTGGCCGCAGACCAGCTGCTCACCCTGGGCATCGACTGGCAGCAGGAGCACCTGTCCAGCGACACCGGCTACCTGGCCGACAGCCGCAGCGACACCGGAGGCTATGCGCAATACCAGGGCAGCTTTGGCCGCCACGAGCTGCAGTTCTCGCTGCGGCATGACGACAACCAACAGTTCGGCGGCCATACCACCGGCGCGGCGGCCTGGGGTTATGCCTTCGATCGCGGCCTGAAGCTCTCGGCCAGCTGGGGCAGCGCCTTTCACGCGCCGACCTTCAACGATCTCTACTACCCCTATGGCAGCGGCAACCCGGCCCTCAAGCCTGAAACCTCGCGCAGCGCCGAACTGGGCCTGACGCAGAAGCAGGACGCATGGCACTGGGCGCTCAACGCCTATCAGACCACCATCGACCAGCTGATCTCGCTGGATGCCAACTACTTCCCACGCAACATCAGCCGCGCGCGCATCCGCGGGCTGGAGGCCCAGTTCGGCACCGAGCTCGCGGACTGGCACCTGGAAAGCTACCTGACCCTGCAACGCCCGCAGAACCGCGACGGCGGCGCCAACGACGGCCACCTGCTTCCGCGCCGCCCCGAGCGGACCGTCCGCGTGGACCTCGACCGCAGCTTCGGCGCCTTCGGCGTAGGCGCCAGCCTGCTGGCCGCCGGCGCACGCTACGACGACCTGGCCAACAGGCTCCGCCTGGGCGGCTATGCGACGGCCGACCTGCGCGCGAGCTGGGCGTTCGCCCCCGGCTGGCAGGTAGAAGCACGGCTGGCCAATGCGTTCGACCGGCGCTACGAAACCGTCTACTACTTCAACCAGCCGGGCCGCAGCGGATACCTGACGCTGCGGTACACGCCGGGCGGGTGAGTTCCGCGCGGGCCGCCCCATCCGCCCTTCCGGCGCTTGTCGCCGCAAGCGGGGAGGATCTATAGGCCGGGTCCTCCTGATCGAGCCTTCCACCGAACAGGCGCACGGGAGCCGTGCCGGAGACATGCCACGGCCCTGCCTTTCGGCAGGGGCCGGACTTCAGGCACATCCGGCAGCCGGGACGCGCACGGCATAACGTCGCGCATGAACCTGCCCATCCTCTGGCCCACGAACACGGCGCCGGCCGTGCGCTACGCTGGCGCCCCCGGCGCGGCCACGGCCGCGCGACTTCCCCGCGGTACGGACACCCCGTGAACATCTTCGCCCCCCTGATCCGCCGCCCGATCGGCACCTCGCTGCTGGCGCTCGGCCTGACCCTGGCCGGCTTCTGGGCCTACCTGCTGTTGGGCGTGGCCGCGCTGCCTTCGCTGGATTTCCCGGGCGTGTACGTAGTCGCCAGCCAGCCGGGCGCCAGCGCGCAGACCATGGCCAGCACCATCCTGGCGCCGCTGGAGCGACACCTGGGGCGCATCCCGGGCATCGACGAAATGTACGGCAACGCCAGCGAAGGCTCGGCCTCGGTGATGGTGCGCTTCACCTTCGACCGCACCGCCGACAGCGCCGCACGCGACGTGCAGGCGGCGATCAACGCGGCCGCACCCGACCTGCCCTCGGGCATGCCCAGCCCGCCGCAGTATTTCAAGTTCGACACCTCGCAGATCCCGATCCTGTTCATCACGCTGACCTCCTCGGGCTTGCCGCAGGACCAGCTGTTCGACCTCACCGACACGCTGCTCAAGCCGGCGGTGGCGCAGATTCCCGGCGTCGCCCAGGTTCAGGTGTTCGGGGGCACGCCGCACGCAGTGCGCATCGAGCTGGACAACGACGCGCTGGCGGCCAAGGGCCTGACCGCCAACGACGTAGCCAACGCGCTGCGCGCCGCCAATGTCACCTCACCGCAGGGCACGCTCAGCGACGGCCGCACACAGATGACGGTGACCGCCACCGACGGCCTGCAGACACCGGAGGAGTTTGCCCGCCTGCTGATCGCCACGAAGAAGGGCGTGCCGGTGCGCCTGTCGGACGTGGCCAGGGTCTACGGCGGCCAGCAGGACAAGTACCAGGCCGCCTGGTTCAGCACGCCCCAGGGCAATGCGCGTGCCGTCGGCATGCAGATCACCAAGCGGCCGGAAGCCAATGCGGTGGCCACCGTGGAGGCGATCCGCGCCAAGCTGCCGCAGCTGCGCGCAGTGCTGCCGGCCAACGTGCAGATGAGCGCGGTGTTCGACCTCACCCAGACCACCAAGTCGGCGCTGCACGAGGTCGAGGTGGCGCTGTTGATCTCGATCGTTATGGTGGTGCTGGTGATGCTGGTGTTCCTGCGCCGCCTCCGCCCCACGCTGATCGCGACACTGAGCGTGCCGCTGTCGCTGGCCGGCGCCTTCGTGGCGATGTGGGCGCTGGGCTACACCTTGAACACCTTGTCGCTGGTGGCGCTGGTGCTGTGCATCGGCTTCGTGGTCGACGACGCGATCGTGGTGATCGAGAACATCGTGCGCCACATGGAGCACGGCATGCCGCCGCTGCAGGCGGCGCTGACCGGCGTGCGCGAGATCGGCTTCACGGTGGTGTCGATCACGCTGTCGCTGGTGGCCGTGTTCGCGCCGCTCCTGTTCGGCAACAACATGCTGGTCATGCTGCTGCGCGAGTTCTCGGTGACGCTGACCGCGGCGGTGGTGATCTCGGCCGTCGTGTCGCTCACGCTCACGCCGGCGCTGTGCGGGCGCCTGCTCAAGCCCGAGCGGGCCAACCCGCCGCCACCCGGGCGCATCGAGCGCGCGGTGGAGCGCTTCGATCGCGCCCTGCTGCACCGCTACGAGCGCGCGCTGGACTGGTCCATGCGCCACCGCCGGCTGATGCGCTGGCAGCCGCTGATCCTGCTGGTGCTGACCGTGGTGCTGGGCATCGCGGTGGGCAAGACCGCCGGCGGCACCTTCATGCCGGACGAGGACACCGGCCAGCTGCAGGCGCAGCTCACCGCCGACGCGAACGTCTCGCCGGTTCTGCTCACCGCGCGGGTGCAGCAGGTGGCGCAGATCATCCAGGCCGATCCGGCGGTGGCCGACATGCTCACCATGCTCGGCGGCCAAGGCGGCGGCGACGGCGGAGCGGTCGGCAACGGCGCGCAGATGTTCATGGACCTCAAGCCGCGCGGCGACGGGCCGGGCGAGCGCGACGTGGGTTCCAAGAAGGTGGTCGAGCGGCTGTCCAAGCAGCTGGACAAGCTGCCTGGCGTGCGTGTCGAGCTGAGCGTGGCGCAGTTCCTCAGCGGCGGCGGCAGCGGCGACCGCGGCGGCCAGTACGAGTTCCAGCTCATCAGCGACAACGGCGACGACCTGCAGCCGTGGACCTTGAAGATGGTGCGCCAGCTGCGCGAGAAGAAGGAGTTCCGCGATGTCGGCAGCGACTTCGACCAGACCGGCAAGCAGCAGATGCTGAAGGTCGACCGCGAGAACGCCGCGCGGCTGCACGTGAGCCTGGGCGCGGTCGATTCGGCGCTGTACAACTCCTTCGGGCAGAACCAGGTCTCGGTGATCTACTCGGACATCAACCAGTACCGCGTGGTGCTGACCTCTGCCGGCGCCGAGACGATCAGCCCCGAATCGCTGCTCAACGTGCACGTGCGCAGCAGCACCGGCCAGATGATCCCGCTCTCGGCGCTGGCGCGCATCGAACCCAACATCGCGCCGATGCGCATCCGCCACCACAACCAGCTGCAGGCGGCCACCGTCACCTACAACCTGGCCGAGGGCGTGGACCAGCAGACCGGCGTCAAGCTGGTCGAGCAGGCCGCCTTCGCGGCGCACCTGCCCGACGGCATGCGGGTGGATTTCACCGGCGCCAACCAGCGGCTGCAGCAGGCCAAGTCCAACGGCATGATTCTGCTGCTGGCCTCGATCGTGGCGATGTACATCGTCCTGGGCATCCTCTACGAAAGCCTGGGCCATCCGCTGACCATCCTCTCGACGCTGCCCGCCGCCGGCATGGGCGCTTTCCTGGCCATGCTGGTGACGCAGACCCAGCTCTCGCTGATGGCGATCATCGCGATCCTGATGCTCATCGGCATCGTCAAGAAGAACGCGATCCTGATGGTCGACTTCGCGCTGGTCGGCCAGCGCGAACGCAACCAGTCGCCGCCCGACGCCATCCGCGAGGCCGCGCTGGTGCGCTTCCGCCCGATCACCATGACCACACTGGTGGCGATGGGCGCGGCGCTGCCGCTGGCGATCGGCTTCGGCATCGGCTCGGAGATGCGCCAGCCGCTTGGAATAGCCATCGTCGGCGGTCTGCTGGTGTCGCAGCTCTTGACCCTGCTCAGCACGCCGGCGATCTACCTGTGGGGCTACGACCGCAGGATCCGCAAGGCCGCTCGCCGGCAGCGCCGCGAGGAGAAACGGCGGCTCAAGGCGTTGGGCAAGCAGCAGACGGCTAGCTGACGCTGCCGGACTTCAGGCTGGCGCGCCGTCCGGGCGCGCCGTGCCGATGCCGCGCAGGGCCGGGCTGGCCAGGCAGCCCAGCGCGATGGCGCTCAGCGCCAGGCCGGCGCCGACGAACAGCGCGCCGAGCGAAATCAGCTTGAGCAGGCTGCCGGCCACCGCGGCGGATACCGGGCCGATGCCCATGAAGGTGAACATCAGCAGGCTCATGGTGCGACCCATCATGGCCGGCGGCACGCGCTGCTGGATCCATGTGACGATCGCGATCTGCGCGATGCCCGCCAGCACGCCCACCCCGGCGAGCAACAGCGCGCCGTAGGCGGTGCTGTGCACCAGCGCCAGCGCAGCCAGTGCGAAGCCGGCCATCGTGTCCATGCACAGCACCAGCATGCCCAGGCGTCCGGCCGCCCTGCGCGCGACGACCCGCGACAGAAACCCTCCCACCAGCATGCCGCCGCCGTTGGCGGTCATCAGGACGCCCAGCGATGCGGCCCCCAGATCCATGCGGCTGTTGGCCAGCACGGGCAGGCCGACTTGGATCGGTCCGCCGACGAACGCCGTGACCACCGCCGCATAAAGCATGAACGCGCGCAGCGGCAGGTCGGCCCAGATCTGGCGCACGCCCGCCGCCACGTCGCCCAGCACGCCGCGGCCCGTAGCGTGCGGCTGGCGATCGGTTGCAGTGCGGATCAGCCACAGCGACGCGAGCGAAAAGACGAAGCTCGCCCCATCGATGGCGAACGCCATGCCCAGCCCGCGTGCCTCGGCGGTGCCGTGGCCCGCATGGATGCCGATGACCAGGCCGGCCATTGCGGGGCCGATGAACAGGCTCAACTGGCGCGCGCCCATGAACAGGGCATTGGCGGAGGCCAGCTGAGATGGCGGCACCAGCTGGGGCAGCAGCGCCGAGCCAGCCGGATAGGCGAACGCGGTGGCCATGCCGATCCCCAGGGCGATCGCGTAGACCGCCGGCATGGCGACCGCGCCACCCAGCACCAGGCCGGCCAGCGTCGCCACCAGCAGAGCATTGGCGCCGCGCGCCAGCAGCAGGATGCGCCGCGCGGAGAGCCGGTCGACCATCGCGCCGCCGATCAGCATGAAGATCGCCCGCGGCAGCGCCATCGCCGCCAGCACCAGGCCGAGCGCGGCCGCGCTGCCGGTCAGCCGCAGCACCTGCCACGGCAGCGCGACCAGGGTGAACTGATCGCCCAGCGCCGAGATCGAGCTGCCGCCGAACAGCAGGCGGAAGTCGCGATGGGCGAGCACCGAAGCACGGCCTTGGTTTTCCATTGGTTTCTTCCTGGATGGGGATATCGGCGACGAGCGCCGGCTTGCTTCAGACGGCGGCGCCGCGCCCGGGCTTGGCGGTACCGGCCTCGTCCCAGGCGATGGCTGCCAGGCGGCCCAGGTGTTCGCGCACGTCGGCAGGCCAGCGCTCGATCAACTGGCCGAAGCGCAGGCGCTCGCCGCGCCAGAACGCTCGGCTGGCCTCCTCGTGGCCGGGCAGGTCGCCGGTCATCGCGAGCATGAAGCGGTCGACCGCCTCGGCCGACTCGCGTGCACGCTGTGCCGCGCCGCCTTCGCGGATGGCGTGCTCGACGAGCCGCCGCAGCACGGCCGAGGCGCCGCCCGGCTGCGCCGTCAGCCAGTCCCAATGGCGCGGCAGCAGGGTCACTTCGCGCGCGGTGACGCCCAGCCGGGGGCGACCGGGACCGCGCGGCGCGGGCGGTTGCGGCTGCAGGCGCGCAAGAATCTCCGCTTCGCTGCCGCGCAGGTCGAATTCGATCGTACGGCCGCTGCCATCGTCGAAGGCCAGCAAGTGCCCCACGCCCGCCTCCTGCGCGCGCTTGAGGGCCAGCGCGACCTCCGCGCACGGACCGGAGGCGAGCAGGCGGTCACCGGCGAAGGCGGTGCAGGTGGCAGCGCGGTGGGCTTGCATGGCGGGCAGGGAGAAGAGGAACGTCTAATTTACCCGGATGAAACCTATGGTCAAGCGCTATCGGCGGGCGCTTGGTCGCGCAGCCTTTCGTCCGCGCCCAAGCAGTGCGGCCCGGCAATGCGTCGAGCCCGCTATCGGTGCGCTTTTTCATCCACGCGACAAAGCGTTCGTGACCATGGGCGGTGCCCGTTCGCCGCGGCCACCAGATATATTAAACTATGGAGTACACGAACCTTCCCCTCCCCCAAGACAAGGTCTCCCATGCTCCCCGCTCCCTCCCATCTGCTCTGCGGCACGCTGGCGCTCCTGTCGGCCGGAGTCGCACTGCCCGCCACCGCCGCCCATCTGGAACTGCAGGGCGGCCGCAGCTATATGGACAGCTACGGCGCCAACACCGCCTTCGTCGAAGCGACCTTCGCGCCGCACACGATCGGCGCCAACGGCCGGCTCGACTGGTCCCCGGACCTGTCGGCCGGCTGGATCGATAGCCGCGACGTGCGCCGCTACCGAAACGCTGCCTACGGCACCGACCACGCGGTGGCGCTGGTCGCCGCGGGCGCGCGTTTCCATTACGGCGACGCCGATGCTTGGTACCGCCCGCTGTTCTTCAGCTTCCAGCTCGCCGGCGCCAACCGGACCACGCAGGCCTTGTCGACGCACTACCAGTTCGTCAGCTCGCTGGGCTGGCAGGGCGAGCACCTGAGCTTCCAGATCCGCCACATCTCCAACGGCAGCCTGCACAAGCCCAACCGTGGCGAGACCATGGCCCTGGTCGGCCTAGGTTTCGACCTCTGAACGCAACGAAGGCGCCAAATGGCGCCTTCGCTTTCTCAATGCCCGCCGCCGGCTGCCGGGCCGGCCTTGGCGATGAACGGCGGCCGCGTCAGCCAGATCACCAGCACCAGGCTGCAGAAGACCCAGCCCAGCACGTGGAAGACCTCGTTGAAGGAGATCTGGAAGCCCTGCTGGGTCGCCATCTGGTTGATCGTCGCCGCGGCGGTCTGCGGGTCGCCCATCGACTCCATGGTCGCGCGGGTGACCGGGTCGTAGGCCGTGATGTGCTCCACCAGCTGCTCGTGGTGGGTCACCGCACGGCGCTCCCACATCAGCGTGGTGAGCGAGGCGGAGAAGCTGCCGCCCAGCGTGCGCAGGAAGGTGGCCAGGCCCGAGCCGGAAGCGATCTCGTTCTGCTGCAGGTCCGACAGCAGGATGGTGAGAATAGGCATGAAGAACAGCGCCACGCCCAGGCCCTGGATCAGCTGCACCAGCGCCACGTGGTAGAAGTCGATGCCGATGTAGAAGTCCGAGCGCATGAAGCAGGTCATGCCCAGCACGATGAAGGCGATCGATGCCACCGCGCGCAGATCGAACTTCGGCGCGAACTTGCCCACGAAGAAGGTCAGCATCACCGGAAGCACGCCGAGCGGCGCCGTGGCAAAGCCTGCCCAGGTCGAGGTGTAGCCGAGGTTGCGCTGCAGCCACAGCGGCATCAGCAGGCTCATCGCGAAGAACGCGGCGTAGGCCAGGATCAGCGCGACCGTGCCGTAAGTGAAGTTGCGGTGCCGGAACAGCCTGAGATCGACGATCGGGTCTTTGTCGGTCAGTTCCCAGATCAGGAAGATCGCGATGCTGATCGCCGAGACGATGCTGGTGACGATGATGAAGGTGGAATTGAACCAGTCCTCGTCGTTGCCCTTGTCCAGTACCACCTGCAACGCGCCGACGCCGATGATCAGCGTGATCAGCCCGACGTAGTCGATCTTGGGACGTTCGGTCTTGTCCACCCGCGCGCGCATCTGGTTTGCCACTACGAAGCTCGCGAAGATGCCGATCGGCACGTTGATGAAGAAGATCCACGGCCAGGAATAGTTGTCGGTGATCCAGCCGCCCAGGATCGGCCCGGCGATTGGCGCCACCACCGTGACCATCGCCAGCAGCGCCAGCGCCATGCCGCGCTTGGCAGGGGGGTAGATCGAGATCAGCAGGCTCTGCGTGATCGGATACATCGGTCCGGCCACCGCGCCCTGGATCGCCCGGAACAGGATCAGCATTCCCATGCTCTGCGATACGCCGCACAGGAACGAGGTCAGCGCGAACAGCAGGGTCGACCAGATGAACAGCTTCACCTCGCCGAAGCGGCGGGTGAGGAAGCCGGTCAGCGGCAGCGAGATCGCCATGCTGACCGCGAACGAGGTGATCACCCAGGTACTCTGGTTCACGCTCACGCCGAGGTTGCCGGCGATGGTCGGCAGCGACACATTGGCGATGGTGGTGTCCAGCACCTGCATGAAGGTGGCCAGCGACAGGCCGATCGTGGTGATCGCCATGCTGGGTGGACGGAACTGTGTGGTCATCGGACGGAGCCTGGCGACGAGGGCGGGCGGGCGGCGAGCGGTGCGGAGCGGGGCAGGGGCGCGGCCGTGGGCCTCAGGCGCGCGCCTCCTCGGGGAGCCCTCGCCGGGCGTTCAGCGGCCCATGTTGGTATGGATGATCTGGTTGATCAGGCTGTCGGCCTGCTCGAGCTGCTTCTGGTAGACCTGCGTGCTGAAGGCCGGCTTGGTCGGCGGCTGGAGGGCCAGCATCGGCCCCCGCTGGTCGTGCAGGCTGACCGTGACGTCGGTGGACAGCCCGATGCGCAGCGGGTGCTTGTCCAGCTGCTGCGGGTCGGTGAACACCACCCGCACCGGCACGCGCTGCACGATCTTGATCCAGTTGCCGGTGGCGTTCTGCGCCGGCAGCAGCGAGAAGGCGCTGCCGGTGCCCACGCCCAGGCTCTGCACCGTGCCCTTGTAGGTCACGTCGCCGCCGTAGACGTCGGCGTGGATGTCCACCGGCTGGCCGATGCGCATGTGGGTGAGCTGGGTTTCCTTGAAGTTGGCGTCCAGCCAGACCTCGTGCAGGGGCACCACCGCCATCAGCGGCGTGCCCGGCGCCACGCGCTGGCCAAGTTGCACCGCACGCTTGGCCACGTAACCATCGACGGGAGCGACGATCGTGGTGCGCAGCTCGTCCAGGTAGGCGGCGCGAAGCTTCGCCGCGGCCGTCTGGACGTCCGGGTGCGAGGCGACCACGGTATCGTCCACCAGCACCTTGCTGGTCTGGTACTGCTGGGTGGCGGCAGTCAGCGCGCTTTCGGCGGCGGTCAGCTCGTCGCGGGCGTGCGCCAGTTCCTCGGCGGAGATCGCGCCGGACTTGGCCAGGTCGCGACGGCGGTTGAAGTCGGCACGAGCCTTGTCTACCGCCACCTTGCGCGCGGTCACGTCGGCCTGCGCGCCGCTCACCGTGCTGTACAGGCCGCGCACCTTGCGTACGGTGCTGGCGAGGTTGGCCTTGGCCTCGGCCAGCGCCACCTCGGTGTTGCTCGGGTCGAGCTTGATCAGCACCTGACCGGCCTTCACGCGGTCGCCGTCGTCGGCGCCGATCGACACCACGGTGCCTGGGAGCTGCGGCGTGATCTGCACGATGTTGCCGTTGACGTAGGCATCGTCGGTGCCTTCGTACCAGCGGCCGTCGAAGTAGTACCAAAGGCCCCAGCCGATCAGGGCGAGCAGCACCACCACGCCGAGCGCGCGCAGCAGGAAGCCGCGCTTGTTCTTTGCGGCCGGCCGGTTTTGGTCAGGCGCGGCGGCGCCGTTCGGTTGGGAAGCAGGCTGGCTGGACATGGAAGAGCCTTCAGGAATGAGCGGGGGTGGAAGAGTCGGAAGCGGTCTGGGTCGCGGCCTGCGGGCGGTAGCCGCCACCGAGGGCCTGGATCAGCTGCACGGAGAGATCGACCTGCTGCGCCTTGAGCGCGGCCATGCGCTGCTCGGCGGCGAGCAGTTGCTGACGCACGCTGAGCGTCTCCAGATAGCTGCCGACGCCGGCGCGGTAGCGCTGCTCGGCCAGGCGCCAGGCGTCGCCGGCGGCATCGAGCGCGCGCTGCTGCGCCTGGATCTGGACAGTCAGCGACTGCTGCGCCGAGTAGTCGTCGGACACTTCGTTGAGCGCGCCGACCAGGGCCTGGTTGTACTGCGCCACCGCCAGGTCGTATTGCGCGTCCTTGCCGGCGAGGTTGGCGCGCAGGCGGCCGCCGTCGAAGATCGGCAGGCTCAGCGAAGGGCCGACCTGGTAGAACAGCGAGGAAGCCCGGAACAGGTTGTTGCCGCCCATGCTGAGCAGGCCGGCCATCGCGCCGAGCTTCACGTTGGGCAGGAACTCGGTCTTGGCGGCGGCGATGTCGTGGGCGGCCGCCTCCACGCGCCAGCGCGCGGCGACCAGGTCGGCGCGGTGGCCAAGCAGGTCGATCGGCAGGTTGGCCGGCACCGCCAGCGTTTCGGGTGCGAGCGGGCGCGGCCGGGCGATGTCCAGGCCGCGGTCGGGGCCCTTGCCCAGCAGCACCGACAGCGCCGAGCGCGCGGCATCGATCGCGCGCTGCGCCAGCGCGAGCTGCTGCTGCGCGCTGGCCACTTCGGCGTCGCCCTGCTTGAGCTGCAGCCGGCTGTCCAGCCCGGCGGCAACGCGCTGGGCGGTCAGTTCGCGCGCCTTGCCGGCGCGCTCCAGTTCGGCTTGCGCCAGGTCCTGCTGGGTATAGGCGTAGGCCAGTTGCGCATAGGCTCGGGCCACGTTGCCTGACAGCTCGACGCGCGCGGCGCGCGCCTCGACCTCGGTCGCGCGGGCCTGGCCGACTGCGGCTTCCCACGCGGCGCGCTGGCCGCCCCAGAGGTCCAGTCCCCAGTTGAAGCTGAGGTAGCCGAACTTGGCCAAGGAGAAATGCGCCTTGTCGCCGAACAGGCCTGCCGGCGGCTTGGCGCCGGCGACGCTGGCGCCCAGGCCCAGCTCCGGCTTGCGCGCGGCGTCGGCGGCGCCGGCGGCGGCCTGCGCCCCGCGCGCGCGCGCGTCGGCTGCGGCCAGGCCGGGGTTGCCGGCCAGCGCCTCGTCGATCAGCGCATCCAGTTGCGGATCGCCCAGGCCGCTCCACCAGGCCTGCGCGGGCCATGCCGCCGGGCTGAGCGCCTTGCCGCCCAGGCTGCGCTGGGCCGTAAGCGCGGACGGATCGAGCAGCGTGCCGTCCGGATGCAGCCCGCCGCTGCTGGCGCAGCCGGCCAGGACGAGAGTCAGTGCGGTGGCCGCCGCAAGGAGTTGCAGACGCATGGCTTGGGGATTCCGGGTGAGGGTCAGTCTTTGTCGCGCAACGCGTGCAGTACGCGCGACAGGTAGTCGTGCAGGCGCTTGCGCTCGGTTTCGCTGAGCGAGCGTTGCGCCGCATCCAGCACGCGCTCGTTGCAGTCGGTCAACTGCTGCCAAAGAGCGTTGCCCGTATCGGTCAGCTCGATGCGAAGCGCGCGGCGGTCCTGTTCGTGCGGGCAGCGGCGCAGGTAGCCCTTGCGTTCGAGCTGGTCGAGCTGGCGGGTCATCGCACCGCCATCGAGCTCCACCGACCGGGCCAATTCGGACGCCGTCATCGGGCCCAGCCGGGCCAGCCGCTTGAGTATCAGGAACTGGGTGAAACGCAGATCCACGCCCAGCGCAGCGAGCTCCGCCTCCATGGCGCGCACGATCTCCGAGCGCACCAGGCCAAGCAATACGCCCAGGCTTTCCTGGGGAGCCGCGAAGGCAAGGGAGTCGGTGTCCATGCCGCGCATTCTATTGCCGCAAGTATATTTGTCAAGGCAAATATCTCGCAGGATGCCATTGCCTCTGCAAACAATCAGCCGGCGTGCTGCGCGGCCAGCTCGTCGCGCACCAGTGCGGCCAGCGCCGGATGGCGGACGGCGAACAGCTCGAACACGCCCAGCGCGCGCAGGGTCGGCAGCTGTGCCAGCAGGCGCGGCTCGGCCTCGCGCCGCAGCGCTTCGGGGGTGGCCGGGTCGAGCATCAACTGTGCGTGCACCACGAAATCGGTGAGCGCGTCAGTGTCCGGCGCGCGAGCGGGAACAGATAGCGATGGCATCGGCATACTCCTGGTCCTTGTGTGGATAGGCGAGGACGCCCGGCGAGGCCGCGGCGTGACGCGCCGGCTTGGCGGTGCCGGCAAAAAACCCGCGCATTGCGCGCGGTCTGGTCCGGGGGAACTTCCAACGTACGTCCGCTGCAGCCTCGGCGGAAGGCAGTTCCTACTGCTGGTACTCTCGCTACCACCCCGAGCTTCACCCAAGCCTCCCTCAGGCTCCCCAACCACCCAGGGTTTCACCGGCCCGAGATCCATCCCGCTGGAATCGTCCATGGAACTTTCCCGGCAGCGTTCCGAGCTGAAGGCTTTCCTGCGCGCCCGGCGCGCTGCGTTGACACCCGAGGCAGCCGGGCTGCCGCGCGGCCTGCGCCGGCTCACGCCGGGCCTGCGGCGCGAAGAGGTCGCCACCCTGGCCGAAGTGGGCGTCACCTGGTACACGTGGCTGGAGCAGGGCCGCGCGATCAACGTTTCGGCTGCGGCACTGACGCGCATCGCCCGCGCACTGGCGCTGGACGCCACCGACGAGGCCTATCTGTTCGCCCTCGCCGGCGTGCCGCGCGCGGAGCCGCCGACCGCGCAGCCGGTGCTGCCGCCGGCAATGCAGGGCATGCTAGAGCTGTACCGGGCGCCGGCCTTCGTCATCGATCCGGTGTTCGACGTGCTGGCCTGGAACCGCATGGCCCAGCGCCTCTACGACTTCGGCCAGTTCCACGGACCACTGGCGCACAACCACCTGTGGAACGCCTTCATGAAGCCGGCGCGCCGGCGCCTTTACGCGCCCTGCTTCGAACCGGGCATGCTCAACCTGCTGGGCATCTTCCGGGTGAACCACGCGGCGCATCCGCACGATCCGCGTTTCGAGCAGCTGATCGACGCCTTGGGTCGCGCCAGCCCGGAATTCGTCGAACTCTGGCAGCGCCAGCGGGTGGCGCCGCTGAGCGCCTGGACAGCGCATTTCTTCCATCCGGATTTCGGTGACGTGCGCGCCCACTCGGTGCGCCTGCCGCTGCGCGACGGGCACGCCGACGGCGCCACCGCGTTCTTCTTCGTACCGCAGGACGCCGCCACCCAGGCAAGCTTCGCGCGCATCGCCGCCGAACTGCAGACGCAGACGCCGCCGGCCTGAGCGACGGCACTCCGCTTCAAGCCTCACCGGCAACTCATGGCGCGTGGCCAGTTCGTCGCGCAGCAGCGCCGCCGGCGCACGTTCGCACACCTCGAAGCCTTCCGAGTGGACAGCTCGGTCGAACATAGGCCACACGACGAAGGGAGCGACTGGCACCAGCACGTGCGCGCCACTTCTTCTATATCGAGTCCGGCATGGTCGGCATTCGCACGCGCGAGGGCGCCTGGGCCCTTTCGCCACAGCGGGTGGGCTGGATGCCGCCGGGCGAGCCGCATACCGTGCGCATGCCCGCGCGCTGCGCGGCTGGGACATGTTCGAGGCGCTGCAGGTGCCAACGATCTGATGCGCGCTGATGCTGCGCGCCGCCGACTGGACGCTGCTCGATAACACTCCACGAGCAGCAGGATCGCGCTGAGGGTGCTGATGGACGGGTGGCGCGGCGCGCGCCGCAGCTGGGCCTGCCCAGCGACCGACGCGTGCTGCGCATCGCCCACAGCGTCAACACCTTCGGCGAAGTTCCGGCGCGCCTCCGGCAATGGCCGGGCGCTACTTCGAACGGATGCCCGCCTCCGCCTGTGGGGGCCTGCTGCTGTTCCTGATCGCAGCCCCCGGCGGAATCGTGCCTTGCTTAACCTGGGCTGCCACTGGAAGCGGTTGCCGTTGCCCAAATGGATGGTGGCCGCGCTGGTCGCGGTGAGCGGCTTCGTGCTGTCGATGAGCGCCGCCTGGGCGTAGCCGGACTCGGCCCTTCCGCCCCTCTCCCGCAGAGAGAGAGAGGGGTTCACTGGGTCACCGGGCCGGCTTCACGTAGGTCTCGAACAATTCGTCGATGCGCCGGTACTCGTCGTACCAGGAGTCGGCATGCACGAAGCCGTGCCGCTCCATCGGATAAAGCGAGATCCAGAAGTTCTTCTTGTGCAGCTCGATGAAGCGCTGGTACAGGCGGATCGAATCGGCCGCCATCACATTGTCGTCGATCAGGCCGTGCTGGATCAGCAGCGGATCGGCCAGCTGGTCGGCGTAGCTGATCGGCGAGCTGATCGCGTAGGCGTGCGGGTCCAGCTGCGGGTCGTTGAGAATATCGGAGGTGTACTCGTGGTTGTACAGCCGCCAGTCGCTGACCGGCCGCAGCGCGGCGCCCGCGGCGAACTCGCCCGGCGCGCGCAGTAGCGCCATCTCGGTCATGAAGCCGCCGTAGCTGCCGCCATAGATGCCTACGCGCTTGGGATCGGCCTGGTGGTGCTTGACCAGCCAGGCCTTGCCGTCGAGCAGGTCCTCCAGCTCCGGATGGCCCATCTGGCGGTAGATCGCGTCGCGCCAGTCGCGGCCGTAGCCCTCTGAGGCGCGATAATCCATGTCCAGCACCACATAGCCTTGGCTCACCAGCAAGTTGTGGAACATCTGCTCGCGGAAGTAGTTCGACCAGGACAGCGTGACGTTCTGCAGGTAGCCGGCGCCGTGCACGAAGATCACCGCGGGCTTCGATGCGCCGCTTTCGTTGGCCGGGCCGTAGTACTTGGCGTAGATCGTCCCCGCACCATGGCTGGAAGGCACCTCGACGATCTTCGGCGCGATCCAGGCGCGCGCGGTGAAGGCGCTCTTCATGGTGTTCGTCAGTTGGCGCGGCGTGCCGCCGTCGGCCGGCTGAACCGCCAGCTGCGCGAGCACGTAGGGTGAGGAGTGCAGCACCGCCAGCCAGCCGCCGTCGGGCGAGAGCGCGAACTCGTCCATGCCCTGGTAGCGGGTCACGCGCGCGAGCTCGCCGCCTGCACTGGGCACGCGGTAGACGTCGTAGCTGTAGGGCGCGACCTTGTTGCTGCGCAGGTAGAACCAGCGACCGTCCTCGGAGAGCCGCGGGTGGCTCACCTCGAACCGGCCCGAGGTCAGCGCGCGCGCCTTGCCGTCGAGCGCCTTGGTGTAGAGCTGCGAGTAGCCGCTCTCCTCGGACAGGTACCACAGCGTGCGGTTGTCCTTGAGCCAGCCGAAATCGTTGAAGTTCCAGTTGATCCAGGCGTCGTCGTGCAGGCGGTGCTGGTTGACGAGCGCGTGGCGGGCGAAGTCGACGCTGGCGATCCAGCGGTCCTTGTTGTCGATCGCGCGCAACTGGATGGCCAGATGGCTGCCATCCTCGCTCCACACGATGCCGCCGCCGCCACCGTCCTCTGCGCTGGAGATGATGCGCACCGCGCGCACCTCCGGCGCCTTGAGGGCCCTGGCCTCGTCGTCCTTGCCGGCCTTGGCGAGTGCCGCGACGGTCTTTGCACGGATCGCCGCGAGCGGATCGTCCTTGATGCCAGGCAGGCCGTCGGTCAGCAGCGGGTAGTGCTTGTGCTCGCGCAGGTCCAGCAGCAGCAGCGACTGCGGCGCCGGATCGTTGCGCCCCACGTAGACGCGCGCCTCCTGCCCCTCCGCGTAGCCGGAGTCGGTCACGTAGTGGGTCACGCTGGGGTGGCGGCCGGGCGCGTAGTCCTTCGCCCGCGTGACCAGCAGCAACCAGCGGCCGTCGGGCGATAGTTCGGTGTCGAGCGCCACGATCTTGTCGCCGAGCCAGAACGGCTCCGGCGCGCGACTGGGGTCGGCCTCGGCCAGCGCCTTGTCGTCGGCGCGCTTGGCCTCCTTCTGCGCCTTGAGCTGGCGCAGGGTGGAGAAGAGCTTCAGCTGCTCGTCCTCCAGCGCGTCGGCCTTGTCCTGCTGCGGGTCGTCGGCAAATTTCAGGATCGCCGCCGGCGCGCCGACCGCGCGGGCGATGTCGTAGCTGTACCAGTCGTTGCCCGCGCGGTACTGAAGCGCGTGGCCGTCGGCGGAAAACTGCGGCGAGGTTTCCTCCTCGGCCGTCTGCGTGACCTGTACGGTGCGGCCGTCGGCCAGCCTGCGCAGAAACACGTCGCCGTGGCGCACGAAGGCGGCGTAGCGATGCGCGCGGTCGTAAACCGCCGGGCCGTCGGCCTGTGCCACCGCCGCCGGGTCGAGCTTCTCGCTGCGGCCAGTGGCCGGATCGACGCGGTACAAGTCGCGCACCTCGCTGCCGTCGCGCTTGAGCCGGTAGTAGATCGCCCGCCCGTCCACGCTCCAGTAGGAAGACTCCACCGCCTGCCCGATCCAGTCGGGATTGGCCATTACCGTTTCCAGGTCGAGCGGAGCCGCAGCCGTAGCCGCTACTGCCGGCAAGGCGGTGAGGGCGACGAGGCCCGCCAGGAAAAGTCGACGCATGCAAGCACTCCGCGGTCGCAAAAGCGTCGAGCATAGCCAAGCCCACAGATGCCGCAAACCCGCGTCTATGAAAGCCGTCGCTGCGCGAAGCGCACCTTCGCCCCCTCTCCCCGGCTCCTCTCAAAGATGGGGAGAGGATCGAGGTAAGGAGCCAATCTTGCGAAGGGCCCACACCCCATTCACCATTCGCGCGGGCAACGCCACGTCGCATGGACGACACTGCCCACTCTCCTGCCCAACTGGACTCCCATGACACACCTCCCGGCCATCGAACGCGAAACCGGCCCCGCTCCCGGCTACAGCATCCTCTGGCTGCACGGCCTGGGCGCGGACGGCAACGACTTCGCGCCGATCGTGCCTGAGCTGGTGGACAGGAGCTGGCCTGCGCTGCGCTTCGTGTTCCCGCATGCGCCGGTGCAGCCGGTCAGCATCAACGGCGGCGTGCCGATGCGGGCCTGGTACGACATCGTCGGCTTCGACGCGCGCGCGCCGCAGGACGAGGCCGGTATCCGCCGCACGATCGCAGCGGTAGCGGCGCTGATCGCGCGCGAGCACGAACGCGGCGTGCCGAGCGAGCGCATCGTGCTGGCCGGCTTCTCGCAGGGCGGCGCCATCGCGCTCGCCGCCGGCCTGCGTCACGCGCAGCCGCTGGCCGGCATAGTCGCGCTGTCTACCTATCTGCCGATCGCCGCCACGCTGGCGCCCGAGCGCAGCGCGGCCAACGCCCGCGTGCCGATATTCTGGGGCCACGGCACGGCCGATCCGGTGGTAGCGCTGCAGCGGGGGCTGGATTCGCGACGACTGCTGGAAGAAATGGGCTACACGATCGACTGGCACACCTATCCGATGCCACACTCGGTGTGCGCCGAGGAGATCGCCGACCTGCGGCGCTGGCTTGGCGACCGCCTCGTCTGATCTCCATGCCGAGCCCTCCCCGCCAACGCGGGGCAGGGACGGAGCCGCCAGCCCCCACCCCTACGGCATACTGGCGCGCATGAGCGCTCCCCCCCCAGCCCGCACGCCCAGCCCGCTGCCGGATTTCTGCCGGCTCCCGGCGGTAGCTGCGCTGTTCGCGGTCGGCGCGCTCACCGTCACGCTGATGTGGCTGACGCCGGACAACCCACGCGGCTGGCGCGGCTACAGCGTGGGCATGCTGTTCGTCAGCTGGCTGTCGGTGCTGATCGCGCTGGCGCTGTGCTATGCGCGGCCGTGGCTGCAGCGCCTGGGTGGCTGGATGCCCTATGCCGGTGTGTGGCTGGTGATGATGCTGGTGGTGGCCGCGGCCAGCGCATGCGCGCGCTGGATGGACCTGGCGCTGCAACTGGACCTGGTGCGCGTCCCGCCAGCGGCGTTCGTGCGCGACAACCTGCTGGTCGCCGCCCTGCTCGGCGCCGCGATGCTGCGCTATTTCTATGTGCTGGCGCAGTGGCAGGCGCGCCTGGCGGCGGTGGCACACGCGCAGGTCGATGCGCTGCAGGCGCGCATCCGGCCGCACTTCCTGTTCAACAGCATGAACACGGTGGCCGCGCTGGTGCGAGTCGACCCGGCGGCGGCCGAGCGCACCATCGAGGACCTGTGCGAATTGTTCCGCGCGGCGCTCGGCGCCACCGGCACGCACGAAGGCACGCTGGGCGAGGAGCTGGCGCTCATCGAGCGCTACCTCGCGATCGAACAGCTGCGCCTGGGCGAACGGCTGCACGTGCGCCGCGAGCTCGACGCCATGCCGCCCGCTTACCCGCTGCCGCGCCTGTTGCTCCAGCCGCTGGTGGAGAACGCCGTGCGCCACGGCATCCAGCCGCTGCGTGAAGGGGGCGAAGTACGGCTGCGCGGCTGGCACGACACGCGCACGCTGCACATCGAGATCGACAACCCGCTGCCGCCCTCACCCACCGCGCCCGGCCACGGCCACGGCCTGACCAACGTGCGCCAACGCGTGGCCTATCGCTACGGCACGCGCGCCACGGTCGAGGCCGGGCCGCGCGAGGGCCGCTTCGTGGTGGCGCTGCGCCTGCCGCTCGACGCGCCGCAAGCGGGGTCCGGCTGATGCGCGTGCTGATCGTCGACGACGAACCGCTCGCCCGTGCGCGCCTGGCCGCGCTGCTGGGCGAATGCGAGGGTGTGGCCGTGGCTGGCAGCGTCGGTGATGGCCAAGCCGCGCTGGCGGCGATCGGCCAGACGCAGCTGGACCTGCTGCTCTTGGACATCAACATGCCTGGCCTGGACGGCGCCGCGCTGGCGGCCCGGCTGGCGGGGCAGGCGCGCCCGCAGATTGTTTTCTGCACCGCCTACGAGAACCATGCGCTGACCGCCTTCGAAGTGGGCGCGGTCGACTACCTGCTCAAGCCCGTGCGGCTGGAACGCCTGCGCGAGGCGCTGCAGCGCGCCCGCGTGCGCCTGGCCGCCGCGCCAGCCGAAGCGATCGGCTACCTGCGCGGCCGCCTGCGCGGCGAGCAGGTGCGAATCGCGCTCACCGAGGTGGTCTGCCTGCTGGCCGAGGAAAAATACGTGGTGGTGCGCCACGCCGGCGGCGAACTGCTGATCGAGGAATCGCTGCGGCAGCTGGAGGAGGCCTACCCGACCCAGTTGGTGCGCCTGCACCGCAACTGCCTGGTGCCCGCACCGCGCCTGCTGGGCCTGAAGACCCTGGCCGACGGTCGCGTGCTGGCGCGCCTGGCCGGCACCGATCTCAGCCCCGAGGTGAGCCGGCGCAACCTGCCGGCGGTACGCAAGCTGCTTCGCAGCGGCTGAAGCGCTGCACGCGACGCCAACTGCAAAATCGTCGCGGGCGGGCACGTCCAGGCCGCTCCTGCGCGACAATGTGCACCGCTGTCTACTCTCACGGAACTCCGATGGCCGTTTCCCTCCTGCGCATCGCCACCCGCAAGAGCGCGCTCGCGTTGTGGCAGGCCGAACACGTTGCCGCTCGCCTGCGCGAAACGCATCCGGGCCTGGCCGTCGACCTGGTGCCGATGACCACCCGCGGCGACGAGATCGCCGATCGCCCGCTGGCCGCCATTGGCGGCAAAGGACTGTTCCTCAAGGAACTGGAAGTGGCGATGCTCGAAGGCCGCGCCGATCTGGCGGTGCATTCGCTCAAGGACGTCCCGGCCGAGCTCGAACCTGGCTTCGTGCTGCCGGCGATGCTGCCGCGCGCGGATGCTGCCGATGCCTTCGTCTGCAACCGGCACGCCACGCTCGCCTCGTTGCCGCACGCCGCCCGCGTGGGCACCTCTTCGCTGCGCCGCCAGGCGCAGCTGCGCGCGGCGCGACCGGACCTGGAACTGCTCGACCTGCGCGGCAACGTCAACACGCGCCTGGCCAAGCTGGACGCAGGTGACTACGACGCCATCGTGCTCGCCTGCGCGGGGCTCGAACGCCTGGGCCTGGCCGGACGCATCCGCCAGCGGCTGGCCGCGCCGGACTGGCTGCCGGCGCCGGGGCAGGCGGCGATCGCGATCGAGGCGCGCGCGGACCAGCCGGCCGTGCTGGCGCTGCTGGCCGCGCTGGACGACGCCGACACGCGCGTGACGGTGAGCGCCGAGCGCGCCATGAACCACGCGCTCGGCGGCAGTTGCACGGTGCCCGTGGCGGCCTGGTGCGTGCTAGGCGAACACGGCCTGCACCTGCGTGGGTTGGTGGGCGATGCGACCCAAGGGCGCTTGCTGCGCGCGGAAGCGCAGGGCGTGGCCGACCAGCCCGAGGCGCTCGGCCGCGTGGTGGCCGATGCCCTGCTGGCGCAGGGCGCGGGCGAAATGCTCGGCTAATTCGACGGCGCCGCCTTGCCCCTTCTCCCGTGGGGAGAGGTGGCAAGGCGGCATGCAGGGGCCTAGAAGTTGTAGACCAGATTAGTGGTGGTCAGCGTGTCGGTGCTCTTCGTACCCGGCTGCGTGTCGGAGTTGTAGCGCACCTGGAAGCCGAGCTTGAGCGCCATCTTCTTGGTCATGCTGACCGAAAGGCCGGCATCGTTCTGGTAGTACTTGTTCTTCGAACCCGCTTCGAGCAGCAGGGTGTCCTCGAAGGCGGTGTTGTCCGTCAGGCGGTACTTGTAGTTGATCAGGCCGCGAGCGACCGCCTCGCTCTCGGTAGGTCTGCGCACGACCGTGTTCACGCCGTTGATCTGCACCAGGGAGTTGGCCGGGCGATAGCGCTTGTAACCGGGGCCGATTTCGAAGGAGAGCTCGGTGCGCTCGTTCTTCAACGCGATGTAGCCGTAACCCAGCGAAACGATGCCTTGCCACAGGTTGGCGCCGAAGTCGTCATGCTCGTATCGGGCTGCGCCCACGATGTAACTGCGAGGGTCGAGCTTGTAGCCGACCGAGGCGCCCGAATCGTAGCGGTTGGCGGTGGTGCTGAAGCGGTTGATCGTGTTGCCGGCGGCATCCCGCACCGACACTTCGCCCTTCGAGCGCATGCCGTTGAGGAAGAAGTTGTTCTTCCAGTACTCGTTTTCCTGGTTCAGGCCGAGCTTGGCGTTGATGTTCTCGGTTCGCGAATTGCCATGCGCGGAAGCGAAGCCGAACTCGCCGGAGCCGGTCCAGCCGCCGTTGTCGGCCGCACTGTTGCCGGGCGCGCCGGCGTCCTGTGCCTGCGCGATGCCGGCGAAGGCCAGCAGGCACGCGGCGACGATCAGGGTTTTGTTCATCGGGCGATCCATGGGATGGGGCAAGTAAAATCGTAACCTTAATGCGACGGTTCGGAACTTGCAGTGAACACCCCGGTTGCCGGGCTACGGCCCGTGACCGGCGCGTTCGGCAAGGCAGAGCCGCGCGAGCATGCCCTCGTAGGCGCGCTGCTCGATGGCCCGCCCGAGCAGGCAACTGACCGCCGCCAGCGCCACCAGCGGCACGCCGGCACCGGACAGGTCCACCACCAGCAAGGCCAGGCTGGGCATGGCATAGGTGAACAGCGCGGCGACGAAGCGGTCGGTCCGGCCCCGCGTGCCGGCGGGCCGCTTGTCGGCCTGGGCCAGCGCCTGCCAGCGCAGCCCCTCGATCAAGCCCAGCAGCAACGCCAGCACCAGCAGCACCATGATCCAGGGTCGCGTACCGGCCGGATGCACGGCACCGTCCTGAGCGGCCAGACAAAGCCACATCCACAAGCCGCCGGCATACCAGGCGGCGACCATCCGGCTGAGCGGAAGCTGCGCCGAACAACGCAGCGCGCCGGCCGAAAGCTGCCTGCGGTAACGATGTACGGTGTAGACCATGCTGGCGGCGCTGCACAGCGCCAGGGCGGTGCCTGCCACGCGGGTCGCCCAGAAGGCGTTGTCGCCACGCACCAGGCCGCCCACCGCCAGCATCGGAAGATAGGCTGCCAACGCAAGCATGGCCTCACGCGTGGGTCGGCTGCGCCGCGCCGGGTGCCAGCCGTGCCATTCGGACAAGCCCGGCAAGCGCAGGCAGGCGGCCAGTAGGCCGGAGCTGATGAACGCCGCGCCCAGTGCCAGCGGCAGCAAAGCTTCGCTGCGCCCGACGCGGTAGATGCCGAGCGCCAGCGCCAGGCCCAGCAGCATCCACAGGCCGTGGCCTGACAGCGCCAGCACCCGCAGCAGGCTTGCCGGATAGGCCGGGGGCGCGGGGCAGGCTTGCTCGCCCGCCGGCGCGGGTATGCAGGCCTGCGTGTCGCTGGATGGCTGCATCGGGATCGAAAGGCTCGCCGGTTGGGGAAAAACCGCGACCCGGCGCACGACCGGGCCGGGCAACGGGCTTGCGGCCGTCGCTGGCCGTACCCATGCTACACAAAGCCCGCCCCCCAACGGTATGACATGGACCGCTACGAACGCATCCTCACCCTGCACCGGCTTCTCAAATCGGCGCATTACCCGGTGCCGCTGGCGCGGTTGATGGACGAGCTGGAATGCTCGCGCGCCACGCTCTACCGCGATGTGGCCTTCCTGCGCGACGCGCTGGGCGCCCCCATCGAAAGCGCCGGCACCGACCAGGCAGCGTTCCGCTACGAACTGGGCGAGGGCGAGCGCTTCGAGCTGCCGGGGCTTTGGCTGACCTCCGACGAGCTGGCCGCGCTGCTGGCGCTCAATGAATTGATCGGCCGCTCCGGCCCCGGCGTGCTGGCCGGCGCCCTGGCGCCGTTCAAGCAGCGCATCGAGCGACTGCTGACCGGCCAGGAGAAGGAGAAATCACTGCCGATCGAGCGCATCCGCGTGATCCCCTGGGGCGAGCGCAAGCTCGACCAGCAGGTGTTCCGCGTGGTCGCCGGCGCGGTGCTGGAGCGCCGCCGGCTGCGCTTCTCCTACCGCGCGCGCACGACCGACTCGGACAGCAAGCGCACCGTCTCGCCGCAACGCCTCACCCACTACCGCGACAACTGGTACCTGGACGTGTGGGACCACGACCGGGACGCCCTGCGCAGCTTCGCGGTGGACCGCATCCGCGATGCCCACGCGCTGGACGAAGCGGCGATCGACGTGCCCGAGGCGGACCTCAACGAATGGCTCGCCTCCAGCTACGGCATCTTCGCCGGCAAGCCCAAGGCCTGGGCGACGATCCGGTTCTCCGCCCACGCCGCGCGCTGGGTCGCCGACGAGCACTGGCACTCGCAGCAGAAGGGCGAGTGGCTGCCCGACGGCCACTATGAGCTGAAGGTGCCTTACTCCAAGTCGCGCGAACTTCTGATGGACGTGCTCAAGTACGGGCCGGACGCGGAGGTCGTGGCGCCGCTGCCGCTGCGCGAGGAGATGAAGAGCCTGTTGCACATGGCGCTGGGCGGCTACCAGCAGGCGCCACGCTAGCAGGCCCTCTTCCCCGCCTGCGCCGGAGGAGAGGCGGTCGATGGCTCAGGGATGGAACGGCCACAGCTGCGGGATAAGCCACATCGACAGCGCGCAGAACAGCCCGATGAGCGGGATGCCCACTTTCATGAAATCGGTAAAGCGGTAGCCGCCGGCGTAATACACCATCGTGTTGGTCGGATAGCCGACCGGCGTGGCGAACGAGGTCGCCGCGGCGAAGGCCACCGCCACGACGAACGGGCGCGGATCGGCGTGCGCCGCATGCGCCAACGTCACCGCGATGCTCACCATCAGCACCACGGACGGGTTGTGGCCCATCAGCTCTGTGAGCAGCGCGGTCAGCAGGTAGACCATCAACAGCGCAGCCAGCGGCCCGTGGCTGCCGACCAGGCTCATCGCGCCCTGCACCACCACCGTGGACAGCCCGGTCTTCTCGATCGCCAGTCCCAGCGGCAAGATGGCGCCGAGCAGGATGATGATCTTCCAGTCCATGCCCTCGTAGACGTCCCTGCGACCGAAGCAGCCGGTCAGGGCCATCGCGGTGGCGCCGCACAGTGCGGCGACCGGGATCTGCAGCCAATGCATGCCCGAGACCACCACCACCGCGGCCATGATCGTCGCCGCAACCCAGGCCTTGCGCATGCTGCCACGCGCGTCGTCGCGTTCGGACAACACGATGAAAGCATCGTCGGTGCGCAGCTTGGGCATGCCGCCCTCGTCGACCAGCGCCAGCAGCACGTCGCCCACCGCCAGATCGGTGTTGCTGAGTTTGTCGCGCAGCACCTGGCCGCGCCGGTGCACCGCAAGCACCGTGGCACGGTAGCGCCAGTCCAGGCCCAGCTCCGACATGCGACGGCCTTCGGCGGGGCTGCCCGGCGCGACCATCAGCTCGGCCAGCACGCGGGTGCGGTCGTCCTCGCGCGCATAGTGCTGCTCGGGAGCATTGCGCAGCCGCGCGCGACGCTGGAACTCCTCGATCTTGCCCCAGTCCCCGCGCACCAGCAGCACGTCGCCGGCGGCCAGCTGCTGTTCGCGCGGCGACCACATGCGGCGCTCCCCGCGCAGCAGCTCCAGCGGGTAGACGCCGTACTTCTCGCCCAGCTGCGCGTCGGCGATGCGTGTGCCCAGCAGCGGCGATTCCTCGCCCACCACCAGCTCGGTGACGTATTTGCCCACCTCGCCGCCCTCGGGCAAAGCCGCATCGATATGGCGGGGCAGCAGGCGGCGGCCGATCAGCATGAGATAGGCCATGCCGGCCACCGCCAGCAGCGCACCCATCTTGGTGAACTCGAACACGCCGAACGGCGGCAGCCCATGCTTCTGCGCCAGGCTGTCGGCGAGCAGGTTGGAGGACGTGCCGATCAGCGTGCACACGCCGCCCATCTGTGCCGCATAGGCCATGGGCATCAGCACGCGGGCGGGCGAGGTGCCGGTGCGCTGGCACACGCGCAGTGCCAGCGGCAGGAAGGTGGCGACCAGCGCAATGTTCTTGACGAACGCACCCAGCGGCGCGATCGCCAGCATCATCGCCAGGGTCAACAGCCACGGCTTGCGGATGCGCATCAGCAGGCGGGTGAGCGGCTCCAGCGCGCCCGAGCGCTCGATCCCCAGGCTAAGCGCGAACATCGCCGCCACGGTCACGGTGGCCTCGTTACTGAAGCCGGACAAGGCTTCCTCCGGCGACACGATGCCCAGCACCACCAACGCCGCCAGCACCAGCAGGGCGACCAGGTCGATGCGCACCTTCTCGCTCGCGAACAGACCCATCGCACCGGCGATGATGGCCACCGTGGCCCAGGCCTGCCAGCTCACGCGCGCGCTCCGCGCGGGCGGCAGGCACGGACTGGAGCAGCCAGGCGGAACGAGGAGTAAAGGTGGGTATCGGCTGGCATGATTCCTGAGGGCTGGCCCGTCGTGTCGTAGGTGCCGATGCGGCCATCATAGCGACCGCTGCCGCCTCCCGCCCGGAAGGATGACTTCACCACAGCCCCGTGCCAACGTATCGTGAGGGCTTGCCCACCTAGGCCCGCCGCATGAATTCCTCCGCCCCGGCACCGGACGCGCCAAGCCAGCCGACCGTCGCACTTGCGCTTGGCGCCGGGGGCGCCAAGGGCCTGGCGCACATCGGCGCGATCGAGGAGTTGGAGCGCCAGGGCTATCGCATCAGCGCCATTGCCGGCAGTTCGATGGGAGCGCTGATCGGCGGCATCTACGCAATGGGCAAGCTGCCGGTCTACCGCGACTGGGTCTGCAAGCTGGCCCGCTTCGACGTGCTGCGGCTGGTCGACTGGACCTTCAGCGGCGGACTGATCAAGGGCGAGAAGATCATCGAGACGCTGCGCCAGCTGATCGGCGATGCGCGCATCGAGGAGCTGCCGCTGACCTACACCGCGGTGGCCACCGACATCGACCGCGAACGCGAAGTCTGGCTGACACGCGGGCAACTGTTCGATGCGATCCGCGCCTCGATCGCGATCCCCACGGTGTTCCGGCCGCACATGCTGGACGGGCGCCGGCTGGTCGATGGCGCGCTGCTCAATCCGGTCCCGATGACGCCGCTGATCCGCGAACGCGCCGACTTCCTGGTCGCCGTGAGCCTGGACGGCCCGATCGAGCGCCCCAGCCCCCAACAGGACGCCACAGCCACGCCCGAGGTCAAGTCCGGATGGCTCGGCCGGTTGTTCTCGCGCGGCGAGGCCATCCCGCCGCGGATACGCGAGCCGGGTGCGCTGGAGCTGCTGACCCAGTCGATGGACCTGATGCAGTCGAACCTCTCGCGCGTGCGGCTGGCCGCCTACGAGCCGGACCTGCTGGTGCAGATCCCACGCGACGCGGCGGCCGTATGGGAGTTCTACCGGGCGGACGAGCTGATCGAGCTGGGCCGGCTGCGCACCCGCGAAGCGCTGCAGCGTTGGCGTCCGTCGGATTGACCGGCAACGCACATCCTGAGGCCTCCCGCGCGGTCGGGACGCGCCGGGCCGCGGCGTCAATGCGGGCCGTGCGCGGCCAGATAGTTTTCCAGATAAGCCTTCAGCGCAACCGCGTTGTTGTGCTCCTCATCGCGCGCACCGAACAAAAGCGTCACGCGGCCGCGGCGGGCCTTTTCGGCCAGCGCGTGCCAGGCGTCGGGCATGGCGTCGAGTTCGCCGGCGTAGCGATGACGGAAGCCTTCCCAGCGCGTCGGCTCGTGGCCGAACCACTGGCGCAGCTCGCGCGAAGGGCCGACCTCCTTGGCCCAGAGGTCCAGTGCGGCATCTTCCTTCTTCAGGCCGCGCGGCCACAGCCGGTCGACCAGCACGCGGCAGCCGTCCTTGGGCGAGGGCGGGTCATAGACGCGTTTGACGGCCAGGCTCATGGCGCCCCCTTGCAGGAACCGCCGCCCAGCTTACTCCGCGGCGGTGAATACCCTGTAGGGCGCGGCGCGGATCAGAGTTCCTCGACGCGGGTCACCTTGGCGCGGCGCATCAGCCAGGCCACGCCACGCAGGTCGGCCAGGCCCACCCACAGGCGGTCGAGCATGCCGTACTTGGACGTGCCGGCGATGCGCGGGCGATGGCCCACCGGCACGCTCTGACTGGCGTAGCCGGCGCGCCGCACCAGCGCCGGCAGGTAGCGGTGCATGTGGTCGAAGTAGGGCAGGCGCAGGAAGGTTTCGCGTTCGAACAGTTTGAGGCCGCAGCCGGTGTCGGGCGTGGCGTCTTTGAGCATGCGCGAACGCACCGCATTGGCGATCCTGGAGGAAATGCGCTTGTTGAAGCTGTCGCGGCGGGTGGTGCGCCAGCCGGCGAACAGTCTGATCTCGGACGCGGCGCTCGCGCGGGCGGCCAGCAGTTTGGGGATGTCGGCCGGGTCGTTCTGGCCGTCGCCATCCAGCGTAGCGATCCAGGCGCCGCGCGCGGCGCGCACGCCGTTCCACACCGCCGTGCTCTGGCCGCTGCGGCTGACGTGGTGCAGCACGCGCAGCTCCGGGTAGCTGGCCTTCTGTGCGGCGAGCACGGCGCGGCTGTCGTCGCTGGAATCGTCGTCCACGTAGACGATCTCGAAATCGACCGTTCCGCGCAGGGCGGTGGCGATCTCGGCAAGCAGCGGCGGGATGTTGTCGCGCTCGTTGAACACGGGCACGACGACGGAAAGCTCGGGCATGGGGCCAGTCCGACGGAACGAATGGGCGGCAATTATCGCCGATGCGGACAGCGAGCGCAGGCGGCTCTGCTCGCTCTTTTCGGGAAAGGCCGGCGCAAGAATGCGGAACCTGCGCCGCTACGGACGGACCTTCATCCGCCCTGCGGGCTCTGGTCCCGCAGGGAAAAAGGCGACGCCTCAGCGCAACTTGCCGAGGATCCCGTCCAGCTCGTCGTTGCTGTGGTAGTGGATCACCAGCTTGCCGCGGCCGCCGCGGCCCTGCGCCAGTTCCACCCGGGTGGCGAAGCGCTCGCCCAGCTCGCGCTCCAGCGCGTCGATGTTGGGATCACGCGCGCCGGTGCCCCTGGCCTTGCCCTTCGGTTGGTTCTGCGCGCGGCGCGCGGCGTCTTCCAGTTCGCGCACGCTCCAGCCCAAGGTCGAAGCCTGACGCGCCAACGGCAGGGCGACGACCTCGTCCAGCGTGAGCAGGCAGCGGGCATGGCCCATCTCCAGCTTGCCTTCGTCCAGGAGCTTCTTGATCGGCGTGGGCAGCTCGGTCAGGCGCAGCAGGTTGGACACGGCCGCGCGCGAGCGGCCGACAGCGTCCGCCGCCTGCTGGTGGGTGAGCTCGAAGTCCTCGATCAGGCGCTTGAGCGCGTCGGCTTCCTCCAGCGGGGTGAGGTCCTGGCGCTGGATGTTCTCGATCAGGGCCATCGCCGGCACGGCGGCATCGTCGACCGCCTTGACCAGCGCCGGGATCTCGCTCAGCTGCGCGAGCTGGGCGGCGCGCCAGCGGCGTTCGCCAGCGATCAGCTCGTAGCTGTTCCTGCCCAGCACGCGCACCACCACCGGCTGGATCAAGCCTTGTACCCTGATCGAGGCGGCCAGCTCCTCCAGCGCTTCCTCGTTCCAGTGCCGGCGCGGCTGGTATTTGCCCGGCTGGATCTGCTGGATCGGCAGGCTGCGCAGCTCGCCCTCCTGCTCCAGTGGCTCGGCGGCGCCGGCGCCGTCGCCGCCGAGCAGCGCGTCGAGCCCGCGGCCGAGTCCCCGTTTCTTCGCGGCGGCCATGATCACTCCTGGTGGATGTCGGCGGCGGCGTCGAGCGCCTCGCCGGTGTCGTGCATGTCGTTGAGCGCGGCCACGGCGGCCTGCGCGCCGCGTTCGCGGCGAATGATCTCGCCGGCCAGGCCGATGTAGGCGATTGCGCCGCGCGAGCTGCGGTCGTAAAGGTGGATCGGCTGGCCGTGGCTGGGTGCCTCGGCCAGACGCACGTTGCGCGGGATGATCGAACGCAGCACCTTGTCGCCGAAGTGTTGGGTGAGCTGCGCGGAAACCTCGTTGCCCAGGTTGTTGCGCACGTCGTACATGGTGCGCAGCAGGCCTTCGATCTCCAGCTTCGGGTTCAGCCGGTGGCGCACGGCCTTGACCGTGTCGAGCAGGCTGGAGAGCCCTTCCAGCGCGAAGTACTCGCACTGCACCGGGATCAAGAGGCCATCGGCCGCGGCCAGCGCGTTGAGCGTGAGCAGGTGCAGCGAGGGCGGGCAATCGATCAGGATGGTCTGGTACCTGTCCGAGATCTTGGCCAGCTGTTCCTTGAGCCGGTTCTCGCGGGCGATCGCGTCCATCAGCTTGAGTTCGGCGGCGGTGAGGTCGCCGTTGCCGGGCAGCAGGTCGTAGTGCGCCTCGGTGGAAACGATGGCGCGTTCGATCGGGGCCTCGTCCAGCAGCACCTCGCAGCCGTTGGGCTTGGCCTCGCGCTTGTCCACGCCCGAGGCCATGGTCGCGTTGCCCTGCGGGTCCAGATCGACCAGCAGCACCTTGCGCTTGGCGGCCGCCAGCGCTGCGGCGAGATTGACTGCCGTCGTGGTCTTGCCGACGCCGCCCTTCTGGTTGGCGACAGCGATGATGCGGGCCATGGCTCGATAGCTACCGAGATGCGGAAAGGGGCCTAGTGTAGTGGGTCCGGCACGCGGGTCGACCCCGGCCGCGGTCACGCAATCCGTGGCCTTCCGTCACCCGGGGAATGCAGGCGATCGAGGTGAAGCGCCGCGCCGGCCTAGACCGGCCGGCGGCTAAGCCCTGCCGAGCACCAGCAGATGCCGCTCGGCGTCTAGCCCGGGCACGCGCAGGGCATGCCGGGCACGCAGTTCGAAGCCCGCAGGAATCCCCGGCAGTTCCTCCTCGGCCGGCTTGCCCTTCATGGCCAGCCAGATGCCGTCGGGCGCCAGCAGATGGCCGCCCCAGCCCAGCATGTCCGCCAGGCTGGCGAAGGCGCGGGCCGTGATGCACTCGAACTGGCCCTGGACGTCCTCCACTCGCGACTGCACCGCGCGTACGCCCTCGAGCTTGAGCGCACGGATCGCCTCGCGCAGGAAACGCACCTTCTTGCCGTTGGAGTCGACCAGCAGAACCTGCCGCCCTGGCGCGGCGATCGCCAGCACGATGCCGGGCAACCCCGGGCCGGTGCCGAGGTCGGCCAGCGTGGCGCCCCGCACGTAGGGCAGGATCGCCAGCGAGTCGAGCAGGTGGCGGGTGACCATCTCCGCCGGATCGCGGACGGCGGTGAGGTTGTAGGCGCCGTTCCAGCGCTCCAGCAGCGCCTGGTAGTCGAGCAGGCGCGCCACCGCGTCCCCCGGCAAGGCCAGGCCGAGGGCGGCGATGCCGTGTTCGAGGCGATCGTGGAGGACAGCGCGGTTCATCGGCGGTTCGCGGCAAGGGAGCCGCGCAGTATCCGGCGCGCGCGCCGGCGATGCCAGCTGGCTCAGGCGAAGTCGAGCTCGACGCGGGTGATGATCACGCCCCGCTCGCGCAGCACGGCGTTGAGGCGCTGCTTCAGGCGGCTGCCCAGGTCGCGGCGGTTTTCCTGCGCCACGTCCGGCTCCGCCTTGAGCGCATCCAGCGTGCCGCCGCGGATCAGCTGCTCGGCCTGGTCGATCACCGCGTCGGCGCGCTCCGGCTCAAGCACCTGCCAGTAGACCGTTCCATGCAACTGGGACGAGGCAGCCAGCGGTTCCTGGAAGCGCAGGACCTGGCCGGCCAGGTCGATGCGATGGCCGACCCGCTCCAGGCCTGGCAGCACGAAGTGCATGCCCGGCTGCAGCAGGCGCTGCAGCTTGCCGTTGCGGTACACGCTGTGCACCCGCCCTTCCGGCACGCGCTTGACCGCGCCGGCGATCAGGGCCAGGCAGGTGATCATAGTCAGCAGCGCAACGGTCATAGAATCAGTAGGTTGGATGACTTAATTCGGCAACATGATTGGCGAGCATTGCAACATCCTGCTCGTACTCAGATTAATGGCATTTTAACGGAGCAAACCGAGTTCCAACGCACAAAATCACACGACCTTCATCAGGGCATCGGCGACGGTGGGGCGCACTTGAGCGCCGATCAGATCCGCAGCGTCCGCCAAGTCATGAATCGCACGTCCTGTGCCGAAGGATTAAGGTCGGCGCTCGACCTTGGCGGGAGCGAGCGTGAGCGCGTACGGGGCGAAGCCCGCGTGGCCCGAGATGCTGGTGGTGATGGGCGTGTCCGGCTCGGGCAAGACCACCGTCGCGCGCCGTCTGGCGCAGTCGCTGAACTACGCGTTCCTCGACGGCGACGATCTGCACTCGGCGGCCAACATCGCCAAGATGAGCGCCGGCGTGCCGCTCGAGGATGCCGACCGCGCGCCCTGGCTGGACGCGATCGTCGCCTGGATGCGCCACGAGCTGGCGGACAAGCGTAGCGGCGTGGTCGCCTGCTCGGCGCTCAAGCGGGTCTACCGCGATCGCCTGCGGCAGGCCGGGCCGGCGGTGCGGTTCGTCTACCTGGACGTGGAGTACGAGGAACTGGCGCGACGCATGCGCGCCCGGAGGCACTTCATGCCGCCGGAACTGCTGGGCAGCCAGCTGGCCACGCTGGAGGCGCCCGACGGCGACGAGCAGGCGATGCGGGTCGACGCGGACGGAACGGTGGCGGACGTGATGGCGCGGGTACTGCAGGCCCTTGCGCGGGAGCGCTCCGAGCACCCAGGTGCGCAGGTGCGCCCGGACGAGTGAACCAGTGGGCGGGACTGCCTGCTGAAGCGCCTCGGCCGACCCTCTCCCCCATGCCCTGGCAGAGGACGCGAAGTCAGAAGCGCCCGGCGCGGAAATCGGCGATCGCCTCGTGGATCTGCTCGGGCGTGTTCATCACGAACGGTCCGTAGCGCGCGACGCTTTCCTTGAGCGGGCGGCCGGCAACGACCAGCAGGCGTGCGGCGGTGGTACCCGCGGCGAGGGTGAGCTCATCCCCATCGGACAGTACCGCCAGTTCGTTGCGTGGCAGCGGCGAACCGCCTACCTCGGCCGACTCGCCCTCGAACACGTAGGCGAAGGCATGGTGGCCCGGGGGCAGGTCCAGCTCGAAGCGCGCGCCGGCGGCCAGCGTGATGTCCAGATAGACCGGCGCGGTGGCGACGCCCTGCACCGGGCCGACCGCATCGCCCAGTCGGCCGGCGATCACCCTTGCCTCCACGCCGGGCGCAGGTTCGACGCGCGGAATGCGCTCAGGCCCGATGTCCTGATAGCGCGGCGCCGTCATCTTGTCCGTCGCCGGCAGGTTCACCCATAGCTGGAAGCCCCACATCAGGCCGTTCTCCTGCTGCGGCATCTCCGAGTGCAGGATGCCGCGGCCGGCGGTCATCCACTGCACGCTGCCGGGACCGAGATCGCCCCGGTTGCCGTGGTTGTCGCCGTGGCGCATGTGGCCGGCGAGCATGTAGGTGACCGTCTCGAAGCCGCGGTGCGGATGCTCGGGAAAACCGGCGATGTAATCGCCGGCCTGGTCGGAGCGGAATTCGTCCAGCAGCAGGAACGGATCGAGCATGTCCAGGTTGGGCTGGCCGATGATGCGCTTGAGCTTCACCCCGGCGCCGTCGTTGGTGTCGATGCCGCGCACGCGGCGGGTGATGGTGCGTTGGCTCATGGAACGCCTCAGGGCTGGGAGGGGACCCGCTCAGCATGGGGCCCGCGAACAGCGGGGCCAAGCGCCGCGGCGTGAACGCAGCGTTTCGGCGCGCAGGAAAATGCCGGGCCGGCGGGCCTGCCCTACCGCAGCAGCCAGGCGAAGGCCCGGCGCAGCTCGGCCTCGCCGTCCTCCATGAAGCATTGCCCGTGGGCCAGGATGATCCGCTGCGGCTGCCAGGCCAGCATGCGCTCGAGGCAGGCGCGCGCTTCACGCTTGTGGGCCAGGTAGGTCAAGCGCATGTCCAGCGGGGTCTTGCCCTCGGGCGCGAGCACGCCGCCCAGACGGGCGATCCAGCGCATCGGGGGATCCAGGCGCTCGGCTTCGAAATTCTCGATCAGGTCGGCGAGGATGAGCGTGGCGCTCGCTCGGTGCAGGAATACCACTTCCCCGATCGCTCGGCTGCCCTTGAAACGCAGCTGGTCGATCGTCCCGGCCCAGAGGGCCGGAGGCACGTCGCCCAGGTCGGCGTCAAAGCGCACGTCGATGCGTTGACCGGCGGCGCGCGCGCGCGCCCGGCGAGGCCCAGACGACGGCCGCGGGATAGCGCCGCTTCCACGCAGCGATGTGCGCATAGTGCAGTTTGTTCGGCGAAACCAGGTGCGCCACCGGCCCGAGCGCGTCGAGGGCGGTGAACAGTTGCTCGTCGGACGCCACCGGCGAGTGGCACCACAAGCTGCCATCGGGCAGGCGCGCCACCGTCATGCGGGTCGGGAAAGGTGCGCTCATGCCCAGCCCTGCCGCCATGCGCACGATCGGACCGTCGACGATCCACAGCTCCGGCGCGACCGGCTTGAGCATGTTGATCGGCTGGTAGAGCGCCGGATCGGTCATCCGGCGTTTTCAGTGCACCCAATGACCGCTGCGCTGGCGCGGCGGGGGGGGCGTGTCTTCGCCCTCGGGCGCCGGCGCGCGGGCGAGCGCGGCGAGCTCCGCCTCAGTGGCGGGATGCTCGCGCCAGTACTGGTCGACCGCGTCAAGCACCGGCGCGACCTGTGCCAGGCACTGGTCGTACTCTTCGTCGCTGAGCTTCTCGAACTCGGTTTCGGCCGCGAGGATGCCTTCGTCCACCGCCAGCGCCATCACCGGCCCGAGCAGCTCCATCAGCTGCGGATCGTCGGCCAGACGCTTCTCCCACAGCCCGGCACGCAGGTCGATGCCGCGGCTGAAGCCCTCGCACCAACCCGCCGCCGACAGTACCGGGCCGGTATCGGTGTCGACCTCGCCCAGGATCGGCTCGTAGGCATCAACGTCCAGCTCGATGCGAATCGAATCGTTCAACTTGGCGAGCAGTTCCAGCACGCGGTTGCCTTCGGCCTCGTCGGCGAAGGGATCGTGCAGCACCTCGGGTAGCCATTCGTCCGGCAGCACTTCGAGCGGGCCCACCGCAATCGCCGAGAGCATGCCGTGCACGCCGTCGAGCAGAAGGCGGCCTTCGTCGGCATGGCTGCGCAGATAGCGGTCGAGCTCGTCCAGCTCGTCGTCGGTGAGAGAACTGGGCCATTCGGTGGAAGGGGTATTCATCGTTTCTCAGATATCCAGATCGAGCGTCACCGGGGTGTGATCAGACGGCCGTTCCCAAGTGCGCGGCACGCGGTCGATCGTGGCCGCGCGCGCGGCACCCCTGAGCGCATCACCAAGCAGGATCAGGTCGATGCGCAAGCCCAGGTTGCGACGGAAGGCGGCCTGCCGGTAGTCCCACCAGCTGTGGTGGCCGGCGTCCTGTTCGAACAGGCGGAAGCTGTCGTGCAGGCCCAGACCGGTGATCGCCTTGAGCGCCGCGCGCTCGGGCACCGAGCACAGCACCGAGTCGCGCCAGGCGGCCGGATCGTGCACGTCGCGGTCCTCCGGCGCGATGTTGAAGTCGCCCAGCACCACCAGGTTGGGATGGCGCTCGTGCTCGCGCGCGATGAATTCGCGTACCTTGGCAAGCCAGTCGAGCTTGTAGTCGTACTTCGGATCACCCACCGCCTTGCCGTTGACCACGTACAGGTCGATCACGCGCAGCTCGCCGACCGTGGCTGCCAGGATGCGCCGCTGCGGGTCATCCAGCCCGGGAATATCGGTGACCACGTCGCTGGGCACGTGCCCACGGGCCAGGATGGCCACGCCGTTGTAGGTCTTTTGCCCGGAGAACACCGCGCGGTAGCCGGCCGCAGCCAGCTCGTCCACCGGAAACTTGGCGTCCTCCAGCTTGGTTTCCTGCAGCGCCACGACGTCCGGCTGGGTTTCGCCCATCCACTGGGTCAGCTGCGGCAGGCGCACCTTCAGCGAGTTCACGTTCCAGGAGGCGATCTTCATCGGTCCATTGTATGGGATGGCTCCGGTCCGGACGCCTGCGGGAGCGGATGGCGCCAGGTCACGGCCCTCGGAGCGGGCCGGCGCCGCTCCATCGAACCGGTCGACCACGCGCACCGTCCGTCAGCTAAACCGCAGGGCGTTTACGCAGCATTTCCGCGCGGAACCGCGAGTAGGACAGATCCGGGAACACGTTGCGCCTGGCTGCGGCATGCACCGTTGCCACACATGTCGCAGGTCCTGTGGCCGATGGGCACGCGCGCTCAGGCCAGCCCGTGGCTCTTCAGCAGCGCCTCCGGCTCGGGCTTGCGCCCGCGGAAGGCGACGAAGCTTTCCAGCGCCGGGCGGCTGGCGCCGACGGCGAGGATCTCGCGGCGGAAGCGCTCGCCGGTGGCTTGGTCGATCGCGCTGCCGCCGTGCTCGGTCAGTTCCTCGAACGCGCCGAAGGCGTCGGCCGACAGCAGTTCGGCCCACAGATAGCTGTAGTAGCCGGCCGCGTAGCCGCCCGAGAAGATGTGCGTGAACGCATGTGGAAAGCGCTGCCACGCCGGCGGATGCAGCACGGCCACCTGGTTGCGCACCTCCTCCAACACCTCCATCGTGCGCGCGCCACGCGCCGGGTCGTATTCCAGGTGCAGCAGGAAATCGAACAGCGCGAACTCGAGCTGGCGCACCAGAAACAGGCCGGCGTGGTAGTGCCGCGCGGCGAGCATGCGCTGGTAGAGCTCCTCGGGCAGCGGCTCGCCGGTCTGCCAGTGGCGCGCGAACATATCCAGCGCCTCGCGGTTCCAGCCGAAGTTCTCCATGAACTGGCTGGGCAGTTCCACCGCGTCCCACTCCACGCCGTCGATGCCGCCGATCGAGGGCAGCGCGATCTCGGTGAGCAAATGGTGCAGGCCGTGGCCGAACTCGTGAAACAGGGTCAGCACGTCGTCGTGCTTGAGCAGTGCCGGCCTGCCCTCGGTGGGCGGGGCGAAGTTGCAGGTAAGGAAGGCGATCGGCAGCTGGTGCTGCGCCTGATCGTCGAAGCGCGCGCGGCAGACATCCATCCAGGCACCGCCGCGCTTGCCGTTGCGCGCGTAGAGGTCGACGTAGGCTCCCGCGAACACGTGCCCCCCGGCATCGCGCACGTCGTAGTAGCGCACATCCGGATGCCACACGTCGACATCGTGGCGCTGCGCGAGCGTGATGCCGTAGAGCTTGCCGGTGAGGCCGAACAGGCCCTCGATCACCGCCGGCAACGGGAAGTAGGGCTTGAGTTGTTCCTCGTCCAGGGCATAGCGCTGGGCGCGCAGCTTTTCCGAGGCATAGGCGATGTCCCAGGGCTCGAGGTTGTCCAGGCCCAGCTCGGCCTGCGCCCAGGCGCGCAGTTCATCGAGTTCCTGCTGGGCCACCGGACGGGCGCGCATGGCCAGGTCGTGCAGGAACTCCATCACCTCGGTCGGCGAGCTGGCCATCTTGGTGGCCAGCGATTCCTCCGCCGCGTTGGCGAAGCCCAGCAGTCGCGCAGCCTCGTGGCGAAGTTTCATGATCTCTTCGATGCGCCCGCTGTTGTCGAACTTGCCCGCGTCCGGGCCCTGGTCGGAGGCGCGCGTCTGGTAGGCCCAGTAGACGCGCTCGCGCAAGCTGCGGTTGTCGGCATAGGTGAGCACCGCCTGCACGCTGGGCTGCTTGAGCGTGACCAGGAAGCCTTCCAGCCCCTGCTCGGCCGCGTACTGGCGCAGTACCGCACGGCCGGACTCGGGCACTCCGACCAGGTCGCGCTCGTCGGTAATGTGCTCGTGCCAGGCCTCGCTGGCATCGAGCACGGCATTGGAGAACTCGGTGGAAAGGCGCGACAGCGCCACGCCGATCTCTCGGTAGCGGCTGCGCGCCGGCTCTTCCAGCGCCACGCCGGAGAGCCTGAAATCGCGCAGCGCGTGCTCGACGAGCGCGCGCTCCGCGCGCGGCAGCGTGGCGAACGCGGGCGCATCGGCCAGCGCCTGCACCGCGGCGTACAGCGCACGGTTCTGGCCCAGCTCGATGGCGTGCTCGGTGAGCTTCTCCTCGGCCGGCCCGTACACCGCGCGCAGCGCCTCGCTGTCGGCCACCGCATGCAGGTGCCCCACCGGCGCCCAGGCGTGCGACAGGCGTTGCTCCAGGCGCTCCTGGGTGAGCATCACCGTGTCGAAATCCTTCGGCGCGTCGGCGGCGGTGAGCGCCTCGATGCCGGCGCGGTAATCAGCCAGGATCGCGTCGATCGCCGGCGTCACGTGCTCGGGCTTGATCTGCGAGAAGGCCGGCAGCGGCTGGTCGGCCAGCAGCGGGTTGGATGGGTCCATGGGTTGCTCCTTTGCTCAGGCGAAGCGTGGCGACCGGCCTGGACGAATTCAAGCCGCACGCTCGCCTACAATGCGTGCATGAACCATCTGCGCATCTACAAGGGCATCCGTCCCACCCTCGGCGAGCGCGTCTACGTCGATTCGGCCGCGAGCGTGATCGGCGATGTGACGCTCGGCGACGACGTATCGGTCTGGCCCGGCGTGGTGTTGCGCGGCGACGTGCACTACATCCGCGTCGGCGCGCGCACCAACATCCAGGACGGCAGCGTCGTGCACGTCAGCCACGAAGGTCCGTACGGGCCGGGCTTCCCCTGCGTGATCGGCGAGGGCGTGACGATCGGCCACGCCGCCGTGGTGCACGCCTGCACCATCGAGGACTACTGCCTGATCGGCATGCATGCCACCGTGCTCGACGGCGTGGTGGTGAAGAAGCATGGCTTCGTCGGCGCCGGCGCGGTGGTCTCGCCGGGCAAGGTGGTGGGCGAGCGCGAGCTGTGGCTGGGCAACCCGGCCCGGTGCGTGCGCGTGCTGACCGACAAGCAGGTCGAGCAGCTGCACTACTCGGCCGAGCACTACATGCGGTTGAAGGACGACTACCTGGCCACCGGCTGAGCGGCGTCGGCCATGCGCGCGCGGATCATCGCCGCGCGGGCTTCGTGGCGGCGCGTGGCAAGCCCGCGTTCGGCGGCGAGCTTGCCGGCCAGCAACGCCACGGTGTAGTTGTCGCCGTCGAAGTCGCGCAGCAGGCGCAGCTCGCGCTCGGCCTCGTCCAGCTCGTCGCGGTCGATCGTCTCCTCGATGGTCTGCGTGGCGGCGGGAAACAGCCGGTGCAGCGCCTCGCGCGTGGGCGCGTCCTGGGGCGCCAGTTCGAGCGCGCTCAGGTAGAACTCGTAGGCGTTGCTGCCGGCCGGCGCCACCAGGCGATGGTCCTGCTCGGCCTGTTCGGCCAGGCCGAGCAGGACACCGCGGCCGTCGTCGTCGGACGGCGCGGCGGGCGTGGCAAGGGGCCAGCGCAAGCCCAGCAGCACGCAGGCGAGGGCCAGCAGGGTGCCTGCCGCCAGCAGGGGAAGGCGCTTCGGTGCGAAGGAAACGGACATGCATGATCGCCAGTGACCCGCGCTCCAACGCGGCGCGCGCACCGTAGCGGGCAGGTGTGTCAGTGGCGTGACCGGAATCGCGAGGTGCGCTCCTTCGCCCCTCGCGCCGGGCAGGTCAGGTCGTGCAGGTCAGAGCGGTGCGTGCTCGCGCGAATCGGGCGAGCCGTCCGGACGGCTGAACCAGCTCAGCCGGTTGCGCCCGGCGGGACAGCCCTGACCCTGCGTGTAGCCGCTCAGCAGGCCGCCGGTGCTGGCGACCGACGCCTCGTAGCAGCTGCCGAGGTTGTCCTCGAAGCGGTAGTGCTGTGTGTTCTGCTGCCCCGTGTGGCCGGTGAACGCGCCGCTGGCGTCGAATTGCAGCGTGTCGGCCGCTTCCACCTGGTTGGAGAGCCGCGTGGAGTACAGCGGGATGCCGGCCAGGCCGCGGGCGGTGTCGGATTCCTGGCCCTGGCGCACCGTGGTGGCGGCGCTCAGGCTGCCGTCGGCGGCGGTCACCTGGCGGTAGTCCAGGTCCAGCGGGTAACGCACGTGCTGCGTGTAGGTTTCCACCAGCGGCCCGCGCTGGCGAGCGCTCAGGCTGTCCACGCGGGTCAGCTGCACGCTGTGCTGGTCGTAGGTGGACGGGTCGATGAGGAAGCTCTGCGTGTCGTCGAAGCCGACCGTCTGTGTCACTGTGCTGCGCACCCGTCCGCGCGAGGTGTCGGCATAGCCTTCGATGGTGAACTGGCGGCTGAGCCGGGTGGTGATGTCGCCGCTCAGGTTGCCGTTGGCGTCGGTGGCCAGCGTGCTGCCGATGGTCGGCGTGGGCGGTTGGCCGGCGAGCGTGTTGCGCACGATGCGGCCGGTCACCTGTGCCGCCTGCGGATCGCGGTAGACGAGCAGCGCCGCGGTGGCGGAGAAGTAGCCCTGCGCGCCGGCCACGCTAAGCGCGACCTGGTGCGGCGCACCGTCGCTGAGCAGGCCGGCGAACGGGGTCAGGTCGACGCGGTAGGGGGTGAAGTTGAGCGTCCGCACGCCGGGCGTGGGGCGCCACAGATACGGGTCGATGCCGCCGGTGTAGATCCACGGCATCACCGGCGCCACGCCGGCCGGTTGCCCGTCGATGCTCACCTCGGCCTCGCGGAAGTTGCCCCCGCCGCATTCGAAGGTCTGCGCGGCGTAGGCGTCGGGCACGCAGGTGTACCAGAACTCGTCGCCGCCCTGTGACTGGGTGAACACGTCGAGGTAGGCGCGCTCGACGTTGCGCGGCAACGTCAACGTCCTGGCCAGCTGGTCACTGCCGCTGTTGAGCACGGTGGTGTTGCCGACCGGGTCGGCGCCCAGCGGGTAGACCGCATCGGGCACATCACCCTGGCCGCCGCCGGGATAGAACACCAGCCGCGCGCTGCCGTGGATCACGCCGGTATAGGTGCTATTGACCAGGTTGCCGATGATCGCCTGGCCCTGGCCGGCCTGGCGCAGCAGAGCACTGTAGTCGGTCAGGTCACGCTCGACGTGCCATTGCGGCGATACCGCGGCGGAGGGCTCCTGGGTGGTGCCGAAGTAGAGGTTCACGCCGCCCAGCCACAGCGTGGCGGTGCGGTCGTACTGGCGCCCGGCGGTCACCGAGAAGTCGGCTTCCAGCACCACCTTCTTCCAGTGCGTGCCGCAGCCGGCAGGCGGCGCGTAGCTGTAGGGCCGAGTGCCGAAGTCGTCGAAGCTCACGTCGTTGAAAAGCTCGACCGTGCAGGCCCTGCCCGGCGGCCGCGGCACCGCCGGATCGGCGACCGCCACGTTGGGCGAGCCGATGGTGAATCCCGCGGCGGCCGGTGCCGCCTGCGCGGTGCCCGACAGCACTACGACCAGGCCGAGCCCGCACAGGCCACGGCCGAGCATCCCTATCTGCGTCATGGGTGACTCCGCTGATGCGAGTAACCCCCTGTGGAAGCGGACGCTAGCACGCGCTTCGGGCGCCTGGGTGTGAGCGCCGCGCCGGAACGGACAGGTCGAGGCCCGGTCCTCAGGCAGCCGTGCGCAGCCGGGCGTAGACCGGCCCGGTGTCCGGTCGACGGCCGTGCCACAACGCGAAGGCGTCGGCGGCCTGCTCCACCAGCATCCCCAGGCCGTCGCAGGCGGTCCGTGCACCTGCGCTGCGGGCCCAGTCGAGGAAACCCTGCGCGCCGGCGCCGTAGGAAAGGTCGTAGCCGACGGTGCGCGGGCCGACCAGGCTGCCTGGCAGTTCCAGCCGCTGGCCGAGCATGCCGGCCGATGTGGCGTGCACGACGAGGTCGAAGCGACCCAGCTCGGCGAGGTCCTGCCAGTAGTGTGCACGTGCCCGTGTCACGCCGAGCGAGCCGGCGAGCGCGGCGGCCGTGTCGGCGGTGCGGTTGGCGATGGTCAGCTCCTGCACGCCCGCGTCGAGCAGGTCCCAGGCCACGCCGCGGGCGGCGCCGCCGGCGCCCAGCAGCAGCACCCGGGCGCCGGCCAGCGCGCATCGCTGACGTTCGGTGAGGTCGCGCACCAGGCCTGCGCCATCGGTGTTGTGCGCGGCCAGCCGCCCATTGGGCAGTCGGGTGAGTACGTTGGCGCTGCCGGCGCGGCTGGCCGCCGCGCTGCGCTCGTCGGCCAGCGCGAAGGCGGCGGCCTTGTGCGGCAAGGTGACGTTGACGCCGTGCGCGCCGGAGAGGAAGCGGTGCACGGCGTCGGCGAACGCCTCCGGCGCGGCATCGACGGCGGCGTATTCCAGCGCGACGCCGCACTGCTCGCCGAACAGCCGGTGGATGGCCGGCGAGAGCGAATGGCTGACCGGATGGCCGAAGACCGCGTAGCGCGCGGGTAGGGCGGTGCCGTGAGGCATATGCGGTCCTGTGGACGTTGCGTGGCGCGCATTCTAGGCCGGGCACGGCGGCAACGTCGCAGCCGCTGAGATGGCCGTCGCGCAGGCTGCGCGCTCGTCACCTCCGGAGTCCGCGCCATGCCTGCCCGTCGTTCCCATGCCTTTGCCCTGCAGCTGGTCGCAGGCGCCATCCTGTGGTGGCTGCTCGGCGCCTTCCTGCTCGCCCTCACGCCGCTGCCGGCGCACACCGACACGCTCGGCTGGACGCCGCTGTACTGGCTGCTGCTGGCACCGCCGTGCATGCTGGCCGGCCTGCGCCTGCGCCGGCTTGCCTTCGCCACACCCCTCGGCTGATCGCCGGCGCCGGGGCGTGTTGCCGCGCGCTCCGGCACGCGCGTTGTGCTACAAGGCGCGATCTCGCGTGACGCACTCGCGTCCGACGGCAGGGGGCCGACAACCGAAGCATGATGGCGGTGAGCTACAACCCGTGGCTGGTGGCTCTGTCGGTCGCGCTGGCGGCACTGGATGCCTACGTCGCCTTCAGTGTGGTCGGGCGCATCGCCCGGTCTCGCGGCCCGGTCGCGGTGCTGTGGACCACCTTCGGCGCGCTGGCGATGGGCTCGGGCGTGTGGGCGATGCATTTCATCGGCATGCTCGCCCTGCGGGTGCCGGTACCGCTGGGCTACGACAGCCAGGACACGGCGCTGTCGAGCGTGCCGGTGATGCTCGCCACCGGAGCCACCTTGTGGCTGCTGGCGCGGCGCGCCACCCATGCTGGCGCCATGGCGGCCGGCGTGATCCTCGGGCTGGGCATGATCTCGATGCACTGCCTGGGTGTGCGCGCGCTGCACATGCAGCCGCCGGTCATCTGGCAGGCGCCCTGGATGGCCGCCTCGCTGGGGCTCGGGCTGGCCGGCTCGACCGCCTCCATCTGGCTGCACAGCCTGATCTGGCGCAGCGATCGCAGCCACCGCTGGTGGCTGCGCGTGCTGGTCGCCCTGCTGCTGGGCGGCACTGCTGCCGGCGTGCATTACCTCGGCATGGGCGGGATGCGTTTCGCACCCGGTGCGGTGAGCCTGCAGGCCGGCGTCGGCCTGCAGGGACTGGGACTGGGCCTGGCGGTCAGTCTGGTGTCGGGCCTGCTGTTGCTGCTGACGCTGGGCGTGAGCCTGGCGCACCGGCAGCTGCAGCGGCACACCGAGGCGATCGCGCGCGAACTGGGCCAGGCGCGCGACGCGCTGTCCTGGCTGGCCTACCACGACGAGCTGACCGCGTTGCCCAACCGCGCCAACGTGCTCGACCTGCTCGACCGCCTGCTGCCGCTGGCCAAGAACGAGCAGTTCGAGGTGGCGGTGATGTTCGTCGACCTGGACGGCTTCAAGTCGATCAACGACACGCTGGGCCACGACGTCGGCGACGAATTCCTGCGCTCGGTCGCCGACGCGCTGCGCGCCAGCGTGCGCAGCCGCGACACGGTCGCGCGCTTCGGCGGCGACGAGTTCGTGGTGGTGCTGGAACGCTTCCGCAGCGAGGCCAACCTGGCATCGATCTGCCGCAAGATCCTCAGCCTGGTCAGCCGGCCGGTGGCGGTTTCCGGTCACAGCGTGAGCGCCACGCCCAGCATCGGCGTGGCGGTGTTTCCCCGCGACGGCGAGGACGCCGCGAGCCTGCTGCGCCACGCCGACCTGGCGATGTATACCGCCAAGGAGCAGGGCAAGGCCGGCTACTGCTTCTACCAGCCGCGCATGAGCGAGCTGGCGCGCGACCGGCTGCTGCTCTCGGCCGAGCTGCGCGAGGCGCTGCAGCGCGAGGAGGTCGTCGTCCACTACCAGCCGAAGGTGGACCTGGCCAGCCGGCGCGTGGTCGGGCTGGAGGCGCTGGTGCGCTGGCCGCATCCGGCACGCGGCTTGCTGCTGCCCAAGGTCTTCGTGCCGCTGGCCGAGAGCAGCGGGTTGATCGGCCAGCTCGGCCAGGTCGTGCTGCGCCAGGTGGCGCGCCAGCTCGCGCAATGGCGCGCACGCGGCCTGCCGCTGGTGCCGGTGGCGATCAACGTGTCGCTGCAGGAGATCCAGGACGGTCATTTCGTGGCGGGTCTGCTCGGCACGCTGCGCGAGTTCGGCCTGCACCACAGCCTGATCGAGTTCGAGATCACCGAGTCGGCGGCGATGAAGAACGCCGAGCACACGCTGCGCCAGCTGCGCCAGCTCGAGGCGCTGGGCTTCCGCATGGCGATCGACGATTTCGGCACCGGCTTCTCCAGCCTCAGCCACCTGCGCCAGCTGCCCACGCAGTCGATCAAGATCGACCAGAGCTTCGTCCAGGGCGCCAGCCGCAACCCGGCCGACCGCGACATCACCGAGGCGATCATCGCGCTGGCGCGCAAGCTGCGCCTGTCCACCATCGCCGAAGGCATCGAGACCCACGCGCAGGCCGACTGGCTGCAGGAAGCAGGTTGCGAGATCGGCCAGGGCTACCTGTTCGTGCGGCCGCTGCCGCCCGAGGCGGTGCCGGCGCACCTGCTGCGCTCAGCGACGCAGCCGGCGGCCAGCGACGCCGCCAGCGGCTGAGCGCGGCCGGGCCAGCTAGCGCCCGATGCCCAGCCGCTTGTGCTCCATTCGGCGCAGGAACTCCTGCATGACGCGGCGGTAGAGGTCCGCGCCGAGGCAGGCATCTTCGATGCCCGCGTCGATCGAGGGATTGTCGTTCACCTCGATCACCACCGGCTTGCTGCCGACCTGCTTGATGTCCACGCCGTACAGGCCCTCGCCCACCGCCTGGGTCGCCTTGAGCGCGAGCTTGACCACCTCGGCCGGCGCGTCGCGCACCACCACCGTCTCGAAGCCGCCGGACTTGGCGGTGCCCTTGGCGCCGTGGTTGTAGATCTGCCAATGCCCGCGCGACATGTAGTACTTGCAGGCGTACAGCGGCTCGCGGTTGAGCACGCCGATACGCCAGTCGAACTCGGTGTAGAGGAATTCCTGCGCCAGCAGCAGCGCACTGTGCGAGAACAATTCGCCCGCCGCCTTCTCCAGCGCGGCGGCGTTCTCCACCTTGACCACGCCGCGCGAGAACGAACCGTCGGGAATCTTCAGCACCAGCGGGAAGCCGAGCTTCTCGGCGGTCTCCTTGAGGCCCTTGGCATTGTCGCGGTAGAGGATCTCGGTGCGTGGCACGGCCAGCTTGCGCGAGATCATCAGGTCGTTGAGAAAGATCTTGTTCGTGCAGCGCAGGATCGACGCCGGGTCGTCGATCACCACCATGCCTTCCTTCTCCGCGCGGTGGGCAAAGCGGTAGGTGTGGTTGTCGGACGCGGTGGTCTCGCGGATGAACAGGCCGTCGTACTCGGCCAGGCGCGGGTAGTCGTTCTTGCCGATCGGATCGACCTCGATGCCAAGCTCCCTGCCGGCGGCGATGAAGCTCTTGAGCGCCTTCTTGTTGGAAGGCGGCATCGCCTCGGCCGGGTCGACCAGCATGGCGATGTCGTAGCGATAGAGCTTGCGCGTGCGAGGTTTGCGCCAGAGCTTGCGCGAGAAGCGGTCCAGCTCCGCGGCGAAGGCGTCCTCCTGCGCGTCGTCCAGCGTGTGCAGACCGACCGGCTTGATCGAGGCCACCTGCCACACGCGCTCGCGCTCGAACTCCATGCGCAGCAGGGGGCAGGGAAACATCTCGAACAGCTGGCGGGCCAGGTCCTGCAAGGCCGGGTAAGCGGTCTCGCCGAAGTACACCAGGATGCCGAAGTCGGTGGTGTCGCGCCCGCCGGCCGGCAGGAAATGGGTGAGCTTGCTGTTGAGGTCCTCGATGTCCAGGCCGTACAGCGAGCGCCGACGCAGGTCGTTGATGGTGCGCACCGAGGGCAGCACCTTGTGCCCGCGCGCCTCGGCCAGCAGCGAGACGTAGTAGCCCGTGCCCAGGTACTTGTAGCTGCGGCACAGGTTGATCACATGGGTGCGTTCGTCGTCCCTGCCGACCGGCTCGCGCAGGTAGTCCATCGCGCTCATGACGTCCACGGACGGGTAGTAGGCGCTCCAGTCAGAGGCTTTCTCGACGACGATCACTAGGCGGGTCATGGCACCTCGCTACGCAGGAGGGCTGCCGTCGCGGCGCGGAACGAGGCGGCAGGCAACGCAAAGCGCGCAGTTTGGCATAGGCGGCGCGGTGCGCAACGGCGCGCCGGGGCAGGCCTAAGAGGCGGTTCAGCGACGCCTGCGCTCGAGTCCACCATTGCGCGGCGGCGGGCTCCAGCCCACCCTACGGGATGCAGGTCCACTGGAGCACCGCTTGGCAACCGATCCGTCGTCCACGCCCGTGCGCACCGCCGCACCGGCCGATCTCGATGCGCTGGTCGCACTGGAGCTGCGCGCCTTCAGCGGCGATCGCATGAGCCGCGCACAATATCGCCGCCACCTCGTCAGCCCGCACGCGGCCGTGCTGGTCGCCGACGCGGGGGACGAGGGCCTGCTCGGCAGCGCGCTGGTGTTTTTCCGCAAGGGCAGTGCCGTGGCGCGGCTCTACTCGATCGCCACCGCACCGGCCGCGCGCGGACGCGGCATCGGCACGGCCCTGCTGACCGCTGCCGAACAGGCCGCGCGCCAACGCGGCAGCCGCGCGCTGCGGCTGGAGGTGCGGGTGGACAACCCCACCGCGATCGGCCTCTACGAGCGCGCCGGCTACCGGCGCATCGGCCGCTATGCCGGCTACTACGAAGACGGCGCCGACGCCTGGCGCTACGGGAAGCCGCTGGAAACGCTGTAGGCGCTCAGCGCACGCGGGTCTCGCGGCCGGTGGCCATCGCGGTCCAGTGCACGCCGTCGGCGGAATACTCCTGCCGGAAGTCGATCGCGTCGCGCCCGTCGAACACGTTGACCACGCGCGCGTGGATGGTCTTGCCGTGGTCGTCGAACTGCCAGGGGAAGGTCCAGCGGTTGCCCTGGATCTCGAGTGTGCCGTCGTTGGCGTGCCCGCCATCGGCGGGAATCGCGTGGGTGACGTACTCGCCCTCGCCTTTGCCCTTGAGGAACACCACCAGCGCCGCCGGCTTGCCGTCGACCACCTGCTCGCAGGCATAGAAGGCCTGGCCGCGCCAGCACTGGTTGTGCAGGCGAGCGTGCTCGATGCCGGCCTTGCTGTAAGGCGTGTCCAGATGGTGCATCTGCGTTTGCCAGGAACCGGCGTAGACGGCTATCGCATCGAGGCCGTCCGCGGGCGGCCCGGCCAGGGTCACGGCGGGCATCAGGCTGAGCAGCAGGCACGGCAGGCGCATGGCTCGACTCCGGGCAGGCAGGTCGGCCGATTGGATGCCCCGCGCCGGCTGTTTGCAAGCCGCCCAGGCGCTACAGCGGATGGGCGATGCGCTCGGCCGTGTCCTCGTCGGGGCGCGCGACCAGCGCGCCGGTACGCATCAGGCTGACCGTGTAGTGGCCGCCGTCGACCAGCGGCAGATAGGCGCCGCTGCCATAGACGGTGTCGACCAGCGGCAGCCAGTCCGGATGCCGGCGCGCCAGCGCGACCAGGTCGAACGCACCGGCCTGGCGCAGGTCGACCACCGTGCGCGGCGCGCTGGCCTCCTCGGCCGGGTCGTCGTAGCGGCCGGACAGGCGGTCTAGCCGGTACAGCGGCGGCAGGCCCGAGAGCAGGGCGGGCAGCTTCCACTTGAGCACCAGCGCCTCCACGCGCCAGGCGTCGCCGGCCACGCCCACCACGCGGGTCTGCCCGTCGGGCCAAACCAGCGTGACCGCCCAGCGCTGCGGCGAGAGGATGCGCGCATCCAGCGTCACCACCGGCGCTTCCTCGCCCAGCAGCCGGTAGCCGCGCAGGCTCCAGCCGGCGCCGGCCAGCACCAGGGCGAGGGCGAGCCCGACCAGCAGGAACAGCGTGCGCAGCAGGGCCGCGACCGGCCGGCGTGCCTGCAGTCGCTGGCGCAGTGCCACCAGCTGCACCAGCGCGAACAGGAGCGCGAGCACGGCCAGGATCCCCAGCAGGGTGCTCGGCAATTGCAGCAGCATGGCCCAGTCCATCGATGCGTCAGTCCACACCGTTATGATGCGTGCATCATAGCCGCCGCCGTTTCGAGGAAAGCCGATGCGCCGATCCATCTTCTGCACGGTCCTGCTGCTGGCCGCCGGCCTGCTCGCCGGTTGCGGCAACAAGGGACCGCTGGTGCTGCCCTCGCCCGCGCAGCCGGGCCATACGGTGGCGCCTGCCACCTCCGCGCCGGCACCGGCCACGAGCGCCTCGCAGCCGGGCTGACCGTCATGCGCTTCTCCAAGATGCACGGCATCGGCAACGATTTCGTGCTGGTCGATGCGCGGCGTGCGCCGCTCGCGCTTGCGCCGGAGGCGATCCGCGCGCTGGCCGACCGCCACACCGGCGTGGGCTGCGACCAGTTGCTCAGCGTGGAAGCACCCCGCGATTCTTCGTGCGCCTTCTACTACGGCATCTGGAACGCCGACGGCAGTCCGTCGGGCCAGTGCGGCAACGGCGTGCGTTGCGTGGCGGCATGGCTGCACCGCGCCGGCGCGCTTGCGCTCGAGCAGGCGGTGCGCATCGAAAGCCCGTCCGGTCCGGTGACCGTGCGCGTGCTCGACGCCGGACGAGTCACCGTGGACATGGGCGAACCGCTGTTCGATCCGCCGCGCATTCCGCTGCTCGCCGACGCGCGTGCCGACAGCTATGCCCTCGCGCTCGCCGAAGGCCCGGTCGAGGTCGGCGCCGTGTCGATGGGCAACCCGCACGCGGTGGTGGTGGTGCCGGACCTCGCCGATCCTGCGCTGGAGCGCATCGGCCCGCAGCTGACCACCCATCCGCACTTCCCGCAGGGCGCCAACGCGGGCTTCGTGCAGGTCCTCGGCCGCGGCCACCTGCGCCTGCGCGTGCACGAGCGCGGCGCCGGCTGGACGCAGGCCTGCGGCACCGGCGCCTGCGCTGCGGCGGCGGTGCTGCGCGCGCGCGGCCTGGTGGACGAATGCGTGCAGGTGGACCTTCCCGGCGGCCGGCTGCAGATCGACTGGCCGGGCGCCGGCCACACGCTGTGGATGACCGGCCCGGCCGCGTTCGCCTTCGAAGGCGAATGGCTGGCCCACGCATGACGGCCCCGATGCATTGATGCGCAGCCGCGCGCGTCGCACACTCCGGCCAGGCCGATCCGCCGCCTGACGTTTCCTAGGTCGTTCCATGCCCGATACCCTGCTCGACGAGATCCCCGGCGCCACCGCGGTGGCCGCCTACCTGAAGCGCCACCCGCATTTCCTGGCCGACTACCCGGACCTCGCCGCGCAGCTCACGCTGCCGCGCAGCGAAGGGCCGGTCGCCTCGCTGGCGATGTACCAGTTGCAGCAGCTGCGCGAGAAGAACGCCGAGCTGGAGCGGCGTTTGGCCGAGCTGATCGCCATCGCCGCGGACAACGAGCGGTTGATGCAGCGCGTACACGAACTGCACGTGACGATGCTGCGCGCGGCCACGCCCGCGCTCGCCGCGCGCAGCGTGATCAGCCGGCTGGCGAGCGACTTCCGCATCGAGCAGGTACGGCTGCTGCTGTTCGGCCATGCCCACGGCCTGCCGCAGGCCGAATGGCTGCTGGTCGAGCCGGGCGGCCGCGCCGCGCTGGGCGAGTTCGCAGGCTTCCTGGGCAACCACGAGCCGCTGGTCGGGCGACTCTCGGCCGAACGGCTTTACCGACTGTTCGGCGACCATGCGCCCGAAGTGCAGTCCGCCGCGGTGATGCCGCTGGGCGAACTGGGCCTGCTCGCGCTGGGCAGCGCCGATCCGAACCACTTTCAGCCCGGCATGGGCACGCTGTTCCTCAAGATGCTGGGCGCCACGGTGAACGCCGCGCTGACCCGCTCGCAGGAGCTGGCCTGAACACCATCCGCGATGCAGTGCAACCGCGCGCGCAGGTCGAGGCCTGGCTCGGCCGCCTCGTCGGCGAGCGCCAGGCCTCCGCGCACACGGTCGCCGCCTATCGCCGCGACCTGGACAAGCTGCTCGGCTGGATGGACGCCCAAGCCGTCGGCGACTTCGCCGCACTGACGCCTGCGCGCCTGCGCGCCTTCGTCGCCGCCGAGCACCGCGCCGGGCTTTCGCCCAAGAGCCTGCAGCGGCTGCTGTCCTCCTGCCGCAGCCTGTTCCGCCAGCTCACCCGCGAGGGCCTGCTGGCACACGATCCCGCCGCCGGCGTGCGCGGCCCCAAGGTGCATCGCAAGCTGCCGCAAGTGTTGGACGTGGACGAAGCCGGCGCGCTGGTCGGGCATGCCGGCGAAGGCGCGCTCGCCCTGCGCGACCGCGCGATGCTGGAACTGTTCTATTCCTCCGGCCTGCGCCTGTCCGAATTGTGCGGCCTGCGCTGGGGCGACCTGCAGCTGGACGAGGGCGAGGTGCGCGTGCTCGGCAAGGGCGCCAAGACGCGCATCGTGCCGGTGGGCAGCCACGCGGTGGCCGCGCTGCGCGCACTGAGCCAGGCCGAGGGCGCAGCGCCGGCCGCGCCGGTGTTCCGCGGCCGCGCCGGCGCGCCGATCAGCCCGCGCACGGTGCAGGCACGGCTGAAGGCTCTGGCGCTGGCGCAAGGGTTGCCCAAGCGCGTGCACCCGCACCTGTTGCGGCACACCTTCGCCAGCCACATGCTCGAGTCCTCCGGCGACCTGCGCGCCGTGCAGGAGCTGCTCGGCCACGCCGACATCGCCACCACGCAGATCTACACGCACCTAGATTTCCAGCACCTGGCCAAGGTCTACGACGCCGCGCACCCGCGCGCGCGCCGCAAGGGCTGAGCCCCATCAACTCCCATTCCCCGGCGCAGCCGGGAGCGGTGGCTGGGCGAGGCGAAGGCCGCTGGGCTTTTCCCGAAGCCGCCGCCGACGTTGAAGGCCACCCCAGCGGCCCCATGTATGCCCGCTCAAGCCCTGCGGAGCCGTCCATGGAATCCTTCCACGCCACCACCATCCTTTCGGTCCGCCGCGGCCGACGCGTCGTGCTGGGCGGCGACGGCCAGGTCACCCTGGGCAACACGGTGATGAAGTCCAACGCGCGCAAGATCCGGCGGCTCGGCAAGGGCGACGTGCTGGCCGGTTTCGCCGGCGCTACCGCCGATGCCTTCACGCTGTTCGAGCTGTTCGAGCAGAAGCTCGACAAGCACGGCAACAACCTCACCCGCGCCGCCGTGGAGATGGCCAAGGAATGGCGTACCGATCGGCGCTTCGGCAAGCTCGAGGCGATGCTGGCGGTGGCCGACAAGGACGCCTCGCTGCTGATCTCCGGCAACGGCGACGTGCTGGAACCCGAGCACGGCCTGATCGCGATCGGCTCCGGCGGCCCTTACGCCCAGGCCGCGGCACTTTCGCTGCTGGAAAACACCGACATGGACGCGCGCCAGATCGTCGAGAAGGCGCTGAAGATCGCCGGCGACATCTGCATCTATACCAACCACAGCACGACCATCGAGGAGCTCGAAGCGGGAACGGGAGGCGCGGAGCAGGGAATGTGAGCCTCTCCGCTACCGCAGGCCTTCCCTTTTCCTTTTCCCGTTTCCCGTTCCCCACGCCGGCAAAACCATGAGCGAACTTACTCCCCGCGAAATCGTCAACGAACTGGACCGCTACATCATCGGGCAGAACGACGCCAAGCGCGCCGTCGCCATCGCGCTGCGCAACCGCTGGCGGCGCATGCAGCTCGATCCGGAGATGCGCAACGAGGTCACGCCCAAGAACATCCTGATGATCGGCCCCACCGGCGTGGGCAAGACCGAGATCGCGCGACGCCTGGCCACGCTCGCCAACGCGCCTTTCGTGAAGGTGGAAGCGACCAAGTTCACCGAGGTCGGCTACGTCGGCAAGGACGTCGAGTCGATCATCCGCGACCTCGCCGACGTGTCCTACAAGCTCACCCGCGACCAGGCGGTCAAGCGCGTGCGCTCGCACGCCGAGGACCGTGCCGAGGATCGCATCCTGGATGCCCTGCTGCCGCGCCGGCAGACCGCCAGCGACTGGTCGCACGACCTGACCGTCGCGGCGCCCGACACCGATACCCGCCAGAAGCTGCGCAAGCAGCTGCGCGAGGGCGCGCTGGACGATCGCGAGATCGAGCTGGATTTCGCCATGAACGTGGGGGTGGAGATCATGTCGCCGCCGGGCATGGAAGAGATGGGTGCGCAACTGCGCCAGATGTTCCAGAACATCGGCGGGGCGCGCACGCAGCAGCGCAAGCTCACGATCAAGGCGGCCCGTCCGCTGCTGGTCGACGAGGAAGCCGGCAAGCTGCTCAACGACGAGGAGATCCGCGCGCAGGCGGTAGAGGCGGCCGAGCAGAACGGCATCGTTTTCATCGACGAGATCGACAAGGTGGCGCAGCGCTCCGAATGGAGCGGCGCCGGTGTCTCGCGCGAGGGCGTGCAGCGCGACCTGCTGCCGCTGGTGGAAGGCTCGACCGTGTCGACCAAGTACGGCCCGATCAAGACCGACCACATGCTGTTCATCGCTTCCGGCGCGTTCTCGCTGTCCAAGCCATCGGACCTGATTCCCGAACTGCAGGGACGGTTGCCGATCCGCGTGGAGCTTGCCGCGCTGTCGGTGGACGACTTCAAGCGCATCCTGCGCGAACCGCACAACGCGCTGACCAAGCAGTACGTGGCGCTGCTGGGCACCGAGGGGGTGACCATCGAGTTCACCGATTCGGGCATCGACCGGCTGGCCGAGGTGGCCTGCCAGGTGAACGAGCGCACCGAGAACATCGGCGCCCGCCGCCTGCATACGGTGATGGAGCGGCTGCTGGAGAGGATCTCGTTCGAGGCGGCGGACAAGTCCGGCGAAAAATATCTGATCGACGCCGATCAGGTAGACAAGAGCCTGGCTTCTCTGGTGAAGGACCAGGATTTGAGCCGTTACATCCTCTGAACAAGCCGCACAGACCCCTCTGGTAAAATTCCTGTCATGGGCAAGATCATCGAACTCAAGACCACCGGCCAGCGCGCGCAGTTGCGCGAGGCGCAGCAGCAGCAACAGCTGATCCGGCTGTGGCGTGCCGAACTGGAGCACGGCAGCTTCTGCGGCTACGTGGGCGGTGTCGGCCGCGAGTTCTTCCTACTGTGGGTGGTTGGCGACGGCATCACCTACGATGGCATGTACGTGATGCGCCACCGCGACGTGTCCGAGCTGGAAACGCCGGACAAGCACCACGTCTTCATGGAGAAGGCGCTCAAGCACAAGCAGCTGCTGCCGCGCACGCCGCGCGGCTTTCCGCTCGACTCCATCCGCGAGGTGGTGCAGGCCGCCGGCAAGCTGGCGCCGGTGATCGGCGTGCACGTGGACAGCGAAGAGGAGGCCGAGGTCTGCTACATCGGCCGGCTGGTCGGCGTGGAAGAGGACGGCTTCACCCTGCAGGAAATCAGCCCCGACGCAGAATGGCTGCGCGAGGCTTCGTTCTTCGCCTGGGACGAGGTCTCCACCATCAGCATGGAAGACGGCTACGCGCAGGCGCTGCTGGCCGTCGCCGGCACGCCGCCGCCGCTGGAGCAGGGCGACTCGGGCATCGGCCGGGCGCACTGAGCGCCGGCCGCCGTTCTTAGGGCTCATCCCTTGATGCGAGGTGTTCCGCGCGCGCGGCTGTCCACACCTCGTGCGCCGCCGTCCGCGTTCATCGCCGCGATAGCCAGCCCGACCACCACGTCCGGCCACACCGACCGCATCCATGCCGTAAGCCCGCCGGCGACGACGATCGCCACGTTGGCAAATGCATCGTTGCGCGCTGACAGGAACGCCGCGCGGGTGAGGCTGCCGGCATGGTGCCGATACCGCGCCAGCGCCATCGCGCAGGCAAGATTGACGGCCAGCGCGCCCAGTCCGGTGAGCGACAGCGGCATGGCGGCTGGCGGCACCGGCGCGTGCAGCTTCTGCCAGAGCGCCCACAGCAGCGCCAGCGCCGGCAGCAGCAGGATACCGGCCAGCGCCATGCCGACCCTTGCCCGTGCGCGCAGGCTCCAGCCCAGCGCCAGGAAGATCAGCAGATTGACCGAGGCGTCTTCCAGGAAATCGATGCTGTCGGCAAACAGCGCGACCGAACCGATCGCCAGCGCCACCGCGAATTCCACGCCGAAGTAGGCGAGATTGGCGAGCGCCACCCATCGCACGGTTCGATGCAGCGCGTAGTCGGACGGGGAGCTGGAACGCAGCACGCGGGATGTCCTGGCCTGGCAGACGGATCATGCCAGCTCCAGCGTGACGGCTTGGCGCGGCACCAGGGCCATGGCCGCTATGCTTGGCACCGATCCAATGGCACGGGAACCGCATGGCACGCCGCATCGCCGTCGTCGGCAGCATCAACATGGACCTGGTCACCCAGGCGCCACGCTTTCCCCAGCCAGGCGAAACGCTGCTGGGCGAGGGCTTCGTCACGGTGCCGGGCGGCAAGGGCGCCAACCAGGCGGTGGCGGCGGCTCGGCTCGGCGCCGAGGTGGCCCTGGTCGGCGCGCTCGGCAGCGACGCCTTCGGCGAGCTGTTGCGCGCGGGCCTGCTGCGCGAAGGCGTCAATCTCGACCACGTGCGGCGTCTGGACGAAGTGGCCAGCGGCACCGCCTCGATCACCGTCGCCGGCGGCGACAATCAGATCATCGTGGTGCCTGCCGCCAATGCGCGGGTCACGCCCGCGCACGTGGAATCGGCCCGGCAGGTGCTTGCCCGCGCGGATGCGGTGCTGGTGCAGATGGAGATTCCGCTGGAGGCCGTCGAGGCCACCTTGCGGCTGGGCCGGAGCCTGGGCGTACCGGTAATCCTCAACCCGGCACCGGCGCGTCCGCTTCCGGCCGGTTGGCTGGAGCAGGCCCGCTACGTCACCCCCAACCAGCACGAACTGGCGACCCTGCTCGGTGCCGATCCGGCCGAGGACTTCCGTGCGCTGATGCGCCGTGCGCCCGTCCCCGTGGTGCTCACCCGCGGCCACGAAGGCGCCTGGTACCGGGAGCAGGGCGAACCGGCCCACCAGCCGGCCTTCGAGGTGCAAGCGGTGGACAGCACCGGTGCCGGCGATACCTTCAACGCGGCGCTGGGCGTGTTCCTGCACGAAGGCCTGCCTGTTGCCGTGCGCAAGGCCTGTGCCGCCGCCGCACTGGCGGTCACCCGCCTGGGCGCGCAGCAGGGCATGCCGCGGACACACGAGCTCGACGCTTTCCTTGCCGGTTGATCGTTCGCCCGCATCCGCGCGGCACGCTCACTTGCCGATGCAGAAGCTGCCGAAGATGGCCCCCAGCAGATCGTCGCTGGTGTAGCTGCCGGTGATCTGCCCCAGCGCGTGCTGGGCTTGGCGCAGGTCTTCTGCGGCCAGCTCGCCGGCGCGACTTGCAGCCAGGACGCGGGCTGCGTGATCCAGGTGCTCCTGCACGCTCTGCAGCGCCAGCACGTGGCGCCGGCGGGCGCTGAAGGCGCCTTCGCCGCTGCCCGCGCCGGCGCGTTGCTTCAGTTCCGTGCGAAGCGCTTCGAGGCCTTCGCCGGTGCGTGCCGAAGCCCACAGCCAGCGCAGGCCCTCGCGCGTGGCGGCGTGCGGCGCCACGGCGTCCAGGTCGATCTTGTTGACCAGCACCAGCCGCGCGACGGTATCGGGCAGGTCCGCCAGCAGGGCGAGGTCGGCCTCGGCGCCGGACGCATCGGTGACCAGCAGGGCGAGATCGGCGCCGGCCAGCTCGCCACGGGCGCGGCGCACGCCTTCGCGCTCGACCGTGTCTTGCGTTTCGCGCAGGCCGGCGGTGTCGACCAGTTCCAGCACAACGCCGTCCAGGCTGACGGTTTCGCGCAGCACGTCGCGTGTGGTGCCGGCAATCGGCGTCACGATGGCGCGGTCGCTCTGCGCCAGCGCATTGAGCAGGCTGGACTTCCCCACGTTGGGGCGGCCGACGATGGCCACCTTCAGGCCGTCGGTCAGGCGCACGCCGCGGCGGGCCTCGGCCAACAGTCCCGCGAGCTGCGTGCGCAGGGTTTCCAGCTGGCGGGCGATGGCCGGGTCGGCGAGGAAATCGATCTCCTCTTCCGGAAAGTCGATCGCCGCTTCCACGTGCACGCGCAGCGCGACCAGGGCCTCCTGCAGGGCGTGCACGCGCCGCGAGAAGGCGCCGTCGAGCGAACGCAGTGCGGCGCGCGCTCCGGCTTCGGAGCGGGCGGCGATCAGGTCGGCGACGGCCTCGGCCTGGGCCAGGTCCAGCTTGCCGTTGAGGAAGGCCCGCTCGGTGAACTCGCCCGGCCGCGCCAGCCGCGCACCCAGCGCGCAGACGCGGCGCAGCAACAGGTCCAGCAGCACGGCGCTGCCGTGGCCCTGCAGTTCGAGCACGTGCTCCCCCGTGTAGGAATGCGGTGCGGGGAAATGGAGCAGCAGCCCGCGATCGATCAGTTCGCCATCGCCGCCCCGAAACGCCGTCAGGTGCGCATGGCGCGGCGTCGGACGACGGCCGCCGAGCAGGAGCTGTGCGATGGCCGGCACCTGCGGGCCGGAGACGCGCACCACGCCCACGCCCGCCGGGCCGGGGGCGCTGGCGATCGCGGCGATGGTGTCGTTGTCGGCATCGGGCATGCGCAAAGCATAGCGGGCGCGCCAGGCGCGCCCGCGAACCGCCCGGTCAGGCCTTCGCCTTGGCGTCGCCCTGCTCGACCTGGTGGGTGATGTACCACTGCTGGGCCAGGCCGGTGATGCCGTTGACCACGTAGTACAGGCACAGGCCGGCAGGGAAGAAGGCGAACAGCACCGCGAAGACAAGCGGCATGAACTTCATCATCTTCGCCTGGGCCGGATCCATGCCGGTGGCCGGCATCAGGTATTGCTGGCCCAGCATCACCAGCGTGTAAAGCGCCGGCAGCACGAAGAACGGATCGGGCGCCGACAGGTCGTGGATCCAGCCGAAGAACGGCGCCTGGCGCAGCTCCACGCTTTCGCGCAGCACTTCGTACAGGCCGTAGAAGATCGGGATGGTGATCAGCACCGGGAAGCAGCCGGTCATCGGGTTGACCTTCTCCTTCTTGTACAGCTCCATCATCGCCATCTGCATCTTCTGCTTGTCGTCGCCGAAGCGCTCCTTGAGCGCGGCCACGCGCGGCTGCAGCTTGCGCATCTTGGCGCTGGAGCGGTACTGCGCGGCGGTGAGCTTCCAGGTCAGGCCCTTGATGATCAGCACCAGCAGGATGATGGCCACGCCCCAGTTGCCGCTGATCTTCTCCAGCCACGACAAGAGCGCATGCATCGGCTGCGCGATCACGGTGAACATGCCGTAGTTGGTCGCCAGCGACAGCCCGGGTGCGATGGTATCGAGGGTGCCGGTGAGCTTCGGCCCGATGTACAGGCGAGCCTCGCTGCTGGTGCTCTGGCCGGGGGCCACGCTGAGGGTCGGACCCACGGTGCGGATCAGGTAGGTGGGATGCTCGCCGCCGGCATTGACCACGTCGGTGCTGTAGCTGGAGGTCTGTGTCGCGGGCGGAATCCAGGCCGCAAAGAAATAGTGCTGCAGCATCGCCGCCCAGCCGCCGGCGAAGCTCTGGCGCAGCGGGTCCTTCTGGAACTTGTCGAAGGCGAGCGACTTGAAGTGGTCTTCGGGGCTGTACCAGCCGGCGCCGAAGAAGCTGGCGGCGGAAGGGTCGGTCATGTTCTGCAGCCAGCCGGTATGCGCGGGGCGCGGCGCGCGCTGCAGCTGCTCGTAGGCATTGCCCTGCCATGGCGCGGTGCCGGCGTTGTCGATGCGCTGGCTTAGGGCCACTTCGTAGCTGCCGCGCTTCAAGGTATAGCTCTTGGTGACCTTGATGCCGCCCTGCTGCCAGGTCAGCTCGGCCTTGAGTTCCGGCTCGCCGCTGGCCAGCTCGTAATGGGTCTGCGCCGACTGGAACAGCGCGCGATGGTCAGGCGCCGGGCTGCCCGCGCTGACCAGGCCGCTCTGCGCGACGAAATAGTCGGCTGCCGCATCGTCCAGCAGGCGCACCGGCGGCGGATTGGGGTGCTTCTTGGTGACCGGTTCGGCCGGATAGGCCAGCAGTTCCGCGCGCACCACGCTGCCGCCGCGCGTGTCGATGGTCAGGCGCAGCACATCGTTGCTGACCGTGACCAGTTGCCCCGCCGCGGTAGCCGGCGCGCCGCTGGCGATCGCCGGCGTAGCGGCCGACGGCGCGCCCGGCACGGTGTTGTCCGCCGGCAGGCTCGTGCTGCTGGCCGCCATTGGGGCGATGGCAGCGGGCGCCGGCGTGTAGTCCTTCTCCCAAGCCATCCACAGCAGGTAGGCCACGGCCATCAAGGCAAACAGAAGAAACGTGCGCGTCTGGTTCATCGCGGAACAATTCCGGTGGCGCCGCGGATGCAAGCCGCGGAGGGACAGGGCAAAGGGGAGGTCAACACGCGATTGTGCCGGTGCCTTCGGTGGGCTTCAACGGCGGCAGCTTGCGCCAGAGCGCGTCGATCTCGGCCAGGAGCTCGTGGCCGGGCACGCCGGCGGCAGCCTCGCGCGCCATCACCACCACGTCCACCGGCGGCAGTTGCGCGCGGGCACGCCGGAACGACTCGCGCAACAGGCGCTTGATCCGGTTGCGCTCGACCGCGCGCTTGGACACGCGCTTGGAAATGGCCAGGCCCAGCCGGGCGTGGGCCAGCCCGTTGGGACGATAGCGCACAGAAAAACAGCGGCCGCCGAGGCGGCCGCTGGCATGACGCAAGGCGGCGAAGTCGCCGGCGCGGCGGATCCGCGCATCGCGCGGCAGGCCGGCGGCGGGCATGACGCTCGCGCCGCTTACGGGATCAGGCGCTTGCGACCCTTGGCGCGACGGGCGTTGAGCACCTTACGGCCATCGGCGGTCGCCATACGGGCACGGAAGCCGTGGGTGCGGGCGCGCTTGAGCTTGCTCGGCTGGAAGGTCCGCTTCATGGCTGTAGCTCCAGAAGAAAGTCGATAAAAAGGTTGGAAATTATGGGGCTTGCGCGCGCTGGCTGTCAAACTGCCGTTGATGCGGCCTGTGGACATCGCTGGGGATATGCTGGGGGTTGGCTGCTAGACTTGCCGGTCCACCCTGCGCGCAAGCGCCCTTTCGTCGGTCAAGAACTATCCCATGAGTGATCTGTGGCGGCGCTGCCTTGAGCGCCTGGAAAGCGAGCTGAGCGCCGAGGAGCTGCACACCTGGCTGATGCCGCTGCAGGCGCGCGAGGAAGCGGCCGGGGTGCAGTTGTTCGCGCCCAACCCGTACACGCTGGACACCGTCCGCGAACGCTACCTGCCACGGATCGAGACCGTACTCGCCCAACTGGCCGGACGCTCGTGCGTGGTGCGCCTGGACGTGGGCTCGAGTGCGCCCCGTGCCGCCGCAAGGCCGGCTGCGAGCAAGGCGGCCGCCGCCGCGGAGCCCGCGGTTGCGCCATCCTTCGTGCACAACCTCGACCCGCACTACACCTTCGAGACCTTCGTCGAGGGCAAGTCCAACCAGCTGGGCAAGGCGGCCGCCATGCAGGTGGCGATGAACCCGGGCCGCGCCTACAACCCGCTGCTGCTCTACGGTGGCACCGGCTTGGGAAAAACCCACCTGATGCACGCGGCCGGCAACCTGATGCGCGAGCGCAACTCGAGCTGCAAGGTGCTGTACCTGCGCTCGGAGCAGTTCGTCGGCGCCATGATCGAGGCGTTGCGCACGAAGAACATGGATCAGTTCAAGCAGCGCTTCCGCTCGGTCGACGCGCTGCTGATCGACGACATCCAGTTTTTCGCCGGCAAGGACACCACGCAGGAGGAGTTCTTCCACACCTTCAACGCGCTGTTCGAGTCCAAGCAGCAGATCATCCTGACCTGCGACCGCTATCCCAAGGAAGTGGACAAGCTTGAGCCGCGGCTGAAATCGCGACTGGGCTGGGGCCTGTCGGTAGCAATCGAGCCGCCGGATTTCGAGACGCGCGCGGCAATTCTTCTGTCCAAGGCACACGACAAGGGCGTGGCGGTGAGCGAGAACGTGGCGATGCTGCTGGCCAAGCGCATCCGCTCCAACGTGCGCGACCTGGAAGGGGCGTTGAACACCCTCGCCGCCCGCGCGAACTTCTACGGCAAGCCGATCACCACCGACTTCGCCGAGGAAACCCTGCGCGACCTGCTGGCCACCCACGCGCAGGCCGTGACTGTGCCCAACATCCAGAAGATCACCGCCGAATACTTCAACGTGCGCCTGCAGGACCTCCTGTCCAAGCGGCGCGTGCGTTCGCTGGCAAGGCCGCGCCAGATCGCGATGGCCTTGTCGAAGGAGCTGACCGAACACAGCCTGCCGGAGATCGGCGAAGCGTTTGGCGGGCGCGACCACACCACGGTGCTGCATGCCTGCCGCACGATCCGCAAGTTGTGCGAAACCGACGCGCGCATGCGGCAGGACTGGGAGCAGCTGATCCGCGTGCTGACGGGGTAAACCGCTTGAAAAGGGGTGGCCGAAGCTGTGGATAATAGGTGGATGTTTCGGGGCGCGGATTTATCCACAATCCACACACAGCGAGCGGGCCCGGTTAAGCACATCGACAGGCCTATGCAAGTTATTGATTTTTTGGTGGAATTCGGAAAATCATGGTTATCCACCGCACCTACAACAACTACTAGCCTTCTTTAAAAAAACAGAGCAACAGCCAGGGGAAGCCCACACATGCAATTCAGCATCCAACGAGAAGCTTTGCTCAAGCCGCTGCAGCAGGTCGTGGGCGTGGTCGAGCGGCGACAGACCTTGCCGGTGCTCGCCAACCTGCTGGTCAGGGTGGCTGGAGGTCGGGTTTCGCTGACCGGCACCGACCTCGAGGTGGAAATGATCGCTGCTGCCCCCGTGGACCAGGCTGGCGATGGCGAGATCACCATTCCCGCGCGCAAGCTCTTCGACATCGTGCGCGCGCTTCCCGATGGCGTACGTATCGACCTCAAGCTCAACGGCGACCGTGTGGCGATGACCGCGGGCCGTAGCCGCTTCACGCTTGCGACGCTGCCCGCCAGCGAATTTCCGACCATCGACGAGATAGAGCTGGTCGAGCGCGTGAGCCTGCCGGAGGAGGTATTGCGTGATCTGATGGAGCGTACGGCCTTCGCCATGGCCAACCAGGACGTGCGCTATTACCTCAACGGCATGCTGCTGGATCTGCAGGAACACACGCTGCGGTGCGTGGCCACCGATGGCCACCGGTTGGCGCTCAAGGAAACCAAGCTTGAAAGCAAGGTTGCCGCGCGCCGCCAGATCATCATTCCGCGCAAGGGTGTCAATGAGCTGGTCGGCCTGTTCGAGACCGGGGACGGCCAAGTGGAACTGGAATTCGGCCGCAATCATTTGCGCGTGCGTCGTGGCGAGGTGGTGTTCACCTCCAAGCTGATCGATGGCCGTTTCCCCGATTACGAGGCAGTGATCCCGCTGGGCGCAGACAAGCGCGCCACGCTGGATCGCGAAGTGCTGCGCGGGGCGTTGCAACGCGCGGCGATCCTTTCCAACGAGAAGTATCGCGGCGTGAAGCTCGAGCTTTCGCCAGGCAAGCTGCGCATCGTGGCGCACAATCCGGAACAGGAAGAGGCGGTCGAGGAAGTCGAGGCCGACACGGTCGTGTCCGACCTGGCTGTGGGTTTCAACGTGGGTTATCTGCTCGACGCGCTGTCGGCGTTGAAGGGCGAACGCGCGCGCCTTAACCTGCGCGACGCACAGTCGAGCTGCCTGGTGCAGGAAGACGACAACGACCAGTCGCGCCACGTCATCATGCCGCTGCGCCTCTGACGTGAGACAAGCAGGGCCTAGGGTCGCCCCGCAACGCCGGAGCCGTCAGCAGACGCTCCGGCGTTGTTCGTTGTGGGGTGGCCAATGAAGTTCGAGCGCCTGCGGATCCAGGGGCTGCGCTGCCTCACCGACGTGACCGTGACTCTGGGTGAGGGCATCCACGTATTCGTGGGCTCGAACGGCGCAGGCAAGACCAGTGTGCTGGAAGCCGCCTATTTGCTCTCGCACGGACGCTCGTTCCGGAGCGGGGCACGCGAAGCGCTGATGCAGCGGGGTCAAGCCGGCTTATCCGTGTTCGCCGAAGTCCAGGACGAGAGCGGCGGTTACCGCCGGTTGGGACTGGGGCGGTCCGGTACGCGCTGGGACGCGCGCCTGGACGGCATCGACGTGCCGCTCGGTCAATTGGTGCAGGCTTGCGCGGTGGTCTGCTTCGAACCTGGCTCGCACGCCTTGATCGCGGGCGCCGCCGAGGAACGGCGGCGTTTTCTTGATTGGGGTGTGTTCCACGTGGAACACACCTTCCTGGCCGTGTGGCGGCGGTATCAACGCGCTTTGAAGCAGCGCAACGCCTTGCTGCGCATGGGAGAGGCCGGCACCAACGAGCTTTATGAACCCTGGGAACGGGAGTTGGGCGACGCGGGAGCAATCATCGACAATTACCGGCGCAGCTATCTCGACCGACTGCTTCCCGTGCTGGCCGAAGGCGCCAGCTACCTACTTCCCGAGCTGGGGCCGCTTAGCCTGCGCTACCGCCGAGGCTGGGCCGATGATGCTTCGCTGTCCGGTGTGCTGGCCGAGCAGCGGGGGAGGGATCTGGCCCGAACCCATACCACGGCGGGTCCTCATCGGGCCGATTGGTCGCTCTCGTTCGAACAAGCGCCCCTGCGTGAACATCTGTCGCGGGGGCAGGAGAAGTTGGCCGCACTCGCCTGTCTCCTGGCACAGGCGCAACTGTACGCGAATTGCCGGGGCGACTGGCCGGTGGTTTGCCTTGATGATCTGGCGTCCGAGCTGGATCTGGCCCATCAGTCAGCGCTGGTCGATCGCCTGGCCTCGGTGGATGCACAGGTCTTGATCACCGGGACGGAGTGCCCGCTCCCCTTACAGTCACGCCCCCACCGGGTGTTCCACGTGGAACAGGGAAAAATCCGCCCTCTGCTATAATCACGCGATGGCTTTTCCGCGCCGGCGACCGCCGGAGCGCGGGCGGCGCCGCAACGGGCATGGCATGAACGCATCCTACGATTCGAGCAACATCAAGGTTTTGAAGGGCCTGGAAGCGGTGCGCAAGCGCCCGGGCATGTACATCGGCGACACGGATGACGGCACCGGCCTGCACCACATGGTGTTCGAGGTGGTCGACAATGCGATCGACGAAGCCCTGGCCGGTTACTGCGACCATGTGACGGTCACCATCCTCGACGACGGTTCGGTCAGCGTGAGCGACAACGGCCGCGGCATCCCGGTCGACATCCATCCGGAAGAAGGGCGTTCCACCGCCGAGGTGGTGATGACCGTGCTGCACGCCGGCGGCAAGTTCGACGCCAATTCGTACAAGGTGTCCGGTGGCCTGCACGGCGTAGGCGTATCGGTGGTGAACGCGCTGTCGTCCCACCTCTGGTTGACCATCTGTCGGGATGGCAAGGAATACCAGCAGGAATACTCCCTGGGCGAGCCGCTGTATCCGCTGAAGGAAGTAGGCATTTCCAGCCGGCGCGGCACCACCGTGCGCTTCCTGCCCAGCCCGGAAACCTTCACCAATATAGAGTTCCACTACGACATCCTGGCCAAGCGCCTGCGTGAGCTGGCGTTCCTCAACTCCGGCGTCACCATCGACCTGGTCGACGAGCGCGGCGAGGGGCGCCACGACACCTATGCCTATGAGGGTGGCATCCGCTCCTTCGTGCAGCACCTGGCGCAACTCAAGACTGCGCTGCATCCCAATGTGATCAGCCTGTCGGCCGAGCAGGACGGCATCACGGTGGAACTGGCGATGCAGTGGACCGACTCGTACAACGAGACGATGTTCTGCTTCACCAACAATATCCCCCAACGCGACGGTGGCACTCATCTGACCGGCTTCCGTGCGGCGCTGACCCGTTCGCTGCAGAACTACATCGAGAAGGAAGGCCTGGCCAAGAACGCCAAGGTCGCGCTGTCCGGCGACGACATGCGCGAAGGCCTGATCGCCGTACTGTCGGTGAAGGTGCCCGATCCCAAGTTCTCTTCCCAGACCAAGGACAAGCTGGTTTCCTCCGAGGTCAAGACAGCGGTGGAGCAGGCGGTCAACGAAAAGTTGGGCGAGTTCCTGTTGGAGCACCCCAATGAGGCCAAGGCGATCGCCTCCAAGGTGGTCGATGCCGCCCGCGCCCGCGAGGCTGCGCGCAAAGCGCGTGAGATGACCCGTCGCAAGGGTGCGCTGGACATCGCTGGGCTGCCCGGCAAGCTTGCCGATTGCCAGGAGAAGGACCCGGCGCTGTGCGAACTGTTCCTGGTCGAGGGTGATTCGGCTGGCGGCTCGGCCAAGCAGGGGCGCAACCGCAAAACGCAGGCCGTGCTTCCGCTGAAGGGCAAGATCCTCAACGTGGAAAAGGCGCGCTTCGACAAGATGCTGTCTTCGGCGGAGGTCGGCACGCTGATCACTGCATTGGGTACCGGCATCGGCAAGGAGGATTACAACCCCGACAAGCTGCGCTACCACCACATCATCATCATGACCGACGCGGACGTGGACGGTTCGCACATCCGCACGCTGCTGCTGACTTTCTTCTACCGCCAGATGCCCGAACTGATCGAGCGGGGCCACGTCTATATCGGATTGCCGCCGCTGTACAAGCTCAAGCAGGGCAAGCAGGAGCTGTATCTGAAGGACGACGCGGCCCTGAACGCCTATCTGATCTCCAGCGCCGTGGACAACGCCGAGCTGGTCACCGACCCCCATGCGCCGCCGGTTGCCGGCCAGGCGCTGGAGAAGTTGCTACGCGATTACCAGGTGGCGCTGGACCAGATCGAACGGCTGGGCCATCGCTTCGACACCAGCGTGCTAACCGCCCTGCTGGAACATCCACCGCTCACGCCGCAGATGTGGAGCGACGCCGCGGCCATGGAGGCATGGCTGGACGGCGTGGCGCAGCGCCTGGCCGCCAGCGGTCTGGGCAAGCCGCGCTACCGGCTGGCGCTGCGTCCCGCTGGTGAAACGCAACCGGCGGCGATCGAAGTGGTACGCGAGCAGCACGGCCTCAGCCATACGCTGCTGTTGCCGCAACCGTTCTTCGCGGGCGCCGAATTCAGACCGATCCTGCAGGCGAGCCAGCAACTGGCCGGGCTGGTCCAGCCGGGCGCGGTGGTCCGTCGCGGCAATGCATCGCGGGGTATCGGCAACTTCGCCGAAGCGCGTAGCTGGTTGCTGGAAGAAGCCAAGAAGGGCCGCAGCATCCAGCGCTTCAAGGGCCTCGGCGAAATGAACCCCGAGCAGCTGTGGGAAACCACGGTCAACCCGGAAACCCGCCGCATGCTGCAGGTGGGAATTGAGGACGCCTTCGCCGCCGACCAGATGTTCTCGATGCTGATGGGCGAAGCCGTCGAGCCGCGCCGCGACTTCATTGAAGCCAACGCGCTCAAGGTCGCCAACCTGGATATCTGATCGCGCAGGTCGCCGCCGTGGCCGGCGGCGACCCACGCCTTTGCCCGAGCACATCCGGGGCCGCCACGCGCGAACGAACCATCGCTTGCCTGCGGGCCCTCTCGGGAACCTGCATTGGCAGTCGTGACGCCGCTTTGCCAAAAAATTTTCACCGGGCGCGGCAATCTGCCTGCAACCCATTGATTTAGATGAACCTTCCATGCGGCAGTGCAACTTGTTATCGCCTGCCTGCTCGGGTTACGCTCAGCGATCCCCCGCACGATTTGTGCGAAAAACCTTACAGAGGACTGCCATGAAGCATGCTCCCCTTCTCAAGCTGTTGGGCGGCGCGGCGCTCGCGTTCGCCCTTGTGAGCAGTCCCGCCATCGCCCGCGATCATGGCGACCAGTCCAGCAAGGACAAGAAAGAGGCGCTCTATCCGAACGCCACCCGCAAGGAACCCAAGCTCGACCTCAGCAGCTCGAGCGAGCAGAAGAAGCTCAACGACGGCCTGGATGCGGTCAACGCCGGCGACAAGGACAAGGCCATGCAGCTGCTGCAGCCGATCGCCGACAGCAGCAGCAGCAAGTACGCCCAGTCGCTGGCGCTGCAGGGTATCGCCAACATCAAGTACAACGAAAACGACGTCAAAGGTGCGATCGATGCGCTGAAGCGATCGCTGGACATCGGCGTGCTGCCGAACGACACCTACTTCCAGCTCGAGTACGAACTGGCCCAGTTCTACCTTGCCGCCGAGCAGTACCAGCAGTCCATCGACACGGTCGAGAAGTGGCGCAACGAAGGCAAGAAGGAAACCGCCGAGTCCTACGCGCTGGAAGGCAACGCTTACTACCGCATGGAGAAGTACCCACAGGCGATCGCCGCGATCAAGAAGGCGCAGTCGCTTACCGACAAGCCGCAGGAATCGTGGAATCAGATCCTGATGGCCAGTTACGCGGAGTCTGGCCAGAGCGACCAGGCCGCGCAGCTCGCCCAGCAGCAGCTGGCCGCCAACCCCAATGACACCACGGCGCTCAACAACGCCGTGGCCGTGCTGATGCAGGCGCAGAAATATCCCCAGGCCATCGAGCTGATGGAGAAGTCGCGCGCCGCCGGCGGCTTCAAGGACGAAAAGAGCTACGTGAACCTGGCCAAGCTCTACCTGATCACCGGCCAGAACAGCGAAGATCCCAAGCCGAACGCGACCAAGGCGGTCGGCGTGCTTGAGGACGGCATCTCCAAGGGCGTGGTCACGTCCAGCTACGACAACCTCAAGCTGTTGGGCGACGCGTCCTACATCGCCGGCAATGAAAGCAAGGCCATCGAGAGCTACAAGAAGGCCATGCCGATGGGCAAGGACGGCGAGGCCGCCATCCGCGCCGGCCAGCTGCTGCTCTCCCAGCAGAAGTACGGCGAGGCCAAGACGCTGATCAAGCAGGGCATCGACAAGGGCGTGCAGCACAAGGGCACGGCGTACATGCTGCTGGCCGAAGCCGAGCGCGGTCTGAAGAACAAGCCCGGTGCCATCGCTGCCATGAAGATGGCGGCACAGGACCCGGAAACCTCGGCCAAGGCCAAGGCCTGGCTGAAGCAGGCAGGAACCAAGTAGGCCGGCCTGGCGCGCGCCCGCGAGGTCGGACGGACGTCCATCTGCCGGCCTCACGGGTGCTATACAAACGCCATGGCCTGTTGTACCGTTGAGAACCCTTTCCCGCGCATGTCCAGTGGCAAATGTCACCCTATCGGGCGAGATTTGCCGATCGACGCTGCGACCACGTCATTCCGATTGACTAGCTCCAGTAAAGTGACAGATGGCCTCGAGTAACGAAGAAACCGGCGCCAAGCCGTTCAGTTGGAGGCGCACCTGGGCGTTGGCTGTCGCCATCGCGCTGCACTCGTTCGCGTTCCTGCTGCTGATCGCGCCTCCGGCGCCACCCAAGCAGGCGGAAGCCAAGAAAGAGCGCATCGTCCAGGTGAACTTCATCGAGCCGCCGCCGCCGCCGCCGCCGCCGCCGCCGCCGCCGCCGGAACCGCCGAAGCAGCCGCCGCCGAAGATCATCCAGCAGGTGACGCCGCCGCCGACTCCGCCGCCGCCGGCGCCGCCGCCGGCCGTGGAAGAGCAGTCGACCAATGCGATTCCGGCGCCGCCGCCGGCACCGCCTGCGCCGCCTGCACCGCCGTCGGACATCACGGCCAGCCAGGATCTGAGCTACAACAACCAGATCAAGCCGAAGTACCCGCCCCAGGCCATGCGTCAGCGGCACGAGGGTACGGTTACCCTGCTGGTGCTGGTTGCCGTCGACGGCAGTGTCAAGGACGTCAAGGTCGAGACTTCCAGCGGCTATCGCGAACTTGATCGCGCGGCGATGGACGCTGTCCGCAGGTGGCGTTTCAATGCGGAGGTCAAGAACGGCCAGAAGGTCGAGGGCTACGCCCGCGTGCCCGTCAACTTCTCTCTCAACCAGCTGTAACCCTCATTACAGTCCACCAGTTCACGCCTGACATCTCTAAAAGGTAGCGTCATGATGTTCCTACAAACTGCACCGGCCCAGGGCGGCACCTCCAACGCCGAAGCCATGAAGCACATGGGCTTCGGGGACCTGATCCACAACTTCGACCCGCTGGGCTGGATCGTCTTCATCACCCTCGTGGTGATGTCGTTCGCCTCCTGGTACTTCATCATCGCCAACGCCATCCGCAACGCGATGGTCCGTTCCCGCGCCGAGAAGGTGATCCAGGGTTTCTGGGGCACCACCTCGACCCAGGAAGCGATCCGCGAGCTGGAAGCCCAGCCCAAGGGCGAACCCTTCTCGAAGATCGCGCTGGATGCCGCCTCCGCGGTGGCCCACCACCAGCAGGCCACGGCGGCCGGCGGCGGCCGCCTGGCCGAGTCGCTGAGCCGCTCGGAGTTCATCGACCGCGCCCTGCGCCAGGCCGTGGCCCGCGAGAGCCTGCGCCTGGAAGGCGGCATGACCTTGCTTGCGACCGTGGGTTCCTCCGCGCCGTTCATCGGTCTGCTCGGTACCGTGTGGGGCATCTACCACGCGCTGATCAAGATCTCCGCTTCCGGCAACGCCTCGATGGAAGCGGTCGCCGGCCCGGTGGGTGAGGCGCTGATCATGACCGCGTTCGGTCTGTTCACCGCGATCCCGGCCGTGCTCGCGTACAACTTCTTCAACCGTTCGAACCGCATGACCTATGCGCAGTTCGACGAGTTTGCGCACGACCTGCACGACTTCTTCGCCACCGGTTCGCGTGTCGAAGGCGTGGCGCCGACCCAGAAGTGAGGGCTTGAGCCATGGCGATGAGTACCGGAGGCAATTCCGGCGGCCCGATGTCGGAGATCAACGTCACGCCGCTGGTCGACGTGATGCTGGTGCTGCTGATCATCTTCATGATTACGGCACCCCTGATGTCGCACCGGATCACCGTGCCGTTGCCCAATGCCAACCCCAAGACGCCTGACAGCGGATACGTCGAGCCGATGGACGTGGCGTTGAAGCAGGACGGCAGCATGTACCTCAACGATGCCGAGGTGACCGAGGCGGAGTTGAAGGCACAGTTTGCGGTGGCGGCGTCCAAGACGCCGCAGCCGGAAATCCAGCTTCGCGCCGACAAGGACACCGAATACCGGTATGTCCGCAAGATCCTCGGCGACGCGAAGGCGGCAGGCATGGTCCATGTCGGTTTCATGACGACCGGCAAGGAGTAAGACGATGGCTTTCAGTTCCGGAAACACCAGCGGCCCGATGGCCGACATCAACGTCACGCCGCTGGTCGACGTGATGCTGGTGCTCTTGATCATCTTCATGATCACGGCGCCGATGCTCACCCACAAGGTGAAGGTCGACCTGCCGCAGCCGAACCCCAACATCGTCCAGCCTGAAAACCCGCTGGAACCGATCCGGTTGAAGATCGACCGTACCGGCGCGCTGTACTGGAACGATACCCCGGTGGACGAGCTGGGCCTGAAGGCCCAGATCGCGGTGATCGCCCAGCAGACCAACCAGCCGGAGCTGCAGATCAACGCGGACGACGGCGTGGCCTACGAGGCGGTCGCGCGCGTGCTGGCCGACGCCAAGAGCTACGGCTTGACCAAGATCGGCTTTACCGAGGGACAGTGATCCTCAGGCGGATCGCTTGACACTACCGGCAAACCCCCGCGCAAGCGGGGGTTTTGCTTTGTGGGCCCGAACGATTCGTGGGAAACGGAGAAGCGGCTCCGACACCAGGCACACGGGCCGCGTGACATCGGGCCCAACTTCCTGGCCAATGCTCAGCGCAGGATCTGCAGGTAGCGCCGCACCGTAGGCGCCAGCCCGTCATAGAGCGCCTCACCGATCAACGCGTGGCCGATCGACACTTCCGCCAGCCCAGGTATGGCCGCCTTGAAGCCGCCAAGGTTGGCCTGGTTGAGGTCGTGGCCCGCGTTCACTGCCAGACCGGCCTGCTGCGCCCGCCTCGCCGTGTCGGCGCAGGCGGCCAGCGCGGCGCGCGCGTCCCCCTCGGCAAAGGCCTCGGCGTAAGGGCCGGTATAGATCTCGATGCGTTCCGCGCCGATCGCCACCGCCGGCGCGAAATCCTGCGTGCCGGCATCGACGAACAGGCTCACGCGGCAGCCGAGCGCGCGCAGCTCGGCCACCAGTGGACGCAGCCGCTCGCAGTCCGCGGCCAGGTCGAAACCGTGGTCGGAGGTGATCTGGCCGTCGCTGTCGGGCACCAGGGTGACCTGGCTCGGGCGCGTTTCGCGGGCGAGCGCGACCAGCCCGGGGTAGGCGCCACGCGCTGGCGCGAACGGGTTGCCTTCGATGTTGTACTCGACCCGGCCCCGCAGCATTGCTGCCAATGCGCGCACGTCGTCCGGACGCACGTGGCGCAGGTCCGGCCGCGGATGCACGGTGATGCCGCCGCAGCCGGCCTCGATGCAGGTCTGCGCCGCGCGCAGGATGTCCGGCTCGCTGCCGCCGCGCGAGTTGCGCAGCACGGCGATCTTGTTGAGGTTGACGCTGAGCAGGGTCATGGGCCGCAGTCCTCGACGAACGCCACGCAGTGGGCCGCAAACAATGCGACGAATGTGCCGCGCGGGCAAGCACGCGGGCCGACGCGCCGTCGCCGGGTGCATCCGGAACGGACGCGTCCGCTGTCGGCCACGAACGCAAAGCTGCCTCGCCAGGGCTGCCGGCCGTGGCGCTGCCAGGGTGCAGTGGGCGGCGGCTCGTGATTCGAATGCGACCAATAATGCAGGCTTCAGCCCTGGGCCAGCGACCACACACGCACCTGCCGCGCCTCGCCCCGCCAGGCAAGCGTTGCCACGCAATCCTCCCCGGCCCGCAGTGCATGCAACTGCCATCGGGCCGCATCGTCGCCCTCGAGGGCTCGCAGCCGCGGCACCTGGCCCTCGCATTCGATGTCCAGCCTATGCAGGCCGAACGCCAGGCCGCGGCCCAGCGCCTTGAGTACCGCTTCCTTGGCGGTCCACAAACGCAGGAAGGCCGCTTCGCGCTCACCTGGCGCGAGTCGGGCAAGCGCCGCGACCTCGGCAGGAGTGAAGTAGCGCTGAGCCAGCGCCCACGCGCGCGGCCGCGGTCGCAACCGCTCGACGTCAACGCCGGGCGCCATTCCGCGCGCCAGCGCCACGAGCGCCAGGGAGCCGCTGTGCGACCAGTTGAAGTCGAGCGCAGAGGCTTCGGCCAGCCCAGGTCGGCCGTATTCGCCATTGACCAGATGCACCGACCCGGCATCACGGCCGAGGTAGGCGCCGAGCAGCGCGAGCAGCGGTGCGCGCCCCTCCGACGGCGTATACGGCAGCCGCCAGACGTGCACTTCGTCATCGCGCAGATGCTCTGCTGCTTTCGCCAAGGACGTCCCACCGACCAGGTTCATCGATGCATGGTGCCGGGCCGGCGCCGTCCGGCACAAGCCGGCACCGCGCAGCAGGAGGGATTCCGCTGGGCCGCGCTGAACGCGTGTCCGCCGGTCACCCCGGCATGCGGCCTTGCCGTCGTGCCCGGGCGGTCACCTGATCAGCCGCTCGTCGACCAGGTTCTTGACCACCGAAGGGTCGGCCAGCGTGGAGATGTCGCCCAACTGATCGGGCTGGTTCTCGCCGATCTTGCGCAGGATGCGGCGCATGATCTTGCCCGAGCGCGTCTTGGGCAGGCTGGGCGCCCACTGCAGGAAGTCGGGCGTGGCGATCGGGCCGATTTCCTTGCGCACCCAGGCGATGAGCTCCTTGCGCAGCTCGTCGGTGCCGCTTTCGCCGGCGACCAGGGTGACGTAGGCGTAGATGCCCTGGCCCTTGATCTCGTGCGGGCAGCCGACCACCGCCGCCTCGGCCACCTTCGGGTGGGCCACCAGCGCGCTTTCGACTTCGGCGGTACCGATCCGATGGCCGGAGACATTGATCACGTCGTCCACGCGCCCGGTGATCCAGTAGTAGCCATCCTCGTCGCGCCGCGCGCCGTCGCCGGTGAAGTAGTTCCCCGGGTAGGCGCTGAAGTAGGTCTCGATGAAGCGCTGGTGGTCGCCGTAGACCGTGCGCATCTGTCCGGGCCAGGAGTCGGTCAGCAGCAGGTTGCCCTCGGCCGCGCCCTGCTGCACCTCGCCGATGGCATCGACGATCACCGGCTTGATGCCGAAAAAGGGCAGCGTGGCCGACCCTGGCTTGGCGTCGATCGCGCCGGGCAGCGGTGAAATGAGGATGCCGCCGGTCTCGGTCTGCCACCAGGTGTCGACCACCGGGCAGCGCTCCTCGCCGACCACGCGCCAGTACCACTCCCATGCCTCCGGGTTGATCGGCTCGCCGACCGTACCGAGCAGACGCAGCGACTGGCGCGAGGTCTTCTTCACCGGGGCCTCGCCCTCGCGCATCAGCGCGCGGATCGCGGTCGGCGCGGTGTAGAACAGCGTCACCCGGTGCTTGTCGATCACCTGCCAGAAGCGGCTGTGGTCAGGGTAGTTCGGTACGCCGTCGAACATCACCGTGGTCGCGCCGTTGGCCAGTGGGCCGTACACCACGTAGCTGTGGCCGGTGACCCAGCCGACGTCGGCGGTGCACCAGTACACGTCCTCCTCGCGCAGGTCGAACACGCACTCGTGGGTGTAGCTGACGAAGACCAGGTAGCCGCCCGAGGTGTGCAGCACGCCCTTGGGCTTGCCGGTGGAACCGGAGGTGTAGAGGATGAACAGCGGGTGCTCGGCGTCCAGCGGCTCAGGCATGCAGTCGGCGCTCTGGCCGTCCATCAGCACGTGCCAGTAGCGGTCGCGCGGGGACTGCATCGGCACCGCCGCACCGGTGCGGCGAACGACCACCACGGTCTCCACGCTGTTGGTGCCGGGCCGCTCAAGCGCCGCGTCCACGTTGGCCTTGAGTGGGATGTGCCTGCCGCCGCGCCGGCCCTCGTCGGCGGTGACCACCAGTTTGCATTGCGAATCGGCGATGCGTCCGGCCAGCGAATCGGGCGAGAAGCCGCCGAACACCACCGAGTGGATCGCGCCGATGCGCGCGCAGGCGAGCATAGCCACCGCCGCCTCCGGGATCATCGGCAGGTAGATCGCCACCCGGTCGCCCTTGGCCACGCCCAGGTGCTTGAGCGTATTGGCGAACTTGCACACCTCGGCGTGCAGCTCGCGGTAGCTGATGCGGCGTGATTCGCCGGGATCGTCGCCTTCGAAGATGATCGCGGTCTTGTCGCCGCGTTCGGCCAGGTGGCGATCCAGGCAGTTGGCCGCGACGTTGAGCTGGCCGTCGTCGTACCAGCGGATGTGCAGGTCCTTCGGATCGAAGGAGACGTCCTTGATGCGCGTGGGCGCACGGATCCAGTCCAGCCGTTGGGCGACCTTGCCCCAGAAGCCCTCCGGGTCGCGTACCGAGTCGGCGTACATGCGTGTATAGGCGTCCTTGTCGATGCGCGCCTTGGCGGCAAACGCGGGGTCGACCGGATGGAGCGTGGACATGGAAGGGGCTCTCCTGCGGCTGCGTGGACGGGACCGGGCTGGCCGGCATCGGTTCGAGTGTAGCCCTGCTCGTGCGGGTTGCGCGCCCCGTCCGGGCCCGGTGGGAGCAGGGCCGGTGGCCCAGCCGCAAACGGTGAGACGCCCACGGGCTACGCTTGCGGCATGCAGCCGACCGATCCCACCGCGCCCTACGCCCGCAAGGGCCGCGGCGCCGCCTCCAATCCGGAGGGACGCTTCGAGGTCACCCGCCACCAGGCCGAGGACGACGGCTGGCAGAGCCTGCTGCTGGACGAGAACATCCCGCGCCCGCGCACGGAAGTGACCGAGGAACGCGCGCGCAGCGTGATCAGCCGCAACGACTCGCCCGATATCGGCTTCGACCAGGCGATCAATCCCTATCGCGGGTGTGAGCATGGATGCATCTATTGCTACGCACGGCCCTCGCACGGCTACCTCAACCTCTCGCCGGGACTCGACTTCGAGACGCGCCTGCGCGCCAAGACCAATCTGGCCGAAGTGCTGCGCGCGGAACTCTCCAAACGTGGCTATGTGCCCAGCCCGATCAACATCGGCAGCAACACCGATCCCTACCAACCGGTGGAGAAGCGCTGGCGGCTGACCCGCGCGGCGCTGGAACTGCTGGCCGATTGCCACCATCCGTGCACTATCGTCACCAAGAACGCTCTGGTCGAACGCGACATGGACCTGCTTGCGGCGATGGCACGCGAGGATCTGGTGCAGGTGTTCATCTCGGTCAACGCACTGGACAACCACTTGGCCGCCAAGCTCGAACCGCGCGCAAGCGCGCCTCACCGGCGCATTCGGACGATTCGCGCGCTCAGTGACGCGGGCATCCCGGTAGGCGTGCTGGTCGCGCCGATCATCCCCGCGCTCAACGATGCGGACATGGAAGCGGTGCTCGAGCAGGCCCATGCCGCCGGCGCACGCTGCGCCGGCTACACCGTGGTGCGTTTGCCCTACGAGCTGAAGACGCTGTTCCGCGAATGGCTGGCGCTGCACGCGCCGCAGCGGGCGAACCACGTGATGAGCCTGGTCCAGCAGATGAACGGCGGGCGCGACTACGACAGCGACTTCCGCACGCGCATGCGCGGGCAGGGCGTGTTCGCGCAGCTGCTCAGGCGGCGCTTCGAGGTGGCCTGCCGCAAGCATGGTTTCGGGCGGGCGCGCGACCTCAAGCTCGATGCCTCGAGCTTCGTGCCACCGCGCGAGGCATCGCCGCAAGGGGTGCTGTTCTAGGCATGGCGGCCCCGTGCTTTCGCCTCCCCAGCGTCAATCCGGTGGCCGGTTTGCCGCCCGCTCCACCTTGCCGTCGCGCCGCAGCGCACTGAGGATCAGGCCCAAGCCCAGCGCCACGGCCGCGATGATGAACAGCATCGAGAGGATCGGCAGGCCGAACAGCGTCGGGCCACTGGTCATGCGTGAGGTCAGCGCCGACCCGATCACCAGCGCGGCGACGATAACCCCGGTGCTGATGCGGTTGGCAATCTTCTGCAGGCTTTCCATCATGTGCGACTCTTCCAGCCCGTCCACGCGCACGCGCAGGCGGTTCTGCGCCAGCGTTCGCAGGATCGATGCCACGTGCTGCGGCGTGTGCCGGGCCAGCTCCTGCACGTCCAGCCACTCGCTGGCGAGGTTGGCCGGCGAGAGCGTGCCCAGGGCCTGCCGCCGAAGCACCTGCTGCAGGTGCTGCTCGACCACGCGGCGGGTGTCGATGGTCGGGTCGAGCGCACTGGTGACCGCCTCGAGGTTGAGCAGGGTCTTGCCCAGGATGGAGAGCTCGGCCGGCGGCCGCAGCCCGCAGGACGCACCCACGCGCGCCAGCTCAAGCACCAGCCGTCCCTCGGAGAATTGCCGGCTGGAGTTGTGCAGCCCCACGTAGCTCGCCACCAGCTGTTCGACCTGGCGCGTGTACAGGCTGTGGCGAAAGTCCTCCAGGGCGGTGCCCATGGTCTCGCTGATCTCGCCGACCTGGTCGCCGTTGCCGGAGATCGCGCCAAGCATCAGCTTGAGGAGCCGGTGGCGCGTGCGTGGCACCAGCCGCACCACCATCCCGAGGTCGAACAGCGCGAGGCGATGGTCCTCCATCAGCAGCACGTTGCCCGGGTGCGGGTCGGCGTGCACCAGGCCATGCACGAACACCTGATCGAGATAGGCGCGCAGCAGCTCGCGTGCCTGCTCGCGCAAGGGATGCTCGATGCGCCGCAGCGGCGGGATGTGCGTGACCTTGATGCCGCGCACGCGCTGCATGGTCAGCACACGGGTGGTAGTGAGGTCGGCCAGCGGCAGCGGCACGTAGAGACGGTCGTAGCCGCGCAGGTTCTCGGCGAAGCGGCGCAGGTTCTCCGCCTCCAGCTCGAAGTTGAGCTCGCTGGCCAGGCTGTGGCGCAGCTCGCTGACCAGCCCGACGAAGCCGTAGCGGCGGCCGACGTCGGTCATGCGGTCGGCCGCGCCGGCGAGCTTTTCCAGGATCGCCAGGTCCTCGCGCAGGGTCTGGGCGATGTGCGGGCGCTGCACCTTGAGCACCACCTCGCGCCCCCCATGCAGCTTGGCCGAGTGCACCTGCGCGACCGAGCCGGCGGCCAGCGGCTCGTCGTCGAAGCTTGCAAACAGCGTACCGATGCGTGCGCCCAGCTCCGCCTCGATGATCTCGCGCACCCGCGCCACCGGCACCGGCGCTACGTCGTCCTGCATGCGCTCGAGCGCCGCGATGTAGGGTGCCGGCACCATGTCCGGCCGGGTCGACAGGGCCTGGCCGACCTTGATGAAGGTAGGGCCGAGCGCCTCCAGCTCGTCGACGAACTGCTCGGGTTGGCCTGGTTTGACCGCCTCGGTCTCGTCGGCCAGGGCTGCCTCCTGGATGTCCAGATCCAGCCCGCTGAACAACCCCGCCTTGCGGTAGCGCAGCAGGAACGCACCGATCCGGGCGTAGCGGGACAGACGGGTGGCTTCGTTCACGCCTCGGGGCTCCAACGCTTTCCCACAGCGTGGATCGGCCGGCGGCAACAGCGCGTCAACGGGCCCCGGCAGTTCGCCTGCTCGCTGCGCCCGTCGGCGCGAGGCAGCATCCGCGGGCGCGTGGCGCACAGACGCGAAGGTACGCCCTTCCGGATCGTTCACGCGCCGCTGATCGGCCAGTCGGTTTGCTTTGCCTCCGCGACGTCATGCACGGAGGCCGCCATGTCCTCGTTCTCGCTCTACCTGATCGGCGTCATCGTGCTGATCGGTGGCCTGGCCTACGTGGCCTGGCTGGTGCACGTACCGCTGCAGTGGATCGGCGCCGGCGTGATCGTGGTGTTCGGGCTGGGCATCCTGGGCGCGGTGAAGCACACGCAGCGGCGGGATCCGCCGCCGCGCTAGCGAACCGCTTCAGCCGGCCGGCAGGTACTTCCCGAACCACTCGAGCGCGCGCTGGAGCACATCACGCTGGTGCGCCGGGTCGACGAAGTGGTGGCCCTCGTTCGGATAGACCACCAGCGAGGTCGGCACACCCTGGGCGCGCAGCGCGTGCCAGAATTCGAACGACTGCGGCGCGGGGCATTCGGCGTCGCGGTCGCCGACCACCACCAGCGTGGGCGTCTTCACCCGCTTGATGAAGTCGATCGCCGAGCTCTTGGCGTACACCGCCGGGTCGTCGTAAACCGAGGAGCCGAAATACGGGATCATCCACTGGTCGATCAGGTTTTCGCCGTAGTAGCTCTGCCAGTTGGCGATGCCGGCGCCGGCCACCACCGCATGGAAGCGCTGGGTCTGGGTGGGCACGAACATGCTCATGAAGCCGCCGTAGCTCCAGCCGGTCAATCCCAGGCGCTCATCGTCGACCGGCAGCTTCTTCTCGATCGCATCGATGCCGGCGAGGATGTCGGACAGATCGCCGTGGCCGAAGTCCTTGCGGTTGGCCTGCACGTAAGCCTCGCCCTGGCCGAAGCTGCCGCGCGGGTTGGGCATGAAGACGAAGTAGCCCAGCGTGGAGAACGGCACGCTGCCGTAGCCCACGCCCGGCCAGCGCGGGATCACCGCCGCGGCCGGACCGCCGTGAACGCTGACGATCATCGGGTAGCGTTTGGCCGGATCGTAGCCGGCCGGATACAGCAGCCAGCCCTGCGCGTGGCGGCCGTCATGGTCCCATTCGACCGATTCGGCCTTGCCCCAGCTCGGGCGGAGCGCGGCGTTGATCGTGGTGACCGCCGCGGGTGCGCCTTGGGCGAGCGCTCCGGCGTGCACTTCGGGTGCCGCCGCGTAGGAGCTCTGCGTGAAGGCGGCCTGCTTGTGGTCGGCCGAGAGCGACACCGCCATCGAGGCGCTGCCGTCGCCGATGCTCGCCGGCAGGGTGAAGTGCACGCGCTGCTGCGTGGCACGCATGGCGTCGACCGCGTAGTCGGCCAGCTGGCTCTGGCCGTTGCTGACCTGGCTCACCAGCAGCGTGCGCGGCGAAGTCCAGGCGAACCAGGCCGGCGTGACGTGGATGCCGGGTGTCAGGTCCACCGGCGCGCCGCCCGCGGCCGCTACAGCGTAGAGATCGCCGCCGGTCGAGCCCTGGTCGCTCATCAGGCCGCCGATGAAGGCCAGCCGGCTGCCGTCCGGCGACCAGCGCGGCAGCGCGATCTGCAGTCCGTGCAGCGGGCCGGCGACCTTGCCCGGGTCCACCAGCACGCGCGGCGCGGCGCCGGCGCGCGCGTCCTGCGCGTATAGCCTGGCGATCCACCAGTTGTTGTCGCCCGGAGCGGGCGCGGCGACGTAGGCGAAACGGCGCGCGTCGGGCGACCAGCTGAACTCGTAGACGTACTGGCCGACGGGCGTCGCCAGGGTGGGCGCCCCGCCGGTGGCCGGGACGGTGGCGATGCGCTGGATCTCCAGGCCTCCTTCCACGCCCACTTCGCCGGCGGCCAGCTTGGCGGCGGCGACCGCGCTGGCGCGGCGAGTGGCGCCTTCCACGTAGAGGAAGGCCAGCGCGCGGCCGTCGGACGACCAGCTCAGCGCGTGGGCGTAGCCGTCGAGGTCGGCCAGCCGCCGCGGTGCGGTCGTCGCACCGACGTCAGCCGTATAAACGTCCATATCGCCGGGCTTGCCGCCGCAGTCGGAGAGAAAGGCCAGCCGGCGCGAGTCCGGCGACCAGGCGATCTCCTCCTGCCGGCAGCTGCCGGGTTTGCTCAGCATCGTCAGCGGATGCGCATCGGTGCCATCGGCGCGCGCGATCTCGATGGTCGGCTTGCCCTCGCCGCGCACCACCCAGGCCAGCCGCTGGCCATCCGGCGAAAGCTGCACCTGGTCGATGGCGCGCACCTTGCCCAGCTGGTCGAGCAACTGGCTGATGCGCGGGTCGACCCGGGGAGATGCGGCCATGGCCTGCGGGGCCAGCGCGAGTGGAGCAAGGGCCAGGGTGAGCAGCGGCAACAGGCGGGGGCAGGCGTGCATGGAAGAGCCTCGTGCAAGGGGACAGCCACGCTAGCAGCGCCGGCGCGTCCGCCCAAGTGCAGCCGGTCACAGGCTGTCGTGCGGGCCGAGCGTCGGCTGGTGCGCGGCGACCGCAGCCGGCATTCGTTGCGCGGCGACAAGGCGTGCGCGGATCAGCGGGATCGCCGCCAGCGCGGCCCGCTCGCCTTCCATGATGGCGCGGTCGCGCTGCTCGAAATCCGCGGCGCCGATCATATTGACCTGTGGTTGCACCACTACGTCGGCCCGCGCCAGCTCCTGCGCACCCAGGTGCTGGCCCATGATCACCACCGAGCGGCCGACGATGCCCAGCATGTCGGTCGGCAGCGAGCCGTCGGAGCGGGCGGAGATGTCCACCGCGATCACGAAGTCCGCGCCGAGCTGACGCGCGGCATCGACCGGCACCGGGCTGACCACGCCGCCGTCGACGTAGCGCCGGCCTCCGACCAGCGCCGGCTCGAACACCCCCGGAACGCTGCACGAGGCGCGCACCGCCTGGCCGGTGTCGCCATGGGTGAACACGGTGCGCTGGCCGCTGGCGAGGTCGGTGGCGACGGCGGCGAAGGGCAGCTTGAGCCGTTCGATGGGCCGTTGGCCGACCTGCGCGTCGATGTAGTCCTGCAGCTTCTGCCCCTGTACCAGCCCACCGCTGAACAGGCGCACGTCGCGCAGCGAGGCCTGGTCCAGCGCGATCGCCGCCTGCTGCATCGCGAAGGCGTCCATGCCGCTGGCGTACAGTGCGCCGACCACGCTGCCGGCGCTGGTACCGGTAACCACGTCCGGGTGGATGCCGCTGGCCTCCAGCATCTTGATCACCCCGATGTGTGCGAAACCCTTGGCCGCCCCGCCGCCCAGCGCCAGGCCGATCACCAGCTTGCGCGGTGGCGGCGCCGGTGCCGACGGCGGCTTGCGCCACGGTGCGCAGCCGGCCAGGGTGAGGGTGAGCAGCAGGAGCAGGGAGCGGGTGCGCATGGCCGGGGCGTTTCTTTCGGGGGCAGACACAAGCGTGGGGCAGGGCGAGGGCAGTGACGGGGCTGGGCACGGCCGGCCTCGTGGCACCGGCCGTGCGGGGTCAGGCCATGCGTGATCAGGCGTGGGCGACGTCGGCTTCGCGGTGGTAGCGCGTAGCCACCTCGACCTCGGCCTTGGAGCCCAGGAACACCGGCACGCGCTGGTGCAGGCCGGTCGGCTGGATCTCGAGGATGCGCTCGCGCCCGGTGGTGGCCGCGCCGCCGGCCTGCTCGACGATGAAGGCCATCGGGTTGGCCTCGTACATCAGCCGCAGTTTGCCGCCCTTGGCCTTGATCTTGGCGTCCAGCGGGTAGAAGAACACGCCGCCGCGGGTCACGATGCGGTGCACGTCGGCCACCATCGAGGCGACCCAGCGCATGTTGAAGTCCTTGGCCCTCGGGCCTTCCTTGCCGGCCAGCAGCTCGCCCACGTAGCGCTGCATCGGCGCCTCCCAGTGTCGCTGGTTGGACATGTTGATGGCGAACTCGGCGGTCTCGACCGGGATGCGGATGTCGCGCCGGCTGAGCGTGAAGCTGCCGACCTCGCGGTCCAGCGTGAACTCATGCGTGCCGTGGCCGAAGGTGAGCACCAGCAGCGTGGCCGGGCCGTACACCACGTAGCCGGCGGCCAGCTGCTGCGTGCCCGGTTGCAGGAAGTCCTCCACCTTCGGCTCGGTGACGTGCTCGGGGCAGCGCAGCACCGAGAAGATGGTGCCGACCGAGATGTTGACGTCGATGTTGGAAGAGCCGTCCAGCGGATCGAACAGCAGCAGGTGGTTGCCCTTGGGGTACATGTCGGGGATCGGCTGCGGATCTTCCATCTCCTCCGAGGCGCAGGCGGCCAGGTGGCCGCCCCAGGCGTTGGCTTCCAGCAGGATCTCGTTGGAGATCACGTCCAGCTTCTTCTGCGCCTCGCCCTGCACGTTGTCACTGCCGGCGTTGCCCAGCACGCCGCCCAGCGCACCCTTGCTGGTGGCCACCGCGATGCGCTTGCAGGCGCGCGCGACCACTTCGATCAGCAGCGAAAGCTCGGCGTTGATGCGGCCGGCGCGGCGTTCCTCGATGAGGAACTGGATCAGCGAGACTGGCTTCATGTCGGGTCCGTGGCAGGAAGGAACGCGCATTCTACGGGGCGCGCGTGAATGGCGGCCCGGCCCGACCCCAACCTCGCTTGATAGAGGCGAGCCCATGGCTTGGACCACCACCGCCCGCCCGCTGCCCCACTGCTGACATCACGCTGGCAGCAGCCCCGTTCCATCCTGCATGCCTTGCAACGGAGGCAACGGCGATGCGTGACACGGTCTATTTCCTGGTATTCGACGGCTTTGCGGATTGGCAGGCGGCGCTGGCGCTGTGCGAGGTGCGCCGGCCGGGCGACTGGCAGGTGGCGGCGGTGGGTTTCACCCGCGCGCCGGTGGTCTCGATGGGCGGTCTGGCGGTGCAGCCGCAGCTGAGCCTGGCCGAGCTGGACTTCGGCCGCGCCGCGCTGGTGATCGTGCCCGGTGGCCATCTGTGGCAGCGTGGCGAGGGCGCGGCGGCGGTGGCGGCGATCCGCCAATTGCATGGCGCCGGCACGGTCGTCGCCGGCATCGACAGCGGCGTGCTCGCACTCGCTCGCGCCGGCCTGCTCGAGCATTGCCGCCACACCGGCAACTGGGCTGGCCACATCGACGGTCAGGTGCCCGGCTACGGCGGCAGCGCCCAGTACGACGCCTCGGTGCTCGCGGTCAGCGACGGCGGCACGATCACCGCCAGCCACCTGGGCAGCGTGGATTTCGCGCGCGAGGTGATCCGCACCCTGGAGCTCTACGGCCCCACCGACCGCGAGCATTGGTACCGCCTGTTCAAGCATGCCCAGCTGCCGCCGTGGTGCGTCGGCGAAGCGGCCGCGGCGTGAGCAGGGTGACCATGCATCCGATCCTCCGTCGCGTCGCCGTTGCCTACCGCCCGCTGGCCGGGCGCAATCGGCTGGTCGAAGGGCCGCACGCGCTGCCGCCGATGTCGCAGCAGCGGCCACACCGGCGCATGACCCTGCTGGCGCTGGTCGCCGTGCTTTTCGGGCGGCGGCCATGAGCGCCCACGGCATACTGGAACTGCGCCAGTACACGCTGCGCCCCGGCCAGCGCGAGCACCTGGTGGAGCTCTTCGAGCGCGAGTTCGTCGAATCGCAGGAAGCGCTCGGCATCGGCCTGCCCGGCCAGTTCCGCGATCTGGACGATGCGAACCGCTTCGTCTGGCTGCGCAGCTTCCAGGACATGGAGTCGCGCGCCGCCGCGCTGGCCGCGTTCTACGACGGCCCGGTCTGGCGGGCGCACCGCGAGGCGGCCAACGCCACCATGGTCGATTCGGACGATGTGCTGCTGCTGCGCCCGGTCCGCGGCTTTGCGCTCGACGGGCTGATTCGGCCGTCGGCGGGCCAACGCGTACCGGCCGGCGTGCTCGCCGCCACCATCTGCCCGCTGCCGCCGGGCGACGCCGCCGCGCTCGCGCGCCGCTTCGACAGCGAGGTGCGGCCGGCGCTGGAACGACTCGGCGCACCGCTGCTGGCCCAATGGACCACCGAGCCGGCGCGCAACACCTATCCGCGCCTGCCGGTGCGCGAGGGCGAATGCGTGCTTGTCTGGTTCGCCGCCTTCGCCGACGCCGCGGCGCAGGCACGGTTCCAGGCCGCCGCGGCGGCGGAGCCGGCCCTCGCCGCGTGGATCCATCGTCTTGACGCGATGCCGGAGATCCTGCGTCTCGCGCCCACGCCGCGCTCGCTGCTGCGTGGCATCCCTTCCGACGCCACACGCGAGGAGCCGGCATGACCAGGACCTACCACGGCAGTTGCCATTGCGGCGCGGTGCGCTTCGCCGCCGACATCGACCTGGCGGCGGGCACCGGCCGCTGCAACTGCTCGATCTGCAGCAAGACGCGCGCCGCTGGGGTGCGATCGTCAGGCCGGAGGCGTTCCGCCTGCTGGAAGGCGAGGCGGCACTGGCCGACTACCAGTTCGGCACCCACAGCATGCACTACCGATTCTGCCGCCACTGCGGCATCCAGCCGTTCGGCACCGGACGTCTGGAGCAGCTGGGCGGCGACTTCGTCAGCGTCAACCTGGCCTGCCTGGACGACGTCACCCCGCAGGAACTGGCCGACGCCCCGGTGCGCCACTTCGACGGGCAGCACGACAACTGGATGAACCCGCCGGCCGTCACCGGCCACCTCTAGGAAGCCAAGCCATGAACGTACCGAAGGTGACCTTCTTCCATGCCCCGCAGTCGCGCTCGCGCGGCACGCTGGCGCTGCTGGAGGAACTGGGCGTCGACTACGACCTGCACCTGCTCGACCTGAAGGCCGGCACCCAGCGCGACCCGGCCTACCTGGCGCTCAACCCGCTGGGCAAGGTGCCGGCGATCCGCCACGGCGAGGCGATGGTCACAGAGCAGCCGGCAGTGATGATGTACCTGGCCGATCTGTACCCGGAGAAGGGACTGGCGCCTGCCATCGGCGACCCGCTGCGCGGGCCGTACCTGCGCTGGATGGTGTTCTACGGCTCGTGCTTCGAGCCGGCGCTGCTGGATCGCTCGATGCAGCGCGAACCGGCTCCGCACATGATGTCGCCCTACGGCAGCTGGCAGGAGGTGCTGGACGCGATCGTCGCCCAGCTCACGCCCGGGCCCTGGCTGCTCGGCGATCGTTTCAGCGCCGCCGACGTGCTGTGGGGCACTGCGTTGCACTGGACCACGATGTTCAAGCTGGTGCCCGAGCTGCCGCCGGTGCGCCAGTACATCGACCGTGTGCGCGCGCGCCCGGCGATGCAGCGGGCCGAGGCGAAAGATGCCGAGTTCCTCGCCGGCCAAACCTGAGCGGGACGGCGCGGTGGCGCACTGGTTCGCGCACCGCGCCTCGGCGATCATTCGCCGATGCGCCGCGCCGACCGCCTGTTCCTCATCATCCATGCCCTGCGCGGACGCCGCACCGCGCTGCAGGCGCGCTCGCTGGCCGAGACGCTGGGCGTGTCGCTGCGCACGGTCTACCGCGACGTGGCCGACCTGCAGCTCTCCGGCGTGCCGATCGAGGGCGAGGCGGGCGTCGGCTACGTGCTGCGCAAGGGCGCGGACATCCCGCCGTTGATGTTCACCGCAGAGGAACTCGAATCGCTGGTGGTGGGCACGCGCTTCGTGCGCGCCTTCGCCGGCGAGCGCCTGGCCGAGGGCGCGCAGGCGGCGCTGATGAAGATCGAGGCGGTGCTGCCGGCGGAACTGCGCGAGCGCGCCGCGCGCACGCGCATCTATGCGCCGGTCTACCGCGACGAGATGACGCTCGCCTTCGCCGCGCGGATCGACCGCCTGCATGCGGCCATCGAGGCGCAACGGGTGCTCAGGCTGGTCTACCGCGACGAAAGCGGGCAGGCCAGCACGCGCGAGGTCGAGCCGTTGTGCCTGGCCTTCTGGGGCGGCAAGTGGACGCTGGGCACCTGGTGCCGCCTGCGCAGCGCCTTCCGCAACTTCCGCCCTGACCGCATCGACCAGCTCGACGAGACCGGCGAGCGCTTCGACACCGGCCAAGGCCGCAACCTCGACGCGTATCTCGACGCCATGCGCGGCTACTACGCCGGCGTCTGACGCTTGTGTACCCTCCCCGTCAGAGCGGCGTGGGGAGAGGGTTGGCGAAACCCGGATGACGCGCTACGCCCCCCTCACCCGCCTGCCTGGCGGGCCTCGGAGTGGCAGACCTCACCGCCTGGTCTCACCAGCCGTCATTCCCACGAAGGCGGGAATCCATTTCAAGCAGGGATCAAGATCGATTACTCGTCGCGTTCGCCCCTTCGGGCAGGCCTTCGGCCGTTCTTCGCGCTCGTCCCGCTTTCGCGGGAATGACGGCCATCCATATCGGCACCCGCGCCCTCTTCTTTGCGATGATCGACGCCCTTCACTGCGCGAGAACTCTCGATGAAACACCTGCTGGGCGCACTGCTGGCCGCGGGCCTGACGCTGGCCTCGCTCGCGCATGCCACCGATGCCGACGACCGCTTCCGTGCGATCTACACGCACGAATGGGCCTGGCGCACCGGGCAGGGCGACATCAGCGCCTCGGGCGAGCCGCAGCCGAACAACGGCCGGTTGGACAACGTCGATGCGGCCAGCCAGCAGCAGCGGCTGCAGCGCTGGCAGGAGGTGCTGGCGCAACTCGATGCGCTGGACGTCCGTGCGCTGTCCCCCGCCGAGCAGGTGAACTACGCTGTCTATCGCGCGCAGATCGCCAACCTGCTGGCCGACCAGCGCTTCGCCACCTGGCAGATGCCGTTCAACAGCGATTCGGCGTTCTGGAGCGACATCGGCTACGAGCTCGACGGCGACCGCCTGCACGCGCCGGCCGACTATCGCAGCTACCTCGACCGCCTAGGCCAGATCCCGGCCTACTTCGACCAGCAGATGGCCAACATGCGGCTGGGCCTCGAGCGCGGCTTCTCGGTGCCGCGCGCGGTGTTGGACGGGCGCGACGTGTCGATCGCCGCGGTGGCCGAGCTCAAGGACCCGACCGCCAGCAGCTTCTACGAACCGTTCAAGCACATGGGCGCAACAATCCCGCCCGACCAGGCGCAGGCCCTGCAGGGGGAAGCGCTGCGACGCATCCGCGACCAGGTGATTCCGGCCTACGCCAAGCTGCTGACCTTCTTCCGGCAGGAATACCTCCCGCGCGCACGCACCACGCTCGCGGCGGAAGCGCTGCCCGACGGCAAGGCGTTCTACCGCCAGCAGATCCGTGAATACACCACGCTGGATCTCGACCCCGACGCCATCCATCGGATCGGCCTGGAGCAGGTGGCGCAGATCCACGCGCAGATGCTCGAGACGATGAAGGAGAGCGGCTTCAAGGGCGACTTTCCCGCGTTCCTGCGCTTCCTGCGCACCGACCGGCAGTTCTACGCCAAGACGCCCGAGGAACTCCTGACGCGCACCGCCTGGGTGGCCAAGCAGGTGGACGGCCAGCTGGGCCGCCATTTTGGCCATCTGCCGCGCGCGCGCTTCGCCATCGTGCCGGTGCCCGCGGACATCGCGCCGTACTACACCTCCGGCCGCGGCGGTGCGGATGCGTACCTGGTCAATACGTACGACCTGCCTTCGCGCCCGCTGTTCAACATGCCGGCGCTGACCCTGCACGAGTCCTACCCCGGCCATGCGTTGCAGCTCGAGCTGGCCGCCGAGCAGCAGGGTCAGCCGGAGTTCCGCCGCCAGGGCTACATCTCCGCCTTCGGCGAGGGCTGGGGCCTGTGCTCGGAGTACCTGGGCAACGAGATGGGCATCTACGCCACGCCCTACCAGCGCTTCGGCTACCTCACCTACCAGATGTGGCGCGCCTGCCGGCTGGTGGTCGATACCGGCATCCACCATCTGGGCTGGAGCCGCAGCCGAGCCATCGACTACCTCACCGACAACACCGCGCTGTCCTCGCGCGAGATCGCCAACGAGGTCGACCGCTACATCAGCTGGCCCGGCCAGGCGTTGTCCTACGAGCTGGGCTATCTGAAGATCCGCGAGCTGCGCACGCGCGCCGAGAAGGCGCTGGGCGGCAAGTTCGACCTGCGCCATTTCCACGACACCGTGCTGCAACTGGGCTCGGTGCCGCTGCCGGTACTGGAGAAGCGCATCGACCGTTTCATTGCCGAAGGCGGCCCGGAGCCCGACTATGACTGTGACTGCAAGCATGCCCCTTGAGCTGCGCATCCAACTCCGCCCGCTGTGGGCGGGGGCCGCTTGGCTGCTGCTGGCCTTCGCGCTGCTGCCCGGACGGGCGCAGGCGTGCGCGGGACAGCCGGAGCAATGGCGCGCGGACATCGCCGCCTTCGCCGCCGCCGATCGCGCGCACGCGCCGCCGCCGCACGCGGTGCTGTTCGTCGGCAGTTCCTCGATACGCCTGTGGAGCACGCTGGCGCAGGATTTTCCCGGTCACGCGGTGCTCAACCGCGGCTTCGGCGGCTCGCGCATCCCCGACGCAACCTATTACGCCGGACGCCTGGTGGCGCCCTACCATCCGCGCCATCGTGTTCTATGCCGGCGACAACGACCTGGCCGAGGGCTGCACGCCCGCACAGGTGCGCGATGCCTTCGCCGCCTTCGTACGGCGCGCGCGGGCGCTCGATCCCGGGGTGCCGATCGCCTTCATCGCGATCAAGCCGAGCATGGCGCGCAAGCACCTGCTGCCGCAGATCCGCCGCGCGAACGCGCTGGTGCGCGACTACGCAGGGCAGCAGCACGGCGTGGATTATCTGGACGCCTTTACGCCCATGCTGGGGCCGGACGGACAACCACAGCGGCGCTGGTTCGGCCAGGACGGCCTGCACATGAACCGCCAGGGCTATGCCGTGTGGGTCCGGCTGGTGCGGAGCTGGCTGGACACCGTAGCGCGTCCCTGAACCCGGGCGGCGAAAAACCCCGCCGCGTTTGCGCGGCAACTTCACAAATGGAGTAGACTGGCCAATAACTCCAAAAGGAGAGTCCGCATGCTGGCCCATCCGCGCCACGAACTGGCCCCCGCAAGCGAGCTTGGCGGCGCTGCGCTGCGCTCCTTCTTCCGCATAGCCGAGCACTGGCAACTGCGCGTCGCCGAGCAACGCCGCCTGCTCGGCGACCCGGCCGAATCGACCTTCTTCAAATGGAAGCGCGACCAGGACGGCAACCCCGGCCGCGATGTGGTCGAGCGGATCAGCTACCTGCTGGGCATCTGGAAATCGCTGCAGATCCTGTTTCCCGACCCGGCCCAGGCCGACGCCTGGCTGCGCAAGCCCAATCAGTCGCCCTTGTTCGGCGGCCATTCGGCGCTGGAGCGCATGCTTTCGGGCAATGTCGGCGACCTTTACGTGGTGCGCCAGTACCTGGACGCGCAACGGGGCTGAGCCGCGCGTCGCCGCCGGCGAGACCGGCCCGCTGCATGCTCGGCTCCTCCCGCGCCCGCCCGGGGATGCCCACCGGACACACCGATGCCCCTCGATCTGCCGCCGCTCAGACGCATCCGATGGACCCACGCCTACCGCATCGTGCCCAGCCGCTTCCCGCCGGTGGGCGTGTTCGACCGCATCGCCGATCCACGCGACCTCGACGCGCTGTTCGCGGTCGAGGCGCTGACCAACCCGCGCCTGCGCGAGGAGGCCGGCGCGTTGAAGCTGGTGCCGCCGCAGCGGCGCATCAGCGGGCCGGGCAGCACGCCGGTTATGGCTGCCTTCACCCACCTGAATCCCGAGGGCAGCCGGTTCTCCGACGGTAGCTGGGGAGTGTTCTACGCGGCGCACAGCACGGCCACGGCGGTGGAGGAGACGGTCTACCACCGCGAGCGCTTTCTCGCAGCCACGGCGGAACCGGCCTGTGAGATCGAGATGCGCTGCTATCGCACCAGCATCGACTGCAAGCTGCACGACATCCGAGGCGGCTGGCCCTCGGCGCACGCCGCAGACAGCTATGCGGCCAGCATTGCGCTGGCCCGGACGCTGCGCGAAGCCGGATCCAGTGGCATCGTCTACGACAGCGCACGCCACGCCGGCGGCGAGTGCGTGGCGGCTTTCTATCCGGACGTGGTGACGCCCTGCGTGCAGGCGCAGCACTTCATCTACCGCTGGGACGGGACACGCATAGCCCAGGTGCTTCAGGTAAGCGAACTTAAGCGGCCCTAGGCGGGCGCGTAAGCCCCAGCCTGCCCACGCAGCCTTGACCGCTGTGCGCCTAGCTTGGTACCCATGATTGAAGGATCGCCCTCTCCCTCCGGCGGCGAGGCGGCCGATTTCATCGAATGGCAAAGCGAGATTGCGGCGTTCGGCGCCATCGATCGGCTCCGGCCACCGCCATCGGGCGCCGTGCTGTTCGTGGGCAGCTCCTCGATCCGGCTGTGGCGCACACTGGCGGCCGACTTCCCGCAGGTGCCGACCATCAACCGCGGCTTCGGCGGCTCGCAGATCGCCGACAGCCTGTACTTTGCCGAGCAACTGGTGGCGCCGTATCACCCGGCGGCCGTCGTCATGTACGCCGGCGGCAACGACCTGGCGGCCGGCAAGCCGCCCGAACAGGTGCGCGACGCTTTCGGCGCGTTCGTCACTTGCACGCGCCATTGGGCTGGCGAGGTGCCGTTCGCCTATATCTCGATCAAGCCCAACCTCTCGCGCCATGCCCAATTGCCGCTGATCAGGCAGGCCAACGCCTTGATCCTCGCCTGCGCGCACGAACGCGGGGTCGCGTTCCTGGACATCCACGGTCCGATGCTGGGCGCGGACGGGCAAGCCGATCCGCGCTGGTTCGATGTGGACGGGCTGCACCTGAACACGCGGGGCTACGCGCTCTGGACCGGCGTGGTTTGCGACTGGCTGAAGCGATGCGGTCTGCTGCCGCCCCGTGCGGCAGCGTCGCGACAGGGGGCCGCTCAGGTATCGGCGTTGGCGGCGAAGCCTTCGCGGCTGCCGTAATGGTGGACGCGGTCGGAGGCGTCCAGCACGTCGGCCGCCGCGTGTGGGGCCTTCCCGCGCAGGCTCGCGTAGATCGGCGTGAAGTCCGGCGTGGTCGCCTCGAACAGCTGCTCGAAGCTGTCGATCACGAAATAGGTCTGCTGGTAGGTGTCGATGCGGTAGCGCGTGTTCATCACACGCTCCAGGTCGAAGCCGATGCGGTTGGGCGCGTCAGAGTCGAGGCTGTAGATCGATTCGCCCTTGGAGCTGACGATGCCCGCGCCGTAGATGCGCATGCCTTCGCGGGTGTCGATCAGGCCGAACTCCACCGTGTACCAGTACAGGCGGGTGAGGTTCATCAGCGCCTCGGGGCCGATCGCGTGCGCCTTCGTGCCGCCGCGGCCGTAGGCCTGCATGTAGTCGGCGAAGACCGGGTTTAGCAGCAGCGGAACGTGGCCGAACAGGTCGTGGAACAGATCCGGCTCGGACAGGTAGTCCAGCTGCTCGGGCTTGCGGATCCACCAGCTCACCGGGAAGCGGCGGTGCGCCAGGTGGTCGAAGAACACCTCGTCCGGCAGCAGGCCCTCGACTGCCACCAGCTCCCAGCCGGTGGCCTTGGCCAGCACGAGGTTGATCTCGGAAAACTTCGGAATGCCGCCCTGGCCCAGGCCGAACTTCGCCACGCCGTCCAGGAACTCCCGGCAGGCGCGCGCCGGCAGCAGCTCGCACTGGCGCTTGAACAGCGTGTCCCAGACCTCGTGGTCGGTGCGGCTGTAGCCGGACCATGGCTGTTCCACCACGCCGGTGGCGTAGACCGGCACGTAGCCGCGGTCGGTCTGCTGGTGTTCGACTTTGCGTGGCGTGGTGGCGGTTTGCATGGCGGCTCCGGTGGTGGGGGCTCTGGTGCGCCCGAACCCGAAGAATACGCCGCCCATACCGCACGAAGGTTGCGTTTGTTGTGACGTTCCCGTGAGATGGCGCAGTATTCTTGCGCCAACCCGCGCGAACGTGGAGCAAAGCGCCATGCCCAAGCTGGACCGCATCGACCTGCGCCTGCTCGCCGTGCTGCAGGGCGAGGGGCGCATCACCAACGCGGAGCTGGCCGAGCGGGTCAGCCTGTCGCCCTCGGCCTGCCTGCGCCGGCTGCAGCGGCTGGAGGGCGAGGGCATCGTCACCGGCTACGCCGCGCAGGTCGATCCGCAGGCGGTCGGCCTGGGCCTGCAGGCCTTCGTGCGGGTGCAGCTGGCACGGCACGAGGCCGGGGCGATCGAGCGCTTCGTGGAGAAGGTCGCCGGCTGGGAGGAGGTGGTCGCCTGCCATGCGCTGACCGGCGACATGGACTATCTGCTGCACGTCTACGTGGCCGACCTGCCGCATTTCTCGCGCTTCCTGCTGGACCGGTTGCTCAACGATGCGGGCGTGGCCGACGCCAATTCGAGTTTCGTGCTCCGCACGGTGAAGCGCTCGCCGTCGTTGCCGCTGGGGCAACTGGAAGGTTGAGGCGAGGAGGGGCCTCTCGCCCCAGGGAAGGCCCGGCGGGTGGAGCACCGGTTTGTCGGTTCTCCGGGGGCAAGGTGCCGGGGTGTAGCCGACGCGCGCGCCCGCGAGAACGAAAACGCTAAACTAACCGGCTCATGGACACCCCCCCGACCCCCGCCCGCGATCCCTGGCGTGCCGTGCGCTACCTGTGGCGGGTGCCGCTGCTGCTGCTGCACATCGTGTTGGGGATCGTGCTGTGCGCATTCATCCTGAGCTGGAACAAGCAACGGGTGATGGTCGACGGTCGCGAGCCGTTCGCCCACCGCATGATCCGCTGGTGGTCGACCGTGCTGATGCGCATCTTCGGCCTGCGCTCGGTGCGCATCGGCACGCCGCTGCCCGACCCGGTGCTGTTCGTCGCCAACCACACTTCGTGGATCGACATAGAACTGCTGCACAGCCAGCGTGCCGCCTGCTTCGTAGCCAAGGCGGAGATCGCGCGCTGGCCGTTGGTGGGCTGGCTGGCCGCCAGCGGCGGCACGATCTTCCATCGGCGCGGCAGCAACCATTCGCTTGCCTCGGTGATGCAGACCATGGTCGAGCGCCTGCGCGGCGGCCGCTCGGTGGCGGTGTTTCCCGAGGGCGGCACGGGCCACAACGGCGTGCTCAAGGTCTTCCACGCGCGCATCTTCCAGGCGGCGCTGGATGCGCCGGTGCCGGTGCAGCCGGTGGCGCTGCGCTTTGCGCGCGACGGCAAGCGGGTGATCGAAGCGGGCTTCCGCGAGCATGAGAACTTCATGGGCAATCTGCTGCGCATGCTGGGCGAGGCGCCGCTGGATGCCGAGGTGCATTTCCTGCAACCCGTGCCGGCGATGCCCGACGCGCGCCGGCGCATGGCCGAGCTGTCGCGCGAGCGCATCGCCGCCGCGCTGGACGACGCCCACGCATGAGCGAGTTGCCGCGCGGAAAGGATTTCCGTCCCCCCTGGCCGCTGACCAGCGGGCATATCCAGACCATGCTCTCCTCCAGCGGCGTGCGCCGCCTGCTGTTGCCGCGCTCGGCCTACGAGGTGGCCGAGGGTGCCGAGCCGGTGGTGGTCGACGGCGGCGACGGCGTGCGCCTGACCGGTGCCTACACGGCCCGGCGCGACGGTCGCGCGGCGCGCGGCCTGGCCGTGCTGTTTCACGGTTGGGAAGGCAGCGTCGACTCCACCTACGTGCTGCAGACCGGGAGCCGCCTGTTGCGCGAAGGCTGGGATGTGTTCCGGCTCAACTTCCGCGACCACGGCGAAAGCCACCACCTCAACGAGGCGCTGTTTCACTCCTGCCGCATCGACGAGGTGGTGAACGCGCTCGGCGACATCACCCGGCGCTGGCCGCGGCCGGTGACCGCGCTGGCCGGCTTCTCGCTGGGCGGCAACTTCGCCCTGCGCGCCGCGCTGCGCGCGCCGGCGGCTGGCATCCCGCTGGACTACGCGCTGGCGGTCTGCCCGATCATCGATCCCAGCGAAGGTCTGTTCTCGCTGGAGGAAAACGCGCCATGGATCTACCAGGCCTACTTCATGAGGAAGTGGCGCCAGTCGCTCAAGGCCAAGCAGAAGGCTTTCCCGCATCGGCAGTACTTCGAGCTGGCCGAACTGAAACAGAGCCTGCGCGGGCTGACCGAGGCGCTGGTGCTCAGGCACACCGACTTCGGCTCGCTCCAGGCCTACCTGGACGGCTATTCGGTGGCGCGCGACGCGCTGGCGGCCGCGTCCGTGCCGGCCACCATCCTCACCGCGCGCGACGACCCGGTCATCCCGGTCGGCGCGTTCGAACAGCTGCAGCTGCCGCCCGGCATCGAGCTGGACATCGCCGACTACGGCGGCCACTGCGGCTTCATCCGCGGCCGCGACATGACCAGCTTCACCGACGACTACATCGCCGCGCGTTTCAACGCGATCGCGCCGTAGCCCGCTTACGGAGGTTCCGCTCCGGCACGTTCACGCGGACGGCGACCGACAAGCAGCATGCTGGAGACCCGAGCAGATGCCGGCCACGCCATGCCGCAACCCCGTGACATCGTGCGATCGTCCCGTGGCGGAGCCGCCATGGCATGACATCAGTGCTGGCTGCGTTCCTCGGCGGCTGTTCCGGCGCCACCGCCACCGCGCTGGGCACGCTGCCGGCGCTGGCCGCGCGGCGGATCGACGCGCGTACGCAGGACACCATGTTCGGGTTCGGCGCTGGCGTGATGCTCGCCGCGAGCGCGTTCTCGCTGGCGTTGCCCGGCATCGAGGAGGCGCGGCGGCAGGGACAGGGGCCCTGGAGCGCCGGCGCGCTGGTCGGCGTGGCGATCCTGCTGGGCGCCGCGGCGCTGGTGCTGCTCGAGCGCGTGCTGCCGCACGAGCATTTCATCAAGGGGCCGGAAGGGCATGCTTCGCAGCGACTCAAGCGCGCCTGGCTGTTCGTGATCGCCATCTGCCTGCACAACCTGCCGGAAGGGCTGGCCATCGGCGTGGGCTTCGGGCCGGGCCTGGCGCACGGCACCGCATTGGCGACCGGTATCTCGGTGCAGGACCTGCCCGAGGGGCTGGTGGTGGCGATCGCCCTGATGGCGGTCGGCTACGGCCGCGCCTGGTCGGTGATGGTGGGCATGCTCTCGGGCGTGGTCGAGCCGGTGGGCGCACTGATCGGCGCCGGCGTGGTGATCGGCTACCCGCTGCTGTTGCCGGTGGGCCTGGGCTTCGCCGCCGGCGCGATGCTGTTCGTGGTCAGCCACGAGATCATCCCCGAATCGCACCGGCACGGGCACGAGCATTTCGCCACCGGCGGCCTGATGGTCGGGTTCGTGCTGATGATGTTGCTGGATACTGCGTTCGGGTGAGGTATCGCGTCCGAAAGCGCGCCATTGGCCTTCGGCACCATCCCCCGCATTCGCGGGGGAAAGGCTCGTCGCCGCACATTCTTCCCTGTTTAGGCGGGAGGGTGATCGAAGGGCGGATGGGAAGGCTTGTGCCAAAGCCACCTAATGCCGCGTTCCCTGCTGCCCGCTGCCCTTGCCCAGCTCCGCTCCGGTCTCCGGATTGATCGACGGATTGGAACGCGTGCGGCGGGCCATCTGCATCAGCGTCGAGCGCTCGGCCTCGCCCATCGCCACCTCCGGCATGCCGCTGCCGCCGTCCATCGCCAGCATCCGTTCACGGTCGGAGACGTACTGGAAGTTCTCGTCGCTGTTCCACGGCCCGCGCATGTCGCCCTCGCCCTGCGAGGTGTTGACGTAGACGTTGGCGAACTCCGCCTTGCCCGGCAGCTTGCCCGGCGGGAAGTTCGGCTGGATCGCGTACAGCGCCTTTTCGAACGATTGCTGGTGCGAGATCTCGCGGGTCATCAGGAAGCCCAGCGCGTCGCGCACGCCCGCATCGGCGGTGAGGTTGATCAGCCGTTCGTAGATGATCTTGGCGCGCGCCTCGGCGGCGATGTTGGAGCGCAGGTCGGCGGTCGGCTCGCCGATCGAGTCGATGTAGCCGGCTGTCCACAGTTGGCCGCCGGAATTGGTCAGCGCGGGCCCGCCGCCGTAGAGCACCTGGGTCACGTGCGAATCGTTGCCTGCGCCCTGCAGCTCTCGGAACGCCTGCGCCTGCTCTTCCGCGCCTTCGGCCAGCTTGCCCTTGGCGCCCTTGTTGAGCATGCCCACGATGGTGCCGATCACCTCCAGATGGCTGAGCTCTTCGGTGGCGATGTCCAGCAGCATGTCCTTGCGACCGGGGTCGTCTTCGGCCAGCGCCTGAGTGAAGTAACGCATCGCCGCGGCGAGCTCGCCTTGCGGACCGCCGAACTGCTCGAGCATGAGGTTGGCCAGGGCTGGATTGCATTCGGAAACCCGAACCGTGTACTGCAGGCGTTTGTTGTGAGCGAACATGGGAGATCCTTGGGTCGTCTGCGGGGGGGGCCGCCGGCAAGAGGCGCCGGCCGCGAGGTTTCCCGGAGGCGGCAAGAACCATGCCTTGCCCAAGGGCCCGTTTGAGCGGGTCGGCCCGCGGACGCGGACGCAAGATTTGCGCTCGGCTGCAACATTTGCAGCGTGGCCGGGTGGACATCCATCGTCGGCACGCAGTGCGCGGCGAACACCCCGGGCCTTGCGCTAGGCCATCCAGATGAGTAGGTGGCCGAGCACGCGGCGCGAGACGCCGCCGTCCTCGGGCCGCCGCCCACGGGCACCAGAGTCGGCCACCACGCCGGCGATGCCTATCGGCCGGCGCCTCCTTCCGGCTTGACGGCATCGGCGTTACGCTGGCCATTCCGCTGCAAGGAGGTGTCCTCATGCGCGTACTGCTTTCCCTGCTGCTGGCCCTGGTCGTGGCGCCTGCGTGGGCCGGACCGGCACTGGATCGGCTGAGCCTGCCCAAGGGCTTCCACATCGCGGTGTATTCGGACCAGGTGCCGCAGGCGCGCGAGCTGGCGGTGGGCGCCAAGGGCACCGTGTTCGTCGGCTCGATGGACGCGGGCAAGGTCTATGCGCTCACCGATACCAACCACGACGGTCGCGCGGACAAGGTGCGAGTGATCGCCACCGGCCTGCAGTTGCCCGTGGGCGTGGCGTACCACAAGGGTGATCTGTACGTCTCGGCGGTCAGCCGCATCCTGGTGCTGCGCGACATCGAGGACCACCTGGGCGACCCGCCCAAGCCGCAAGTCGTCTACGACAAATATCCCACCGAGACGCACCACGGCTGGAAATTCATCGCCTTCGGTCCGGACGGCAAGCTCTATGTGCCGATCGGCGCGCCATGCAATATCTGCGACAAGGACAGGGACTACGCCAAGCTGACCCGCATGGGTCCCGACGGCACGGGTCTCCAGGACGTCGCCTACGGCATCCGCAATACGGTCGGCTTCGACTGGCAGCCTGCCACCGGCAAGCTGTGGTTCACCGATAACGGTCGTGACCTGATGGGCGACGACGTGCCTAGCGACGAGCTCAACCGGCTCGATCGCGTGGGCGAGCACTTCGGCTATCCCTACTGCCACCAGGGCGACGTCCTCGATCCGGAGTTCGGCAAGGGCCACAACTGCAAGGACTACGTCCCGCCGGTGCTCAAGCTCGGCGCGCACGTGGCCTCGCTGGGCATGCGCTTCTACACCGGCAGGCAGTTTCCCGGGCATTACCAGGGCGCGATCTTCGTCGCCGAGCACGGCTCCTGGAACCGCACGAAGAAGTCCGGCTACCGGGTGATGGCCGTGCGGCTGGAGGGCGGCAAGGTGGCCTCCTACGAGCCGTTCATCACCGGCTTCGAGCAGGACGAGCAGGCCTGGGGCCGGCCGGTGGACGTGCAGATGCTGCCGGACGGCAGCCTGCTGGTGAGCGACGACCTCGCCGGTGCGGTGTATCGCGTGACCTACGACAAGCGCGGTCGCTAGCGCGCTTCGCTCCGTACCCCCAGAGGCGCAATTCCGCGCGACGCAACCACCGAAGGAGAGGCCTATGCAACTGCGCAGCGACGATTTCCAGCACGGCCGGCCGATCCCGGCCAAGTGCGCCTTCGGCAAGCCCGGCGACCGGATCGCCCTCTCCGACAACCTCAGCCCGCACCTGGCCTGGCGCGATGCGCCGCCGGGCACACGCTCGTTCGTGCTCACCTGCATCGACTCCGATGCGCCCAGCCGCGGCGACGACGTCAACAAGGAAGGCCGCACGGTCGGCGCCGACCTGCCGCGGGTGGAGTTCGTGCACTGGCTGATGGCCGACATCCCCGCCGAGTGCGGAGAACTGGGCGAGGGTTCGTGCAGCCGCGGCGTCACCCCGCACGGCAAGCGTGCACCGTCGGGCCCGCCCGGCAGCGTGCAAGGCGAGAACGACTACGGCGGCTGGTTCGCCGCCGATCCGCAGATGGCCGGCACCTACCTCGGTTACGACGGCCCGTGCCCGCCGTGGAATGACGCACGCGTGCACCGCTACCATTTCCGGCTGCACGCGCTCGACGTGGCGTCGCTCGGCCTGGCCGCCGGCTTCGGGATCGACCAGCTGCGTGCGGCGATGGCCGGTCACGTGCTGGCCAGCGCGGAACTGACCGGAACCTACGCGATCAATCCGCACGCGTCATGAACGAAGGGCACGCTGGCACGCGCCTCTTCACATGCAGATGGCAACCCCTGTGGATGAATGGAAAGCGTCTGGCCTTGCAGGCCGGCCCACAAGGGAATCCGCTCTCACCCGTGAGGAAGCCGTCATGCTGCACTACGCCATTGTCTTTCTGGTCATCGCCATCATCGCTGCCATCCTCGGTTTTGGCGGCATCGCCGGCGCGGCCGCCGGCATAGCGAAGATCCTGTTCGTCATTTTCCTGATTCTGGCAATCATCGCCTTCTTCCGCCGCGCCAGTTGAGCGGCGGCGCCACCTAACACCGGGAGAACGCCATGACCAACTCCACCCACAGTTCATCCAACCCGCGTGACAACGGCTTGAATCCGGCGGTACCGAACCCGGCGATGGCCGATGCGCGCATGGCCGATGTGACCGGCGGCCAGTCCAGGGCAAATGACCGTATCGACCAGAGCGCGGAGCGCGTCAAGCACGCCACCTCCGAGGCGGTGGCGCGCACCAAGCAGGTGGTCAACGAGACCGCCGACAAGGTCGAAGCCGGCGTACACCACGCCACCGACAAGGCCGCCGGCGCAGTGCACCGTGCCAACGACAAGGCCGCGGACCTGGCCGACCGCGGCCGTGAACTGCGCGACGACACCATGGACAAGGCCGATGCCTGGATGGCGCAGGCGCGCGCCTACGTGCGCGAGAAGCCGCTGCAGTCGATCGCCATCGCGGTGGGCGCCGGCTGGCTGCTGGGGCGTATCCTGCGTCGTTGATCCTTTCGCTGACGGGTGCCAGGGATGCCTGAGGCCGAACAAGTCGACCCCGAGGGGGGCGCCCGGACGCCGCCGCACACCGGCGTGCTCGCCGAGTTCGGCCAGCTCGCCGCCGCGGTCAAGGAGCTGTTCGGAGCGCAGCTGGAATTGCTGTCGGCCGAGATCGGCCTGGCGCGCAGCGCGATCTCCTGGATGCTGCTGGCCGGCCTGGCCGCCACCATCGCGGGCGTCGGCCTGGGCCTGACCCTGCTGGCGCTGGTCGGCGTGCTGCTGGCCAAGTGGTTCGCCTCCTGGGTCTGGGCCTTGCTGGCGCTGGCCGTGCTGCAACTGGTGTTTCTGCTGGTCGCGATCGTGTTCTTCCGCCGTTGCATGCACTGGATGACCCTGCCCGCCACTCGCACCGAATGGAGTGCGATGATGCGCGAGACGCGGGCACGAGCCCGGCGCCGGGTGGAACGGGAGGACGCGGCATGAGCATGTTCGGCCAGCACGCGCGGGTACGGTCCGCGCAACGACGCATGAGCGAAGCGCGCCGCGCGGTCGCGGTGCCGGCTTCCGCCCTGCTTGCGCGTGGCGAGCGGCATCCGCTCGTCGTCCTGGGAATCGCCGCCGGGGCCGGCCTGGTGATGGGCCGCATGGATGTGCATCCGATGCGCGTGCCGGGCATGAGCGGGCTGATCGGCGGCGTGATGAGCGAACTGACCGCCTTGGGTGCGGGTTTCCTGGCGCACGCCACCAACGAGGACGCATGAACCTGCCCGATCCCGACGTCACGCCGGCTGCGGTCGACGTGGCGTCCGCTGCCGCGCTGCCGGTTGCGCCGGCGTCGCCGCCGTTGCGAGCGGCACGCACCTTGCGGCGTCACCTGCTGGCGGTGCGCTTCGTGCTCAACGCCTTGCTGGTGCTGGCGCTGCTCTACACCGTCACGATCACGCGCGTGCTGCTGATCCCGCTGGTGCTGGCCGCGTTCATCGGCCTGGCGCTCAACCCGATCGTCGCCGCGGGCGCGCGCCATCGGTTGCCGCGCTGGCTGACCGCCAGCGTGCTGATGCTCGTCCTGCTTACCGGACTGGGCGCCGGCATCGGCGCGCTGACGCAACCGGCACTGGGCTGGTTCCACGGAGCACCGGCGGCGATCAAGAGCTTCGTGCCCAAGCTGCGCAGCGTGACCAAGCCGCTGGAGGCGGCCAACCGCGCCACGCAGAGCCTGGTCGGCGGCCCGGTGCGGGCCGCGCCGACGCAGCCGACCGCGGTGGCGATCTCCGCCTGGGACGTGGTCTCCACCGCGCCCAAGGTGCTGGCCGCGGTGCTCACGGTGGTGCTGCTGGTGTTCTTCTTCCTGATCTACGGCGACTCGCTGTTGCGCCGGCTGGTGGAGATCTCGCCCAGCTTCGCCTACAAGCGCCACGCGGTGGAGATCGTGCGCAGCATCCAGGTCGAGGTCTCGCGCTACCTGCTCACCGCGTTGCTTATCAATGCAACCCTCGGCGCCCTGACCACGCTGATGCTGTGGCTCTACCACGTACCCGATCCGCTGCTGTGGGGCGCGGTGGCGATGATGGCCAACTTCATCCCCTACGTAGGCGCCATCGTCACCACGGTGGTGCTGGCGCTGGTGGGCCTGATCAATGCCCACGAGCTGGGCGCCGCGCTGTTGCCGGCGTTGACCTTCGCCGGCATGACCGCGATCGAGGGCAACCTGATCACGCCGATGATCCAGGGCCACCGCATGCGCTTGTCGCCCATCGCGATCCTGATCTGGCTGCTGGTGTGGGGCTGGCTGTGGGGCATCCCCGGCGCGCTGCTGGCGGTGCCGATGCTGACCAGCTGCAAGCTGATCGCCGAGCGCGTGCGCGGCTGGGGCTGGTTCGCAGTGATGGTGCAGCGCTAGGCGGACGGCCCTTTCGTATCAGCGACCGATCCCGTGGTCGCGCAGCACGCCGGCGATATCGAAGCGCCAGAGGTTGCGCGAGCCGTTGAGCGGACCTTCCAGCCGCCGCAGCAGCGAGTTCGAGTCGTCGCGCGGCTTGGGAAAGCGTGGTGCCTCCTCGCGGTTGCTCGAAACGTAGAGTTCGCCGAAATGCGGTCCGAGCGAGGGGGCGTTCTCCAGGCTTGCCGTGTTGACGTCGCCGCCCAGGTGCTCGGGCTTGCCCCAGCGGCCGTCGCTCTGGCGGAAGGCGATGTAGATGTCGGCGCTGCCCAGCGCGTCGCCCTCGTTGCCGGCGAACAGCAGGAAACGCTGTTGCGGGTCGATGCAGGGATCCATGCGGTTGTGCGAGGCATCGCCCAGGTCCACGCGCTCGGGTGACGCATAGCCTTGCGCGGTGCGCCGCGCCACGTAGATCTGGTAGAGCCTGCCCGAGTCCGGCCGATGAGCGGAGAAGTAGATGTCGCCGTTGGCCGCGATCGAGGGGTTGTACAGCTGCGCGCCGTCGTTGAGCGCGCCCTCGACGTGCACCGGCTCGCTCCAGCGGCCGTCCGACTGGCGCTCCACGTACCAGAGGTTGGTGCCGGCGAAGCGCTGGCCGGACTGCTCGACCTCAAGCGCCGGGCCGCCCGCGCGCGGTGGACGGTTGGAGACGAAGTAGAGGCGCTTGCCGTCCGGCGCGTAGGTTGGCTCCGAATCGTGCCAGCGGCCCGAGAACGGGGCGACCTCGGGCTTCGACCAGTGACCTCCTTCGCGGTGCGAGACCAGGATGGTGTCGTCCTTCTCGGCGAAGTCCGAGCGCATGAAGAACAGCGTGCCGCCATCCGGCGAGACCGCGGCCGAGGTTTCCTGCAGGCCGGTGGAGATCACGCCGGCGCCAAGCAGCTCGGCGCCGGAGCAGGTGGCACAGGCCATGGCAAGGGCCAGGGCCCAGGCGGAGCGGGGCAGTCGCATGCGGCGGTCCTCGTGGAGGGAGCGGCCAGCGTGCTTCGCCTTCGCCCGGGCTGCCGCGGGTTTGTGACCAGCGGTCGCCGTGGCGGGGCTGGCGGCCATCCGGCGCAGGTCAGGGGCGTCAGGCCATGCCGAGCGCGCGCCGCGCGTGCAGGCGGAAGCGCCGGCTCAGGTTCAGCCGCGTGCCGTCGTGCAGCACCACCTCCGCGTTCCCCTGGAACAGCGGGTGGATCTCGCGGATGCGCTCGAGGTTCACCAGCGTGCCGCGGTGGATGCGCAGGAAGCGACCGGGATCGAGCGTGGCGAGCAGCCCTCGCAGCGTCTCGCGGTGCAGGTAGGCCTGCTTGCCCACGTGGATGTGCACGTAGTTGCCGTCGGCTTCGATCCAGTCGATGGCGTCCACCGCGATCACGCGGATGTGCTCGCCTACGCGCACGCTCAGTCGCTGCACCGGTTCGCTTGTCGCTGGCGCGATGCCGGCCGGCGTGCGTGCATGCAGCCCGCGCCAGTGCCGGCGCACGCGCGCCAGGGCCTGGTCGAAGCGCGCCTGGTCGATCGGCTTCAAGACGTAGTCCAGCGCATTGGCGTCGAACGCCCGCAGCGCGTGCTGGCCGTAGGCGGTGGCGAAAACCACCATCGGCAGCGTATCGGGCTTGAGCTGGTGCAGCAGCCTGAAGCCGTCCAGGCCCGGCATGCGGATGTCCAGGAACAACAGATCCGGCGCGAGCGCGGCGACGGCCTGCATCGCCTCGGCGGCGTTGCCGCATTCCCCGACGATCTCGAAGTCCGCATGCGCCGCCAGCGCCTGGCGCAGCGCCAGGCGGGCCAGCACCTCGTCGTCGACCAGCAGGGTGCGGATGGGTCCGGTGCTCATGCCGCGTGCTCGCGAAAGGGCAGGCGCAGTTCCACCCGCGTACCGCCCCCGGCCCTGCGGTTGAGCTCCAGGCTGGCCGCTGCGCCGAACAGCACGGCCAGCCGTGCCCGCGTGTTGCCCAGGCCCAGGCCCTCGAGCGGCCTGTCCGGCGGCAGGCCCAGGCCGTCGTCGTCGATGCGCAGGTGCAGCAGGTCGCCGTCGCGGCGGCTGGCAATGTAGAGGTTGCCAGGCTCGGGCTTGGCCAGCAGGCCGTGGCGCAGCGCGTTCTCCACCAGCGGCTGCAGGATCATGCTGGGCACCGCCGCGCGCAGCGTGTCCTGCGCCACGTCCAGCCGCGTGTCCAGCCGGTCCTGGAAACGCACCCGCTGGATGTCCAGGTAGCAACGCAGGAACTCCATCTCCCGCGCCAGCGGGATCTCGGCGGCGTGGCCCTCCTCCAGCGTCAGGCGCAGCAGGTCGCTCAGCCGCGCGATCATCAGCCGCGCCTGCAGCGGGTCGGCCAGCGCCAGCGCGGAAATCGCGTTGAGCGTGTTGAACAGGAAGTGCGGCTGCAGCTGCATGCGCAGCGCCTGCAGCTCGGCCTGAGCCAGCTGGGTCTGCAGCTGCGCGCTGCGCAGCTGTTCGTCGCGCAGCCGCCGCCGCGATTCCAGGCCGCGCAGCACCACCAGGATGATCCAGTAGGTGAGCACCGCCAGGTGGTAGCTGTAGGCGAACTCCATGGCGACGTAGCTGCCCAGCGTGTGCACCGGCATGCGGCCGGGGCCGCACACGAGCCAGAACAGCGACAGCTGCACCAGCATGTGCAGCAATGCCAAGGCCAGCCCCGCGGGCACATGCACCGCGCAGAAGCGCCGCCAGCCGCCGTCGGCGCCGCGCCGTCCGAGCCAGGCCACCAGCGGCACCAGCGCCATCCACAGCCAGAAGGTGGACAGGTTCCACACCAGGGCGCGCGACCAGCCGGGCGGATGCCCCTCGCTGATCGAGGACAGGCCGGCGCTGAGCGTGTAGGAGAGCGCCAGCAGGGTCCAGAAGACGAACGCCAGCGCTTGGCGCCCGAGCCGCGCGCTCGTCGGTGGGGCGGGCACCACGCCGCCGCGGACAGGTTCCATCTCAGCGCTCCCGCGCAGGCCAGGGTCTGCAGTGTGCAGGCTGCCGGCGGGCGGGGAAAGGAGCGTCATCGACCAAGGTGCCTCGTCGACCAAGGTGCCTCATCGACCCCTGGCGTGCTGCCCGAGCCAGGCAGCGAGGGCGAAGCGATGGATGCGCCGGTCCGGCCCGCTGAAGTACAGGCCGGACAGGTCCGGCGCCAGGCGCGACTCGATGCCGGAGGGCCCCAGCGGAACCGGCGTGCCCCAGCCCCGGCCATGGGCGAAGGCGATGAAGATCGCGCTGCTGCCGGCGGTCGAGGGCGGCCGGTCGGAACTGAACACGATGTAGGACTGGTCCGGCGCGATCGCCGGATCGTAGTCGGCCACCCGGCCGTCGCTGAAGGAGAGCGGCTCGGGCGGCAGGTAACGGCCTTGCGCGAAGCGGCTGCGATACAGACGGAAGTGGCCGGTCGCCGGGTCCGGCTGCATGAAATACACGCTGCCGTCCGCCGCCACGGCGGGCGCATAGACCGACGTAGCGGCGTTCAGCGGCAAGGGCAGGTGGATCGGTTCGCCCCAGCCGCCGGCGGTGCGGTCCGCGCGCCACAGGTTGCCGCCGCGGCCGGGCGCGGATTGTCCTTCGTAGTCGCCATCGAGCGCTTTGCCGCCCGGTCGCGCCGGCCGGTTGGAGACGAACACCAGGTACGAGCCATCCGGCGCCATCGCCGGCTCCAGGTCCATCCATGCCTTGCCCGAGAACGGTGCTGGTTGCGGTGCCGACCAGAGCGCACCCTGCCGTTGCGAGACGTATACGCGGCGTGTGGCGGCGCGGCCGCGCGCGAACACCACCGTGCGCCCGTCGCGGCTGAAGGCGGGCGAGGCGTCGTCGGGCAGCGTCCATGGCGCCTCCACGGCGGGGCCGGCGGCGATCCACGGCGCCAGCGAGAGCTGCCACACGTTGTCGTTGCCGCCGCTGCCGCCCTGGCCCGTGGCACGGTCGCTGGAGAAGTACAGGGTGCGATGGTCCGGGCCGAGCTGGCTGCTCATGTTGCTCGTACCCTGGTTGGCGATGTCCCCCAGGTCCTGCGGCGTGGTCCAGCCGTCCGCCGTGCGGAAGGCGATCGCCAGGCGGTACGCCGTGCTCGGCGCACGCTTGAGGCTGACCACCAGGAACGAACCGTCGGGCGCGACGGCCGGATCGCGGATCGTCGTGTCCGCGTCGGTGAGCTTGACCACCTCGGGCGCGAGGTAACGGCCTTGCCGGTAGGTCGCATGCATCAGGCGCAATGGCGGGCGCGGGCCGTCGCAGCCGATGTAGTAGAGGCCACCATCGGCGGTGACGCTCGGCGCGAAGGTCGTCGGGCAGCTGTTGACAAGGTCGGGCAGGTGCACCGGCGCGCTCCAGCCATCGCCCTTGCGGTCGACCCGCCACAGATTCATGCCGCGGCCGGGATAGCGCTTTCCGTTGTAGGTCATGTCGACCGGCGCATTGCCGTGGGTCGGCCGGTTGGAAACGAACAGCAGGTAGGAGCCGTCCGGCGCCATCGTCGGGTCGAGGTCACGCCAGCGGCCGGAAAACGCCGCCGGGCGCGGTGTCGACCAGCCGTTGCCGGTGCGCCGCGATTCCAGCACGGTAAAGCCGGCCCCGGTGCCGCGCATGAAGTACACCTCGGCGCCGTCCGGCGTGAATGCCGCAGCGCCTTCTCCGCCCGGCCCGGAGATCACGCCCGGTGCGAACAGCGTGGGTGCGTCCTGGCCGGCGGCGAACGCCGGTACGGCCGCGGCCAGCAACAGGACGAGCAGGCGGATCCGGCGCATGGGTTTCTCCACGACGCCCGCACGCGCGGGCATCCCCCAGGCTAGGCCCGGGGTGCGTGGCCGTCGTGCGGGATGGGGCGAGCGGTCGCGTCGTGTAGACGAACGGTGGGAGCGGCGGGCCGGCGGTGCCATGCCGCCGGCCCGAAGGTCGCGCACGGAGGGGTGGACGGGCGGAGCCAGGGCGTGCTCACACGCCTGGCCCTCGCCGGCACGGGGCAGGGGACGATACGAGCCGGCGTCTTCCGCCGAGGGTGGGCCGCGGGAGCATGGCGAGTGCGAAGCGACGTCCGGCTTCCGGTCGCTGCCGCGTCCCTGCGCCTCGTACGCGTCAGCGCGCCGCGGCCAGCGCGCTGCAGCGCTCGTCGGCGCAGGCCTGCCAGCCGCCGCCGAGCGCCTTGTACAGCGCGATGGCGCGCAGGTCGATGCCGGCTTCCGCTTCGGCCAGCTGGTCTTGGGCCGAAAGCTGCGTGCGCTGGGCGTCGAGCAGCTCCAGGTAGTCGATCGCGCCGGCTTCGTAGCGGATCTTCGCCAGCTGCGCCGCACGCTCGCTTTGCCGGGCCTGCTCGAGCAGGTGCTGCACGCGCTCGCGCTGCTGGTTGTAGCCCACCAGTGCGTCGTCCACGTCCTCCAGCGCGCGCAGCACGGTGCGCTGGTAGAGGGCGAGCGCCGCGTCGGCACGCGCTTCGCTGGCCTGCACGCCAGAGCGCACGCGCTGCACGTTCAGGCCCGACCAGCGGATGCTGGGCGCGACCGACCAGGCGCGCGTCGCCGGGCTGCCGAAGTCGTTGCTGCGCCCGGCCAGGAAGCCGAGGAAGCCGCCCAGCGTGACGTGCGGGAACCAGTCCGCCTTGGCCACGCCGATGCGCGCGGTGGCGGCAGCGAGCTCGCGTTCGGCGACGCGGATGTCCGGGCGGCGCTTCAACACATCGCCGGCATTGCCGATGGGGAGCACGGTATCGATCGGCGTGAAGTGCGCGCTCGACAGGTCGATGTCCAGTGCGCCGGGACGCTCGCCCAGCAGCACCGCCAGGCGGAAGCCGTCGGCCTGCGCCTGCGCGCGCAGCACCGGCAGCGTGGCCTCGACGCCGGCCAGCCGTGCGCGGGCGCTGGCCACGTCCTGTTCCGAACCGGTGCCGAGCGCTGCGCGGCTCTGGATAAGTTCCAGCGCCTCGCGCTGGTTGGCGATGTCGCGTCCGGCCACCTCGATGCGCAGCTGCGTGCCGCGCAGATCGAAGTAGTTGCGCGCGACCTCCGCGAACAGCGTCACCTGCGCGTCCTGCAGCGAGGCGGCGGCCGCATCGCCGTCCGCGCGCGCGGCCTCGACGCCGCGGCGGACGCCGCCGAACAGGTCAAACTCCCAGCCCGCGTCGAAACCGGCCTGGTAGGCCGTCGTCGTGGTGCGCTGCTCGCTCACGCCGGGCGTCTGGCCGCGGCTGCGCGTGTAGCTCGCGCCGGTCCGGATATCGGGCCACCGTTCGGAACGCGCGGAGCCGAGCAGGGCGCGCGCTTCGTCGAGGTGTGCCAGCGCGATCTTCAGATCCGGTGCGTTCCTTGCTGCGCGGGTGATCAGGGCGTCGAGCGTCGGGTCGTTGAACTGCTTCCACCAGTCGGCCTGGACCTCGGCGTTGGACTGGCGTGCGGTGTCGATGCCCTGCAGCGTGACCGGCTTCTCCGCCGGGTGGTGGTAATCCGGGCCGACGTTGATGCAACCGGCGAGCAGGAGGGCAAGGGCCGACGCCAGTGCCTGCTTGGCTCCCTCGCCACGGAGGAAAGAGGGGGCGGCCTGATGGTGACTTTTTGACATTTCAATGCTCCTCGATCGCCGTCGGCAGTGCGGGGAGGCGCGCGGCACGCCGCGCTGCCGCACGCTCGCTCCAGCCGCGCACGATCACGTAGAACAGCGGGGTGAACAGAAGACCGAAGAAGGTCACGCCCAACATGCCGGAGAACACCGCCACGCCCATCGCGTGGCGCATCTCCGCACCGGCGCCGTGCGAGGTCACCAGCGGCACCACGCCCATGATGAAGGCGAACGACGTCATCAGGATCGGGCGCAATCGCAGGCGGGCCGCTTCCAGCACCGCCTGCCGGCGGTCCAGGCCTTCGTGGATCTGCGCCTCGCGGGCGAACTCCACGATCAGGATGGCGTTCTTGCAGGCCAGGCCCACCAGCACGATCAGGCCGATCTGGGTGAAGATGTTGTTGTCGCCGCCCGAGAGCCACACGCCGGCGATCGCGGACAACAGCACCATCGGCACGATCAGGATCACCGCCAGCGGCAGCGTCAGGCTCTCGTACAGCGACGCCAGCACCAGGAACACCAACAGCACGCAGAGCGGGAAGACCAGCACCGCGGTGTTGCCGGCCAGGATCTGCTGGTAGGTGAGCTCGGTCCACTCGTAGCTCATGCCGTTGGGCAGGTTGTCCTTGGCCAGCTTCTCCATCGCCGCCTGCGCTTGGCCGGAGCTGTAGCCCGGCGCAGGGCCGCCGTTGATCTCGGCGGTCGGGTAGCCGTTGTAGTGCTGCACGCGGTCGGGGCCGACACTCTGGTGCACGGTGACGAACGAACCGAGCGGGATCGCCACGCCCGCCGCGTTGCGCGTCTTCAGCTGCAGGATGTCCTTCGGTTCGCGGCGGAAGCCCGGCGCGGCCGAGACGTTGACCTGGTAGGTGCGCCCGAAGCGGTTGAAGTCGTTGACGTAGAGCGAGCCCATGTAGGCCTGCATGGTCTGGTAGACATCGGCCAGGTTCACGCCCTCGGCCTTGGCCTTCTCGCGGTCCACCTCGGCGTCGATCTGCGGCACGCTCACCTGGTAGCTGGAGAACAGGCCCGCCAGCGCCGGTATGTGCTGGCTTTTGCCGATCAGATTCTGGGTCTGCTTGAACAGCTCCTCGAAGCCCTGGTCGGAGCGGTCCTCGACCTGGATGCGGAAACCCCCGATCGTGCCCAGGCCCATCACCGGCGGCGGCGGGAACACCGCGATGTAGGCGTCCTGGATCGCCGCGTACTTCTGGTTGAGCGCTCCGGCGATGGCGCCGGCGGAGAGTTCGGCGCTGCGCCGCTCCTCGAACGGCTTCAGCGTGACGAAGACGATGCCGGAGTTGGGCGAGTTGGTGAAGCCGTTGATCGACAGCCCCGGGAACGCCACCGCGCTCTCCACGCCAGGCTGCTTCAGGGCGATCTCGCTCATGCGGCGGATCACGTCCTCGCTGCGGTCCAGCGAGGCGGCGTCGGGCAGCTGTGCGAAGGACACCAGATACTGCTTGTCCTGCGAAGGCACGAAGCCGGTCGGCACGTGGATGAAGCCGAATACGCCCAGCAGCACCAGGACGCCGTAGATCACCAGCGCCGGCGCACCCTTGCCCAGCACGCGGCGCACGCCGCCGACATAGCGGTCCGCTCCGCGCACGAACATCCGGTTGAACGGTCGGAACAGCCAGCCGAAGGCGCGCTCGAGCAGAATGCTGAAGCGGTCCTTCGGCGCGCCGTGCTCCTTGAGCAGCAGCGCGGACAGCGCCGGGCTCAAGGTCAGCGAGTTGAACGCGGAGATCACCGTGGAAATCGCGATGGTGAGCGCGAACTGGCGGTAGAACTCGCCGGTCAGGCCGCTGATGAAGGCCGCCGGGATGAACACCGCGCACAGCACCAGCGCAGTGGCCACGATCGGTCCGGTCACCTCGGTCATCGCGCGACGCGTGGCTTCCTTGGGATTCAGCCCATGCTCGATATGCCGCTCGACGTTCTCCACCACCACGATGGCGTCGTCCACCACGATGCCGATGGCGAGCACCAGGCCGAACAGGCTCAAGGCGTTGAGCGAGAAGCCGGCCAGGTACATCACCGCGAAGGTGCCCACCAGCGAGACCGGCACCGCCACCAGCGGGATGATCGAGGCGCGCCAGGTCTGCAGGAACAGGATCACTACCAGCACGACCAGCAGGATCGCCTCGAACAGCGTGTGCACCACCGCCTCGATCGAGCCGCGCACGAACACGGTCGGGTCGTAGACGATCTTGTAGTCGACGCCCTGCGGGAACTCGGACTTCAGCCGCGCCATGGTGGCGCGCACCTCGTCGGAGATCTGGATCGCGTTGGAGCCGGGACGGGCGAAGATCGGCAGCGCCACCGCCGGCTTGTTGTCGAGCAGGCTGCGCAGCGCGTAGTTGTTCGAGCCCAGTTCAACCCGCGCCACGTCGCGCAGGTGCGTGACCGCGCCGTCCCTGGTCGTGCGCAGCACGATGCTTGCGAAGTCGTCCTCGGTGACCAGGCGGCCGCGCGTGTTGATGTTGAGCTGGAAGGCCGCGCCGTTGGGCGCCGGCGGCGCGTTCAACGAGCCGGCGGCCACGTCCACGTTCTGCTCGCGGATCGCGTTGACCACGTCGCCGGTGGTCAGGCCGCGCATGGCCAGCTTCTCCGGGTCGAGCCACACGCGCATCGAGTACTCGCCGGCGCCGAACAGCTGCACGTCGCCCACACCGTCCAGCCGCGCGAGCTGGTCCTTGATGTGCAGCCGCGCGTAGTTGGACAGGTACAGCATGTCGTAGCGCTGGTCGGGCGAGATCAGGTGCACGACCATGGTGAGGTCGGGCGAGCTCTTCTGCGTGGTCACGCCGAGCCGCTGCACTTCCTCGGGAAGGCGCGGCAGGGCCTGCGCCACGCGGTTCTGCACCTGCACCTGGGCATTGTCCAGGTTGGTGCCCAGCGCGAAGGTCACCGTCAGCGTCATGGCGCCGTCGCTGGTGGCCTGCGAGGAGGTGTAGAGCATGCCCTCGACGCCGTTGATCTGTTCCTCCAGCGGCGTGGCCACCGTGGCGGCGATCACCTTGGGATTGGCGCCCGGATAGCTGGCGCGCACCACCACCGTGGGCGGCACCACTTCCGGGTATTCCCCGATCGGCAGCTTGAACAGCGAGATCGCGCCGGCGATCACGATCAGCACCGACAGCACGCCGGCGAGGATCGGCCGTTCCACGAAATATTGGGCGAGTTTCATCGTTGGTTTCCCTGGTGCATCGGTGCCTTCCGTGGATGGAAGGCTGGAAGGACGCCCTTGCGCAGGACGTCGGCTTCCGGCCCTCTTCCGCCGGGGCGGAAGAGGGAGCTGTGGATTTCCCCTGTGGCGGCCGTCAGCGACCGCGGGCCTTCATCAGTTGCGCGCGGCGACCTTGCCGTTGCCGCCGGCCGCCTGCGCGAGGCGGTTGCCCGCATCCAGGCTGCGGCTCTCCATCGCCACTAGCGTCGCGTTGACCTGCATGCCCGGCCGCACGTGCTGCAGCCCGTTGACCACCACCACGTCCTTGGCGGAGAGGCCGTCGGTGACCACGCGCAGGCCGTCGACCAGCGGGCCCAAGGTCACCTTGCGGTACTCGACTTTGTGGTCCGGATCGAGCACGTAGACGAACTTGTTGCCCAGATCGGTGCCCACGGCGCGCTCGTCGATCAGCGCGCGCGGCCGCTGGCTCGGCGTGCGCAGTTCCAGGCGCACGTAAAGCCCCGGCGTGTAGCGGCCGTCGGCGTTGTCGAACACGGCGCGCAGGCGGATCGTGCCGCTGCCGGCATCGAGCTGGTTGTCCACGAAATCGATGTGGCCCGGGTGCGGGTAGCCGTCTTCATCGACCAGGCCCATCGCCACCTGCGGTGCCTGGCCGTGCTCGCGACGCAGGCGGTCGAGCTTCAGGTAGCTGTGCTCGTCGATGTCGAAGTAGGCATACACCGGGTCGATGCTGACCACGCTGGTGAGCACGTCCGCCGGCGTGACCAGGTTGCCGGCGGTGATCCGCGCGTTGCTGACGCGGCCATCGATCGGCGCGCGAACCTCGGTGAAGCTGCGGTCGAGCCGCGCCGCCTCCAGCGCCGCGCCGGTGGCGGCGGCCTGCGCCTTGGCGCTGGCCGCGGCGGTGTCCAGGCGGTCGGCTTCCTGCGTGGAGATCGCGTGCTGGGCCAACAGCTTCTGCGCGCGCTCGGCATTGGATTGGGCCAGCTTCTGCTCGGCGCGCATCTGGTTGAGCGTGGCGCCGAGGCGGTCGACTTCGGCCTGGTAGGGGCGCGGGTCGATGGTGAACAGCAGATCGCCCTGGCGCACCCGCGCGCCTTCCTTGAAATGCACGGCGGTGACGTAGCCGCTCACGCGCGGATGTACCTGGACCGTGTCCACCGCCTGCAGGCGCCCGGTGAAGGCATCGGTATCGCTGACCGGACGCACCAGCGTCTGCGCCACGGTGACCGCGGGGGGCGGCGGCGCACCGGCCTCCTGTGCGTGGCTTTCGCCATGGCTGCCGAGCACCGCCCAGCTGCCGGCCGCCACCGCAACCGCCAGGCTCAAGAGGATCCATCGCTTTTTCATGCCGTGCTCCCGGGTCTAAATTAATGCACCGATCGGTATAGGACCGGCGGAGGCCCGGGAGAATAGGTACACTTATCGGTACAGAAAACCGCGATCTTGTGCAATGCAATAGTGACGATGAGTCACGAATAACCCTGGAGTCGGCTCAATGGAAGACTTTGCAGCAATCTCCGCTTTCGTCCGCGTGGTCGAAGCCAAGAGCTTCGCCGCTGCCGCCGCGCAGCTTGGGATGACTCCGTCAGGGGTGAGCCGCGCGGTATCGCGGCTGGAGGAACGCCTGGGCGCACGCCTGTTGTTCCGTTCCACCCGCGCGTTGCGCCTGACCGACGACGGCGCCGTGTTCCATGCCCGCTGCAAGGACATCCTGGCGGACCTGGCCGAGGCTACCGAGGCGCTGGGCTACGCCAACCGCAAGCCGGTCGGCAAGCTGCGCGTGGGCCTGTCGCTGGCGGTCGGGCGTGCCGCGCTGATCCCGCGGTTGACCGAATTCGAACAGCGCTACCCCGACATCCGCCTGGAGCTGTCGATGAGCGACCTGCCGGCCGACATGAACGGCGAAGGCATCGATTGCGCCGTGCGCGTGGGCGAGCTGGAGGACTCCAGCCTGATCGCGCGCAAGATCGGCTACCTGCGCAACGTGGTGTGCGCCTCGCCCGACTACCTCGCCCGCTACGGCTCGCCGCAGACCATCGAGGACCTCAGGCGATACCGCTGCATCAACTACGTCTATCCCAACGGGCGTCCGCGGCAGTGGATGTTCGACGGCCCCGGCGGCGCGATCGCGGTGGACATCGATGCGCACCTGCTGATCAACGACGCCGAGTCGGTGATCCAGGCGGCGGCCGCGGGCTTAGGAATAACCCAGGCCCCGCACATGCTGGTCGCCTGCATGCTGGACCTGGGCAAACTCGAGTTGGTGATGCCGGAGATCCGCTCCACCGGCAAGCCCGTGTGGATCGTCTACCCGCAGAAAAAGCATCTGTCCGCGCGGGTGCAGGCCTTCATCGAGTGGGTGCGCGAGCTGTTCGAGCGGACCAACGAGCCGCAGTTGCGGATGCCCGTGCGCGATGCCGGCAAGGCGGGGCAGGGCGCCTCCGTCGCCCTGGCCTGAGCGGCCCGGCACGGCGAGCCAGGGCCCCGCAGCCGGAGCGGTGAAAGCCGGCTCAACCGCCGGCCGGCAGCCAGATCAGCAAGGCGGCACCCAAGGCGATGCGGTAGATCGCGAACGGCGTGAAGCGGTGCGTGCGGATGTAGCCGAGCAGCCACTTCACCGCGATGAAGGCGACGACCGCCGAGACTACGAAGCCGAGGGCGAGCGCGTTCCAGTCCTCGTGCGCCGCGCCGCCTTCCTTGAACACCTTGAGCAGCTCGTAGCCGGTGGCCGCGTACATGGTCGGGATGCCGACCAGGAACGCGAACTCGGTGGCGGCCGCGCGGTTGCTGGTGCCGGCCAGCATGCCGGCGAAGATCGTCGCCGCCGAGCGCGAGGTGCCCGGGAAGATGCCAGCGATCATCTGCGCGACGCCGACCAGGATCGCCACGCGCCAGGTGACCTCGCGCCGATCGGGCTGGTGCGCGGCCAGCGCCTCGGCGCCGAGCATCCACAGGCCGCCGATCACCAGTGCCCAGGCGATCGGCGTGACCGTCTCGGGCAGCTTGAAACCGAACTTCACCGCGATGAAACCCAGCACCGCCGTGATCAGGAAAGCCACGGTGAGCTTGGCGAGGTAGTCGCGGTTGGCCGCATCACGCCACTGGGTCAGCAGCTGCCACAGCCGCTTCCAGTAGATCAGCGTCACCGCCAGGATCGCGCCGGCCTGGATACCCACGTTGAACAGATCCGAGCGCGCACCCAGGTCCAGCTTCTCGGCGATCAGCAAATGGCCGGTGCTGGAGATCGGCAGGAACTCGGTGATGCCCTCGATGATGCCGAGCAGGATGACGCGGATCAGGTCGTTCACTCACACTCTCCGGGATGTGCCGGCAGCCGACACGAAATGGCATAGCTTACGGGCAAGCCGGCCGGTGGGGTAAGGGATCGCGTCGCACGTCCGTGGTGCATTGGTTGCACCATGATGGTGATTCTTGGACTCGCCGCCGTCCGCTGGAGGGTGACGCCGCCTTGCCGCCGGGTATGCTGCACCTTGGGTTACGGACACGGTTTCCCGTCCAAGGGACGCTGGCACGCGCATTGCATCTGTGGCGCATCCCTTCACCGTTCCGAGGCAGCCCATGACCGCCCAGAAAGTGCTCGACCTGATCGCCGAGAACGACGTCGAATTCGTCGACCTGCGTTTTGCCGACATGCTCGGCAAGCATCACCACGTGAGCTTCCCCGCGCACGCCATCGACGAGTCGACCTTCGAAGACGGCAAAATGTTCGACGGCTCCTCGATCCCGGGCTGGAAGGGCATCAACGAGTCGGACATGGTGCTGCTGCCCGACCCGGACACCGCGCACCTGGATCCGTTCTCGCAGCACAAGCAGCTGATCCTGCACTGCGACGTGCTCGAGCCCTCGACCATGCAGGCCTACGGCCGCGACCCGCGCTCGATCGCCAAGCGCGGCGAGGCGTTCCTCAAGTCCACTGGCATCGCCGACACCGCCTTCTTCGGTCCGGAGCCGGAGTTCTTCATCTTCGACTCGGTGCGCTGGCAGAACGACATGGGCCGCGTGTTCTACGAGATCGGTTCGGACGAGGCGTCGTGGAGCTCGCGCTACAAGTACGAGGGCCAGAACACCGGCCACCGCCCGGGCGTGAAGGGCGGTTACTTCCCGGTCTCGCCGGTCGACTCGCTGGGCGACCTGCGCGCGGACATGTGCAAGGTGCTCGAGTCGCTGGGCCAGGTGGTCGAAGTGCACCACCATGAGGTGGCCAACGCGGGCCAGTGCGAGATCGGCGTCCGGTTCAACACGCTGGTGAAGAAGGCCGACGAGCTGATGACGATGAAGTACGTCATCAAGAACGTGGCGCACCAGAACGGCAAGACCGTGACCTTCATGCCCAAGCCGATCGTCGGCGACAACGGTTCGGGCATGCACGTGCACCAGTCGCTCTCCAAGGACGGCCAGAACCTGTTCGCGGGCGAACTGTATGGCGGCCTGTCGCAGCTGGCGCTGTGGTACATCGGTGGCATCTTCAAGCACGCCAAGGCGATCAACGCCTTCGCCAATTCCACCACCAACAGCTACAAGCGCCTGGTGCCGGGCTTCGAGGCGCCGGTGATGCTGGCCTACTCGGCGCGCAACCGCTCGGCGAGCTGCCGCATTCCGTACGTGTCCAGCCCGAAGGGCCGCCGCATCGAGGTGCGCTTCCCCGACCCGATGAACTCCGGCTATCTGGTGTTCACCGCGCTGATGATGGCGGGGCTGGACGGCATCATCAACAAGATCGACCCGGGTGCGCCGGCCGACAAGGACCTCTACGACCTTCCGCCGGAAGAGGAGAAGAACATCCCGCAGGTGTGCGCAAGCCTGGACGAGGCGCTCAACGCGCTGGACAAGGATCGCGAGTTCCTCAAGGCCGGCGGCGTGTTCACCGACGACTTCATCGATGCCTACATCGAACTGAAGATGAAGGAAGTGACCGCCTACCGCGCCAGCACGCACCCGCTGGAATTCCAGATGTACTACGCGATCTGACGCGCAGCGACGGATGCGGGCGACGGGCGCTGCGGCGCCCGTCGTCGTTTCGGGCGGGCGTCAGGACCGCTCGACCGTCAGCAGCACGCTGCCGTGGTTGTTGGCGTAGGTCTGCCAGGCATCGTTGGCGTAGGCGTAGAGGTAGCCGCCGGCGGCCGGGGTGAAGCTCAAGCCTTCGCCGATCAGGATGGTTTCGCCCCTGGAGTCGCCCACGCCGTTGGCGACGAAACCCAGCAGGGCCAGCCATGGCGCGGACTCCACCCGGCGCGTCAGCCAGAAGTCGTTCTGGCTTCCGGTGACGGTGTTGAACAGGCTCTCCACCGAGTCCAGCGCCGAGGCGGCCAGCCGCGAGACGTCGGACAGGTGGTGGCCGCCGACCTCGCCGCCGGCTGGCGAGAACGGCGCGCTCCCGTCCAGCCATTCGCCGGTGCCGGCCAGGCGGTAGGTCACGCCCGCTTCCAGATACAGGCCGGTCGCGTTCCAGCGCTGCGAGGCATACACGTCCATGCTGGCGCGCTCGCCGGCGCCGAGCAGGCGGACGGGCCAGTAGTCGCCCTGGGTGATCGGCGGATTGGCCTGGCGCGCCAGCGCGCTCGCATGGAGCAGGCCGGCATCGACGCTCGCCTGCGCCACGCGCGCCACCGGGCGCGGGCAGGTGGGGCCAAGCTTGAACAGACCCTGGCGCGAGTCGTGCAGCACGCCCTGCGGATCGGGCCGCAGTTGCTCCAGCACGCCCTCGCGCAGGCGCAAGCCCAGCGCCTGCGCCTCTTCCATCATCCAGCGCAGCGCGATGTCCGACAGGCCCGCCTGCGCGTAGCCGCCGCCGACGTCGCCGTGCACGCCGGGAAACCACACCTGGTGCACCTTGTCCGGGCGCTTGATGTCGGTCCACAACGTGGGCGCGAAATCGGCGCGGCGCTCGTCCATGGCCAGCGCGTGGCGGGCGTTCTGGATCAACGGGCTGATGCGGGTGTCGTGGAACTGGTAGCGGCGCGGGTCACCGATGAAGCGCAGCACCGAAAGCTCCAGCGGAATGCCCAGCGCGCCGACCGTGTCCCACACGCCCATGAAGTGCACCGGCATGGTGCCGGCGGTGGGCTGGCCTGCCGCCACGCCGTGGAAAGCCCAGTCTTGCGCGTTGTCGAAAGGCTTGCCGCTGCGGTAGGCCTCGAATACGCGCTCCACCCGCGTCCACACCTCGGCCGGCGCCAGCTTGGGATCGGACAGATCCAGCAGGCCGCCGTGGGAAAGCAGTCCGCCCAGGCTGCGCACCGTGTACGCGCCGCGGCTGAAGCCGAACAGGAAGATCCGGTCGCCGTTGCGCCAGTTCACGGCCAGCCACTGGTACGCGCTCATGATGTTGCGCTCCAGCCCCGCGCCGGTGCCGCCGCCGACCCAGCGGTCGAGCAGCCCGCCGTTGGTGCCCACGCCCGGGTGGTAGTAGGCCAGTTGCTCCTCGTCCTTGATCAACGCGTTGTAGAGCCTGGCCACGTTGGTCGGCGCGGGCAGGCCTTGGTCGGTGTGCTCCAGAGTGTTCCAGGTGCCGTCGCAGCAGACGATCAGTTGGGTCATGGCCGCTCTCCTTGGATGGACTGGCGCCGGGTGGCTGCCGTGCACCCTACCCCCGTTTCCGTGGCTTGCGGTGCCTGCCCGTGCACACGGTAAGGCGCATTGCCCGGAGAGGCGATTGCACCAGCAAGGCGCAAAACCCATCATGGTGCAATGAACGAAGCCGACTGGCGCACATGGGCCGAGCAGGCGACGACCGGACTGGGCCTGGTCGATGCGGGATTGCGCCTGCGCTGGCTCAATCCCGCGATGGCCGAGGCGCTGGCGCTGGGGCCGCGGCGCGCGGTGGGCCAGCCACTGGCGACCTTGCTCGGCGATCGGGCGATCGAGGCTCAAGCCGCGCGCGCGCGCGACATGCAGCGCACGATGCACTGGCGTGGCCTTGCGCTACCCGGCGACCGTCAGTGCGACGCCGCGCTGCAACCGCTGGATGCGGACACCCTACTGCTGGAAGTGCACGTGCTGGCCACGCCCGCGGCAGAGGAGTCGCCCGTATCGGCCAGCCTGCGCGGTCTCGCGCACGAGGTGAAGAATCCGCTGGCCGGCCTGCGCGGCGCGGCGCAGCTGCTGGAGCGACGCGTGGGCGAGCCGGAACTCAAGGCGCTGGCCGGCGTGGTGATCGCCGAGGCCGACCGGCTGGCGGCGCTCGCCGATCGGCTGCTGCGCCGTGGCGGCGCCCCGCGGCGCGAGGCGCTCAACATGCATGCGGTGCTGGAGCGCGTGATCGCGTTGCTGGAAGCCGAGCCCGTGCCGCTCGTCATCCGCCAGGACTACGACCCCAGCCTGCCGGAGCTACTTGGTGACGCCGACCGCCTGCAGCAGCTGCTGCTCAACCTGGCGCGCAATGCACGCGAGGCCGGCGCGCGCACGCTCGTGCTGCGTACGCGGGCCGAGCACGGCGTGCGGGTGGGTGATCGCAGGCTGCGCACGGCCCTGCGCCTGGACGTGACCGACGACGGCGCCGGCGTGCCGGCCGCTCTGCGCGACACGCTGTTCGAGCCGCTGGTGTCCGGCCGCGCCGACGGCACCGGCTTGGGTCTCGCGCTGGCGCGGGAGATCGCGCACGAGCACGGCGGCGAGCTGCGCCATGGCGGTGGCCCGGGCGCCACCACCTTCACCCTGCTGCTGCCGCTGGAGCACTGAATGGCCGGGAACCGCAAACCGGGAAGCGGGAATCGCAAGGGCAAGCCGCGCCAGCCTGCGGGCCGGCCACCGGCGGCAGCGGGCGCCCTTGCCCCGCGTCCCGTGCAAGCGCCTGAAGTGTGGATCGTCGACGACGACCGCAGCATCCGCTTCGTGCTCGCCGCCGCCCTGCGCGACGCCAGCCTCGCCGTGCGCGAGTTCGGCGACGCGTCGGCGGTGCGCGCGGCCTTGCGCGAGGCGCGTCCGGCGCTGCTGCTGACCGACGTGCGCATGCCCGGCGAGGACGGGCTGGGCCTGCTCGCCGAGCTCCACGCGCAGGGCATCGGCCCGGTGATCGTGATGAGTGCCTACACCGACGTGGCCACCACCGCCGCGGCCTACCGCGCCGGCGCGGTCGACTACCTGGCCAAGCCGTTCGACCTGGACCATGCGGTGGACGTGGTGCGCCGTGCGTTGTCCGAGCAGCCCGCGGCGCCGGCCACGCCGGCCGCGCCGCCGGCGCATGCGCTGCTGGGCGAGAGCGCGCCGATGCGCGAGGTCTTCCGGCTGATCGGCCGCGTCGCCGCGAGCGATCTAAACGTGCTGGTCACCGGCGAGACCGGCACCGGCAAGGAGCTGGTGGCGCGCGCACTGCACGAGGAGAGCGCGCGCCGCGGCAAGCCGTTCGTGGCGCTCAACACGGCGGCGATCCCGAGCGAGCTGCTGGAGAGCGAACTGTTCGGCCACGAGGCCGGCGCCTTCACCGGTGCGGTGCGGCGCGTGGCCGGGCGCTTCGAGCAGGCCGAGGGCGGCACGTTGTTCCTGGACGAGATCGGCGACATGCCGCTGGCGCTGCAGACCCGCCTGCTGCGCGTGCTGGCCGGCGGCGAGTTCTATCGCGTCGGCGGGCGCGAGCTGGTCCGCGGCAACGTGCGCATCGTCGCCGCCACCCATCAGGACCTGGACGCGCGCGTGGCTGCCGGTCAGTTCCGTGCGGACCTCAAGCATCGGCTGGACGTGGTGCGCATCGAGCTGCCGCCGCTGCGCGCGCGCCGCGCCGACATCCCGCTGCTGGCGCGTCACTTCCTGGCATCGGCGGCGCAGGAGCTCAAGCTGCCGCCCAAGCGCTTCTCGCGCGCGGCGCTCAAGGCGCTGGAGCAGCGTGATTTCCCCGGCAACGTACGCGAGCTGGAGAACCTCTGCCGGCGGTTGGCGGTGATCGCGCGGGGCGCGGAGATCCAGCCGGCGGAGCTGGGTTCATCGCCTGCCTCGACCGCCGCCGGCGACTGGACCGCGGCGCTGCACGACTGGGCAGGCCAGGCGCTCTCGCGCGGCGAGGCGGACATCCATGCGCGCGCACGAGAGGCGCTCGATCGCACCTTGCTGGAGGCCGCGCTCGCGGCGCACGGGGGGCACCGGCAGCATGCGGCGGCAGCGCTGGGGGTGGGCCGCAACACGCTGACGCGCAAGCTGGGGGCATCGCGCAAGCGGAGCTGAGCAGGCCCTGTGCGAGGGCGGGCGAGGTCCGGCCGCGAGCCTTCTCCCCTGTTGCGGGAAAGAGGGGGCAGCGAGCGGTGCGGGAAAGCACGCCGTTTAGGGCAGAATCGCGATTCTTCGGAGGCCGCATGACCCACCCGCCCCTCATCCGCCCGGCCACCCGCGCCGACATCCCCCACCTGGCCGACTGGAACGTCGCCATGGCGCAGGAGACCGAGGCCAAGACGCTGGATCGCAACGTGCTCGCGCGCGGCGTCGAAGCGGTGTTCGACGACCCGCGCCGCGGCTTCTACCTGGTCGCCGAACGCGACGGCGCAGCGATCGGCTGCCTGCTGGTGACCTACGAGTGGAGCGACTGGCGCTGCGGCGACTTCTGGTGGATCCAGAGCGTGTACGTGGTGCCGCAGGCGCGCCGCGGCGGCGCGTTCCGCTCGCTGTACGCGGCGGTGCGCGAACGGGCGCGCGAGGCCGGTGCGGTCGGCTTGCGGCTGTACGTGGAGACCGAGAACCACCGTGCCCAGCGCACCTACGCCGAACTCGGCATGACGCCTTGTCATTACCTGATGTACGAGGAAGCGCTGGCGCGTGCCGAATAGCGCGACCGGCCTGCCGGTCGCCTACGGGCCGCGGTCGGAAGCCCAGCGCAGCAGGTGCTGTTCGGTCAGCAGCTTGCCGAAGGCCGCCGCGTCCATCGGCGCGCCGAACAGGAAGCCCTGCAGCTGGTCGCAGCCGGCGGTGCGCAGATAGTCGGCCTCGGCCTCGGTTTCCACGCCCTCGGCCACCACCGTCTTGCCCAGGCTGCGCGCCATCGCGATGATCGCCTGGGTGATCGCGGCGGTATCGGTGTCGTTGTCCACGCCGCGCACGAAGGCGCGGTCGATCTTCAGCGCATCCACCGGGAAATGCTTGAGGTAGGACAGGCTGCAGTAGCCGGTGCCGAAGTCGTCCAGCGACAGCCGCACGCCGCAATGCTTGATCCGTTGCAGCAGCGCGATCGTGGTGTCGCCGCCGGCCATCACGGTGCGCTCGGTCAGTTCCAGTTCCAGCAGGGAAGGGTCCAGAGCGCAGTCGGAGAGCACCGCCTGCAGGTCGGCGAGGAAGGCGGTGTGCTGGAACTGCAGCGGCGAGACGTTGACGGCGATCGGCACGCCCATGCCCAGGCCATGCCAGTGGTCTGCCTGTTGGCAGGCCTGGCGCAGCACCCAGGCGCCGAGCGGCACGATCAGGCCGACGTCCTCGGCCACGGTGACGAACTGCTCGGTGGCATAGCGCTCGGCGCCATCGGCGCCGTGCCAACGCAACAGCGCCTCGGCGCCGACGATGCGCCCGTCCGTGGCGTCCACCTTGGGCTGGTAGTACAGCGACAGTTGTTCGCGCGCCATCGCCAGGCGCAGCTCGGCCTCGATGCGCCGTCGCGACGCGGCGCGTTCGTTCATCGAGCTGGTGAAGAAGCGATAACTGTGAGGGCCGCCGGCCTTGACCTCGTACATCGCGCTGTCGGCGTTGCGCAGCAGCGCATCGGCGTCGGCCGCATCGTCCGGGCACAGGCTGATGCCCACCGACAGGCGCAGCGCCAGCTCCGGCAGGCCGGCCACCGCGGTGCGCTCGCCATGGGCGATCAGCCGCTGCGCGACGCTGGCGGCCTGGCCGGGAGCCTCCACCTGCGGCAGCACGACCACGAATTCGTCGCCGTGATGGCGGCACAGCAGGTCCTCGTCCTGCAGCGCCTGGCGCAGCTGCACGGCGAACGCGCGCAGCACCCGGTCGCCATTGGCCGGCCCATGTTGCTCGTTGATCCGCTTGAAGTGGTCCACGTCGATGTACAGCAGCGCGCAGCGCTGCTGGCGACGGCGCGCGGTGGCCACCACCTGCTCGATCTGGCCCTGCATCTGGCTGCGGTTGGGCAGGCCGGTGAGGGTGTCGAGCTGGGTCAGGTGGATCATCTTCAGCGCCAGCGCGCGCGTCTCGCTGACGTCGCGGAACACCAGCACGCCGCCAATGGCGTGGCCGGCGTGGTCGTGGATCGGTGCGGACGAATCCTCGATCGGCGTCTCGAAGCCGTTGCGGTGGAGCAGCACCGCCTTGCCTTCCAGCTCGACGATGGCATTGCGCTCGATCGCCGTGCGCAGCGGGTTGGCCAGCGCCGCGCCGGTACGCACGTCGCGCAGTCGGAACACCTCGTCCATCGGCCGGCCGCGCGCCTCGGCCGCGCTCCAGCCGGTCAAGCCTTCGGCGATCGGGTTGAGCGAGGTCACGCGCAGATCCATGTCGGCGGCGATCACCGCGTCGCCGATCGAGTTGAGCGTGACCTCGGCCAGCTCGCGCTCGCGGAACAGCGCCTCCTCGTACTGCTTGCGCTGGCTGATGTCCTCCACCTGCGAGACGAAGTAAAGCGGCTTGCCGTGCTCGTCGCGCACCAGCGAGACGCTGAGCTGGAAGTGCACGACATGGCCGTCCTTGCGCAGGTTGCGCTTCTCCATCTGGCAGGCGTCGGCATCGCCATCGAGCATGCGTTCCAGTTGTTCCACGTCGTCGGCGTAGTCGTCCGGATGGGTGATGTCGGCGATGCTTAAGGTAAGAAACTCCTCCTCGCTGTAGCCCAACATGCGGCACAACGCTTCGTTCACGCGCAGGAAGCGGCCGTCCGGGCGCACCAGCGCCATGCCGATGGCCGCGTGCTGGAAAGCGCCGAAGAAACGCTGTTCGCTCTCGCGCAACTTGAGTTCCAGCGCGTGCCGCTCGGTGATGTCGATGAACACGGCGAACACGCCTTGGATGCGGCCCTGCGCGTCGGCGTCCGGCTGGAAGCTGGCGTGCATGTAGCGGTGCGCGGAGCCGGCGAACAGCACGCCTTCGACGGTGCCGGGACGGCCGCCGAGCGCCGCCTGCAGGGTTTCGATCACGCGCGGCGCACTGGCTTCGTCCAGCAGCTCGCCGGCCGCGCGCCCGAGCAGGCCTTCAGGCGGCAGCGCCAGCCAGCGGCGCGGCGGCTGGTTGGCGAAACGCACGTGCAGTTCGGGATCGAAATAGGCGATCAGCGCAGGTACGCCACACAGTACGTGTTCGGGCCAGTTCCGGGTGGAATGGCCGGCGTCTTCGGGCTGGTCCGCCATGGACCCGTCCGGCGAAGAAAGGGGTTGGTTCACGACACGGCCCCTGAGCGCATGCCCCTGCGCTGGGCGACATCATGCGCCTGCACCGGGCCGATGCCAACAGACATCAAGCGGCGGTAAGGCTCCTTGAACCGCAGGAAATCGCGATACACGCCAGTTGGCTCCGACGGCTCGCCTAGTGGCGCACGGGCAACGGCGCACTCAGCCCACCGGCATCCAACACCACGCGGCCCAACGCGTGCAGCGAGGGCTCGATGCCAAGGCGCGCGGCCAGCACGGCCACCAGCGGGCCCAAGGCCTGCGGCGCCAACGGGTAGCCGTGTGCGAGCAGGCGCGGCTGCCCGTCGCGTCCTGCCTGGACGGCGGTCAGCGCGATGGTGCCCAGGCCGGGTGCCTCGTGCGCCACCAACCCCGGCGGCGCCAGTGCCGGATCGGGCGCTGCCAGGGTTTCGAGCAACCAGCCCTCACCCGCCTCGCCCCGCTCCAGTGCGAACGGCAGCCGGTGCGCGTGCAGCAGCGCCGCATACTGGCGCAGCTCGAATACAAGCCCGGCGATGGCATGCGCCCGTTCCGCCGCGTCGCCGGCCTGCTGCGCCAGCCAGGCGGCCGGAGAACCTGCGTGCACGCGGCCCTCGGCATAGCGCAGCGGCAGGCCGCGCGCGCTCAGCGTGCTTTCGCCCTGGTACGGGGTGAGCATCGCCGCTTCGAGCAGCGTCCATAGCGGCGCCAGGTTGACGTGTTCGTACTGCACGCAGATCAGCGCGAGCAGGTCGTTGCGGCTGAAATAGCGCGCATGCTCGAGCGGTACGCCGAGCGTGCGCATCAGCCAGTCCGCGGTGCGCGTCCCGGCTTCGCCGCGACCGACCAGCTCTACTTCCATCCGGCCGGCCAACGCTTCGGCCACTGCCTCGGGCGCGAGCAACGACAGCGGCAGCAGGCGCAGCGCGCCACCGGCATGTTCGGATTCCGGCACCAGCGTCTGCGCCGGCATCTGGCCCTGGTGGCTGCCGAAGGCCACCACGTTCTGCAGGTGGCCGCGCGGAATGCGGCGGGCCAGTTCATCGAGCGTGGCCCATACCGGAAAGCCCGGGCGCAGCAGCTCCACCGGATCGAACAAGGCACCGGCCAGCGCGAGCCGTGCCTGGCCGATACCCGGCAACAGCGCGTGCAGGTCCTCGGCCACCAGCCCGGCCAGGGCATCGGCCTGATCGCGGCTGAAGGTCATGGTGGAGGGCGACTGACCGGGCGGCAGTTCCAGCGCGAGTACCGCCGGCAAGGCGGTCAGCGGTTGCGCTTCCATCGAGGTTTCCGAACGGCGGGGAACTCCGATTCTACCATTCACGCTTTTGGGCTTCCGCCGCATGGACGTGCGGGTTAGCCTTGGGAGCTCAAGGCCCAGGACCGCCCAGGACATGGAAAAAACCCCCAAGCGCGTCGGTGTGATCGGCGGTGTGCGCATCCCGTTCTGCCGCAACAACACCGCCTACGCCGACGTCGGCAACTTCGGCATGTCGGTCAAGGTGCTCGGGGCGCTGGTGGAGCGGTACGGGCTGCACGGGGTGGAGCTGGGCGAAGTGGCGCTGGGCGCCGTCATCAAGCACGCTTCGGACTGGAACCTGGCGCGCGAGGCGCTGTTGAGTTCGGGCCTTGCGCCGACCACGCCCGGCATCACCACTGCGCGCGCCTGCGGCACGTCGTTGGACAACGCGATCATCGTGGCCAACAAGATCGCGCTGGGGCAGATCGACGCCGGCATCGCCGCCGGATCGGACACGACCAGCGACGTGCCGATCGTCTACGGCGACCGTCTGCGCAAGCGGCTGCTTTCGATCAACCGCGCCACGGGCTGGCAGGACAAGCTGGCCGCCGCCACGCGCGGCTTCTCGCTCGCGGAACTCAAGCCTTCTTTTCCGGGCGTGGCCGAGCCGCGCACCGGCATGTCGATGGGCGAGCACTGCGAGAAGATGGCGCGCGAATGGCACATCGGCCGCGAGGAGCAGGACCGCCTGGCGCTGCAAAGCCACCACAAGCTCGCCGCCGCCTACGAGGCGGGCTTCATGGACGACCTGGTGGTGCCCTTTCGTGGCGTCAAGCGCGACAACATTCTGCGGCCCGACACCAGCATGGAGAAGCTGGCGACGCTAAAGCCTGCCTTTGACCGCACCTCCGGCCACGGCACGCTGACCGCCGGCAATTCCACGGCGCTCTCCGACGGTGCCGCCGCGGTGCTGCTTGCCGGCGAGGACTGGGCCGCCGCGCGCGGCCTGCCGGTGCAGGCCTGGGTGCGCGACGCCGAAGTGGCGGCGGTCGACTTCGTCCATGGCGAAGGCCTGCTGATGGCGCCGACGGTGGCGGTGACGCGGCTGCTCGCACGCAACAACCTCGGTCTGCAGGACTTCGACTTCTACGAGATCCACGAGGCCTTCGCCGCTCAGGTGCTGTGCACCTTGCGCGCATGGGAAAGCGCCGACTACTGCCGCAACCGGCTGGGCCTGGCCGCGCCGCTGGGCAGCATCGATCCGGCCAAGCTCAACGTGCACGGCTCGAGCCTTGCCGTCGGCCATCCCTTCGCTGCCACGGGTGCGCGGCTGGTCGCCACGCTGGCCAAGGAGCTCGCGCAGAAGGGCAGCGGCCGCGGCCTGATCTCGGTGTGCACCGCTGGCGGCATGGGCGTGGTGGCGATCCTCGAACGCTGAGCCGTCCGGACGCCCGAAGCGATGCCGCGCCTGCGCGTCACCACCGCACTGAGCCTGCTGGCGTTGCTCGTCGGTATCTGGGGCACGCACTGGCTGAGCGGCTTCACCGACGATTGGATCGGTCCGCCGCCGCGAGGCGCAACGGCGGCCGCGCGCCCGCCACGGGCGCCTTCGCACCATCGTTCGCATACGCCCCCGCGCGTGCTGGGTGCGGAGCCCGAGGCCGGCCCCGTTGCCGCGCCGGTCCCGCCGCCTTCGCTGGTGCCGCTGGAGACGCCCGCCGGTCCGTCCGCGTGGGCCGAGTTGCAGGGCCACCTTGACGGTCGCGTGGTGCTGGAAATCGATACCGGCAGCGACGGCCGCGTCACCGATGCGCGTGTCGCCCGGACCAGTGGCGACCCGGTGCTCGATGCGCATGCGCTGGCCACCGTGCGGCACTGGCGTTTCGCGGTGCCAGCGGGATCTTCCGGAGTACGCGGCCAGCTGCCGATGCGCTTTCAAGGCCCGAAGGCCACGCCGCCGTGACGTTCCGCTCGCGGGAAAAGAGAGCGAATGTCTCCTGTGCTCTCACGCCTCCGAGCGCAGCGCTAGTGCGGACTCAGAGAATCCCGCTCGCACTCGACCCGAACGCCGTGATCAGGCGTGTGTAGATCAGCTTGGGCGACAGCGCCACGTCGGGAAAGTCGCCCACCGGCTCGTAGCAGCTGAAGAACGCCGGATCGCTCGGCCGCATCGGCGCGCAACCTGCCTTGAGCTGGTAGCTGGTGGCGTAGCGATAGGGCCAGAAGTCGAACAGCGGAAGGCTTTCGGAAACGTCGCCGATCACCTGGTTGACCGTGGTCAGCACCGGCACCACCGGGCGGCGCGGCGCGATCACCCAGGCGTTCTGCGGCTCGGTGTCGCGCAGGATCGACGCGCGCACCTGGGCAGCGATGCGGCTGTCGTAGACGATCACCCCCGCTTCGGTGTTGTAGTGGTCCGAACGGGGGTCGAAGTTGTGCGAGCCGACCATGGCGAAGCGGTCGTCCACGACGATCGACTTGGCATGCAAGGCGAAGCGGCGGCCTTCGCTGACCAGCGGCGCCGGCCGCCGGCTGCTGCCGTGGCTGCCCAGCAGGCCGTGGTCCTCGGTGCTGACGTAGCGGCGCGAGGCGTTGCGCGCGGGTTCGCCGCTCGCGTGCCGGCCATCGCCGACCCATTCCAGGCTGGCCAGCGCGTTGGCTGCGGCGGCGTCCGCGGCATGCGGCTTGAGCTCGTAGATCTCGAAGCCGTAGTCCTTGAGGTAGCGCTTGCGATGCTTGTAGGAAAGCGCATAGACCGCGAAGGCATCGGTGGAGGCGAGCGAGTTGGTCGACACCACGATGCGCGGTGCGGTCTGCTCTTCGTGCAGGTGCTCGAAGATGTGGCGTGCGCGCCGGCTCATCACCAGATAGGGCGTCTGCAGAATCACCTCATGGCGCGCCTCGCCGACCATCTGCATCACGTGCGCGGTGAACTGGCGTGCCTGCCGCTTGAGCGGCTGCTCGGTCTTGGCCGGCAGGTCGCTGAAGAATTCGACGTGCTCGACACGCACGCTGCCGGCCAGCACGTGCATGCGCAGCCAGGCCGCATCGTCGGCCTCCTGCTGCACGCGGTAGACCCGCTGCGGATGGTCGTAGTGAGGCGCATCCCAGCCGGGCGCCTGCGGATGGGCAAGGATGTAGTGGTTGACGTCGCGCAGCTGGGTCAGCGGCACGGCGCGCTTGTGCCGCCAGAACAGCGCGAAGCTCCTGGCCATGGCGCGTGCGGCCGGGCCACCGACCAGCACGTCGCGGTCGACGTAGTCGAAGTCGTCGTTCCAGTCGAAGTAACGGTCCTGGTAGTTGCGCCCGCCGGTGATGCCGGCGGTGTCGTCCACTACCATCACCTTGTTGTGCATGCGTTGGTTGAACTTGAGGAAGCAGCAGGCGATGCCGGCGGCCCATTCGAGCGGCGAGGTGCGCGCTTCCTGGAAGGTCGGGTTGTACAGCCGCACCTGCAGATTGGGGCTCGCGCGGGCGAGCCGGTCGAGCAGGCCGAGGTCACCGAAGGAGGACAGTTGGTCGGCCAGGATGCGCACCTGCACGCCACGCCGTGCCGCCTGCACCAGCTCGTCGAGCACCAGCTGGCCGACATCGTCCTGGTCCCAGATGTAGGTCTGCACGTCGATCGAGCGGCGCGCGGCGCGGATCAGGCTGAGCCGCGCCACCAGCGCCGGCTCGCTGGCATCGAGCAGCGCCACCAGGTGCTGCGGCCGGGCCGGCGTCGATTCGGCCAGCGCCTCCACCGCCGCATCGAGCAGCGGCGAGGGACGCGCGCAGTGCTCGGGCTGGCTGCAGGTGGAGTCTTTCGCGGTAGTGGCCGCGACGAGGGCATCGGCGCGGCGGATCTGCGCGCGCGAGAGCGTGCAGCCATTGAGCAGCGCGGCGGCGGCGAGCAGGGTAAACAGGGCGAAGTGGCGCAAACTCATACCCCCATCATACGGGCGGTGCCGTGGGCGGCGAGGCAAGACGCAGCGTCCGTTCAGCAGGGCAGGTATTCCTTGCCGCCGGCAGCAGGGCCTGACGCGGGGCTCGCCTCCGGCGCACGGCCATTCATTGCGATGCCCGGGCAATCGCGATCGACAACGCCAGCTCCACGTGGTCCGATAGCACGGCGCGGTGGCCGGTCATGCCGAATTCACTGCGCGTCAACTGGCCGCGTGCCTCGATCAAGCAGGCGTCGGCGGTGCAGCGCGCGGGCAGCAGCTCGAAGCGCATCGGGCGGGTGATTCCGCGCAAGGTCAGCTGGCCTTCGAGCGTGCCGCCGTCGTCCAGCGCCGTGCGCGGCACCGGTGCGGAGACGAAGCGCAAGGTCGGATACCGCGCCGCGTCGAAGAATTCCTCGGCCAACACCCAGCGGCGCAGGCGTTGCGAGTCCATCGACAGGCTGTCCACCGCAACGCGCGCGTCCACCACCACGCGGCCGTCGCCGTGCGGCTCGATCGCGCCGGCGAGCCGCTCGAAGCGGCCGTGAATGGTGTGCAGCCACAGCAGCCGCACGCCGAAATCCACATGCGAGGGCGGACTTTCGATGCGCCACCGGTGGGACGGCGCCGCGTGCACCGCCGGCGCGAGGGCCAGCATCGCGACGAGGGCCGCGGTGCGCATCAGGGCGACCAGAAAGCATCCAGTCGTGCGTTGCCCGGTTCCAGCACGCCCTGCAGGTGCAGCACGGCCAGCGCGGCCGGCGGCATGCCGCGGAATTCGTCAGAACGGCCGTCCACCATCAGGGCGACCAGTCGCTCGATGCCGGGGTTGTGGCCCACCAGCAGCATGCAGCGTGCGTCGGCGTGCTGGTCGAGCAGGGCGAGCAATTCGCCCGGGGTGGCGTCGTAGATTTCCCCGGCCAGGCCGATCGCGCCGTCAGGGGCGACCGCCTTGGCGGCCAATTCCGCGGTGCGTCTTGCACGCAGGGCCGGCGAGCACAGCAGGCGGTCCGGACGCACGCCGTGCGCGGCGAGCCAGCGGCCGGCGGCCAGCGCCTCCTGTTCGCCGCGCGGGCTCAGCGAGCGTTCCAGGTCCTGGCTGCCGGAGGATGCGGGCAGGGCCTCGGCATGTCGCAAAAGAATCAGTTCTTGCATGGCGGCCTCGATTCAATGCTGGCGCTTGAGCCAGCGCAGCAGCGGCAGCCAGTCCTGCTGTTGGCTGCGCACCTGTTCGGAGTGGTAGTCGAAGATGCCTTTGCCCAGGGCGGTGAGCAGCACGTAGGCCTGGCTGTCGCGCAATTCGGCGACGACCGGGAAGGGGGCATCCTCGGCCAGCTGCGCCAGCGCGTCCTGGCTGGCGTGGGTCCATGGCTTGAGGCGGTTGCCGACGAGGGCCACCGGCAGCTTGCCGCGTTTGATCCTCGCGATGCCGGCGAGCCGTTGCAGGAAGTCCAGCGTCGCGTGCAGGTCGAACGAAGAGGGCAACACCGGCACCAGCAGGGCGCTGGCCTGCTCCAGCAGCGGCTCCAGCTCGCGCTCGCCGGTGCCGGCGGGGGTGTCGACCAGCACGCGGTCGGTGTCCGGCGGGAGTTTCTGCAGACCACGGCGGCCTTCCAGCCCCAGCACGCCTGGCGTTCCGTCGGGCCGCAGCGCGGCCCAGCGGAAGCTCGAACCCTGGCGGTCGGTGTCCACGATCGCCGTGCGCCTGCCCTCCTGCGCGAAGTGCGAGGCCAACTGGGTGACCAGCGTGCTCTTGCCGCATCCGCCCTTGCTGCTTGCCACCAGCACCGTCAGCATCGGCCGCCCCCGTTCGGAAAGGTGGGGCAAGCGTAACTGGTTACGGGGAGCGGGGAACAGGATGGTCCGCGCGCGCCGCAGTTCGGGTGCCCGCAGGCGGCGGCGCGTTTCCTTCGGGGTGCATCTCCCAGTCGGCCGGGGCATCGGTCGGCACGCCGGCATCGCGCAATGCCGAGAGCACCAGGCTCATCTCGGTACCGCCGCTGCGCGCCAGCGACAGCAGGTGCTGGGCCTGGGCCTTGTCGGCCTGCACACGCGAGGCGAGCCGGGCGAACTGCTGAACCTGCCAGACCAGGTCGCGCCGTTCGCGCAGCGCCTGGTTGCGCTCCGCTTCGTCGCCGAGGGTTTCGCGCAGGTGCAGGCCGAGCGATCGGGCCAAGGGACTGGACCCCCATTCGAGCGTCTTGCCGAGCTGCCGGCAATCGGCACTCAGCTGCTGGTCGGCGCCGGCGTCCTGGCACAGGTCGGCCACGGCACGCAGGCCCGGTTGCGGCTGCGTGCCGGCGATGCCGAACACGAGCATCGCCTGCAGGCCGGCCGCGCCGGCGCCGGCCTTCGGATCGAGCGTGGCCGCGGGGGGCGGCAGCACGCCCACGCTGCTGGCCAGGGCCTTCAGGCTGGTGCCGGTGTAGTCGTCGTAGAGCTTGGTCTGGGCCGCGTGCGCGAGGTCCGCGCGGGCGGCCTCGCGCTTGGCCTCGTGCATGTCCTGGCCGAGCTTGAGCAGCCAGACGGCGGCGTTGTCCGGAGCCTCTTCCAGCAGCGAGGCGAGGGCCTGGGCGTTGGGGCAGGCGCCGGCCTTCGCGTCGCAATCGGCCAGCTGTATCCAGCGCTCCGCCGGGCCATGCCCCGGCGCGGCCACGGCGCGCTCGATCAGGCTGTGGAAGTCGTTCGCCTTGGGTTGGTCGGCCAGCGGACGCGCCAGCAGCGCCGCGCCGAGCAGCGGCAACGCGTCGGCGCGCGGCGCCAGCACGCTCACCAGGTCGCGCTGGAAGGCAAGCAAGGCGGCGGAGTGCTGTTGCTGCCGGGGGTGGGCCTTGGATTTCTTCGCCAGCACGGTGCCGGGCACGGCGCTGGCACCCAGCACGCATGCCAGCAGGATGGCCAGTTGACGCAGTCCCGGCATCGCGTTCTCCTTGGAGCTGAAGCGGGCAGCATAGCGGGCAAGGATTAAGCCAGCCTGATCCGCCTGGCGGCGGGGTGCGCGCTGGCGGGCAAGGATGGTTAGCATGACCGCTCCCCGACGCGCACCCGGCGCGTGCCTGCGAATGATGGAGAGATGCCGTGGATCAGTTTTCGAGGTTGGCCGACGTCCAGGCGGCGCCATGGTTTGTCGGCTGGGGCACGCTGGCGCTCATCAACGCGGGCTTGGCGCAAGGCAAGAACCGCAGCGGCCTGCTGTGGTTCCTGCTCTCGCTGGTGTTCGGCCCGCTCGCCACGCTGGTGCTGGTGCTGTTGCCGAAGGTGCGCCAGAAGTTGTTCTGATCGGCGGCCGCTATTCGCCCAGCGCCTCGCGCATGAACTCCGGCTGCGCCAGCGCGCCGCGGTGAGTCTCGGCGTTGTAGTAGCGGGTAGGGAAGCCCTTGCTGAGGGCGCCGCGCTCGCGGAAGCCGGAGAGATCTCCGCCCTTGCGCGCCATCGTGCAGCTCCACCAGCCCGTCGGGTAGCAGGGCTGCGGGAACGGCAGCGTCTTGACCGCGGAGAAGCCGGAGGTGCGCATGGCCGAGCGCATCGACTTGATCAGTTCCAGGTGCGCCAGCGGCGATTCGCTCTGCTGCACCAAAATGCCGCCGTGGCGCAGCGCCTTGTGGCAGCTGGCGTAGAAGGCGGCGTTGAACAGGCCTTCGGCCGGCCCCACCGGATCGGTCGAGTCGACGATGATGAGGTCCAGCGAATCGGGTTCGGCCTCGGCCATGTACTTGATGCCGTCGATGAACAACAGCTCCGCGCGCGGATCGCCGTTGGACTCGCACAGTTCCGGGAAATACTGCTCGGCCAGGCGCGTGACACGCTCGTCGATCTCCACCTGCACCGCGTGCTCGACTTCCTCGTGCTTGAGCACTTCGCGCAGCGTGCCGCAGTCGCCGCCGCCGATGATCACCACGCGCTTGGCGCGCGCATGGGTGAACAAGGCCGGATGGGTCATCATCTCGTGATAGAGGAAGTTGTCGCGGCTGGTCAGCATCACGCAGCCGTCGATGACCATGAGATTGCCCCAGTCGGTGGTCTGGTAGATCTCGATGGTCTGGAACGGCGTCTTCTCCGCATGCAGCAGTTTCTCCACGCGGAAACCGATGGAGGAGCCTGAGGTCTGGTGGGCCTCGGTGAACCAGCTGAGTTGCGACATGGCGCTGTCCTGCACTTGGGATACATGAAAAGAGCGGCATTGTAGCGGCAACCGCACGCACGCAATGTGCGGGTTGACCACCTGTTGCCGCCCCGCCGCTACAATGGCGCCGGGCCGGCCGTCGGTCGCCCACGAGCCCATCCGGCCCCGCGGCGTGCGAGGCTTCCGGCCGGCGGGCCCTCGCTCGATTCGAGCATGCGTCAAGGCTCGCCGCTGCGACGTGCATGGATCCGTTTGCTTGGGAGACCCTTGCCATGTCCACGCCCTGGACCGTCGACGACGCCCGCCTGCTCTATGCCGTGCCGTATTGGAGCGACGGTTACGTCGACGTCGATGCCGGCGGCCGGATCGTGATGCGCCCGCAAGGTGCGGGCGGCCCTTCCTTGCCGCTGCCGCAGATCGTCGAGCAGGCGCGCGCGCAGGGCCTGCGGCTGCCGCTGCTGGTGCGTTTTCCCGAGATCCTGGCCGACCGCCTGCGCCGCATGCAGGGCGCCTTCGCCCGTGCGATCGGCGAGACCGGCTACGCCGGCGATTACACCGCGATCTTTCCGATCAAGGTCAACCAGCAGCGCGGCGTAGTGCAGGAACTGGTAGCCGCCGGTAGCGAAGGCTTCGGCCTGGAGGCCGGTTCCAAGCCTGAGCTCATGGCGGTGCTGGCGCTGGCGCGGCCCGGCTCGATCGTGATCTGCAATGGCTACAAGGACAGCCAGTACATCCGCCTGGCGCTGATCGGTCGCAAGCTGGGGCTGCGCGTGTTCATCGTGATCGAGAAGCTGTCCGAACTCGAGCACGTGATCGCCGAGGCCAAGGCGCTGGGTGTCGAGCCGCTGCTCGGCGTGCGCGTGCGGCTGGCTTCGATCGGCGCCGGCAAATGGCAGAACACCGGCGGCGACAAAGGCAAGTTCGGCCTGTCGCCGGCGCAGGTGCTGGAGCTGGTGGCGACGCTGGAGGAGGCCGGCCTGAAGCACACGCTCAAGCTGCAGCACTTCCACATGGGTTCGCAGATCTCCAACGTGCGCGACATCGCCAACGGCATGCGCGAGGCCACGCGCTATTTCGTGGAACTCTCGCGCATGGGCGTGCCGCTCGAGATCGTCGATGTCGGCGGCGGCCTGGGCGTGGACTACGAAGGTTCGCGCTCGCGCAGCCACAATTCGATCAACTACTCGATGGAGCAGTACGCGCTGACCATCGTGCAGTCGCTGGCCGAGGCGGTGACGGCCGAAGGCCTGGCCGCCCCGCACATCCTCACCGAAGCCGGCCGCGCAATGACGGCGCACCATGCGGTGCTGGTTTCCGGCGTCACCGAAGTCGAGGAAGTGCCTGCCGGTGCGCTGCCAAAGGCACGGGCGGAGGAACCGCCGGTGTTGCGCCATCTGCGTGAAGTGCATGCCGCGCTGGGCGAACGCCCGCCGCTGGAGCTCTACCACGAGGCGCAGCACCACCTGGCCGAGGGGCAGTCGCTGTTCGCGCTGGGGCAGCTAAGCCTCGCCGACCGCGCGCGGCTGGACGAGCTGTTCTACCTGATCGCCAACGCGGTGCGCGCGCGGCTCTCGCCCGCCGACCGCGCGCACCGCGTGCTGCTGGACGAACTGGACGAGAAACTGGTCGACAAGTACTTCCTCAACTTCTCGGTGTTCGAGTCGGTGCCGGACATCTGGGCGATCGACCAGATCTTTCCGATCGTGCCGATCACGCGGCTGGACGAGGCGCCGGTGAGGCGCGGCGTGATCGTCGACCTCACCTGTGATTCGGACGGCCGCATCGACCACTACGTCGATGCCGAGGGCGTGGACGTGAGCCTTCCGCTGCATCGTCCGCGGCCCGGCGAGGACTACTGCCTGGGCCTGTTCATGGTCGGCGCCTACCAGGAGACCCTGGGCGACATCCACAACCTGTTCGGCGACACCGACGCGGTCAACGTGCGCGCCGACGGCGACGGCTACGTGTTCGACCACGTGCGCCGCGGCGACACCACCGACCTGATGCTCGACTACGTCGGCTACGACCTGGCGGCCCTGCGCCGCAGCTACCGCGAGCGCATCGCGGCCGCCGGCATCGAGGACGGCGCGGCCCAGGCGCTTTACCGCGACCTCGACGCGGGACTGACCGCCTATACCTATCTGGCCGGCTGAGTCGCAGGCGCATCCCGCGCATGGATGCGCTTGGCGCGGCTGCGCAGCCTTGCACCAAGGTCCGATGGCGCCCGCCGGGGGCGGGTCTACAATCGCAGGCTCCCCCTCCCGGAGACGTGCCATGGCCCAGCTCGAAGGCAAGGTCGCCCTTATCACCGGCGCGGCCAGCGGCATCGGCAAGGCGATCGCGGAGCTGTACGCGCGCGAAGGCGCCGCCGTGGCGATCGCCGACATCAACCTGCAGGCCGCCGGTGGCACCGCCGAGGCGATCAGGGCGTCCGGCGGGCGCGCCATGGGGGTGGCCATGGACGTTACCGACGAGCAGGCGGTCGATGCCGGCACCGAGGCGGTGGTGAAGGCTTTCGGGCGTCTGGATGTCCTGATCTCCAACGCCGGCGTGCAGATCGTCAACCCGATCGAGAGCTTCGCCTATGCCGATTGGAAGAAGATGCTGGCGATCCACCTCGATGGCGCCTTCCTCACCACGCGCGCGGCGCTCAAGCACATGTATCAGGACGACGGTACCGGCAAGAGTCGCGGCGGTACCGTGATCTACATGGGCTCGGCGCATTCGCACGAGGCCTCGGTGCTGAAGGCGCCCTACGTCACCGCCAAGCACGGCCTGCTCGGCCTGGCCCGCACGCTGGCCAAGGAGGGCGCACCGCACAACGTGCGCTCGCACGTGATCTGCCCGGGCTTCGTGCGCACGCCGCTGGTGGAAAAGCAGATCCCCGAGCAGGCCAGGGAACTGGGCATCAGCGAGGAAGAAGTGATCCGCAGCGTGATGCTCAAGCACACCGTCGACGGCGTGTTCACCACCTTGGACGACGTGGCGCAGACCGCACTCTTCCTGGCCGCCTTCCCCAGCGCCGCGCTGACCGGGCAGAGCCTGCTGGTCAGCCACGGCTGGCACATGCAGTAGCCGCCTTCGACGCGGCTCAGTCGCGGTGTACCTGGAACCCGGCGAACGACTGGCTGGTGGGCATCAGTTCGATGCGGTTGACGTTGAGGTGGGCCGGCAGGTTGGCGATCCACCATAGCGTTTCGGCGATGTCGGCCGCGGTGATCGGGTGCGCGCCCGCGTAGAGCCTGTCGGAGGCGGCCTGGTCGCCGCCGGTGCGCACCAGCGTGAACTCGGTCTGCGCCATGCCGGGTTCGACCGAGGTCACGCGCACGCCGGTGCCGTGCAGGTCCGAACGCAGGCCCAGCGAGAACTGCGAGACGAAGGCCTTGGTCCCGCCGTACACGTTGCCGCCGGCGTAGGGATAGCTGCTCGCGGTCGAACTGATGTTGACGATGGCGCCGCGCCGCTCGATCAGCGTGGGCAGCAGCAGCCGGGTCAGCGTCACCAGGGCGGTGACGTTGGTGTCGATCATCTGCTGCCATTGCTTGAGATCCGCCTGCTGCGCGGGAACGGTGCCCAGCGCCAGGCCGGCGTTGTTGACCAGCAGGTCGACGCCGGCGAACCCTGCGGGCAGGCTCGCGTGGGCCGCGCGCATGGCGGCCTCGTCGCGGATGTCGAAGGCCAACGGATGCACGTGCTCGGCGCCGTGGCGCTCGACCAGCGCCTGCAGGCGCTCGGCGCGGCGGCCGCTGGCGACGACGCGCCAGCCGCCGGCCACGAAACGCTCCACCGCCGCGGCGCCGAAACCGGACGTGGCGCCGCTGATCCAGGCGGTGCGCGCGTTCATCTCAGCGGCCTTCCTTCAGCGCGATCGCCTTGATGCCGGCCGAGGCCAGGCGCTGCTTGGTCGACTCCAGCTCGGAGGCGGAGCGGAACGGGCCCAGGCGCACGCGATGGAAGGTCTGCCCGCCCACGCTGACCGCCTGCACGTTGGCGACGAAGCCCTGCAGCGCGAGCTTGGCTTTCAATGCCTCCGCGTCGGCCGCGCTGGGGAAGGCGCCGACCTGCAGCAGGTAGCCGCTGCCGGGGGCGGGCGGCGGCAGCGCCGCTGCCGGCGCGGCCTGGATGTTTTCGGTGACGGCGGCGGGTGCATTGGCGGTGGTCGCCTGTTGCTGCGCGGCCACCGTGGCCTGCGCCTGCTGCGCGGCCTGCTGCTTCTGCTGCTGCTCGGCGCGCGCCTGTGCGCTGATCTGCTCGTCGGGGATGCGCACCTCCTTCTCCGACAACACCGAGTAGAAGTCGTACTGCGGCTTCTTCGGCGCGCTCTCGGCCGGTGCCAGGCCCTTGTCGCCGCCGCCCTGCGCCGTGGCCTGCGGATTCGGTTGCGGGCCGGTGGGCGCCATCGGCAGCAGCGAATGGCGCGTCAGCACCACCATCGCCACCACGCCGACCGCGATGCCGACCACCGCCCAGCCCCAGGCCGGGAAGCCGCCCTTGCGGTTGCGCACGGCCTGCCGGCCCTTGCCCTTGCGTGCTGCCATTACATGCTCTCCGGGGCGGAAAGGCCCAGCAGGCCCAGCCCGTTCTTCAATACCTGACGGGCCGCCACCACCAGCGCCAGTCGCGCATTGCGCAGGGCGGCGTCGTCGACCAGGAACTGGTGCGAGTTGTAGTAGGTGTGGAACGCGTTGGCCAGTTCGCGCAGCCAGCCGGCGAGCAGGTGCGGCTCGAGGTTGGCGGCGGCGGCATCGACGATCTCGGGGTATTTGGATAGTTCGGTGAGCAAGACCTGCTCGTGCTCGTTGTCCAGTCGCGCCAGCTCCGCCAGCCCCTGGTCGAGGTCGACGCCGAGACCCTTCTCGCCGGCCTGGCGCAGCACCGAGCACACGCGCGCGTGGGCGTACTGGATGTAGTAGACCGGGTTGTCGTTGCTCTGCGAACGGGCCAGGTCGATGTCGAACACCAGCTGCGAGTCGGCCTTGCGCGAGATCAGGAAGTAGCGCGTGGCATCGCGGCCGGCTTCGTCGATCAGGTCGCGCAGGGTCACGTAGCTGCCGGCGCGCTTGGAGATCTTCACCTCTTCGCCGCCGCGCATCACGGTGACCATCTGGTACAGCATGTAATCCGGATAGCCCTTGGGGATGCCGGCATCGAGCGCCTGCAGGCCGGCCTTCACGCGCGCCAGCGAACCGTGGTGGTCCGAGCCCAGCACGGTGATCGCCTTCTCGTAGCCGCGCTGCCACTTGGAGAGGTGATAGGCCACGTCCGGCACGAAATAGGTATAGGTGCCGTCGGACTTGCGCATCACGCGGTCCTTGTCGTCGCCGAAATCGGTGGTGCGCAGCCACAGCGCGCCGCCTTCCTCATAGGTGTGGCCATGGGCGACGAGCTCGCGCACGGTCTCCTCCACCTTGCCGTCGGTGTACAGGCTGGACTCCAGGAAGAAGGTGTCGAAGCCGACGCCGAAGGCTTTCAGGTCCAGGTCCTGCTCGCGGCGCAGGTAGGCCACGGCGAAATGCCGGATCGCCTCCCGGTCGGCCGGATCCTTCGCGCCGGTGACCGTGTGGCCCTCGACCGTGACGCTGTCGCCGGCGAGGTAGGCCTTGGCCACCTCGGCGATGTAGTCGCCGCGGTAGCCATCCTCCGGCCAGCCGGGGTCGCCGGGTGCCAGGCCGCGCGCGCGCGCCTGGGTGGAGATCGCCAGGTTCTGGATCTGCACGCCCGCATCGTTGTAGTAGAACTCGCGCCGGACGTTCCAGCCGGTCGCCTCCAACAGGCGGGCGATGCAATCGCCCAGCGCAGCGTTGCGCCCGTGGCCCACGTGCAAAGGACCGGTGGGATTGGCCGAGACGAATTCCACGCCGACGGTCTTGCCCGCGCCGGCGGTGCTGCGGCCGTAATCCTCGCCGTCGGCGAAGATGCGTTGCACTTGCGCGTGGTAGGCGCCGGGGCTCAGGAAAAAATTGACGAAGCCGGGGCCGGCGATCTCGATTTTTTTCACCAGCGCGTTGAGCGGCAGCGCGCCGACCAGTTTCTCGGCCAGCTCGCGCGGCTTGGCGCGGGCCGGCTTGGCCAGCAGCATCGCTGCGTTGGTCGCGAAATCGCCATGTTCGCGGCTGCGCGCGCGTTCCACCACGAAGGGCGGAATCTCGAGGTCGGCAGGCAGGACGGCAGTGTCCTGCAGGGTCCGGATGGCCTGCAGCAGCAGGTCGCGCAGCGGTTGTTTCACGGCGGGGCATCAGCGTCGATGGGAACCGTCAATCCTAGCAGAGGCGCGCCTGGCGGGGTCCGCGGGCACCTTGCCGGGCCCGGTGGGGACAATGTTGTGGATAACTCTGTGGGGAAAAACCGGATCGGAGGCGTGATCTTAGATTCGACTGGTCCCGTAAAGCGCTTGTAAAGAGAACAAACCTTTTAAAACAAGTACTTGCAATGCAAGTCTTACCTTTTCAGGAAGCTTCGGCCCGGCAGGCCCGATGGGGCCGAGTTGTGCATAAGTCGCGCGGCTTGTTTTGGCGCCTGTCAAGTAGTGTGATCGTGGTCATGTTCCGGTCACACGCAGGGGGCATGCTTCGCTGGCGCTCGCTTATCCCCCGGGCGCGTCCAGGGCGGCACGCATTCCCCGGCGTGCCGCCCTTTTTTTGCCGGAGCGGCGGTCGACCCCCGGGCCGTCGTTTACAACAGTCCCCGTTCGGCCATCGACACCGGCGCGCCGTGGCCGATCACCAGGTGGTCAAGCACGCGCACGCCGACCAACTGCAGCGCTTCGCGCAGCTCGCGGGTGATGGCGCGGTCGGCTGCGCTGGGCTCGGCCGTGCCGCTTGGGTGGTTGTGGGCGAAGATCACCGCGCAAGCGTTGTGCTTGAGGCAGGCGCGCACCACCTCCCGCGGGTGCACGCTGGCGCCGTCCACGGTGCCGCGGAAGAGTTCCTCGAAGGCGAGCACGCGGTGCCGGTTGTCCAGGTACAGGCAGCCGAACACTTCGTAGGGCAGGTGGCGCAGGCGGGCGGAAAGGTAGTCGCCGCTGTCGCGCGGGTTGCCCAGGCTGGGCAGCGCCTGCAACTGTTCGGCCAGGCTGCGGCGAGCCAGTTCCAGCGCGGCCATGAGGCGTGCGCGCTTGGCCGGGCCCAGGCCGGTACTGCGCAAGGGCTGGTCCGGGCGGCCGAGCAGGGCGCCCAGGCCGCCGGCCTCCTGCAGCAGCTCGCGGCCCAGTGCGATGGCGTCCTTGCCGGGCACGCCACTGCCCAGCAGCACGGCCAGCAGCTCGGCGTCGGACAGGACGGCGCTGCCTTTGTGCAGCAGCTTTTCGCGGGGGCGTTCACCGCTGGGCCAGTGGCGGATGCTCATCGGGCCATCCTGCCTACCGTAGTGCGACCGCAGGCAGCGGAGCGTCCGGACGATTCCGGTAAGCTAGCGCTCCGCCCGATTGTCAGGCCCGCCTTACATGAGTCTTGCGCAACGTCGCCTCCTGCTCGGCGTCTCGGCGGGTATCGCCGCCTACAAGTCCTGCGAACTAGTCCGTCGTCTGCGCGAGCAGGGCGCGCAGGTACGTGTGGTGATGACCGAAGCCGCCACGCACTTCGTTGGCGCCACGACGTTCCAGGCGCTGTCCGGCGAACCCGTGCGCGTATCGCTGTGGGACGAAGGCGCCGAGGCGGCGATGGGCCACATCGAGCTGGCGCGCTGGGCCGAGCGGGTGCTGATCGCGCCGGCCAGCGCCGACATCCTTTCCCGCCTGGCCCAGGGCCGGGCCGACGACTTGCTGACCACGTTGTGCCTGGCCAGTGACTCACCGTTGTTCGTGGCGCCGGCGATGAACCAGCAGATGTGGGCGCATGCGGCTGTGCAGGCCAATCTGGCCACGCTGCGCGCCCGTGGCGTCACGGTGCTGGGCCCGGCCGCCGGCGAGCAGGCCTGCGGCGACGTCGGTTCGGGCCGCATGCTCGAACCGCTGGAACTGCGCGACGCCCTCGCCGCTTCGTTCGGGAGCGGCGCGCTGGCCGGGCTGCGCGTGGTCGTGAGCGCAGGCCCGACCTACGAGGACATCGATCCGGTGCGCTTCATCGGCAACCGCAGTTCCGGGCGCATGGGGTTCGCGGTGGCGCAGGCGGCAGCTGCGGCCGGCGCCGAGGTGACGCTCGTCGCCGGCCCGGTCGGCCTGGCCACGCCGGCGGGCGTGGCTCGCCGCATCGATGTGCGCAGCGCCGCACAGATGCACGAGGCGGTACGCAGCGCGGCGGCAGCGGCGGACATCTACGTCGGCGCGGCGGCGGTGGGCGACTATCGTCCGGCCCAGGTGGCGCCGCGCAAGCTCAAGAAGCGCGACGGCGCCCCGCTGGTGCTGGACCTGGCCGAGAACCCGGACATCCTGATGGCACTGGTCGCCGCCACGCCGCATCCGTTCCTGGTCGGCTTCGCTGCCGAAACCCATGACGTCGCGGCCTACGCGCAGGACAAACTCGCCCGCAAAGGACTGGACATGATTGCCGCCAACCGCGTCGGCGAGGGCCTGGGCTTCGAGGCCGACGATAACGCGCTCAGCCTGTATTGGCCGGGCGGTGGCGAGGAGTTGCCGCGTGCCTCCAAGCGTGAACTGGCCTCGCGGCTGGTCGAGCGCATCGCGCAGCGCTACCGGGCCGCGCGCGCATGATCGACGTCGAGCTGAAGATTCTCGACCCGCGCCTGGGCGGCACCATCCCCTTGCCCGAGGCGGCGACCGCCGGCAGCGCCGGCATGGACCTGCGTGCCGCCATCGATGCACCGCTCACCCTGGCGCCGGGCGAGAGTGCGCTGGTGCCTAGCGGTATCGCCATCCACATTGGAGATCCCAACTGGTGCGCGCTGATCGTGCCGCGCTCTGGACTGGGCCACAAACATGGGCTGGTGATGGGCAACCTGGTGGGCGTGATCGATGCCGATTACCAGGGGCCGCTGATGATTTCCTGCTGGAATCGTGCCGGCGCGCCGTACACCATCGGCGTGGGCGACCGAATAGCGCAGTTGCTGCTGGTACCGGTAGCGCAGGCGCGGTTGCGCGTGGTGGCGCAGTTCGCGCCGACCGCCCGTGGCGCGGGGGGGTTTGGTTCGACAGGCATCAACTGAAGACGGGCTGCAGTCGGGGGCGAGATGGCAAGAAAGATCGCGGGAGATGCGTGGCTTCGGCTGTTGCCGCTGGCTGGCGGCACCGTGCTGTTGCTGCTGGGCCTGTTTTGCGCATGGCAGACCTGGCTGATCGCCAGCGAAAGCGGCCAGGTGGCGCGGGTGCACGCGGCGCAGGACCAGGCGGTGCAGTCGCTGGCGGCCGAGATCGCGGACGAGCACAACCGTATCGCTCAGGCGGTGGCCGCTGTGGGCGTGCAGGGCGACCGCGCGCAGCTCGCCGCGGCGCTGCGCGCCAGGCTGCCTGCGGCACTGGAGGTGGAAGTCTACAGCGCCGCCCTGGACGAGGTGCTGCACGCGAACTACCGCGAGTTCGGCTATGCCAAGGCGGCCCAGCTGATGGCGGCCCAGACCAGTGATGGCAATCCGCCGGTGCAGACCGTGACCACGCACGGCCAGCGGCGGTTGAGCGTGGTGCAGCCGATGGGCCCGGCGGCACGCCCGCTGGCGTGGGCCTGGGTGGAACTCCCATTCACGCCGCTGCAACGGCGATTCGAGTCCATTGCGCCGGGTAACGGCCGCATCGATTTGCATCAGGGCGACGACCGCGGTGCGTTGAGCCTGCTTTCGCGCGGGGTGGCTTCGGCCCAGCTGGAGGATGATGCCAAGCCCGTGCCGGGCAGCAGTTTCAGTGTCGCCGCCGCGCTTCCGGCTGCCTTCATCGTGCTGCCGCGCATCTGGTCGCTGGCGGCGTTGCTGGCACTGGCATGCATCGTCGGCGGCCTTTACCTGCTGTGGCTGCGCGCCCGAGCGCCAGCGCAGCGAGAGATTCAACCGAAGGAGATCATGGTGTCAGACGTCACTCCAGCCAAGCCCCAACCGGCTCCGCCGGTGGTGCGCCCCGCGGCGAAGCCGCCCGCGGCCAGCCCCGCCGATGCGATCGATCCGAGCATCTTTCGCGCCTACGACGTGCGTGGCGTGGTCGGCAAGACGCTTACCGCGCGGGTGGCCCACCTGCTGGGCCAGTCGATCGGCACGTTGATGCGCGAGAAGGGCCTGTCCGAGATCGTGGTCGGTCGCGATGGCCGGCTGTCCGGTCCTGAGTTGGCCGGCGCGCTGTCCGACGGCTTGCGCGAGGCGGGCATCGACGTGATCGACGTCGGCGCAGTGCCGACGCCGGTGGTGTACTTCGCCGCCTACCGCTTCAACACCGGCAGCGGCGTGGCGGTCACCGGCAGCCACAATCCGCCGGACTACAACGGCTTCAAGATCGTGGTGGGCGGCGAGACGCTGTCCGAAGGCGCGATCCAGGACCTGTACCGGCGCATCGCCAGTGGCGCGCTGGAGGATGGCGGCCACGGCGGCTTGCGCCATGTCGACGTGGTTCCCGACTACATCGAGCGGATCACCTCCGACGTGCAGGCCGAGCGTCGTCTCAAGATCGTGGTCGATTGCGGCAACGGCATTCCCGGCGCGGTCGCACCGCAGGTGCTCGAAGGCATCGGCTGCGAGATCATCCCGCTGTACTGCGAGGTGGACGGCACCTTCCCCAACCACCATCCGGACCCGTCCGATCCGCACAACCTGGAGGACCTGATCCACGCGGTGCGCCAGACCGGAGCGGACATCGGCGTGGCCTTCGACGGCGACGGCGACCGCCTGGGCGTGGTGACCCGCGAAGGCGAGATCATCTTCCCCGACCGCCTGCTGATGCTGTTCGCGCGCGACGTGCTCTCGCGCCAGCCGGGCGCCACGATCATCTACGACGTCAAGTGCACCGGGCATCTGAAGGGCCAGGTACTTGAGGCCGGCGGCAGCCCGCTGATGTGGCGCACCGGCCACTCGCTGATCAAGGCCAAGATGCGCGAGACGCAGGCGGAGCTCGCCGGCGAGATGAGCGGCCACTTCTTCTTCAAGGAGCGCTGGTATGGCTTCGACGACGGCATCTACGCCGGCGCGCGGCTGCTGGAGATCCTTGCCGGCGACCTGGAGGGGCGCACGCCGGTGGAGATCTTTGTCACGTGCCCGAAGGGTGTGTCCACGCCCGAGCTGAAGATCGAGCTCAAGGAAGGCGAGCACTACCGCTTCATCGAGAAGTTCAGGGAAAAGGCCAGCTTCGGTGACGCCACCCTTGTGACCATCGACGGCGTGCGCGCGGACTGGCCGGATGGCTGGGGCCTGGTGCGCGCCTCCAACACCACGCCGGTGCTGGTGTTGCGCTTCGATGCGGACAACCCGGCGGCGCTCAGGCGGATCCAGCAGGCCTTCCGCGAGCAACTGTTCCTGGTCGATCCGGGTTTGAAGCTGCCGTTCTGAGTAATCCGGCGGGGCGGCTGAAGCCGCCCGTGCAGCATCGCAGGGTGGGCCAGCCTCCTTGCGATGCGCGACGCTACTGCCGCTGTTCTTCCTGTGCCTTCTTCAGCGCGCGGTAGTGATCCAGCTGCTGCGCGGCCGTCTTCTGGGCGTCGTCGCGGCGGTCCTGCTGGCGCTCCAGCGTGGCGTGCTGGCTGGCCACCACGTTGCGCTGCTCACTGATGCTGTCGGTGAGGTACTTGGGGACCGGCTTCTTGGCGCGCTCCAGTTCGGCCGCACGGCCGAGCAGATCGGCCAGCGTCTTCTCCTGGCTGCGCAGGTTGATGCGGGTGGTGCTGATCTGCTGGTCGATGGAATTGATTTCTTCCTGCTGCGCCTGCCGCAGCGCCGCCTCGTCGCCGTAGGCGTTGAGCATTTGCAGGTCGGCGCGCTTGCGCGCGTCTTCCGCACGCAGCCGGGCGGCCTGCTCGGCGGCCACCTTGTCGGCCGCGGCGCGCTCCTCGGGGCTGAGCTGGCGCTCGACATGGCGTACCACCATGCCCTGGTCGTTGACCAGGTCATAGCCGTACTTCATCGCCTCCGCGGTGAGGCTGTCACTGTAGTGCGAGAGGCCCTGGCCATCGCGCCAGTGGTAGCGGACACCGGCGCCTTGGGCGTAGGTGGTCAGGACCGTCGCCATGCTGATGGCGGCGGCGTAAACGAACTTGCGCATGGATAACCCCCTCCTGGCGGCCAGTATAGCCATCGTGCCGATGCCGCCTAAAGCGTGGATGAAGGCCGCTGCCGGGCGTGTGACGCCGGTCGCCACACGGCAGCCTGCGCTTACGAGTCCACGCCGTAGCGGGAGCGGTAATCGAGCAGGCGGGCGTGCTCGGCCGCCAGCTCTGGCCGCTCGCCGGCATAGGCGAGCACGTCTTCCAGGCCAGTGATCGCGACCACCGGAATGCCGTGGTCGCGCGCGACCTCTTGCGCGGCGGACAGTTCGCCCTGGCCGCGTTCCTGGCGATCCAGGGCGATCAGCACGCCGGCCGGCGTCGCGCCCTGGGCCCGGATCAGCGCGAGCGACTCGCGCACGGCGGTGCCGGCGGTCATCACGTCATCGACGATCAGCACGCGGCCCTTGAGCGGCGCCCCGACCAGCACGCCACCCTCGCCGTGGTCCTTCGCCTCCTTGCGGTTGTACGCCCACGGCAGGTCACGGCCGTGCCGCGTGGCCAGCGCGATGGCGGTGGCAGCGGCCAAGGCGATGCCCTTGTAGGCGGGACCGAAGAGCATGTCCACGGCCAGTTGCGAGCGCACCAGTGCTTCGGCGTAGGCATCACCCAGCCGCGCCAGCGCGGCGCCGGAGTCGATCCTGCCGAGGTTGAAGAAATACGGGCTGTGGCGGCCGGACTTTAAGGTGAATTCGCCGAAGCGCAGCACGTCGCGCGAAAGGGCCAGTTCGATGAAGTCGCGTTGATGGGGTTGCACGGGGTTTCCAGGGTCGACGGCCGGAGGGCGCTTGTGGCTATTATCCATCGCTTCCCGCACGACGAGCCGCACCGCATGAGAATCATCACCCTCAACGCCAACGGCATCCGCTCGGCCGCCAGCAAGGGCGTCTTCGACTGGCTTCGCACGCAGCAGGCCGACGTGGTCTGCCTGCAGGAAACCAAGGCGCAGGAGGACCAGCTCGGCGACGCGATGTTCCGCCCCGACGGCCACCACTGCTTCTACCGCGACGCCACCTGCAAGAAGGGCTACAGCGGCGTTGCGATCTACGCGCGGCGGGAACCGGATGCGGTGCTCACGGAATTGGGCTGGGAGCCCTTCGATTGTGAGGGACGCTACGTCGAGGCGCGTTTCGGCAACCTATCGGTGGTTTCGCTCTACGTGCCTTCGGGCTCTTCCGGCGAGGAGCGCCAGCAGTTCAAGTTCAAGGCGATGGACTTCCTGACGCCGATCTTCGATCGATGGCTCAACAGCGGCCGCGACTATGTGATCTGCGGCGACTGGAACATCGTCCATACCAAGAACGACATCAAGAACTGGACTTCCAACCAGAAAAACTCCGGCTGCCTGCCGCAAGAGCGGGCCTGGCTGGACCTGCTGTTCCACACTCGCGGCTGGGTCGACAGCTTCCGCGCGATCAAGCCCGAGGCGGTCGAGTACACCTGGTGGTCCAACCGCGGGCGTGCGCGCGAGAACAACGTGGGATGGCGCATCGACTACCAGGTCTGCACGCCCGGACTGCGCGAGCGCATGCTTGGCTGTTCGGTCTATCGCGAGCAGCGCTTCTCCGACCACGCGCCCTACACGGTCGACTATGCCGACTGAACCGGGCGCCCCGGCGCCGCCCAAGCCCCCGATCTGGCGCGCATTCGCGCAACCGGCGGCGGGTACGATGGCGTTGCTGGGTTTTTCCTCGGGCCTGCCCTTCCTGTTGGTTGCCGGCACGCTGGCGTATTGGCTGAAGGAGAACGGCATCAAGCTGGCCGACATCACCATGATCGCCAGCGCCGGCATGACCTACGCCTTAAAGTTCCTGTGGGCGCCGCTGCTCGATCACTGGCGGCTGCCGGGTTTCGCGCGCCTGGGACAGCGCCGCGGCTGGCTGCTGTTCGCCCAGCTCTGCGTGGCCGCCGGGCTGCTGGCGATGGCGCTGCTGACGCCGGCGCAGCTGGTGCCGTTCGTGGCGGCCACGCTGCTGGTGGCGTTCTTCGGCGCCACCCAGGACGTGGCTATCGACGCCTACCGCATCGAGATCGCGCCGCCGGAAGCGCAGGGCGCGCTGGTGGCCACCTATGCGCTCGGCTATCGCATCGGCTTGCTGCTGGCCGGCGCGGTGGCGCTGATACTGGCCGATCACCTGCCCTGGCGCGTGGTCTACCTGGTCATGGCCGCCGCCATGGCCATTCCCCTGGCGACCACCCTGCTAGCGCGTGAGCCGGACGTGCTGCGCGCACGGCCGGCGAGCTGGCGCGCGGCCATGCGCGAGAGCGTGCTCGACCCGTTCGCCGATTTCTTCCGCCGCTACGGCGCGCTGGTGGCCGGCGTGATCCTGTTGTTCATCCTGCTGTTCAAGATCCCGGAGCAGGCGACCATCGGCGGCATCATGAGCCCGTTCTACCGGGACATGCAGTTCTCCAAGACCGAGATCGGCGCGATCACCAAGATCTACGGTGTCTGGATTGGCATCGTCGGCGTATTCATCGGCGGCGCGGCGGTGGCCCGTTGGGGCGCGTGGCGTACGCTGGGCGCAACGGCGGTGCTCTGCGGCTGTAGCAACCTGTGCTACCTGACGCTGATCCCGCATCCGGGCAACGTCGCAGTGTTGACCCTGGTGATTTCCGCGGAGAACCTCACCCTGGGCATGCTGGGTCCGCCAGCGGTGGCGTTCCTGTCGATGCTGGTCAACCGCCAGCACACCGCCACCCAGTACGCGCTGCTGAGCTCGCTGGTGAACCTGCCGGGCAAGCTGCTGGGCTTTTTTGCCGGCGGCATCGCCACAGCCGCCGGATACGCAGGCTATTTCGTGCTCACCGTACTGGCGCTGATCCCGGCCATGCTGCTCTACGCGGTGCTCTGGCGGCGCATGCGTGCGACCGAGCAGGGCGACACCTAGGCCCTGCACCGTTTTCGCCGGCTCGTGCGCGGCTTGGCGGAACCGGTCGCCCGGCCTACTGCAAAGCCGCCGGTTCTGTGCCACCATGCCTCGCCACCTGGCATGCACGACACGGAGCGACGCACGTGCCGGACCTCGTCATACGCCATATCGACAGCATGATGGCCGAGCGCATCAAGGCGCTCGCGAAGGATCGCCATTGGTCGATCAATGACGTTGTACTGCACGCCTTGCGCCATGGCCTTGGCTTGAGTTCCGCAGGGCAGATCTCCAGCGAGACGCTGTTCGATCCGAACAGCCTGGTGCTCGGGGGGCAGTGGGACTTGGCCGAGAAGGCGGTTTTCCAGGAGGCGCTGCAGGCGCTCTCCCTCACGCGGCCCACGCAGCTGGCGCCTGCGAGCGCGCCCACGCTGGGCTAGCTGCAGGCTGCGTCCGTCCGGTCAGTCTTGGGGTGCCAGATATAGCGCGCCCAGGACGCGCCGCCCCCGCGCGCCAGTCACCGTGGGCAGGTTGCCCGGCAGGCCCAGGACGCGTTGGCGGGCGAGCCAGGCGAATGCGGTCGCCTCCAGATGATCCGGGTCGATGCCGCAGGTTGCGGTGCTGGCCAGTCGGCTGGATTCTAGATATCGAGCCAGTCGCTCCATCAGCCGGGGATTGTGCACGCCGCCGCCGCACACCAGCACATCGTCGGCAGTGGGCGCATGGATGTGGATCGCATCGGCCACGCTGCGAGCCGTCAACTCCAGCAGGGTGGCTTGCACGTCGGCCGGCGACAGGGTCGCCACGCGCGACTGGCGCATCAGCCATGCCAGATGGAAGTGCTCGCGCCCGGTGCTCTTGGGCGGGCTGAGCGCGAAATAGGGATCGGCCAATAGCGCCTCGAGCAAGGCCGTATCGACCCGACCCGTGGCCGCGAAGGCGCCGTCGCGATCGAACGGCTCGCCGCGGTGTTGCAGGCACCAGGCATCCATCAGGCCGTTGGCCGGTCCGGTGTCGAAGCCGAGCACCTGGCCGCCGGCATGCAGCACGGTGATGTTGGCGATGCCGCCCAGGTTCAGCACGACGCGGGTGCGCCCGGGCTGGCCGAGCAGCATGGCGTGGACGGCAGGCAGCAGCGGCGCGCCCTGGCCGCCGGCGGCCACGTCTGCGCGGCGGAAATCGGCCACCACGTCGATGCCGCACTGCTCGGCGATCACTGTTGGGTCGCCCAGTTGCAGGGTGAACGGCGCCTCGCCGCCAGGCCGGTGCCGCACGGTCTGCCCGTGCGAGCCGATGGCCCGCACCTGCGACGCCATCGTGCCGCTGGCCTGGAGCAGGGCTTGGGCGGCGCTGGCGAAGTGGCGGCCGACGGCAACGTCCAGCCGGCCATAGGCATCCAGGTCGAAGGCCGCCAGATCCTGCGCCACGGCGAGCACGCGTTCGCGCAATGCGTCCGGCCACGGGTGCGTGAACGCCGCGACCAGCCGCGGCAGGCCCTGCTCGAAGGAAACCAGGGCCGCGTCGATGCCGTCGGCGCTGGTGCCGGAAATCAGGCCCAGATAGAGAGCCGAGGCGTCATCCTGGCGCAAGGCGCTGGCCGTCAGTCGTCGTTGCGCGTAGTCGAACCGAGCTGGGCGAGCTTGATGCTCGCGTCCATGGTCTTCAGACGCGCCAGCTGCGGGCGCACGACCTGGCTCTCGAAGCGCGCCAGCTGCGCGGCCGGCAGGGGCTGCGGCTTGGGCAGGGTGACCGTCTGCGGATCGCGCTGCGTACCGTTCACGCGGAACTCGTAGTGCAGGTGCGGCCCGGTGGCCAGGCCGGTCATGCCGACGTAGCCGATCACCTGCCCCTGACTCACGTGCTGGCCCACGCGCTCGTTGGCGAAGCGCGACATGTGGCCATAGGCGGTGCTGATGCTGCCGTTGTGCTGGATCACCACGAAATTGCCGTAGCCGTTCATCCAGCCCTTGAACTTGATCACGCCATCGCCCGCGGCGTGGATCGGGGTACCGATGGGGGCGGCGTAATCGACACCCTTGTGTGCGCGCATGCGGCCGAGGATCGGATGGAAGCGCGCGGCGCTGAATGTCGAGGAGATGCGGGTGAAGTCCACCGGAATGCGCAGGAACGATTTCTGGATCGGACGACCGTCCTCGCTGAACCAGCCATAGTGCCCGTCATCCTTCTTGAAGCGGTAGGCGGTGTAGCGGCGCCCCTGGTTGACGAACTCGGCGGCGACTATGTCGCCTTCGGCGTAGTAGCTACCGTCGCGGTAGACATCGTCGTAGATCACCGTGAAATTGTCGCCTTCGCGCAGATCCTGCACGAAATCGATGTCGTACTTGAACAGGTCGGCGAGCTTGCCGACCATCGCCTGGCTCATGCCGGCCTTGGCCGCGGCGGCATACAGCGAACTGGTGATGGTGCCGTGCGCCACGTGCTCGCGGGTTTCCATCGCGCGCGGCTGAACCGCCAGCGTGGACTGCCCGCCATCGAAGCGCACGACTGCGCGGTTGGCCTCGTCCTTGTCGAAGCGGATGCCCCGCAGGCTGCCGTCGCCACCCAGCAGGAAGTCGAACTCCTGGTGCGGACGGATATTGTGGAATGCGCCTCTGGCCGAGCCGGCCGCGTCCATCACGCGCTGCAGGTCGGTGAGGCTCAGACCCTGATCCTTGAAGATGTCCGACAGCGTCTGTCCAGGTTGCACCTGCACCACCCGCCAGTCTTCCATCGCCGGGGCGGGCAAGGTCGTGACGTCTGCCTTTGGCAGAGTGAGCGGAAGCAGCGTGTGCACGGCCGGTTCGGGCGCGGGCCGCATCGCGCTGGCCCAGGCAGGCAAGAAGATGCCGGATAGCGCGGTCAGCAGCAGCGCCGTACCGGCCAGCACCCAGCGCTCGCGATGCCAGTTGATGGGCTCGGCTTCGCCGTGACGACTGAAGGACCAGTGCGAGCAACGTTCGTAGAAGTGCATGTGGCGGCGCTGCGCCTTGCGGCGGATAGCCTGCTTGCGCGCCGCCCGCGCGATCTGCTCGCCCTCACCCATGCTCGTTGCCCCGCGCTACAAAGTACTCAGGCGTCGTACCTTAGCGGCCGCGTATAAAGGGCGTCAACGCCTTTTCTTTCAAGGATTTGCGCTGGTTTTCTGATTAACGCACAATTAACGCCATTTTGTGAACGGCGGCCCGTTGCCCCCGTCGAACCGATCCGGATAGAGGACACCATGAACGAGCTTGAGCAGGCGCTGGCGACCATTGCCCGCGGCGCCGACGAGATCATCAAGCAGGAGGAGCTGAGCGAGCGCCTGAAGGCCGGCCGGCCGCTGCGCATCAAGGCAGGCTTCGACCCCACCGCGCCGGACCTGCACCTGGGCCACACGGTGCTGCTCAACAAGATGCGCCAGTTCCAGGACTTGGGGCACCAGGTGATCTTCCTGATCGGCGACTTCACCGGAATGATCGGCGACCCCACCGGCAAGAACGTCACCCGCAAGCCGCTCAGCCGCGAGGACGTGCTGAAGAACGCCCAGACCTATGCAAGCCAGGTCTACAAGGTGCTCGATCGTGAGCGTACCGAGGTGCGTTTCAACAACGAATGGTTCGGCAAGATGTCTGCCGCCGACATGATCAAGCTGGCCGCGCAGCACACCGTCGCGCGCATGCTCGAGCGCGACGATTTCGCCAAGCGCTACGCCGCGCAGCAGCCCATCGCCATCCATGAATTCCTGTATCCGCTGGTGCAGGGATACGACTCGGTTGCGCTCCGAGCCGACGTCGAGCTCGGCGGCACCGACCAGAAATTCAACCTCTTGATGGGTCGCGCCCTGCAAGAGCACCACGGGCAGCCGCCACAGATCGTGTTGACCATGCCGCTGCTCGAGGGCCTGGACGGTGTGCATAAGATGTCCAAGTCGCTGGGCAACTACATCGGCATCGATGAGCCGGCCATCGATATCGTCACCAAGACGATGAAGATTGACGACGTGCTGATGTGGCGCTGGTTCGAATTGCTCAGCTTCGAGGTTTCATTGCAAGAGCTCGAGCGTATGAAGCACGACGTCGCGGTCGGCGCACTCAACCCGCGCGACGCCAAGCTGCGCCTGGCGCGCGAGTTGGCTGCCCGCTTCCACGACGCCGCGGCGGCCGACCAGGCCATCGCCGGATGGCATGCCGTGGTGCGTGGCGAAGGCGACACGTCGCTGCTGCCCTGCAATGACATCGCCGTGGGCGCCGAAGGCCTGCGTCTGCCGGCGCTGCTAACGGCCGCGGGGCTTGCCGGCAGCAACTCGGAGGCGAACCGCAAGCTCAAGGAGCGCGCGGTGCGTATCGATGGCGAGGTGGTCCAAGATGCCTCGCACATGTTCGGCGCTGGCTTCGAAGGCGTGCTGCAGATCGGCAAGCGCAATTTCGCGCGAGTGAGGTTGGTCGTCCGCTGAGCACTAAAAGGCTGTGTTCGCTTGCCTTCGACAGACGCCGTCTTTATCATTCGCGGCCCGTCGCCCACTCCCCTTTCGGCTGACGACTCCCTCGGTAGAAAAACAACACACGAAGGTGTTGACGGGCAGAGAAAGGGATGTAGAATGGGCGGCTCACCCGGGACGAAAGGTCTCGGGGCGATCTGAAGAAAGGATCGCAAGTGATTGATCTTTGACAGTGTGCGCAGGTGACTTGTGTGGGCGCCTT
>NZ_DASZBU010000010.1:0-258588 GCF_035943815.1 Frateuria sp.
ACGAGCAGGGCTCGACCTCGGGGCGTAAGACGGGCATGTTTATGCAGGTTCATCCGGGGCTCCTGGTGTGCTGGTTGGGTCGCACCTCCAGAATCCCGGGATCGCCCCGGGTGAACAACCTACTGAGAGATCACACCTAGCTGGACTTGTGGCACTGCCGTTTCTGTCTATGTCCGTCCAGAGCACAGCGTTCACCGCCGCAGGGCTACTCGCACTCTACGTCGTCATGCCGGCCCTGTCGCTACCGATTTCCTGGCCGTCTGCCGCCTGGTTGAACCATCACGTGCTTGAGGCCAACCGTGTTTATGCAACAGGCACGTACGGAAAAATCGTCCGTTTCAGCTGGGATGAGCTCCCCTACATCCTGCCGCTGCACGAGTACGTATTTCCACGCACCTTGGGGCTGTTCCTGGTGGGTATGCTGGCGTGGCGTGGCGGTGTTCTGAGGGATCCGCATCGGCACCGAGGTTTCCTACTAGCTGTCGCGAGCTTCGGACTGATAGCGGGGATGCTCACGGGCGCACCTGAGTGGCTGCAGGCCAATAACCCTTGGGCTTTGACCCCGGTGGAGTGGTCGTGCCTTGCGAACGCCTCAGGCATCTTCATGGGTTTGGGCTATGGCGCAGCGGTCATCGCGTTGGTCGAACTCACCGCTGCCAAGCGGGTGCTTCAAGCCTTCGCACCGCTTGGTCGCATGGCGTTTACCAATTACTTGCTCCAATCCGTGACCTTCACTGGGATCTTTTTCGGCTATGAACTGGGTTACTTCGGCAGGCTAGGCGCTGCAGAGGTCCTGGGCCTCGGTATCATTGTCTACACGTTCCAGATAGCTCTAAGTATCGTCTGGCTGCATCGATACCGGTTCGGCCCCATCGAGTGGCTGTGGCGCACGCTGATGTACGGGGTGCGCCAGCCGATGATCGCGTTAGCGCAGCACGGGCGGTAAAAAAGCGGAGCTGCGGCCTGGGCATATAGCGTTAGCTGACCGGAGATGCGCGGGTGTCTGCGTCTGGCCGGTAGCGGACTTAGCCTTGGGCGGCCACTGCCTGATCCGCACGAGGCTTTGTCTTGCACGGTCGCCTGTTGCCCCGCGAGCCAGGCAACGATCCGACGGCAGCCTAGGCGCAAGCCGACAGCAGAAGTCGGGTGCACCGATGGTCGGGGCGCCTACCGCTCTTGGCGCCCACGCCTGCGCCTACCGCAGCAGGCACCGGCCAGCCGCAACTGCCCAAGTAAGGTATCTCCCGAATCGTTCCAAGGCTTCGCGCAGTTGCGTGTTCGCAAACGCTGCTGTACCTTCGCACCTTCGTATTAGCGCATTAGTACGTTATGAAGCGACGAACGATCGACCCCGAAACCCCGAACGAGTCGGTGGAGCGCAGCCTATGCGAGGCGCTGCTGGCGCTGCGCGACGTGGACGAGATGCAGGCGTTCCTGCACGACCTGTGCACGCCGGCGGAGCTGGAGGCGCTGGTGGACCGCTGGCGCGTGGTGCCGTACCTGCAGGAGGAGCTGCCTTACCGGGAGATCCACGAGCGCACGGGGGTAAGCATCACCACCATCGGTCGGGTCGCGCGCTTCCTCAACCAGGGCAACGGCGGCTACCTCGCGGCGGCAGCGCGCGCGGCGCGCAAGCGCAAACTCGCGAGGGTGTCGCCGTGAGGCCGCGCGACCGCTTGCGCATCGCCATGCAGAAGTCCGGCCGGCTCACCGAGCCCGCTCAGGATCTGCTTACGCGCTGCGGGTTCACCTTCCGGCAGAGCCGCGACAAGCTGTTCTGCTTCGGCGAGGGCGAGCCGGTGGACCTTCTGCTGGTGCGCGACGACGACATCCCCGGGCTGATCGCGCAGGGCGTGTGCGATTTAGGAATAGTCGGGCGCAACGTGCTCAACGAATACCAGCTCACCTGCGGGGGCGATGACCAGCTCACGCTGGCCGAATGGCGCTCGCTGGGCTTCGGCCGCTGCCGGCTGTCGCTGGCGGTGCCGCAAGAGCTGGACTATGCCGGTCCGGCCGACCTGGCCGGGCGGCGCATCGCCACGTCCTATCCGGGCCTGCTCGGCCAGTGGCTGCGCGAGCGCGGCGTCGACGCGGGCGTGGTGACGCTGGCCGGTTCGGTGGAGATCGCGCCCCGGCTGGGCACGGCCGACGCCATCTGCGACCTGGTGCAGAGCGGTGGCACGCTGGCGGCCAACCAGTTGCGCGAAACGGACGTGGTGCTGCAGAGCGAGGCGCTGCTGGTCGGGCCGCAGGTGTTGCCGGCGGACGAGCGCGGCGACCTGGTCGAACTGCTGCTCAAGCGCATCGACGGCGTGATCCAGGCGCGCGAATCACGCCTGCTGTTGTTGCAGGCGGCGCGTGGCTCGCTGGAGGCGATCACCCGCCTCTTGCCGGGCGGGCCGCAGCCGACCCTGCTGCCGCTGGCCGGCCAGCCGGACCAGGTGTTGCTGCAGGCGCTGTGCGCCGGCGAGGTGGGCTGGCGCCAACTGGAAGAGATCAAGAAGGCCGGCGCGCGCGAGATGTTCGTGTTGCCGGTGGAGAGGATGCTGGCATGAGGCGGCTGGACTGGAACGGCCTGGACGAGCGCGGCCGCGCCGACGCACTCGCGCGTCCGGAGCAGGTGCGCGCGGACGATCTGCGCGAGGGCGTGCAGCGGATCCTCGCCGCCGTGCGGACGCACGGTGACGATGCGCTCTTCCGCTTCACCAATGCCTACGACCGTGTCCAGCTGGAAAGCCTGGAGGTGACGGCGGCCGAGATCGACGAGGCGCAGGCCGCGCTCGACCCGGCGCTGAAGGCGGCTATCCGCGAGGCGGCGGCGCGCATCGAGACGTTCCACCGCGCCGCCGCTCCCGGGCCGGTGGCGGTCGATACCGCGCCCGGCGTGCGGGTGGAGCGCGTGCAGCGGCCGATCGGCCGGGTCGGCTTGTATGTGCCCGCCGGCAGCGCGCCGCTGCCCTCGACCGCGCTGATGCTGGGCGTGCCTGCGCGCATCGCGGGCTGCCCGCAGATCGTGCTGTGCTCGCCGGCGCGGGCGGACGGCCGCTGCGATCCGGCGGTGCTCTACGCCGCGCGCGTGGTCGGCGCCCACCGGGTGTTCAAGCTCGGCGGCGCGCAGGCGATCGCCGCCATGGCCTACGGCACCGCCAGCGTGCCCCGTTGCGACAAGCTGTTCGGCCCCGGCAATGCCTGGGCGACCGAGGCGAAGCTGCAGGTGTCGATCGATCCGCAGGGCGCGGCGATCGACATGCCGGCCGGCCCGTCGGAAGTGCTGGTGATCGCCGATGCGCAGGCCCGGCCGGATTTCGTGGCGGCCGACCTGCTGTCGCAGGCCGAGCATGGGCCGGATTCGCAGGTGTTGCTGGTCAGCCCGTCGGCCGTGCTGCTGGATGTGGTGGCGAGCGAGATCGAACGGCAGTGTGCGGCCTTGCCCCGCGCCGCCATCGCACGCGAAGCGCTTTCGCACAGCCGGCTGATCGAGGTGGGTTCGCTGGACGAGGCGCTGGCGGTGAGCAACCGCTACGCGCCCGAGCACCTGATCCTCCAGGTCGCCGAGCCGCGCGCCTGGCTCGACCACGTGCAGAGCGCCGGCTCGGTGTTCCTGGGTGCGTGGACGCCCGAATCCGTGGGCGACTACTCCAGCGGCAGCAACCATGTGCTGCCGACCTACGGTTACGCGCGCAGCTACAGCGGCCTGTCGGTGGCGAGCTTCCAGAAGCAGATCAGCGTGCAGCAACTGACCCCCGCCGGGCTGCAGGCGATCGGCCCTTGCACGGCCACGCTCGCCGCGGCCGAGCAACTGGAGGCGCACCGCCGGGCGGTGACCCTGCGCCTGGCCGCGCTGCAGCCGATGGATGCAAAGGTGCCGGTCGCATGAGCGTGATCGAACTCGCCCGCGCGGAGATCCGCGCGCTGGTGCCGTATTCCTCCGCGCGCATGGAGGCGGCCGGCGGTGACGTGCTGCTCAACGCCAACGAGTCGCCCTGGGCGCCGTTCGGCGACGAGGAGCTGGATTGCCACCGCTATCCCGATCCGCAACCGGCGGCTCTGCTCGAACAGCTGGCTGCGCTCTACGGCGTGCGCGCCGGGCAGGTGCTGGTCGGTCGCGGAAGCGACGAGGCGATCGACCTGCTGGTACGCGCCTTCTGCCGTGCCGGCCAGGATGCGATCCTGGTGCAGCCGCCGACGTTCGGCATGTACGCGGTGTGCGCGCGCATCCAGCACGCGGCGGTGGTCGAGGTGCCGCTGGCTGACGGCTTTGCGCTGGACGTCGATGCGGTCCTGGCGGCGCTCACCCCCACGGTGAAGCTGGTTTTCGTCTGTGCGCCGAACAACCCGTCCGGCGCCGGCGTGGCGCTGGAGCAGGTGGAGCGTCTGGCCCGGCAGCTGGCCGGGCGTGCGCTGCTGGTGGTGGACGAGGCCTACGCGGAGTTTGCCGACGGAGTCAGCGCGGCGACGCTGCTCGACCGCTACGAACACCTGGTCGTGCTGCGCACGCTGTCGAAGGCCTGGGCCCTGGCCGGGGCGCGCATCGGTTGCCTGCTTGCCGATCCTGCCGTGGTGGCGCTGTTGCGGCGCATCCTGCCGCCGTATCCGGTACCGCGGCCCTGCCTCGCGGCGGCGTTGCGGGCCTTGTCGGCGGCGGGGCAGGCGGCGGCGCGTGCGCGTATCGATACCGTCCGCGTCGAGCGCTCGCGCATGGCCGGAGCGCTGCGCGGCCTGCCCGGCGTGCGCGCCGTGCTGCCGTCGCAGGCGAATTTCCTGGCCGTGCGCTTCGACGATGCCGACGGCGCATTCCGCCGCCTGCTCGGCGCGGGCATCGTGGTGCGCGACGTACGCCGTTACGCGGGACTGCACGATGCCTTGCGCATCACCATGGGCACGCCGGCGCAGAACGACCGGGTACTCGCCGTGCTAGCCGAGCCTGTGACGGGAGGGCCGCGGCTTTCCAAGGATGCGCCCGCATGAGCCGCAAGATCCTATTCGTCGACCGGGACGGTTGCCTGATCGTCGAGCCGCCGGACGAGCAGATCGACAGCTACGACAAGCTCGACCTGGTGCCCGGCGTGATCGGCGCGCTGCAGCGCTGCATGGCGGCCGGTTACGAGCTGGTGATGGTCACCAATCAAGATGGGCTGGGCACGCCGAGTTTTCCCGAGGAAGCCTTCCGCGGACCGCAGGATCTGCTGCTGCGCATCCTCGCCTCGCAGGGCATCGTGTTCGGCGAGGTGCTGGTCGACCGCAGCTTCGCCCACGAAGGCCTGAACACGCGCAAGCCAGGCGTGGGTCTGTTGCGCCATTACCTGGCCGACGACGGCTGGAGCCGAGCCGCCTCGGCGGTGGTCGGCGACCGCGAAAGCGACCTGCAGCTGGCCGCCAACCTGGGCGTGCGCGGCTTCCGCCTGGGGACTGGACTGGATTGGGCCGGCGTCGCGCATCGGCTGCTCGATACGCCGCGCCTGGGCACGGTGGCTCGGCGCACGCGCGAGACCTCGATCGAGGTGGCCGTGGATCTCGATTGTTCGGCCGAATCGCGGGTACGGACGGGGCTGGGTTTCTTCGACCACATGCTCGACCAGCTGGGCAAGCACGGCGGCTTCGCGCTGACGCTCGGCTGCGAAGGCGACATCGGGGTGGACGAGCACCACACCGTGGAGGACTGCGCGCTCGCGCTCGGGCAGGCCCTGCGCCAGGCGCTGGGCGACAAGCGCGGCATCGGCCGCTACGGCTTCACCTTGCCGATGGACGAGTCCCTGGCCAGCGCCGCGCTGGATCTGTCGGGGCGGCCGTGCTTCGTGTTCGAGGGCCGCTTCCCGCGCGAACACGTCGGTGGTCTGCCTACCGAGCTGGTGCCGCATTTCTTCCGGTCGCTGTGCGAAACCCTGGGCGCCAATCTGCACCTGTCGGTGCGCGGCGAGAATGCCCACCACATGGTCGAAGCCTGCTTCAAGGTGGTCGCCCGCGCATTGCGCCAGGCACTGCGGCGCGAGGGCAGCGAGCTGCCCAGCACCAAGGGGGCGCTGTGATGTCCGCGGCAACCGCTTTTCCCGCACTGTCGCCGGGAAGGCGTGGTAGCGGGGATAACGTGTGCCACCGCGCATCTTCGGTCGTGCTGGTCGACGCCGGCGGCACCAACATCGGCTCGGTCCGTTATGCGCTGCAGCGCTTGGGCGTGGACGCGCCGCTCACCGCCGATCCGGACGCCATCCGCAGCGCGGGCAAGGTAATCCTGCCCGGTGTCGGCGCCGCGGGCCCGGCCATGGCGCGGCTGCGCGAACTGGGCCTGGTGGAGCTGTTGCGCGGACTGAGGCAGCCGGTGCTCGGCGTCTGCCTGGGGATGCAATTGCTATGCAGCCATTCGGACGAGGGCGACGTGGACTGCCTGGGTTTGATTGCCGCTCCCGTGCGGCGGATGACGTCCGGGCCGGGATTGCGTGTTCCGCACATGGGCTGGAACCGGCTGCGTGCGCTCGGGACGCATCCCTTGCTCGCGGGCATCGCCCCCGACGCGCAGGCCTACTTCGTGCACGGCTATGCGGTGCCGGTGGGCGACTACACCCTGGCCTCGGCCGATCACGGCCAGCCGTTCTCGGCCGTCATCGCGCAGGGCAACTTCTTCGGCATGCAGTTCCATCCGGAACGCTCGGCTGCGGTGGGCGCCCGCCTGCTGCACAACTTCCTCGCGCTATGAACATCGACATCATCCCCGCCATTGACCTGCGCGCCGGCCGGGTCGTGCGCCTGGCCCAGGGCGACTACGCGCGCCAGACCACCTACGCCAACGATCCGCTGGCGCTCGCCGAGACCTATGCGGCGGACGGGGCGCGATGGCTGCACCTGGTCGACCTGGACGGCGCCAAGGCCGGCGGCCTTGCCAACCTCGCGGTCATCGAGGCCATCGCGCGCACCGGCCTGAACGTGCAGGCGGGCGGCGGCGTGCGCGGCATCGGCGACGTGCACCGACTGTTCGATGCCGGGGTGCGGCGCGTGGTGCTGGGCAGCGTGGCGATCCGCGAGCCGGTGCGTGTGGCGGGCTGGCTGGAACGCCATGGCGGCGAGCGCTTCACCATCGCGCTGGATACGCGCTGGGTCGAGGACCGCTGGACCTTGCCCAGCGCCGGCTGGACGCAGCCGGAAACGCGCACGCTCGACGATCTGGCGCCCTGGTATGCGGCGCACGGCGCCCGCCACCTGCTGTGCACCGACATCGACCGCGACGGCATGCTGGCCGGCTTCAACCTGGCGCTCTACCGCCACCTTGCGGTCATCGCGCCCACGCTGACCGTGCAGGCGTCCGGTGGTGTGCGTTCGGTGGACGACATTCGCGCCGCAAAGGCTGCCGGCGCGCATGGAGTGATCCTCGGGCGAGGTCTGCTGGAGGGCCGCTTCACGCTGCGCGAGGCGTTGGCGCTTCAAGGTCCGTTCGTGCAAGCGGGGGAGGAAGCCGGATGCTGAGCCGCCGCATCATCCCCTGTCTGGACGTACGCGATGGCCAGGTGGTCAAGGGCGTGCGTTTCCGCGACCACGCGGTGGTCGGCGGCATCGTCGAGCTGGCGTTGCGATACCGCGACGCAGGGGCCGACGAATTGGTGTTCTACGACATCACCGCCAGCCCGGAAGGGCGCACGGTCGACCGCGGCTGGGTCGAGCGGGTGGCGCGGGTGATCGACATTCCGTTCTGCGTGGCCGGCGGCATCCGCAGCGTGGAGGAGGCGCGCGCCGTGCTCCATGCCGGGGCCGACAAGGTCTCGATCAACTCGCCGGCACTGCAACGGCCGGCATTGATCGGCGAGCTGGCGGAAGCCTTCGGCGTGCAATGCGTGGTCGTGGGCATCGACTCGCTCCGCGATGCCGACGGGGAGTGGCGCGTGCGTCAGTACACCGGCGATCCCTCGCGCACGCAGGCGCTGGCAAGGCGCACGCTGGACTGGATCGTCGAAGCGCAGCGCCTGGGTTCAGGGGAGATCGTGCTCAACTGCATGGGCAGCGACGGTGTGCGCCAGGGCTACGACATCGCGCAACTGACGCAGGCACGCGCGCTGTGCGAAGTACCCCTGGTCGCCTCCGGCGGCGCCGGTGCGCGCGAGCATTTCCGCGACGTCTTCGTCGAGGCCGATGTGGACGGGGCGCTGGCGGCGAGCGTGTTCCACACGGGGGCCATGGAGGTGCCGGCGCTCAAGCAGTGGCTGGCAGGGCAAGGTGTGGCGGTGCGCATCCCGTCCGCGGTGGAGGCGGCATGAATCTGGGCGGCGAAGCGAACGTGGATTTTGCCAAGGGCGATGGCCTGGTGCCGGCGATCGTGCAGCACTGGCTCACCGGCGAGGTGTTGATGCTCGGCTACATGGATGCCGATGCACTCGCGGCGACCCGCGCCAGCGGATGCGTCACCTTCCACAGCCGCAGCAAGCGGCGCCTGTGGACCAAGGGCGAAAGCTCGGGGAACGTGCTCAGGCTCAAGGCGCTGCACGTCGATTGCGATGCCGACACGCTGCTGGTGCTCGCCGAGCCTGCAGGCCCGACCTGCCACCGGGGCACGCGCAGCTGCTTCGGCGATACGGTGCGGCCGCCGGGTGGTTTCCTGGCCGAGCTCGATGCGCTGGTCGCGCGGCGCGCCCGGGAGCGCCCGGCCGGAAGCTACACCACGCAGTTGCTGGAAAGCGGTGTGCGCCGGATGGCGCAGAAGGTGGGCGAGGAAGGCGTGGAAACCGCGCTGGCAGCCGTCGCCCAGGATGATGCCGCGCTGCTCGGGGAGGCGGCGGATCTGGTCTATCACCTGATCGTGCTGCTGCGCTCGCGCGGCCTGGGCTGGGAACAGGTGGCGCGTGTGTTGGCCGAGCGCCATCCGCCTGATGCGCAGGGCGCCGCGCCTGCCGGTGCTGCCCAGGCACCGTAGCCGTTACCGCACGGCCGCCGCCTTGTTCTGCAGGGCGATGGCCGCCGTGCCCGGCTCGAAGGGCACCGCCGGACCGGGCCGGATGCCGGCCTGCCATTTCGAAAGCTGGCCTGCGATGCCCGCGCCGATGTCGATCTGGGGTTCCGAGGCGAGCAGGCGGTCCTGCCGCTCCCATGTCGCGACTTCGCCGGAGGCCTGTCTGAAGGCGGCAATGAAATCGCTCGTGTGGTTGAGCGCGTCGATCAGCCATGCGCGGCCGAAGTAGGTGGCGGCCGAATCGTTGCCGCAGCCGAACGAGCTGCGATCACTGCGCGCCGCGGTGATCACCAGGGTGCCGGCGCCATGCAGCGAGGGCACGAACCCGCCCGAATAGCAGGCATTGACCACCACGACCTTCCACTTGAACGGCCGCGTCTTGAGGATGGAACCCAGGTCGTCCGCACCGATCTGGTCCAGTGGCAGCGGGTCCATGTCCACCAGCAGGTTGTGGTCCTCGCTGCCGTGGCTGGTGAGGTAGAGCAGCAGGATGTCCTGTTGCGGATCCATCGCCCGGGCCAGGCCATCCAGCGCGTGCTCCAGGTTGCTCCAGGTGGCGAGCGGGCGGGTGGCGAGCGTATCGGGATTGTTCTCCAGCACCAGCGCGTGGGCGCTGGGGCCGAAGCGGCGGGTGAACAGCCGCGCAGCGTACTCGGCCTCGTTGCGGAACACGTCCTCGCCGCCGTCGCCGGCAAAGGCCACCAGGTAAAGGTTCGGCTTGCCGGGTACACGCGGCCCCAGTCGTGCGAGGGCCTGGTCCAGCCGCTGCGATTGCGCGTAGATCACCTGCTCGGGCGTGGGGGCCTGTTCGGGCCAGTTGTCGCCGCCGGGCGCAGCTTCGGCTTCGGCATCGTCCGGCGGTGGCAGAGCGCTCGCTGGAGCGACCGGTTGCACCACCGACGCCTGCGCACCAGGCACGGCGGCTGGCTGCAGCCGGTCCCGCACCAGGAGCATCACCACGATGCCGGCGGCGAAGGCGAGCAGGGCAATCAGTGCGGTACGCATCGCGGTCGTCAGATCCGGATCGTGTCGAAGCCGGCATGCACGGGATGTCGCGGCTGCGCGGGCATCGCCTGTGGCGGGCGCACCAGCCATCCGGTCTGCAGGCCTGCCGCCCGCGCGGCGTCCAGCTCCTCGACGATGTCGGAAAGGAACAGGATATGTTCCGGCCGTTCGCCCACTGCTTCGGCAATCCTGGCGTACGAAGCGGTTTCGCGCTTGGGGCCGGTTTCGGTGTCGAAGTAGCCGGCGAACAGCGGCGTCAGGTCGCCCGCTTCGCTGTAGCGGAAGAACAGCCGCTGCGCGGGCACCGAGCCGGAGGAGTAGACGTACAGGCGCAAACCGTCGGCACGCCAGTCGTGCAGCCGGGCGGCGACCTCCGGATAGACGTGCGCCTGGTATTCGCCGGCCTCATAGCCCTCCCGCCAGACCATGCCCTGCAGCGCCTTGAGCGCGGTGGACTTGCGGTCCTGGTCGATCCAGCCCAGCAGCAGCTCGATGATCTCCTGGCGGGTGGCCTCGATGATGCCCGCTTCCTTGGCCGCCTCGTGCAGCCAGTGCTGCACTTCGGGCCGGTCCGCATGCGTTTCGACGAACGCGGGCAGGCGCTTGCGCGCATAGGGGAACAGCACGTCCTTGACGAAGCTGATCGAGCTGGTGGTGCCTTCGATGTCGGTGACGATGGCGCGGATGGTGGTCATGGGCGTCATGTGCGTTGGGGAAGCGCCAGCATAGCCGCAGCGCCGGCGGGCGCGCGTGGATCGGCGGACTTCAAGCTCTTATTGCAGCAGCGGCTTCCTTGTCCAGCCCCCTCAGCGCGCCGAGGGTTCCATCCGCGGGAAGCGCTCGGCGATGTCCGTACCGGTGAAGTTGGCGACCCAGCCTTCCTTGTTGGTGAAAAGGCGGATGGCGACGAAATAGGGGGACTCGCTCATGTCGAACCAATGGGGCGTGCCGTCCGGCACGCCGATCAGGTCGCCCGCTTCGCACAGCACGTCGTAGACCCTGCCGCGCAGGTGCAGGGTGAACTGGCCGCTGCCGGCGACGAAGAAGCGCACCTCGTCCTCGCTGTGGGTGTGCTCGCTCAGGAATTTCCGCCGCAGCGCCGCGCGGTCCGGGTGATCGGGCGCGAGGCTGATCACGTCGACGGACTGGTAGCCCTCCTCGCGCATCAGCCGGTCGATGTCGGCACGGTAGGCGGCGATGACGTCCTCCTGGCTGGCGCCGGGGGCAATGGGGGCGCCTGCCTCCCATTGCTCGAAGCGGACGCCGGCGTCGCCGAGCTCGCGGGCGATGTCTTCCAGCCGGGTATACACGCCCACGGGTTGGTCCGGATGGGTTTCGTCGTAGATGCGCAGGCGGCTCATGCGGACAGTCTCCTGAGGTCGAGCTCGCAACCGAGCAGGAATTCGAGCGCTTCGAGGTGACGACGTGCCTGCGCCATGTCGGCGCCCCAGGCATAGATGCCGTGGCCGTCGATCAGGTAGGCGTGCAGCGGCTTGCCGGCGTCGAGCCAGGCGTCGACCTGGGCGACGAGCTCGGGCATGTGCTGGGTGTTGGGGAACACCGGGATCTCGAGCACGCTCTCGTGCGTGGTGTAGCCGGTGATCGCCTTCTGCAGTTCCCAGCCTTCCAGCACGACGCGCCCGGCGCGGGCGAACAGCCGCGAGGCCACGCTCTGCGTGCGCGAATGCGTGTGCAGTACGGCCTGGGCAGCCGGCATGCGGCGGTAGAGCTGGGTATGCAATTCGGTTTCGGCGCTGGGGCGGGCGCGGGTGCCGACCGGGTGCCCGGCCATGTCCACCAGCATGATGTCCTCGCGCCCGAGCTTGCCCTTGTCGCGACCGGAGATGGTGACCGCGGCAAGCTCGTCATCGATGCGCATCGAGAAATTGCTGCTGGTGGCCGGTGTCCAGCCCAGCGCGGACAGTTCGCGCGCGGCGTCGGCGATGGCGTCCGCGCACAGGGCGAAGCGGGCCGGATCGACGGAGGAGGGAAGTTCCTGCATGGGGATTTGGACGTCCAAACGGTGGGCGACTATAGCACGCGGTTTCGTGCTTCCCGCGGCAAATGCGAGTCGTTCTCGCAAGTCAGGTTTCATTGACGCCGCGAGCGTACCATCGGCCAGGGCTGTCGCGTTCGCGGCGGCGAAACAACGGAGGTTCATCCATGTCGCAAGAGAAAGATCTCCAGTCGCGCAGGCGTTTCCTCAAGGTGGCGGCCGGTACCGCAGCGGCCGCAGCAGTGGCAGGGAGTTTGCCGCGCTTCGCGCGCGCGGCGGACCTGCCGCACGTGGCCGAATCCGACCCGACGGCCAAGGCGCTCGACTACGTCGAGGACGCCAGCAAGTCGAAGAATCCGAAGCACAAGGCCGGCGATGTCTGCGCCAATTGCCAGTTCTATTCCGGCACCGGCACGGCCGGCTACGGCCCCTGCCAGTTGTTCCCCGGCAAGTCGGTGAACGCCAAGGGCTGGTGCGTGTCGCATACGCCCAAGAAGGCCTAAGGACTCACGCATCGCGTCGGCGCGCAGCGTGCGCGCCGAGGTGTGGTGTGCGGGGGGAGAGAGGGCCGGAAGGCCGGTTCCAAAAGTGCTGCCCAGACGCGTCAGGCTGAGGAGCTGACCCGCCTGACGCGCCGGGCGGCGATCCGGGGCCCACTGCCAAGTGATCAACCCTCGGACTTCGAATGATACTCCGCAGCGAGCGGTTGGGGCGATCGGCGACCGGATTTTTCTCTTAAAACTTCCGTTAAGCTTATTGGAATCAACGGTTTAGCAATAAAACTTGGCCGGAATTCGACAATCTCGGTTTCGCAAGTTTTTTGTTAAATAACCGAACTCCCGCGTTCGCCTGCGAACTTCGGTCAACGCTCAGGGCCTGCCGATTCCTGGATTGCGCAGCTGGCTGTGCCGCCGGCCGTAGCCGAAGTAGATGGCCAGGCCGATCACGGTCCAGATGCCCAGCATCAGCCACTGGTACCAGTTCTCCCAGTACAGCAGCGCCAGGCAGCTCAGCACGCCGAGCACGCAGGTCAGCGGTGCCCAGGGCACGCGGAAGGTGCGCGGCAGCTCGGGCTGGGTCCGTCGCAGGATCAGCACGCCGGCGCACACGGCGACGAACGCGATCAGCGTGCCCATCGAAACCAGGTCGCCCAAGATGTCGAGCGGGAATACGGCGGCCAGCGCGGCGATGCCCAGGCCGGTGATGACGGTGTTGATGTGCGGCGTGCGATAGCGGGGGTGGATCCGCGCGAACACCGGCGGCAGCAGGCCGTCGCGGCCCATGATCATGAAGATGCGCGGCTGCGCGATGATCATCACCAGCACCACCGAAGACAGCCCGATCAACGCGCCGATCTCGACCAGCCAGCGCAGCCATTCCAGTTCCGCATGGGCCTTGACCGCCGTGACCACCGGCTCGGCCGTGCCGAGCAGGTTGAAGGGCAGCAGGCCGGTGATCACCGCCGCCATGCCGACGTAGAGCACGGTGCAGATGGCCAGCGATGCAAGCGTCGCGATGGGTAGGTCGCGTTGCGGGTTCTTCGCTTCCTGGGCTGCGGTGGAGGTCGCCTCGAAGCCGATGTAGGCGAAGAACACCAGGGTCGACGCACGCATGATGCCGGACCAGCCGTATTTTTCCGGCCCTTCGTTGGCGGGGATGAACGGGTGCCAGAGCTCGGGATTCACGTACTTCCAGCCGGCCACAATCACCACCACGATCAGGCCGACCTTGAGCAGCACCATGGCCACGTTGGCGCCGCTGGACTCGCGGATGCCGACATAGCAAAGCCAGGTCAACGCCAGCACGATCGCCACGGCCGGCAGGTTGAACAGCGCACCGGTCGCGACCAGGTGGCCGCTCTGGTATGCCAGCGGCGCATTGGTGAGGGCCGGCGGCAGGTGGATGCCGATGTGGTCGAGCAGGCTCACGAAGTAGCCGGTCCAGCTCACCGCCACGGCCGAGGCCGACACGCCGTACTCGAGCACCATGTTCCAGCCGATGAACCAGGCCACCAACTCGCCGAGGGTCGCATAGGCGTAGGAATAGGAGCTGCCCGACATCGGGATCAGCGTGGCGAACTCGGCATAGCACAGCGCCGTGAAGCTGCAACAGATGGCGGCGATGACGAAGGCCAGGATCACCGCGGGACCGGCATGCTCGGCCGCCGCCTGGCCGGTGATCACGAAGATGCCGCCGCCGATGACCGCGCCGATGCCCAGTGCCGTCAGTCCCCAGGGGCCGAGCGTGCGGCGCAGGGTCGGGCCATGGGCATCGTCGGCGCTGGAAAAATCGGTCTTGCAGGCAAGCAACTGCTTCAGCATGGACGTTCCGGACATGAAGCCGGCACGGTTCTCACCGTGCCGGCAGGGTTTCACTTAGGGTGCGCGACGCAAGGCGTCAGGCCGGTTCGGTACCGTTGGCAAGGTGGCTCTTGCGATAGCCGTAGAGGTAATAGACCACCAGGCCGACCGCCGCCCAGCCAAAGAACACGTACATGGTGACCTTCGACAGGTTCAGGAACAGCAGCAGGCAGCCGAAGACCGCGAGCGGGCAGACGACCCAGGCGAACGGGGTGCGAAACGAACGCGGCCGCTGGGGCTGCTTGACGCGCAGGATGAGCACGCCCAGCGCCACCATCATGAACGCGAACAGCGTGCCCGAATTGGTCACGTCCGCCAGTGCGCCCACCGGGAACAGCGCGCCGAACAGCGACACGAAGCCGCCGGTGATCAGCGTGATCACGTGCGGGGTGTGGTAGCGCGGGTGGATCTTGGCCAGCGAGCTGGGCAGCAGGCCGTCGCGGGCCATGGTGAAGAAGATGCGGGTCTGGCCGTAGGTCATCGTCAGGATGACCGAGGGCAGCGCGAGGCTGGCCGCGGCGCCGATGAAGTTGCCCCACCACGGGTGGTCGAGCAGGCGTACCGCATGGGCCAGGGCTTCCTTGCTGCAGACCAGCGCCTGCGAGGCTTGGCACGCGGCGGCCATCGCCGGCGTGCCCGGCTGGATCGCCGAACCGTCCGGGGCGACCACCGGCTGCGCGCCGACGGCGCCGATCGCGCCGTAGCTGACCAGCAGGTAGTAGACCGTGCACACGCCGAGTGCGCCCAGCAGGCCGATCGGGATGTTGCGGTTGGGATTCTTGGTTTCCTCCGCCGCTGTGGAAATCGCGTCGAAGCCCACGTAGGCGAAGAAGATCGAGGCCGCGGCGCCCAGCACGCCGATGCCGCCCATCGGGCTACCCCAGCCGTTGGGGGTGAAGGGCTGGAAGTTGGCGTCCTGCACGCGCGGCAGCGCGATGACGATGAACACGGTGAGCGCGATGACCTTGACCAGCACGAGCACGGCGTTGACCTTCGCCGACTTGCTGGTGCCCACCACCAGCAGCCAGGTGATGACCAGGCCGATCAGGCAGGCGAACAGGTTGAAGCCGCCGCCGTCCAGCGGGCCCGCTCGCAGGAACATCGGCAGCCCTAGGCCGCGGCTTGCCAGCAGGCCGTTGAAGTAGCCGGCCCAGCCCACGCATACGGTGCTGGCGGCGATGGTGTACTCCAGCACCAGCGCCCAGCCGACGACCCAGGCGAGCCCTTCGCCCATCACGCCGTAGGTGTAGGTGTAGGCCGATCCGGCGACCGGCACCATGGAGGCGAGCTCCGCGTAGGCCAGGGCGGCCAGGCCGCAGACCACGGCCGCGATGATGAAGGAGATCATCATGCCGGGGCCGGCCTTCTGGCCCGCTTCGGCGGTCAGCACGAAGATGCCGGTGCCGATGATTGCGCCGATGCCCAGCATGGTGAGCTGGAACGGGCCGAGCTGGCGGACGAGGGATTTCTTTTCGGCGGTGGCGAGAATCTGGTCGAGCGGCTTGACGCGCTTGAAAAGCATGGATGGTTTCCCCGTAGGACAGGCGGCGTGCTCCCCCGACCCTGGCGTTCGCAACGCGTCGAGCCGACGTGACGGGCAACCTTAGCCGAGCATGACTAGGGGTACAAGCGCCACACGGCACGCCGCCGCTGCGTAGAATCACTGCCCGTTCCAGCCTTCGTATCGCCATGCTCTTTCCGCTCGCCGACGACCTTGCACAAGCATTGCGCCTTCATGCCCACGCGGGTGCGCAGCACGGCGTGGCCGACCGGTTCCTAACGTTTCTCGCCAGCGATCCGAACGTGTTCGAACGCAGCCACGCTGCAGGTCATTTCACCGGTTCGGCCTGGCTGGTCAGCGCCGACGGCGAGCGCGTGCTGCTCACCCATCACCGCAAACTGGAGCGCTGGCTGCAATTGGGAGGCCACGCCGATGGCGATCGCGACCTGGTGCGCGTCGCCTTGCGCGAAGCCGAAGAGGAGTCAGGGCTTCGCGACCTGGCCGTCGACCCGGCGATATTCGACCTGGACTGCCACCGCATACCCACCCGCGGCGCCGAGCCGGCACACCTGCACTACGACGTGCGCTACGTGGTACGCGCCACTGGCAGCGAAGCGTTCGTGGTGAGCGACGAATCGCTCGAACTGGCCTGGCGGCCGATCCGTGCCGTGGCGCAGGATCCCCGGGCGGACGAGTCGCTGCGTCGCATGGCGCGGCGCTGGCTGGCCCGCAAATGGTAGGGAGGCCGTCGAGCCGGTGGCGTCGCGGCCTGGTCTACGCAAGGACGCTTGCACAGGCGAATCAAGCCTGCTCGTAGCGCTCGGGAGCCGGGTTGAGGTGCCCGCAGATATCGCAGGTGCGGGCCTTGCGCGAGCGGTAGAAGCGTTCGAACACCGGCGGGAAATCCCGCTCGATGCTGTCGAGGGTGAAATATTCCTCGTACAGCTTGTGGTTGCACCGCTCGCAGAACCACAGCAGCCCATCCTGTTCGCCGGCCAGGCGCCGCCGCTCGATCACCAGTCCGACCGAACCGGCCATGCGCTGGGGCGAGTGCGGCACCCGCGCGGGCAGGTAGAACAGCTCGCCGGCGCGAATGGGAATGTCGCGTGCGACGCCTTCGTCCTGCACCTTGAGCACCATCTCGCCCTCGAGCTGGTAGAAAAACTCGGGGCCTTCGTCGAAGTGGTAGTCGGTGCGGGCGTTGGGCCCACCCACGATCATCACGATGAAGTCGCCGTCCACGATGCACTTATTGCCTACCGGCGGTTTGAGCAGGTGGCGGTGCTCGTCGATCCAGCGTTGCAGGTTCAGCGGAGGGGCCAGGGCCATGCAGGTGCGCTCGCGAGAGGAGCTACCAAGATAGCGCCACGACGTACGCAGGGAAACGTAGGCTCGGCCTCAATCTTTCACCGCTTCCAGTTCCCAGCGCAGGTAGACCCGGGAGCGCTCCGACTTGCCGCGCAAGTGCCGTGAAAACCGGCGCACGCCGCGCGCGAAACGCTTGAGCGGGCCGTGGGGCCTGCGGTTCTCCGAAGATCCCGGCACAGCACTGTAGGCGTCGACGATGTCCACCCAGTCGACCCGCAGCACCCGAAAGCGCCCGGTAAAGCCGTACATGCGCGCCATCGGCTTGTCGCCGCAGAAATAGGTGTGGGTGCGGTCGGTGATGATGTTGACGTGGGTGGGGTCGGTGAACGCATCCGGGTGCGGCCAGGCCGGAGTCAGCGCATAAAAGCGTCCGCCCGGCACCAGTACCCGCCACACCTCGTCCATCAGCCGCACGAAGGGGAACGTCGTGCCCCGGCCATCGCCGGTGGGCAGGACGCGCGGTACGTGTTCGATAAAATCGTAGGCCGAGACGGAGGCGAAGCTGCCCTCGGCGTACGGGATCGGTTCCATCACCAGGTTGGCCACGCGGTACTCGAACGCGGCCTCGGCAGGCGCGGGCCGCACGTCGATCCCGCACAGGCGCGAGCGGCCATAGGGGTTGCGCGGGAACTTGCCGCAACCCAGGTCGAGGTGGCGGTCGGCGGCTTCCATGCGCTCAGACCTCCAGCGTCGCCAGGTCGCCCTTCTCTTCGAGCCAGCTCTTGCGGTCGCCGGCGCGCTTCTTGGCCAGCAGCATGTCCATCAGCTTGGCGGTGCCTTCGCTGTCCTCGACGGTGAGCTGCACCAGGCGCCGCGTGTCAGGATGGATGGTCGACTCGCGCAGCTGCCCCGGGTTCATCTCGCCCAGGCCCTTGAAGCGGGTAACCGAGACGGCGCCCTTCATCTTCTCCCGCTCGATCTTCTGCAGCATGGACTGCTTCTCGGCCTCGTCCAGGCAGTAGAACACCTGCTTGCCCACGTCCACGCGGAACAGCGGCGGCATCGCCACGAACACGTGGCCCTCGCGCACCAGCGAGGGGAAGTGGCGCAGGAACAGAGCCGAAAGCAGGGTGGCGATGTGCAGCCCGTCGGAATCGGCGTCGGCCAGGATGATGACCTTGCCGTAGCGCAGGCCGGAGAGATCGTCCTTGCCCGGATCGCAGCCGATCGCCACGGCAAGGTTGTGCACTTCCTCGGAAGCGAGCACCGAAGTGGACTCCACTTCCCAGGTGTTGAGGATCTTGCCGCGTAGCGGAAGGATGGCCTGAAACTCCTTGTCGCGCGCCTGCTTTGCGCTGCCGCCGGCGGAGTCGCCCTCGACCAGGAAAAGCTCGGTACGGGTGAGGTCGGTGGCGGTGCAGTCGGCCAGCTTGCCGGGCAGGGCGGGGCCCTGGGTGATCTTCTTGCGCACCACCTGCTTGGCCGCCTTCAGGCGTGCGCTGGCGCGCTCGATGGCGAGCTGGGCGATGCGTTCGCCCAGGTCCACGTGCTGGTTGAGCCAGAGGCTGAAGGCGTCGTGCACCACGCTCTCGACCAGGGCCGCGGCGTTGCGCGAGGAGAGCCGCTCCTTGGTCTGGCCGGCGAACTGCGGGTCCTGCAGCTTGGCCGAGAGCACGAAGGCCAGGCGCTCCCACACGTCCTCGGGCGCGAGCTTCACGCCGCGCGGCAACAGGTTGCGGATGTCGCAGAACTCGCGGATCGCGTTGGTCAGGCCCGAGCGCAGGCCGTTGACGTGGGTGCCGCCCTGCGCGGTAGGGATCAGGTTGACGTAGCTCTCCTGCACCAGCTCGCCCTCGGGCAGCCAGGTGAGGGCCACGTCCAGGCCTTCGATGTCGCGGGCCACGTGGTGCACGAACAGATCGGCCGGGATCGCCTCGGCGCCGTCGAGCTCGCCGCGCAGGTAATCGCGCAGGCCGTCCTCGTAGTACCACTCGCTGGTTTCGCCGCTGGCCAGGTCGATCAGCTTCACGCTCAGGCCCGCGCACAGCACGGCCTTGGCGCGCAGCAGGTGCTTGAGCTTGGGCACCGAGATCTTGGGCGAGTCGAAGTATTTGGGATCGGCCCAGAAGCGCACGGTGGTGCCGGTCTTCTTCTTCGGCACCGAGCCGATCACCTCCAGCTCGCTGACGCGGTCGCCGTGCTCGAAGGCCATGCGGTATTCGCTGCCGTCACGACGGATGGTCACTTCCACGCGCTGCGACAGCGCGTTGACCACTGACACGCCCACGCCATGCAGGCCGCCGGAGAAGCTGTAGTTCTTGCCGCTGAACTTGCCGCCCGCATGCAGTCGCGTGAGGATCAGCTCCACGCCCGGCACGCCTTCTTCCGGGTGGATATCGACCGGCATGCCGCGGCCATCGTCGCTGACTTCGACCGAACCGTCGGCGTGCAGGATCACCTCGATGGCTTTCGCGTGGCCGGCCAGCGCCTCGTCCACCGAGTTGTCGATCACCTCCTGCGCCAGGTGGTTCGGGCGCGAGGTGTCGGTGTACATGCCGGGGCGGCGTTTGACGGGATCGAGGCCGGAGAGGACTTCGATGTCGGCGGCGTTGTAGCGACTGCTCATGCGCGGGGTCGATCAGGGAACGGAGCGTTGCAGGATGGCGAGAGGCGGGCGGGGCGGTCAAGCACGAAAGAGCCGATGACCACACCCTGGCCGGTCGTCATTCCCGCGAAAGCCGCAATCCATGTGCCCTTGCCCTAAGTCAAAGTGGGTTCGCGGGAATGAGGCCGGGCGAGCCGGGGGGCGCGGAACAGGGCGCCTCAGAGCGGCGCGCAATGCCGCTCCAGCCACGCCAGGTCCGCATCCTCCAGCAAGGGCGCCAGCGCCGCGCGCACGGTCGCGTGGTAGTCGTCCAGCCAGGCGCGCTCCTCCGGATTGAGCAGGCCCGGCTCCAGCGCGCGGCGGTCGAACGGGCACAAGGTCAGCGTCTCGAAGGCGTAGAACTCGCCGAACTCGGTCTGGTCCGCGGCCACCACCACGGCCAGGTTCTCGTGGCGGATGCCGTGGCGCGCCGGCTTGTACAGGCCCGGCTCGATCGACGTGATCATGCCCGGCTCCAGCGGCACCAGCGCGCCGTTGACCACCGGCGGGCGGATCGAATGCGGGCCTTCGTGGACGTTGAGGAAGTAACCCACGCCATGGCCGGTGCCGTGGCCGTAGTCCAGCCCGCTGGCCCACAGCGGCGCGCGTGCCAGCGCATCCAGTTGCGGGCCGCTGGCGCCCTTGGGGAAGCGCGCGCGCGAAAGCGCGATGAGGCCTTTCATCACCAGCGTGGCGTCGCGGCGCTGCTCGGCGGTGGTCTCGCCCAGCGCCAGCACGCGGGTGATGTCGGTGGTGCCGCCGAGGTACTGCCCGCCCGAGTCGATGAGCAGCAGACCCTTGCGCTGCAGCGTGCTGTGCGCCTCGGGCGTGGCGCGGTAGTGCGGCAGGGCGCCGTTGGCCTGGTAACCGGCGATGGTGGCGAAGCTCTCGCCGACGAAGCCGGGTTGGGCCGAGCGTTCCTCGTGCAGCAGGGTGTCGACGTCCAGTTCGGTCTGGCTCATGCCGGCGGCCAGGCGCTCTTCGAGGCGGCGGAAGGCGCGCACCAGCGCGGTCCCGTCGCGGCGCATGGCTTCGCGGATGTGCTCGAGTTCGGATTCGGTCTTGCGGGCCTTTAAGGCGGTGGACGGGTTGGCGGCCTCCACGCGCGCGGCATCCGCGCCGATGGCATCGGCCACCGCGCAGACCATGCGTGCCGGATCGATCAGCAGTCGAGCACCCTTGCCCAGTTCGCCCAGCGCATCGGTGACGGTGGCGTAGTCGGCGATGCGCATGTCATCGGCCTTCAGGCCGACGACCAGCGCGTCGCTGAGCTTGCCGCGGTCGACGAACAAAGTGGCGGGCCCGTCCGTCTCGACCAGCAGGTGGGCGAGGAACACCGGGTTGCACTCCACGTCGCTGCCGCGCAGGTTGGTCAGCCAGGCGATGTCGTCCAGGCTGGAGACCAGGTAGTGCGTGGCTTGCTGGCGGCGCAGGCCGGCGCGCAGGCGCTCGAGCTTTTCCGCGCGGGTGGCGCCGGGATAGCCGGCCGCATGCTCGAACACCGGTGACCTGGGCAAGGCGGGGCGATCGGTCCATACCTCGCCGGGCAGGTCCAGGTCGGTGCGCACGCGTGCGCCGATTTCGCCCAGCAGGCGTTCGATCTGCCGGAGCGCGGCGAGCGAGAGGCTGTCGCCCGCCACCGCCAATACGTCGCCTTCCCCGAGGTGCTGCTGCAGCCACTGCAGGTGCTCGGGCGCGTGCGAAACCCTCTGCTTCTTTAGCGTGGCGCCGCTGCCGGCCAGCTGCTGTTCGGCCTGGGAGAAGTAGCGCGAGTCGGTCCACAGGTCGGCGTCGGTCGCGGTGACGACCAGCGTGCCGGCCGAGCCGGTGAAGCCGGACAGCCACTCGCGGGCGGCCCAGTGGGCGGGCAGGTATTCGGACAGGTGCGGGTCGGCGGTCGGGACCAGGCAGGCGGCGACGCCATGGCGCTGCATGGCCTGGCGCAACGCGGCCAGGCGGGAGGGAATGGGGGTGGTCATCCGTCCATGCTAGCAGCGCATGGTGTTTCCCTCCGCTTCCCGACCGCCGGAGGTGCGTGAGGGGCGAGGGTGAACCGTTCGGCCGGAATGTCTCGCCGCGGAGCCCGTCAGTCGCTAAAATGCCGATTTCCAGCACGGCTGCATTCCATGACCCCCCTGATTTTCGTCACCGGCGGTGTGGTGTCCTCACTCGGCAAGGGCATCGCGGCGGCGTCGCTTGCGTCCATCCTCGAGGCGCGCGGGCTCTCGGTCACCATGATGAAGCTCGATCCCTACATCAATGTGGATCCGGGCACCATGAGTCCCTTCCAGCACGGCGAGGTCTATGTCACCGACGACGGTGCCGAGACCGATCTGGACCTGGGCCACTACGAGCGCTTCGTCCACACCAGGTTGACCGGCAAGAACTCGATAACCACCGGAAAGATCTATGAGTCCGTGATCCGCAAGGAGCGCCGCGGCGACTACCTGGGCGCCACCGTGCAGGTGATCCCGCACATCACCGACGAGATCAAGCACTGCGTGCACGAGGCCACCCGCGGCTTCGACGTGGCGCTGGTGGAGATCGGCGGCACCGTGGGCGACATCGAGTCGCTGCCGTTCCTGGAAGCGATCCGCCAGCTGCGCATCGAGCACGGGCCGGAGAAGTGCCTGTTCATGCACCTGACCCTGGTGCCGTTCATCAAGGCCGCCGGCGAGATCAAGACCAAGCCGACCCAGCATTCGGTGAAGGAACTGCGCTCGATCGGCATCCAGCCGGACATCCTGCTGTGCCGCTGCGAGGAGGCGCTGCCGGAAAGCGAGCGACGCAAGATCGCGCTGTTCACCAACGTGCCGGAGAACGCCGTCATCAGCGCGATCGACGTGGACGTGATCTACAAGACCCCGCTGTGGCTGCACAGCCAGGGCCTGGACGACATCGTGGTCCGGCGCCTGGGGCTGGACGCCAAGCCGGCGGACCTGTCGAGCTGGCGGCGCACCGTGGAGGCGGTGGAGCATCCCAGGGACGAGGTCACCATCGCGATCGTCGGCAAATACGTGGAACACAAGGACGCCTACAAGTCGCTCGGCGAGGCGCTGCGCCACGGCGGCATCAAGCAGCAGACCCGGGTCAACCTGGACTGGGTCGATTCGGAGGAAGTCGAATCCAAGGGCGCGCAGGCCGTGCTGGGCCGGGCCGATGCGATTCTGGTGCCGGGCGGTTTCGGCAAGCGCGGTTTCGAGGGCAAGGTGCTGGCGGCCAAGTACGCGCGCGAAAGCGGCGTGCCGTACTTCGGCATCTGCTACGGCATGCATGCGGCGGTGGTCGACTTCGCTCGCAACGTGGCGGGTCTGAAGGACGCCGATTCCAGCGAGAACGAGCGCAACACCGCCAATCCCGTGATCGCTCTGATCACCGAGTGGACCACCGCAGCCGGCGAGATCGAGCAGCGCAGCGAGCACTCGGACCTGGGCGGCACCATGCGCCTGGGCTCGCAGGAGGCGCGCCTGAAGACCGGCACGCTCGCGCGCGAGACCTACGGCCAGGAGGTGGTGCGCGAGCGCCATCGCCACCGCTACGAGTTCAACAACCGCTACCGGCAGGATTTCGAGGATCTGGGCCTGGTGGTCTCGGGCAAATCGATGGATGACCTGCTGGTGGAAATCGTCGAGCTGCCGCGGCAGAAGCACCCATGGTTCCTGGGCTGCCAGGCGCACCCCGAATTCACTTCCACGCCGCGCGACGGGCATCCGCTGTTCATCGGTTTCGTGCAGGCAGCGCGCGAGTACAAGGCGGTGCGCGAGGGGGAAAGGCTGGCAGGGGCGCAGGCGCAGGCGCGGGCCTGATGGCCTGCCTCAAGGCGACCTGCGCCATATCCTTGATGCGTCCGATGGAACATGGCGTCATTCCCGCGGAAACGGGAATCCACGTTCGACGGACAGCCAGGAACAAATTCGATTCCCGCCTGACCAGGCCATCGGCCGTCGAAGAGCGCCTGGCGGGAACGACGCATCCGAAAAGGTTTGGCAACTCGCCCACGGGCGGGCATCGGCAGGAAATACTATGAAGCTCTGCGGTTTCGAAATCGGCCTCGACCAGCCCCTGTTCCTGATTGCCGGCCCCTGCGTGGTCGAATCCGAGCAGCTGCAGTTGGACGTCGCGGGCAAGCTGAAGGAAATCACCGGCCGGCTGGGCGTCAATTTCATCTTCAAGTCCAGCTTCGACAAGGCCAACCGTTCTTCCGGCCAGAGCTTCCGCGGCCCGGGCCTGGAACAAGGCCTGCGCATTCTCGGCGAGGTCAAGCGCCAGATCGGCGTGCCGGTGCTCACCGACGTGCACGAGTACACGCCGATGGACGAGGTGGCTGCCGTGGTCGACGTGCTGCAGACGCCGGCCTTCCTGTGCCGCCAGACGGACTTCATCCAGAACGTGGCGCGCGCCGGCAAGCCGGTGAACATCAAGAAGGGCCAGTTCCTGGCGCCGTGGGACATGAAGCACGTGGTGGCCAAGGCCAGGGACGTGGGCAACGACGCCATCATGGTGTGCGAGCGCGGCGCGAGCTTCGGCTACAACAACCTGGTATCGGACATGCGCTCCCTGAGCGTGATGCGCGAGACCGGCTGCCCGGTGGTGTTCGACGCGACCCATTCGGTGCAGCTGCCCGGCGGGCAGGGCGCCAGTTCCGGCGGCCAGCGCGAGTTCGTGCCGGTGCTTGCGCGTGCAGCGGTGGCGGTGGGCGTGGCCGGCCTGTTCGCCGAAACGCACCCGGATCCGAGCAAGGCGCTCTCCGACGGCCCCAACGCGTGGCCGCTGGGCAAGATGGAGGCGCTGCTGGAAACCCTGATGGAACTGGACGCCGCGACCAAGCGCCACGGCTTCCTCGAACAGACGCTGTAGGCCTGCCTGCGAACGACATTGACGCCACTCTGGACAAACGGACCACCATGACCACGACGATCACCCGCATCCACGCCCGCGAGATCCTCGACTCGCGCGGCAATCCAACGCTGGAAGCCGAAGTCACCCTGGCCGATGGCGCATTCGGCCGGGCCGCGGTGCCCAGCGGCGCCTCGACCGGCTCGCGCGAGGCGGTGGAACTGCGCGACGGCGACAAGTCGCGCTACGGCGGCAAGGGCGTGACCCGCGCGGTGGCCAACGTCAATGGCGCCATCGCCGATGCGCTGAAGGGTTTCGACGCGGCCGACCAGAAAGGCCTGGACGGCAAGCTGATCGCGCTGGACGGCACCGCGAACAAGGGCAAGCTCGGCGCCAACGCGCTGCTCGGCGTGTCCATGGCCGCGGCGCACGCGGTGGCCGCCTCGCGCCGCGAGCCGCTGTGGAAGTACCTCTCTGGCTTTAACAAGAATGGCGGCAAGCCCGGCAGCCTGCCGGTGCCGATGATGAACATCGTCAATGGCGGCGCGCATGCCGACAACAACGTCGACGTGCAGGAATTCATGATCCTGCCGGTGGGCGTGCCGAGCTTCGCCGAGGCGCTGCGCGCCGGCGCTGAGATCTTCCATGCGCTCAAGAGCGTGCTCAAGGGCAAGGGCCTGAACACCGCCGTGGGCGACGAGGGCGGCTTCGCGCCCAACCTGCGCTCCAACATCGAGGCGCTGGACACCATCCTGGAGGCGGTCGGCAAGGCCGGCTACAAGGTCGGCAGCGAGATCCTGCTGGGCCTGGACGTGGCCAGCTCCGAGTTCTTCAAGAACGGCAAGTACGACCTGGAGGGCGAGGGCAAGGCGTACGCGCCGGAGCAGTTCGTCGACCTGCTGGCCGGCTGGGCCAAGCAGTACCCGATCGTCACCATCGAGGACGGCATGGCCGAGGGCGACTGGGACGGCTGGAAGCTGCTCACCGACAGGATCGGCAAGGAGGTGCAACTGGTGGGCGACGACCTGTTCGTCACCAACCCGTCGATCTTCCGCGAGGGCATCGAGAAGCACATCGCCAACGCGATTCTGATCAAGGTCAACCAGATCGGCACGCTGTCCCAGACGCTGGAGGCCATCGCCATGGCCGATGCGGCCAAGTACGCGGCGGTCGTGTCGCACCGCTCGGGCGAGACCGAGGACACCACGATTTCCGATATCGCGGTGGCGACGACCGCGACCCAGATCAAGACCGGCTCGCTCTGCCGTACCGACCGCGTGGCCAAGTACAACCAGCTGCTGCGCATCGAGGAGCAGCTGGGCAGCGCCGCCCGCTACGCCGGCCGCGACGCGTTCCCCAACCTCGCCCGCCTGCCGGGCTGACCGGAGTCCGCTTAGCCCATGCTGCGCTGGATCGCCCTGATCCTCCTCGTGATCCTGATCGGCCTGCAGCTGAAGCTGTGGACCGGCAGCGGCGGCATGCACGAAGTGCAGGCATTGCGTACCGCCGTGCAAAAACAGGGCGGCGAGAACGATCGGCTGGTCCAGCGCAACCAGGCGCTGGCAGCCGACGTCAGCGACCTCAAGCACGGGGAGCAGGCGGTCGAGGCGCGCGCCCGTGCGGAGCTGGGCCTGATCAAGCCGGGCGAGACGTTCTACCAGGTGGTCGAGCAGCCGGCCGGCGCCGCGAGTGCGCCAGCGCCGGGCAACGGCGGCGGGCACTGACGTGGCCGCTCTCTGGTGCGTGGTGCCGGCCGCCGGGCGCGGCACCCGGGTCGGCGGCGATTGCCCCAAGCAGTACCTGCCTCTGGCCGGGCGTCCCTTGATCCTGCACACGCTGGAGCGGCTGGCGGCGCATCCGCGCATCGCCGGCCTGCTGGTGGCGCTGGCGGCGGATGACGGCCGCTGGCCGGGCATCGGCACGTTGGGCGGCAAGCCGGTGCTCACCGCGGTGGGCGGCGGCGAGCGGGCCGATTCGGTGCTGGCTGGCCTGCGTGCCTTGCCGTCCGGCGTGGGTCAGGGCGATTTCGTGCTGGTGCATGACGCCGCACGTCCCTGCGTGCGCTCGGGCGACATCGATCGGCTGATCGATGCCGCGATCGCCGGCGACGGCGGCCTGCTCGGGGCGCCGTTGCGCGACACCCTGAAGCGCGCCGATGCGCACGGCCGCAGCACCCTCACCGAGCCGCGCGAGCAGCGCTGGCGCGCCTTCACGCCCCAGATGTTCCGGCGCGGGCAGCTTGCGGCTGCGCTCGGGGCGGCCGCCCGCGAGGGCGTGGCGGTCAGCGACGAGGCCATGGCAATGGAGCGGGCGGGGTTCGCGCCGTTGCTGGTGGAGGGCGCGGAGGACAATATCAAGGTGACCACGGCGGCGGACTTCGCGTTGGCGGAGTTCCTGCTGTCGAGGACGAAGTAGCGGACCGGAGCGGGCGCTTGTTTTCGTTCGTCGTTCCGCGAGAGCGAGGATCCATTTTGACTTTCGGACAGAGCAAGATGGGTTCCCGCTTGACCCGCACTTCGTTGTTGAAGAGCGCCTCGCGGGAATGACGTCAGCTGGGTTGGATGATCAGGCGGCACATATGCGCATAGGCCAGGGTTTCGACGTACACGCATTCGGCGAGGGCGATTTCGTCGTGCTCGGCGGCGTGCGTGTCCCGCACCATCGCGGCGTGGTCGCCCACTCGGACGGCGACGTGGTGATCCATGCGCTGTGCGACGCCATCTTCGGCGCGCTGGCGCTAGGCGACATCGGCCGGCACTTCCCGCCCTCGAACGAGCGCTGGCGCGGCGCCGACAGCCGCCAGTTCCTGCGTCACGCGGCGATTTTGATGGCGCAGCACAGCTACACGCTGGGCAACGCCGACGTCACGGTCGTCTGCGAGGCGCCGAAAGTCGGCCCGCACGCCGAGGCGATGCGCGCGAACCTGGCCGAGGACCTCGCCTGCGAGGTCGGCCGCATCAGCATCAAGGCCACCACGACCGAGAAGCTCGGCTTCACCGGCCGTGGCGAAGGCATCGCTGCACAGGCCTGCGTCCTGCTGGAACGCGCGTGAGCGACGAGGCTCGCGGCGTGCACCGGCTGCACGAGCAAATGGAGGCCGCCACTGCGCTGCTGCAGCGGCTTGCCGAAGAAGTCACGCGCGCGCGCCAAACCGTGGCACTTGGCCTGGTGACGTCCGCGGCGATGATGCGAGCTGCCGTGGCCGCCTTCGCGGGCATCGCCTTCCCGATTCGTGAATTTCCGCTTCCGCGGGAATGACGTCCACAGAAACAGACTCTCCGCCATGCATGAACTTCCCTACGCCCACGGCACTCCTCCGCTCACCGCCCGTCTTCGCGCCGCGCCGGAGGACTTCCTGGTCGAGGAAATCCTCGGCTACGACGCCGACGGCGCGGGAGAGCACGCGTTGCTGTGGGTCGAAAAGCGTGGTGCCAACACCGACTGGGTGGCTCGCGAGCTGGCGCGCTTCGCCGGAGTGCCGCCCGTGGCCGTGGGCTATGCCGGCCTGAAGGACCGCCATGCCGTCACCCGCCAGGCCTTCAGCGTACAGCTGGCCGGCAAGCCGGATCCGGACTGGTCGGCCTTCCCCCACGCGGAAGTGAAGGTGCTCGCCGCCACCCGACACGGTCGCAAGCTCAAGCGTGGCGCGTTGCGGGGCAACCGCTTCGTGCTGGTGCTGCGGGAAGCGCAGGGCGACCGTGCCGCCGCCGAGCGGGTGCTCGCCGCCATCGCCGCGCGCGGCGTGCCCAACTATTTCGGTGAGCAGCGCTTCGGCCGCGAGGGCGGCAACGTGGCGCAGGCGCGGGCCATGTTCGGCGGCCGGCGCGTCGACCGCGACAAGCGATCCTTCCTGCTGTCGGCGGCCCGCTCGCACATCTTCAACGGCGTGCTCGCCGCGCGGGTGGAGCAGGGCGCTTGGGATACGCCGCTGGAGGGTGAGATCTGGTCGCTGGCTGGCTCGCGCTCCTGGTTCGGCTCCGAAACATTCGATGCCACCTTGGCAGATCGCCTGGTGCGTGGCGACATCCACCCTTCCGGCCCCCTGTGGGGACAGGGCGAGCCGCCCACCACCGGCGAGGCCGGCGCGCTGGAACGGGAAGTGGCCGCACGCGACATCGACCTGGCCGAAGGCCTGGCTGCAGCCCGGATGGACCAGGAACGCCGCCCCCTGCGACTGCTGCCCCGCAACCTCTCCTGGCGCTGGCTGGCCGAGGACGTGCTGGAGCTTGCGTTCGAACTGCCGGCCGGCGCCTACGCCACCGTCGTGGCGCGGGAGCTGGCGCAGGCCTGAGGCTTTGCCGGCGAGTACGGGCGTTTCCATCGTGGTCGATGGCCAGGCCGGTCGTCCCCGCAAGCCCACAAGCGGTCACCGCGGACTTCTTCATGATGTTCGACTTGCCGTTCGCAACGAACGCGGCTGAGTCGACGCGGCGGAAGCTAAGGCTGCGCGCCCGTGCCGGCATACGCGTACCGACCGGCGTCACGCGTTCCTGAGCAGGACCACTACCGCCCCGGTGCCGCCCTGCGCCGGGCGCGCCGAGGCGTAGGCGATCACGTCGTCGCGACGGCGCAGCATGCGGTCGGTGAGCACCTTCAGGACCGGGCCGGCGGCCTTGGAGCGCAGGCCCTTGCCGTGCACGATGCGCACGCAGCGCAGGCCGTGCTGGCGGGCCTCGGCCAGGAAACTGGCGATGCTCGATTGCGCGGCGGCGGCGTTCATGTGGTGCAGGTCCAGCTCGTCCTGGATGCTGAACTGGCCGCGCTTGAGCTGGCGCAGCAGGCGGGGCGGGTAGCCGTCGCGCAGATAGCTCAGCTCCTCGCCGATTTCCATCAGCGCCGGATCGAAGGCGAGCTCCAGCAGTTCGCCGGGCACGGCCGCCTCGTCCGCTTCGAGCATGTGCGCGCGCGGCTCGGGGCGCGGCGCGGGCGTCGGTGGCGCGTCGGCGTGAAGCTCGCGCACCGGGCCGATGGCGTCGCGGAACAGGCGGATGTCGTCCTCGTCGAGCTCGATGGGGGTGCGGCGCTTCTTCATGAAGCCATGCTAGCAAGGGGCCTGGTGGAGGTTCCCGTGCGCGTCATGGGGCGGCCGTGAAACGAGTGGGCCGCTCCGGTAGACTCGCAAGGATCGGAGCGCGGCCTCTTTGCAGTGCGCGCTCGTGCACTCTTGACGGAATCCCATGCGAGTCCTGGTAAGCAACGATGACGGCGTGGATGCCCCCGGCATCCGCGTGTTGGCCGAATGTCTGGCGGCGGTGGGGCAGGTGACGGTGGTGGCGCCCGACCGCGACCGTTCCGGCGCCAGCAATTCGCTCACCCTGGACGCACCCATTCGCGCACTGAGGATGGACGACGGCCGCTACCGCGTCGCCGGCACCCCGACCGACTGCGTGCACCTGGCGCTCGCCGGCCTGCTCGAAGAGGAGCCGGACATCGTCGTGTCGGGCATCAACAATTCGTCCAACCTCGGCGACGACGTGATCTATTCCGGTACGGTGTCGGCGGCGATGGAGGGGCGCTTCCTGGGCCTGCCGGCAATCGCGGTATCGCTGGTCAGCCGCGACCACAAGGGTGAGCACTACGCCTCGGCCGCGCAGGCGGTGCTGCTTTTGATGAAGCGGCTGCTGGTCGATCCACTGCCGGCCGACACCATCCTCAACGTCAACGTGCCTGACCGGCCCTGGCACGAGATCCGCGGCTTCGAAGTGACTCGCCTGGGCAAGCGCCACCGCTCGGCGCCATGCATCGCGCAGACCGACCCGCGCGGCAAGCCGATCTGGTGGATCGGCCCGGCCGGCGGCGCCGAGGACGATGGCCCAGGCACCGACTTCGACGCGGTGCGCCGCGGCTACGTGTCGGTGACGCCGATCCACGTCGACCTCACCCGTTACCAGGCGCTGGAGAAGATCAGCGGCTGGATGCAGGCGATGAGCGAGGCGATGGACGAGAAGGCGGCCTGACGGGATGACGATGAACATCCATCCGCTGCCGCCGTCGGCATTCAAGGGCGAGGGGATGACCTCGCAGCGCGCACGCGACCGCCTGGCCGCCACGCTCAAGGAAAGCGGGATCCGCGACCCGCGCGTGATCGAGGTGATCCGCAATACGCCGCGCCACCACTTTATCGACCAGGCGCTGCACTCGCGCGCCTACGAGAACACCGCGCTGCCGATCGGCCACGGCCAGACTATCTCCCAGCCCTGGGTGGTGGCGCGCATGACCGAGGCGCTGCTGGATCATTTCAACGGCGGCCTGCCGCAGAAGGTGTTGGAGATCGGCACCGGATCGGGTTATCAGGCGGTGGTGCTGGCCGCGCTGGTCGGCCAGGTGTTCACCGTCGAGCGCATCGAGGAGCTGTTGCGCCAGGCGCGACGGCGCTTCCGCCAATTGGGCCTCGCCAACGTGCGCTCGCGCCACGACGACGGCAAGCTGGGCTGGCCGGACGAGGCGCCGTTCGACGCGATCATCCTCACCGCGGCCGGCGACGCGATTCCCAGCCTGGTACTGGAGCAGCTCTCCCCCACCGGCGTGCTGGTGGCGCCGGTGGGTTCGCCCAGCAGCCAGATGCTGCTGCGCATCCGCGGCGACGGCCAGGGCGACTTCGTCCAGGAAGAGCTGGGCGCCGTCAGCTTCGTCCCCCTGCTCGGCGGCATCGGCTGATGCCCCGCCTCCCGCGAGAAGGAAACTCTTGAGATGCGGCTGTTCGGAACGCTTTACTCGCGTGCACTTACATGGGCGCGCGATCCGCGGGCGGTCTACTACCTCTGCGGCTTGAGCTTCGTCGAGGCCTTCATCTTTCCGGTCATGCCGGAGGTGATGCTGGCGCCGATGATGCTCGGCAAGCGGCAAAAGGCATTCTTCTACGCCAACGTCAGCCTGCTGTTCTCGCTGCTGGGCTCGCTGGTCGGTTATGCGCTGGGCCACTGGGCGTTCCAGGCCCTGCAGCCGCTGCTTGCCTCGCTGCACCTGCTCGGGCCGATCGAACAGGGCGTGGCCAGCCTGCGTGCGCAGATGAACGAGCATTGGCTCGGCCTCCTCCTGGTGCTTGCGCTGGCCGCGCTGCAGCCGGTGGTGCCGATGAAGTTCGTGACATGGGCGTCGGGCATCGTCGGCGTGCCGGTGATCCCTTTCCTGGCCTGCATGGCGGTCGGGCGCGGCAAGCGCGTGTGGCTGCTCGCGCTGTTGATCCGCCTGTTCGGCGAGCGCGCCGAGCGGGTGCTGCACAAGCACATCGAGCGCATCGGCTGGGCGGCGATCGTCGTGCTGGCGCTGCTGCTCGCATGGTGGATCTGGCTGCATTGAGCGGCATCGCGGCGCCGGCCGTTCCCGTGAAATTGCCGTGTCGGCTGGGTATGCTGGGCGGCATGATGAAATGGATGCGTCCTTCCGCGGCCTTGCTGGCCGTGCTGCTCTTGAGTGCCTGCGGCGCAACGCGGCGTGCGGTGATCGTCCAGCCGAGCGGCGGCGACGTCGAACCGCGGACATCCGCGCCGGCGCCCGTCCATGCATCGGGCAGCTATCGCGTGGCGCGGGGCGACACGCTGTATTCGATCGCCTTTCGCCATGGCGTGGACTTCCGCGACCTGGCTGCGTGGAACCGCATCGCTGCCCCGTACACGATCTGGCCCGGCCAGACGCTGCGGCTGTCGGCCTCCGGCGGCAGGGCGGCTGCCGCGTCGCGGCCCGTCGCGACGGCTGGTCGCCATCCTGCGGCGCCGGTCTTCGAACAGGTGCCGCCCCAGGTACATCCTCGCGCGTCGGTGCCCCTGGCCGAAGCTGCCAAGTCGTCCAGCGCGACACCGCCGGCGACCACGGCCGCTGCGCCGGTGCCTCCCCGGTCGGTTAGCGCCGCGGAGACTTCACCCAAGGGCGCGACCCGGAACACCGGTGGCGTGGCCTGGCGCTGGCCGGCCGATGGCCCGCTTATCAAGCGCTTCCAGAGCGGCGACGCGATCCCGGGCATCGAGCTCGGCGGCAAGGCCGGCGATCCGGTGCGCGCCGCCGCCGATGGCGTGGTGGTCTACAGCGGCAATGGGCTGGTCGGCTACGGCGAGCTGATCATCATCAAGCACAACGACAGTTTCCTGTCGGCCTATGGCCACAATCGCAAGCGTCTGGTGAAGGAGGGCCAGCGGGTGACCGCAGGCCAGCTGATCGCCGAGATGGGCGCGACCGGGGCCTCGCGCGACGAGCTGCAGTTCCAGATCCGGCGTGACGGCAATCCCGTGGATCCGCTGGAGTTCCTGCCGGCGCGCTGACCCCGAGGAACGGTGTCAGCCGGCTGCGGCGTGCGACCGCGGCAGGATGAAGGCGCCCACCACGCGACGCCCCTCGCCGGCGAGCAGGTCGTAGGTGCGCGCGGCGGCGGCGTTGTCCATCACTTCGACGCCGATGCCTCGTCGCAGGAAGCCGGCCATGAACGCAGCGGCGGGAAAGCGTTGGCGGCTGCCGGTGCCGAGCAGCACCACTTCCGGCTGCAGCGCCAGTACGGTCTCGACGGCACCTTCGTCGAGGGCGGCCACTTCCGCGACCGGCCAGTTCTCGACCAGCCGGTCCGGCGCCAGCAGGAAGCTCGCCGACAATTCCCGATCGACCACGGTGATCGCCGCGTCGCCCACGCGACGGATGAACAGGTAGCCCTCGGGGCGTTCGAGCGAAAGGTCCATCAGCGCGGCAAGGCGAGCTTGGGCTCGTCCTCGTTGCGGCGGAACAAGGTCACCGTATGGCCGATCTGCTGCACGTTTTCCGCGCCGCTGCCTTCGGCCAGGTAGGCGATCTGCGCCTCGCGTTCTTCCTTGTCGCCGCCGGAGAGCTTCACCTTGACCAGCTCGTGGTGACTGAGCGCCAGGTCCAGCTCCTTGAGCACGGCCGGCGTCGCGCCCTTGGCGCCCAGCAGGATCACCGGGTGCAGGTCGTGGGCGAGACTGCGCAGGTAGCGGCGCTGGGAAGGGGAGATCGGCATGCGGTAAGGGTCCACGATTCGCGGTCAGGGAGCCGTAAAGGGTATCATGCGGCCGTCTGTCCCCATCGGTGGCCCCGCCGCATGTCCCGCAGCAAGAGCAGTTCCCGCTGGCTTCGGGAGCATTTCGACGACGTCTACGTAAAGAAGGCCCAAGCCGAAGGGCTGCGCTCGCGCGCCGTGTTCAAGCTGGAGGAGCTGATCGAGCGCGACCGGCTGCTCAAGCCGGGCATGCGCGTGGTGGATCTGGGCGCGGCGCCCGGTGGCTGGTCGCAGCTGGTGCGCCAGCGGCTGGGCGACAGCGGCATGGTGGTCGCCCTGGACATCCTGCCGATGCAGGGCATCGCGGGTGTCGATTTCATCGAGGGCGATTTCCGGGAGGAGGCGGTGTTGCACCAACTGGAAGAGCGCCTGGGTGGTCAACCCGTCGATCTTGTACTGTCGGACATGGCCCCCAATATGAGTGGAGTGGCTCTGGCCGACCAGATCCGCGCCATGGACCTGGCCGAGCTGGCCCTGGATTTTTCCCGGCACTGGCTCAAGCCGGGAGGGGCGTTCCTGATCAAGCTCTTTCAGGGGGCCGGCTTCGACGACTACCTGCGCAACTTGCGCGCGCAGTTCGAGCGCGTAACCATGCGTAAACCCAAGGCCTCCCGCGCGCGTTCGCGGGAGGTGTATGCGCTCGCCACGGGCCGGAAACCCGGCGGCAAGCAAACGGACGAGAACCGCGCATGAACGAAATGGCGAAAAACCTGTTGCTGTGGCTCATCATCGCGGTAGTCCTGCTGACGGTGTTCCAGAGCTTCAACCCGCACGGCGGTTCTTCCTCCGACCTGCCGTACTCGAGCTTCGTGCAGAGCGTGGACAGCGGCAACGTCGCCAGCGCCACGATCAGCGCGGACAATCCGGCCACCATCAGCGGCAAGCTGAAGGACGGCAGCGCGTTCCGCACGGTGGCGCCGGTGCTGGGCTTCTCCACCAACGGCATCGTCAAGCAGATGCAGGACAAGAACGTGGTGGTGACCCAGGAGCCGTCCAACAACGGTTTCTCGCTGCTGGGCCTGCTGGTCAACTGGCTGCCGATCATTCTGATCGTGGGCGTGTTCATCTGGTTCATGCGTCAGATGCAGGCGGGTGCGGGCGGGCGCGGGGCGATGAGCTTCGGCCGCTCGCGCGCCAAGCTGCAGGGCGAGGACCAGGTCAAGGTCAACTTCACCGACGTCGCCGGCTGCGACGAGGCCAAGGAGGAAGTGGGCGAACTGGTCGAGTTCCTGCGTGACCCGGGCAAGTTCCAGAAGCTGGGCGGCAAGATTCCGCGCGGCGTGCTGATGGTCGGCCCGCCCGGCACCGGCAAGACGCTGCTGGCCAAAGCCATTGCCGGCGAGGCCAAGGTGCCGTTCTTCTCGATCTCCGGCTCGGACTTCGTGGAGATGTTCGTGGGCGTGGGTGCCAGCCGCGTGCGCGACATGTTCGAGCAGGCCAAGAAGCACGCGCCGTGCATCATCTTCATCGACGAGATCGACGCGGTCGGCCGCCATCGCGGCGCGGGCCTGGGCGGCGGCCACGACGAGCGCGAGCAGACGCTCAACCAGTTGCTGGTGGAGATGGACGGCTTCGAGGGCACCGAAGGCATCATCGTGATCGCGGCGACCAACCGCCCCGACGTGCTCGATCCCGCGCTGCTGCGTCCGGGCCGTTTCGACCGCCAGGTGGTGGTCGGCCTGCCCGACGTGAAGGGCAGGGAACAGATCCTCAAGGTGCACCTGCGCAAGGTGCCGACCGCAAGTGACGTCAACTCGATGGTCATCGCGCGCGGTACGCCTGGTTTCTCAGGTGCGGACCTGGCCAACCTGGTCAACGAAGCGGCGCTGTTCGCCGCGCGCGAGAACGCGCGCGAGGTGCGCATGAGCCACCTGGACAAGGCGCGCGACAAGATCCTGATGGGCACCGAGCGCCGCTCGATGGCCATGAGCGAGGACGAGAAGCGCCTGACCGCCTACCACGAGGCCGGCCACGCCATCATCGGCCGCCTGGTGCCGGAGCACGATCCGGTCTACAAGGTCACCATCATCCCGCGCGGCCGCGCGCTGGGCGTGACCATGTACCTGCCCGAGGCCGACAAGTACTCGATCAACCGCGTGGCGATCCAGTCGCAACTGTGTTCGCTCTACGGTGGCCGCGTGGCGGAGGAGCTGATCTTCGGTGCGGACAAAGTCACCACGGGCGCGTCCAACGACATCGAGCGCGCCACCAAGATGGCACGCAACATGGTCACCAAGTGGGGCCTGTCCGACGAACTGGGACCGGTCACCTACGGCGAAGACGAGGACGAGGTCTTCCTCGGCCGTTCGGTGACCCAGCACAAGAACGTCTCCAACGAGACGGCCCGTCGCATCGACGAGGTGGTGCGCGACATCCTCGACCGGGCCTACGCGCGCAGCAAGCAACTGTTGACCGCCAACCTCGACAAGCTGCACGTGATGGCCGATGCGTTGCTGCAGTACGAAACCATCGATGCGCGCCAGATCGACGACATCATGGCCGGTCGCCAGCCGGGCGAACCTGCCGACTGGTCCAAGCCGACTTCCGGCGGCTCCGTGCCACCGAATCTGCCGCCGCGTGGGGATGCCGGTTCGACCAAGCTGGGCGACCCTGCCACGCAGCCGCACGGCTGACCAGGGCACTGGCGTGCTGTTCCGTTTGGACGTCCAAACGCCAAGTTGCCAGGGACGCCACGGATCTTCGCGGATGAGGAAAGCGAAGAAATTTTGAAAAAGGTGTTGACGCCATCGCGTCCGTTCTGAATAATTCCGCTTCTTGCTTCGGCGCCCTCACCTCGGTGAGGAGTCGTCAGGCAAACCAGTTTCACCGCGCGCCCGTAGCTCAGTTGGATAGAGTACCAGGCTACGAACTTGGTGGTCGGGAGTTCGAATCTCTCCGGGCGCGCCATTTACACCGCAAGGCATGTTGTTCGCACCATGACTTGTCCGTCTGCGCCGAAGCGTCGATGGGGCCGGAAAGGAAACCGGTGCGCTGGATACGGATTGACGAGGTGAAGCGTCGCCCGTAGCATTCGAGGGCTTCGGTACGCGATAAGCGTCCTACAGGTTTGCTACGGGGTATAGCTCAGTCTGGTAGAGCGCCAGCTTTGGGAGCTGGATGTCGGGGGTTCGAATCCCTCTGCCCCGACCAGCAGGCGTTATGCTTCGGACATGCGCCTGTAGCTCAACCGGATAGAGCATCGGCCTTCTAAGCCGACGGTTGCAGGTTCGATTCCTGTCGGGCGCGCCAGCTTCACACTGTTTTATGGTGGGCGTAGCTCAGCTGGTTAGAGTACCGGATTGTGATTCCGGTTGTCGTGGGTTCGAATCCCATCGTCCACCCCATTCAAAACAAGAAAAACGGGCCGTTAGCTCAGCTGGTAGAGCAGTTGACTCTTAATCAATTGGTCGTAGGTTCGAATCCTACACGGCCCACCAATACAGACAGGCGCTCGGGAAACCGGGCGCCTGTTTTCTTTCGGCCGCGCTCACATCCTGAAGAGAGAGCCAGGCTGGAGCAGGAAGATCTGCCGCCAGCCCCTGGATGTTCTCGATCGGCCGGTTTCCCGCCCTGGGAGGGGCGGGGCAAACGTTGCGCTAACGGTTGAGCGACTTCATCCAAGGGCCTGCTTGTGTTGCCCCGTCGCGCAACCGTAAAATGTGCCGCTTTGGCACAAGGGAATCATCGACTTAGCGGGCGGGCGCTGGCCGAATTCCATTTGGAATCCGACGCGTCAGCTTGGCGGGTCAGACGCGAAAGTGGCGGAACTGGTAGACGCACTGGATTTAGGTTCCAGCGGTTCACACCGTGCGGGTTCGAGTCCCGCCTTTCGCACCATCCCTCTTCGTTTTTTTGCAAAGGCAGGCGCTCGCGCCGGCCACCACGAGAGTTACCAGGAGTCGTCATGCAGTTTTCGGTTGAGAACGTCGGCAAGCTCGAGCGCAAGCTTACGGTGCGGTTCCCGGCGGAGCGATTCGAGTCGCAGGTCAGCGCGCGCATCGCCGAGATGGGCCGTACGGTGCGCCTCAAGGGCTTTCGCCCTGGCAAGGTGCCGGCTGTCGTGATCCAGCAGCGCTTCGGCTCCCAGGTGCGCGGCGAAGTGCTCTCCGACCTGATCGGCGCCACCCTGCGCGAGGCGTTCGAGAAAGAGAACCTGCGCCCTGTCGCCAACCCTTCGATCGACACCACCGGCAAGCCGGAGAATGGTGAAATCGCCTACACCGCCACCTTCGAGGTGATGCCGGAGTTCCCCGACATCGACGTGGCGTCGTTGGAGATCACCCGTCCTACCGCCGAGGTGACCGATGCCGATATCGAGAAGATGATCGAAACCCTGCGCCTGCAGCGCCGCAGCTTCGACCCGGTCGAGCGCGCCTCGGCCGAGGGCGATTTCGTCATGTTCGAATATGCCGCCACCGCCGGCGAGTACCGCTTCCCGGCCGAGGGCCTGGAGCGCGCCGGCAGCGTGCTCGGCTCGGGCACGCTGTTCAAGGCGCTGGACGAGACGCTCGCCGGCCGCACCGCCGGCGACGAGTTCGACAGCGAGATCAGCTTCCCGGAGGACTTCGGCAACCCGCAGCTGGCCGGCAAGACCGCCCAGGTCAGTTTCAAGATCGTCAAGGTGCAGGCGCCGCAGCTGCCTGAGGTGAACGAGGAGTTCGCCAAGCTGTTCGGCATCGCCGACGGCAACCTGGAAACCTTCCGCAAGGAAGTGCGCGCCAACCTCGAGCGGGAGCTCAAGGCGACCCTTATGGGTCGTCTCAAGGGCGAGGTCGCCGAGAAGCTGGCCAATGCGCATCCCGAACTGGAAGTGCCCAACATGATGGTGCAGGCCGAGGCGCGCAACCTCGCCGCCGGCAGCGTGCCGCGTGGCCAGCAGCCGCCGCCGCAGCTCGTCGAAGCGGCTGCGCCGATGGCCCGCAAGCGGGTGATCGCGGGCCTGCTTATGGGCGAGATCGCCCGCAAGCAGGAACTCAAGATCGACCGCAAGCGCGTCGCCGAGCAGTTGGCCGCCATCGCCTCGACCTACGAGGAGCCGGAGAAGGTCGTTGAACTCTACAACGCCGACCCCCAATTGATGTCTGGGCTGCAGAACCGCGTAATGGAAGACCAGGTGGCGGAGTGGGTGGCCGAGCACGCCAAGACCACCGAACAACACCTGGCTTTCGACGAGGTGATGCGCCCGGCCGGCGCCTGAGCGACACTGCCAGGCACCATCATCAGGCCCGCCTGACGGCGGGCCTCATCCGGAGAACAAGCACGCATGGCCATGGCCCCGATCCAGAACCTCAACCTGGTGCCGATCGTCGTCGAGCAGACCGCTCGCGGCGAGCGTTCCTACGACATCTACTCGCGCCTGCTGAAGGAGCGGGTGATCTTCCTGGTGGGCGAGGTCAACGACCAGGTCGCCAACGTGCTGATCGCGCAGATGCTGTTCCTGGAGTCGGAAAACCCCGACAAGGACATCCATCTGTACATCAACAGCCCCGGCGGTGCGGTCACCGCGGGCCTGGCGATCTACGACACCATGCAATTCATCAAGCCCGACGTCAGCACCATGTGCATCGGCCAGGCGTGTAGCGCCGGCTCGCTGCTGTTGATGGCAGGCGCCAAGGGCAAGCGCTTCTCGCTGCCCAACTCGCGTATCATGATCCACCAGCCTTCCGGGGGTGCGCAGGGCCAGGCTACCGACATCGAGATCCAGGCACGCGAGATCCTCTACATCCGCCAGCGCCTGAACCAGCTATACGTCGACCATACCGGCCAGCCGCTGGAGAAGATCGAGCGCGACATGGAGCGCGACCGCTTCATGAATCCGATCGAGGCCCGGGACTATGGCCTGATCGACCAAGTCCTCGACCGTCGCGGCGTCGAAACGGTCAAATCGGCCTGACCTGGTCTGGTCCAGGCCCATCCAATTCGCCAGAACGCACGCTCCGCGCAGGCCCAAGCAGGCGCGGAGCCCTGTGCTATTCTGACGGCGCAACCGAAACACAGCAGGACCTGATATGAGCGACGAGCGGCAGGGCCGTTCCAACGACAGCGGCAAGATTCTCTACTGCTCCTTCTGCGGCAAGAGCCAGCATGAAGTGCGCAAGCTGATCGCGGGTCCTTCCGTGTTCATCTGCGACGAGTGCGTAGAACTTTGCAACGACATCATCCGCGAGGAACTGGAAGAGAAGGCCGCTTCCGGGCGCAGCCATCTGCCCAAGCCCCGCGAGATCATGGAAACCCTCGACCAGTACGTGGTCGGTCAGACCCGTGCCAAGAAGGCGCTGGCGGTGGCCGTGTACAACCACTACAAGCGCATGGAGTCGCGCCAGAAGAGCGATGAGGTCGAGCTCGGCAAATCCAACATTCTCCTGATCGGTCCGACCGGGTCCGGCAAGACGTTGCTGGCCGAGACGCTGGCCCGCCTGCTCAACGTGCCATTCACCATCGCTGATGCCACCACGCTCACCGAAGCGGGTTACGTGGGCGAAGATGTCGAGAACATCATCCAGAAGCTCCTGCAGAAGTGCGACTACGATGTCGACAAGGCGCAGTCGGGTATCGTCTACATCGACGAGATCGACAAGATCTCGCGCAAGAGCGAGAACCCGTCGATCACGCGTGACGTGTCGGGCGAGGGCGTGCAGCAGGCGCTGCTCAAGCTGATCGAGGGCACGCTGGCCTCCGTGCCACCGCAGGGCGGGCGCAAGCATCCGCAGCAGGAATTCCTGCAGGTGGACACCAAAAACATCCTGTTCATCTGCGGCGGCGCCTTCGCGGGCCTGGAGAAGGTCATCCAGCAGCGCTCGGAGACCACCGGCATCGGCTTCTCGGCCGAGGTCCGCTCCAAGGAGCGCACCGAGAATCTGGGCAAGGTACTGTCCGAGGTCGAACCGTCGGACCTGGTCAAGTTCGGCCTGATTCCGGAGTTCGTGGGCCGGTTGCCCGTCGTGGCGACGCTGGACGAACTCGACGAGCCGGCGTTGGTGAAGATCCTCACCGAGCCGAAGAACGCCGTTACCAAGCAGTTCAAGCGCCTGTTCGAAATGGAGGGCGTGGAGCTGGAGTTCCGCCCGGAAGCGCTGCAGGCGATCGCCAAGAAGGCGCTCAAGCGCAAGACCGGTGCACGCGGCCTGCGCACCATCCTGGAGCAGGTGCTGCTGGACACTATGTATGAACTGCCTTCGTTGGAGCACGTCAGCAAGGTGGTGGTCGACGACGCTGTGATCGAAGGCCAGGCCGAGCCCTACCTGATCTACCGCGGAAACCTGCAGCAGCAACGTGTCGCAGGCGAGGGCGGTGGCGCTGCCTGACCGGTACGCGGTGCGTCAAAAAACAGCGGCCTCGGCAATTGCCGGGGCCGTTTGCTTTTTGGCGCAAGCAGGCAGGCGCCAGCTTCCGATGGAGCCGCCAAGAGGCAGGGCCGCACCGCGCTACCGTCCGATGCGCTTTTACCGGCCTTGGCTTGAAACCTGCAGGCTACCGACCGAGCCGCTCGACGAGTCACGCTCGACTTGAGGGCGGCGCAAGTCGGCTCCACTTGACCTACTGAAAGCCCTGGCTCAGTGTCGGGGTAAACCTTACAAATCATCGGGGACCTTTTTCGATGGCCAAACACGCCTCCGTTTCCACCACCGGCGCCACGCTGGACGCACTGCCCGTGCTGCCGTTGCGCGACGTGGTGGTCTACCCCCACATGGTCATCCCGCTGTTCGTCGGGCGCGACAAGTCGATGCGTGCCCTCGAGCATGCAATGGAGGGCGAGCGGCAGATCCTGCTGGTGGCGCAGAAGAGCCCCGATATCGATGATCCCGCGGCGGCCGACCTGCACGAAGTCGGCACCCTGGCTGGCGTGCTGCAGCTTCTCAAGCTGCCCGACGGCACCGTCAAGGTGCTGGTCGAGGGGCAGGCGCGCGTGTCCATCGAGGAGTACCGCAACGAGGGCGGCATGCTGACGGCCCGTTCGCGCGTGATCGAGCCGATCTACAGCGCGAAGGAACGGGAGCTGGACGTGATCTCGCGCACGCTCGTCTCGCTGTTCGAGCAGCTGGTCAAGCAGAGCCGCAAGCTTCCGCCGGAAGTGCTCGCGACGCTTTCAGGTATCGATGACCCGTCGCGTCTTGCCGATTCGATCGCGGCACACCTGTCCGTGCGCATGGCCGACAAGCAGAAGGTGCTGGAGACGGCGGACGTCGGCCAGCGCCTCGAGTTGCTGATCGGCCTCGTCGACGGTGAGATGGATCTGCAGCAGGTAGAGAAGCGCATCCGCGGCCGCGTCAAGTCGCAGATGGAAAAGAGCCAGCGCGAGTACTATCTCAACGAGCAGATGAAGGCGATCCAGAAGGAGCTGGGCGAAGGCGAGGACGGCGCCAACGAGATCGAGGAGCTGCAAAAGAAGATCGACAACGCCGGCATGCCCAAGCCGGTGCTGGCCAAGGCCAAGCAGGAGTTTTCCAAGCTCAAGCAGATGTCGCCGATGTCCGCAGAGGCCACCGTCGTGCGCAACTACCTCGACTGGCTGATCGGCGTGCCATGGAAGTCCAAGACCAAGGTGCGCAAGGACCTGGCCATGGCCCAGCAGGTGCTCGATGCCGACCACTTCGGCCTGGAGAGGGTCAAGGACCGCATCCTCGAATACCTCGCAGTGCAGCAGCGCGTGAACACCATGAAGGGCCCGATCCTGTGCCTGGTCGGACCACCCGGTGTGGGCAAGACCTCGCTCGGCCAGTCGATCGCCAAGGCGACCAACCGCAAGTTCGTCCGCATGAGCCTGGGCGGCGTGCGTGACGAAGCGGAGATTCGCGGCCACCGGCGCACCTATATCGGTTCCATGCCCGGCCGCATCGTGCAGAACCTCAACAAGGTCGGCACGCGCAATCCGCTGTTCGTACTCGACGAGATCGACAAGATGTCGATGGATTTCCGCGGCGATCCGTCTTCGGCTCTGCTGGAGGTGCTCGACCCTGAACAGAACCATACCTTCAACGACCACTACCTCGAAGTCGACCTCGATCTTTCCGAGGTGATGTGGATCGCCACCGCCAATTCGCTCAATATCCCCGGTCCATTGCTCGACCGCATGGAAGTGATCCGCGTACCCGGCTACACCGAGGACGAAAAGCTGGCGATCGCGCAGCGCTACCTTCTGCCCAAGCAGCTGAAGGCCAATGGCCTCAAGCTGGAAGAACTGAGCATCGACCCGGAGGCGGTGCGCGACATAGTTCGCTACTACACGCGTGAATCGGGCGTGCGCAACCTCGAGCGCGAGATCGCCAAGATCTGCCGCAAGGTCGTCAAGGAGATCACGCTGGGCCAGGTCAAGCAGGCCAAGGCCAAGCCCGCGGCAAAGGCCGTCGCCAAGGCGACCGTCAAGGCGAAGAAGAAGACGGCGGCCACGCAGGTCACCGTCACCACGGAAAATATCGAGCACTACCTGGGCGTGCGCCGTTTCGACTTTGGTCGCAAGGAGCAGGAGAACGAGGTCGGACTCGTGACCGGGCTGGCGTGGACTTCAGTCGGAGGCGACCTGCTCAGCATCGAGGCCTCGGTGGTGCAGGGCAAGGGACGGCTGGTGCACACCGGCCAGCTCGGCGACGTCATGAAGGAGTCGATCCAGGCCGCCATGTCGGTCGTGCGCGCACGTGCGGACCAGCTGGGCATCGATCCCGACTTCTACCAGAACCTCGACGTGCACATCCACGTGCCAGAAGGCGCCACCCCCAAGGATGGTCCGAGTGCGGGCATCGCCATGTGCACGGCGCTGGTGTCGGTGCTGACCAAGGTGCCGGTGCGTTCGGAAGTGGCAATGACCGGCGAGATCACGTTGCGTGGTCGCGTGCTGCCCATCGGCGGCCTCAAGGAGAAGCTGCTCGCGGCACACCGCGGCGGCATCACCACCGTGATCATCCCCGAAGAGAACAAGAAGGACCTGGCCGACATCCCCGCCAACGTCACCTCTTCGCTGGACATCCACGCGGTGCGCTGGATCGACGAGGTGCTCGACATTGCGTTGGAACACCCGTTGCGCCCGGCCAAGCCTGCGGTCGAGACGGCCACCGAGGAACATGCGCCGGTCGAGCCGGTAGCCGAGGAAACGGCTGAGAACCGCACCCGCGCGCACTGATACGCAAGGGATTTTTCTCTACCAGGCCGCCCGCTCCGGGCGGCCTGGTCACGTTCACCCAGGCATGCGTCCAAGGGCCTGCGCCGTAGCGGTTATGGCGGCGGTTTGCAAGTGATTGCAGTTGGCCCCAAACCGCCGGAACCCTTGGTATTGCTTGTATTGCGGACGGCCGTGACGCGCTGGTATAAAGACGGCACCGCAGTCAAAGCGCCGTGCACATGGCGTAGCGATGCGGGGTTGCGGGGGGTTCGGTCATACCGATTAATGACAGTCCTCTCGTCCCAGACCGATCACGCGGGCAGCAAACCGTTTAAGGGAGTGTCTCAATGAATAAAACCGATCTGATCAATGCCATCGCCGAAAAGGCCGAGCTGACCAAGGCCGATGCCGGCCGCGCCATCGAAGCCTTCTTCGAGACCGTGCAGAAGGCCCTGAAGAAGGGCGACGACGTCTCGGTCGTCGGCTTTGGCACCTTCACCGTGCGCAAGCGCGCGGCTCGTACCGGTCGCAACCCGCGCACCAACGAGACGATCAAGATCAAGGCTTCCAAGGTGCCGGCGTTCAAGGCTGGCAAGACGCTCAAGGATGCCCTAAACTGAGCGGCTAGTTCGCTCGGTTTCGGGTGCTTAGCTCAGCGGTAGAGCGTCGCCCTTACAAGGCGAGGGTCGTAGGTTCGATCCCTACAGCACCCACCAGAATCGCGGAGTGGTAGTTCAGTCGGTTAGAATGCTGGCCTGTCACGCCGGAGGTCGCGGGTTCGAGTCCCGTCCACTCCGCCAGTAGTTCCAAGGGCGCCCGCGTGGCGCCCTTGTCATTTATGCTTTGCCTCTTGCAAAGCGGGAACAAGCGGGAATCCACATATGCTGCAGTCGTTGAGAGACAAGATGCACGGCTGGCCGTCCATCGTCGTGCTGGGCGTGGCGGTGTTCGCCATGTCCTTCTTCGGCATCGAGGGCTACTTCACTTCCCGCACCGAGACTTTCGTGGCCAAGGTCGGCAAGCAGGAGATCAGCCAGCAGGATTTCCAGAACCGTCTGAACGAACTGCGTCAACAGGGCAGTGCGCAGATGGGCGACCAGTTCGATCCGAGCGTGTACGAACAGCCGGCGATGAAGGAACGCGTGCTCGATGCAATGGTCGACCAGCAGTTGCTGCTCAAGGCCAACAGCGACCTGGGCATGCGCGTGTCCGACGGCGCGCTGCGCGAGGCGATCGCCTCGATCCCTGCGTTCCAGGTGAACGGCCAGTTCGATCCGGCGACCTACCGTGCCGTGCTAGCCGGCGAGCGCAAGACGCCTGCGATGTTCGAGGACGAGATCCGCTCCTCATTGGCGATCCGTCTCTTGCCTGATGCGCTGTCGGCCAGCACGATCGTCACCGATGGGGAAATCGATCGCTTCCTGAAGCTGCGCATGCAGCGGCGCGATCTGCGCTACGTGATGCTGCCGCGCCCGGCACTGACCGACAGCGCGGTCACCGACGCGCAGATCCAGGCCTACTACAAGCAGCACCAGGGTGAGTTCATGGCGCCCGAGCAGGTCGCCATTCAGTACGTAGAGGTCAATGCAGCCGACCTCAAGCCAGACGCCGCGCCCAGCGACGAAGACCTGCACAAGCGCTACGAGGACGAGAAGCAGCGCTTCGTGCAGCCCGAGCAGCGGCTTGTTTCCCACATCCTGGTCGACGTGCCGAAGAACGCCACGCCGGAGCAGCAGAAGGCTGCCCTGGCCAAGGCCCAGAAGATCGCCGCCGAGGCCACTCCGCAGAACTTCGCCAAGCTGGCCGAGCAGGATTCGGCGGACCTGGGCTCCCGCCGCCAGGGTGGCGACCTGGGCTGGCTGGAAAAGGGCGTGACCAACAAGGCCTTCGACGACGCCTTGTTCACGCTGCAGAAAGGCCAGATTTCCAAGCCGGTGCTGTCCGACGAGGGCTACCACATCCTGTGGCTCCGCGACGTCCGCAGCGGCCAGGCCAAGCCCTTCGAGGAAGTGCGGGGCCAACTCGAGCAGGAGGCGCTCGCCGCCGAGCGCGAGCGCAAGTACAACGACATCGCCGGCAAGCTGGCCGACAAGAGCTACCAGAACCCCTCCTCGCTGGAGCCGGCGGCGCAGGCCCTGGGTCTTCAGGTCAAGGATTCGGGATTGTTCACGCGCGATGGCGGCAAGGGCATCGCAGCCGACCCCAAGGTGGTCAAGGCCGCGTTTTCCGATGACGTGCTCGTGCAGGGCAACAACTCCAGCCTGATCGACCTGGGCAACGACCACTCGGTGGTGATCCACGTCGGCAAGCACGTGCCCGCGGCGGTGCGTCCGCTGGCCGAAGTACAGGACGCGATCAAGAAGGACATCCTGGACCAGCGCGTCGCCGCCGCCGCCGGCAAGCGGGCGGACGATCTGCTTGCACGCTTGCGCAAGGGCGAACCGATGGACACGGTGGCGGCGTCGGCCGGTGCCGCCGTGCAAAGCGTGCCAGAGGCCGTGCGCGTGCAGGAAGGGCTGCCTGAGCAACTGCGCGACGAGGCCTTCCTGCTGCCGCACCCGCAGGACGGCAAGCCGCAGTTCGCCGCGGTGGCGCTGCCCGAGGGCGCCTATGCGCTGCTCGCGGTGGACAAGGTGCAGGACGGCGACCTCTCGAAGGTGACTGCCGACCAGCGCAAGATGCTTCGCCAGAGCATGGTCGCGGCGTATGGCAGCGTCGTCACCCAGGGTTTCATCGAAGCGCTGAGGGCGAAGACCGAGATCAAGATCGCCAGGGACCGGATGTAGTTTGCAGGGAGCTCACCGGTCTAGCGCAGAAAAAAAAGGCGGCCGAGCGGCCGCCTTTTTTTTCCCGGATGGGCCGGCTCAGATGCCTGTCATGCCCAAGATGTTGTAGCCCGCGTCCACGTAAGTGATCTCGCCGGTGATGCCCGAAGCCAAGTCCGAGCACAGGAAGGCGCCGACGTTGCCGACCTCGTCGATGGTGACGCTGCGGCGCAGCGGCGCGTTCTCGTCCACGTGGTCGAGCATCTTGCGGAAGTTAGCGATGCCGGCGGCCGCCAGGGTCTTGATCGGGCCCGCCGAGATGGCGTTCACGCGCGTGCCCTCGGGCCCCAGGTTGAAGGCCAGGTAGCGCACGTTCGCTTCCAGGCTGGCCTTGGCCAGGCCCATCACGTTGTAGTTGTTGAGCGCGCGCTCGGCGCCGAGGTAAGTGAGGGTGAGGATGGAGCCGCCGCGGCCGGCCATCATCGGACGGCCCGCCTTGGCCAGCGCCGCCAGGCTGTAGCTGGAGATGTCGTGCGCGATGGCGAAGTTCTCGCGCGTGAGGTTGTCCAGGTACTGGCCCTGCAGCGCCTCGCGCGGGGCGAAGCCCACCGAGTGCACCAGGATGTCGAAGCCGTCCCAGTGCTTGCCGAGCTCGGCGTACATCTGCTCGATCTGGCCGTCCTCGGCCACGTCGCAGGGCAGCACGATGTTGGAGCCGAACGCATTGGCTGCCTCGTCGACGCGGTCCTTCAGCCGCTCGTTCTGATAGGTGAAGGCCAGTTGCGCGCCCTCACGATGCATCGCGTTGGCAATGCCCCAGGCGATCGAGCGCTGGCTGGCGATGCCGACGATCAGGGCACGCTTGCCGTGCAGGAATCCCATGCGTCCTCCAAAAGGTTGATGGCGCGCCTGATGGCGCAGCCGGGGGATTTTAGCAGGCACACCACCCTTGCCCCCAAGCCTTGCGTAGGAAGCCCGAGCGAACGCTGCCGTGACGAAGACCTGCCGTGCCGGATCGGCCGCGTGGCATAGACCTGACGCCAGGTAGCTTGCCTATATTCCGCCTGGTGCCTGGCTCGGCCCGCGAAGCGTATGCATATCGCCAGCCAGCGGCCGTTGGCCGCCATCGCCCTGGCCGCCGCCGCGCCGCTCGTGCTGGCGATCGTCGAGGTATTCCATCCGCATCCGCACGGCCTGTTCGAGCTGGACGTCCGATGCGCTGCCGTTCGGGGCGTGACCGCCCGCCGCGGCTAGTCTTGGCCTCAACATCTTCAAGGCGCATTCGTCGCGCTGCTGCATGGAGAGGCGGGGGCGGCGCGTGCAGGTGCCATGACCCCAAGGGTGCTGCCCGGCACTCCGATTGACCGGCATCAGAGCCCGCCATCCGGCTCGGAGCAATATAGGGTGGTCGCTGGCGACGTGCGCGGTTGCCCAGCCCGCGAGGGAAGACCTACTGCCGGTCGTCCGGTACGTCTGTCGAACGCCGTGGCCGTTGCGAAGGCGTGGGCCAGCCCCAATGTCCGCCGGGATACCTGGCCCAAGGAGCCCGACGTGCCTGACCTGTCCGCCTTCCCGATCACCGCGCGCTGGCCGGCCCGGCATCCGGAACGTATCCAGCTCTATTCGCTCAACACCCCCAATGGAGTGAAGGTGTCGATCATGCTGGAGGAAACCGGGTTGCCGTACGAGCCGCACCTGGTCGACATCATGCGCGACGAGAACAAGACGGCCGAGTTCCTTTCGCTCAACCCCAACGGCAAGATCCCCGCCATCATCGACCCGGACGGTCCGGGTGGCGAACCCATCGGAATGTTCGAATCCGGCGCCATCCTGCTCTACCTCGCCGAAAAGAGCGGGATGTTCCTCTCGACCGCTCCGGCGCTGCGCTGGGAGACCATCCAGTGGCTGTTCTTCCAGATGGCATCGATCGGCCCGATATTCGGCCAGGTGGGCTTCTTCCACAAATTCGGCGGCCGCGAATACGAAGACAAGCGCCCGCTCAGGCGGTACGTGGACGAATCCCGCCGCCTGCTCGGCGTGCTGGAGGCGCGGCTGGACGAACGGCCCTGGCTGATGGGCGAGGATTACAGCATCGCCGACATCGCCACCTTGGGCTGGGTGCGCAACCTGGTGGATTTCTACGGGGCGCGCGACCTGGTCCATTTCGACGAACTCATCAACGTGCCGGTGTGGCTGGAACGCGGACTGGCGCGGCCGGCCGTGCAACGTGGCTTGCAGGTCCCGGGACGCGGCTAGCGGTCCGGCGGGGCTGCGCCGTTGCGCACGGCTGGCGATGCTGGCTGCGGCACCGCCGGCTGTGCGGTTCCGGCGCGCTCCAGCAGCATGCTCAACGCGGGCTTCCACAGCGTCCAGTTGTGATGGCCGGGCAGCCGCGATACATGGCCAGGTGGCAGCTGTGCAGCCAGCAGGCCGATGCGGTCACGGAAGCGTTCCTTGTCGCCGTAGGCCAGCCACACCGATCGGGTGCGTGACGGACGATCGGACCAGCGCTGGATGTAGCGCCATAGTTCGCGCTGGTAGTTTTCGGGCGTAAGCGTCCGTTCGGGCCCCGGTTGCCAGCGGCCGAGGCCGCCGGCGGCCTGGATCTCGCGATAGAGCGGCCTGTCACCCAGGTAGGGCGAGATCAGCAGCAGGCCATCGATCTGGCCCGGATATGCCCGGTCGTACATCAGCGCCCCCAGGCCGCCGAGCGAGATGCCCGCCAGCCAGACCTGATCGTAGCGTCGCGCATGGGCCGGCAGGAGGATCTCGTCGTGCAGGCGCTGTACCGCGAGCCCCTGCCGGTAGAAGGGCATGGTGAGGCCGGTGAGCACGACGTCGGCGTCGGGCCACTGGTTGCGGATCATCTGTGCGACATCGCGGCGGACCAGCGAATCCATGTCATCGCCACGCCCGGGAAGCATCACCACCAGCCGGTGGGCCGGTTGCACGGACGCAACGAACCGTGTGGGGACCGGCCTCGTGACGTCGCCTCCCGTGCTGCACGCCGCCAGCAGCAGGGCGGCGAGCGAGTGGAGCAGGGCGGACGGTCGCAGGCGCATGCATGGGGCCGGAGTGGAGTCGGCGCGATTGTGCGCCTGCCGGCATGAAGACGCCGCACTCAGCGTCGCCGAGCCCACAGGCCCGGCCACCGGATGGCTGCCTCGACCGCCCGTCCTGGGTGGGGTCTCAGGCTGGCGTCGCCGCAGCGATCTCCCGCAGAGCCTGCTCGAACACCTCCGGAGGCTGCCCGCCGGGGATCAGGTGCGTGCCATTGACGATCGTTGCAGGCACGGAGCGGATGCCGCGCTGCTGGAAGAATGCTTCCTGCGCGCGTACCTCCTCGGCATAGACGCCGCTTTCCAACACACGTCGAGCCTCGACGTGGTCGAGTCCCGCTTCGCCTGCCAGCCGCGCCAGCACCTCGTGCGACGCCACGTCCTCGCCGTCGGTGAAATACGCACGCAGCAGCGCCTTCTTCAGCGCCAGGTGGCGGTCTTGCAGTTCCGCCCAGTGCAGCAGCCGGTGTGCGTCGAACGTGTTGTAGATGCGGCTGCCCACGCCCATGTTGAAGGCAAAGCCCAGTGCCGCTGCCCGCTCGCGGATCACCGCGCGATTGGCCGCGACTTGGTCCATGTCGATGCCGTATTTGTGCATGAGATGCTCGGTCGCATCCTCGCCCGCATTGGACAGCTGCGGATTGAGCTCGAACGGCTGCAGGTGGATCTTCGCCTGCACGGTGCCGCCCAGGCGGTCGAGCGCCTGCTCCAGCGCGGCCAGTCCGATCGCGCACCAGGGGCAGGACACGTCGGAGACGAAATCGATGCGGAGCGCGGCGGGCGCGTTCATGGGCACTCCTGAGCCGGGGTCATTGCCACATGATGGAGGCGGCGGCCGGCATCTCAATCGTGCAGGGCAATGGCCGTGGCAAGGTGCGGATAGAGCTGCTCGCTGCGCCATGTCGGCGGAAGCATCGCGTTCCGGTTCGTCCGCCCGCCCTGCTAGTCGTCGCGGTTGCCTGCCTGGGCGCGCCAGTACAGGCCCAGGCCCGCGGCCGAACGCGTCCAGGACATCAGTGCTGAGTCGCGTAAGGGCGCGTGCGCTATGCCCCAGCGATGCGCGTCGAGGCTGCGGAAGGGACGGCCGGCCTGCGTTGGCGGGGAGCACCCGCAGGAGCGGCTCGCTCCTGCGGGCCAGCGAGGAATCACTGGCCGGGGTGGTAGACCTTCTCGGTATGTCCCTGCAACTGCTCGGGCCAGAAATACACCTCGCGCAGGTTGCCGGTGGTGTAGCGCTCGGCCTCGTCGTTGAAGTGCGGCGAGTCCGGATGGCCGCTTTCGCCCCCGGCGGTGATCGCACGCGCGCTCACCTTGGGCCCGAATTCGACCACAGCCACGAAGCTGTTGCCGCTGGTGCCGTAGTAGCGCTTGGTGCCGGGCCAGCGGTGCGCGCCGAAGGAGGCCAGCGAGCCCCAGCGCGAGGAGGTGAAGGGCACCGGGATGCTCGGCTTGCCGTCGTCGAAAGGCTGCACCAGGTCCCCGTTGATGCGCTGGAAGCGGTTGATCTCGCCCCATGGCACGCCCCAGTGGCCGAAGTCTTTTTCCAATCGGTCGACGGCTTCGACCAGTGCATGCAGGCGCGCCTTCGAGCCGGCCTTCTCGGCCATGGCGTCGTAGATCGACAGGCCTTCGGCGGTATCCGCCTTGCTCACCTCGTCCCAAAGCGTGTCGCCCCAGAACACCGCAAGCGAGGTCGGCATCGAGGCGATGCCCCAGCGGTAATCCCAGTGGCGCAGCATGGCGATGGGGCCGGCGAGCTTCGTTTTCAGCGGATCGTTCGCGGCCAGCGCGTCGTAGTCCGCCGCCAGGATCGGGATCTGCCGCGCGAAGGCCGGCAGGTAGGAGTCGAACGCCGCGTCGATCAGCGATGCGCGGGTGAAGTCCTTCTTGCCGGTGAGCACGCGGATGGCGTGCAGCCCGCGCGGGTTCTCGCCGAAGGTGTCCATGTAGCGAGGATAGTCGGCCTTCTTCGGGCTGTCCTTGCCGGCGGCGGAGTAGGGCCAGTTGTTGGTGTTGTAGACCCAGCCGTTGGCGGGGTTGAGCACGTGGGGCGCCTGGTCCAGCGGTGTCAGGCCCTGCCAGTCGGTGGCCGGGTCGGAACCGTCGACAGGCTTGGTGTAGTCGAAGCGATCGTCGCGCTTGGGGATGAACTGCGGGTGCAGGTAGGCGATCTCGCCCTTGTCGTCGGCGAACAGCGTGTTGTTGGAGGAGTTCGCCTTCAGCTCGGCCACTTTCATGTAGCTGGCGTAGTCGCTCGCCTTGGTGCGCAGCCAGCTCTGCTCCAGCGCCGGGATCGGCTTGTTCATCAGCGCGACGGCGACCCACTTGGGTTGGCGCGGGCTGTCATGAATCTCGCGTACGATCGGGCCGTGGTGGGTGAAGTAGGCAGTGAAGCTGCGTTTGGCCATCAAGCCGTCCGCGGCGCGGTAGTCGATGGTGATCTGCCGCTCGGTCACCGGCCGCAGTTCCTTGCCATAGCGGTAGTAGGGCTTGCCGTCCTTGCGCTCGATGGTCTCGGCGAACTCGTCCACCACGTCGGCGCCAGTGGAGGTGTGCATCCAGCCGATGTGGTGGTTGAAGCCCTGGTAGACGAAGAACTGGCCCCAGGTGACCGCGCCGTAGGCATCCAGCCCGGCGTCGGAGGTCATCTGCAGTTCGGAGCGGAAGAAGAACGAGGTGTGCGGATTGATCAGCAGCAGCGCGTGGCCGTCGGCAGTGAGCTTGGGCGCGATCGCGATGCCGTTGGAGCCGGTCGGCTCCACCCAGCTCGGGTGCGCCTGGGCCATCGCCACCGGCGCCACCGCGTCGCCCGGCTTGCCGTAGAAGGCCTGCAGCTGCTCGAGCGAAACCCGCTCGATGTCGCCGCCGATGCTGCCTTCGGTAAAACTCAAGGCCATCCACGGCTCGAAGCGGGTGATCACGCGCGGGTGCACGTCCGGGTGCGTGGCCAGGTAGTAGTTGAGGCCGTCGGCCCAGGCGTCCAACAGCGATTTCAGCCACGAGGGGCTCTGCGCGTAGAGCTTCTTCAGCTGCGCCGGATCGATGAACAACTGCTGGCGCAGGTCCGACCAGATCGCCTTTTCGCCCTCGGTCTCGGCCAGCCGGCCCAGCGAATTGAGATAGTTGGTCTCGACCCGGTTGAAGTCGTCCTCGGCCTGCGCGTAGACCATGCCGAACACGGCGTCGGCGTCGGTCTTGCCGTGTACGTGGGCTATACCGAAGTCGTCGCGGGTGATCGTCACGGCCTGCGCCTCCTGCTTCCAGCGCGCCTGCTCCGGGGTGGCCGCCTGGACCGTGCCCAGCAGGCCAAAAGCAAGCAGCGTGGCGATCGGCAGTGCACGGCGGAAAGAGGTGGCAGGCATCGTGTTGGCTCCCCTTCGAGTTGGCTGGCGCTACGGCGCCCGGCATCGCGGGCAACCATAGCAGGCGTGGCGCCGGGCCATAGTCGAAGCCGTGCACGCGGGCGCGTGGCGCATGCACGACCATCCGCCCTTGACGCACCCCCGCGGCTGCGGCAGGTTCGACGCTTTCCACCGCGAGGGGTCGCCGTGTTCCCGTTCCGCCTCCAGCGTGCGGCTGCCCACCGCACGGGTCGACTTCTTCTGCTGGCGCTGGCCTTCGCCGGATTGACCGCATGCGGCCCGGTACGCAATCCGATCGCTCGCTGGGTGCCATCGCCCAACTACGATCAACGCCGGCCGGTGGCCATCGTGATCCACTTCACCGACCAGCATTCGGTGCAGGAGAGCCTCGATACCCTGCGCACTGCCAACAGTGGCGGTCCGGTGAGCGCGCATTACCTGGTAGGAAGCGACGGGGCCATCTACCAGCTGGTGGCCGACAGCGATCGCGCCTGGCAGGCCGGTCCCGGGCGCTGGGGCACGATCACCGACCTCAATTCCGCCTCGATCGGCATCGAGCTGGACAACGACGGCCACTCGCCGTTCGCGCGGGCGCAGATCGACAGCCTGCTGCGGCTCCTGGCCGACCTCACCACGCGCCTGCATATCCCGCCCACGCAGATCATCGGACACGAGGACCTCGCGCCCGGCCGCAAGGACGATCCCGGCCCGCTGTTCCCCTGGCAGCGCCTGGCCGACGCCGGCTACGGTCTGTGGCCGCGCGGGCCGCTGGTCGACCCGCCGCCCGGCTTCGACCCGTGGATGGCGCTGGCGCTGGTCGGCTATCCGCTGGACGACCGCGCCGCCGCGGTGCGCTCCTTCCACCACCATTTCCGCGGCATGGAAGGCGACACGCTGGACGTGCAGGACCTGCGCATGCTGTATGCGCTGGTCTGCCAGCTGACCGGCACGCCGGCGAACCCGGCGGTAGGCCGGGCCGGCGCCGGCACGCAAGCGCAACCGCGTCCCTGAGGCCGGTTGCTCGCGGACAGGCGGCCTGGCCGTTGCAAAGCATCGGCGCGGCTGTCGATCCGCCGACGTCCCGTTCGTCATGATCGTGGAAGCCCGCGAGGCTCCGCCTTCCCCACATGACGAGGTCATTCCCATGCAGGTTCAGCCTTATCTGTTCTTCGACGGCCGCTGCGAAGAGGCAGTCGCGTTCTATCGCCAGGCGCTCGGTGCGCAGGTGGTGATGCTCATGCACTACAGCGATGCGCCCGCGGGCGACGCCGGCTGCCCGGGGGGGACCCCGCCGCCGGCGGACAAGGTCATGCACGCCTGCCTGCAGATCGGCCAGACGCAGGTGATGGCTTCGGACGGCTTTGCGGCTGGACACCCGGAGTTCAAGGGCGTGTCACTTTCCGTCACCGCCGACGATGATGCACAGGCGCGGCAGCTGTTCGATGCGCTGGCCGAAGGTGGCCAGGTGCAGCAACCGCTGGGCCCGAGCTTCTTCGCCTCAAGCTTCGGCATGGTGGCCGATCGTTTCGGCGTGTCGTGGATGGTGGTCGCGGGAACGCAAGGCCAGGGTTGAGCGTGGCACGAGCCCTCCCCCGACCGGAGGGCTCCAGCCGCCGTCAATCGTTCGTCTCCTCGAAGTACAACAGCGTCATCCCTTCGCCCGGACGCGTGTCTCGTCCCGTCAGCGTGGCGATACCGTTGTTGGAAAGCCTGAGTATCCATGCCATCACCCACGGCGGCTGCCCGTCACGCAGGCCGAGCATGCAGCGCAGTTCGCCGAACAGCGGCTGCCCGGTGACCGGATGCTGGCCGATGGGCAGCTGGCGGAAGCGGTTCTGCACGATCCACCGGCGCGGAGTCGGCAAGGCCTCCAGGTCCTCCGGCGTGGGTGCCAGCAGCAAACCGCTGCCGGAATGGCCGCCGACCGACTTGGCCACCCAGCGGCCCGCATCGGCATAGCCGCCCGCGCGCAGCGGGCTTTCCTCGATCCAATGGCAGGCCTCGTGGGGTGCCAGAGGCAGGCTGGCCAAGGTGCCCTTGTGGATGCCCTCGTACCAGGCCGGATGGCTGTGCCAGCCGACCCTGTCAGCGGCACGCAGCACCGATTCGGCGCGGCGGCGGTCGAGGGCGTCCAGGTCGTCCAGGATCAGGCGGTTCCAGACGTGGCCGTAGCGGCGCCGGCTGACCGGGCAGCAAAGCTCGCCCTGCATCGGCACCAGGTCGCGCCAGTCGTGCACGTCGACCTGCCACCAGTGCCGCGCGGCGTCCAGGTCCGGCCAGGTCGCGCGGCGGCGCGGCTGGTCCTCGATCAGCACCGTGTCCGCCCGCGGCGCCACCCAGTGGCGCATGTGCTCGACCCAGCCGGCGCCGGGTGGCAGGGCATCGTGCGGCAGCCAATGGAGCGCCAACCCGTGCAGGCGGCGTTGCGCCAGGTGCAGGGTATGGAATGTCGGCAGCATCGAGGTGAACGCCTGGATCTCCACCCAGGCCAGCTCGAAGGGCTGTCGCGGATGCTCGACGAAGGCCAGGTCCAGCGCCAGCACGTCCGCGCGCGCGCCGGACCAGCCTGCGCGCGAGGGATGCAGATGCGGGCCGAGCGCACGTACCAGCCGTGCGATCTTTTCCTTGAGCGCCTGGCGCAGGGCCGCGTTGCCGATGGCGTAGTGGTCCGACATCATCGAGAGCGGCAGGTGCGGCGCATCGACTGCGGCCAAAGCGAGCGCGAGCCGGTCGGCGCCCAGGACGTCCAGACGGATGGATGGCTGCATGTTCATGCCCAGCCCTCCGCATGCGCGAGTGCAGGCAGCTCGTCTTCAGCCTGGTCGACCATCCACCGCAGCGTGGCGGTCCAGTCCGCATCGCGGGTCGCCCGCGCGCGTAGCGCATCGGCGTAGCTGCCCTCGTCCAGGGCGTTGGCCAGGCGGCGTTCCCAGTGCGCGCTTTCGGCGTGGCTGGTGGCGCATCGCGCCAGGCGCCGCCACCAGCGCTCGAAGTGCGCCGCGGTGCTGCAGACCTCGTCGCGATCCCATTCGATCCATTGCGCGGCCAGTCCGTAGCGGCGGGCGCGCCACTTGTTCTCGTCGATGCAGGCGCGCTCCCATACCAGTCCCTGGCGGCCCTCGCGCAGCTCCTGCTCCAGCGTCTGCGCCTCCCACCTGAGCAGGGTGGCGATCAACCCGATGCGCTCCAGGTGCGGGTGGGCATCCATGATGCGCACCTCCAGCGTGCCGTAGCGGTGGTGCAGGCGCAGGTCCTGCCACAGGCCCTGCTCGGGATGGATGCAGCCGACCCGGCGCAGGCGTTCGACGTGGGCCTGGTAATGCCGCTCGCTGGTCCAGACGTCGGGCGTGCCCATGCGCGGGTAGCGATCGAGCAGGCTGTGTCGCCAGGAATGCAGGCCTGTGTCGCGGCCCTCGAGGAACGGCGAGCTGGCCGACAACGCCAGCACCTCCGGCAATACGTGGCGCAGGCGGTTCATGATCGCCATGCGCGGCGCGCCGTCGGAAAAGCCCAGGTGCAGATGCATGCCGAAGCTGAAGGCGGCGCGCGCCACGTCCTGATATTCGGTGATCAGCCGTTGGTAATGCGGATAATCCGGCCCCTCGTGCATCGGCTGCTGCTGCCATCGTGCGGTCGGGTGGAGGCCGGCGATCAGGATGCGCTGTCCCTGCGCCGCCGCCTTGCGTCGCGCCACCGCGCGTACCGCGCGCAATGCGTCCACGAGTTCGTCGACATCGCGGCAGACGCGGGTCTTCAGTTCGATGACGCAGCGGTGGATCTCCTTGTCGAGCAGGCCCTCCGGCGTGGCGTATTCGGCCAGGCCGGAGCCCAGGTCATGCGTGACGAGCCGGCCGTGCTCGTCGACCACTTGCACTTCTTCTTCGATACCCAGCGTGATCATGGCAACCCCCTTGCGTTCGTGGAGTGCAGATCAGACCACCGTTGCCTTGCCGCCGGACGGTTGCTTCCGCGTCGCCCGTGCTGGTGCCGTGTGCCTTGGCCTGGTACGGATGCGCCGCGGCGCGGCGCATCTGCCTGTGCAGGCACCCCTGTGTCGGCCGGACGAGGGCGGCGTTGCTCTCGCACCAGGAGCTTCTTGCCGACCACGGCGGTCACGCGGACCTGGGCGCTTGCGCACACGGCTGTTGGAGGAGGGGCGGAGGGCGCCGCGTCAGTACCCCGGCACGCCTGAGCGGCTCAGCCGGACCGCTCACGCACCAGGTAGAAGGCGAACGCCAGCACCGCCGCGCCGGTCAGGGCCAGGAACACTAGCGGGATGTCCAGCACCGAGCCGCGGTGCAACAGGCTCATCGCCACCGTGCCCAGCGCGGCCACGCCCATCCGCACGAAGCCGAGCAGTGAGGCGGCGTTGCCGGCGGTGCGGCGAAACGGCGCCATCGCCCTGGCCGTAGTCACGGGCAGGAGCAACCCCACGCCGCAGAAGCACACGCAGATCGGCAGCAGGAACATGGCCAGGCTGCCGTGCGCGCCCAGCCGCAGCGCTACCGCCAGCAGGACGAGCGAGCCGGCGAGGAGCAGGGCCAGGCCACCAGCTACGATCAGGCCGTGAGCGACCCGCCGCGTCAGCATCACGCAGAGCCAGGCCCCGGCGACGAAGGCCACCAGGATCGAGGCGGCGACGATCGCGAACGCGCCGCTGCCTTCTCCCAGCAGGTTGATCACCAGGTCCGGCGCGCCGATCAATGCGGTATAGACCACGCCGACCGCGCAACCGCCCAGCAACGTGAACAGCAGGAAGCGCGGGGTGCCCAGGATGCGCCGCCAGGTGCGCCAGAGGTGGCGTGGCCGGGTCGCCCGGCGGTCCGGGTGCAGGTGGGTTTCCGGCAGCCAGCGCCACACCGCGTACCACAGCAGGGCAGCCAGCGCGGCAAGCACCGCGAAGTTCGCGCGCCAGTCCAGTTCCCGCGCCAGGTAGGCGCCTGCGACCGGGCCGATCGCAGGCGCCAGCGCGAAGGCGGCGTTCAACTTGGCATAGATGCGCTGGCGCCGGTCGGCGGGAAAGGCGTCGCGCACTGCGGCGTCCGCCACCACGCCGCCGGCACTGGCACCCAGGCCCTGCACCAGCCGGCTGCCGAGCAACGGCCAGATCCCAAAGCTCACCAGTGCAAGCAGGAAGCCGGCGATGAGCAGAGCGGTGCCGCCGAGCATGACCGGGCGCCGCCCGTAGCGGTCGGCCAGCGGCCCGTAGCCGAGCTGGCTGACTGCCGAGCCGGCCAGGTAGAAGGTCATCGTCAGCTGCACGGTGCCGTAGTCGGCCTGCAGCGAGTGCGCGATGGCCGGCATGGCCGGCGTGTACTCGGTATCGCCGAAGGGTGCCAGCGCCATCATGAAGACCAACAGCGCCAACGCCGGCTGCGGCGCGCGCGCGCGCGTAGCCAGCGTCCTTGACGCGCTGTTGGCAGCGCAGGTGCCGGAATCGGCTCGCAGGAAAGACATGCGGCGGCCTCGCGCAGGCTGGGTCGCCACGATTGACGGTCGCCCGAGAATGTTTCGTGAGGCGCGCGGCGGCACCATGCCGACCGCCATGCACAGGACCCGCCATGGACTCCCCGCACACCGATGCCCACGCGGCTGCCCGGATGGGCTGGTGGCGTCGCCGGCTGCGCCGGAACATCGAGCGCCCGCTGGAGAAACTGGCCGGCGGTCCGGCGCGGCTGAAGGTGATCGCGCTGCTGGCCTGCGTGTTGGCGCTGGACTCGGCGGACAAGGCGACCGTCGGCGCCGTGGCCACCCAGATCGAAGCGGGGCTTCGCGTGGGCAACCTCCAGATCGGCTGGCTGGTGACCGCTTCGACCGCGGTGGCCGCGGTGACGACCTTGCCATTCGGCGCGCTGGTCGACCGCGTGCCGCGCGTGCGCCTGCTGGCCATTGCGCTGGTGGCCTGGTCGATGACCATGCTGGTGAGCGGCGTGGCGGATTCCTACCTGATGCTGCTGCTCAGCCGGCTGGCGCTGGGCGTGGTTGCCGCGGTGGCCTCCCCGGCGGTGACTTCGTTGACCGGCGACTTCTTCCGGCCGGGTGAGCGCGGCCGGATCTTCGGCTACGTGCTGGCGGGCGAGCTGGCAGGGGTGGCGCTGGGCTTCCTGGTCTGCGGCAACGTGGCGGCCTGGTTGTCCTGGCGCGCCTCGTTCTGGGTGCTCGCGGCGTTGGGGATCGCGCTTGCGCTGGTGCTGTGGCGCTCCCTGCCGGAGCCGGCGCGGGGAGGACAGAGCCGTATCCCGGTGGGCGCACGCCGGCTGCCTTCAGAGGATGAGCGCGGACGGGGAGGAACGGACGAGCCGACCGGCAGTGGAGCGCTTCGCCGGGTCATCCGCTGGCGCGGGGTGCGCCCACGCCACGCCCTGATGAGCATGAACCCGGCCAGCGCCTCGTTGTGGCATGCGGTGCGCTACGTGCTGGCGGTGCCTACCTACCGCACGCTGATCGCCGCCTCGGCGCTCGGTTATTTCTACTTCACCGGCCTGCGTACCTTCGCCATCGTGTACCTGCGCGGGCGCTTCGCCCTGGGCCAGACAGGGGCGAGCAGCCTGGCGGTGCTGCTCGGTCTGGGCGCCATCGGCGGCGTGCTACTGGCCGGACGGCTGGGCGACCGGCTGATCGACCGCGGCCGGCTAACCGGGCGTGTGCTGGTGGCGGCGACCGCGTACCTGACTGCGGCGGCCGCCTTCCTGCCTGCCCTGTGGCTTGGCTCCTTGTGGCTGGCCGGGCCGTTCTTCTTCCTCGCCGCGGCGGGCCTGGGAGGCGCCAACCCAGCGGTGGATGCGGCGAGGCTGGACGTGATGCCTTCGGCCCTGTGGGGACGCGCCGAGGGCGTGCGGGCGACTTTCCGCTTCGCGCTGGAGGCGATCGCGCCGCCGCTGTTCGGTTACGTTTCCGCGCGCTTTGCCAGTGACGTCGGTACCGCGGGCGCCTCCGCAGCGGCGGCGCGCGCGGGGGCGGCGGGGCTGGGCGATACCTTTCTTGCGATGCTTGCGCCGCTCGCCCTCGCCGGCCTGCTGCTGCTCGTGCGCAGCCGCCGCACCTACGCGCGCGACGTGGCCTCCGCACTTGCCGCCGAGCGACGTACCCGGCGCGGCTAGGGCCGCCGCCCCGAAACCGGTGCTCCTGGGGAGCCTGCCGGGCGCAGCCGGCAGGCACGCGCATATTCGCCCCGCATGAGACAGCCTGTTGGACCATGGATGTCTCCGGCGCGCTGCGGGCCGGGGACGCGGGCGCATCTTCTTGGGCCCGTTCGATGCGCAGCGAACCCAAAGAGGAGAATGCAATGAACCATCGATTCGAACGCACCGGCCCGTTGACCGAACTGGGCAGTTACCCGCAATGGGCCCAGGACATGGTGGACGCCTGCGAGGCGACCCGGCAGGGCGTGATCCGGCACGAGCTGTGGGACCTGATGCGCGAGCTTCGGCTCGACCGTCAGGGCACGCGCGACTTCATGGTCGGCATCTGGCCGTTGATCGAGCGCTTCCCCGCCTACATGGCGCGCAACCTGCTCAAGACACAGTACGGGCGCAGCCCGGGCGACAACCTCGCGCGCCGCTGGCTGGTGCGCAACATCCGCGTGGAGCAGAACCATGCCGACTATTGGCTCAACTGGGCGCAGGGCGCCGGGGTGGCGCGCGAGGACGTGCTCTACGGCGAGCGCGCCCAGGGCACCCAGGCGCTGGCCGACTGGTGCGAGGAGGTCAGCCGGCACGACAGCCTCGCGGCCGGCATCATCGCGACCAACTACGCGGTGGAGGGCGCCACCGGGGAGTGGTCGCGGCTGATCTACGACAGCGCCAGCTACGCCCAGAGCCTGCCGGCGCACACGCGGGCGCAGAGCCTGCGCTGGCTGCAGCTCCACGCCGCCTACGACGACACCCATCCCTGGGAGGCACTGGAGATCGTGTGTACCCTCAAGGGAACCGCGCCGGCTGCCGATGAGGTGGATCACCTCATCGAATGCATCAAGCGCAGCTACGTGGGCATGCGCATCCTGGCGGACCGCTGCGTTGGCCGGGCTCAGGTTTACGGAACCGTGAACGAGGCGGCTGCTTGATAGGCCCCAAACGTGCAACGTAGCCCCGTAGAATTGCATCGGTCAGCCAAAGGACAAGGGACGCAATGCCTGCTGCCGTGCCCAGCCCGCACTCACTGCCACGGCGCTTGCTGCCATTGGCCTATGGGTTGGCAGCCGTCATCGGGCTGATCCTGGTGTTCATCTGGGGCGCGTTGCAGATCCAGGTCGCTCTCGCCGGCTTTCTCAACGGCGAGAGCATCTGGTCCAAAGCTCAGAAGCAGGCGGTGATCGATCTGAGGGTCTATGCCGCCAGCGGCGACCCGGCCGACCTGGCCGGCTTCCGCCGCAACTACGAGATCCTGCGCACCGACCGCTGGATCCGCGATGCGATTGCCGCCGGCCACTACGATCGAGAGGAGGTCGCCACGGCGCTCGAGCGGGTCGACACGATGCCTGCGGCGGTTCTCGGCGTGATCTTCATGCTGGACCACTTCGCCACCGCGCCGTACATGCGCCAGGCGCTGGCCGCGTGGCGCTCGACCGACGCACAGGTAGCCGAACTCGACGCGATCGCCGGCCAGCTGCAGGCCGGCCATGCGCGCGGCCCCATGGACCCGGCCGAAATCGGCCGGCAGCAGGCGCGGATACGGGCGTTGAACGACCTCATCGAGCCTCGCGCGCTGGTGTTCTCGTTGGAGATCGCCCGCGGCGCCAGCCGGATGGGGCGGGTGCTGTTCGGCACCATCTTCGCCGCCGCCTGCCTGGCCTCCTTGTTGTGGCTGCGCATGGCCCGCCGCATCCTGGCCGGCATCCGCGGCACGGAGGAACGCTACCGCCTGCTGTTCGACCGTGCGCCCGATGCCATCGTGATGGTGGACGAGCAGGGTGGCCGGATCCTGGACGTCAACGACAAGGCTCGCGAATGGATCGGCCGATCCGCGCGCGAACTCATCGGCACGCCGTTCGCGACCTTGTTCGAAGGCGGGGCACCCCATGCCGAGGGCGTCACCCACGGCTTTCTGCGTGGCCGTGAGGGCGATGCCCGCCCGGTCGAGACGCAGAGCAGTCTGGTCAGCTGGCGTAAGCGCGCGGTGCGCCAAGCGATCGTCCGCGACATTTCCGAACGGCTGAGCCTCGAGCAGGAACGGCGCATCGCCGCCGAGGCCCTGGGCAGCATCGCCGAAGGCGTGATCATCGCCGACGCCGAACGGCGCGTGGTTTCGGTCAACGCCGCGCACATGGCCATCACTGGCCTGTCGCTGCAGGAGGTGCAGGGCCGGCGTTTCGACGAATTGCGTTGCCTGCCCGACCACTCGCCGCTGCCGCCCTCGGTGTGGGACACCCTGCGCAACGGCGGCAACTGGCTGGGCGAAGTGCACAGCCAGCGCGCCGACGGCAGCGTCTATCCGGAATTGCTGAGCATCAGCGTAATCCGGGACGCCCAGGACCGCGTGCAGCACTACGTGGCGGTGTTCACCAACATCAGCACCACCAAGACCAACCAGCGGCGACTGGAGCATTTGGCCACGCACGACCCGCTGACCGGGCTGGCCAATCGCGCCGAGTTCGAGCGCCGCTGCGCGCTGGCCATTGCGGCGGCCGATCGTGAGCATGGCGCGGTCGCGGTACTGTTCATCGACCTGGACGCCTTCAAGGTCGTCAACGACAGCTACAGCCACGCCATCGGCGACCGCCTGCTGGTGCACGTGGCCGAGCGGATCACCCGCGGACTGGGCGAACACGACGTGGCGGGCCGCATCGGCGGCGACGAGTTCACCGTGCTGATCGGCAGGCTGGTCTCGCGCGAGCAGGCCGGCGTACTTGCGCAGCGCCTGCTGGCATTGCTGGGCGAGCCGATGAAAGTGGGCGAGTATGAAGTGGCATTGAGCGCGAGCATCGGCATCGCCGGCTATCCGCTGGACGGCGCCGAGCCGGTCACGCTGATCGCCAACGCCGATGCCGCCATGTACGCGGCCAAGACGCAGGAGCGCAACACCTACCGCTTCTACTCGCCGATGATGCAGGCCGATGCGCGCAAGCGACTCGCGCTTGCCGCCGAGCTGCGCCAGGCCCTGGCGCGAGGCGAATTCCGGCTGGTCTACCAGCCGAGCGTGGACATGCGCAGCGGGCGCGTGGTTGCGGTTGAGGCGCTGCTGCGCTGGCGCCATCCGGCGCGCGGGGAAATCTCCCCCGGCGAGTTCATCCCGATGGCCGAGAAGCTGGGCTTGATCCGCCACGTCGACGATTGGGTGCTGCAGGCCGTCGCGCGGCAGATGCACCGCTGGGACGAGGAGAACCTGCCGCCGATCCGCGTGGCGGTGAACATCTCGGCCGGTTCCTATGGCGCGCCGCATTTCGTCGAGGACGTGCGCCGCCGCCTGGTGGCCGAGCGCGTCGCCCCGCAGCGGCTGCTGCTGGAGATCACCGAAGGGGCCATTTTGCGCCTGGGCGACGAGATGGAGCGCACCATGAACGCGCTGCACGCGCTTGGCGTGGGGGTCGCCATCGACGACTTCGGCACCGGTTATTCCTCGATGTCGTACCTCAAGCTGCCGGCGATCGCCTTCCTCAAGATCGACAAGAGCTTCATCGATGGCCTGCCGGGCAGCTCGCATGACGCGGCGATCGTCGAGGCCATGCTGGCCCTGTCCAAGCGGCTGGGCCTGTGCGCCATCGCCGAGGGCATCGAGACCGAGGCTCAACACGAGTTCCTGCTGCGCGCCGGCTGCACCGAGGGCCAGGGCTACCTCTACGCCCGCGCATTGGAGGTGCCGGAGATCGAGCGCATGCTCCGCCCCGGCCAGCGTTCCGGCGGCCCGAAGCTGCGGCTGGTGCCGCCGACGCGCTGATCCTCTCGTGGCCCGCGGGGAACGCGATGCTCAGTGCAGCCGCACGTCCACCTGCTGTTGCTGGGGGCGATAGAGCGTCGGCAGCCACTGTTTGAGGTGGGCCACCTTGGGCGCATCGTTGTAGGCGATGTACGCATCGTCGGGATGGAGCGCGGCGAAATTCTGGTGGTAGGCCTCCGCCACGTAGAAACCCTTGAGCGGCTCGACGCGGGTCACGATGGGATCCTCGAACGCGTGCGCCGCGCCGAGCTGGGCGATGTAGGCCGTAGCCACGCGCTGCTGTTGCGCCGTGGTGTAGAAGACCTCCGAACGGTACTGGCTGCCCACGTCCGGCCCCTGGCGGTCGAGCTGCGTGGGGTCATGGGCGACCGAGAAGAACACCTTGAGCAACTGCCCGTAGCTGACCTGCCGCGGGTCGTAGATCAGCTTGACCGATTCGGCGTGTCCGGTGTCGCCCCCGCTGACCTGTTCGTAGGTGGCGGTGCCCGCTTCGCCGCCGGCATAGCCGGACCAGGCCTTGCGCACGCCCCTGACGTGGTCGAACACCGCTTCCACGCCCCAGAAACAACCGCCGGCGAACACCGCCACCTGCTCGCCCGGCGAGGTCGGTGCAGGGTCAAGTCGCGGGTCGGGCAGGCTGACTCTGCCATCGGCCGAGGCCTGGCCCGAGGCGACGCAGCCGGCCAGCAACGCGCCGGCCAAGGGAAGTAGTGAGAACCATCGAGCAGCAGCCATGGGTGATCTCCGGCGAGCCAAGGGCCAAGCGCGCAGAACGCACGCGAGGTTCAATGATTTCGCCGGGAACGGCGTTCCGGTTACCTGGCCGCCCGCGTTCGCCCTTGCAGGCAGCGAAGCAACGGCGTGGCCGCGCGGGCGCGGTCAGGCCACCCGGATCTCGACGTCGTCCAGCCGTACCGTTTGTCCCGCATGGATCTTGCAGGTCTTTCGCAGCTCGCGCTGACCGTCGACGTAGACCTCGCCGCTGGCCACCAGCGCCTTGCCGGCGCCGCCGCTGTCGCACAGCCCGACCAGTTTCAGCAGCTGGTTGAGCTCGACGTGGTCGCGGTCGAGCTGGAAGGAGAGCTGGCGCATGGGCGAAAGACGCATCGGGCGGGTGTGCCAGTGTATCGGCAGTGCCGACCTGACGCCCGCCCGTGCGGCCCGCGCGTCAGTGGTAGTAATTGCTGATGCGGTTGGTGAAGGTGGTATCGGCGAAGTCCGGCCAATTGTCCTTGTCGAACCCCGGTGCATCCTTCAGCCGTTCCTTGGAGACATCGAGCACCAGGCAATGGTTGGCGGTATCCAGCCGCATGGAATTCCACGGCACCGCGAACAGCTTGTCGCCCATGCCGAGCCAGCCGCCAAAGGAAAGCACGGCGTACTGGATGGTGCCGCTGGCGGTGTCGATCATGAGGTCCTTGATTTCGCCCAGGTCCTCGCCCGAGGCGTTGCGCACGTTCTCGCCATTGAGCGTGCTGGAGGCGAGCACCGGGCCGGTGCCCATGCCGGCGCGGTTGGCATTGGTGGCGTTGTATCCGGTCGATTGGATGGTCATGGCGGATCTCCTTGCGGCAGTGGAGGAAGCGTCGTCGCTGCGACGTTTTCCAGCCTGCCTCATGCACCGTGACGCCCGGGGCAAGCGGCTGTAAACATCGCCTCAGGCCGGCGTTTCGTCACGGTCGACGCGCGCCTGCAAAGCCATGGCGGCCGCGGGATTGCGCGCTTTGGCGGCGCTGATGAAGAAGATGAACACTTCGCGCGGCGCGCCGTCCGGCTGCAGCGCGCTGGCGTGTGGCAGCTCGGCCGGGTCCTTGCCCTGCGCCCAGGCGTGTGCGTGCTCGGCCCAGGTGTCCAGTGCGCCGGGCGGATAGCCGAGCGGTTCGTCGGTGGCGCTGCGCATCAGCCGTGCGTAGACGAAGAGGCCGGTAAGGTCGGCGAAGGACGGATATTGCGCGGCGTCGGTGAAGACGGTGGGCACGCCGTGAGCGCGTGCGAGCGCGACGTAGCGCTCGCTGGCGAAGCTCTTGTGGCGCACCTCCAGCACGTGGCGCAGCGGTTGGCCGTTGAGCTCGCGCGGCAGCGCATCGAGAAAGCCCGCGATGTCGTCGGGGTCGAACGGGCGCGAGGGGCCCAGTTGCCAGTTGATCGGCCCGAGCCTTTCGCCGAGCGCTTCCAGGCCGCCGGACACGAAGGCCTCGATGCCCTTGCCGGCGGCAGCCAGGCGCTTGCTCTCCACCACGTAGCGCGGCGCCTTCAACGCAAACACGAAACCGGGCGGCGTCTCCGCAGCCCACTTGGCATAAGTGGCCGGTTTCTGCGCACCGTAGAAGGTGCCGTTGACCTCGATCGCGCGCAGCTGGCGGCTGGCGTATTCCAGCTCGCGCCGCTGCACTAGCCCGGCCGGGTAGAAATTGTTGCGCCAGGGAGCGAAGGTCCAGCCGCCGATGCCGGCGCGGATGGGCGAGGGCGAATGCTTGCTGGACATGGCCGGCTCCATGGAAAGGACGGATCTTGGCACGCCGGCGCCGGACGGCGCGTGAGCGTTACTTGCGGCACGTGCCACACGGCGCCCGCTGGCATATCTGTGCCATTTCCCCGGAGTCGAGGGTTCCATGATGCGCGTGATCGGCCGCATGACCGTCGCCCTGCTGGTCCTGGGCACCGCCGCTTTTTCCATCCAGGCCACGCCTGCTGTGCAGCCGACGATCTTCGCGCCCGGGGTCATTTCCGGTCCCGCGGCGGAGGATTCGGCGGCGTTCACCCCTGACGGCCGCACGGTGTTCTTCGACCGTATCCGCTGGCCGAACGCGGCCATCCTCGTTTCGCACCGGACCGCCAGTGGCTGGTCCATTCCAACGGTCGCCCCCTTTTCCGGCCGCTGGCTGGACCATGATCCGACGATGGCGCCGGATGGATCGTTCCTCGTGTTCACCTCCAACCGTCCGGACCGCCCGGGCGGCAAGCCGCTGGATGCCGTGTTCGCCAGCGGCAAGGTGGCGCCCGGTTCGGGCGGGCACCTGTGGCGGGTGGACCGCAAGGGCGCAGGCTGGGGCGAGCCGGTGCGCCTGCCCGACACGGTCAATGCCAGCACGCGCACCTATGCGCCCAGCGTGGCGGCCGACGGCAGCGTGTATTTCCAGCGACCGGGCGCGGACGACGATTTCCGGCTGTTCCGCTCGCAATATCGCGACGGCCATTACCAGGCCCCGGTCGAGGTGCCGCTGGGCGATGCCTCCGCGCACGAGCTCGATCCCGCGGTTGCGCCGGACGAGTCGTTCATCGTGTTCGACGCCAACTACAGCGGCAAGGACCGGCCAGATCGCCTCTACATCGCCTTCCGCGAGGGCGGGCACTGGGGCGCACCGATCGACCTGGGCGACGAAGTGAACAAGGGCGGCCCATGGGGATCGCATCTGGGCGCGGACCATCGCACGCTGTATTTCTCCAGCACCCGCGCGGTGCCGGTGCATTACCCGCGCACCGCGGCACAGGGGCGGCAGGACCTGGCGCGCATGGCCTCCTGGGACAACGGGCTGGAGAATCTGTGGTCGATTCCGCTGGCGCCGTGGCTGGACGCTCACGCGCAACATGGCGGCTGAGGCGGATGGGGCGAGGCAGATGGACGGCTGGCGCCGAGCCCGCTTTGCCGCGATAGTGGAGCGTCCCCTTAAGCGGAGCCTTTTAATGACCCGACCCGTCTTCTCCACACGCCTGGCCGCGGCCTGCGCCCTGTTGTTCGCCGCGACCGGCGTGCTGGCGCAGGCGCCAGCGCAGCGGCCGCTGCCGCCGCCGGTCTCCACCGGCGACACCGCGCGTCCCATGCTGCCCGCGCAGCTGGCCGACTTCGGCGCCTACGTCGACAGCGCGCGCAAGACCTTCGACGTGCCGGGCATCGCGGTGGCCATCGTCAAGGATGGCCGGGTCGTGATGGAGCAGGGCTTCGGCCTGCGCGAGCTGGGCAAGGCCGACAAGGTCGATGCGCGCACGCTGTTCGCGATCGCCTCCAACACCAAGGCGTTCACCGCCGCCGCGCTCCAACAGCTGGCCGAGCAGGGCAAGCTAAACATGGACGACCGCGTCGTCGACCATCTGCCGTGGTTCCGCATGTCCGACGCGTACGTGACGCACGAGATGCGCATCCGCGACCTGCTGGCGCACCGCAGCGGCCTGTCGCTGGGCGCCGGCGACCTGCTGTACTGGCCACCGACCAGCTACACCACGAAGGAAGTGGTCGAGCGGCTGGCCAAGGTGCCGATCAAGAACGGCTTCCGCAGCGGCTACGCCTACGACAACATCCTGTTCGCGGTGGCCACGCTGGTGATCGAGCAGGCCTCCGGCCAGAGCTATGCCGACTACGTGCGCGAGCACATCTTCAAGCCGGTCGGCATGGACGAGTCGTTGATCGACAAGACGTATCTCAAGCCCGGCATGGACGTCGCCACCGGCCACGCCAAGGCCGACTTCAAGGACTTGAAGCCGGTGCCGCCGATGGCCTGGCTCAACGACCCGGGCGCGGGCGGCATCTATTCCAGCGTGCACGACCTGGCCAAGTGGATGAACGTGCAGCTGGCCGGCGGCGCGCTGCCGACCACCGGCGCGAACGGCAAGCCGCAGCGGCTGTTCTCCGAACAGAGCCAGCACGAGATGTGGTCGGTGCTCACGCCGATCAAAGTCGGCAAGCCGCCGATCCCCGAACTGGCGCCGCTGACGCCGCAGTTCTCCGGCTACGGCGAGAGCTGGTTCCTGTCCGACTACCAGGGCAAAAAGCTGGTCTGGCACACCGGCGGCTGGCCGGGCATGGTCTCGCGCCTGACCCTGGTGCCGCAGCTCAAGCTCGGCGTGGTGGTGCTGACCAATGCCGAATCGGGCGCCGCCTTCAACGCCATCACCTACCGGGTGCTCGACGCCTATCTCACCCCCGACAAGCAGACCGACTGGGTCGCCGTCTACGACAAGGCGGTGAAGAAGGCCCAGGCAAAGGCCGACGACAGCTTCGCCAAGCACGAGGCCGCGCGGGCCAAGGCCAGCAAACCCTCGCTGCCGCTGGCCGGCTACGTGGGCACCTACCGCGACCCGTGGTACGGCGACATCGCCATCAGCCAGGAGGGCGGCAAGCTGCGCCTGCGTTTCAGCCACACGCCGCAGCTGGTCGGCACGATGAGCCCATGGCAGCACGACAGCTTCACCGTGCGCTGGGACGATCGCACGCTCAACGCCGATGCCTTCATCACCTTCGCGCTGGACCAGGACGGCCACATCCGCGAGGCCCGCATGGAACCGATCTCGCCGATGACCGACTTCAGCTTCGACTTCCAGGACCTGCGCCTGGCGCCGGTGGAGAAGGGCGCCAAGGGCTCGGACGACTGACCATCACGGGGCCGGGCGACCGGCCCCTTCGCATGAAGGAGCGCTTGCCATGTTGAACTCCGTCCGCGGCGCGCTTGCGCTGCTTTTCACCGGGCTGCTGGCTACCGGCGCCTGCGCGCGTGAGGCAACACCGGTCGCGCACCAGTTCTTCCAGGTGAGCCTGCCGGCCTCAGCGGCCCAGCCGGCGGCTGGTCGTCTGTTGCTGTTCGCCACCGAGGCGAAGGCCGCGAGGGCGGCGGCCAGGGACGGCAAGGTGACCGAGGTGGAGGCCAGCCCGTTCGCGCCGGAGCAGACGGCGGTTGCCGCGCGCGAGGTCGAGCGCCTGGCGCCCGGTAGCGGCGTGGCCCTGGACGCCGACGAGCAGGCCTTTCCGTCGGCGTTCTCGAAGCTGCCGCCGGGCGATTACCTCGTGCAGGCCGTGCTCGATACCCAGCACGACTACAACTACCACGGGCGCAACGGAGGCGACCTGGTCAGTCCGGTGGTGGAGGTGCATCTGCCCAGCACCGCTGCACCCACGCTGGCCCTCACCCAGACGTTGCCCACGCCGGCGCTGTGGGATCTTCCCGAGCGTTACCTGAGCGAGACAACCAGGAAACACCTGGCGCAGGCGCGCGAGCAGGTGCGTCCGATCGATTTCGTCAGCCCTGCGCTCAGTGCCTTCTGGGGCCGGCCGATCCACATGCGCGGCTGGGTGGTGCTGCCGCCCGGCTACGACGCGTCCGCCGGCACCACGTATCCGACCGTCTACCAGACGCACGGCTTCGGCGGCGACCTGCATACCCAGGCCGGCACCGCGGCGATGGTGTTCGGCGCCATGGCCGAGAAACAGCTTCCGCCGATGATCTGGGTGGTGCTGGACGAGTCCAGCGCCACCGGCACGCACGAATTCGCCGACTCGGTGAACAACGGCCCGTGGGGCCAGGCGCTCACCACCGAGCTGATCCCGTCGCTGGAAGGCGAGTACCGCATGGACGCGCGGCCCTCGGGCCGCTTCCTCACCGGCCACTCCTCCGGCGGCTGGGCCACGCTGTGGCTGCAGACGCGCTATCCGAAGGTGTTCGGCGGTACCTGGTCGACCTCGCCCGACCCGAGCGACTTTCACGACTTCACCGGCGTCGACCTGTACGCCCCGCACGCCAACGTCTACCACCGCGCTGACGGCACGCCGTACCCGCTGGTGCGCGACAAGGGCAAGGTGATCGCCAGCTTCGAGACCTTTGCCCGGATGGAGCGCGTGCTCGGCCCCTACGGCGGGCAGATGGCCTCGTTCGACTGGGTGTTCTCGCCGCGCGGCGCAGACGGCCGCCCGTTGCCGATGTTCGACCGCGGCACCGGCGACGTCGATCCGGCGGTGGTCGCCTACTGGAGCGAGCACTACGACATCGCCCGCCGGCTCAAGGAGCACTGGCCCGAGCTCAAACCCGACCTGGACGGCAAGATCCACTTGGTGGTGGGCACCGCCGACACGTTCTACCTGGACGGCGCCGCGCACAAGCTCAAGGCGGTGCTCGACGGACTGGGCGCGAAATCCGACTTCCGTTTCCTGCCTGGCCGCACGCACATGGATCTGTACGTGCAGGGCAAGGACCGCCAGGGCCTGCTCAAGCAGATGGCGTGGGAGATGTACGCGCTGGCCCGGCCGGAATCGAAGCAGCGCCGCGTGGCTGCGCGCTGAGCACGGAAAGGTGACTGCGCGCTTCATCGCGCGCGGCCATGCAGGCTTCCTTGAGCGGGCCGCCGCGAAGTGGAACCATCCGCCGATGACCAGCACCCCTGCCAAGACACAACACCTGCGCGACCTCGCGCGATTGCGCCGCGTGCGCGACCGGATCGACCGCGAGTATGCCCGGCCGCTGGACGTCGAGGCGCTCGCCCGTGGCGTCCACATGTCGGCCGGGCACCTCAGCCGCCAGTTCCGGCTCGCCTATGGCGAGTCGCCCTACGCCTATCTGATGACCCGCCGCATCGAGCGCGCGATGGCGCTGCTGCGCCGCGGCGACCTCAACGTCACCGAGGTCTGTTTCGCGGTCGGCTGCGCCTCGCTGGGCACCTTCAGCACGCGCTTCACCGAACTGGTCGGGATGCCGCCGGGCGCCTATCGCCGCCAGCAAATGCGCGCGGTCGCGGGCATGCCCCCGTGCGTGGCCAGCCAGGTCACCCGACCGGTCAGGAATCGAGAAGCGCCGGCCGAGCGCCCGCAGCTAGCATGACCGCTCCCACCACAGAGCACGGCTGCCATGGAACTCACCATTCACTCGAGCTTTCTCCCGCACAACGACCCGGACGCCTCGCTGGCGTTCTACCGTGACACTCTCGGCTTCGAGGTCCGCAACGACGTGGCCTACGGCGGGATGCGCTGGATCACCGTCGGTCCGCGCAACCAGCCCGGCACGTCCATCGTGCTGCATCCGCCGGGCGCCACCCCCGGCCTCAACGACGACGAGCGCCGCACCATCGCCGAGATGATGGCCAAGGGAACCTACGCCATGATCATCCTGGCCAGTGCCGACCTGGACGCCACCTTCGAACGGCTGCAGGCCAGCGGTGCCGAGGTGATCCAGGAGCCCACCCACCAGCCCTATGGCGTGCGCGATTGTGCCTTCCGCGATCCGGCGGGGAACCACGTCCGCATCAACGAGGTGCGCTGAGCGCGAAGGCACCGCTGCACGCATCGCCGATCCCTGGTCGCGGCGGCTCAGCACGCCCAGGGGTCGTAGCTGCCGAACCACCACAGGTGGCCTTCCGGATCGCGGCAGGCGTAGCCGGCGCCGGCGTAATCCTTTTCGGCGTAGTCCTCCACGATCTGCGCGCCGGCCGCCGTGGCCCGCTCGTAGTGGGCGCGGCAGTCGCGCACGATCACGCAGGCGCACTGGGTCTCGCGCCCGCACACGGCGTCGGGCTGGCCAGGAAAGCTTCCGAACCCGTCCTCGCGCACGCTGCCCAGCATCGCCATGCCACCGCCATAGGTGAGCTGGGCATGCGCCACGGCGCCTTGCTCGTCCTCGTGGACCGCCTGCTTCTCGAAGCCGAAGGCGCGGCAAAGCCACTCGATCATGGCGTGGGCGTCGCGGTAGCGCAGGCAGGGAATGATGCTGCTGGGACCTGGGTTCATGGCGCGCTCCTCCACTGGTGCGGCAAGGGAGACCTGGCGGTGGCGTGTCCTTGAGTTCAGCCGGTCTCGCCCGTGTCGGGCAAGCGATACACGCGCATGTCCTGCGGGCGGGTCAGCGGCAGCCGTTCGCTGCGCAGGCGCTCCAGGATCGCCAGCAGCAGGTCGCTGCGCACGCCGCCGACCTCGCGCGGGCTGTGCACGTAGCCGGTGCCGACGAAATGGACGCCCTGCGTGTCGATCCGTTCGACCTGCACGTTCGGCGCCGGCGTCTCCAGCATGGCGGCGTGGCTGCGGAAGGCCTCCAGGATGATCTCCCGGGCCCGCCGGGCATCGGTATCCAGCGGCATCGGCAGCTTGACCTGCACGCGGCCCTGCGCGTTGGCCAGGGTCACGTTGCGTACGTTCTGCGTGATCAGCTGCGAGTTGGGCACGATCACGGTGGAGCGGTCCCACAGCTGGATCTCGGTGGCGCGCACGTTGATGCGTCGAATGTCGCCCTCCACGTCGGAAAGGCTCACCCAGTCGCCCACCTTGACCGGCCGCTCGGCCAGCAGGATCAGGCCTGAGATGAAGTTCTGCACGATCGCCTGCAGGCCGAAGCCGATCCCCACCGACAGGGCGCTGGCGATCCAGGCGATGCTCTGCAGGCTCACGTTGAGCGCGGCCAGCGCCAGCGCGAAGGCGCCCACGCCGCCGACATAGCCGAGCAGGGTGACCACCGAGTTCTGCATGCCCGGTTCGAGCGTGGTCTTGGGCAGCAATTGTTCGCCCAGCCAGCGCTTGACCACGCGCACGGCGACCAGGCCCAGCACGAACACCACCAGCGCCTCGAACACAGTGCCCGGATGGATGTGCAGCTCGCCCAGGCTGAGGTTGCCGAACAGCTGGCCGATGCGTTCGGTGAGATCCTGCGGATTGGTGCCGAACGGCGCGAGAAGCGCAGCGAACGCGGGCAGCAGGATCAGCACGCGGCTGATTCCCGAGAGCACCGTCGCCGACTGCTCCAGCATGCGCGGCGCCAGGCCGAAGGTGGACTGCAGGCGCCGTCCGCTGCGCCCGTCCGGCAGGAGCAGGGCCATGATGAGGTCATGCACCAGGTGCAGCAGCAGGTAGACCCCGCAGGCGAGCACGCCGATCCACAGCATCCGCGTGGCGATGTAGAAGGCCAGCGCGATGTAGCCGAGCGCGATGGCGAGCAGGCTCAGGGTCACGCCGAGCGCGGCGCCGCCGACCAGCAGACCTACCCACAGCGGCCGCTGCACCGGCGCGATGCCGGCGGCCAGCAGTGCGCGCCGGGCCTGGCCAAGGCGCAGCAGCGCCGCGCCGATCAGGCCGCTGATCACCAGCGCGACCAGGCCACGCGTGGCGACCGTGGCGGGCAGGCTGGCGCCGATGGCGCCGTTGATCCGCTCGATCAGGCCCAGCAGCAACGCCGCCGCCGCGAGCAGCCAGGGGAACGGGCGTAGCCGTGCCGCTGCCGCATCGGACAGCGCCGGCAACCGCCACGAGGGACGGGCCGCCGAGAGCAGCGCGCGGCCGACCCCGCTGACGAACGCGCAGAAACACACCAGTCGCACCAGCGCGCGGGGCAGCTCGTCCAGCTCCGGATCGAGTGTGTCGCCCCAGTCCAGCCCCACGCGCACCAGTTGGGCGGCCAATCCGAACACCAGCATCGTGGCGAGGGCCGTGGCCGCCGCCATGGCGCTACGGCGCAGATGGCTTTCCGGCATGAAGCGCACCGCGAGCGCAAGCAGCGCGCGCTCCAGCAGCCCGCGACCGGCGACCAGCAACAGCGCCGCGCCCAGGCAAAGCAGCAGCGGCAGGCGGCCCGACGGCGCCCACGCATCGGCCCATGCCGCCGCGAGGGGGGTCTCCAGTCGCTTCAGGCGCGCCAGGTCGTCCGGAAAGGCGCGTGCCGGATCGGCCCAGAACGCGCTGCTCAGCGGCGTGGCCGTGCGCGAGGCGAGCTGGGCCTGGAACTGGTCGCGGCGCACGCCGGCCACCTGTGCCGCCAGCTGCGCGCCGTCCTCGCTCAATAGTTGTGCCTGCTTGATCTGGGCATCGAGGGCGGCCTTGGCCTTGTCCAGCTGCTTCCGCTGGGCGGCGACCTCGGAGGCTTCGGGCGGCGCGCCCTTGGCCGGCGCGGGACCGAGCACCGCAAGCCGCGCATTCAGGCTGTCCATCTGCGGGGTTAGCGTGGCGGCAAGCTGGTCGGCCTGGTCCTGCACGCCCAAGGCGCTCGTGCGCAGGTCCGCCAGCGCGTGGTCGTCCGGTTTGGCGCCGAGCGCCTTCTTGATCGCGTCGAGCTGGTCGCGCAACTGATCCAGCGTTTGCGCAGGCGAGGGCGCGGAGGCGGCGGAGGCGGGGGATGCGTCCTGGGCATGCAGCGCACCGGCGCCAAGCAGCATCAGGCATAGCAGGAGGCGTCGAAGGATAGGCATCCGGCCATGATCGGGTGGCTGCCGCGGGCGGTCAATCGCGGCCGCCGCTCCGTTGCCCACCCTTTCACGTTGTGTTGCCCAGCATCGCAACACCCCGAAGAGAGCCATCCCATGGTCGCAAAAGCCAGCCCCGTGCCTGCCGGCTCGTCCGCGCAAGGGCGCATGCAGACGTCCGACCGCATCCACCGCGCTGCCGCCGTGCGCACTCAGCCGGAGCGTGATGCGCGCTGCAGCATGCTCGCGACCATGCGGGCCGCGGCACGCCGGTGCCACGCCGCACGCGCCGCCGAAGTCAAGCCGCGCAAGGCCAAGCCGCGCAAGGCCAAGCGCGCCAAGCAGGCGCGCAGTCTCGGCGGCCGCCTGGCGGCGGCCATCCGCATGGCTCGCCTGCGGGCCCACCGCGCGGCCGAAGAACACCGCGGCGCGAAGCGGTAAGTCACAGATCGCTTCCGGAGTGTGCCTTCCGGCGGTGTACGGAGCCGCCATCCGGCACTAGAGTGCGCTGCGCGGCCGGCAGGCCGCTTCCCCCTGGACCTCACACTCCCCGATGAACGCCCGCGCCGAACCGCTTGCCGCCGCCGCACCCCCTGCGGCTCCGCCGCGCACGGCTTTTGCCGTGCTCGGCGCCATCAGTTTCGCCCACCTGCTCAACGACATGATCCAGTCGTTGATCCTGGCCATCTATCCGATCCTGAAGAGCGGCTTCGACCTGAGCTTCGGCCAGGTCGGCCTGATCACGCTGACCTACCAGCTCACCGCCTCGTTGCTGCAGCCGCTGGTGGGCGTGGCGACCGACAAGCGGCCGATGCCGTATTCGCTGCCCATGGGCATGGGTTTCAGCCTGTGCGGCCTGCTGCTGCTCGCGGTGGCGCCGACCTTTCCGCTGCTGCTCGTGGCTGCGGCGCTGGTCGGTACGGGCTCGTCGGTGTTCCACCCGGAATCCTCTCGGGTGGCACGGATGGCCTCCGGTGGGCGGCATGGGCTGGCGCAGTCCTTGTTCCAGGTCGGCGGCAACACCGGCGCCTCGATCGGGCCGCTGCTGGCGGCGTGGATCATCGCGCCGCACGGGCGCGGGAGCGTGGCCTGGTTCTCGCTGGCGGCACTGCTGGCGATCGCGGTGCTGCTCAACGTCAGCCGCTGGTACCGCGCGCACCACGTGAGCCGCGGTACGGCCCGCCATCACCATACGGCGGTGGTGCTCTCGCGCAACCGCGTGCTGCTGTCGCTGCTGGTGCTTGGCTTGCTGATCTTCTCCAAGTACTTCTACCTGGCGAGCCTCTCCAGCTACTACACCTTTTACCTGATCCACCATTTCGGCGTGTCCGTGCAGAACGCGCAGACGCACCTGTTCGTGTTCCTGTTCGCGGTGGCGGCCGGCTCGCTGATCGGCGGCCCGGTGGGCGACCGGATCGGGCGCAAGTCGGTGATCTGGATCTCGATCCTCGGTGTGGCGCCTTTCTCGCTGCTGCTGCCGCACGCGAACCTGTTCTGGACCGGCGCGCTGAGCGTGGTGATCGGCCTGATCCTTTCCTCGGCCTTCTCGGCGATCCTGGTCTATGCGCAGGAACTGCTGCCCGGGCGCGTCGGCATGGTGTCGGGGCTGTTCTTCGGTTTCGCCTTCGGCATGGGCGGCATCGGCGCGGCGGTGCTGGGGCAACTGGCCGACGCGCACGGCATCGAGTACGTCTACCGGCTGTGCGCGTTCCTGCCGCTGATGGGGTTGATCACGGTGTTTTTGCCGGAGCTGGAGCGGACGCGCGAAGCCTGAGCCTTGCGTCTCGAGATTCCCCCCGTGGAACGGGGGAAGCTCGGCAGGAAGATACGAGGAACGGATGGGGACTTTGCCTCAGACCACCACCGGCTCGGGCTCCAGCCGCACGCCGAACTTCGCCTCCACACCGGCGATCACCCGCCGCGCCAGCGCCCACAGCTGCGAACCAGTGGCATGGCCGTGGTTGACCAGCACCAGCGCGTGGCGGTTGGAGATGCCTGCGTCGCCTTCGCGATACCCCTTGAAGCCGGACGCCTCGATCAGCCAGGCGGCCGAGAGCTTCCAGCGGCCGTCGCCGCCCGGCCAGGCGACCAGCTCCGGGTGCTGGCGCTTGAGCGATTCACCTGCTGCCGCCTCGATGATCGGGTTCTTGAAGAAGCTGCCGGCATTGCCGATCACCGCCGGATCGGGCAGCTTGCGGGTACGCAGGTGCACAACCGCCTCGGCCACGTGGAACGGGGCAGGCCTGTCCACGCCCATGCGCACCAGTTCCTCGGCGATGCCGGCGTAGCCGGTGCGCAGTTCGCGCTGGCGGGGCAGGGCGAAGCGTACCGCGGTGACGATGTAGCGGCCCGGCTCGCGCTTGAACAGCGAATGGCGGTAGGCGAAGGCGCAGGCGGCGTTGTCGAGCGAAACCACCCGGCGTTCGTGTAGGTCCCAGGCTTCCACGCTCTCGATGAACTCGGCGACCTCGGTGCCGTAGGCGCCGATGTTCTGGATCGGCGCGGCGCCGACCGTGCCGGGGATCAGGATCAGATTTTCCAGTCCGGCGTAGCCTTGGCCCAGCGCCCAGCGCACGAAATCGTCCCAGCGCTCGCCCGCGGCCACCGCGATGCGGGCGACGTCCCCATCCTGCTCGACCTGCACGCCGCGGGTGGCCATGGCCACCACGGTGCCGTCGAAGTCGCCGGTGAGCAGCAGATTGCTGCCCTCGCCGAGCACCAGCAGCGGACGATCGCGCACGGCGGGAAAGTCGAGCAGCTCGGGCAGCTTGGAGGCATCCCGCACTTCGGCCAGCAGTCGGGCGCGGGCGGCCACGCGCAGCGTGTTGCGCGCGCCCAGCGGCGCGTTCTCGATCAGCGTGTAGCCGCCCATGCCGACCCGCTCAATCACCATCGGCCGCTCCACGCTGGCGGCGGATCTCCTCGACGCATTCGCCGATGAGGTGAGGGCCGCGGTAGATCATCCCCGAATAGATCTGCACCAGGTCGGCACCGGCGTCGAGTTTCTCGGCCGCGTCGCTGCCATCGAGGATGCCGCCTACGCCGATGATCGGCATCGCAGCACCCAGCCGCGCGCGCATGCCGCGCAACACCTCGGTGGAACGTGCGAACAGCGGCTTGCCCGAGAGGCCGCCGACCTCGTTCCCGTGCGGATCGGCGGCCACCGCCGCATGGTCGATCGTCGTGTTGGTGCAGATCAGGCCGTCGATGCCGCTGCTGTGCAGCACTTCGGCGATGCCGTCCAGTTCCGCTTCCGACAGGTCGGGCGCGATCTTCAGCAGCATCGGCTTGCGCGCGCCGGCCTGCGAGCCCAGCCGTTCCTGCGCCTCGCGCAGCGTTTCGATGAAGCGACGCAGCGTTTCCTCTTCCTGCAGGTCGCGCAGGCCCTGGGTATTGGGCGAGGAGATGTTCACCGTGACGTAGCTGGCCTGCGCGTAGACGCGTTCCAGGCACAAGAGGTAATCGTCCACCGCGCGTTCGTTGGGGGTGTCCTTGTTCTTGCCGATGTTGATGCCGAGCACGCCGCGGTAGCTGGACGTCGCCACGTTGCGCACCAGCGCATCGACGCCCTCGTTGTTGAAGCCCAGCCGGTTGATGATCGCCTCGTGCGCGGGCAGGCGGAACATACGCGGCTTGGGGTTGCCCTGCTGCGGACGGGGCGTGACCGTGCCGACCTCGACGAAGCCGAAACCCAGCGCGCCCAGCTCGTCCAGGTGCGTCGCGTTCTTGTCCAGCCCGGCGGCGAGGCCGACCGGGTTGGGGAAGCGGATGCCGAAGGCCTCGACCGGACAATTCGCGGGCGGCTGTGCTACGAAGCGGCCCAGGTTGCTGCGATGGGCCACGCCCAGCGCGTACAGGGTGAGCCGGTGCGCCGTCTCGGCGTCGAGCGCGAACAGCAGCGGGCGGACGTAGTCGTACATGGCTTATCCATTGAGGCCTTGGCCGCCGTCGACGCATAGCGTCTGGCCGGTGATCCAGGCGGCGTAGGGCGAAGCGAGGAACAACGCCGCGTGCGCGATCTCCTCCGGCGCGCCAAAGCGGCCGAACGGGATTTTCACCAGCGTGGCTTCGTAGAGCGCCGGCTCCTCCCGGCGGCGCCGGTCCCACAGGCCGTCGGGGAATTCGATGGAGCCGGGCGCGATGGCATTGACGCGGATGCCCTGCGCAGCCAGCGCCAGCGCCTGCGAGGTCGTGTACTGGCTGAGCGCCGCCTTCACCGCGGCATACGGCGCGCCGTGGCGGCGTGGGTGGAATGCGGCGATGGAACTTGTGTGCAGGATGCACGCGTGCGGCGAGGCGGCCAGGTACGGCAGCGCCTCGCGCGAGGCGCGCACGGCAGCCATCAGGTCGACCTCGAAGCCCGCCAGCCAGCCGGCATCGTCGTCGCTGAAACCGTACGCGCTGGCGTTGTTCACCAGCACGTCGAGGCCGCCCAGTGCCTGCGCGGCCTCGGCGACGTAGCGGGCGATGGCCGCGGCGTCGGCAAGGTCGCAGGCAGCCGCGTGCGCGATTTGGCCCCAAGCGGCCAGTTCCTGCCGCGTGGTCTCCAGCGCCTGCGCGCCGCGCGCGCAGATCGATACCGCCGCGCCGGCCTGCGCGAAGGCCAGCGCGATCGCGCGCCCGATGCCCTTGCTGCCGCCGGCGACGACGACGCGGTAGCCTTGGAGGTCGAAGACCGCGCCGCTTGCCATGTCAGTGGAAGAGGGAGGAACCGAAGCCGATCGACAGACCCAGCAGGACGGCGGCGATGGCGAACAGCAGCACGACCATCCCGAAGGCCAGCTGCACGTAGCCGAGCACGAGGCCCGCGATCGCCAGTCCGTCGCCTTCCTGCTGGCCCTGCGAGCGGCGGATTTCGCCGCGCGCCAGGTGGCCGCAGACGATCGCCACGATGGCGCCCACCACCGGCAGCATGCACCAGGCGGCGATGCCGAAGACCAGGCTCACCACGGCCATGGCGCTGGTGGTGCGATAGGCGGGAGGCGGTACGTTCATGACGGCGGTCCTCGCGATGCGTTGGCGTAGGTAAGGTTCGCTTGCCAGGGCGTCATTCCCGCGGGAGCGGGAATCCATTCTGCTCTGAAAGCGGAAAGCGAAGTGGCAAAGCCAAAGGCCACCCCTCTCCCCCGGCTGTGCCGGAGGGAGAGGGGCTATGTTTACACCGTGAACTTGATGCCCTGCGCCAGCGGCAGCGCGTCGGAGTAGTTGATGGTGTTGGTCTGACGGCGCATGTAAACCTTCCACGCATCCGAGCCGGACTCGCGGCCGCCGCCGGTCTCTTTCTCGCCACCGAAGGCGCCGCCGATCTCGGCGCCGGAGGTACCGATGTTGACGTTGGCGATGCCGCAATCCGAACCGGCCGCGGACAGGAACTGCTCGGCCGCGCGCAGGTTGTTGGTGAAGATCGAGGAGGACAGGCCCTGCGGCACGTCGTTCTGCATCTCGATCGCTTCGTCCAGCGTCTTGAACGGCATCACGTAGAGGATCGGCGCGAAGGTTTCGGTCTGCACCACCTCGTCGGCGTTCTTCACGCCGGTGATGATGGTCGGCAGCACGAAGTTGCCCTTGCGGTCGGTCAGCGCCGCGCCGCCCGTGCGTACGGTGCCGCCGGCGGCCTTGGCCTTCTCGATCGCTGCCAGGTAGCCCTGCACAGCCTCGGGGCTGTTGAGCGGGCCCATCAGCGTGGTGGCGAGGGTCGGATCGCCGATCTTGCCCTCGACCTGCTTGTACGCGCCGATCAGGGTATCGAGCACATCGTCGAAGATGGACTCGTGCACGAACAGGCGGCGGGTCGTGGTGCAGCGCTGGCCGGCGGTGCCGACGGCGCCGAACACGATGCCCGGGATGGCGAGCTTGAGGTCGGCGGTTTCGTCCAGGATGATCGCGTTGTTGCCGCCCAGCTCAAGCAGCGAGCGGCCCATGCGATGGGCGACGCGCTCGCCGACCATGCGGCCGACCTTGGTCGAGCCGGTGAAGCTGATCAGCGGGATCCGCTTGTCGTCCACGAAAGCCTGCGAGAGTTCGGTGCTGGCGTCGTTGAACAGGAAGAAGATGTCGGGGAAGCCGCCGGCCTTCAGCGCCTCGTTGCAGATGCGCATGGTCGCCACCGCCGACAGCGGGGTCTTGGGCGAGGGCTTCCAGATGCAGATGTCGCCGCAGATCGCCGCCAGGAACGCGTTCCAGCTCCATACCGCGACGGGGAAGTTGAACGCGCTGATGATGCCGACCAGGCCAAGCGGCTGGTACTGCTCGTACATGCGGTGGCCGGGTCGTTCCGAGTGCATGGTGTAGCCGTGCAGCATGCGGCTCTGGCCCACCGCGAAGTCCGCGATGTCGATCATCTCCTGCACTTCGCCGTCGCCCTCGGGCTTGATCTTGCCCATCTCCAGCGCGACCAGGCTGCCCAGCGCGTCCTTGTGCCTGCGCAGCGCCTCGCCGCACAGGCGCACGGCTTCGCCGCGCTTGGGCGCCGGCGTGGTGCGCCAGACCTTGAAGGCCTCCTGCGCGTGCTTGACTATGGTCTCGTAGTCGGCCTTGCTCGAGGCGTGCACGCTGGCGATCACTTCGCCCGTGGCCGGGTTCTGCGGCTTGATCGTGCCGGCGTCGGTGGTCTTGGACCATTCGCCATTGCCGAGGTAGGTGCCGGACTGCGAGTCGCCAAGGCCTAGCGCCTTGAGGATTTCGTGGGACATGGATGACTCCTTGGGGACCGGCGCCGGGGCGCCCGACTATTTGCCAAACGGACATTCTAGCAGGGGCATTCGGGTAGCCCGGCCGGACGGTTCGGGGGCAAGGCTTACCGCATCCGCCTGTTGGGCACCTTCTCCCTAAACCTAAACGGGGTGCCCGATACAGATGGGGCGGCCGGAGCGCGATCCCCAGGTGATCGCACCCGCCCCGCATCCATGCCAAAATCCGCAGGTTGCCCCCGTAGCTCAGTTGGATAGAGCGTCCCCCTCCTAAGGGGAAGGTCGTACGTTCGAATCGTATCGGGGGCACCAAAAAAGGCTGGCGCATCGCCCAGGCGTTCAGCGAAAGTGTTGAAGACGACGGCCGCACCGGGACGCCCGGTGCGGCTTTTTTCTCGGAACAACACATCGGGAACCCGGGTACGGGCTCCGAACGCCGACATCCCGACCGGTCGATATCGCGCTTTAGCAAATGAGTGCGGTGCGGCTGGGCAATACCGTGGTGGAAAACTTCGGTTTGGGCACGGCGGGGTCCGGACAGCACGAACCCCGCACACACCGCTTGGGCGGCTTCTGCCAAAAGTAAGGCGAAATGCCGCCAGCCCCGCCGTCACGCGGTTTCGGCGGCTCATGCCATTCGAACGTGGCCAGAACTCATTTGGGCCCTGCCAGGACATCCGCTTGAGGTCGGTTCAACGGCGCCACCTTGACACGAGACCAAGATCGCTCAGAGGCAGAGCGCGACGCAGACGAAAAAACGCCCGGTAGATAACCGGACGCCGAGCGGGCTTTTCGCGACCTGGGCAGGAGGTTCGACATAGAGGCAGAAGCGATCTTCTGGCACCCATATCCCAAACGTCGCCCTCGAAGTAATGGCGCTCGACGTACGTTCGGCCTCGCTTTGGTCCTGGTTTTAGCCAGTGATTAGCTCCTGCCATCAGCCACACGGAGCGACTCAATTACCTCAACCAGCGAAGAAAGACGGTACGGCTTCGGCAAAAAGGCATTGTAACCCGGTCGCTTGGGCAGCTGACATTCCGGGATGGCCGTGGTCAGCACGATCGGATTGCGATAGCCGCACGAGCGGATCCGCTCGATCATGGTCAACCCGTCCAGGCCGGGCATCATGAAGTCGGTAACGATCAGTTCCGGGGTTTCCTGAAGCGCAAGCTCCAGCCCCCAGGCGCCATCCGACGCCACGGTCACATGATAGCCAGCCTCTTCCAGTGCGATGGACGCCACTGCGGAGATATCGGGCTCGTCTTCAACCAACAATATGCGAAGCATGTCACTCCGATTTCCGCGGTGCGGCGACCCTGAGGTCGGGACCGAGCACAATCCCGCTCGAAGTAATGTGGAAGTCCCTAGTCCATGGATCGAAGTTGCTGTCACGCAGCTTTACGATTGAAAGTTTGCGATGCAGCGCTTCACCTTGGCGACCGGCGTTCAATAGCAACACGTTGCTCACCATCGCCGAGATCTCATCGCCGGGCAGGTAGATTTCGTCCAACCCGCGATGGGCGATCTCAGTGGTGTACACGACGCTGGCACCGGCTGCCGTCAGCCGGGTGGTTAGCGCATTGACCAGGTAGGGCAGCCTGTTGGGATTGACCAAGCTGTCGCGCACGATCGCGAGGCCCTCGACAAGAACCCGCTTCACGTTGCGCTTCTCGGCCTCACGAATAAGCCGATCGGCAATTTCGTCGACGATCAATTCTGCCGGCGGCTGCCATATAACTTCGAGGTGACCAGCTTCCATCGGGGAAGTCAGGTCAAGTCCGACGCTACGGGCCTTCCTCTGAAGGTGGCGTGGATTCTCGTAAAAACTGATCGCCAAGCCGGGCTCCTGCTCGCTGGAGAGCGACAGGAAATGCATGCCTAGGGTCGTTTTGCCGGCACCCGTCGGACCAACGATAAGGGTGGCAGAGCCGGTTGGCAGCCCGCCACTTAGCAATCGGTCGATTTCCTTCTGGCCAATCGACATTCGCCCCGCAATGGGCTCGACTTCGGCATACGCGTCAGCCTTGGCGCGCAGGATGCTTTCCACTCGTGGGAATACGGCTATGCCTTCCTGCGTGATGTGGAACTGGTGTTTGCCGGGGACGATGGCCGCCCCGCGGTGCTTCCTTATCTGGATGGTGCGGTAAGCCTTGAACCCCTCGGTTTCATTGCAGAGTTCGATCCACCCGTCGACCATCGTATGTTCCGGCGAACTTGCATCGCGGTTCTGGTGCGTCAGCATGACGAACACGGCATTGGTCATGCCGGCGACGCCCTGCAGTGCGTGGATGAAGGCCCGGAAATCTTGCTCGGACGACAGCGACTGCGCGATGAACGTGCCGTCCAGCACCATCGCGGTTGCCTGGTGCCTCTTCAGTTCGTGCTGCACAAGCTTGAGCAGGCCGGGGAGTCCCTCCCGTTCAAGCACGCCGTAGGCGCTGACGTACTGCATCGCTCCGGGCAGGGCCTGGCCATCGAAAAAGCTCATCTGGCCGACGTAATTGAGCATCCGCGAACTGGATTCAGCCAGCAGCGTCATGTACAGCGCACGGCCCCCTGCACGAGCGTGGGCATAGCAGAACTGGTTCGCCAGGATGGTTTTGCCGGCGCCGGGAGGACCCTGAACAATGTAAGCCGACCCCCGCATGAAGCCGCCGTCGGTAATGACATCCAGCCCTTCGACGCCTGTCGAAAATTTTTCAATCACCTTTCGCTCCAGGTTGAAGCCGAATCAAGAGACTTGCGTTATCCGGACATCCAACCGTACATGCAAGCGACGAACACGATCAAACTCAAGCAGGGCGGCGGATCTGAGCTAAGAGGACGCACAGTCGCTTCGACGGGCCGCCTGGTCGTGGTGGGGCTCAAGCAGATCAAACGTGGCAATCGGTCATGTGTGATACCCGTCGCACATTTGTGCGGGGCGCGTCTGGTGCTGACTTGCATATCGCCGATGGCAGCGGCGGCTAGCGCAGCCCACCGCGCTGTGAGGCAGCCGAGGACTCCTCCATGGGCTGGTGGTCGCCGAGCTTCAGCGCCGTGGCGTGCGGTCGGGGCACTCTGCAGCCTGCGACGGTTGCAGGCCATACAGACACCCCGTGCACCTGCGTTGCTCGACACTCCGCTCTCAGTAACTGCGGCCAAACCATGAGCAATCCAGCCAAAGCAACCGTCCTGCAAGTCCAGGAGGGCCGGCCGTTCCCGCGCGGTTCCTTCTACGATGGCAGCGGCGCCAACTTCGCCTTGTTTTCGGCGAACGCCACCCGTGTCGAACTGTGTCTGTTCGACGACAACGGCGTTGAGACCCGGGTTGATCTGCCCGAATACACCGATGAGATCTGGCACGGTTACGTGCCGGACGTGCGGCCTGGCCAGCAGTACGGTTACCGCGTACATGGCCCCTACATCCCCGCCGAAGGGCACCGGTTCAACCCGAACAAGCTCTTGATCGACCCCTATGCGCGCGAGTTGACCGGCGCACTGGTATGGTGCGACGAACTCTACGGATACACCGTCGGGCATCCGGACCAGGACCTCAGCTACGACGAGCGCGACAGCGCGCCGTTCGTACCCAAGGCAGTGGTGGTCAGCGAAGACTACGATTGGGCCGGCGACGAACGGCCGATGGTCCCGTGGGACGAAACGGTGGTGATGGAGGCGCACGTGCGCGGCTACACGATGCGCCATCCGCAGGTTCCGGAAGATCTGCGTGGCACCTGCGCCGGGCTGGCGATGCCCGCGGTGCTGGAGCACATCCGTTCGCTCGGCGTCACCAGCATCGAGCTGCTGCCCATACACGCCTACCTCGATGACCGCCACTTGCTGGAGGCCGGCCGCCGGAACTACTGGGGCTACAACACCATCGCGTTCTTCGCGGTCCAGCGCCGCTACCTTTCCAGCAACCATCGAGATGAATTCCGCGAGCTGGTGCGGGCCGCCCATGGCAAGGGCCTCGAGATCCTGCTGGACGTGGTCTACAACCACACGGCCGAGGGTAGCGAGCTGGGGCCAACGCTGTCGCTGCGCGGCATCGACAACGTGTCGTACTACAGGCTGGCGGAAAACCCGCGTTACTACATCAACGACACCGGCACCGGAAATACGCTCAACGTCAGCAGTCCCCGGGTCATCCAGCTGGTGATGGATTCACTGCGCTACTGGGTGACAGAGATGCACGTCGATGGCTTCCGCTTCGACCTGGCGACCATCCTCGGGCGGGAGCCGACGGGCTTCGAGCAGCGCGGCGGCATCCTCGACGCGGTAACTCAGGACCCTACGCTTGCCAGCGTCAAGATGATCGCCGAACCGTGGGACTGCGGCCCGGGCGGCTATCAGGTTGGGCATTTTCCGCCCGGCTGGGCCGAGTGGAACGACCGCTTCCGTGACGATGTTCGCGCGTTCTGGAAGGGCGACGAGGGCAAGCTGGCCGACTTCGCCAAGCGCCTGACCGGGTCCGCCGAACTTTTCGACAAGCGCGGCCGCCGGCCCTGGGCCAGCGTCAACTTCATTACCGCGCACGACGGGTTTACGCTCAACGATCTGGTCAGCTACAACGGTAAGCACAACCAGGCCAACGGCGAAGACAACCGGGATGGTTCGGACAACAACCATTCGTGGAACTGTGGCGCGGAAGGCGAGACGGACGATCCCGGCGTGCAGGATCTTCGCGAGCAACAGATGCGCAACCTGCTGGCCACGCTGTTCCTGTCCAAGGGCACGCCGATGATGCTGGCGGGCGACGAGCGCGCGCAGACCCAGCACGGCAACAACAACACTTACGGGCAGGACAGCGAGATCGCGTGGATCGACTGGCAACGCGATCCCACCGAAGGCCGCCTGGCGGAGTTCGTCCGCGAGCTCACCACTCTGCGCCGGCGCTTTCCCCTGTTACGCCGCAATCGTTTCTTGAACGGCCGCTTCGACGAATCAACGGGCATACGCGACATCGTCTGGCTCGCGCCGGATGGGAGTGAAGCGAACAGCGCCCAGTGGACTGATCCTGGCGCGCGCTCGATTGCCGCGCTGGTGGATGGCCGAGCCCAGCGTACCGGTGTCAGCCGGCCTGGCGAGGACGCCACCATGCTTCTGGTCATCAACGGCTGGTCCGAGGGTGTCGAATTCTCGCTGCCCAAAGCCGATCCCTCCACCGTCTGGGTGGTGGCGTTGTCCACCGCGTCCACGATGGATCCCGGCGTAGAGGCAGGTGGCGGCAGCCAGTTCATCTGCCCGCCGCGCTCGCTCGTGGTCATGACGCCGGCCACGGTTTGATTCCAGGTCTGAGTTTCCCCATCCGTTCGCGTGAGATATTCAGGCTGATGGCGGATGGCCGCTCTTGGCCGGAAACATGCAGCGGGCGACTTCGCAACCGGCCTTGAGGAAACTCGCGAACCGAGCGTTGCGCCGGCTGGTGACATGGCGACTCCCCACCCATCCTTTTATCCGGTGCACACTGCCATTGCCTACCGGAAGCCGGTGCTAGACGTACTGCTCATCCTTTCCCACGCCAAATGCGAGCCCTCATGCGTCATGCCGTCCGATTCGCTCTTGCCGCTCTGGCCACCCTTGCCTTTCCTGTCAGCGTAGGGGCCACCGCGTCCCCGGCCGCCCTGAGCAAGGTGATCGAGACCTTTGTCCAATCCCACGCATTTAGCGGTGAGATCCTGCTTACCGATCACGGCGGCATTGTTTTCCAGCGGGCCTATGGCCTGGCCGATCGGCATCCAAAGCGCCCGATCAGCACCGACACTCGGTTCCAGGTGGGGTCGATATCCAAGTGGTTTACTACCTTGGCGGCTTTGCGGCTAGCTGATCAAGGACGTCTTGATCTTGCTGCCCCCATAAGCCGTGACTTGCCTGGGTATCCGGCCCAAGTCGGTGATCATGTCGACCTCGTGCAGTTGCTCTCGAACATGAGTGGCATCAAGGACCGCTTGTCCACCGAGTACATCAATAGGCCTGAAGTAGCAGCGGAAGCGCTGACCGCGCGTCAGGCGGTCGACCGCTATGCGCTGGGACCTTTGGTGTCCAGGCCCGGAACCCGCTTCGACTACGCCCACACGAACTGGTTGCTGGTCCAAGCGATCCTCGAGCAGGCCTCCGGCAAGCCTCTGGAGACTCTGATCAGAGAGACCGTGCTCGCACCCGCCCATCTGACAGACACTGGCATCACCCATGGCGACTTCAGGGATACCCCGCATCATGCGGTTGCCTACGCATCAGCGGTGGCGGACGCGCCAGAGGAGGTCCATGTGATCCCGGCCTATCTCATTCCGACGGGCACCATCTACAGCACCGCGGCGGATATGTCCCGTCTGGCTCACCTCGTGTACGAAACCTCATGGCTCTCGCAAGCCAGCATGAAGGCATTGATGACAGTTCATGACCCGGACGAACACTATGCGATCGGCGGGCGCGTCCTGCAGCAGCATCTGGACGGACGGCCGGTCAGGCTCGCCTGGGAGATGGGCTCGATGGGCGGATTCAAGGCTCTCCTGGCGCACGCGGTTCATGACGATCGCACGCTGGTGCTACTCAACAATACCAATCTCGACGAAGACGAACTTTCGCGCTTCGCCGAATCCATCCTTAAGGCATGGTACGGCGCTGCGCCGCCGGAAAAGGACGCCAATGTTCCGCTGCACCTGACGACACCCGTTGGCCTCGGGGTGCCCGACGAAGCTCCCAGCTTGGAACGGAGAAAAAAAGCCGGGCCCCCCAGGGAGCCCGGCTTGGTATGGCACCAGCAAGCTAGCTGAGCACCCAAGGGCGCATCGCCGGCCTTTTTCGTTGCGAGGCAGCAAGGCTCAGGTCGTCATGTCCTCGAGCTCCATCCCCTTGGTCTCGCGTACCGCATAGACCACGAACAGCAGCGAGATCAGCGCGAATGCGGCGTACAGCCCGTAGGCGAAGCTCAGTCCCATTTCCGCCAGCGTCGGGAAGCTGTAGCTGATCAGGAAGTTGGCGATCCACTGCGCCGCCGCCGCGACCGCGAGCGCCACCGCGCGAATGCGGTTGGGGAACATCTCGCCCAGCAGGACCCACACGACCGGGCCCCAGCTGACGCCGAAGAACACCACGTAGGCGTTGGCCGCGACCAGCGCGACCATGTTCCATGGTGCCGGCAGGCTTAGCGCCGCGCCGCTGCCGGTGGCCTGCGAGAAACACCAGGCCATCAGCGCCAGCGTGACGGTCATGCCGGCCGAACCGACCGCCAGCAGCGGCTTCCTGCCGATCCTGTCGACCAAGCCGATCGCCACCAGCGTCACCAGCACGTTGACGATCGAGGTCACCACGGTGATGGAAAAGGAGTCCGCCTCGCTGAAGCCGACCGAATGCCACAACGCGGAGGAGTAATAGAAAATCACGTTGATGCCGACGAACTGCTGGAACACCGACAGCAGGATGCCGATCCAGACCACCGGCAGGAGGCCCAGGCGCGGGCCGCGCAGATCGCGCAGGTTCGGGCGGTATTCGGATTTGAGGCTGCGCTCGATCTCCCCCAGCTTGAAATCCAGCGCCGCCTCGTTGCGCATCGCCAGCACTTCGCGCAACACCACGCGCGCCTCGGCCAGCCGGCCCTTGGCGACCAGGTGGCGGGGCGATTCGGGAACGCCGAGCACCAGGCCGCCGTAGACCAGCGCCGGGACCACCGCCACCAGGAACATCCAGCGCCACGCCGCCAACCCGAACCAGAGCGGCTGCGCGGCGCCGCCGGCGGTGCTGGCGAGCCAGGCGTCGCTCATCAGTGCGGCGAAAATGCCCAGCACGATGGCCAGCTGCTGCATCGAGCCCAGGCGCCCGCGCACCTGGGCAGGCGACACTTCGGCGATGTAGGTCGGCGCGATCACCGAAGCCATGCCCACGCCGGTGCCGCCGATCACCCGCCACAGGATCAGGTGCCACATGCCTGACGCCAGCCCCGATCCGATGGCGCTGATCGCCAGCAGCAGGGCGGCCACCTGCATCGAGCGCACGCGGCCCAGGCGATCGGCCAGCGGGCCGGCATACCAGGCGCCCAGCGCCGAACCGAGCAACGCGCAGGACACCGTGATGCCGATCTGTCCGGCATCCAACGCGAAACCGCCGCGGACGGCCTCGACGGCGCCGTTGACGACGGCCGTGTCGAAACCGAACAGGAAACCGCCCAGCGCCGCTGCTGCGGCAATCAGGACGATCCTCGCGGTCGCCCGTTGTTCGTGCGCCAGGTCGACTGGCGTTTCCCGCGTGTTCATCCGTTCTTCCCCCTAGCCCCGAGGACAGTGCTGCGAGTCTGGCTGTTGCCGCGGCCGCCGTCCGACTGAATACGTATGCATCAGGCGGCGATACAGCGCGGCTTGCCGATGGTAATGTTGCCCGAGCCGGCAGTTCCAGAGGTTGTACAGAAGTGAGCAAGGCCAAAGCGACGTCGATCGACATCGCCCATCTGGCGGGTGTGTCCCAGGCGACGGTGTCGCGTGCGCTGCGTGGCAGCCCGCTGGTCAGCGAGGAGACCCGCGAGCGCATCCGGGCCGCCGCGGAGCAGCTGCGCTACAAGGTCGACAAGAACGCCTCCAACCTGCGCCTGCAGCATTCGGGCACGTTGGCGCTGCTGCTGTTCGAGGACCCGACCACCGACGGCTCCAACATCAACCCGTTCTTTCTCTCGATGCTGGGTTCGATCACCCGTGCCTGCGCGCAGCAGGGCTACGACCTGCTGATTTCCTTCCAGCAGTTCTCCACCGACTGGCATGCCGACTACGCCGACAGCAAGAAGGCCGACGGCATCATCCTGCTCGGCTACGGCGATTACCTCGCCTACCTCGACCGGCTGGAGAAGCTGGTGGCGATCGGTACACGGTTCGTGCGCTGGGGTGCGGTGCTGCCCGACCAGCCGGGCGTGTCGGTCGGCTGCGACAACTTCAGCGGCGGGCAGGCGGTGGCGCGGCACTTCATCGAACAGGGATGCCGGCGGATCGCCTTCCTGGGCGATGCCTCCAGCCACTATCCGGAATTCTTCGAGCGCTACCGCGGCTATGCCGACGCGCTGGCGCAGGCCGGCCTGCCAGCCGATGCGTCGCTGCAAGTCGATGCCGAGAGCACGCAGCAGTGCGGTCACGACGCCATGTCGGAACTGATCGCCCGCGGCGCGGCCTTCGACGCTGTATTCGCCGCCAGCGACCTGATCGCCATCGGCGCCATGCACGCACTGGCCGAGCACGGCTACAAGGTGCCTACCGACGTGCTGGTGGCCGGTTTCGACGACATCCCGATGGCGAGCTTCGCCAATCCGCCGCTGACCACCGTGCTGCAGGACACCCGCCGCGCGGGCGAGGTGCTGGTGGAGAACCTGCTGCGCATGATCCGAGATGAGCCGGCGCAGAGCGTGATGCTGCCGGTGAAGCTTATGGTGCGGCAGTCCAGCGTGCGGCCCGCATAGCCCGGTTCCCCGTGAAAAGCAGGCAGGGGCGAGGGACGGAAGCTCGCGAAAGCTAAGGGCGTGCGGCCGCTGGAAACGCCCAGCGCAGAAACACCGGCAGCATCTTCGCCCACGAGGCCTGCTGGTGGCGTCCGCCGGGCAGCAGGAACACGGTCACGTCCGCATCAGCGCCCGCAGTGGAGTAGCCGAGCTGGCGCAGGCCGCGCTGCTGCACGCCGTCGCCGTGGTAGCCGTCCACCAGGTCGCGGAGGTCGTCGATCACGTCGATGACGCCGTCATGGTCGCGATCATTGGTTTCCTCGGCCGTGCCCGCGGCGAACCAGAACTTCAGACCGTCGCGCTTGGGGCCGCGGTCGACCATCGCCTGCGGCAGTCGGCTGCGCTGCACCGCCGCCGGGTCGCTGCGATCGCCTGCCAGCCAGAACGACGGCGACATGGCGCCGACCTTGCCGAATACCTCCGGATACTGCCAGCCCAGGTTGAAGGCGTTGAGTGCGCCGAGCGACCAGCCCATCACTGCGCGCTGGCGGGCATCGGCGCGGGTGCGGTAGTGCACGTCGACATAAGGCACCAGTGAAGTGGCCACCCAGGACGAATAGTCCGCGGCCTTCAGGCCGATCGGGCCGATCACCGAGCCGCCGACCACGCTCTGTCCGCGCTTGCGGTCGGACAGCCCGTAGCCGCTCGCTCGGTCGTGCAGCATGTCGACGGCAACCACGATGACCGGCTCGATCGCATGCTCTGCATAAAGGTCTGCCAGCGTCGCCTGCAGCCCCACCGCCTGCATATCCTGGCCGTCGTTGGCGTACAGCACGGGATAGCGGGCGGACGAATGTGCGTAGTCCGGCGGCAGGTAGACGGTTACGTGGATGCGCTCGGGCGCAAAGGCCGCGGCGTCCAGTTCGAGTTTCTGCACCTGCGCATGCAGCGTGCAAGGAAACAGCAGCAAGCAGGCAAGCCACCCGAGGGCAGGGGGCCGCGTGGGGCGGGCCTGGATCCGCCATGCATGACCCGGTGGAAGGCGGTGGGCTGAAGCCCACCCGAAGAGACGCTCAATCATCCGGGTGGCTCTTGTCGCGCATCAGGCGGGTGAGCTCGGCGACGAGGTCGGCGCGGGTGGCCGGCGCGTCGAGCAGGTAGACGGCCACGTCGTGCGGCGCCACGCTGGCATCCAGCGTGCCGCCGTCCGCCACGTCGATCGCCTTGCCGCCGAGCGCCGCCTGCCAATGGCCTGGTTGCAGGTAGTTCGCCACGCGGAACCGCGCCGGCTGGCCGCCCTTGTTGAGCAGCACCAGCGCGATCTGGTGCATGCCATCTTTCTGGTAGACGCGGTAGAACGCCGCCTGGTCGCCGGCCATGTGCTCGACGAGCATCAGCCCCCGCTGCAGGGCCGGCGTGCGTTCTCGCAGGATGGCAATGCGCTTGAGCTGGCGATAGATCGGGCTCTTGCCGGCCGCCTCGATGCGTGCCTGGCCGTAGTAGTTGCGGTTGCCCTCGTGCTCGGCGCGACCGCGTTCGAAGCCGGTCTCCGAGCCGTAGTAGATCGCCGGTATGCCGCGCGCGGTGAAAAGCCAGTTGTCGGCGTCGATGAAGCCCGCGTCGCTGGCGTCCATGCGTGCCATGTCGTGATTGTCGTAGAAGGTGACCAGCTCGTAGGGATTGGCGTACGGCCCGTTCGTTAGATACAGCTTCGAGAGCAGCTGCCCGTAATCGCTGCCCGGGTGCTCGAACACCACCTTGATCGCCTGCTGCTGCGGGAAGTCGAGCAGGCTGATGCCGCCATTCTTCTTCCATGTGTACTGGCCGATGTCGTCGGGGCTGTAGTCGAACGCCTCGCCATACATGAAGAAGCCGGGGTGCTTTGCACGGATGCGTGCGGAGAACTGGCGCCAGAATCTCGTCGACATGTGATTGATGGTGTCGATGCGGAAGGCGTCCGCGCCCTGGCCGATCCATTGGAGGTACGCGCCGGTGAAATAGTCCAGCACCGCCGGATTGAACTCGTCGTTGTTGGACAGCTGGGCCAGGTCCTCATAGGCGTGGTAGAAGCGGTGCAGCGGATTGTGGCGTGGGTCCAGCCGCCACGGCGGCAGATTCTGCTCGTCGGCGACGAGCTTGCCCGCCCCGTCGAAGATCTGCCCGAACTGCGGCTGGCGCACCGGCATGCTGAAGGCTGGCGAGCCATGGTTGAGCACGATGTCCTGCACCACTTTCAGGCCCGCCGCGTGCATCCCCGCGGTGAACTGCGCGTAGTCCAGGTCCTTGCTCGGCAGGTGCTCATCGACCTTGTAGAAATTGACGCCCCAGTAGCCGTGGAAGCCGGTCTTGCCGCGGTCGGTGAACTTCGAGCCCCAGCGCACCGGGTCGCCGCCGGTGAAGGCTTCGTCCGGGTTGTCCACGATCGGCGTGATCCATACCGCGCCGAAGCCCATCCCGCGGATGTAGGCGGCGTTCTCCAGCACGCCCTTGAAATCGCCGCCCAGGTAGCCGATGTTCGCGCTCTCGCCCTTGGGCGCGCCCGGCACGGGGATGTCGAAGGTGCGATGCGCGCCGCCCTGGTCGCGCTGGTCGTTGGAAGGGTCGCCGTTGACGAAGCGGTCGGTCAGCACGAAGTAGATGGCGTTGGAGGCGAACGGCACTTCCGTGCCGTAGAACTCGCGCGGCGCGTCGTCCGCAAGGGCGGTGCCCAGGCCGAGGGCCAATACCAGGCAGGCTGTGCCGCTCTTGAGCTTCATGTCGTGTCCTTGGAAGGGGTGTTCGGCGTGCGGCCTACGCGATCCGCAGCGCAAGCGCCGCTTCGGGCTCGCGCACGCGCAGGGTGCATAGGCCGGCGACCACCAGGCTGGCCCCGCCCAGCGCCAGCGCCCAGATCGGCTGGCCGTGGAAGAAGACCTTAAGCAGCAATCCCAGCACGCTGGCGGCCAGCAGCTGCGGAATCACGATGAAGAAATTGAAGATGCCCATGTACACGCCCATCTTCGCCGTGGGCAGGTTGTCTGACAGCATCGCGTAAGGCAGCGAGAGGATCGAGGCCCAGGCGAAGCCCACCCCGACCATCGAGGCGACCAGCCAGCGCGCGTCGCGCAGCACTACGAAGGACAGCAGGCCAGCGCCGCCCAGCAAAAGGTTCACCAGATGGCTGATGCGCAGGCCCCAGCGGCGCACCATCCACGGGACCAGCACGGCTGCCGGTACCGCAACTCCGTTGTACACGGCGAACAGCACGCCAGCCCAGTTGGCGCCCTCGTTGTAGGCTGCACTGGCCGTGTCGGTGCTGCCAAAGAAGCTCTGTGCCACTCCCTGGGTGGTGTAGATCCACATGGCGAACAGCGCGAACCAGGAAAAGAACTGCACCCATGCCAGGCGGCGCATTGGCGCGGGCATGGCGTAGAGGTCGCTCATCACCTGCTGCGCCATCCCGTGGCCGCGCGCTAGCGCGAGCCAGGCGAACAACAGGCCGAACACCACAAGGCCGCCGGCGAGCAGGTAGAGCTCCTTCTGCAGCCCGAAGTGGCCGATTGCCACCAGCAGCGCCACACCCAGCGCCAGCAACAGTGCGCCGGGGCGCCAGGCTTGCGAGGCGTCCGCCGGCGTCTCGGCCGGCGCCTCGTCGGCCTGCTCGTGCAACTGCTGCGGTGGGTACTCGGGGCTGGTGACGATGGTCCACAGTACGGCACCCAGAAGCACCACGCCGCCGGCGTAGAAGGCGTACTTCACCGTATCGGGTACGCCCCCGCTCGGCGCCACGTTGGCGACGCCAAGCCGGGCCAGCAGCCAGGGCAGGGCGGAGGCGACCACCGCTCCGATGCCTATGAAGAAGCTCTGCATGGCGTAGCCGAGAGGCCGCTGGCGCGGCGGCAACTGGTCCCCTACGAAGGCGCGAAACGGCTCCATCGATACGTTGATCGATGCGTCCATGATCCATAGCAGCCCGGCCGCAACCCACAGCGCGGGCGCGTTGGGCATCCACAGCAGCGCCAGCGTGGTCAGCGCCGCACCGGCCAGAAAGTAAGGCCGGCGGCGGCCCAGCCGGTTCCAGGTGTGGTCCGACAGGTGGCCGATGATCGGCTGCACGATCAGTCCGGTCAGCGGCGCGGCGATCCACAGGACTGGGATGTCCGCCACGTCCGCGCCCAGGGTCTGGAATATGCGGCTGACGTTGGCGTTCTGCAGGGCGAAGCCGAACTGGATGCCAAGAAAGCCGAAGCACATGTTCCAGATCTGCCAGAAGGACAGGGCGGGTTTGTTGCTCATCCGGGGTTTCCGTCGGTGGTTGGATGCTGCGGGAGTGCGCCCCCAAGGGCGGGTATCGCTCAAAGGGGTGCGATCAGCAGCGCGCCGACGTCCGCCTCGTTGAGAGCCCCGGCCTCACCGCCCGCGCCGCCGGTGTAGTGGGCGTTGTGCCGCAGGTAGCTCATGTTGAATCCGTCGCGGAGGCTGAACCTGCAGTGCCGGCCTGCCTCCGCGGTGAAGTCGACCCAGGTGGAACGCTGGTGGCCATCGCTGTGCGGCATAACCAAAGGCCGCCGCTGCGGAGCGCCGTCGCCGCAATCGACCACCAACCACTTCACCGCGGCAGTGATGCCGGTGTTGATCGGCCCATGCCGGTTGGCGTACTCGAGCGTGGCGCGATAGCTGCCATTGGCCGGCGCCGTCCATTGGCGGGGCCACACACCGGCGACCTGTTCCATGTCGCCCTTGCACACTTCAGGGCTGGGCAACGACTCGATGCCGTGGTCGTCGACTTGCGTCACGCGAATGCACTGGAGCGCCGCGGTGCGCGCCAGCGTCGCGATGCCCTCGATCGTCCCATGCCGGCGGCCGTTGACGTAGAGCACGCCCGCGCCCGGGCTTCGCACGCGCCAATGGTTGCCATCGGCATCCACCGTCGGCGCGGCCGGAGTGGCTGGCGCGTACAGCGGTGCGTCGGTGCGCAGCGGGGGCTCCGGCACGGTGACGACCTTGAGCGTCACCACGGTATGTTCGCCTTGCTGCTGCGTGGTGCCGGCGATTAGCAGGTTGCCGTCCAGCGAGGCCGGGCGGCGCAGTGTGATGCGGCGATCATGCAACTGCAGGTCGATGTGGTCGGTCTCGCCGAACAGCATCGGCACCAGCACTACCGGCAGTTTCGGCTCGATCCGTCCGTCGTTGGTGATGCCGAACACGCCCTCGATCGCCACGTCGAGCAATCCCGCCACCGACCACAGCTGCCGCGGCGAATTGACCACCGGGCCGCTCAGCGGGCCGTCCTGTACGTGGACGGCCTGGGACAGCAGTTCGTAGTTCTCCATGTCGGAGCCGGCGAGCGCGGCTCCACGGATGACCGAGCGGATCTCGTGGGCGATGCGCGCCGGATCGTTGACCGCCCGTGCCGCCCGCATCGCGTAGGCGCTGACGAACGGCCAGATCGCGCGGTTGTGGTAGATCGGCTGGTCGGCGCGTTCGGGCCAGATCACCGGGCTGCCGGCGGGCCAGGTGGGGTAGCTGGCCAGCGCCTGGCGGGCGCGCTGGGGATCGGCCACACTGCTGGTAATCGCCAGTGAGGTGCCGAGCAGGTCGTAGGCTTCCACCGGCAGGCCGTCGCCGCCGATGTAGCTCATGTAGAGTCCGCGATCGGCGCGCCAGAAGTGCGTGTTGATCGCCGCCTTCAGCGCCGCTGCCTGCGTACGGTAAGCGGCTGCGTGCGGGTCGCCACGCTTGTCCGCCAGCCCGGCGGCCAGTTGCAACGCCTGGTAATGAAGGACGTTAGTGGACAGAGCGAAGGACTGCGCGATGAACCGCACGTTGTCGGCGGTCCACGCCGGGTAGGTCTGCTGGCGCCAGTCCAGGAACGAGGTCTCGCCACGGTAGAGCCCGAGCGCCGGGTCGAAGGCGTATTGCCGGTCCTGTGCCAGCGTGTCGTCCAGCGCCCGGCGCACCCTGGCTGCAAAGCCGGGGTCGTCCAGAAGATGCCTTGCGCCGAGGAACCACACGATGCGGTCGGTGCTGACTGGCCAGCTGCCGCCCGAACCGGTGTCCTGCATCACGTAGAGGCCCTGCGGCGCGGATGGCGTGCGCACGTCGGACAGCTTGAACTCGAGGCCATTGCGCGAGCGCGCGGCGTCGAAGCGCCACAGCCCCAGGTCGATCGCATAGGCCAGGTCGCGCGTCCACACGTAGGGCCACTTCTCGCCGGTCTCGAAGCAGTGGCAGGGAATCGGCTGTCCGTGGTCGAAGGCGTCGTCGCGGATGGCGGTGACCGAGTCCTGCGCCAGGTCGTCCTGGGCCATCGCGAACAGGCCGTCGAACAGAGTGCTCGCGGTGTCGGTGTGCAGCGGCTGGGGCTGGATCACGCGCTTGCCGAACGGCGAGGCCAACGTCCAGGCGCCATGCGCATCGCGGCTCATGCCCACGTGCACGCCCTGCCAGTCCAGGCCATCGCGCCAGGGCGGGACGGCCGAGCCGGAGACCATCGCCGCGGTCAGCAGCAGGCTAAGCATGAGACGAGGCGGGCAGTTGGATCATCCGGCGGCTCCTTGGGCGGCGCTACGGTGGGCTGCGTCATGGTAGGTAGCGTCGCAGTGCAGCAACCAGCGGTTGCATACGTATTCATTAGGCGCTGTTGCTCCCCTCTCCGTGGCGCAGAAGCGGGCTTGCCCGTGATGCTCGGCCAGAGCGCCAGGCCGACCGAAAGGCATCGCGGGCAAGTCCACCGCCCTGCGGACAGCTACTGCGCGAGGATCGCGCCGTAGTGTCCGTTCACGTTGAGCGTCACCTGGCCATTTTGCACCGTATAGGTGGTGCCCGAGATCTGGTCGGTGAGCAGGCTGCCGTTGGTCACGCTAAGTTGCCATACGGGTACGTTTACCGAATGCGTAACCGAATCGTTGTTGAGCACCACGGCAATGCGGTTGGCGGCATCGAAGCGGCCATAGGCATAGAGCTTGGACGTGTCGTCGGTCAGCAGCGTCAGGAACGAGCCGGTGCGCAGCGCGGGGTAGGCGTTGCGGATCGCGATCAGCTTCTGGGTCAGCGCGACCGCGCTGTTGGTAGAGCTGCCGACGGTCCAGTCGAAGGTACGGCGGTTGTCCGGGTCGGCACCGCCCTGCATGCCGTATTCGTCGCCGTAGTAGATGGTCGGCGTGCCCACATAGGTCATCTGGAAGAACAGCGCCAGGTAGGTCTTCCAGATGTCGCCGCCGGCACGCTGGCCGAAGCGGGTGACGTCGTGACTGCCGAGCGCGTTGCTCATGCTCTGCTGCACGTTGGTCGGGTAGTTCGCGCGGGTGCCGTGCAGCCAGCTGTCGAACTGGCTGGTCGGGATCGAGGCTGTGTTGCCGTTGTAGTCCTGGCCGGTGATCCACTCGGAGACGGGCTGCATGAAGCCGTCGTAGTTCATCGCGCCGTCCCACTGGTCGCCGCCGTCGGTCCAAGGACCTGCATTGCCCCAGAATTCGCCCAGGATTTCCGCGTTGGGGTTCACCGATTTCACCGCGCTGCGCAGTTCGGCCATGATCTGGTGATTGGTCGCGTCGCTGCCGTTGTTGCCAGCCGCATCGAGGTACTGTGCCGCGTCAAGGCGCCAGCCGTCTATGGCGTAGGGGGCCTTAAGGTAGGTCTGCACGACCGAGCTGCTGCTGCCGTAGATCGCGTTGCGCACGACCGAGCCGCTGGCGCCGTAGTCGAGCTTGGGCATGCTGGAGATGCCGAAGAAGGCGGAGTACGTGCCCGGCCAGGTCTGGAACGTGTAGTAGCTGTACCACGGGCTAGACTGGGACTCGTAGGCGCCGGTCGTGGTCCACCAGTTGTAGCGGTCGAACCAGGCGTGGGTGTCGCCGGTATGGTTGAACACGCCGTCGAGGATCAGGTAACCCTTCGGTCCGTTGGCGGTGCCGTGGATGTCGGCGGCCAGCGTCTGCAGCAGTGCGTTGCTGCCGAACGCCGGGTCGACCTGGGTGTAGTCCTCGGTGTCGTATTTGTGGTTGGTCGGCGAGAGGAAGATCGGGTTGAGGTAGATGATGTCGGCGCCGACGGTGTTCTTGATATAGCCGAGCTTCTGGTCGATGCCGGCCAGGTCGCCGCCGAAGAACACGGCGCTGTTGCAGCCGCCTACGTTGGACACCACGCTCGAACCCCAGGCATGCTTCTCGGTGGCGCAGCCGGCGTAAGTGTACTGGCCGTTGGTTACGTCGTTCGTGGTGTCGCCGTTGTAGAAGCGGTCCGGGAAGATCTGGTACATCACGCCGTTCTTCATCCATGCCGGGGTGGTGAAGCCCGGGACGATGAAGAAGTCGCCCGAGGACGGTTCGGCGGAGGTAATGCCCGCAGCGTTGAGCCAAGCCGTCGAGGTGCCGTCGTTGATCTGGAAGCGGTAGTACTTTTCCGAGGCGCTGGCCGGGATGGTGCCCTTCCAGAAGTCGAAGTTGCCGGTGGCGTCGTTCGCCGACCAACTCATAGCCACCCAGTGGAATAAGCCATCGGCGTTGTCGTAATACTTGATGTTGGCGCTGGTGATGTCGCCCTTGAATGTGCGCAGGGTGAGCGTGACCGCCTGTGTGGCGGTGGGTTCGGCATGGTTGTCGTACAGCGGGCCCTGGTCGTGGAAAAGGCCGTTCCACTCCACGTTGTTGTCGTTGGTGGCTGCCAGCAGGGCCGGCGAGTGCAGGGCGTAGAGCGCCAGTGCCGCGAGGATTGCGGCAGTGACCTTTCCGCGGCGTGCCTTCTGTACATGGTTGCGCATGAGACCTCCCTCCCGATGAAGACCTTGCGCCGCGCGGCGCCGAGTGGAAGAGCCCTGCAGGAGCGGAGCCGCTCCCGCATGGGCTCACCCGGCGGCTACCGCCCCAGCGTGATGTTTTGCGCCATGCCGGCCGTGATGCGCACGTAGGTGACGGGACCGAAGCGGTCCTGGCCGACGGCCCAGCCGTCGTCCTTCGAAGCGCGCAGTGCCTCGACACCGGCAAAGCCTTCCAGCGCACGGCCGTTGCTGCTCACCGACCGCGCCGCTTGGCCATGGAATTTCAGCAGCCAGGAGCGCAGCGCTGGTTTGTAGCTGCCCTGCGGGGCGGCGAGGGCGAAGCTGACGGCGTCATCCTGCACCTGCAGCTGCATGGATTGCAGGAAGTAGCCGCCCTGTTCGTAGCCATAGGTGGTGCCGTCGTCGTCGTAGTAGTCGAAACGGCTGGCATGGGACGCGGGGAACAGCTCCACTTCCAGCTCGGTAAGCGGGTGCTGGCCGACATAGTCCATTGGCGGTGCGAGCGGAATGATCGCGCCTTCGCGTACGTACAGCGGAATATCGCTCCAGCCCTTCGCGTCGGCCTGGTGCTGGATCGTCTGTTCGCCGGCGTAGTGCTTGCCGCTGAACCAGTCGATCCATGCACCCGCGGGCAGGTAGACCGGCTTGACGGTCTGACCCTGCTCGACCACCGGCGCCACCAGCAGGCTGTCGCCGAACAGCCAGGCGTCGTAGTCGTTGCGAAGGTTCGGATCGTTCGGCCAGTCGAACAGCAGCGGACGGACCAGTCCGATGCCGGTGGCGCGGCGCTTGTGCTCGTAGCTGTAGATGTAGGGAATCAGCGACTGGCGCAGCCGGATCGCATCGGTGGCCGCCTTCTCGGCGACGGGGCCGTAGACCCAGGGCTGGCGGTGCTGACCGAGCTCACCGTGTACACGGAACACCGGTGTGAAGGCGCCGAACTGGATCCAGCGTGCGTAGTTCTCGGGCGTCGGCGTGCCGCCCTTGAAGCCGCCGCCGTCCATGCCCCATTGCATGGCTCCGACGTTGATCGCGCTGAGCATGCGCTGGCGCTGGCCGGCCATGCTGGCGAAACCGGTGCGGATGTCACCCGACCACAGGCCGTAGGCGTAGCGCTGCGCGCCCAGGTAGAAGTTTCGATTGAGCGACCACACGCGCAGGTCGGAAATGGCGCGCTGGCCGTCGTAGAGCGCACGCTGCATGTCCATGTGCTGCAGGTCGACGGCGACGTCGTCGGCCTCGTCGTTCCACCAGCCGACCATGCCGGTGGCAAAGGAATGCTTGAGCGCGGCGTTGAAGAACCAGGCGCGCGCCGACGGGTTGGCGAAGTCGATCTCGCGCACGGGCTTGCCGGAAAAGTAGTCCGGCGCGGGGTCGCTCTGCGCCAGCCAGTAGCCGTGCTCGCTGGCCTCGCGGCCCTCCACGGTGTGGAGATGGATGCGCGGCTTCATGATGCCGGTAAGGTGCACGCCCTGGGCGTCGAGCAGCGACTTTAGCCGGCCGCTGTCGCCGTCCGGGAATTTGTGCTCGTTCCAGCGGAACTCGCCGTAGTCGTCCTCGCCCCAGGCCTTCCAGTCGAAGTCGAGGGTGAAGTTGTCCAGCGGAATGTGGCGCTCGCGGTAACCGTGGACGATGTCCAGCAGCTCCTTCTGGTCGATGCCCCATTGGCTGTTGGTGAAACCCATCGCCCACTTCGGGAACAGCGGACTGCGGCCGCTGACCTGCGCCAGCGCGCCGAAGATCGCGTGCGGATCGCCGAGGAACACGTAGTAGTCCAGGCCGCCATCGAACATGCGCGCGTCGATGCGCGTGTCGCCCAGCGCGATCTGCCCACCGACGCCGTCGACCAGCACGCCGTAGCCGGCGGTGGTCCACACGAACGGCGCGCCGGCATGGCCCTGCTCGCCGGCAGTGATGGTGCGATAACCGTCGCGCAGCAGGCCGGCGGTGGCCGGCTCGACCGCGTCGAAGCCGCCGATGCCGTACATCGACTCGCCCTTGGCGTGGATGAGGCTCAGCCGCCCATGCGCCAGCGAGCCCAGTGCGAACTGGCGCAGCAGCGGCTGCTGACCGGGCAGGCCGATGCGCAGGTCCCCCTCCTGTTTGTCCCATACCGCGTCGAGCTGCGCGGAGTGCAGGCGCGCGCCGGCGTCATCGCGGGAGATCTCGGCGACCGGGGCATGCGCGGCCTGCGGGGCCGGATCGACCACGATGGTCGGCGTCGGCGTGCGGCCGGCGGCACGGTATTGCACGTGCAGGACGCCCGGCGCAGCTAGCTCGACGCGCAACGTGTCGTCGCCCAGCGGGATGTCGAAACCGGGCGCGGCAGGGGCGGGTGAAGCGGACTTGGCCGGCGCAACGTGCGCCCGGGCCTTGGAAAGCGATGCAGCAGGGGATGGTGACACCAGCAGTACTCCGACGACTAACCACGTGATCGGCTTGGTCGACGCGAGCTTGAACTTTGTGAAAAGCGCGTCGAGCCGGGCACGGCGGCGCTCATGGTAGGTCGCTGTGGCCGAGGTACGACACCCGTTTGCATACGTATTCATGTGCGGCATGACGCGTTTTTCCGATGGTGCGGCGCACGGTACGCGAGGCGTCCAAACGGACTCAACCGTACGCGAGATGAATTCACTCGAGGATCACCGAAGCATAGGCCGGCAGCTGCAGTTGGCCGGCCGCGACCCGCACGCCGGGCAGGCTGGCCAGGCGCACGCGGCCGTAGTGGCGCAGGGCATCGCCAAGCGTGAGCGTCTGCGGCTGGCGCGAAAGGTTGTGTACGACCAGCACCTGGCCGCTGGCGTCCGACAGTTCCCAGGCGGCCAGCCGCGGGTTGGTGATGGTGGGGACGTGCAGCACGCCGTCGCGCAGCACGGGCAATTCGCGCCGCCAGCCGATCAGCGCGCGGTACCAGGCCAGCAGCGAGTGCGGATCATCCTGCTCGGCATCGACCGAAACGGCCGGGCCATCGCCGGCGCTGAACGCCTTCCAGCGGCTCTCGCCCGTGCCGTGCGGATCGCGATGCCAGCGCATCGGTTCGCGCAGATCCGGGTCGGGCTTGGTGCCGCGCATGCCCAGCTCCTCGCCGTAATAGAGGAAAGTGCGGCCGGGCAGGGTGAGCAGCATGGCCGCCGCCACGCGCATGTGCCGCGCGTCGCCGCCCAACTGGCTCATCACCCGCTCCTGGTCGTGATTGGACAGGAACGGGGCATCGCGGCCGGCCGGGATCGCGGCTGCGGTGCGCGCGAGCAGGTCGCCCAGGCCGTAGTTGCGTTCGCTGGTGGCGCTGCGGATGAGTTGCGCGGCCAGCGGAAAGTCGAACACCGCATCGAGCGAGCCGTACCAGGGAGCCAACTGCCCGGGATCGTCGCGGGTCACCTCGCCGACCAGGTAGGCCCCAGGATGCATCTTGGTCATGGCTGAGCGGAAGCTGCTCCACCATGCGAGATTCCGCTGCAGTATCGCCGGATCGTCCACCTGGCCGGGAAAGTCGGCATAGATGTGTCGCGCGGCATCCAGACGGAAGCCATCCACGCCCCGGGCCAGCCAGAAACGGCCGATGTCGTCGATCGCGGTACGCACGGCGGGCGTATCGAAATCGAGGTCCGGCATGTCGCCGGTGAAGACGCCCAGATAATGCTGCGCGCCCAGCGCGTGCCAGGCTTGGCCGCCGGTGGCGCTGGCCGCGTGGAGGTCGGTGCCGGCGGTGGCCCAGCTGTACCAGGCGTGGTGCGGGTCATGCGGCTCCCGCGCCGCGAGAAACCAGGGATGACGGTCGCTGGTGTGGTTGACCACCAGATCGAGGATCACCTCGATGCCGCGCCGGTGCGCTTCGCGCAGCAGGCGGTCGAAGTCGGCCAGCGTTCCGTACTGCGGGTTGATGGCCTCGTAATCGGTGATGTCGTAGCCGTGGTAACTGGGCGAGGGGTTGATCGGCATCAGCCAGATGCCGTCGACGCCGAGCGACTTGAGGTAGTCGAGCCTGGCGGTGACGCCATTGAGATCGCCGATGCCGTCGCCGTTGGTGTCGTACCAGGCGCGCACGAAAATTTCGTACCAGACGCCGGAACGTGTCGTTGCCGTGGGATCGGATGCGGCGGTCGCGGAAGGCGCGGAGCCGCCCAGCACGAGCAGCGCCAGAAGAAACAATGAACCGATGCGTCGAATCACAGCTCGTTCTCCGCCAGGCATGACGCCAGTGCTCATGCGGCCACGCGGCCGGCTGCGCGCGCCACGAACTGCTCGTGTGGCGGCAAGGTGTTTTTCGCACGGCCGATCAGCGTACGGATGTCGGCGAGGAAACCGTCCAGCTGCTCATCGGTCAGTGCATCGGCCAGCGGGTGGTGGCGCGCAGGTTCGATACGCTGCCCCAGCAGCACCTGCACCCAGCCGGGCTCGGTGAACAGCTCGTCCGACTCGCGGAAGACCATGCCGGTGCGACGGAACAGGTCGATGCGGCGCGCCAGCGAGGGCGGGATCTCCATCGCGCCGCACTGCCGCCAGAACGGCGTGTCGGTGCGCTCGGTGGCCTTGTAGTGCAGGATCAGGAAATCGCGCACGCGTTCGTACTCGAAGCGGGTCTGGCGGTTGTACTCGTCCACCAGTTGCGGATCGCATTGGCGGTCGGGGAACATCGCCAGCAGGCGGCTGATGCCCGATTGCACCAGGTGGATGCTGGTCGATTCGAGCGGTTCCATGAAGCCGGCGGCCAGGCCCAGCGCGAGGCAGTTGCGGCTCCATGCCAGGCGGCGCATGCCGGTGACAAAGCGCAGCGGCCGCGGATCGCCCAGCGGTTCGGTCTCCAGGTTCGCCAGCAGTTGCGCGGTAGCTTCGTCGTCGCTGACGAAGCGGCTGCAGTAGACGTGGCCGTTGCCCGTGCGATGGCGCAGCGGGATGCGCCACTGCCAGCCGGCCGTGCGCGCGCTGGCCTGGGTGTACGGGCGCATCCGGTCGCCCGGCGCGCTGGCCACCGCCAGTGCGCGATCACAGGGCAGCCAGTGCTGCCAGTTCTCGTATCCGGTGTGGAGCGCCTCCTCGATCAGCAGGCCGCGAAAGCCCGAGCAGTCGATGAAGAAATCGCCTTCGACGCGTTCGCCGCCCTCCAGCTGCAGTGATTCGATGAAGCCGTCGCCGTCGCGCAGCCGCACCTGTACCACCTTGCCCTCGATGCGCTGCACCATGCCGGGCGCGATGCGCTCGCGCAGGTACTGGGCGTAGCGCGAAGCATCGAAATGGTAGGCGTAGCGGATGCCGCCTAGCGGACTGTCCGGCACGGCCTCCAATGGCGCAAAGCGGTTCTCGTCGGCCGCCGCGGCATTGAGCGAATAGGCCCAAAGCCCCGGCGCGTCCGCACGGCTGTGGCTGCGCAGCCAGTAGTGGTGGAACGGGGTCAGCCCCAGCGGCAGGCCGAGGTCGCCGAAGGCATGCAGGTACGAATCGCCGAGCCGGCCGAAATCGTTGAGCTGCACGCCGAGTTTGTAGGTGCCGTGCACGAAGCGCAGCATTTCGTCCTCGTCGATGCCGAGGAAACGGTTGATGTGGCGGATCTGCGGAATGGTCGCCTCGCCCACGCCGACGGTGCCGATCTGCGCCGATTCGACCAGGCGTATGGCAACACCCGGGCCTAGCGCCCGTGCGAGCAACGTCGCCGCCATCCAGCCGGCGGTGCCACCGCCCACGATCACGACGTGCCGGATGCGCGTGTCGTTCATGCGTCGCTCCTGTCGCTGGATGCCGCCGCGGCGGGCATGGAAAAAAAAGCCCCGCCGGAGGACACACGGCGGGGCACGGGGAGGCTACTTCTTACTGGAACTTGTACGACACGCCGATATCGTAGCGGCGCCCGTAGGTTTCCCAGGTCAGCACCTGGCGCGGATCGTTGTTCTGATAGGTGATGAACTTCTTGTTGGACAGGTTGGAGCCCTGCACGATGAAGGTCAGGCCCTTCAGGCTGCCGCTGTCGAAGCTGTAGCTGACCTGGGCGTCGTAGGTGCTGCCGCCCTTGATGGTCTGCTCGATGCGCGAGGCACTGATGCCCGACACCTCGCCCAGGAAGCTGGAGCGATAGCTGTCGCTGATGCGGGCCTCGAAGCCGTCGTGCTGGTAGTACAGCGTGCCGTTGGCCACCCACTTGGACAGGCCCGGCACGGTGATCGGCGTGGCGTTGCCGCCGTACACCAGCGAGCTCCGGGTGCGGTTGCCGGTCAGGATCATGCCGAAGCCGTCGAACACTGGCGTGACCAGATTGAACGGCAGGTTCAAGGTCACCTGGGCGCCCTTGACGTAGCCGTGGCCATCGTTGGTCGGACCGGAGACGATGCCCTTGGTGGTGCCGAGCTGGGCCAGCTGCGCCGACGTCAGGCCGAACGGCAGGAAGGAGCCGAAGTCGTACAGATAGGCTGCGTTCGGGTTGATGTAGTCGCTCAGCTCGATGAAGTAGCCCGACAGCGCGAAGTAGCCGCCGCCGCTGCGGCACAGATCGGAGTTCTTCTGGTCGGCAGAGTTGCACTGGTAGCCGTTGCCGCCGGAGAAGTAGTGCTCGTAGCTGACGTTGTAGTTGTCGGCCATCGTCGGCGCCAGCTTGGGATTGCCGCCCGAGGCGCTGAAGTAGGCCTGGTTCGGGTCGGTGCTGGACAGGTGCGTAACGTCGCCCTTCACCCCGAGGCTGGCGTTCATCTGATCCATGCGCGGGCGTGCCAGGGTGCGTGCGGCGCTGACGCGGAGGTCGTCGTTGTCGGTGAAGCCGAAGATCAGGTTGGCGCTGGGCAGGTAGCGGGTGTAGGTGGTGCTGGCAGTCACCGGGATCAGCTGGGTCTGTCCGCCGGTGACCGAGCTGCCGGGCGCCACGCGTTCGCCGATACCGCGCTGCGAGGTGCGCTGAGCCTGCATGCCGAAGTTGCCCCGCAGGCTCACGCCGGCAAGGGAAGTGTCCAGGTTGAACTGCACGTACGGGGTCAGGGTCTTCTCACGCACCTTCCAGTTCGGCGGCAACGAAAGCGATGAGCCAAAGGTCGGCACCGACTGCAGAGTGCCGCTGGCGAGCAGATCGAACGGGTTGTAGCAGAGCTGTGAGGCGACGCCCATCCACGCCAGTGGGTTGCAGGTGCTGCCCGTGAATGGCGCCGTCTGCACCGCAGTGCCGCTGGCCAGGGTGCCGCCGCCCAGGGTCAGGAAGTCCTGGTCGATGTGGTAGGTCTTGGAGCGGCTGCTGTGCGAAACGCCGAAGTCGACGGTGGAGAAGGGACCGCTGGAGAAGCTGCGCTCGACGTTCAGGCGCAGGTTGGCGAGGTAGTCCACGGTATGCGGCGCGTTGATGAAGCCGGCCTGCACCACGCCGTTGCCCGCGCCCCAGCCCTGCGGGTCGGTCAGCACCACGCCCTTGGTGTAGTCCAGCGACGGGTTGACGAACAACAGCCCGTCATTGCGCTCGACGAAACCGAGCGTGTCGGTGGCGCCGGTGGTGTTATAGCCGGTGCCCGAGTAGCTCTCGAGGTTGAGGTCGTTGCGGGTGGCGCGCGAGTAGTTGCCGTCGAGGTCGGCGGACCAGTCCTCGTTGATGGTGAACTTGTTGTCCCAGTTGAAGTTGTAGACCCGGGCGCTGGTCCTGTTGTAGTCGTTGCGGATGACCGGCTTGACGTTGCCGTAGGTGCCACTCTGCACGAAGCCGTTCTGCGCCACCTCGCCCGGCTGCAGCTTGGCGGAGCTCCACCACAGCGGGAACTCCATGCCCTTGGCTTGCTGCACTTCCTTGAAGTTGTCGTAGGTGAGGTCGACGGTGCCGGTGTAGTGCTCGTTCGGCTGCCACTGCACGGTGGCCAGTACGCCGCGGCGCTTCATCGAGTCGGAGATGCCGTAGTTCTTGACGCCGCCGATCACCGCGTCGCCGTTGCTGTCGCTCGGGTAGCCCCACGGCTGTTGGTGCTCGACCTGCGAGGGATTGGATTCCAGGTCGACGCCCAGGGTGACGCCGAGGGTGTGGTTGGCGAACTGGTTCACCCACACGCCGTTGAGGTTGTAGCCCTTGTCGCTGACGCCGGGACCCTTCGACAGCTGGGACATGTCGTTCCAGATGTAATGGGCATTCACCGCGGCCTCCGGACCGCTCTTCTCAAGCGGACGGATGGTGTGCATGTCCACCGTGCCGGTCAGGCCCTGACCGATCAGCGACGCCTCCGGGCTCAGGTGCACCACCACGTTGTCGAACCAGCTCGACGGGTACTGGTCGAACTGCACGTCACGGTTGTTGGATGTGGAAACCTGCTGGCCGCCGTTGACCAGCGCGGTGGAGAAATCCGGGCCCATGCCATGGATGGTGAGCACTTGCGGGCGGCCGCTGACGGTCTGCACGGCCAGGCCCGGCAGGCGGCCGAGCGTATCGGCGATGCTCACGCCTGGCAGCTTGCCGACCTGCTCGGCCGACACGGCCTCGACGATGGTGCTGGCGTTGCGCTTGAGCGCAGTGGAGTTCTCGATGCTGCTGAGGAAGCCGTTTACCTCGACTGCCTGCAGGTTCTTGGTCTTGTCCTTCCGCGCCTTCTTGTCGGTGCCGTTGGCCTGGTCCTGTGGAGCCTGGTTCTGATCCTGTGCCGAAGCGCCAGGGACCGGGCTGGCTGTCGCGGATGGCGCCGAGGCAGCGGCTGCGGTGGAGCAAAGGCCGATGCAGGCTACGGCGATCGCCGTGGCCAGGATGTTGCGTTCAAGCTGTTTCATTTCCCCTCCGAAAAGACTGCGCGAGTTTGCAAGTTACCTGGCCGATCGCACTCCCGATCGCCACGTCTCTTGTCGAGTTATCAAGACGTGGCTGGATCATAAGGACGTTGTTTTGGATGCAGCGCAGACCTGCATACGTATTCATAACGTCGTGCGGGTCGGTGCCCTTGCAATGCAGCAAAGGGTGCGGCGGGATGCTGAAGGCGCAGCGCCGATCATGCGCCAAGCGTTTTGTGGCAAAGGCTGCACGCGCCTGTCGCGCCCCGTGCGCGAGTCCGCCTGGCATGCATGCATGCGTTTCCATGACGCGGGCGCAGCACGAATGAATACGTATGCACCGTCGAGGCCGCCTGCGCGACCAACATTTAAGCTCCCATGCAACCCTGGCCGCCGGATGCCTATCTCAGTCATCCTGCGCAAAAAATTGCGAGAAAAAAAAGAATGACCGATGCACCTTGGTGGCGCGGCGCCGTCACCTACCAGATCTATCCGCGTAGTTTTCTGGATACCGACGGCGATGGCGTGGGCGACCTGCCGGGCATCATCGAGAAGCTCGACTACGTGGCGAGCCTCGGTGTGGATGCGATCTGGATCTCGCCGTTCTTCAGGTCGCCGATGGCCGACTACGGCTACGACATCGCCGACTACTGCGACGTCGACCCGCTGTTCGGCACCCTGGAGGATTTCGACCGGCTGCTGGCCAAGGCACATGGCCTGGGGCTGCGCGTGATGATCGACCAGGTGCTCAGCCACACCTCGATCGAACACGCCTGGTTCCAGGAAAGCCGGCAGAGCCGCGACAACGCCAAGGCCGACTGGTACGTCTGGGCGGATGCGAAGGAGGACGGCACCCCTCCCAACAACTGGCTGTCGATCTTCGGCGGCGGCGCCTGGCAGTGGGAACCGCGGCGAGGGCAGTACTACCTGCACAACTTCCTGGCCTCGCAGCCGGACCTCAACTTCCACCATCCCGAAGTCCGCGCGGCGATACTGGACTGCGTGCGCTTCTGGCTGGAGCGAGGCGTCGATGGCCTGCGCCTGGACGCGATCAACTTCTGCTTTCACGACGCGCAGCTGCGCGACAACCCGCCCAAGCCCAAAGCGCAGCGCACGGGCCGGGGCTTCAGCCCGGACAACCCGTACGCCTTCCAGTACCACTGGTACAACAACACCCAGCCGGAGAATCTGGCCTTCCTCGCCGAATTGCGTGCGCTGCTGGACCGCTTTCCCGGCACCGTGGCGCTTGGCGAGATCTCCTCGGAGGACTCGCTGGCGACCACGGCCGAGTACACCCAGGCCGGCCGCCTGCACATGGGCTACAGCTTCGAATTGCTTACCGACGATTTCAGCGCCGCACACATCCGCGGCACGGTCGAGCAGCTGGAGGCGCAGATGCGCGAAGGCTGGCCGTGCTGGGCGATCTCCAACCACGACGTCCAGCGGGTGCTCAGCCGCTGGGGCGGCGAACGGCCCTCGCCGGCGCTGGCCAACCTGTTCACTGCGTTGGTCTGTTCGCTGCGCGGCTCGGTATGCGTCTACCAGGGCGAGGAGCTGGGTCTGACCGAGGTCGATGTTCCTTACGAGGCGCTCAAGGATCCTTACGGCATCGCATTCTGGCCGCAGTTCAAGGGCCGCGACGGTTGCCGTACGCCGATGCCGTGGAGCGGCGGCGAGCATGGCGGGTTCAGCGTCAGCGTGCCCTGGCTGCCGGTGCCACCCGAGCATCGCACGCTCGCCGTGGCGCGGCAGGAAGCCGACCCGGTCTCGGTGCTGCAGGGCTTCCGCCGCATCATGCAGTGGCGCCGCGGCCAGTCCGCATTGCGCTGGGGCGACATTCGCTTTTTGGACACGCCCGAGCCTGTGCTCGCTTTCCTTCGTTGCCACGCCGGCGAGACGCTGCTGATCGCCTTCAATCTGGACGGCAATGCAGTGCAGGCCGAACTTTCATTGGATGGACAGTGGTGGCCGGTCGACGGACACGGCCTCGCCCAGGGTGCCTTCGACGGCGGCCGGCTGCGCCTGCCGGGACACGGTGTGCTGTTCGCGCGCCAGGCATGAGGGCTTCGCTCGCCGGCATCACGCGCTGGTGAATCGGCCGGTCGTACGGTCGTGGCTCCCTTAAGGAGTCCGCCCCATGCCCAAGCCGCCCGCCCAACGCAAGCACGGTACCGGTGACCGCAACGACAAGGACGTCGCGAAGCTCGATCACCGGCTGCAGGAAGAGCGCAACGCACAGGAGACCCGCGACGCCAAGGAGGCCAACGGGGATGCCAAGCACGAAGAAGGCATCGAACATCGCTGAGGTTGTCCTCTTTATTTTTTTGCAAGACCGATGTTTGCGCACGTCCGCCGACCGATTTGGAGGTGGCGGCGGCGCGGCTCGGTCACTCGCAAGAAAAAGCTCAATGATTTGCAAAGTTTTTTTTTCGCTCCATTGATCCCGTATTCGCCGGCGTTGTGACACCGTCGCGTTTCCCGTCCGGACGCAAGTCGGAAACCCAATGAAGCAGATCATCAAGGGCATGCCGCTCATCGGCCCAGTGGCCACCCGGCTGTGGCGGGGCATCAGGCCAGCCAGGCCGTTTTCCGGCTCCACCGACTATTGGGTGAGCCGGTACAAGGCCGGCGGCACCTCGGGTGATGGCTCCCGCAATCGACTGGCGGAGTTCAAGGCGGAGGTGGTGAACGGTTTCGTCCTCTCCAACGGCGTGGAGGCGGTCATCGAATACGGCAGCGGCGACGGCTACCAGCTCGGGCTGGCGAACTATCCGCGCTACCTCGGGTTCGACGTAAGTCCGAAGGCCGTCGAGCGGTGCAGGAAGATGTTTTCCGGCGATGCCACCAAGCGGTTCAAGCTGGTTTCCGAATATGCAGGCGAAACCGCTCCGCTGACCCTGTCCTTGGACGTGATCTTCCATCTGGTCGAAGACCACGTCTTTGACGCCTACATGCGGCGCCTCTTCGATTCGTCGACGCGCTTCGTCGTCATCTATTCGTCCAACTACGATGGCGAACCGGACGATGCCGCCCAGCACGTCAGGCACCGGATGTTTTCCCGCTGGATAGACGAGCACAGGCCGCAGTGGCGCCTGCTGGCCCATGTTCCCAACCGCTACCCCTATGCCGGCGACACCCGGACCGGCTCGTTCTGTGACTTCTACATTTACGGCAGCCAAGTGCAGCGTTAAGTGCGGTCGATGCGGCGAGGCCCGTGGTGTCGCCGGTCGGGCCGGCATGGCAGCAAAAAGAAAAGGCCGGTACGCGACGTACCGGCCTTTTGATGCTGGAGGTTTGGTGGAGCGGAGGAGGATCGAACTCCCGACCTTCGCATTGCGAACGCGACGCTCTCCCAGCTGAGCTACCGCCCCACGCGAGCCGCGAATGTTAGCAGCGTCGCGCTGCCTTCGCCAAGGGGCCGGCTGCCATTAGTCCAAGGAAATTACGTCGCGGTTTGCCAGGATCGTTTCAGCCGTCCGGCAGCAGGGTCGCCAATCGCTGGTGCAGTACCTCGCGCCGCCAACCCTCGAGAAATTCCGGCCACTCGCCCGTGCTCACGTACTCCTCCAGCACCTTGCGAGGGCACAGCAGGCCTGGTGGCAGGTCGAGGTCGGCGGCGAGGCGGTCGACGCTGTCCTTCATCGCGGCCAGCGCCTTTTTGGCCGGGCCGGACACGGGTGCGGCGATCGCGGCGGTGGTTGCTACTTCCTGCGGATCGGGGCCGGACGCGAGCAGGTCGAACAAATCCGCACGCTGGGGGGAGCGCAGGGCGCGCTGGCCGCGGCAGCGCCGTTCCAGCTCGGCCAGGCTGGAGGGCGGGCTCTGCGCGAGGCTGAGCGCCAGCGCATCCTCAAGCAGCCACGAGCGCGGACGGTCAAGGGTGCGCGCGCTGTGATCGCGCCACAGCAACAGCCGGCGCAGCAGCGCCTGTTGCGCGCGCGGCCAGTCGGCGGCGGCGCGGAAGCCGCGCTGGGGCTGCGGATCGCCATGGTGCGCGTTGGCCCGACGCTTGAGCCGCTCGCAGTCCTCGGCATGCCAGGCGATACGCCCGCGCTCGGCCAGGCGCGCCACGAGCTGCGCGTGCAACGGTTCCAGATGCACCACATCGAGCGTCGCATAGAGCCGCTGCGAGTCGGTGAGGGGACGCTGCAGCCAGTCCGAGCGGGTTTCGCCCTTGTCCACCTCCGCTCCCACCATTTCGGCCACCAGCGCGCGATAGCTCAGGCCCAGGCCCATGCCGACGAAGGCCGCGGCGATCTGGGTGTCGAACAACGTGCCCGGCCCGTCGGGCAGGAGCGGCGCCAGCGCCTCCAGGTCCTCGCCGGCGCTGTGCATCACGGTGATGGTGGGGCCGCTGGCCAGGCGTGGACGCAGCGCGTCGCCGATGTCGAAGGCCAGCGGGTCGACCAGGGCGTAGCGGCCGTTCCAGCCCAGCTGCAGCAGCGCCAGTTGCGGGTAAAAGGTGCTGCGCCGCATGAACTCGGTGTCCATGCCCAGTGCGGCCTCGGCCGGCAGCGTGTCCAGCCACGCTTCCAGCGCGTCGCGACGATCGATCCATGCGGCTGACGCCGCGTCGGGTACGGACATGGAACTTCCTCGAACGGACCTGGCGCGGTGGGGCGGCGCGTTGCGCATTGCCCTGTCATCGGCGCTGCCATATGGTGAGCGGCGCACGATAGCAGCCCATCCAAGAGTCCACCATGCCGAGCACCGAAACCGTCCGCCGTCAGCGTGCCATGGGTGGCGCACTTGGCGTGATCGTGCTCGGTGCGGCGCTGGTTTACCATTTCTTTCCGCGGGTGTTCCACGTCAACCCGGCGGAACTGGCGCCGCGGCCGGCTTCCCCGATCGGCTACGCCAATGCCCCGGGCAGGCAGCCGGCGCAGTCTGCGCAGAGTTCCGAGCTGGATGCCGGGCCGCCGCTCACGCTGGCGCCGGCGGCCGTGATCGCCGCGCGGAGGAGCAAGGGCAATCCCAACCTGCCCGAGCAACTGAGCGCGGATACGCCCGAGATCCAGGCGTTGCTGGCACGCGCCGGCAAGGCCTTGCAGGCAGGGCGGTTGGCCGGTACGGACGGTGCCGCCCAGCTCTACGCCAAGGCGCTGCACGACAAGCCCGACAGCCGCGCCGCGGCCGAGGGCCTCAACCAGGTACGTGCGCAGATGGTGGCGCTGATCGGCCAGGACATCGCCGTGGGCGATGCCGACTCGGCGCAGGAACTGCTCGACGACCTGCGCGGCCTGCCCAACAGCAGCGCCGACGTGGCGCAACTGGAGCAGGACCTCAAGACCCTGGCCAAGGTCCGGCCGATGCTGGCGCAGGCTGCCGCGCTGCTGCAGCAGGGCAAGGCCGACCAGCCGCAGGGCGCCAGTGCGCTGGACTTGTACCGCCAGGTGCAGGTGCTCGACCCCCCGAACGCGATGGCCGAGCAGGGCATCTTCCAGGTGCAGCGGGCCGTGCTGGACCGGGCGCTGGCGGCCGTGGCGCAGAATGATTTCGCCGCCGCCGACAAGGCGCTCGCCGAAGCGGCCACGATCCATCCCGGCTCGCAGCAACTCGCCGACGTGCACAACCGCGTCGAGGGCATCCGCCAGCAGCGCGCCGGCGGCCTGCTGGCCCAGGCCCGTTCGGCGCTGGACGCCGGCAACCTCGACCTGGCGCAGCGGTTGGCCGGGCAGGCGCAGGCATTGCAGCCGGGGCTGAAGGGCATCGACGAATTCCAGCAGCAGCTCACCAACGCCCGCCTGTACGCCAGCTACAAGCCCGGGCAGGTGTTCCGCGACCGCTTCGTCGACCTGCCGGGCCAGGCGCCGGCGATGGTGGTCATTCCCACCGGCAGCTTCCAGATGGGGGCGGCCGATGCCGAGGGCGACCATGGCGATGCCGAAACGCCGCGCCACCAGGTGACCATCGCCAAGGGCTACGCCATGGCCCGCAGCGCGGTCACCGTGGGCCAGTTCCGCGAATTCGTGCGTGCCAGCGGCTACCAGCCAGACTCGGTCAAGCTCGGCGGCGCCAGCGTGTACGACGAGCGCAGCGGCGCGCTGCGCGACGATTCCCGCGCCACCTGGCAGGACGACTACGCCGGGCATCCGGCGCAGGACGACCTGCCGGTGGTCAATGTCTCCTGGCGCGACGCCGGCGCCTATGCCGACTGGCTCAGCCAGCGCACCGGCAAGCGTTACCGCCTGCCGAGCGAGGCCGAATTCGAATACGCCCTGCGTGGCGGCACCCAGACCCGCTACTGGTGGGGCTCGCAGGCGCCCACCCGCAAGGTCGAGAACCTCACCGGCGGCAGTGACCGCTCGCCCAGCGGACGGCGCTGGAGCAACGCTTTTCCGGGCTACCGTGACGGCTACTGGGGACCTGCGCCGGTAATGAGCTTCGAGGCCAATCCGTTCGGGCTCTACGACATGGACGGCAACGTTTCGGAGTGGACTACCGACTGCTGGCACGACAGCTACATGCGCGCCCCGATCGACGGCAGCGCCTGGCTCAACCCCGGCTGCAGCGTGCGCGTGGTGCGCGGCGGTTCCTGGGGAAGCTCGCCCGACCAGGTGCGCTCGGCCTACCGGCAGGGAGCGGACGGCCACGTGCGCAGCGCGCGCGTGGGCTTTCGCGTCGTTCGCGAACTGTAGACGCGGTCCTGACCAGGATGGACGCCAAGTTGGAACGCCAGCCAATATGCCCCGTCCGCGACCTATCCAAGCCACCGGACATCTGCAAGACTGCAACGCCCGGCCAGCGGTTCGTGCCGTTCGCCGATGTCACGGTGGGCCAGCCACCCGAGGGGGAGGCAGCATGAATCCCGAAGCCGTTCGCCTGTTCATACCCTTCAGCGCCGAGGCGCCCTGGATCGTGCGGGATGATGCCTCCCGGGTGGGCACCTATCCGACGCGCGCCGAGGCGATCTCGGCAGCCGTGCGGGTGCGTGCCAAACTGGCGCGCGCCCGGGGCCTGGAGCACCCGCCGGTGCGGGTGCAGGAAAGCGACGGCAGCTGGCGCGAATTGTCCGATCCCGACCCCGCAGCCCTGGTGCACTAGGTAATCCACGCATGCAAAAGACCCACGGCCCACGGCGCATCCTGCTGGTCGAAGACGAGATGCTGGTGGCGATGCTGCTGGAAGACATGCTCAGCGAAGCGGGCCATACCATCGTGGGGCCGCTGGCCCGGATCGACCAGGCGCTGCAGGCGGCCCGCAACGAGCCGATCGATCTGGCCATCCTCGACGTGAACGTCGGCGGCGAGGAGGTCTATCCGGTCGCCGAGGCGCTCGCCGCGCGCGAGATCCCGTTCGCCTTCGCCACCGGCTACGGCACCCACGGCCTGCGCGAGCCCTGGCAGGACCGGCCCACGTTGCAGAAGCCTTTCCACCGCGACGACCTGTTCCGCATGGTCGCCGAACTGGCCTCCTCCTGTTCCTGCTGACCCAGGTCGGCGGGCGAAAAAAAGCCCGCTCCAAGCGGGCTTTTTGCTGGCATTGCGCCGTCTTGTGGTACCGGTGATAGGACTCGAACCTACACTCTGTCGCCAGAAGCGGATTTTGAGTCCGCCGCGTCTACCATTCCGCCACACCGGCACAAGAATGGCGATTATGCCCGGCTCAATGCACCGGGTCGAGCCCCAGCTGGCGCTCGCAGCGCTCGTAGCCTTCTTCGGGCAGCGGCTGGAAGATGGCGCAACGGGTCATGTTGCCCGAGTAGATGTGCAGGCTGACGGCGATCGCCTCGTCGCTGGGGTTGCGGATGGTGTGGTACTCGTGCGGCGGGATCAGGCTGCCGGCGGAGCCCGGGCCTGCCTGGATCGAGCCGACCGGCTGGAAACGGCAGTGGCCGTTCTCGTCGGCCAGGCGCTCGTACTGCACCACTTCCAGCGCACCGCTCCAGACGCCCTCGACGCACCACATGCCGCAGTGGTCGTGGATCGGCGTGCCCTGTCCCGGACCCCAGGTCATCGCCACCACGCAGTAGCCGTGCTTCTCGCTGCGGTAGAGCTCGCGGCGGGCGTAACGGCCTTGGGCGGTCTCGAATACGCAGTCGGGCAGCTTGACCGCTCCACTGCGCATCAATTTGCACAGACTGTTGCGCAGGCTGTCGGTGATGGCGAAGGTGGTGTCATGGGCGACCGCCCGGTCGATGGCGCCGATCAGTTCGCGGCAGCCGGGGAATTCGGTGGTGAGCATGGCGTTCTCGCAGGTGCAGCTTCACGCCGAGTTTAGCGCACCCGTGCTTGCGGGGACGCCGACCGTTTACACGCCGGCCAGGAAGCCACCGATGGCACGGCTGTAGTTGGGGATGTCGACCAGGAAGGCGTCGTGGCCCTGCGGGGAGTCCAACGCCACGAAGTCGACTTGGGCGCCTGCGGCGGACAGGCCGGTGGCGATCTGCTCCTGCTGCTCCAGCGGGAACAGGATGTCGGTGCTCACGCCGATCACCAGCGCGCGCTCGATGCGGATGCGCTTGAGGCCTTCCATGATGTCGCCGCCGCCGTATTCGCCGATGTCGAACCAGTCGCTGGCGCGCGAAAGATAGAGATAGCAGTTGGGGTCGAAGCTGCGCACGAAACGCTGCGCGTGGCCCTGCAGGTAGGACTCGACCTGGAACTCGAAGCCGAAGGGTTCATCCTCGCGTTTCTCGGGGTCAAGCCGGATGCGCGCGAAGCGGCCGTTCCACTCCATCGCCGACCGATAGGTGATCACGCCCAGCTTGCGCGCGATGCTCATGCCCATTTCGGGGTAGCGGCTGCCGGGGCCGTCGTCGATGTCGTAGTCGCCGCCGTTCCATTGCGGGTCCAGCCTGATCGCCTCGCGCTGCAGCGAGCGGATGGCGATGGCGAAGGGCTGCGCCTGCGGTGCGGTGTCCACGCTGATGTGCGCTCGCACGCTGCCCGGGTGCAGCAGCATGTAGGCCAGCGCACCCATGCCGCCCATGGAGCAGCCGATCAGACAGGCCAGGCGCTCGATGCCCAGGCCGTGTCGCGCCACTTCGTGGGCCGCGTTGGCGACGTCTTCCAGCGCCAGCTCGGGAAAATTGAGGCGGTAGGGCGCGCCGGTGGCCGGGTCGATCGAGGCGGGGCAGGTGGAGCCCTTGTCGCTGCCCAGCGAGTTCACGCAGATCACGAACCAGCGGTCGGTGTCGATCGCCTTGCCGGGGCCCAGCATGCCCTCCCACCAGCCGGGCGACGGGTCCTGTTCGCAGGAGGCCGCATGCGCGCTGGGCGAGAGCCCGGTGAGGATCAGCACCGCGTTGTCGCGCGCCGCGCTCAGCCGGCCCCAGGTTTCGTAGGCCACCCGCGCGCCGTGCAGCCGGCCGCCGCGCTTCATCGCGAAGGGCGATGGCAGGGCGTGGTAACGGCGGGCGTCGCGAGCTTCCGTGCTCATGGGCGAACCTTGTCGATGACGATGCGGATCGGCTCAGTGCGATTCACCGGCACCACGCCCGCGTCGCCTTCCAGGTCGCCCGGCTGGGGGGTGGCCTGGCCGCTGGCACTGATGCGCGCGCCGACGAAGACCTTGTCGGTGGAGGAAAGCTTCAACTGCGGCGCCATCGCCATGGCGTCGGTCAAGGTTACGCGGGCGGGCAGTTTGCCGGCATCCAGGCGGGCGACGGCCAGCGGCATCGGTGGGCCGGACTCGGCGCGCGCGTACACGAACAGCGCGGCGCCGGGCTTGAGCCTGTCGCGCAGGCCGGGTGCCAGCTCGACCTGAACGGCCAGTTGCGGCCCGCTGAGGGACGCCGGGTCGGATGCCGGCGCGCCGCCCGCGCGTGCCTCGGCCACCGCGATCTGCTCGGTCACCGCCTTGGCCACGGTCGAGCCGGGTTCGAGCAACGGCAGGAGCCGGCGCCAGGTGGCGGCCGCCCTGGCGTAGTGGTCGCCCTGGAACTGGCTGATGCCCAGCAGCCACAGGCCACGCTGGTTGGCCGGGTCCGCCTGCACGGCCTGTTCGAGTAGCTCGAGGGCGCGGCCCTCGATGCGGTGATCGGAGCGCACTATCGAATCGGCCTCGGCCCAGCCGACCATGGCAGTGCCGTTGTGCGGATCGATGCGCAGCGCCTGGTCGTAGGCATCGCGCGCCTGCGCGTTCTGGTGCATGGCGGCCTCGGTCTGCGCCAGCAGCATCCAGCCCTGCAGGTCGTCCGGCTGCTGCCTGAGGTGGTCGCGCAACTCGGCAACGGCCTTGTCGATGTCCAGCGCGGGCTGCGCGGCGCGCACGCCATCGAGCGCCACCGGTGTTCCGACCAGCAGGTACAACCCGCCGGCCGCCAACGGCAGGAGGAAGGCCAAGCCGAGCGCCAGTGCGAAGATCCCCGCCGAAGGGCCGTGGCGCCGGCCGTGCCGAACCAGCGGCCAGAGCAGCAGGGCGAGCGCCGCCAAGACCATCACGGCGGCGATCAGGTAGAACGCGAGCTTCACCAGTCGTCCCCTTGTTCGATCGTGGCGTTGTCGACCAGCCGGCTGTCGATGCGCGCAGCGCGACTGCGCTTGCGGATCGTCACCAGCACCACCGCGGCGCCGAAGAGCAGGAACAGGCCGGGCCCGAACCAGAGCAGCCAGGTCGAGCGTTTCACCGGCGGGTCGTACAGCACGAAATCCGAGTAGCGGTCGACCAGGTACTGCTTGATCGCATCGTCGCTCTTGCCCTGCTGCATCAGTCCGAACACCTCGTGACGCAGGTCGCGCGCAAGGTCCGCATTGGAATCGGCCAGGTTCTCGTTCTGGCAGACCAGGCAACGCAGCTGGCGGGTGAGGTTCTGGAAACGCACTTCCTGTGCGTGGTCCTTGAACGGCAGCGGGTCGATCGCCTGGGCTGCGGCGAGGCAGGAGAACGCCAGCAGGAAGGTCGCTAGCGCACGGAGGAGCGCGCGGTTCATGGCGCCTCCTGCTTGAGCTTCGCGATCAGCGGCTTGAGCTTGTGCTCGATGACCTCGGGCGTGAACGGGCCGATGTGCTTGTAGCGGATGACGCCCTTGGCGTCGATCAGGAAGCTTTCCGGCGCGCCATAGACGCCGAAGTCGATCGCCGTACGGCCCTCGCGGTCGGCGACCACCAGGTCGTAGGGGTTGCCGTGTTGCGCCAGCCACGCCTTGGCGTCGGCCGGGTCGTCCTTGTAGTCGTAGCCGATCAGCGGCACGCCGAGCGTGCGGCCCTGCGCCATCAGCACGGGGTGCTCCTCGCCGCAGGCGACGCACCAGCTGGCGAACACGTTGACCAGGTAGGGCTTGCCCAGCATCGCGGCCTTGCTCGCCGTGCGCGAGGGATCGTCCAGCAGCGGCAGATCGAACGCCGGCGCGCTCTTGCCGATCAACGGCGACGGCACCTCGCGCGGATCGTGCTGGGTGTTCCACCAGATGCCGAAACCGAACAGCGCGACCAGCAGCAGAAAGCCGACCAGCGGCAGCGAGCGGGTCATGTGCGGCGCTCCGCCACGGGCAGGGCCGGCTCGGGCGCCGCAACGGCTGCGGCGGAGCGCTTGGGACGAAAGCGCCTGTCCGCCCCGGCGACGAAGCCGCCGAGCATCATGAACAGGCCACCGGCCCAGATCCAGCGCACGAATGGCTTGGCGTAGAGCCGCAGCGCCCAGACGCCTTCGAGCTTGTTCGGATCCATCGGTTCGCCCAGCGCCACGTACAGGTCGCGGGTGACGCCCGGGTCGATCGCCGATTCGGTCTGCACCTGTCCGCGCGGATAGGTGCGCTTCTGCGGGTGCATCACGCCGAGCTGGCGGCCGTCGCGCAGCACGGTGACCGTGCCCTGCTCGGCATGCCAGTTGGGGCCGCGGGTGGCGTGCACGCCGTCGAAGCGGAAGGTGTAGGCGCCGACGGTCTGGGTATCGCCCGGCGCCATGCGCACGTCGCGGGTGACGCTCAGCGATTCGGAAAGCAGCACGCCGACCAGGAACACGCCCAGGCCGAAATGCGCCAGCAGCATGCCGGCCATCTCGGCCGGGTAGCGCCGTCCGCGCGGCACCTCTCGCCAGCGCTTGTAGACATAGAGCAGCGTGCCGAGCCCGCACCACACCGCCGACGCCACGCCGGCGATCGCCCTGGCCTGGCCCTGCACGAAGAACGCCGCCACGATGGCGCAGGCCACCGCCGCAAGGGCGACCCTCACCAGCACGCTCTTGAGCGGACCGGCCTCGCTCTTGCCCCAGCGCAGGAACGGCCCGAACGGCAGCAGCAGCACCACCGGCAGCATCAGCAGCGGGAACAGGAAGCCGAAGTAGGGCGGGCCCACCGAGATCTTGCCCAGGTTCAGCGCATCGCCCAGCAGCGGGAACAGCGTGCCCAGCAGCACCATGGCCGCCGCCACGGTGAACATCAGGTTTGCGACGAGGATGACCGTCTCGCGCGAGAGCAGCCCGAACGCCTTGCCGCCCGCTACCTTGGGCGCCCGCAGCGCGTAGAGCAGCAGCGAGCCGCCGATCACGACAGCGAGGAAGGCGAGGATGTACAGGCCGCGGCGCGGATCGGAGGCGAACGCGTGCACGCTCGTCAGCACCCCCGAGCGGACCAGGAAGGTGCCCAGCAGCGAGAGCGAGAAGGCGAAGATCGACAGGAGGATGGTCCAGGCGCGCAGGGAGCCGCGCTTCTCGGTCACCGCCTGCGCGTGGATCAGCGCCACGCCCACCAGCCAGGGCATGAAGCTCGCGTTCTCCACCGGGTCCCAGAACCACCAGCCGCCCCAGCCCAGCTCGGCATAGGCCCACCAGCTGCCGGCCACGATGCCGCAGGTGAGGAAGGCCCAGGCCGCGTTGGTCCACGGGCGTGCCCAGCGTACCCAGCCCTGCTCGAGCGCACCGCCCAGCAGCGCGGCGATGGAGAAGGCGAAGGCCACCGAAAAGCCCACGTAGCCCATGTACAGCACGGGCGGATGGAAGGTCATGCCCGGGTCCTGCAGCACCGGGTTGAGGTCGCCGCCGTCCGGCGGCATCGGCAACAGCCGTGCGAACGGATTGGACGTGAAGATGATGAAGGCGAGGAAGCCCACCGCCACGATGCCCAGCACGCCCAGTACGCGGGCCAGGAACTCTTCCGGCAGCTGGCGGCTGAACGCGGCCAGCGCGACCGTCCAGACGTTGAGGATGAACACCCACAGCAGCATCGAGCCCTCGTGCGCCCCCCATACCGCGGCGATGCGGTAGTACCAGGGCAGCGCGAGGTTCGAGTTGTCGGCCACGTACTGCACCGAGAAGTCGAAGCGCAGGAACGCCCACGCCAGCAGGCCGAACGCCATCGCCACGAACACCGCCTGGCCGGCCGCCGCCGGGCGCGCCACTGCCATCAGCGCGCGGTTGCCGCGCCAGGCGCCGACCAGCGGGAGCACGCCCTGCACCAGGGCGAGCAGCATGGCGAGGATCAGGGCAAGCTGGCCCAGTTCGGGGGTCATTGCGCTTCCCCGCTGGCGGCCATGGCCTTGCCGCCGTGGTGCGCTTTCTCCATGGCGTCCTTCAGTTCCTTGGGCATGTAGGTTTCATCGTGCTTGGCCAGTACCTCGGTGGCGACGAAATGGTCGCCGGCCATGTGGCCGGTGGCGATCACCGATTGGTTGTCGCGGAACAGGTCCGGCAGGATGCCGGTGTACTCGACCGGCATCGCGCCGCCGGCATCGACCACGGTGAAGCCGACCTTGAGCGAGTCGCCGGAGCGCTCGATGGAGCCTGCCTTGACCATGCCGCCCAGCCGGAACGTGCCGTAGCGCTCGGCCTGGCCGGCACGCACCTGGCTCGGGGTGAACAGGTAGTTCATGTTCTGCTGCAGGGCGAACACGGTCAGGCCCACCGCGACCGCCGCGGCGGCGAGCACGAGCAGGACGATGATCAGGCGGCGTTTGCGGGTAGGGTTCATGGATTCACGGCAGGCGAGACGGTGCGTTGCTGGCGCGCGCTTTGACGCGCCAGACGGGCGCGAAGTTCACGCAGGTTGCGGCGGCGGCGCAGCAGCGGAGAGACGAAATCGGCGGCGAGCACCAGGAAGAACACGGCATAGGCCGGCCAGACGTAGGCGGCGTAGCCGCCCATGGCGAAGAACGGGCTCATGCCTGCTCTCCTGGCGGGGTGTTTTCCCCGGTGGCGATGCGCCGTACCCAGTCCTTGCCGCCTTCGAGCTCGATGAGGTCGGCACGTACCCGGCCGAACAGGCTGGCGACGTAGTAGAGCTTGGTCGCCATCATCATGGTCAGCAGCGGCCACAGCATGCTGGTGCTGATCTTCGAGGGCCCCAGGATGCGCACGGTGGAGCCCTGGTGCAGCGTGTTCCACCAGTTCACCGAGAAATGCACGATCGGCACGTTGATGATGCCGATGATGGCCAGGAATGCCGCGGCGCGCGCGCCTTGGCGGCGATCTTCGAAGGCGTGGTAGAGCCCGATCACGCCCAGGTAAAGGAACAGCAGCACGAGCTCGGAGGTCAGCCGCGCGTCCCAGGTCCACCAGGTGCCCCACATCGGCTTGCCCCACAGCGAGCCGGTCACCAGCGTGATGAAGGTGAAGGCCGCGCCGATCGGCGCCGATTCCATCGCCACCGCCTCGGCCAATTTGATCCGCCATACCAGCGCGACGAACGAGGCCACCGCCATCACGCCATAGACGAACAGGCCCATCCAGGCGCTGGGCACGTGGATGAAGATGATCCGGTAGGCGTCGCCCTGCTGGTAGTCGGCCGGCGCGAGCACCAGCCCACCGTAGAGGCCGATCGCGCCGGCGATCAGCGCCAGCGCGAGGAACCAGGGCCGCAACGTGCCGGCGAAGCGATAGAAGATCGGCGGCGAACCGAGCTTGTGCAACCAGAGGGGGATCCACTTGGACATGGTCTTAGGCGTCCAGCGCAATACGAAGGGCGGCCGCGCAGGCGAGCGGCGCCAGCACCAGGGCAAGAGCGAGCGCCGCGCCGAGCCAGGCGATCGGGGCCACCCACGGTAAACCCTGTTGGGCGGCGGCGACCGCACCTGCGGCAAAGATGACCACCGGCACGCACAGCGGAAGCAGCATCAGGGCGAGCAGCATACCAGAGCGCCGCGTCCCGGCCGTCAGCGCGACCAGTACGGCGCCGAGCAGGCTGAGCATCGGCGTGGCCAGCAGCAGGGCCAGCAGCAGCACGCCCATCACCGGCACGGGCAGGTGCAGCATGCCGGCCAGCAGCGGCGCGATCACGATCAGCGGCAGCGCGGTGGTGAGCCAGTGGGCGAGGATCTTCATGCCCAGCATCAGCGCCAGCGGCTGCGGCGCGAGCACCAGCTGTTCCAGCGAACCATCCTCGATGTCGCTGCGGAACATGGCATCGAGTGCCAGCAGCATGGCCAGCAGCACGGTCACCAGCACGACGCCGCCGGCGATTCGCTGCAGCAGCGCCTCCTCCGGTCCCAGCGCGAACGGGAACAAAGTGGCCACGATCAAGGCGTACAGCACCGGCATGGCGATGTCGCCACGGCGCCGCCAGGCCAGCGTGAGATCGCGCCGCAGCACCGCCGCACAGGCGCGGGAAACCGATGCCTGATTCATGCCGCGGGCCTCGGTGCACTCGTTCCCGCGGCCCAGCCATGGGTGGCAGAGAGGGGTCGGCCTTTCGTCCAACGCCCGGCAGCCATGCTCTGGAGGGCAAGATCAGCCATGCATGCGAATCCGCTTCCGCTCACCGCCGTGGAAGCTCACCGCGCCGTGGCTGGTCACCAGCGCGGCGCCGCCGGCGCCGATATGGTTTTCGAGCAGGCGGTTGACCAGCGCGATGCCTGCGCGGTCCAGGTTGGCGTAGGGCTCGTCCAGCAGCCACAGAACGGCGGGAAGCAGCAGCAGGCGGGCCAGGGCAGCGCGCTTCTTCTGGCCGGCGGACAGTCGCCGCACGGGCTCGTCCTCATAGCCGGCCAGGCCCACCTCGACGAGCACCGAGGCGGCGCTGCGCCCGTCGCGCATGCCATGCAGCCCGGCGGCGATGTGCAGGTTCTCGCGTGGGCTCATGTCCATCTTCAGCCCCAACTGGTGGCCGAGGAACAGCACCTCGCCCGCGCAGGCGTCGCGTTGCAACGGCGCGCCGCGCCAGCGCAGCTCGCCTTCACCCACGTGCAGCAGGCCGGCCAGCAGGCGCAGCAGGGTGGTCTTGCCGCTGCCGTTGTCGCCCTCCACCAGCGCCAGCTCGCCCGCGTCCAGCGCGAAGTCGAGCGGTCCGAACACGGGTTCGTCCGCGCGCAGGAAGGACAGGCCCCGCGCCTGCAGCAGCGGGATAGAGAGGGCGGAAGTCATCCGGGGAATTGTCCGCAATGCACGCGCGGCTTGTCCATGCGGTGTGGGAGCGCACCCGGCGGGGCTGGCGGCAAGGCTCCCGATCCGACCTGTCGGCACCTTTCCCGGAAGAAGGCGGGTAGTGGCATCTGCATTTCGCCCCGGTTCCCCATGGGAGATGCCGAAGGCCGGACGGGGCAGCCTCGCGGGAACCCTTCAGCGCAACCGCAACTGCGCCACCCCCGAGCCATGCCCGGACAGCCAGGCGTTCTGCCCGTAGCGGTCGCCCAGTCGTTCCAGCTTCTGCGCATCAATCCCCACGATCCAGAAGCTCGGTTCGCGCCAGCCGTCGGTCCCCATGCCGAGTGCCGGGTGGACTTCCAGCGCGGCATCGGCGTGCAGGTCGGCCAGCAGGCGCCGCTGCGCCCGGCGGTTGACCGCGCGCGGCCGCGGCCTGGAGCGTGGGTTCCAGGCGGTGAAGAAGCCCCAGTCGCGGGCGCCGGCGAGCGGCCGCAGGGCGGTCGGCAACGGCTCGCCGATGCGGATCGTGACGGCGCCGCCGGAGGCCAGACGCACGCGGTAGGCGCTGGTGCAGTAGGCCTCCAGCAGTTCCTCATCCATGGTGCAGCGGCAGCGGCGGCAACGTGGCCTCAAGCGTGGCCACGGCCGCATCCAGGTCGACCGAGGCCGGGTCGTTCGACCCGCCCAGCAGCTGTTCCAGCAGCACGTCCTGCGCCCGCCCTCGCTCGAGTGCGTAGGCGTAGGGCAGGTCGGTGAAGGTGACCATGCGGTAGCGCGCCATGTAGTGCCGCGGCGCACGCGCAGCCAGGCGCACACCCAGCTCGCGCTTGGCCAGATAGCGCGGGTCGGCGACCGAGTCACGCATCTCGACGTAGTTTTCCAGCGCCATGGTGGCGATCGCGTCGGCGTTGGGCTGGCGCAGGCGCTGGAACTGGGCGAAGGCCTCGTCGACGTCATTGCCTTGCAGTAGCTCGGCCAGCGCCACGGTGTCCTCGAAGCCGCAGTTCATGCCCTGGCCGTGAAACGGCACGATGGCATGGGCGGCGTCGCCGACCAGCAAGGCGCGGCCATCCAGGTGCCAGCGCTGCAGGTACAGCGTGGCCAGCGTGCCGACCGGGTGCGCGTCGTAGTCCTCGGCGAAGCGCGGCAGCAGCGGCAGCAGGTCGGCGAACTCCTCGCGGAAGAACGCGCCGGCGGCGCGGGAATCGGGCAGGGTGGCGAAGCTTGGGTGCGGTCCTTGCGCGGGCAGGAACAGCGTGACGGTGAAACTGCCCTCGGTATTGGGCAGGGCGATGCACATGTAGCCACCGCGCGGCCAGATGTGCAGCGCGTTGGGCTCGATGGCGAACTGGTCGCGGCCGCCGCTGTCGTTCAGCCTTCCTGCCCCGAACTCGGAGGCCGGCGGGATTTCCAGCTCCTTGTAGCCGTGCCCCAGCCATTCGGTGCGCTCGCCGAGCGGGCGATAGGCGTTGATCGCGGCACGCAGCGCGGAACCTGCGCCATCGGCGCCGATCAACACGGGGGCGTCGGCCTCGCGCTCCTTGCCGTCCTCGCCCACGAGCCGGATGCGGCCGGCGTCGAAATCCGCCGACGCCAGGGCCTGGCCGAAATGGAAGCGCACGCCCACCGCCTCGGCGGCATCGAGCAGCAGCATGTTGAGCCCGCCGCGGGACACCGACCAGATCACTTCGCTGTCGTCCACGCCGTAGCGCTGCAGTCCGCTGCGCCCATCGGCCGTATGCACCATGCGCCCTCGCATCATGACCGCGCGGCGCAGTACGTCCTCGGCCAGGCCCGCGCTGCGCAGCGCCTGCAGGCCGCGCTCGGCCAGGGCGAGGTTGATCGACCGGCCGCCGTCGAAGCCGGCCACGCGAGGGTCCGGGCGCTTCTCGAACACGTCGACGCCGAAGCCGCGTCGCGCCAGCTGTTGCGCCAGCAGGGCGCCAACCAGGCCGCCGCCGATCAGGGTGAGGGTGGGCTTGCTGCTCATGGGCGATCCGTTGCTTCGCATCGCCGGACTGTAGCGGGCCGGGCGCCGGATTGGCACGCGGCGCCCGCGAAATTCAGCTCTTGCGGTTCTTGCTCGGCGGCGCCTGAGCGGCCGCGTCCAGGAACCCGCGCTGCATGGTTTTCCAGGCATCCAGGTTGCGCTCGGTGAGCTCGTTGAGCATCGACCAGGGCGTCTGGCCCATCAGGCTGTTCAACTGGGCGCGGAACTGTTGCTGCTGGTCCAGGAACACCTGCAGGCTGCGTTCCAGGTACGGTCCCATGAAACCCTGCAGCGAGTCGCCATAGAAGCGGATGATCTGGCTGAGCAACTGGGGCGACAGCATCGGCTGCCCTTTCTCCTCGTGCTCGGAGATGATCTGCAGCAGCACCGAGCGGGTCAGGTCCTCGCCGCTCTTGGCATCGCGGACCTCGAAGGACTCGCCGTCCAGCACCAACTGACGGACTTCTTCCAGCGTGATGTAGCTGGAGATCTCCGTGTCGTAGAGCCGACGGTTCGGATACTTCTTGATGATGCGCAGTTTTTGTGCCATGCGGACACGCTAGCAGAACATATTGCGCCGCACCAGTTGGCCATGCTGCACCCGCCGGTGCAGCAAAGAACGCCATGTCGCTGCGCGTCAATGTCCCATCGCGCCGCCGGCGCTGCCGAACGGCGGCTTGGCAAACCACAGGATCGGGATCAGCAGCACGAACAGCACCGCGCAGGCCCAGAACACGTCGTTCACCGCCAGGGTCAGTGCCTCGCGCGTGAGCAACTGGTCGACCAGTCCCAGGCTCTGCCGGTGAGACAGCCCCATGTGCGAGAGCTGGCCCAGGAAATGGGTGGCCGCCGGGTGTGCCGGGTCGATGTTCTCGGTGAGCGTGGCGTGGTGGCTTTCGCCGCGGTGCTGCCACAGCGTCACGGTGATCGCCGTGGACATGCTCGAACCCATCGTGCGGCAGAAGTTGGACAGGCCGGTGGCGCTGGCGATCTGCTCCGGGGGCAGGCCCGAAAGATAGATCTGGTTGAGCGGGATGAAGAAGCAGGGAATGGCGATGCCCATCACGAAGCGCGGCAGCACCAGCGTCGAGAACGAGGCCGAGCTGTCGAAAGTGGAGAACCACCAGGAGGTCGCGGCGAACACGACGAAGGAGAAGGTGACCACCGCGCGCAGGTCCAGCCGGTCCATGTTGCGGCCCAGGATCGGCGACACCAGAAAGGCCAGGATGCCTACGGGCGCAGTGGCGAGGCCCGCCCATGTCGCGGTGTAGCTCAGCGTGATCTGCAGCCACAGCGGGAACACGACGTTGATGCCGAAGAACGCGAACATGCCCAGCGTCAGCGCGATCACGCCCACGCTGAAATTGCGCTGCCTGAACAGCGACAGCTCCACCACCGGATGCTTGGCGTGCAGCTCCCACACGACCAGGAAGGTCAGGCACACCAACGCGACGATACCCAGCGTGGTGATCATCGGCGAGGCGAACCAGTCGTTGTCGTTGCCGTTGTCCAGCATGAACTGCAACGCGCCCACGCCCACCACCAGCAGCGCCAGGCCGACGGCGTCGATCGGTGTCTTCGCCGTCTTGGTCTCGCGCTTGTGCAGCAGGCCCCAGGTGATCACCGCCGCGGCCAGCCCCACCGGCAGGTTGATGTAGAAGATCCACGGCCAGGAGAAATTGTCGGTCAGCCAGCCGCCCAGGATCGGACCGAAGATCGGCGCCACCACCACCGTCATCGCCCACAGTGCCAGCGCGATGCCCTGCTTGGTCTTGGGGTAGCTGGACAGCAGCAGGGTAAGCGAGAGCGCCACCATCGGGCCGGAACCGGCGCCCTGCAGCAGGCGCGCAATCACCAGCAGCGGCATCGAGGTGGCTAGGCCGCAGACCATGGAAAAGGTGACGAACAGCAGCACCGACACCACGAAGCTGCGCACTTCGCCGAAGCGTCGCGCGATCCAGCCGGTGAGCGGTTGCATGATGGCGCTGGCCAGCGCGTAGGAACTGATCGTCCAGGTGCCTTCGCTCGGGCTCACGCCCAGGCTGCCGGCGATGTGCGGCACGGCCACGTTGACGATGGTCATGTCCAGCACCTCCATGAAGGTGCTGAACGCGACGGCGATGGTGAGCAGAACCAATGCCGTACCGTGCAGGGGCTGCAGCGGCTTGGCGTCGTTGGGCGTGGCGGCCATGGGGAAGGGCCTTCGGGTTATTTGGCGGCGCGGGGCAGGTTGGCCTGGATGATGCGCTGGGCCTCCTCGTCGGCCTTGCCCACCATGCGGTCGTACACGGACGTTTCGGCGACCGGCTGTTGCGCCGGCGCCTGCGCCAGCACCGGGCCGCGGTCATCGGTGATATCGACCGTCACCTCGGTGGACAGGCCCACGCGCAACGGATGGCGGTCCAGTTCCTTGTCATCGAGCGCGATGCGCACCGGCACGCGCTGCACCACCTTGATCCAGTTGCCGGTGGCGTTCTGCGCCGGCAGCAGCGAGAAGGCGCTGCCGGTGCCGGCACCCAGGCCCACCACCTTGCCGCGGTACTCGACGTCGCCGCCGTAGATGTCGGCCTTGATGCGGGCCGGCTGGCCGATGCGGATGTGCTGCAGCTGGCCTTCCTTGAAGTTGGCGTCGATCCACAGGTCGCGCAGCGGTACCACTGTCATCAGCTGCTGGCCCGGTTGCACGCTGTTGCCCAACTGCACGCTGCGCTGGGCTACGTAGCCGGAGACCGGCGCAAGGATCGCGTTGCGCTGGGCGGCAATCCAGGCGGCGCGGAAATTGGCGCGTGCCTGCAGTACGGCAGGGTTCTCCGCCACGTCGGTGCCCTCGATCGCCGCGTGCGCCGCGGCGGCCTGCGCCTCGGCTGCGTTCACTGCCGCGCGCGCCTGCGCCACGCCGTCGCGCAGATGCTGCACGATCTCGGGCGATTCGGCATGCGCGGCCAGCAGCGGCAAGTGGCGCTTCAGGTCCGCCTCCAGCCTGGCCAGTTCCAGCCGGCTGGAGGCGAGCTGCGCATCGGCGCCGCTGGCCGAGCTGGTCTGCTGGCGTACGCCACGCACCGCCTGCGCCAGGGCGCTGCGCGCCTGCGCCAGGCGGACCTGCGCATCGGTGGGGTCGAGCTTCACCAGCACCTGTCCGGCGTCCACGCGCTGGGTGTCATCGGCCATGATCGCCACCACGGTCCCCGGCACCTGCGCGGAGATCGTCACCTGGTTGCCGCCCACATAGGCGTTGTCGGTCTTCTCGCGGCGCGAGAGCACGAACAGCCACAGCAGCAGCCAGACCAGCGCGATCAGGATGAATACCGCCGCCACGATCAGCAGCGCGCGGCGGCGCTTGGCCGGATTCTTGGCGGCCAGGCCACTGTCGTTGTCGGCTCTCTTGTCGGCTTCAGTGGCGCTCATGGTCGGCTCCAGGGGAAGGGGATGTGGCGAGGTCGGTAGGGTGATCGCTGCGGTAGCCGCCGCCCAGCGCCTTGATCAGCGCCAGGTCGGTGGCCAGCGCTTGCGCGTGCAGCTGGGTGGCGGCGTCGCGCTGCTGCAACAAGGTCAGTTCCGCGGCCAGGCTCTCGCGGGCATCGCGGACGCCCATGCGCAGCCGCGCCTGCGCATGGGTCAGCAGGCGCTGCTCGGCGTCGAGCTGGGCCTGCTGTTCCTGGCGCTGCGCGGCGAGCTGTTCGGCGCCCAGCGCCTGGGTGGCCACATCGCGCGCGGCATCCAGCACGGCGCTGCGGTACTGCGCCACGGCGCTGTCCAGCTGCGCGCGGCTCAGGCCGTAGTTCGCCTCCAATGCGCCGCCCTCGAAGATCGGCAAGTGCAGTGCCGGCGTCACCGCGAAGGTGCGGCTGCCGGCGGTGAACAGCTTGCCCATGTCGATGCTGGACAGGCCCGCCAGCGCGATGAGGCTCAGGTCGGGGAAGAACTGCGCGCGCGCCGCGTCGGTCTGCTTGAGCGCCGCCTCGACCTGCCAGCGGCTGGCGGCGATGTCCGGGCGGCGTGCGATCAGGTCGAGGCGGGCATCGGCCGGCAGGCCCGGGGCCACGGTCGGCAGCGGGCGGGCCTGCAGTGGCGGAAGCTCGGCCGGTGCCACGCCCAGCAAGGAGGCGAGCACCGCGCGGCGTACCTTGGCCGAGCCGTCGATCGTCGTGCGCATCTGCCTGAGCGCCGCACGCTGAGCCTGGGCCTGCTCGACGGTGTCGGCCAGGTCGACGCCCTGGCGCACGCGCAGCTGTGCGATGTCGAGCAGCTGCTGCTGGGCGGCGAGCGACCGGTCCGCCAGCGCCAGGCGCGCCTGGTCGGCCTGCCAGCCGAAATAGGTGCTGGCGACGGCGTACTGCAGCGCCAGTGAAGCCGCACTGCGCTGCGCTTCAGCGGCATGCGCCTGGTCGAGTGCCGCTTCCACGGAGGCGCGCTTCTTGCCCCACCAGTCGAAGTCGTACTTCAGCTGGACGCCCAGGTCGGCCTGGTTGTACCAGGTGAAGCCGAGGAATTTGCTTGGAATCAACCCGTGCTCGCTCATGCGCTGGCGCGAGAACTGCGCGTTGCCGTTGATCGACAGGCCCATCTGCGCGGCGGCCAGGCGCGCGGACTGCTCGGCGCTCTGCACGCGGCTCTGCGCCAGCGCCAGGTCGGGCGCCTGGCGCAGCGCGCGATCCATCAGTTCATCGAGCTGCGGGTCGTCGTAGCCGCGCCACCATTGCGCCTGGGGCCAGCCAGCGCGGGTGGCGGTCTGGATGCCGGCGAGCGGCACGTCGTCGCGCAGTTGCGGTGGCGGGAGTTTCGCCGGCGGTGTGGCACAGGCGGCCAGCGCCAGCGCGATTGCCGCAGCCAGCGCGGTGCGAAGGCGGAGCGGGGCAGGCTTCATGGGGGCGTCCTTCACGGCTGCTTCTTCACGGGGAGGGAGCCTCGTCCAGGCGGTCGAGGTTGCCGGCGAGCTTGCGCAGCAGGCGGCTGAAACTGCGTTTCTCGGCGTCGCTGAAACCCGCGAACGCCGAGCTCACGCGAGGGAACAGCGGCGGCAGCAGCTTCTGCACGAAGCGTCGGCCGGCGGGGGTGATGCGGATGACCACGCGGCGGCGGTCTTCTTCGCTGGCGCCCCGGGTGATCAGCCCGCGTTTGACCAGTGCATTGGCGATCCGGGTCATGTTGGTGGCGCCCTGCGAGGTGTATTCGCACAGTTCGCCCGGGGTGGAACTGCCGTCCGGACGGCTGTACAGGATCATCAGCGTGAGGAAATCGCTGTGGTTGATCTTGTTGGGCTTGAGCGCCTGCTCCACCGCTTCGTCGAAGGTCTGGCCGACCATCAGCAGCAGGCGGGTCAGGCGTGCCTCGGTGGCGGGCATGTCGGGAATGACCTGACTGACCCGGCCGATTCCCTCGTCCATCATCGCGATACAGTCGCCCAGACGCGCCATTTCACCAACTCATATTTCACCAGTGAACAAATTTAGCGGGCCTGTGCTGCGTAGGCAAGAGGTTCCGCGCATCGCGGACGCCGACCGGGGCCCACGCTCGGGCCGCACCGACAAGGACGCGACGACGGGCCTCAGCGTGACAGGGACAGGCCGAACAGGCGGCAGGCGTTGGCGGTGGTGGCTACCGCGACCGCTTCCGCGGACTCCCCGCGCAGCTCGGCCACCACCCGCAGCGTCTCGATCATCCGCACCGGCTCGTTGCGCGTCCCTTGGTGGCCGGCATTGGGTTGATCAGGCGCGTCGGTCTCCAGCAGCAAGTGCCCGATCGGCATGCTCGACACCAGTTGACGCAGGCGCCTGGCTCGCGGGTAGGTAACCGGCCCGCCGATTCCCAGGAGGAATCCCATCTCGAAAAGCCGTTCGGCTTGCTGGTCGCTGCCCGCGAAGCTGTGGACCACGCCACGCAGACCCGGAAAGCGCCGCAGCGTGAGCACTATTTCCTCCACTGCGCGGCGCGCGTGGATGATGACCGGAAGGTCGAACTCGCCGGCGATCGCCAGCTGCGACTCGAAGTAGTGCCGTTGCGCGGAGCGGTCGAGTCCGTCGACATAGAAGTCCAGCCCGATCTCGCCGAGCGCGACGGCGCTGCCGTCGCGCAAGCGTTCGCGCAGATCTTCTAGGTGACCGGGCCGGTGCTGCGCGAGGAACAGCGGATGCAGCCCATATGCGGGTACCAGCTCTGCATGGCGCTCGCAAAGCGCAGCGATGCGCGGCCAGGACGCTGCATCGATGCCGGGGACCACCAGCAGTCGCACGCCCGCTTCGGCGGCGCGCGCCAGGACCTGTGCGCGGTCGCCGTCGAAACCGGCATCGTCGATATGCACATGGCTGTCGACCAGTAGCGGAGTCCCGGGAGCCGGATATGAGGGTTCCGTCACGCGTTCGTCACCTGGTTCGCACGTCGGCATAAAATGTCTAGGTCGGATTCAGTATGGCGAAGGTTCAATGGTTTTGCAGGTGAACGACGGACGCATGGCGCGCTCCGCGCGCCGCAAAGAACGAAGGAGATGGGAGTCATGAACAGGTTGATGGTCAATGCGCTTCAGGTGGGGATCGCGGCTGCGCTCGCGATGGGCATTTCGGCTTGCAACCGCGACGCCAGCGCCGATGCGGGCCTGGCCAATGGATCGTCCAGCGCCCTGGGCGGCGCATCCGGTGATGCCGCAGCCAAGTATGCACGCGTGGTGAGCGTCGATCCGGTACGCAAGACGGTGAACAACCCGCGCCAGGTGTGCCACGACGAAACGGTCACCAACAGCGAGCCGCCCAAGGACCAGCACCAGATCGCCGGTACGGCGATCGGCGCCATCGCTGGTGGGCTGCTCGGCAACCAGGTCGGTGGCGGCAGGGGCAGGACGCTCGCGACGGTGGCAGGCGCCGTGGCCGGCGGCTACGCCGGCAAGAGGGTGGAGGAAAGCCGCCAGCATGCCAACGTCACGACCTCGACCGAGCGCAAGTGCGAAACGGTCAACGACAGCAATACCAAGGTGGTGGGCTACGACGTGCGCTACGAATACAACGGCGTCACCCGTACCGTGCGGATGGATCACGACCCGGGTGATCGCGTCCAGGTGCAAGAAGGTGTGGTCGCCGTTTCCGACGCTCACTAAGGTAGGCATTAAGCACATCAACGGTCCATGGACGGACCGCACGCGATCACCGACGGACAGCAGAGGAGTCGTGCCATGGCCGCTCTATCACGCAATTCCATTCTCGGCGTTGTACTGACCGCTAGCCTCGCGCTAGGGGGGTGCGCCACGCCTTATGGCAACGGTGGTTATCGTGACCACGGCGGCTACCAGAGCTCCGACTACGGTTCTGCGCGTTGCCAGAACTGCGGCGTGGTGCAGGATATCCAGCAGGTTTACGTGCAGGGCGAGGGCCACGGTACGCTCGGGGCTGTGATCGGCGCAGTGGCCGGCGGCGTGCTGGGCAACCAGGTGGGCAAGGGCAATGGCCGCAAGGCAGCGACCGTTGCGGGGGCGGTGGCTGGCGGCGTGATCGGCAACCAGGTAGGAAAGCGCAGCGGCAGTGGGGACCAGCCTGCCTGGCGCATCACTTTGCGACTGGACAACGGCCAGTACGCCACGGTTACCCAGAGCGAGGATCCCGGCCTTCGTGTCGGTGACTACGCCCAGGTTCGCGGCGACCACGTCTATGCCATGTAGGTTCGGACACCTAGACGTCCAAATAAACGGCCCTCATGCGAGGGCCTTTTTTGTTCCTTGGCTTACGCGCCTGATCAGTTGACCGCGTAGAAGCGATGCTCGCCGATGGTGGTGCCGGTGTGGTTGAGCGACCATTCGGGTGCGATGGCCACGGTGGCGAAGTGGTCGGCGTGGGGCACCAGCAGCTGGCGCTGCGCAAGCGGCAACGCCCAGTTTTCCATCGAGGTGCCGGCGACCTTCCACGCCTTCGCAAAGGCGGCAAAATTGGTGATGTCGTACGAAGCGGGGGTGGCGGTGATGGCGAACTGGTGCGGGGCGGCGACGACCTTGCAGACAGTGTCACCCCAACGGCCGCGTTCACGACGGCGCAGCGCAACCTCCGCTACGGCAAGCTGACCGATGGTCGTCTCGCTGCGTGCCTCCAGATACACGGTCGTCGCCAGGCAGGCCTGGTCAGCGATCGGCTGCGGCAGGACGGACGTCAACCACAACAGCATGGAAAGTTTCATTCTGCCTCCAGCGTGCTGTACGTGCGGGATGAAAAATCCATCTCGTACGCCGTTGCGGTGGACGGGCGGGCAGGCCGTTCCACCTGGATGAATCGCCACGACCGAAACCAAGTCGCGACGCTTTGCCACGGGATTGTGGCGTTAGGCCGGAACGAACCGGCTTAAGGCATTGCGCGCACTGCCAATCGCGACCATGCATGATCTGTTCGAAGGCGGCTGCTGCTTTGATTGTTCCGCACGATGGCGGTCGTTCCATCCGGCGGTGGTTTGCCGGGTCGCGCCGATCCGGACCCCTCCGGTTCGTCGCGTGCACTGATGCCCGTAGGCGATGGGCATCATTCGAAAGTCCGCGGGAGCGTAGTGGCGGTACTCGTCGCTGGCAAGTGCCTGGGCGGGCCGATTCATATTCGACTCACGTTCATCCATTCGGCATCGCGTACGAGTGAATGCTGTCGCCGACATCAATTTTTTCTATCGTCAGCAAACCCAGGTCGGCCGCCATGTGCGGGCCAAGCCTTCGTGAAAACAAGGATTCGTGAGAGCCGCGTGACGCCGGTCATCCGTTCTGCAGAAAACAACGCCGAAGTTCCTCTCCGCAGCTAATGCAGTCGGCGAAACATCGTTGCCGCACACACATCGCGCACACGTCGAGAGCTCGTTCCCTTCGGCCGCTCATGATCGCCAGATGCCCTTGTCTCTCGGTACGAAGATGCGCGAGATCGGCAAGGGTGCAGGGCTGCTTTGTGCGCACCCAGCGGCGCAGGCAGTGGGCCTGCACCGCATTGGCAGGCGGCAAGCCAAAAGAGCATCGCGGCTACGTGGCCGCGTCGTGGAAGATGATTCCCAGCGTGTGGCGGCAGCCGCTGTGCAGCCGGCTCACGCCATGGCGCAGGTTCGCGCGGTAATAGCCGCGGGAACCGCGCACTGGACGATGGTGGACGGCAAAGACCACGGCGTCGCCCAGCGCCAGCGGCACGACTTCTGCCCGCGATTGCAGGCGCGGGCGTTGCTCGGTGAGCACGAACTCGCCGCCGGTGAAGTCCCGGCCGGGCGCAGACAGCAGCACTGCCAGTTGCAGCGGAAACACATGCTCGCCGTAGAGGTCCTGGTGCAGGCAGTTGTAGTCGCCAGCCTCGTATCGCAGCAGCAACGGAGTTGGGCGGCGCTGGCCTGCGGCGTGGCAGCGTTCCAGGAATTGGGTGTGCGTGGGTGGATAGCGCACGTCCAGGCCCATCGCCTCGTTCCACCGGTTCGCCAGCGGCACCAGCCGTGGATAAACCGTCGTGCGCAGCGCGTGCACCACCGCAGGCAGCGGATAATCAAAGTACCGGTACTCGCCGCGGCCGAAGCCATGCCGTGCCATCACCACGCGGCTGCGGAAGTGTTCCGGCTCCGGATAGAGCGATGCCAGCGTGCTGCACGTATGGGCGGCCAAGAGTGCCGGGAGCACCGCCTGGCCGTGCGCATCCAGAGCGGCATGCACGGCAGTCCAATCCATGGCCTGCAGGGCAATCAGCGGATCGTCGAGGTCGGGAACATGTGCGTGCGGCTTCGTCATGGCGCCAGTCTGGCGTTTTTCTCCGACGGACACCCTCCGATTCTTGCGCTCAACGTTCCTCGGCCTCGTCGCTGCGCACCTGGGCATGGCTTATCAGGGCGAAGATGCAACTGCCGCCGACGATGTTGCCTGCCAGTGTCGGCAGTGCGAAGTGCCACGCGAAAGCCCCGAGCGAAAGCCCGTGCGCGAACACCAGGTAGAGCACCTCGACCGAGCCGACGATGATGTGGGTGAAACCGCCCAGCGCGATCAGGTAGGTGGTGAGCACGATCACGGTGATCTTCGCGTGCTCCGCCGCCGGCAGCAGCCACACCATGGTCGCGATCAACCAGCCGGCGACGATGCCCTTGGTGAACATCTGCAGCGGCGAGTTGCCCATCATCTCGGTGCCGATGCCGAGCAAGGCGGCTTGTGTGGCCTGATCGAACAGGCGCATGTGCAGGATGCCGTAGGCAAACAGGCCGGTTCCGATCAGGTTGCCGGCGAACACCACCGACCACAGCCGCAACAGCGAGACGAGCGTGTGCAGGCTCGGATGGGTCATCAGCGGCAGCACGGCGGTCATCGTGTTTTCGGTGAACAGCTGCTGGCGGGCGAGGATCACCACCAGGAATCCGAATGGATAGCCCAGGCTTTCGATCAGGAAGCCGAAGCCTGTGGGCGCACCGCCCAGGTAGCGGTGCAACAGGCCGCGCGCGAGCATCGAGAAGCCCATCGACAGCCCGGCCGCCAGGGCCGACCAGCCCAGCGCGGCGATGCCGCGCTCCAGTTCCTCCTCGCCTTCGAGGCGGATGGTTTCATGCAGCACGGCCACCCGCGGCGGACGCTTCTGTTCGACCTCGCCCTGTTCCTTGTGCGACAGCGAAAAGCCCTCGCTGGCGCCGGAAGCGCGGTGGTCTTCGCTTCGGTTCTTCTGCATGCCGGGCTCCCGGAGGTGGGAACCGGAAAGCTACGTGGCATTGCGTAACCATGGCGTGGTCGGGGCGCCCTATCGAGCGCGAGCCCGCGTCCTCAGGAACCGGGCCGGTTCCGGTCCGCGCTCCGCTGCGGCAGTCGGGTGCCGGATGGTGCGTGCGGCGGCCGGGGCGAGGCTGCTCCAGCGCAGGCAACCCGAGAGAAGCCAGCCGCTCGTGCAACGGCCTCATTGACTGGGGCGCGGATGCCTGGGTTAGGCTAGCGCCGGGGATATCCAGGGGAGTGCGCGTCATGCGCTGGCGACTCGTCATGGCTTGGCTGCTGGCCGGCAGTGCAGGCCCGGCATGGGCGGGCCAACTGGTGGTGCGGGTCAGCGATTCGGGCGGCCATGCCGTGGGCGACGCGGTGGTAAGCCTGATGATGGCGGCAACGGCATCCGATCCGGCTCCCCGGCCGGTGACCCGCTACGTGGACCAGCGCAACGAGACCTTCATCCCTTACGTGCAGGTGCTGCATCCGGGCGATCGTGTGGTGTTCCGCAACAGCGACGGCACCCGCCACCATGTCTATTCCTTCTCCGAGGCGAAGGCGTTCGAGTTCCTGCTGCGTCCGGGCGAGAGCTCGCCGCCGCTGACCCTGGACAAGACCGGCCTGGTCGCGGTCGGCTGCAATATCCACGACCACATGATCGCCTACCTGTTGATCACCTCCGGGCAGGCGCTGGTAACGCCCCCGCAAGGACAGGTGGTCTTCGAGCACCTGCCGCCAGGACACTACACGGTCAAGGTGTGGCATCCGCAATTGCGCCCGGGTCAGGTACAACCGAGCGTCGAGGCGACCGTGGCCGAGGACGCGCCGGCGCACGCGGAGTTCGCGCTGTCGCTGATCCCCGATCCTCGCGGGTTCGCCGATCGCGAGCACCTGGACTACTAGACCCGATGCGCGTCGGCTTCCGCCTCCGCCTTGCGCTGTTCTTCGTCGCCACGCTCGTGACGGTGCAACTGCTCACCGCCGTGCTGGTCTACGGCGTCACGCGCCGCGCCATGGTCAGCGAGGGCGAGCGCCGGCTGGCGTTCAATGCGCAGGCTTTCGTGGCCCAGATGGACGACCTGTCGGCGCGCGTGGCGGGCAACGTCGAAGTGCTTTCGCTCGACTACGCGCTGCGCTCGGCGATCGCCGAGCGCGACCATGGCACGGTGTTTTCCGTACTGCGCAACCACGGGCGGCGAGTCGGCGCATCGCGCATGCAACTGGTCGGCCTGGATGGGCTGGTGGAAGTCGACACTGCCGACACGCACACCAGCGAACAGCGCTTCGCCTTTCCCGATCTTGCCGAACATGCATTCGACCGGCGCACCGCAGCGGTCGTGACGCTGCAGGCTAAGGCGTATTGGGTGGTGGTCGTGCCGATCTACGCGCCGCAGCCGGTAGCTCTGGTGGTGGTGTACGTGCCACTGGACGACGCGTTGCTCGATCACCTGCGCAAGCTGTCGGCGCTGCCCGGTGACATCGAGCTGGCGGTGCGGCCGGCCGGCGCGCCGTGGCGTACCGTCGCTCGCAGCCTCACTCATGCCGGGCTGGTAGCCAGCCTCGGTGGGCAGGACCTGCCGGCACGGCCCTCCGTACGCCTCGTGAGCGGCCACGAATACCTGGTGCTGGCGCAGCCTTTGAGCCAGCCTCACAGCGTCGCTCCCGTGGTGGCCGTGCTCGGCTATTCTCTGGAGGACGCGCTGCGGCCGTTCCGGTCGGTGGCGATCGCCTGGGCGCTGCTGCTCGCGCTGGGCCTGGTGCTGGGCCTGATCGGCGCCTGGCTGACCGCGCGCAGCGTGTCCCGTCCGGTGGAATCGCTCGCCGACGCGGCCCGGCGGATCGAAGCGGGCGACTATCACACGCCGCCCAGCCTCGACCGACGCGACGAGCTGGGCCAGCTCGCGGCGGCCTTCGGCACCATGGCCGAGGCGGTGCGCCAGCGCGAGGAACGCATCCGTGAACAGGCCTTGCACGACCACGTGACCGGCCTACCCAACCGCGTCGCCATCGAAACCACGATCGACCGTGCCCGCGAGGCTGGCTCCGGCCGTGGCGCCCTGCTGATGGTGGGCCTCACGCGCGTGCCGGACATCATCAAGACGATGGGACACGGGCTCTACGACCGGCTGATGCGCGAGGTCAGCGGGCGGCTGGGCCGGGTTGCCGCGCGGGCCTGCCTGGCGCGTGCCACGGATACCCAGTTCGTCGCCTGGCTGCCGAACGCGGATCGCAACGAGGCGATGGCGTCGGCGCTGCGCATCCTCGATGCGCTCGGCGCCCCGTACGTCGAGGCGGACGTCAGCATCGACACCTTGCCTGCGATCGGCATCGCGATGTATCCGGACGACGGCCTGCAGACCTCGGTGCTGCTGCGCCACGCCGAGGTGGCCCAGTTCGCCGCCAGCGGTGCGAGCCGGCCGCTGGCCTTCTACGAGGCGGCGACCGACCCTCACCGCGCCGAACGCCTGTCGCTGATGGGAGAGCTGCGCGAAGCGCTGGATCACGGCCAGCTGGTGCTGCACTACCAGCCTAAGCTGGAGCTCGCCACACGCCGCATTGACGGCGTCGAGGCGCTGGTCCGCTGGTACCATCCGCGCCGCGGCGCCGTGCCGCCGCAGGACTTCATCGGCATGGCCGAGGACACCGGCAACATCCAGCGGCTCACGCGCTGGGCGCTCGCTGCCGGCATCGCGCAGGGCAGCCGCTGGCACGCCTGCGGGCTGGCGTTGAAGGTGGCGATCAACCTTTCGGCGCGCGACCTGGCAGAGGTGGAACTGCCGTTGCGCATCGGGCGGCTGCTTTCAATCCATGGCTTGCCGCCCGGGCTGCTCACCGTGGAGATCACCGAGCGCGCGGTGATCGGCGAGCCGGAAAAAGCAATGCGCGTGCTCCGCGGGCTGGCCGACATGGGTGTGGGCATCGCGGTGGATGACTTCGGCGTGGGCCAATCCGCCTTTGCGTACCTGCGCCACCTGCCGGTGAGCGAGCTGAAGATCGACCAGACCTTCATCCGGCACCTGGCCCGCGACGCGGGCGATCAGACCATCGTGCGCTCCATCGTCGAGCTGGGCCACCGGCTGGGCTATCAGGTCACCGCCGAGGGCGTGGAGGACGCCCGCGCGCTGGAGCAATTGGCCGCGATCGGCTGCGACCATGCGCAGGGCTATTTCATCGCCCGCCCGCTGCCTGCCGCGGAACTGGCCGGGTTCGCGCGGGCCGGCGTCGCATGAGCCGTCGCCCGGGCCTGCGTCCGCTGGCATGGGCTTGCCTGGGCGTGCTGCCGCTCGCGGCACGGGCACAGGACCTCAGCCTGCATGGTTACGTCGACACCCGCCTGGTCGTGGCGCCGGCCGAGCAAAGCTGGGTGGACGGCGGCCTGGGCAAGAGCCGCTACGGTGGCACCAATGACGGGCTGCGCTTCGGCGGCGCAGCGCTGGTGGGCACGGCGCAGCTGACGCCCACGTTGCTCGCGTTCGCAGGATTGCAACTGCAGGACCGCCATCGCGCTGACGTCGATGTGCTCGAAGCCTGGCTGCGCTGGCGCCCGATGTCGACCACGCGCTGGCGTGGGTCGGTGCAGGCGGGCGCATTCTTTCCGCCGGTTTCGCTGGAGAACGACGCCATCGGCTGGACCAGCCCGTGGACGCTCACGCCGTCGGCGATCAACAGCTGGGTCGGCGAGGAGCTGCGTTCCGTGGGCGCGGAAGCGCGAATCGAACGGCGCGGTGACAACGCCACATGGGAACTGCGGGGTGCACTGTTCCAGCGCAACGATCCGGCGGGCAACCTTCTGGCCATCCGCGGCTGGTCGCTGAGCGACCTTACCTATGGGCTGGGCAGCCGCTTGCGCGAGCCGGATGCCTACGTGCGTGACGAAGGCGATGCGCCGCCGGTGCGCTACGACCCGTTCCGCCGGATCGGACGGCACTGGGGCAACTACCTCCGGGGCACCTGGCGTGCGCGCGGCTGGGGTCGGGTCAGCCTGATGCACTACGACAACCATGCCGATCCCGCCGCATGGGTGCCCTATGCCGGCGGGGATCGCCTGTACGCCTGGCGGACCCGCTTCTGGAGCCTGGGCGCCAGCGCCCAAACCGGCCCGGTCCAATGGATCGCGCAGGCGATGGATGGCGACACAATGATCGAACCGGTCGCGAACCGCTCCTTTGTGACACGCTACCGCGCCGCCTTCATATTGGTCGGATGGAACCGGGGCGCCTGGCGCCCGGCCTTGCGGCTGGACCATTTCAGTACGCGCGATCCAACCGCTGTGCCGGGCGCGTATGCGGGCGAGCACGGCAATGCAGTCACCGCTGCACTCAACTGGCGTCCGCACGACTGGTTGCGGCTGACCCTGGAGGCGCTGCGCATCGACAGCATGCGCACCGCCCGCACCGACTACGGCCTGCTGCCCCGCAGCCGCGGGACCCAGGTGCAGCTGAGCGCCCGGCTGTTCTACTGACGGCGTATTCCTGCCGTTCTCCCGACACGCCGGCCACCACGTATCCGACCGTGGCGGGGCTTTGCTATTCTTCCTCGTTCCCGTCAGCGCCCGTCCGGGCGCCACCACCACGGCCATAGGTTTTCATGATCGAGACCAATCCGATCCTCGCGCAGATCGCGGACCTCACGGACCGCGTCGAGTCGCTTAGGGGGTATCTTTGACTACGCCACCAAGCGTGAGCGCCTCGAAGAAGTAAGCCGCGAGCTGGAAAGCCCCACCGTTTGGGACGACCCGCCGCGAGCGCAGGAACTGGGCCGCGAACGCGCCCGCCTGGACACCGTGGTCACCGGCATCGACGAGCTCACCGCCGGCCTGTCCGACGCCAAGGAGCTGCTGGAGATGGCCGCGGCCGACGGCGACGAGGACACCGTCAGCTCCGTCGCCGATGACGTGCAAAAGCTCGAGGCCCGCGTGGGCAAGCTCGAGTTCCAGCGCATGTTCTCCGGCAAGATGGACTCGGCCAACGCCTTCGTCGACATCCAGGCCGGTGCTGGCGGCACCGAGGCGCAGGACTGGGCCGAGATGCTGCTGCGCATGTACCTGCGCTGGGCCGAGTCGCGCGGCTGGAAGGTCGAGATGATGGAAGTCTCCGGCGGCGAAGTGGCGGGCATCAAGTCGGCCACCTTCCGCGTCGAGGGCGACTACGCCTATGGCTGGCTGAAGACCGAGATCGGCGTGCACCGCCTGGTGCGCAAGAGTCCGTTCGACTCGGACAACCGCCGTCATACCAGCTTCACGTCGGTGTTCGTGTCGCCCGAGGTGGACGACGACATCGACATCGAGATCAACCCGGCGGATCTGAAGACCGACGTCTATCGCTCCTCCGGCGCCGGCGGCCAGCACGTCAACAAGACCGAGTCGGCGGTGCGTATCACGCACGTGCCCACTGGCGTGGTGGTCGCCTGCCAGACCGAGCGCAGCCAGCACGCCAACCGCGACCGCGCCATGAAGATGCTGGCGGCAAAGCTGTACGAGCTGGAACTGCAGAAGCGCAACGCCGAGAAGGACGCGCTGGAAGCGACCAAGTCCGACATCGGCTGGGGCAGCCAGATCCGCAACTACGTGTTGGACCAGAGCCGCATCAAGGACCTGCGCACCGGCGTGGAGCGCTCGGACACGCAGAAGGTGCTCGACGGCGATCTGGACGAGTTCATCGAGGCCAGCCTCAAGTCGGGCCTGGATGCCGGCGCCAAGCGCATTGACGCCTGATTCCGATCACCGGCGATCCGATTACTGACGAGGTGACCTGCATGAACGGCAAGACCATCGGGACGCTCCTGTTTGCCTGCCTTGGACTGGTTGCGGTCGGCGTGGCCGCGCAGCCGCAAGGCAGCGGCGCGGGTCAGTCCATCAAGCAGGACGCCAAGGCCGTCGGTCATGGTGTGGCCGACGGCGCGCGCGATATCGGCCATGCGACCAAGCACGTTGCCAAGAAGGTGGGGCACGGTGCGAAAGAGGCCGGCGTCGGCATCGGCCATGGCGCGAAGAAGGCCGGCTTAGCGGTCGGCCATGGCGCACGCGAAGGCTGGGACGCCACCAAGCATGCGGTCAAGCAGGTGTTCGACTAGAGCGATAGCGTCCGCACAAACGCGTTTTCCCAAATTCCATTACCAGCCACGAGCCATTCGCTGCCCGGCACAGACCGGCAGCCACGGAACCCTCCATGAGCGAAGCCACCGATAGCCTGCCCGTCGACGAGAACAAGCTGATCGCCGAGCGCCGCGAGAAACTCAAGGGCCTGCGCGGGCAGGGCATCGCCTTCCCCAACGATTTCAAGGTCGACGCCTTCGCGGGCGATCTGCGCAGCGAGTTCGCCGATCGGGACGCCGAAGCCATCGATGCGGCCGCGCGCCGCGTGAAGGTCGCTGGGCGCATCGTGCTCAAGCGCGTGCAGGGCAAGGTGAGCTTCGTGCAGATGCAGGACTTCACCGGCCGCATCCAGCTTTTCGTCCACCAGGGCACGGTGGGCGAGGAAACCTACGAGGCGTTCAAGGGCTGGGACGTGGGCGACATCGTGGGTGCCGAGGGCCAGCTTATGCGCACCAAGACCGGCGAGCTGTCGGTCAAGGTGGAAAGCCTGCGCCTGCTGACCAAGAGCCTGCGCCCGTTGCCGGACAAGTTCCACGGCCTGGCCGACGTGGAGCAGCGCTATCGCCAGCGCTATGTCGACCTGATCGTGACCGAGGAGGCGCGCCGCACCTTCGCGCTGCGCTCGAAGATCATCGGCTTCATGCGCCAGTGGCTGGAGGCCGAACCGCGCCGCTTCATGGAAGTGGAGACGCCGATGATGCACGTCATCCCCGGCGGCGCCACGGCCAAGCCTTTCGTCACGCACCACAACGCGCTGGACATGGATTTGTACCTGCGCGTGGCGCCGGAGCTGTACCTCAAGCGCCTGGTCGTGGGCGGCTTCGACCGCGTCTACGAGATCAACCGCAACTTCCGCAACGAGGGCGTGTCGACCCGGCACAATCCCGAGTTCACCATGCTGGAGCTCTACCAGGCTTACGCCACCTACCACGAGATCATGGACCTCACCGAGGCGGTGATCCGCGAGACGGCGAAGAACGTGCTCGGCACTACCGAGCTCACCTGGGAAGGCGCGCAGATCGACGTCGGTCCTGCCTTCCGCCGTTGGCGCATGGAGGACGCGGTGCTGGAGCACAATCCGCAGATCAGGCGCGAGGAACTGCGCGACCGCGAGGCGCTGGCCGCGCATGCGGCGCGGCTGCGCATCCAGGTCAAGCCCGGCTACGGCTGGGGCAAGCTGCTGCTGGAGATCTTCGAGAAGACCGTCGAGCACACGCTTGTGCAGCCGACCTTCATCACCGACCACCCTGTCGAGGTCTCGCCGCTGGCGCGCGAGAGCGACACCGACCCGGGCATCACCGACCGCTTCGAACTCTTCATCAATGGCAAGGAGATCGCCAACGGCTTCTCCGAGCTCAACGACCCGGAAGACCAGGCCGCCCGCTTCAAGGCGCAGGTCGAGGCCAAGGAATCGGGCGACGACGAGGCCATGCACTTCGACGCCGACTACATCCGCGCGCTGGAGGTGGGCCTGCCACCGACGGGTGGCTTGGGGATAGGCATCGACCGCCTGGTGATGCTGCTGACCGGCTCGGCCTCGATCCGCGACGTGCTGCTGTTCCCGTACATGCGTCCGGAAGCTTAGGTCGCTCTACCGACGGCCACCGTCACCGAGCGAGGTGGCCCCGAACGCACGGTGCCGGCCGATCTCAAGCGGCCGGTGGCATGACTGGCGGCAGGGGCGGCATGGCCGGATCTCAGACCAGCCCCAGGTCGTTCGGTCGTGCGCCGGGAAACACGTGTTCTACCTGCCCGGCGGACAGGCCCCAAAGGCGACGGAACACGCCGCCCAGCACGTCTCGGTAGTTGTTGAGCACGGGATAGTCGCGGTTCTGCAGCAGGTTCCCCGCCGTCACCGTCACCGCCACCTGCTCGCCGGCGACACGGCCGCCGGAGACGCGGCCGCCCATCAGCCAGTAGGCCGTGCCGTGGCCGTGGTCTGTGCCCTTGTCGCCGTTCTCGCGGAAGGTCCGTCCGAACTCGGAAATGACCACCACGACGGTGTTGTCCCACTCTGCGCCCAGCGCTTCGCCGAAGGCGGCGAGGCCCGCGCTGAGGTTGGCCAGGCTGGTCGCCAGCCGGCCCGTCGCGCCACCCTGGTTGACGTGGGTGTCCCAGCCGCCCACATCGACGAAGCCGAGCCGGTACCTGCCGAGCATCAGTCCGGCCATGCGCCGGGTCTGCGTCACGAAGCTGGCCGCACCGGGCGCGCCGCGACTGGCAGCCAGCATTTCCTCCTGCTTGTCCTGCGCGACTTCCTGCTGAAGGGCGAGGCCCTCGTGGGCGGCCGGCGCAAGCGCGGTGCCCTCGTACATGCCGGCCAGGATGGACGCCTGGCGCGCGTCGAATCGCGCATGGCCACCTCCGCCGAGCGCGATGTTGGGTACTGGGCCGCCGCCCTGGAGGCTCAGGGGCAGGCTGCGGGTGAAAGCGATCGGCGGCACGCCGGTGAGTAGGCCGGAGAGCCGCGCGAGGAAGCCGGAACGGTCGTGCCCGTGCATGCCGCCGGCCTGGCCCGACTCGATGTCGTCCTGTGTCTCGAAATGGCTGCGCGAGAGGTCGGCGGTGCCGGCGAACGGCACGAAGGCAAGCTGCTTGCGCTGCCAGTAGGGCAACAGCGCGTCGCGCGCCGCGGGACCCAATGCCCATTGCGCATCCAGCGCCACGGCCGCTTCCGGGTGTGAGCCGTCAGGACGTGCAATCGCCAGGTTCGGCCGCGATTCGTAATAGAACTCGCTGCCGTAGGGCACCAGCAGGTGGTTGCAGTCGTAGCCGCCGCGCAGGAACACCAGCAGGAAGCGCGGCGTGTCCGCAGGCGCGGCAAACAGGCGCCCCGAGAAGCCGAGCGCGGGCGCGCAGAGGAGGGTAGTCGCGGTGGAGCGCAGGAACTGGCGGCGGTCCATGGGATGTCCTCGCATCAGCGGTAGTTGAATTCGGGCGACGCGAGCAGGAAGGCATTCCATTCCTGTCGCGAGCCGGCCTGGGCAAGCGCGGCACGGGTGCGCGCGGACAACCGCGGCGCCAGCACTGCCTGGTAGAGCGGTCCGTCCAGTGCCGGAACCGCTTGCGCGTCCTTCCATAATCCGCGGCCGTTGCCGATCGCGCGAGCGACGGCAAAGCGTTCGGTCATCTGCCCGGCGCTGGACCAGCTCGCACCGTCCAGCGGCCAGCCATCGGGAGTGGGCCGACCGAACAGCGGCTCGCCCAGCTGGGCAAGCCAACGGGCAATGGGCCTGGCATCGTCCACCGGACGGCCGTCAGCCACGAAGCGCACCGCGGAGACGACGAACTGCGTGGGGTCCTTGAACTTGCCGCCGCGGGCGGCGATCAGTTCCGGTGAGGTGAACATCGTACGCAGCACCTGGGCGATGTCGCCGTCGCTGTGCTGGAAGGTCTGCGCCATGCGTTCGACCAGCGCGGGCGGCGGAGCATCGGCCACGAAATATTCCGCCAGCTGGCGCGAGACGAACCGCGCGCAGGCTGGCTGGCTCACGATCAGGTCGACCGCCCGGCGTACCTCGTCGAAGCCGCCGCCGCGCAGGTGCTGGCCGAGCAGTTCCTTGTCGCCGTCGTCATGCCGGCGGGGAATGAAGGCGGCCAACCCGTCCCCCAGCGGCAGGGGACCGCGATGGCCGCGGCCACGCGGTCCATCCCCACGCATCGGTGTCAGGCCTACGCCGGTGAGGATGCGCGCCAGCTGTTGCACGTCCTGCTGGGTGTAGCCGGCGTCCACGCCCAGCGTGTGCAGCTCCATCAGCTCGCGTGCGTAGTTCTCGTTGAGCTTGTCGCTGGCGTTCTGTGCATTGTCCAGGAACACCAGCATGGCCGGGCTCTGCAGCGTGGCCATCACCAGGTCGCGGAACTTGCCCAGGGCATGCGGGCGGATGCTGTGCTCGGCGTAGTCGGCCACCAGCCAGTTCACCTCTGCCTTGCGGGCGAACACGCTGAAATGGTTGAGCCAGAACCACACCATCTGTTCCTTGAGCTGGTTGGGGCCGTACACCGCGTGCAGCAGCACGTTCTCACGCGCCTGTTCGGCCAGCGCGTTGCCCTGCTGGCGCAGGTCCTTGCGGGCTTCACGCTTGTCCTGGTCCGGCAGCGTGCGCAGCCGGCGGCGGGCATCGCCCAGGGTGGCTGCCAGCGCAGCGGGCGTCAGGTGGGCGATGTCCATGGAGTCGAGCTGCGCCTGGATCGGTGCCGGCAAGGCATCGCCCAGCCGGTCGTCCAACTGGGCGTCGAGCAGGCCCTCGCGGCCCAGCCGCCGGTACTGGGCGAGGGCCGTGCTGTCTACGCCGAAGCCGTCCCGCTGCAGCCAGGCGATGGCGTCGGGCGGCAAAGGCGCATCCGCGGCCTGCAGCGGCGCGGCCCTCAGTGCCGCTACGGCGGCGATCCACGCGATGCCGCGGCAAGAGCGGGCAACACGGGTGATCAGGCGCATGGCTGGGACCTCGATGGCTGGGGGCTGGCAGCGCTAACGCAGCCAGGGGTCATCGGGATGACACGCGAGCTCCGCAAGCCGCGCGCCCGTCCGCTACCATGGCGGTTTTCCGTCGAAGGTTTTCACGCCATGTGGTTCTGCATCATCGCCAAGGATCATCCCGACACGCTGGAGCGCCGACTGGCCGCTCGCGGCGAGCATCTGGAACGGTTGAACGCCTTGCAGGATGCCGGCCGCCTGCTGCTGGCCGGGCCGTTCCCGGCGATCGAATCGGAGAACCCGGGCCCGGCCGGCTTCACCGGCAGCCTGATCATCGCCGAATTCCCCAGCCAGACCGAGGCGCAGGCCTGGGCCGCGGCCGATCCCTACGTGGCCGCCGGCGTCTATGCGGACGTAAGCGTCAAGCCGTTCCGCAAGACCTTGCCGTGAGCGAGGCGATGGTCGAGCAGATCCGCCGGCGCCTGGCCGACGTGCTGGCGCCGCTCGAGCTGGAGGTGCTTGACGAAGGCCACAGGCACGCCGGCCACGCCAACGAGGGCAAGGGCCACTTCCACGTGCGCATTGTCAGCCCGGCCTTCGCCGGCGTGCTGCCGATCCGGCGCCACCGCATGGTGTACGCCGCGCTGGAAGGCTTGATGGAGCGCGGCATCCATGCGCTTTCGATAGACGCCAAGGCGCCGTAGCAAAGCAATTTCATATACTTGCGATATTTTCCTCCAGCTTGTTGTCACGCCTGGTTCGCATTGCGACCACGCCCGGCGTTTGGCACAGTGACCTGTCGCCCGATCCATCGCGGGCCCGCCGATTCTGTTGAGCCCGCATGCGCCTGACCACGATCAAACTCGCCGGATTCAAGTCCTTCGTCGACCCCACCACGCTGCACCTGCCGACCAACATGACCGGCGTGGTCGGGCCCAATGGCTGCGGCAAGTCCAACATCATCGATGCCATCCGCTGGGTGATGGGCGAGAGCGCGGCCAGCCGCCTGCGCGGCGACTCGCTCACCGACGTGATCTTCTCCGGCTCCAACGCCCGAAAGCCGGTGGGGCAGGCCACCGTCGAGCTGATCTTCGACAACGCCGACGGCACCGTGCAGGGCGAGTACGCGCAGTACGCGGAGATCTCGGTCAAGCGCCAGGTGACGCGCGACGGGCAGTCGTCCTACTTCCTGAACGGCGCGCGCTGCCGCCGTCGCGACATCACCGACATCTTTCTCGGTACCGGCCTGGGGCCGCGCAGCTACTCGATCATCGAGCAGGGCATGATCAGCCAGATCATCGAGGCGCACCCGGAGGAACTGCGCACGCACCTGGAGGAGGCCGCCGGCATCTCCAAGTACAAGGAGCGCCGCAAGGAGACCGAGAGCCGCATCAAATCCACCCGCGAAAACCTCGACCGCGTCAAGGACGTGCGCGACGAGGTGGACAAGCAACTCGAACACTTGAATCGCCAGGCCCGCGCCGCCGAGCGCTGGAAAGCGCTGAAGGAAGAGCAGACCCGCAAGGAAGCCGAACTTCGCGCGCTGGAATACCGCGCGCTGAAGGGCCAGCACGAGGGCGAGGGCGAGGGCCTGTCCGCCGCCGAGATCGAGATCGAGAAGCAGCTCGCCGGCCAGCGCCAGATCGAGGCGCAGCTCGAATCCGTGCGCGAGCGCCACACCGGCGCCAGCGAGCACCTCAACGAGGTGCAGGCGGAGGTCTACAAGGTCGGCGCCGAGATCGCGCGTGTCGAACAGCAGGTGCGCTTCAACAAGGAAACCGCCGAGCGCCTGCAGCGCGCCCAGGGCGAGGCCGAGCGCGAGTTCGGCGAGCTGTCCGCGCACATCGCCAACGACCGCGAACAGGTCGAAACGCTGCGCCTGGCGCTGGCCGAGGGCGAGCCCAAACTCGAAGCCCTGCAGCAGATGCAGGACGACACCGCCGAAGCCGCGCGCAGCACCGAATCCAAGCTCGCCGACTGGCAGCAGCGCTGGGACGCCTACACGCGCACCGCCGGCGAATCCAGCCGCGCCGCGGAAGTGGAGCGCACCAAGCTCAATTACCTCGATCGCCAGGCGATCGATCTGTCCCGTCGCCGCGAGGCGCTTGAGGCCGAGCAGAAGGCCACCGACGTGGCCGCGCTCGACGCCGCTGCCAAGCAGCTGCACGTCGAGCACGACACCCAGCGCGAACGCGTGGAATCGCTGGGCAGCCTGCTTGACCAGCACAAGCTCGCCCACGAGAAGGTGCTGGACGAGGAACGCCAGGTGCAGTCCTCGCTCAACGAGGCGCGCCAGCAGCTGCAGAGCGCGCGTGGCCGCCTGTCGTCGCTGGAAGCCTTGCAGCATGCCGCGCTGGGCCAGGAAGAAAGCGCCGCCAGCGGCTGGCTGGCTGGCCTGGGACTGGACAAGGCCCGCCGCCTGGGCGAATCGCTGCAGGTCGACGCCGGCTGGGAATCGGCCGTGGAAACCGTGCTGGCCGGCCTGCTCGACGGCGTGCTGGTCGACGACCCGCTGGCCCTCGCCGGCGACTTCGGCGCGCTCGGCCACGCCGACCTCGCACTGCTGGCTTCGGCCGCAGGCGGGCAGGGCGCCGAAGGCACGCTGGCCGCCAAGGTGCGCGGCCCGGCCGCGGCACAGCGCCTGCTCGCACAGGTGCACACCGCCGAAACGCTGGAGGAGGCGCGCAACCGCGCCGGCTCGCTGGCCGATGGCCAATCCATCATCACCCGCGACGGCGAATGGCTGGCCCCGCAGTGGGCGCGCGTCCGCCGCGCCCAGGGCAACCAGGTCGGCGTGCTGGCGCGCGAGCGCGAGATCCGCCTGCTGGCCGGGCAGATCGAGACGCTGGAAGCGCAGCTAGAGGAATCCACTGTCCGCCTGGACGAGCTGCGCACCGCCAAGTTCGAGACCGAGCGCGCCCGCGACGACGCCCAACGCGAGCTCTACAACGCCCATCGCCGCCAGTCGGAACTCGCCGGGCAGTTGCAGAGCCATCGCGGCAAGGTGGAAACCGCCCGCGCCCGCGCCGAGAAGGTGGCCGGCGAGCTGTCCACGCTGATCGAGCAGTTGGACGAGCTGCAGGTGCAGACCCGCGAGGCCCGCGCGCGCCTGGACGAGTCGGTCAACCACATGGGCGACCTGGAAGACCAGCGCCGCGAGCTGGAAAACGAGCGCCGCGCGCTGCTCGAGGCGCGCGAGGAAGCTCGCATGAACGCCCGCGAGGCCGCCGACCAGGCGCACGCGCTGGCGCTGTCGATGGAATCGAAGCGCTCCTCGCTGGCGTCGCTGGAACAGGCGCTCGCCCGCCTGGATACCCAGCTGCGCCAGGTCGAGGCCCGTCGCGGCGAGATCGCCGAGCAGCTCGCCGCCGGCTCCGACCCGATCGCCGAGCTGGAAGCCGAGCGCCAGACCTACCTCGACCAGCGACTGTTGGTGGACAGGCAACTGGTCGAGGCGCGGCGTGCGCTGGAAGACTGCGACATCGAATTCCGCAAGCTCGAGCAGCAGCGCCACCTCGCCGAACAGGGCCTGGCCAGGCTGCGCGAGAGCGTCTCGGAGAAGCGCCTCGCCGCGCAGGCCCTGCAGATGCGCGCCGACCAGCTCGCCGAGGCCATCGCCGCCTCCGGACTGGAGCTCGAGCCGCTGCTCGCCGAGCTCCCCGCGGAGGCCGACGCGAACCAGTGGCGCACGCAGCTCTCCGACCTGGGGCAGAAGATCGTGCGGCTGGAGCCGGTCAACCTGGCCGCGATTCAGGAACACGCCGAACAGAGCGAACGCAAGACCTATCTGGACAACCAGCTCGCGGACCTCAACAGCGCGATGGAAACGCTGGAGGGCGCGATCAAGAAGATCGACCGCGAGACGCGCCAGCGCTTCAAGGAGACCTTCGACAAGGTCAACGCCGGCGTGCAGGAGCTGTTCCCGCGCCTGTTCGGCGGCGGCCACGCCTACCTGGAGCTGACCGGCGACGACTTGCTCAACACCGGCGTCTCGATCATGGCGCGGCCGCCGGGCAAGCGGCCGTCCAACATCTCGCTGCTCTCCGGCGGCGAGAAGGCGCTCACCGCGGTGTCGCTGGTGTTCGCCATCTTCAACCTGAACCCTGCGCCGTTCTGCCTGCTCGACGAGGTGGACGCGCCGCTGGACGAGGCCAACGTCGGCCGCTTCTCCAACATGGTCCGCGAGATGAGCGAGAAAGTGCAGTTCATCTTCGTCAGCCACAACAAGGCCACCATGGAGGCGGCCAGCCAACTCTGCGGCGTGACCATGCGCGAACCCGGCGTGTCGCGCCTGGTGCAGGTGGACCTGGCCGAAGCGGCTAAACTGGCCGGAGCTGCGTGAGGATCCATCGATGACCGTGCTCGCCTTTGCCTGGAACCCTGCCGTCGGCGTGCCGCTGGCGATCGTCGGCGCCGTCGTGCTTGCCCTCCTCTGGCTGTTCGGCCAGCCGAAAAAGGAGCAGGGCAAGCGACGCATGACGGCTGTCCAGGGCACTGGCGAACGCCGCGAGCCCACGCTGGGCGAGGACGATGCGGACGGGCTGCTGCTGGACGACCATCCTTCGCCGCGCATGCATGGCGAGGATCCGCTGCCGCAACAGGGCGAACTCGAAATCGGCCTGCGCGAGGAGCTGGAAAAGCTCGGCGCCACCCTGGCCGGCGATCGCACGGCGCCGGCATCACGGTCCAAGCCGATGGGGCAGACCGCCGCCATCATCGACGCGTTGCGCGCTCCGGCCGATGCTGCGCCCGCGTCGGCACCCGTCGCGCCGGCGCCCGCCGCGCAGCCCGCGGCGGCTGTCGCGCCGAAGGCGCCACCGCGCTCCGACCTCGGCCGGCGCCCGGCGCAGATGCCGGTCGAACGCATCGTCACGCTGTTCGTGATGGCCCGCGACGGCGGGCAGTTCAACGGCGCCGACCTGATCGTCGCCGCCGAAAAGGCCGGCCTCGAATACGGCGACATGGGCATCTATCACCGCCTGCTCGACGGCAAGCGCGAACAGGGCCCGATCTTCAGCGTGGCCAACATGCTCAAACCCGGCAACTTCGACCTCACGCGCCTCGATGCCCTGCGCACGCCGGGCCTCAGCTTCTTCATGACCTTGCCGGGCCCGCTCCCCGCGCTGGATGCCTGGGACGCCATGCTGCCCACCGCCCAGCGCCTTGCCGAACTGCTCGACGGCCAGGTGCTGGACGAGGAACGCAACGCGCTGGGCCGCCAGCGCATCGCCCACATCCGCGACGAACTGCGCGGCTGGGACCGCGACCACGAGGGCAAGGAAATCATCTTCGGCCGCTGATTTCCGCGGACGCCGACGAGGTTCCATCCCATCGCACCCAGCCCGGAAGCGCGCCATGTATACGCCTGCAGCGTTCCAGGAAACACGTCTCCCGATCCTGCACGCGGCCATCGATGCCATCGCCTTCGCCAGCCTGGTCAGCACCACCGCCAGCGGCCTGCAGGTCAGCCACGTCCCCTTGCTGCTGGCGCCGGACGAGGGTCCATACGGCACGCTCTATGGCCACATCGCCCGCGCCAACACCCACGCCGTCGGCGGTGGTGCGACATCGCTGGCGATCTTCCTGGGCCCGCACGCCTACATTTCCGCCGGCTGGTATCCCGGCAGGCAGACCCACGGCAGGGAAGTCCCCACCTGGAACTACATCGCCGTCCACGCCCACGGCACCCTGGAAACCTTCGACAACCCGGCCGCGCTGCGCCGGCACCTGCGCGAGCTGAGCGATCGTCACGAGCGGACCATGGCTGAACCCTGGCGCCTGGACGAGGTTCCTGCCGAGTACATCGATCAGAACCTCAAGGTCATCATCGGCCTGCGCCTGCCGATCGAACGCCTGGAAGGGAAGTGGAAGCTGAGCCAGAACCGCACCGGGGCCGATCGCGAGGGGGTGCTGGCCGCGTTGCAGAGTCTGGGAGACGACGCCAGCCTCGCAATGGCGAACGCCATCCGCGAAGCCGACGCCAAGCGCGCGAAAGGGGCGGGTTAGCCGCGCCCACGGCTAGTTGCCGCCCGGGATTCCACCCGCTCGCTTGCGCGTCGTCGGCATGCCCGGGGGGCGAACAGCTAGTTCGCCCGGAGCGAAGCCTGCAGTGCCGTGGCCAGGGCCGCATCTCCGCTGACCAGATCCTGCCATCGGAGCTCGACGCCGCGCCGGTGGCCTTTCTCCGTCAGCTTCAGGCCGTCCGGATCGAGCACCAGCGTATAGGCGACATCCCCGATGGTCAGCTCGCGCTTCAGTGGTTTGTCGAGCGGCGTCATGACCGGTTCCTCGCGGGTGGAAAAGCGGCGCTCGCAGGATAGGGATCGAAGCGGCGGACCGCCAGCGCGCACGCGGCGCTCGATCTCCCCGGTCCCGGTCCCCGTGCCGGCCGGTGCCCGTGCCGCCTCTCGTTCGCGATTCCGGGCGAGCGGCGCGAGACACCGGACTCCAGAACCTCAGGCGGAGATCGAGCCATGGATGCGCAAGAGTGGGCGGTCGAAAACCGGCCGCATGGGGGCACCGGGCATAGGGGCCACGCATTGGCCCCCGATGCTCGCCGCTACTTGGCCGGCGTTACGATCCACGTGGCGTAGGCGGGCAGCGTCGCGCCATCCAACGTCGTTGTATTGGCGAGCGCAGGATCGGTGGCGGCCAGCGTTCGTACCGCCCGCTGCACGATGCCCGTCTTCACCTTCTGCGGCATGCCGCTGAAGTTGACCAGCACGGTGACGGGGTGGGCGCCGCCGCGCCGATAGACCAGCACATCGGGATCGGTGCGATCCAGGAAGGTCATGTCGCCATCGCGCAACGCGGGATTGGATCGGCGCAATGCGATCAACTTGCGGTACCAGTTGAGCAGCGAGCCGGGCTCGGCAAGTTCGGTCTGCACGTTGACCGTGACGTGGTTGGGGTTGACCGGCAGCCAGGTCCGCGGGTTGGTCGAAAAGCCCGCTTGCGGTCCCGGCGTCCATTGCATCGGCGTGCGCTCGCCGTCGCGCCCCTTCTCCTTTGGCCAGCCGGTGATGCCGATCGGATCGCGCACGTCCTCCTTACGCGCCGGGGTTGCGGTGGTCATGCCCAACGGTGCGCCGTAGTAGGTCAGTGCCGTGGCGCGTGAGGTCAACAGCAGCGTCGCAATCGCCTTCGCCCGCTGCACATCATGGCGGCCGTCGCCAAATCGGTCGATCGAGCGCGGGTTGTCGTGGTTGTCGAAGACGATCAGCGGCTGGCCGGGCACCGTCTGCGCACCCTCCAGCGTCTTGCGGAACCATCCGGCGTCGAACTTCGCCCGCCAGCCGAAGCCGGGCAGCATGTTCATCGGCAACTGCAACTCGTCCCGGCGGCTGCCGCCGTACCAAGTGTCCAGGTCCGCGACATCCGCGGTGTAGGTCTCGCCGATCAGCACGCGATCGCCCGGGTACTTGTCCACCATCGCGCGCATGCGACGGATCACGTCGTGCACTTCGGGCAGGTTGTCGCTGTAGCGGGTGCTCAGGTTGGGGTCGCCCTGGGCGTTGGTGCCGGGGCGCTGTGGGTCGTTGCGAAGTTGCGGATCTTCGAACAGCGTGGAGATCGCATCGAGACGGAAGCCGGCGACGCCGCGGTCCAGCCAGAATCGCATGGCACCGAACATCGCATGCTCGACCGCCGGGTTGCGCCAGTTGAGGTCGGGCTGCTGGCGGTAGAAGCGGTGGTAGTAGAACTGCCTGCGCGCCGGCACCCATTCCCACGCGGAGCCGCCGAATACCGACTCCCAGTTGTTCGGCGGCACCTTGCCGTCGTGTTCGAAGCGCTTCTGGAACGCGGTGACGCCTGGTGCGCCTGCCGCAACGCCGTCATTCCAGACGTACCAGTCGGCCTTGGGGTTGTCGCGGGAACTTGCCGACTCGACGAACCACGCGTGCCTGTCCGAGGTGTGGTTGAGCACCATGTCCAGGATGATGCGGATGTGGTGCTTCTTGGCCGCACGCAGCAGCGCATCGAAGTCGGCCAGCGAGCCGTACTGCGGGTCCACCCGCTCGTAGTCGGCGATGTCGTAGCCGAAGTCCACCTGGGGCGAGGGATACATCGGGGCGATCCAGATCGCGTCGATGCCCAGCGTCTGCAGGTAGTCCAGGTGCTGCGTGATGCCGTTCAGGTCGCCTACGCCGTCGCCATTGCTGTCGCCGAAGCTGCGCGGGTAGATCTCCTCGATCACGGCGTGCTTCCACCACGGGACCGACGCCGCGCTTGCGGCAACGGCGGAACAGGCAAGCGCCAAGCCCAGCGCAATTGGGCACATAAACGATGGCATGAGCAACTCCTCGTCGGCGGTTCGGCAGGCCGGCGCGGATAGGCATCCGTCGCCGGGATGTGCGCTCCGGCGCGCCTGGGCGCGTCGGTTCATACGAGACCGCGCGATGGCGGTCCGGAAGCGGGGAAGGGTGGGCGGCCATCCCAACAGTCCGCTGATCGGCGCCCGGCGGTCGCGATCCTTCCCGAGGCTGGGTCTGAACGTTTTTGCGATGCAGCGTGACAGCCCCGGACGTTCGATGCTTTATTTTCGTCCTAGTAACTTAGATCGATCCAAACGGCAATACAACTGTTCGCCGGCCTTCACAGCGCGCACCGCTTCCGGTTTTCCGCCTGCCGCGACACAGACCTGGCCCGTGGCTCCACAGCAGACCATCGAAGAGGGGAACGAAAACCAAGAAATTTAGATCGATCCATATCCAGGCAGTGATCAAACGGGGGATCACCGCGCCGGCTCTCGAAAGGCGCATCACGTTAGGGGAAAATCGAATGACTTACCTGCCGCACGTGTTTACCCGCAAGCCTTTGCATACCGCGCTCGCGCTAGCCACCTTGTCGATCGCCGGAGGCCTGGCGATACCGGCAACGGCCTTTGCGCAAACGACCGGGCCTGGCGCCGCTCCCGCATCGCCAGCGCCGGCACAGGCGTCCGATGGCGCACGGAAGAAGCCGGACAAGAAACGTCCCGGGGATACCACCAATCCCACCACCCTGCAGACCGTCATCGTCAGCGGCTATCGCCAGTCCATCGACCAGAACATCCAGGACAAGCGCGATTCCAATTCGATCGTCGAGGTCATCAACGCGCAGAACATCGCGCAGTTCCCCGCCAAGAACATCGCCGACGCACTGGCGCACGTACCCGGCGTGGTGATCACCCGCGAGTCCGGCGAAGGCAAGACAGTCAGCATCCGCGGCCTTGCGCCGGAGCTGACGCTGACCGAACTGAACGGCAACTACGTGGCCTCGGCCGATACCTCGGCCGGCCTCACGCGCTCGTTCAACTACACGCTGATGCCGGCCAACATGTTCTCGGACATCAAGCTCTACAAGAGCCTGGAGGCGCGCCTGGACGAAGGCGGCATCGGCGGCAACGTGGACCTGCGCACGCGCCGCCCGCTCGAAATGAAGGCGAACGAGGGCTTCGTGTCGCTGAACGGAGCCGGCTCGGACAACAGCAGCAGGATCACGCCGCAGGCTTCGGCGCTATGGTCGTGGAAGAACAAGGACGAGACCTTCGGCGTGCTGCTCGCCGGCACGTACCAGAAGCGGCGCGACGTCGACTACACAGCCAACGCATCGAGCTGGCACTGGTGGGCGGACAACTGCTCCGACAGCACGACGTGTGCCCAACCGCCGGTCAACGTGCACGATCAGCCGTACGACAGCAGCGTCGCTTCGAACATCGACCTGTGGGGCAACGGCGTGGTCGACCAGGCCGGCAAACAGTATTCGGGCTACTGGATGCCGCAGCAGTTCTCCACCAGCCGCAATCAGCTCGACCTCAAGACCAAGGGCGCCCAGGCCACCCTGCAGTTCAAGCCGACCGATCATCTGCTGCTGACCGGCAACTACTTCCGCTTCCAGCGCGAGCAATCGCAGATCACCAACACGCTGGAGATCCCCGAGTGGGGTCTGCCCAACGATAGCAATTTCAGTAACCAACAGGGCCGGCTGCTCGCCCCCGGCGGCCTGACCTTCGATCCGTCGGGCACCGTCGTCACCGGCGCCAATTACGTGCTCCCGCCCGCAGGCCAGGGCTGCAACGCGACGACCAACCCCAGCACCGGCGCGCAACGCCAGGCGGTCGACGTCTGCTCCACCGAGATTCCATGGCTCAACGGCAACTACTCGGTCGAGAAGGCCACCTCGCAGACCATCAACCTGCAAGGGGAATGGGACAACGGGGGAAACCTGAGCGGATCGTTCAACGTCGGCCGCACCTGGGCGACCGGCGGCCCGTCGATCGAGCTGGGCATGGCGGCCAAGCCGCGCAACTTCGTCAACGGCCAGTGGGTGGACGGCAGCAACGGCGCCGCGTGGACGATCAACGGCCGGCCGACCATCACCGCCTCGCCGGACGTGCTGAAGAACATGCTAGCGGGCGCGGGACAGGTGGACCTCGGCTCGACCGGCTCCAACATGGTCAACACCGACACCTCGCAGAACTTCGCCCAGGCCGATTTCACCTGGGCCTTCGACGACAGCTGGATGCAATCGCTGCAGTTCGGCGTCAAGTACCGTAAGAACCACGCCGAGCAGCAGAGCAACGAGGTGCGCTGGTACTGCAAGGGCACCACGCTGCAGTTCCAGACCTGCGATCCGACCGCCGGCCAGCTGCCCGCGGGCTTCCTCCTGCCGAGCATGCTCGACGGCAACAACGAGGCCTACCACGACAGCGTCTTCCCGGCGATCAATTTCCCGGCCTACTACAACTACCTCAACGCGACCTACGACCGGACGATCTACAACCGCCCGCAGGACACCTCGTCCATCGACGAGAAGATCTCGGCGGCCTACGTGCAGGCCAACTTCGACACCGGCTCGCTGCGCGGCAACGTCGGCCTGCGCTTTGTCAGCACGCAGCAGGACATCACCGTCGCCGACCAGATCACCACCAACAACGCGGTGTACTACCACGATGCGGCGGGCAACATCCTGATCTGCCCGGCCAGCGGCGTTAACGCCGGTGGCGGGCCGTGCGCGCCGGGTGATTTCCAGTACCTGCCGCGCGAGCAGTCGGTGATCGAGAGCTCCTCGAACGCGTCCACCAGCAAGCGCTACAACAAACTGCTGCCCAGCTTCAACGTGGCCTGGACCTTCGCCGACGACTTCGTGCTGCGCGCCGCCGGCTCGCAGGCGATGGCCCGCGCCAACTACACCGACCTGGCCCAGCTCGGCAGCCTGACCAACGACACCCAGGCGTACTACAACGACCGCAAGCAGTTCGGCGCGCCCCCGCCGGGCTGGTACGGCAGCGGCGCCAATCCGGACCTCAAGCCGTTCACGGCCACCCAGTTCGACCTGGCCGGCGAGTGGTACTACGCGCCCGAGTCGGTGGTCGGCCTGGACCTGTTCCAGAAGAAGGTCAAGAACTTCGTCGTGCCGGTCACCGTCAACAACATCACGGTCAACGTCGGCGGCACCGAAGAGAGCTTCCTGCAGTACAGCACCAACGCCAACGGTCGCTCGGGCACTTCCAAGGGCGTGGAGCTCTACACGCAGCACACCTACCACTCGGGCTTCGGCTACATCGCCAACTACACGCTCAACAAGACCAACGAAACCCCGGTCTCGCTCGGCGATACGCAGGTGGGCAAGTCGGAGCTGATCGGCAGCGCCAAGTACGCGGCGAACGTGTCGCTGTTCTACGAAAAGGACGGGCTGCTGCTGCGCGCCAGCAGCAACTGGATCGGGCGGACCATGCAGGGGCTGTCGGCTGGATTGCCGATCTATACGCGGCCCTACCATCAGATCGATCTGAACGGTGATTACGAGTTCAACAAGCATCTGATGCTCACCGCGTCGGTCATCAACCTGACCCGTTCCATGCCCCGCTCGTACCTCGGAGACGACACGGCCGCGCGGCTGAACGAGCTCGAATACGCCGGGCGCCAGTACTACCTGGGGGTTACGTACAAGTTCGGCGCTGCCGACTAGGCCCGGCCCCACGCGGGTCGGGACCGTTTCCCGATCCCGCGGCGGGTGCGGCCCGGTAGAGTCGCCACCCGCATGTCCGCCGTCCTCGATGGCCGCGTACGGGAGCGGCGAAGGACGCGTCCCGTCCTGTGGGAAATGCCATGAGAATCGCTGTCACACCTGCTCGTCGCCGCGGCTCGTCGCGGCCCCACCGTCGCGTAATGCTCGGGATCGGGTTGATCACCCTCGCGCTGGGCGGCATTCACGCGGTCCGTGCCCACGCCGGCGATGCGTCGCCGAACGCCACGACGGCCGTCGACGAGGCCGACCCGCGCGTCGGCACCGCACCGCTCGACCAACCGGCGCTGATCGGCAATGCGCCGCCTCCTGGCGAGCCGCTGTATTCCGGCCTTACCTCGCCGGGCGCGCGCCTGCCGCAGAGTGCCACCGAGGCAGCGCCGGTCAACGTCAACATCGACCTGAGCTATCCCACCGGCGTGCCTACGCCCTACTACTACACGAACCCGACGATGATCGGCTTCACCGGAGGCGGCGGTTCGACCTACGGTGGCGGCGCCCAACCGATGATCATGCCGGTGGTCGGCGACTGGACCGTGCCGCCGGCCTACGCGCAGTCCTATTACGACAAGAGGAGCGAGAAGGCCTCCCCCGGCTACTACGCGGTCGACCTTGACACGTTCCATACCCGCGTCGAGCTGACCGCGACGCGGCGCACCAGCCTGATGCGCTTCACCTTCCCCGCAAGCCATCGCTCCAACGTCGTCGTGAACCTGCGTCGCGAGGGCGGCGACGTGGAAGTCGTCGGCGACCGCATCGTCCGGGGCGTCGCCAGGGGCAGGCACGCCGACGATGGCGACGGCGCATGGTTCGTCGCCGAGTTCTCACGGCCGTTCGCCGGCTACGGCACCTTCCATGCCACCCGCGGCAACGAAGACTGGGGTCTCGGCGACAAGGACGTGGAAGAGGGGCGCCGCAGCGTGTCGGGCAGCTACGCGGGTGCCTATGTCACCTTCGACACGCAGGCCGGCGAACAGGTGCAGGTGAGGATGGCCCACGGCCACAGCGCGGCGGAAGCGGAGCAGCGGCTGCGGGACGAAGACCCCGATGGCGATTTCGAGCGCGTGCATGCGCAGGCGCGCGCCACCTGGGCGCGGCTCCTGGACCGTGTGGAAGTCACCGGCGGCACGCCCAGGCAGCGCATGCTGTTCTATTCCACGCTGTACCACTCCTTCGCCAGCCCGCGGCTGCTCGCGCGCAAGGGCGAACACTTCACCGACGCCAACGGCAGGGTCCAGCTCGCCGCCTACGACCGCTATGGCCCGGTGCCGTTCTGGGATACCGGACGCAACCAGATCGCCCTGCTGATGCTGCTCGAGCCACGCGTGGTGCAGGACATCATGCGTTCCGAACTGGACATGGCACGCGAGCGCGGCTACATGAACACCTCGTTCCATGGTGACCACGCGGTGCTGCTCTACGACGGCGCCCTGCGCCGTGGCATCCCGTTCGACTATGCCGCGGCGTATGCCTACCTGCGCAAGAACGCGACCGACCCCAACGGGCCGCGCGGCTATCTGGCCGAGTACATGAAGAACGGCTGGATCGCCGACGTCGTTCCGCCGGGCAACCCCAGCCCGCCCTATGCCGGCGGCAAGGCGGGCACGGCCACCACGCTCGAATATGCCTGGGACGACTATGCGCTGGCGGACCTCGCCCGCCGGTTAGGCAAGGCCGACGACGCGCGGATGTTCGCCCGTCGCGCGGCCAACTACCGCCACGTGTTCGACCCGTCGGTAGGCTTCTTCCGCGGCCGCACCGCCGATGGACGATGGATCGCGCCGTTCGATCCGCGCGAGCCGTACTACAACTTCATGATGAAGGAGGCCTCGGGCTGGTCCACGCTGTGGCTGGTGCCGCACGACGTGCAGGGACTGATCGACCTGCTCGGCGGTCGCGGGGCCTTCAACGCCAAGCTCGATGCCTTCTTCTCCACGCCCTACGATCCGAAGGGCATCTGCCGCGACTGCACCGGCGTGATCGGGCAGTACGTGCAGGGCAACCAGCCGGACCAGCAGGCCGCCTACCTCTACGCATGGAGCGGCCAGCCCTGGAAGACGCAGGCGCTGGTGCGCCGCATCCTTGACGATCTCTACGGCAGCGACGCCAGCGGCTACGGCTATCCCGGCATGGACGACCAGGGCTCGACCTCGTCCTGGTACGTGCTTAGCGCCATGGGCTTCTATCCGGTCGATCCGGCCAGCGCGGACTACATCCTGGGCAGCCCGATCTTCGACCGCATCCGCCTGCACCTGGGCAACGGCAAGACGTTCGACATCGTCGCGCGCAACAACTCGGCCGAAAACCGCTACATCCAGTCCGCCACGCTCGACGGCAAGCCCTGGAACAAGCCGTGGCTGGCCCACGAGGCGATCGCCCGCGGCGGTAAGCTGGTGCTCACGATGGGAGCGGCGCCGAACGAGGCCTGGGGCGCCGATCCGCGCGATGCGCCGCCCTCGATGTCGGCGGCGCGCGAGTGAACATGGCTGCCATAACCGATCAACTGCAAAGCCTGCGCAAGCGATGCGCTTGCGCGTGTGCCGCCACCGAAGAGGACAAGCCAATGACGAAGATCGGAACACGTTGCCGGGCTGCCTGGATGGGCAGCGTCTTGGCTCTGGGCCTTGTATCGACGGCGATGGCGGCACCCGGCCAGGCGTCTGTCTGGAACGGCAGGAAGGCCCCGTTGGCGACCCCTTGGACGGCCGAGGTAGCTCCGGCCAACGCACTGCCCGAATACCCGCGCCCGCAATTGGCCCGACCGTCGCTGGAGCAGCCACGCTGGATGAACCTCAACGGCCTGTGGCAGTACGCGGCGACGGACGGGCAGGGCGTGCCACCGTTCGGGCGCACGCTGAAGGGACGGGTGCTGGTGCCCTATCCGGTCGAGTCGGTGCTGTCCGGCGTACAGCAGCATTCGGACTTCATGGTCTACCGTCGACTGGTGGAGATCCCGGCAGCGTTCACCGCCCATGGCCAGCACGTGCGACTGAACTTCGGCGCCGTGAGCTACCAGGCTACGGTCTACGTCAACGGCGTGAAGGTAATCGGCCATGCCGGCGGCTATACCGCCTTCGGCGCCGACATCACTCGCGCGCTTCGTCCACGCGGCGAGCAGGAGATCATCGTCCTCGTGCATGCCCCGGTGGATGGCGCCAACGTGATGGTCGGCAAGCAGCGCCTCAAACCCGAAGGCATTTTCTACACCGCGGCCTCGGGGATCTGGCAGTCGGTGTGGCTGGAACCGGTGCCGGCCACGAGCGTGGCGCAACTGACCTTTACGCCTGAGCGCAGCCTGGACGCCTTCACCGTCACCTCCGCGCTGCATGGCAACGCCGATGGCGCGATGCTGAAGGTCACCGCCTACGCCGACGGCAAGCCGGTGGGCGAGGTCAGCGGACCGGCGGGGCGACCGATGCATCTGGCCATAGCCGATCCGCACCGTTGGACCCCGCAGGATCCCTTCCTCTACAGCTTCAAGGTGGTGCTCACTCGCGGCGACGAGCATGACGAGGTGACCAGCTACGCCGGCCTGCGCACCATCTCGGTAGAAAAGGTGGGTGGGCGCAACCGCATCGTGCTCAACGGCAAGCCGATCTTCCTGCTCGCCACGCTGGACCAGGGCTACTGGCCCGACGGCATCTACACCGCACCCACCGACGCGGCGCTCAAGTTCGACCTGGAGAAAACCAGGGATCTCGGCTTCAACACCATCCGCAAGCACATCAAGGTGGAACCGGCGCGCTGGTACTACTGGGCCGACCGACTCGGCCTGATGGTCTGGCAGGACATGCCGGCTCTGCCCACCGGAAGGAACGACAAGTTGAGCGCTTCCGACAAGGCCACCTTCCGCGCCGACGTCTCGGCCATCGTCGAGCAGCTCAAGGGCGAGACCTCGATCATCGGCTGGATTCCCTTCAACGAAGGCTGGGGACAGTGGAGCATTCCCGCGGCTGCCGAACTGGCCGCGCAGGTCAAGCAACTGGATCCGTCGCGGCTGGTCGATGCGCGCAGCGGCGCCAATTGCTGCGACATGAAGGGCGACCCGCACGCCGGCGACGTCTATGACGTGCACGACTACCAGGGCCCGGGCCTGCCCAGCCCGGACGCCCGGCGTGCCGCCATCGATGGCGAGCACGGCGGGCTGACGCTGGGTATCCCCGGCCATGTCTGGCCCAACACGCCGATCAACCCCTACGGCTCCGTCAAGGACCGCGCGGCGCTGACCGCCGGTTATGTCGCCAATACGGCCGTGCTGCGGGACAAGGGCGCGCCCAAGGGCATGTCCGGGAGCGTGTATACCCAGATCACCGATGTCGAGGGCGAGCACAACGGCCTGCTCACCTACGATCGAAAGATCCTGAAGGTCGACGAGGCCAAGGTGCGCGCCATCAACGAGGCGACGATAAGCGCAGGCGGGAGGCCCTGATTGCGGCAACCGCCACATCATCGCTCAGGGGCCGGAGCGCCGGGACGACGACGGCCCGCGTTCGCCCGGCCTCCGAGCGGCGGCGCACGATGTGATAGTTCCGGCGCCGGAACATGTCCGCACGAGCTAGCCGCGCGCGCTCTGCCGGAGAAATAAGTGATCATGGCGCCACCGAACAGCACGGCCGCCGAAATGACCAGGCCAGTTTCGCCCCGGAACATGAGAAGGCATTCGCTCCCGAGGTTGTATGGATGCATTTGGCTAGCCGCCATAGCCTTTCACGCCACGACCGCCTATGCGCAGTCGCCTCCCCCCGAAACCGCGACGCAGCCTTGCGGCAGGGCATGCAAACAACAGAAGCTGGATTCGCTTTTCAGGACCATGGATGAGGCGGAAGCGTCCCACCCGAGGCCAAGCGATACAGCAGACTGCTCTGCGTACGATGGGCACGACTATCCGGATGTCTTTTTGGACGTCTGTGCGAAGCTCAAATACGTTCGATCGCTTCCTCCCGAAGGCACCTCGCGCTTCGTCTGCCCTCGCGACGACGACGCGCTTGTTGGGTTTCCGGCCAAGCGAATTGCCTCAGCATGGGGGGCGCCAGACTTCGTACAAAGCAATCCAACGCCAGGTCATCCATCGAACGACGGACAGTGGACCTACTTTCTGGGAAGGAGCAAACCGGGTGGGTTAGGCGGTGGGTTTGCCGAGGTAACTCTCTACTTGGTTGATGGCACCGTACGAAAAGTCGCCTGCGGATTGGCGAAGTAGGTATCGGCTTTCATCCCTAAGAAGCAACTGGCCGAGACCACTACAAGCTCTCCCGGAGCATTGTCGATTCCCGCCCGCCTGCTTCGTCGTCAGTGCATCCCACCACCAAAGGACGCTTATGAAATACCTCGGCCTGGCCTATTTCACCCCCGAAAAATTCGCCGCGATGGCGCCGGACGACGTCAAGAAATTGGTAAGCCAGTGCCCGGCATTGGACGAGAAGATGCGCGCTACCGGCAAGGTTCTGGTGTCCGCGTCGCTTGGCGACCTGGAGAACTGGAGGACGCTGCGCCCGCGCAACGGCAAGACACATGTCAGCGATGGGCCCTATACCGAATCGAAGGAAGTCGTCGGCGGCCTGTTCATCATCGAGGCGGACAGCCATGAAGAGGCCCTGCGCATCGCGTCCATGCACCCGGCCGCCACGCTGGGCGAAGAAGGCGAATGGGCCGTCGAGCTCATTCCCATGGACTTCTACCTGGCCCGATAAGGGGTTGGGCGCCTTCCTCGAGCAGGCTTCGAGGCCCATTCTCAGCAAAAGCCGTGGTGACTCGTTGCGGCGAGGTCCGCTCCAGGCCGGAAGCGGTCATGCTTCGGCTGCTCGGCTAGCTCGAGCGCGTCATCGACCTCGACGCCCAAGTAGCGGACCGTGCTCTCAAGCTTCGTGTGTCCGAGCAGCAACTGTACCGCGCGCAGGTTCTTTGTCTGCCGGTAGATGAGTGCCACCTTGGTGCGGCGCATGCTGTGCGTGCCGTAGCTGTAGGGGATCCAGGCCGATGGTCCGTACCCGTGCATGGACGATACGAGCGTATTGTCTGGTAGACAGGTGAGAGCCGTGACTATGGCCGCCAGGGAATAGGTAGTCGGCAATACTGAGGCGGGCTGAGTGGATCCATGCCAAAAGGCAGCCCTGGTCTGTTCTGTGATTTCAAACTGCACCGGACGATTGGTCTTCCGCTGAAGGACGATTGCGCGGTTCGACACCGCGGCTCCTTGCGAGACATAGCGGGCGCGCAAGTTGACGAGGTCGCAACTGCGAAGCTTCGAATCGATAGCCACGTTGAACAGCGCTAAGTCGCGGACGGAGCCGGACAATTGAAGTCTCACCCGAATGGCCCAGAGCTCACGAAGCCTAAGGGGTGCTTTCTGCCCGATGAGCTTACCCTTGTTCCGGGGCGCCCTGCATTGAATCGTCTTCATGGTTGAGCCCTCATGCCAAGAGCTCAACCGTGCTTCGACAAGCGTCTAAGACTCGCGACGAGGCCCCTTATTGGCTTCCCGGCAGAGCAAGATATTCACAGCCATCTCGGTGGAGGGTGCATGAGCTGTAAGCCGTCACAGGTGTTCCTCCTACTCACCCTAATGGCGGGACTCCCTTCGTACGTGTCCGCTATGGAGCCGCTTCAGGCGAGTGTCTGTGATATCCAGGCAGAGCCCGGCATGTTTGATGGGAAGGAAGTCGTTGTGCGTGGCCAGGTTTATGCCGGTGTGGATGTAACGAACATCAGCGATCCCCGGTGTCCTGGAGAAGCAGTCCAGCTGACCGTGTCAGATCGCATCTCAAAGCACAGGGACATCCGAAGCTTTGAGCGAGGATTGCGCGTCTACGGAATGCGGGCTGTGGCTACTGTCATCGGTCGGTTCCAGAGGAAGGCTCCAACTCACCCATTCCCAATGCCCGCGATCGACGTGCATGCCGTTCAGGGCGCGATTTTCGAAGCAAAGTGAACCACTGTTCCGCGTCCGCTTTCGACACGAAGCGGACATACCGAGCCGTTTCAACCTGGTCTGTGCGCGAGACTCGACGCTGGCCCATCGCCGTGGCTACTTGGTCGTGTGAATGCACCTAGCGCATCACCAAAGACTCGTGCCCGCTACTCAATGCGATTCAACGAACCGCCAGCGCACCGCCAGAGCGATAGCGAAGCTCATCAACCAGCAACGCAAACGCAGGCGAGGGCTGTCGCCGGCTCGGGTAGTACAGGTGGTAGCCCGGGAATAGCGGACACCAGCCGTCCAGCACTTGGCGCAGGCGCGCGGCCTCGATGTGCGTGCGCACCATGTCCTCGGGTAGATAAGCCAAGCCGAAGCCGGCCAGTGCGGCGACTAGGATGCGTTCAAGGCTATTGAAAGTCAGCCGTCCTTCCACGCGCACGTTGAGCGCATGACCGTCCTTCTCGAACTCCCACGCGTAGAGACCGCCGTGCGTGAGGAAACGTAGATTGATGCAATCGTGGCCGGTCAGATCGCGCGGTGTCGCGATCGGCGGCGTGGCATCCAGGTAGGCCGGCGCTCCCACCACTACAAGCCGCGTGGGCGGGCCGATCGGAACGGCGATCATGTCCTTGGCGATCTGCTCGCCAAGGCGAATACCGGCATCGAAGCGATCAGCCACGATGTCGGTGAGGGTGGAGTCGCTGACCACTTCCACGCGGACATCCGGATAATCCGGCAGGAACCGTTCCAGCGCCGGCCACAGAATGGTGGCGGCGGCGTGCTCGCTACTGGTGAGTCTGATCACCCCGCTTGGCTTGTCGCGCAGCTCGCTCAGGCTGGCGAGCGCGGCATCGATATTCTCGAAGTTGGGAGCAAGCGCTTGCTGGAGCCGCTCGCCGGCCTGGGTGGCCGAGACACTGCGTGTCGTGCGAGTGAGCAGGCGCAGGCCAAGCCGTGCTTCCAGCCCCTGGATCTTGTGGCTGAGTGCGGACTGCGACAAGCCAAGCTGTGCGGCGGCACGCGTGAAACTGCCCTCGCGCGCCACAGTAAGGAATGCCTGAAGATCGTTGTAGTTCTCGCCTGCCATGAGCACATCGAAGCGATTGATCGATGGAGATCATAAGTCCATTCGATATTTCACGGCTTATCAGATAGCTACCTTCGGACCAGACTGACGGGCCTCGGAACCCTCATCTGGAGCTATCCCAATGCAAACACGCACCCTCGGCAAGCTCGGCCCCACCGTTTCCGCTCTGGGTTTCGGCTGCATGGGCCTGAGCTTCGGCTACGGCCCAGGCCTCGATCGGCAGCAGGGCATCGCCCTGATCCGCGAGGCGTTCGAGCAGGGCATTACGTTCTTCGACACGGCCGAAGCCTATGGCGCCCTCAACGAGGAGATGTTGGGCGAGGCGGTAGCGCCCTTCCGCGACCACGTGGTGCTCGCCACCAAGTTTGGGTTCCGGAATGGGGACTCCCAGACCGGCATGGACAGTCGGCCCGAGCGGATCCACGCGGTGGCCGAAAGCTCACTGAAGCGCCTACGTACGGATCGCATCGACGTGTTCTATCAGCATCGGGTGGATCCCGTGGTGCCCATGGAAGACGTGGCCGGCACCGTCAAGGATTTGATCGCCGAAGGCAAGGTCGGGCACTTCGGGCTGTCCGAAGCGGGCGTGGAGTCGATCCGCCGCGCGCATGCGGTGCAGCCGGTAGCCGCGTTGCAGAGCGAGTATTCGCTGTGGTGGCGCGAACCCGAGCAGGCGATCCTGCCGCTTTGCGATGAACTAGGGATCGGCTTCGTTCCGTTCAGTCCGCTGGGCAAGGGCTTTCTCACCGGCAAGATCGACGAGCACACTTCCTTTGCCAAGGACGACTTCCGCAACGTCGTGCCGCGTTTCTCGCCGGAGGCGCGCAAGGCCAACCAGGCGCTGGTCGATCTGCTTGGCCGCATTGCCGGCGAACGGCAGGCCACGCCAGCACAGATCGCACTCGCGTGGCTGCTTGCGCAGAAGCCGTGGATCGTACCGATCCCGGGGACGACCAAGTCGCATCGTCTGCATGAGAACGCCGCCGCCGCGGGCATGGAACTGAGTGGCGATGCCGTGCGGCAGATCGATGCGGCGCTGGCGCACGTCCGTGTGCAAGGTGAGCGCTATCCCGCGGACTTGGCCGCCCGGGCCGGTCGATAGCTCGCGGTATCACCGTCGTGAATGACGAATGCGCCAGCACCTTTTGACGGCAGCAATACGTCAGTTGATCGGTCGCAAGGCTACCGTCTCGCGTCTTTCCACATCCGCTTCTATATCCATTGGAGTGTTCCCATGCAAATCATCCGCAACGGCTCCATGCCCTCCGTGCAGGGCCCGGCCGAGTACTTCACCGGCACCGTGCGCATCGACATGCCATTCAAGGGCCAGGGCGAGGCGCGCGTGGCCGGCGCCACCGTCACCTTCGAGCCCGGCGCGCGCAGCGCCTGGCACACCCATCCGCTCGGCCAGGTCCTGATCGTCACCGCGGGCAAGGGCTGGACGCAGTGCGAAGGCGGCCCGATCGTCGAGATCAATGCGGGCGACATCGTTACGTGCCCGGCCAATCACCGGCACTGGCACGGTGCCACGCCCACCACCGCGATGACCCACATCACCGTGCAGGAGGCGCTGGACGGCAGGGTCGTTGACTGGATGAAGAAGGTGACCGACGAGGAGTACCTCGCCGGCCCAACCGCCGCTGCGTGAGTCACACGCCTTCCACCACTTCCCCCAAGGAGGCCCCCATGGCCGACACCGCACCGAAAACCCAGGGCCCTGTGCGAAACATCAAGGCCGGCGACTTCGTGATCATACCGTTCGCCTCTTCCGACGGCACCTGCGACTTCTGCCACGAAGGGCTGCAGACCGCGTGCGTGCACGGTGGCTTCTTCGGCAACGCCGGCCTCAACGGCGCGCAGGCCGAGGCGCTGCGCATCCCGCTGGCCGACGGCACGCTCTACCCGCTGGCGGCGCCGCAGGACGACGCCTTGACCGCCTCGCTGCTGAGCCTCTCCGACGTGATGGGCACGGGACACCACGCCGCGGTGACCGCACGCGTCGGCCCCGGCAAGCGGGTGGCCGTGGTCGGCGACGGCGCCGTGGGCCTCTGCGGCGTGATTGCCGCCAGGCGGCTGGGTGCGGAGCAGATCGTGATCATGGGCCGCTACCCGGACCGCCTTGCCCTGGCGCGCGAGTTCGGCGCCACTAACGTGGTCAGCGAGCGCGGCGAGGAAGCGATCGAGCGCGTGCGCGAACTCACCGGCGGCTTCGGCGTGCACGCCGTGCTCGAGTGCGTCGGCAGCGACCAGTCAATGGCCACTGCCTTGGGCATCGTGCGCCCCGGCGGCACCATCGGACGCGTCGGCGTGCCGCATTACGAGGTGATTGAGGGCGCGCAGCCGACGTTCTACAAGAACGTGACCGTGAGCGGCGGCCCGGCGCCAGTGCGGGCCTACATCGATGAGCTATTGCCCGACGTGGTGGAGGGGCGCATCCAGCCTGGTCGCGTGTTCGATCGCAACGTCGGTCTGGAAAAAGTGCCCGACGGTTACCGCGCGATGGACGCGCGCGAGTCGATCAAGGTGATGGTGACCCCCTAGTTTGATTAGCCGCATGCGGCTGCTGCCGGTTGACCAGCTAATCGCCGAGATGTCTGCTTCTGGCCGGAAGCGGACTTTAGACACAGGGGACCACCTCCAGCATTCCGGGGAGGCGCGCTGGCGGGACACGATCTACGATGCGAGCGATGAACGTTCCGCCCTCCATCAGGACCATCGGCCTTCTCGCCTACGACGACATGCAGGCGCTCGACCTCGTCGGGCCGCTGGATGTGTTCGGGACGGCCAATTCATTCGGGCGTGGGGTGCCAACGTATCGGCTCTGCGTCATTGGCCCGAGCACGCGCGTCGTGCGTGCGGAGAACGGCCTGGCGGTGATGCCCGAGTACGCGCTGGAAGATGCGCCTCCGCTGGACACGTTGCTGATTCCCGGTGGAGCGGGGGCGCGTCACGGCATGAACTGCGACGCGCGATTGCTGACCTGGCTGCACGAGAGAATCCCGCTCACGCGCCGCGTCGTAGCGGTCTGCACCGGCGTGTATATCCTCGCGGCGACCGGTCTGCTGGAAGGTCGGACGGTGACCACGCACTGGCAGTTCGCGGACGACCTCGCCCGTCGCCATCCCGACCTGCGGCTGGAGCCGGACCGGTTGTTCCTTCGCGACGGGCATTTCGCGACATCCGGTGGATTGACCGCCGGCATGGATCTGGCACTGGCGCTGGTGGAGGAGGACCTCGGCGCACCTGCCGCACTCAGCGTGGCACGCCACCTGGTGATGTATGTCAGACGGCCGGGCAACCAGGCGCAGTTCTCCGTACCGCTGGCCGCACAGGCGCAGGGCAATCTCCGCATGAGTGCGCTGGTGGACTGGCTGATCGCGCACCTCGACGGCCAGCTGAGCATCGAGCGGATGGCCGAACAGGTCGCAATGAGCACACGCCACTTTCGCCGTGTGTTCGCCGAGACCTTCAGCGTGACCCCGGCGCGTTTCGTGGAGCGTCTGCGATTGGAGCAGGCCTGCCTGCGCCTGACCGTAAGCCGCGCGTCGGTAGAGCGCGTCGCCGCTGGCGTGGGCTTCAACAGCGCTGACGCGTTCCGTCGCGCCTTCCGGACGCGCTACGGCGTGACGCCCAACGAGTACCGCGAGCGATTTTCCAGCTGACGTTTGGCCGGAATCGTCGGTACCACGTCCTCTTGGCTGTCCGGCTCGGCACCAAACTGCTCCCACACTTCATTCGGGAGACCCTGCGTGCCGATCCGACCCCGTTACCTGGTGCTTTCCATTGCGCTCGCACCGCCTGTTTTGGCGTTCGCCAGCGACACCGCCGTCAACCATGCCCACCAACCTGCGTACACCCAGGACGGTGAGCTGGTGCTGCCAGCAGATTACCGCGAGTGGGTGTTTCTGAGTTCCGGCCTGGGAATGAGCTATAGCGAGAAGGCGCCGGAAGGCGAGCCGATGTTCGACAACACGTTCGTCGATCCGGAAAGCTACCGCGAGTTCGTCCGGACCGGCACCTGGCCGGACAAGACGCAGATCGTGCTGGAAGTGCGCGGCTCCGCGAGCAGGGGTTCGATCAACCAGCACGGCCACTACCAGAGTGGCGGCGTGCACGGTGTGGAAGTGCATGTAAAGGACTCCGCGCGCTTCAAGGGCGGGTGGGCCTTCTTCGGCTTCGACGGTGGCTCTTCCGCCAAGAAGATCCCCGAAGCCGCGTCGTGCTATTCGTGCCACGCCGCGCACGGTGCGGTGGACACGACCTTCGTGCAGTTTTATCCGACGCTGCTGCCGTTCGCCCAACAGCATGCCACGCTGAGCGCGGCGTTTCTGAAGGAGGAGGAGAAAGCCCTCAAGTAACTGTGCGGAGCCGGTACCGGCGATACCCGACCTTCGGTAGATATCGCCGCCGGAGGCCCGAAGGGAAGGGCGCTGGCTGCCGTGTTTGGCCCCAGGTCCAAACTCAAGGTCCGACGGTACGGCCTAAGTCGAAACGATCCAGCAGTGCTAAGAGCACTCTAAGTCCGCAAGGCTATGTTCCCTCGGGGCATCGACAGGTCTATGGCATGCAACGACAGACGGTTTTGAGCAAGGTACCCGAGGTCACCCTGGGCTTCTGGATCATCAAGATCTTCGCCACGACTTTGGGCGAAACCGGTGGCGACGCGCTATCGATGTCGATGGGCCTGGGCTATCTGGTCAGCACGGGGATTTTCGCGGTCATCTTCGGCGCGGCCGTCGCGGCACAGATCCGCGCCAACAGGTTCCATCCCTTCCTGTATTGGCTCACGGTGATCGCCACCACCACGGTCGGCACCACGATGGCTGACTTTGCCGACCGATCCCTGGGCATCGGCTATGCGGGAGGCGCCACCATCCTGTTGCTGTTGCTGCTCGCTTCGCTGTTCACCTGGTACAGGGCGCTCGGTTCGGTAAACGTGGTGACCGTCACCTCCACCAGGAGCGAGATATTCTACTGGGTGACGATCATGTTCTCGCAGACGCTGGGTACCGCCCTGGGCGACTGGACGGCCGACAGCATGGGTCTGGGCTATCTAGGGAGCGCTGCGATATTCGGTGCTCTCCTCTTGCTCATCGGAGCGATCTACCTGTTCACCCGAACCTCCCGCACCGCGTTGTTCTGGGCGGCGTTCGTCCTCACGCGCCCGTTGGGCGCGGTCGTGGGCGACTTGCTGGACAAGCCGGTCAGCCATGGCGGTTTCGCACTCAGCCGCTACGTCGCCTCGCTCGTATTGCTGGGCCTGATCGTGCTGTGCATTCTGATGTTCCGCCAGCGCCCGGCAGGCATCGAACAGGCGGAACACTGAGGGCCCGTTCGGGGGCTTGGGAGGGGCGCCGCTCCCGGGCCGGGAGCGGGTGCATTCTTCACCGCCATCCAAGGCAGACATCCGCCGCACCTCACCTCACCTTTCCTCAAACGCCGGCCGTTCGCCCCCGGAGTACCACGCGCGGCTGGCATTGACGATCGCCACGACCGATAGCATCACCGGCACCTCGATCAGAACGCCGACCACGGTCGCGAGTGCGGCGCCTGATCGGATGCCGAACAGCCCCACGGCCGTCGCGACGGCCAGCTCGAAGAAGTTGCTGGCGCCAATCAGGGCCGAAGGGCCGGCAACCTCGTGGGCTACGCCCAGCCGTCGGTTGAGCAGGTAGGCCAGGCCCGCATTGAAATAGACCTGGATCAGGATCGGCACGGCCAAGGTGGCAATGACCAGCGGCTGCCCGATGATCTGCCGCCCCTGGAAACCGAACAGGAGGACGAGCATCGCGAGCAGTGCGACGAGCGAGAGGGGCGAGAGCCTGGCCAACACCGCATCCAGCCGCGATCTACCGCCATGGGCGAGAAACCAGCGGCGCAGGACGACCGCGACAGCCACTGGCACCAGGATGTACAGGCACACCGAGAGCGCCAGCGTGGCCCAGGGCACGGTGATCGACGACAAACCCAGCAGCAACGCGACCAGCGGGGCGAAGGCGACCACCATGATGGCGTCGTTGAGCGCGACCTGGCTGAGGGTGAAGTTGGCGTTGCCCCGGCAGAGGTGGCTCCAGACGAAGACCATCGCCGTGCAGGGCGCGCCGGCCAGCAGGATCAATCCGGCCATGTAGGAACCGACCTGCTCGGCCGGAAGCCACCCGACGAATACGTGCTTGAGGAAGATCCATCCGAGCAGCGCCATCGAGAACGGCTTGATCGCCCAGTTGATGAACAGGGTCACGCCGATGCCGCGCCAGTGCTGGCCGATCTGGCGCATGGAGCCGAAGTCGACCTTGAGCAGCATGGGGATGATCATCACCCAGATCAGCAGCGCGACCGGCAAGTTGATCCTCGCCACTTCCATGGCACCCAGCCGGGTGAAGGCAGCCGGGAAGGCATGTCCCAATGCCGTACCGGCGATCATGCACAGAACCACCCACGCGGTGAGGTAGCGCTCGAACAGGCCCATGCGGGGTGCGGCGTCAGCCATGGGCGGCCACCCCGTCTTCGGGTTGCAGGTATCCGATCCGATCCAGCGCCTGCTTGAGCGGGATGCGGTCGTCCCACATCTCCGCCGGCAGAGCCAGGAGCGCCCGCAATCGCGCCTTGATCGTTCGATGGGCCTGGCGGAAGGCCTCGCGCTTGTCCTCCTCGGAGCCATCCACTGCCGCCGGATCGGGCAGGCCCCAGTGGGTACGCACGAAGTCGCCGAGCACGACTGGGCAAACTTCAGCCGCTGCCGAGTCACAGACGGTCACGACCAAGTCCATAGGCGCTTTACCGTCTGCAGCGAACTCATCCCAGGACTTGCTGTGCAGGGCTGCGGTCGCAATGCCCTCGGCGGCCAGCTGATCCAGGGCGTAGGGGTTGATCTTGCCGGTGGGCTGGCTCCCGGCGCTGAACACCTCGAAGCGTTGGCCGGCCCAGGCACGCAGCGTGGCTTCGGCCAGAACGCTGCGCGCCGAATTGCCCGTGCACAGGAACAGGACGCGCTTCCTCACGTCGTGGCTGTCCAGCGCTTTCGTCATGCAGGCGGCCGATGCCAGGCAGATCGAGCGGAATTCGGCGCTATCGCGCACGGCGGCGGGCACCGACTCTCTGGCCGTCAGGGCATAACCGCGGCGGGCAAAGAAGGGTGCTGCTGCCGTTAGAGTGAGCAGCACCAGCTGGTGCAAACCCCGCTCGCGGGCGAGGGACTCCGCGCCGTGCACCAGGGCGCCGCCGAGGCCTGAGCCACACTGATCTCGAGCGACGGCCAACGAGCGGAGCAGCCCGGTGTCGCCAAAACAATCGAGCCCTACCACGCCAAGCACATGCTCGCCCTCGACCGCGACGATGAACTCGACGGCGGCGGTGGCCAGGTCGTCGACGGGGAGTTGGTTATCGGACAGCAGCGTCCGGATTTGCCGATGCTCCGATGGCAACGCGGGGCGCAGGTTCATCAGCAGCAAACCGATTCGGGAGCACAGCAGGCGCTGCCTTTCTGCACCCTCGGGTTTACTTGCCGTACGTCGGGCGTGCATGCGGCCCCGTCGCTCGCGCACGCATGGTCGCCCGCGTAGTAGGTCGTGGCGTCGCCGAAGGTATGGAAGGTTTCCCAGCGAGTGCCTTGCGGGTCTTCGGTCCAGTATTTGTCGGACCTGGCATAGCAGCAGACGGTGGCCTCTTCGGGCACCACGGAGCCGCCGGCGGCGTCCAGGCGTCGCCCCAGATCACCCAGCGCACCGGCATCGGCCGCCTGTATGCCCAAGTGATCGACGCCGGGCGCGCGGCCTGTATTGGAGATCGCGAAGTTCACGCGGGGGTCGTCAAGCATCCACTTGGCGTAGTCCGCTTTCTGGACAGTCGGCGGCGCGGCGAACAGGTGGGTGTAAAAGCGGATGCTGGCTTCGAGGTCGGCCACATTCAGATGCACGTGGAAGCGGTTCATCGGGACGTCTTCCTTTGGGGGGTACAGGGCTGATTCGGCGCGCAGCTGGCGACTCCGTTGCAGCAGTTCTCGGTGAGGTACTCGATCAGGCCATTCATCTGCGGGTAGCTGGCGCGCACGCGGATCACCCTGCCTTCGCGCTGGTCATGGACCAAAGCCGCGGCGCGAAGGATGTTCAGATGTGCGGTCAATGTGGCGGCGGGGATATCGAGACGCTCGCGAAGCTCGCCCACGGGCAGGCCCTCGGGGCCCGCCTGTACGAGGATGCGAAAGGCGGCCAAGCGAGAATCATGACTAAGCGCGGTAAGCGACTTAAGGGCAGTCTCTGTTTCCATATTTCCATAATACTGGAAATATCGGACTGGCCAACTGCCGAGTCGGCCGTGGCGCTGATCATCTGAGAAAAGAGTGGTTCGCTTGACGCCGCAGTTGGCTCCCTTTCATCAGGGCAGCTTGCGGCGACGTGCAACTGGACGGGAAAAGCGCCGACCCGTAAGACCTAGCGGTAGGCCGCTTCCAACCCGTAGCCGACTTCTCCCGGACGGGGCGTCGCTACGGGCGATAGAGCAGTCCTAGAGACCAGAGGCGGCGTGGCTCCAGTTGCAGGCCAATGACGTGCTGCCACACGGGGAACTGCACGAAGGCGAATGCATCCAGGCGACGCGAGAGCTTCATGCTGATGCCCGGACTCAGGTAAGCGAACGTCGCGCCACTGTTTTTGCGGTCGGCCAGTGCTCCGCTTTCCCGTTGTTCGCTATGAAGGTTGAGCTGCATCTGCGGCGTCACGCGACCCATGCCCAGATAGCGCACGCCGAAGTTCACGTTGATCGAGTTGCCGGGCCGAAAGTGGTCGCGTGCATCGAGTGCAATCTGCGCCATGGCCTGCCCGAAGTAGCTGACTTGCGCGCTCAGGTAGCCGAATTTGTAGACACCCAGCAGCGCGTCGGTCGTGCCGGTTCCCAACTGCAGGCCGCGATCCAGCAGCGCGCCGGTCTGGGGGCCTTCGATGAAGGTCTGCTTGAAGCTTCCGGTGGGCAACTTGATACCGAACTGCAGGCCCAAGCCCGCATCGGGGCTCAGTCCCTGGTAGCGAGCGACCACCCGCAGGTCGCCGATGCCCCGCGTATCGGAGGTGGAAAGCGCGGTGTCGCCCTCGGCCGTAGTCTGGTGGTAGCGATCCATGTAGGGCAGCTGCACGCTGAGCCCCCAGTAGCGCGAGAAGTTGTAGTCCGCACCAAGCAGCGTGTTCCGGTTGATCGTGACGCGCTGCACCTCCTGCTCGGTCGGATAAGTGAAGGCATCCCGGGGGGCCGCATCGCTTCCGCTTCGCAGCTGCGACTGGTTGAAGTAGTCCTGGCGGATGCTCAGGTGCAACCCTGACGTGGTCGCGTAGCCCTGGCTGGACCAGTCGGAGTTGAGCGAACAGCCGCACGTGGAGCAGGCGCTTGCGATGCCCGGGACAAGCGCGAGCATCGATGCCAATGAAACGGCCATGCGTCGGCGAGCAGCGGTGCCGCGAGGCGAGGGAGAAGCGATGAAAGTGTTCAAGGGATGGCCCCATTGGAAGATGAGATCGGAGCGTCGCGACGGTCATGTCGGTTAGACAGACCGGACGCGTGCCCGTTGCGGCATGACTGGAATGCCTGCCCACTCCGGCGTCCGTTCTCGCCATGGGCGTGGCGTTACCGAGGGCTGGCAACCCGGCCCGACGCGACCTGCTGCCGCGTCGTTGGCTCAGGCGTTGGTCGACTCGGGCGGCCCGCGGGGTGTTGGGGCAAGCGGGGAATGGCGCCCAATGTGCGATTCGTTCGGGACGCTGGCGGGCAGGTTGGTGCTGTGGGGAAGCAGCGCTGGGACCCAGGCCGCGGTGCCAAGAGCTGGGCTGTGCCCGAGAAGCGTGCAATAGCCACACTTGTCGGGAGCGGGGAGGTGCGGGTGTGGCGTGGGTTGCCCGGTAGCGTGTTCCGTGAGCCCGGAGCACGCCATGCCCGACATGGCGGCGCCGCTTAGAGAGGGCAATACGCGGGAAATGACCGGCGAGAAAAGTGTCAGCCAGACGGCGGTGAAGGCCAGCCAGGCAACCACGCGGCGATGTGCACCCGAACGTCCCAACTCGCGCCTCCAAGCCGGGAGGCCGGCTCTTGGGCTCAAATCATCGTAGCAAACCCCGTCCAAGGCACGTGACAAAGTGCCGCGCGGGTGAAGCCCTATCGAAAGCCCTGTCACCCGATCGTTCAGACCCGCCACCGCAACGCTCAATCTGGCGTGGCAGCAAGATCTGCCGAGCGAATCGTCCGAACGTACGTGACGCGCGTTCTGTCACGAATGTCTGTGAATCCACGACCCCAGGCGGACATCGCCCACTTTGGGTGCGCACATCCGATCAACCTGCGCACTGCCGATCAACCGCGGAAGTGATGTTTCAGATCAGGCCGAGTTCGCCCGCTGTGCGGTACAGCATGTAGACCGCGACGACGACGATCAGTCCGGCGAGCACCATGTTTAGCGCCCCCTTGCGGTCGGCCAGGCGTGTCGCGAGTCGCGTGCCGAACAGGCTGCCGATCGCGCCGCCTCCGATGAACACCGCGGCCAGCTCCCAGCTGATCAGCCCGCTCGTCGCGTAGCTCAGGGCCGTCGTCAACCCGAACGCGGTGACCGCGACGAGCGACGAACCGACCGCAAACAAGATCGGCATGCCGGTCGACGCGATGAGCCCGGGCACCACGAGAAAACCGCCGCCGATGCCGAAGAAGCCCGAGAGCAGGCCAGTGGCCGCTCCTGAGCCCAGCAGCTTGGGCGCGTTGCCGCGATTGAGCACGACCGCGGGATCGCCTTCGCGGCCGCGGGAGCGGAACATCAGGCCGGCGACGATGAGCATCAGCAGCGCGAACAGCGCCAGCAGCTTCTGCCCGTCCATCGCCTTGCCGAGCATGGCGCCGAACCAGGCGCCTACGACGCCAGCCGTGGCGAAGGTGGCGGCGCAGCGCCACTTCACGTTGCGCTTGCGGGCATGCGTCGCGAGGCCGATGAGGGCGTTGGCGGCGACCGCGAACGCGCTGGTGCCGATCGCGATGTGCGGGTCGTGCACACCGACCAGATACACCATCAGCGGAACGGCGAGGATCGAGCCGCCACCGCCCACCAGCCCGAGCGTGAAACCGACCGCGCCGCCCGCCAGCGCACCTAGCAGTATCTGCAACAGGGTCATCGGCTCACCTCCTGGCTGCCGCAGTAGGCGGCGTACAGGGCGTCGAGCACGCTCGCGGCCGGTCCTTCGGCGAGCGAGTAGAAGATCGTCTGCGCCTCGCGCCGCGTTTCCACCAGCGCCATGTCGCGCAGCACGGCGAGGTGCTGCGACAGCGCCGACATGCTCAGGCCGGTGATCGGCAGCAGCTCGCCTACCGACGCTTCGCCATCCACCAGCTGGCACAACACCAGCAGCCGTGCCGGGTGGGAGAGCGCCTTGAGCAGCGCCGCCGCTTCATCGGCATGACGCGACATTTCCTCGGGCGAGGGGAGCATGCGGGCGCTGGACTTTTTCGCTGAACGAGCCATGGTAGCCATACTTTAGCTGTCGCTTGACAAGGGCTGGGGCACGAAAGTAATTTAGATTTATCTAAATTGTCAACCGAGGGTCGTCACCATGCATCCGAACGTCGAAAGCTTCTACGACCAAGCTACGTCCACGTTCACCCATGTCGTCTACGACGGGGATGGCGGCCATGCCGCCATCGTCGACCCGGTCCTCGGTTTCGACCCCTCTACCGCGCGCACGTCCGCCGCTCCGGCCGACCGCGTGCTCGCCTTTGTGCACCAGCATCGCCTCATCGTCGACTGGATCCTCGAGACGCACGCGCATGCGGACCACCTCACGGCCGCGGCCTACCTAAAGGGCAAGACCGGCGGCAAGGTCGCGATCGGAGGCGGCATCACCCAAGTGCAGGAGCGGTTCAAGATCCTGTTCGGCCTGGAGCCCGACTTTCCCGCGGACGGCAGCCAGTTCGATCGCTTGTTTGCCGATGGCGACACGTTCGCGTTTGGTGCGCTCGAAGCGCGCGTGATCGCCACACCGGGCCATACCGACGACAGCCTGACCTACGTGATCGGCGACGCGGCCTTCGTCGGCGACACCGTGTTCGCGCCTGACACCGGAACCGCGCGTGCGGATTTTCCGGGCGGCGACGCGCGCAAGCTTTACCGCTCGATCCGCCGGCTGTTCGAACTGCCGCCACAGACTCGGCTGTTCCTTTGCCACGACTATCCGCCAGCCGAGCGCGCCGCATGCTCGCAGAGCCCGCTCGACGAACAGCGCGAGCACAACGTGCACGTCGGACGCGATGCCGACGAAGACACGTTCGTGACGATGCGCACCGCGCGGGATGCCACCCTCGCCGCACCCAGGCTCATCCTGCCCGCGCTGCAGGTCAATATCCGCGCCGGCGAGCTGCCGCCGCCGGACCCCAACGGCATTCGCTACCTGCGCCTGCCGCTTGACCAGATAGGAGGTGCGAAGTGAGTTCGACCTGGCTACTGGCGTTGGCTGGCGGCGTGCTGATCGGTCTGGCGGCGACGCTGTTGCTCTGGCTCAACGGGCGCGTCGCCGGCATCAGCGGCATCCTCAATGGCGTGCTCTTTCCGCATAGCCGCGACGTCGCCTGGCGCGGAGCGTTCCTGCTGGGACTGATCGCGGCCGCAGGAATCTACATGGCGTTCGTACCTCGTGCACCGCAGCCGCGGGCGGACTTCCCGCGCGCGGGTCTGGTCGTCGCCGGCCTGCTGGTGGGTTTCGGCACGCGCATGGGCAACGGCTGCACTAGCGGACACGGCGTCTGCGGCATCGGCCGGCTGTCGGTGCGTTCGCTCATCGCCGTCTGCACGTTCATGGCCACCGCGGTCGCGACCACCTTCGCCGTGCGCCATCTCTGGAGTTGACCATGAAAAGACTTTCAATCGCCGCGCTCGCGTCCGGGGCCATGTTCGGCATCGGGCTCGCGATGTCGGGCATGACCGACCCCCGTCGGGTGCTCGGGTTCCTCGACATCTTCGGCCAATTCGATCCAACGCTGATGTTCGTGCTCGGCGGCGCGGTCGCCACGACGATGCTGCTGTTCCGCTTCGTGCTTCGTCGCGGCAGCCCGGTGCTCGCTGCCAGCTTCCAGCTTTCGAACCTGAAGCACGTGGACCGCCGGCTGCTCGGCGGCGCCGCGATCTTCGGCGTAGGCTGGGGCATCGCCGGTTATTGTCCGGGCCCTGCATTGGCAGGGCTGGGAATTCGTTCCCCGGAGGCGTTGTGGTTCGTACCTGCGCTAATCGCCGGATCGCTGCTCCACCGCCTGGTTCATCGCACTTAGAGGAACGGGTTGCCTACCAACTGAAGTCACCTGTTCGCGATCCGGCGTCTCCGCCTTTGAGCAGCACATCGCTCTGGAGTCCAGTCCCCCCAAAGGAGATCGCTCGTGAACCCTATCGGCAGTGTTCCAAGGTGCGGGCGCGGCTTGACGGTGTGCGCCGCCTGGCTCGTGCTGCTCTTGAGCCTGCTCGCGTTCATGGCGCAATCGACGCCAAGCGTACCCAGGGGCAGTGCGTTCTGGCGGCCCGAGCTGGCACCGAACGGCCCGATGGTGATCGTGGTCAGCCTCGACGAACAGCGCATCTATGTTTACCGCAATGGGGTGGCCATTGGCGCCAGCCGCATCAGTTCCGGGCGTATCGGCTATGAAACACCGACCGGCGTCTACACGATCCTTCAAAAGGAACGCGAGCATCGATCGAACCTCTACGATGACGCGCCCATGCCTTTCATGCAGCGGCTTACCTGGGATGGCCTAGCGCTGCATGCAGGTGTACTGCCAGGCCATCCGGCCTCCCACGGTTGCATCCGCTTGCCGCAGACGTTCGCCGAGCGGCTGTTCCAGGCAAGTGCCCGCGGCACCATCGTGGTGGTGGCCGATCAACACGTAGCGCCTCCGCAGATCAATCACCCGGCGGCGATCGCCCCGCTCGGAACGGAGGGCGCCGATCAGGCGACCGGGCCGCAAGTACCCTGGCCGGTGGATGATGGTGGGCCGGTGAGCGTGGTGGCGAGCGTCCATGATCATGCGCTGTATGTCCTGCAATCGGGCCGGCTGATCGCGAGCAGTCCGATGAGCGTGCCAGCGGGTTTCTCCACCGGCGGCATGCTGCTGTACGTGCGCCGGACCGGACTCCTTGCGGGCACGGAGGAGCAGGGCAGCGGACTGTGGTCGGCCTACCGGATTCTCGGCAAGGGGCCGGCGCCCGCGCCGCGCGAGCTGGCCCGTTCGCTCAAGGTGCCGGACGCGTTCGGCGCGCGGTTGCGCCAGCGCATCAGTGTCGGCGCCACGGTGCTGGTCACCGACCTGCCGGCCCGGGGCGGCCAGCCGGTACCTTATGGCACGTTGCTGGAGGCGCTGGAGACGTCCCCGTCGAAATAGCGATTAATTAAGGGCACTTAGGGCATCTTGGACATCTTTGGTCCCCGCGTCAGCCGATGTCCTCGCCGTTTCGATACCTCCTTGCCCTTGTATTGCTCCCGCCAGCCGCTGCCGCGAGCGGGGTCACCTCCGCCCAGCTCGCCGAGACCCTGAGCAGGGCGGCCCCGGCAGCCAACCCGAAGGTCCTGGCCCTGGCCACCCAGGCGCTCACCTGCGTGCAGCGGAGCATGCCTGCGCAGACTCTCAGCGTGATCGACTATTCGATGCCATCCACCACGCAGCGGCTGTGGGTGTTCGAACTGGGGTCGAAGCCTCGCCTGTTGTTCCACGAGTGGGTCGCGCACGGGCGCAACAGCGGCGACAACCTGGCCAACCGGTTCTCCAACCAGCCCGGCAGCCTGATGTCGAGCCTGGGCACCTTCGTGACCGACGGCACGTATACCGGCCACAACGGTTATTCGTTGCGACTGAAGGGCATCGACGGGCATTTCAACGATCAGGCCGAAAGCCGCGCGATCGTGATCCACGGCGCCAGCTACGTAAGCGAGGCGTTCGCCCGCAGCCAGGGCAGGCTGGGGCGCAGCTGGGGCTGCCCGGCCGTACGGACGGGCGTTGCGCACAAGCTGATCGACGCCATCGCCGATCACTCGGTAGTGTTCGCCTACTACCCCGATCCGGGCTGGCTGCAGGGTTCGCGCCTGCTGGGCGGGTGTGGCGGCAATGAGGTGTCGTCCTCTCGCTGAGCCTCCCCATCGCGCAGCACGTCGTGCACGCAACGGCAGATCTGCCGCTCTTCCTCGGAGGGCATCACCCGCACCTCGCAGGTGGCGCCATCCATGCCGATCCGGGGGCCGCCGCTCCGGTTGCGCGCGGGGTCCAGCCGGATGCCCGCCCACGCCAGTCCAACGCAGATGTCGGCGCGCGCCTGTGCGTCGTGCTCGCCGATGCCCCCGGTGAAAACGAGCGCGTCGATGCCTTCCAGCACGGCGGCCATCGCCGCGATCTGCTTGCGCACGGAGAGCACGAACATGGCGATCGCGAGCCGCGCGGACGGCTCGGTGCGCTCGACCTTGCGTAGCTGGCGCAGGTCGCCGCTGATGCCCGACACACCGAGCAGGCCGGAGCGGTGATCGACCAGGCGCTCGAGCGCACGCGCATCCATGCCCTTTTCGCGGGCGAGCCAGGCCAGCACGCCCGGGTCGAGGTCGCCGCTGCGCGTGGCCATCATCACGCCACCGCTCGGGGTCATGCCCATGCTGGTATCGACGGATCGGCCCCCGCGCACCGCCGTGATACTGGCGCCGCTGCCCAGATGGGCGATCACCAGCCGCGCAGGCGCCCGCGGCCATTGCGCCAGGATCGATGCGCAGGACAGGCCGTGGAAACCGTAGCGTCGCACCCCCGCCGCCTGCAGCGAGCGGTCCAGCGGCAGGGTGTACGCCTGCTCCGGCAGGTGAGCGTGGAAGGCGGTATCCAGGCAGGCTATCTGCGGCAATGCGGGGAACCGCGCCTGCGCCACCCTCACCACGGCGAGCGCCGCCGGGACGTGCAGTGGCGCGAACGTACCGGCGGCCTCCAGTTGCGCCATCACCGTGGCGTCGATTCGCGCATGCGCGCGCAGCTGCGCACCGCCGTGCACGATCCGGTGGCCGATGGCGTCCGCAGCAGGCACGTCCATGCCGGCGAGCAGGCGGGCAATGCGCGAAAAGGCCTGGACGCCGTCGGCCATCGGTACGGTCTCTTCGTGCAGCACGTCGCCACCGTGCCCGTCGCGCACGCGCAGCAGTCCGGCGGAGCTGCCGATCGCCTGCGCATCGCCTGTGGCTCGCGGCGTCACCTTGCCGTCGCGGACGCCGAACAGGCCGAACTTCAGCGATGAGGAACCGCTGTTGATCGCCAGCACGTGGAAACCCGACCTGCCCACCGGCCCTCACCCTCCTGCCGTCCAGCGCCACTGCGCAACTTCCGGCATGTCCTCGCCGTGTTCGCTGATGTACAGGCGATGGCGTTCCATCGTCGTCCAGTAGCGGTCGATTGCACTGGACCTGAGCTGATGCAGGCGCGGCACGCGAAGAATGGCGTCCAGCGCAAGCTGGAAACGGTCGAGATTGTTCATGACCGTCATGTCGAACGGCGTGGTCGTGGTGCCTTCTTCCTTGTAGCCGCGCACGTGGAAGTTGTCGTGGTTGTGGCGCCGGTAGGTCAGACGGTGTATCAGACCGGGGTAACCGTGAAACGCGAATATCACCGGCTTGCAGTCGGTGAACAGTTCATCGAAATCCAGATCGCTCAGCGCGTGCGGATGCTCGCCGGGCGGCTGCAGCACCATCAGGTCGACCACGTTGACGACGCGAACGCGAAGATCCGGGGCGTACTCGCGCAGCAGCGTCACCGCGGCGAGCGTTTCCAGCGTCGGCACGTCGCCCGCACAGGCCATCACCACATCGGGTTCGCGGCCCTGGTCGGTGCTCGCCCATTCCCATATTCCCGCACCGGCACTGCAATGCCGCGAGGCCGCGTCGATGTCCAGCCACTGCCAGGCCGGCTGCTTGCCGGCGACGATGACGTTGACGTAGTTGCGGCTGCGCAGGCAGTGGTCGGCCACCGAAAGCAGGCAGTTGGCGTCCGGCGGCAGGTAGATGCGCACCACGTCGGCTTTCTTGTTGGCGACGTGGTCGAGGAAGCCGGGGTCCTGATGCGAGAAGCCGTTGTGGTCCTGGCGCCACACATGGGAGCTCAGCAGGTAGTTGAGCGAAGCGATCGGCGCGCGCCACGGAATGGCCTTCGCAGTCTTCAGCCACTTCGCGTGCTGGTTGAACATCGAATCGATGATGTGGATGAAGGCCTCGTAGCACGAGAACAGGCCGTGCCGCCCGGTCAACAGATAGCCCTCGAGCCAGCCCTGGCAAAGGTGCTCGCTCAGCACCTCCATCACGCGGCCCTGCGGCGCCAGGTGTTCGTCGACCGGTTCGATGGCGGCCATCCATGCCTTGGCGGTCACCTCGAACACATCCTGCAGCCGGTTCGAAGCCGTTTCATCGGGACCGAACAGTCGGAAGTTTCCTGCCCCGGCATTGATTCTCATGACCTCGCGCAGGTAGCGGCCGAGCACGCGGGTGGACTCGCCCTCCACACCACCGGGTGCGGCCAGCTCTACCGCATGATCGCGGAAGTGGGGCAGGTTCAGCGGCTGTAGCAGCATGCCGCCGTTGGCGTGCGGGTTGGCGCTCATGCGCCGGTGTCCGGTAGGTGCGAGCTCGGCCAGCTCCGGACGCAGCCGGCCGTCCGCGTCGAACAATTCATGCGGGCGGTAACTCATCAGCCAGTCTTCGAGCAGCCTGACGTGAGCGGGGTTGTCGAAGTCCTTGAGCGGTACCTGGTGGGCTCGCCAGGTACCCTCCACGGGCAGGCCGTCGACCACTTTCGGCCCGGTCCAGCCTTTGGGCGTGCGGAACACGATCATGGGCCAGCGCGGCCGCGCGGGTGCCTGGCCATCAGCCGCGTGGCGGGCGCTGCGCTGGATGTCGTGGATGCGTGCCAGCGCGGCGTCCAGCGTGGCGGCAAGCTGCCGATGCACCAGCGCGGGATCATCCCCTTGGACGAATAGGGGCTCGTACCCGTAGCCGCGAAAAAGGTCGGCCAGTTCCTCCACGGTGATCCTGGCGAGCAACGTGGGGTTGGCGATCTTGTAGCCATTGAGGTGCAGGATCGGAAGCACTGCTCCGTCCCGCGCTGGGTCCAGGAACTTGTTGGAGTGCCAACTGGTGGCGAGCGCGCCGGTTTCCGCCTCACCGTCGCCCACGATGCAGGCGACCACCAGGTCCGGGTTGTCGAACGCCGCGCCGTAGGCATGGGCCAGCGAATAGCCCAGCTCGCCGCCCTCGTGGATCGAGCCGGGCGTTTCCGGCGCAACGTGGCTGGGTATGCCGTAGGGCCAGGAGAACTGGCGGAACAATCGGCGCATGCCGTTCACGTCGCGCTCGATATGGGAGTACACCTCGGTGTAGGTACCCTCCAGATAGGCTTGCGCGACCAGACCCGGGCCGCCGTGCCCTGGGCCGATCACATAGATCATGTCCAGGTCGTGTGCCTTGATCAGCCGGTTCAGGTGCACGTAGATGAAGTTGAGGCCCGTGGTCGTGCCCCAGTGACCCAGCAGGCGCGGCTTGATGTGGCTGCGTTCGAGCGGAACCTTCAGCAGCGGATTGTCCTGCAGGTAGATCTGGCCGACGGTCAGGTAGTTCGCCGCGCGCCAGTACGCATCCATGCGCCGGAGCAGGTCATCGGAAAGGGGCGTGGACGTGGTCTGTTCGGGGACTTGCGCCGGGACGTCGGTAAACATGGGTCTGGCTCCGCTTGGATGAAGCTTTTCCGGGTGCGTAGGGGAGTGGTGTCAGTGCGCGAGCAGCAACGGCAGATGCGTGTGCGAAAGCACGTGGTGCGTCGCGCCGCCGAGTACCAGTTCGCTGATCCGCGGGCGACCCCAGGCGCCCATGACCAGCAGATCCGCCTGCATGGCATCGGCTTCGCGCAGCAAGTGCGCGCCGGTGTCGTCTCCGGGGTCGAACGAGCGGCGCTGCCGTACCGTCACGCCCTGGCGTGCCAGCCACTCGCCTACGGCAAGTGTGGGTGGACCGAAACCCGGCAGGGTTTCGTGCCATCCGTCCAGCAGGTGGATTTCCTCCGCCTTGCGCAGCAAGGGCAAGGCGGCGCGAATGGCTTTGGTGGATTCTCCCGACCCGTTCCATGCCACCAGCACCCGTTCGGGAGCGCTTCGCACCTCATAGGTCTCCGGCACCAGCAGCACCGGAGCGCCCCCGGCGAAGAGGGTGCGGGTGATGTTGTCCCAGCCGACCGGCAGGTCATGCCGGCCGGGCGCGCTGCCGACGAGCAGGTCGGCCATGCGCGAGCGCGCCGCGAGCACTGGGACGTACGGCCCGCGAAAGACCTCCCAACTGCCTTCCACGTTCCACCGCCGGCGGAGCTCGCTCCACCAGGGTGCGCAGTCGCGCGCCGTCTGCTCCTCGGCTTCCAGGACCGCCAGTGCATCGGGGATCGCCGTCACCGAAGGGATCTGCGGGACGATGTGGACGCCCGCCACGAAGGCCTGCTGCTGTTGCGCAATCGCGAGGCCGAGCTGGACGGCGGCGGTGTCCTCCCGCATTTGTCCGACATTGATGATCATCTCGTACATGGCGCTTCTCCCGACGAGGCTTTCATCCTCGTTCGGTAACTGGGAGCGTCCTTTGATCAGGATCAACACAGGCCGCGGACCTGCGGCGTGACGAGCGATCCGGATCGGCGCCGGTCGGTTTGGATCGCGCTCGGCCTGCGTTGGGCAGCCGCGGGATTGACCAGGGTCAAGTCGCCTGGCGACCAGCCGCCTAGTCTGGCCGCGTCCGATCGACCAGCGCGGAGAACGCCATGAACAGGCTCCAGGACAAAGTCGCCATCGTGACTGGCGGCGCGGTGGGGATAGGTGCCGCGTGCGCACGGCGCATGGCCGCTGAGGGCGCCAAGGTGGCGATCCTCGATCGAATGACCGATTCAGGCCGTGAACTGGCGGGAGAACTGGTCGGGCTCGGCTACCAGGCGCGCTACCTTCATGCCGACGTCGCGTCGGAGACCGGGGTGGCCCATGCCATCGACGAAGTCGCCAGCCTTTTCGGCCGTCTGGACGTCCTCGTCAACAACGCCGGCATTGCCGGCCCGGACAAGCCCACCCACGAGTTGACCGAAGAAGAGTGGGACCGCGTGCAGGCGATCAACGTCAAGGGCGTGTTCTTCTGCACGAAGCACGCGATCCCCCACATGCGCCGGGCGGGCGGCGGCAGCATCGTCAACCTGTCCTCGATCTACGGCCTGGTCGGCGCCGCCGACGTGCCGCCTTATCACGCATCCAAGGGTGCCGTGCGGCTGATGAGCAAGACCGATGCGCTGCTGTATGCGCGCGACGGCATCCGGGTCAACTCGGTGCACCCGGGCTTCATCTGGACGCCCATGGTGCATGGCTTCCTTTCCGGCCACGGTGGCGACCTCGACGAGCAGCGGCGGCAGGTCGGCGCGCTGCATCCGCTGGGGCACATGGGCGAGCCCGACGACATCGCGTGGGGCGTGGTCTACCTCGCCAGCGACGAGGCCAGGTTCGTCACCGGCAGCGAACTGGTCATCGATGGCGGCTACACCTGCCGCTGAAGGAGACGCGTATGTACAACCACATCCTGTTGCCGACGGACGGTTCGGAAGTGTCTGCCCGGGCGGTTGACGCGGGTATCGGACTGGCCAAGGCGCTCATGGCACGCGTGTATGCACTGCACGTGATAGCGCCGTTCCAGTCCATGGCGTACATGAGCCAGATCATTCCCCAGAGCGAGTCCAGCTATACGGCGGAGTCGGTGCGCTGGGCGGAGCGCTATCTGGGAGAGGTGCGCGACAAGTGCCAGCAGGCCGGGGTCTACTGCGACAGCGACTACCTGATCGACAAGCATCCGTGCGATGTCATCCTGCGGATGGCGCGGGAAAAGGGCTGCGACCTGATCGTCATGGGTTCGCACGGGTGGCGTGGCCTCACCAGACTGCTCCTGGGCAGCGAGACGCAAAAAGTACTTGTCCACAGCGAGCTTCCTGTTCTGGTCTGCCATTGAACGGGGTTGCGCCGCCGTCGGACCGTCGCGCGACCGGGCTGGACCACGGTCAAGCGCGGCGCCGGCTCGCCAGCGAGGGCTTGAACGCGCTACCCGGCAGCCAGCATCAGCCGCTCTTGCGCATCGCGCTCAAGGTGCTGCTGGAGCCGATGTTCCTGCTCCTGCTGACCGCCGGCGGACTCTACCTGGCCCTCGGTGATCGCGGCGAGGCCGGCTTCCTGCTCGGCTCGGTGGTGTTCGTGATCGGCATCACGCTCGCCCAGGAACGCAAGACGCAGCGGGCGCTGGAAGCCCTGCGCGACCTGTCGGCGCCCCGCGCCCTGGTGATCCGCGAGGGGCGCCATCAGCGCATCGCCGCCACCGAAGTGGTGCGCGGCGACCTGCTGGTGTTGAGCGAGGGTGACCGCATCCCCGCCGACGCAGTGCTTCGCGAGGGCTTGCTGGAGGTGGACGAGTCCCTGCTGACCGGCGAGGCCGCGGCCGTCACGCGGCTTCCCGGCGGAGAAGCCGCGCGCGTGTCCGCGGGCACGGTGGTGACCAAGGGGAGGGGGCTCGCCGATGTGGTGGCCACCGGGCCGGCCACCGCCATGGGCAGGATCGGGCTGGCCCTGGCTTCTACCCAGGAGACGCCGTCGGGCATGCAACGCGCCTCGGGCCGGCTCGTGCGCGCGCTGGCCGTGGCGGCAGTGTTGCTCGCGATCGGCTACACCTTGCTGCGCTGGCTATGGGACGGTGCCGGGCTGCTCGACAGCATCCTCTCGGGCGTCGCATTGAGCATGGCGATCCTCCCGGAAGAGCTCCCGGTGATCCTCACCGTGTTCTTCGCGATGGGCGCATGGCGCATGGCCCGCCACCAGGTACTCACCCGCCGCATGGCCGCGGTGGAGGCACTCGGCGCCGTGACGGTGCTGGCGGTGGACAAGACCGGCACCCTGACGCAGAACCGCATGCGACTCATGGTGCTGGCCAGGCCGGACGGCGGCGAGGTGGGCGAAGCCGAGCCCGCGCTCCCGGCCGGATTCGGCGAGCTGCTGCGTTGCCTGCTTTTGGCGACACCTGCATCGTCCTTCGACCCGATGGAACAAGCCATTCACGTCTACGCCGCCCGGTATCCCGATGACCTCGGGAGCGACGCCGAAACAGCGCCCGTGCGCGAGTACGCGCTTTCGCACGAGGTGCTGGCAATGACGCGCGCATTCGCCACCGGCGCATTGGGTCTTCACTTGCTGGCGGCCAAGGGTGCTCCCGAGGCGATCGTCGCACTGTGCCGGCTGGCGCCGCCCGACGCAGCCATGGCGGTGGCGCAGGCGGAGGCGCTGGCCGCGAAAGGCCTGCGCGTGCTGGGCGTGGCCCGGGCGCAGTGGCAGGGGCCGGAATGGCCTGAGAGCCAGCGTGATTTTTCCTACCGCCTGCTCGGCTTCGCCGGCTTCGGCGATCCCCCGCGGGAGGGCGTATCCGCTGCCGTGGCCGAATGCCGGCAGGCCGGCGTACGCGTGCTCATGCTAACCGGCGACCACCCGGTGACCGCACGCGCCGTCGGCGACCGGATCGGCATGGCACCGGGCCGCGAGGTGCTGACGGGCGATCGCATCGACGCGCTCGACGATGGCCTCCTGCGCGAGCGCCTCCATCGCGTCGACATCTGCGCGAGGCTGCGCCCCGAGCAGAAGCTCCGCCTGGTGCGCCTGTTCCAGCAGCAGGGCGAGGTCGTGGCGATGACCGGCGACGGGGTCAACGATGCGCCCGCATTGAAGGCAGCCGACATCGGCATCGCGATGGGCCAGCGCGGCACCGACGTGGCGCGCGAAGCGGCCGCCCTGGTGCTGCAGGACGACAGCTTTGCCAGCATCGTGAAGGCGTTACGCCAGGGGCGGCGGATCTACGACAACATCTCCCATGCAACGGCCTACGTGTTCGCCGTGCACGCGCCGGTGATCGCGCTGGCGCTGATGCCGGCGCTGTTGCACTGGCCGATGCTGCTGCTGCCTGCACACATCGTCCTGCTGCAGCTGGTCATCGATCCTGCGTGCTCGCTGGTGTTCGAGGCGGAGCCGGAGGCGCCCGACATCATGCAGCGTCCGCCGCGCCCCTCGTCGGCATCGCCGTTCGCGCCGGCGAAGCTCGCCTACGCGCTGGGCCAGGGCGGCGGGCTGGCGATCATCCTGGTGTGCGGTTGCGGAATCGTGCTGTCGTTGGGATGGAGCGCGGCGGCGGCGCGTACCGTGATGTTCGTCGGGCTGGCTGCCTGCCTTCTCCTGCTGGTGCTTGTCCACCGCCAGCGCCATGCCACGGCGGCGCCAGGGCAGGGCAACCGCTGGTGGCTGGTCATGGTGGCCGGCCTGACCGCGATGCTGGTGGTGGTGCTGGGCATACCGCCCGTGCGTGGGTTGCTTGCCCTGGCCACTCCCGGGCCTGCCACCGCAGCGGCCACCGCCCTGGTGGTGCTGGCGCTGCTCTGCTGGCTTGCCTTGCTACCCGCCATGGTCAGCGGCTCGCGTCGTGCCTGGTCGTTATGGCGTTCCGCCCGCCTGGACCACAACCACGCGCGGAGTTGATGAGGATCAATCCCGGGCGGCGCATGCCATGTCCCAATGCGGCCACAGGGGTACCACCCAACGCGCCGAGGTTCCCTCCATGGCCACCCTATCGACCGACGCTTCACCGCTGCGCGCCCCGATCCTGCTCGAGGGAACGCATTGGATCGACCATCTGCGCGACGGTACGGTCGTGCTGATCCGTCCGCTGCGCCCCGACGACCGCGCACGCGAGGAGGAATTCCTGCGCGCGATGTCGCCGGACAGCAAGCGCCTGCGTTTCCTGTGCAGCTTCCGCGAGGCGAGCCCTGAGCTGGTCGACCAGCTGATGGATGTCGACTACGACAAGCGGATGGCCTACGTGGCGCTGGCGCATGAGGATGGCCACCTGCACGAGGTCGGCGTGAGCCGATACAGCGCATCGAACGACGGCGCGCAGTGCGAATGCGCGGTTACGGTGGCAGACCACTGGCGGCACCGCGGATTGGCCGTGGTGCTGATGCGCCACCTCATCGACATGGCCCGCAAGCGCGGTTTCCGGCAGATGTATTCGGTCGATGCAGCGGACAACCAGCCCATGCAGGAGTTGGCTGCCTACCTGGGATTCAAGCGTTCGCTCGACCCGAACGATCCCACGCAGGCCATCCATACGCTGACCTTGTGAGGAGCGCCATGAACGTGGTTTCCCATTCCCCCACCCAGGAGCCGGGCGTCGTCGCCAGGGAGTCGGCCCTCGCCGCCAACCGGCCTTCCGACATCGTCGCCGTCGCCACCAGCACGTCACCCTGGAACCCGGCCGTACGGGTGGCTGCGACGCTGGCTTCGCGATGGCAGAGCCTGTTGACCGGCTGCTTTGTCGATGAATCGCTGCGGATGCTGCATGGCCCCGAGAGCGAACCCTCGGTGCTCGGCCTGCTGTTGGATACGCCTGTCCGGGATTTCAAGGAGGGCGATGAATTCAGATCCTTCGCACGATCGAAGGGCGTGCCGCACGCATCCTGGGTAGTCGCGCACACCGGCCTCGCGCGCGTGCTCCGCGAGCTGGGCGCCTGGCACAGCCTGGCCGTGCTGGAACGCGACGTGGTCAATGGGGAGAGCCTGTCCGAACTGCTCGGCGAAGTACTTCTGTCCTGCCGGTTGCCCAGCCTGATTCTGCCGCCCGGCTGGAGTCGGGATGCCCAGCTCGCCCGCGTGCTGGTGGCCTGGGACGGCAGCGCCGAAGCCACGCGGGCCATCCATGCCGCGCTGCCCTTCCTGCAGGATGCCAGGCGGGTCGTGCTGCTCGATGGCGGCAGGCCGCACAGCCCGGAGGGCGAGTGCTACCTGCCTCACTTCGAACCCTTCGTGTACATGTCCCGGCACGGCGTGGAAGCCGACCCGGTGTGCGTAGGCATCCCCGCACGCACGGCCGGCGCGTCGTTGCTGAAGAAGGCGGATCAGGTCGGCGCCGACCTGATCGTGATGGGCGCGTTCGCGCATTCGCGCCTGCGGGAGCGCGTGATAGGTGGGGCCACTCGCTACGTACTCCAGCATGCGCAGATTCCCGTCCTGCTGCAGCACTGACGCCGTCAGGTACGGCGGCTGTCGCACTTGATGTGCGTCAAATCGCGGTCCGGTTGCCGGACTAGCGTTCCTGCCGCAGGAGGTCATTGCCCGCACCTCGCGGCGCGGGCGCCGGAGGGCACATCGCCCGGGAGGGCTGTATGAAAAACGCAATGCACCCATGGATCTGGCTGTCGCTAAGCCTGGCCGTGCTCGCCGCGGCCGGTTGCGCCGACCGCGGGTACGTCAAGCAGACGGACTACGACGCCAGGATCGGTCAGATCGAGTCGCGGTTGCAGAACCAGGAGCAGCGCAGCGACCAGATGGAGCAGGAGATGCGGCAAAAGTTCGCGCATTACGATGCCGCGATCAGCCAGGCTGCCGGCCGCATCCGGGTCGACGCCATCGCGCACTTCGCGTTCGACAAGGCCTCGCTTGAGGACCAGGACAAAGCGCTGCTGGATGACTTCGCCAAGGTGATCCAGCAATACCACCCCCAGGCTCTGGTCACGGTGGAAGGCTTCGCCGACCCGGCCGGATCCGCCGGCTACAACCAGCGCCTGGGCAGGAAGCGCGCGGAGGCGGTGCGTGACTACCTGGTCAGCAGTGGCGGCCTGCCGGCCGACAAGGTGCGCGCAGTGAGCTACGGCGAGGCCAGGAACCGCCAGAACATGCCTGGCAAGACGCATGACGAGGGCGGGGAAAACCGCAGGGTGACGCTGGTGGTCGACATGGCCGGCCAGGCACAGCAGCCCGACCAGAGCAACCAGACCAACGGTTCATAGCGACCCGGGTCTTTGGCGGCAAGGCCGGCAGCGGCGGAACGGGCGCGGGCGCCAACGTCATCCGTTCACCTGCTTCATGACTAGGCCTCTGCGCGCCGCCTGCGCATCCCGCGCCCTCGGCTGCGCATGCCATGCTTCCGAGGTGTCTCATGGACATACAGATCCGAAGCCATGCGTCGTTGCCCGCGCCCCACAGGGAAGGCGGCATGTCGTTGCTTAGTGCGCTCACACGGCGCCACAGTACCCGCGTCTATAACGACCGGGCCGTGCCGGAGCAGTTGCTGTCCGACCTGCTGTGGGCCGCATGCGGCGTCAACCGTCCCGAAACCGGTGGGCGGACGGCGCCGTCGGCACGCAACTGGCGCGAGATCGACATCTACGTCGCGACGTCCGCAGGGGCCTGGCGTTACGGGCCGGAAGACCACTGCCTGTATCCGGTGCTGTCGAGGGACGTGCGCGCGTCGACGGGCCTGCAGGATTTCGTGGGCACGGCCGCGCTGGAGCTGGTTTACGTGGCCGACCTTGCGCGGATGGAAGTGACCGAGCCGCTGGAGCGGCGGTTCTACTGCGGCGTCGACGCCGGGACCATGGCGCAGAACGTCTATCTGTTCTGCGCCGCCGCGGGGCTGGCCACCGTCGTACGCGGACTGGTTGACCGGAGCAGCTTGGTAAGGACGCTGGGACTGGGCGCCCGTCAGCGCGTGCTGCTGGCGCAGACGGTCGGCTTCGCGGCCTGAAGGAGGCACCGCCGCCGCAAGTCGAAACTACAGGAGCGTTATGCGTTCGCCCCTCTGCGGCATCAGGGGAGGCCGGCCGCGGGATGCGAGGATCTGTGCGAACGAATGCATGCCGCGCCCGTACTCGCCGTGCACCAGCAGGACCTGCTCTCGCGGCAGCTCGCCCAGCCAGGCCAGCAGGGCAGGGCGGTCGGCATGGGCGGAAAAGCCGTTGATGGTCCATACCTGCGCGCGCACCGGAATGTCCTCGTTGAACACACGCACGCTGGCCGCGCCGTCGATGATGCGGCGGGCCAGCGTGCCGTCCGCCGCGTAGCCGACGAACACCACCGAACTGCGCTCCCGCCAGAGGTTGTGTTTCAGGTGGTGGCGCACGCGGCCTCCGTTGCACATACCCGAGCCCGCCAGGATCACCGCGCCGCCGTCGATGTTGTTGATGGCCATCGACTCGCTGCTGCTGCGGGTGAAGTGCAGCCCTTCCATGGCGAACGGATCGCCGTGGTGCAATGTGTCCAGGAATGCCCGGTCGAAGCACTCCGGATGCCGCCGGAAGATTTCGGTGGCCGAAATGGCCATGGGTGAATCCAGGAACACCCTCACGTGCGCCGGGATGGCGCCCCCGCGCAAGCCCTGGTGGATGTAGTAGAGGAGTTCCTGCGCGCGCTCCAGCGCAAAGGTCGGGATCACCACGTTGCCGTGGCGACGGGCCGTTTCGCGGATCGCCTGGAACAGCTCCTGGACGGAGTCGGGCAGCGAACGGTGCGGCCGATCGCCGTAGGTGCACTCCATCACCACGTAGTCGGCAGCGGGAGCGGGCATCGGGTCGCGCAGCAGCGGCCGCCCGGGGTTGCCCAGGTCGCCGGAGAACACTACCGAGCGGTGCGCCTCGCCGACCTGAACGTCGAGCAGGATGGAAGCCGAGCCCAGGATGTGGCCCGCATCCAGGAACCGCGCGACGATGCCGGGGACGACCTGGATGGGCTGGTCATAGCCGATGCCCGGTTCGAAGAAATCCAGCGCATGCAAGGCATCGTCCAGGTCGTACAGCGGCGCCGCAAGGGCAACATCGTTGCGGTCGGTACGGCGCGCATGGGCCGCATCCTCGGCCTGCAGGCTGGCGGCATCGAGCAGGACCACGCGGACCAGTTCGCGGGTCGCCGAGGTGGCGAGGATGCGCCCGTGGAATCCCTGGCGCACGAGTCGGGGGATGCGGCCGCAGTGGTCAAGGTGCGCATGGGTGAGCAGCAACGCATCGATGGATGAGGGGTCGAAGCCGAACGGCTCGGCATTGGCCGCTTCGGTGTCGCGGTCGCCCTGGAACATGCCGCAATCGACCAGTATCCGATGGCCCTCGCATTCGACGAGGTGGCAGGAACCGGTGACTTCGCGGGCCGCGCCATGACAAACGTAGGAAAGGGTCATCGCGGTGGATCCGCCGGAAGGTGCATGCACCTTGGCACGGACGCGGCGCTCCATGGGTTGACCGGAGTCAATCACCGGGCGCGCAAGCGGAAGATTTGATCTGCCTCAAATGGCAGCCCGGTGCGCGATGGCCTGATGGGTTTCCCCACCACAGAAATCGAGGTGTGCCATGAGCGACCTGAGCCTGAGAGACGACGTACTGGAGGAACTGGACTTCGAACCGAGCGTCGATGCATCGAACATTGCCGTCATGGCCAAGGATGGCGTGGTGACGTTGACGGGGCACGTTTCGAGCTACGCCCAGAAGGTTGCCGCCGAGCGCGCGACCTGGCGCGTCAACGGAGTGAAGGCGATCGCCCAGAAACTCGGAGTGCAGCTGCCCGGCGACAAGAAGCTCAGCGACGACGACATCGCCAAGCGTGTTCTCAACATCATGGCCTGGGACGACCTGACGCCCGCGGACCGGATTCACGTCAAGGTGTCCGATGGTTGGGTCACCCTGACCGGCGAGGTTCCCTGGAACTACCAGCGCCAGGCAGCCGAGGCGGATGTGCGCAAGCTTTCCGGCGTGACGGGCGTATCCAACGACATCATGGTCGAGCCGCACGTGCAGGCGGGCGACGTGCGCAAGAACATCGTCGATGCGCTCAAGCGGCATGCGGAAGTGGAAGCGGACCGGATCAAGGTCGACATCCACGCCAATGGAGCCGTGGCCATCGATGGGCGCGTCGACGACTGGGAAGAGCGCCAGGCAGTCGAGCGGGCCGCCTGGTCGGCGCCTGGCGTGCGCACGGTGGAGAACCGCGTGCGCATCGTCTAGATGCCACCTGCCACGGGGCGCGCAAGCGCCCCTTTTTTTTCGGCTCAGAACCTAAGGAATACGGGCAGGGGACTGCGGGCCAACAGGCTGCTCGTGGTCGGCCCCAGGCATCGCTCTGCGGAGCGGCGACTGCCGCTGGCGCCCATGACGATCAAGTCCGCGCGGGTATCGCCGGCATAGTCGAGCAGTTGTTCGCTCGCGGCCTCGTCCGAGCCCGCCACCGTCTCCACGGCGCGAACCGGTACGTTGTGTGCGCGCAGGTGCGCAAGAGCGCCGGAGCCGGCGCCACCGCCGTGTTCGGTGCCCTGCTGCAGCACCGATACCTCCTCGGCGGCGCGCAGCAAGGGCAATGCGGCATGCAGGGCGCGGGTGGATGCCGCCGTGCCGTTCCAGGCGACCATCGCGTGCACCGGACCGCCAGGCGCGATGCTGGCTTCCGGCACGACGATGCATGCGGTACCGGAAAGCAGGACTTCGCAGATCAGGCGTTCGGACGCAAGGCCGGGCGATGCATGGCCCTGCAGCACCACCAGGTCGTGCCAGTCCCCGATCATCGCCAGGACATCGGGTGGCTGGCCGATGGCCACCTGCCAGAAGGTATCGGACACGCCCAGCTGGCTAGCCCACGCGGCGAAGTCGCGGCCGGCGAGCATCGCCTGCTGCAAGTCATCCTGTGCGTAGGCGACCACTTCCGCAGCCAGTCTCGGCGGCCCCGGTGCCGGCGCGGTTCGCGGGGCGACGAAGAGGCCGGTCAACGCCGCCTGCATGGAGGCGGCAAGCTGCGCCGCGTAGCGCACGCTGCCATGCCAGGTGCGGTACCCGGGGCTGTGGACCGCGATGTCGCGCACGGTAGGACTCCATCGGAGCGGATGACGTCCGCTCGTGGAGCGTGACGCAGCGGCGAGAGCCGGATTTGACCTAGGTCAGCACTTGGTGGCTTGACGGCCGCGCGCGCCAGTTGACCTGCATCACCTTGGCCGCTGCCCGATCGCCTAGTGTCGCCGCGACGCTGCCGCTGTCCTGGCGCGCGTCCTGGAGGCACTGCCATGTACGACATCCTGGTCAACACCATCAATTTCGAAAACTGGCCGCGCGCGGCCCGTTACGGCACGCAATTGGCGAGTCTGCTGCAGGCGTCGGTCACGGGGGCGTACGTCTACCCATCGCCACTGTATGCCACGCCGAGCTTCAGCTCGCCGGAGCTGATCGAGGCCGTGCTGGAGACATGCCGGACGCTCGAAGCGGGCGCACTGGCGGCCGAGCGGCCGTTCGTCAGTTGGGCCAGCGGCATGGGCATCGAGCACGCCGCCTGGGTGGTGGGACAAGGCAACCTGGCCGCTGCGCTCGTGCAGATCGCGTGCTGGCACGACCTGCTCGTGCTCGAGCGCAATCCGGAACATGCATGGGCATCGCCTTCCGACCTGGCGGAGCTGATCCTGGCAGTGGGCCTCCCGTGCATCGTGGTACCGCCCCAGCCGGTGCAAGCGGTGTCGCTTTCGCATGTGGCCGTTGCATGGAACGGGTCGTCCGAGGCCATCCGTGCGGTGCACGCAGCCTTGCCGGTGCTGCAGCGGGCGCACGAGGTGCTGTTGCTGCGCGGCGCGCCCAAGGAGACGTTCCAGGAGGTCACCTGGAAGCCGCCCTTCGACATCGACGCCTATCTCAAGCGACATGGAATCCGCGCCCGCTCGCAGGATCTGCTCACCAACGAGCATGGGGTCGGCGAGGCATTGCTGGAACAAGCCGATCGCTTCCATGCCGATCTGCTGGTGATGGGCGCCTACGGCCGCAGCCGCTTCAGCGAATGGGCGTTGGGCGGTGCCACCCGACACGTGTTATGGAATGCGCGGTTGCCCGTGCTGTTCCGCCATTGACCTGCCCCATGCGTGCCATGGTGCTCGAGGCGGTAGGCAAGCCATTGGTGCTGCGGCATCAGGCCGACCCCGAGCCCGGACCGGGCGAAGTGCGGTTGCGCGTCGAAACCTGCGGCGTGTGCCGTACCGACCTGCACGTAGTGGACGGGGAGCTGCCCGCAGTGGCACCGCCCATGATTCCCGGACACGAGGTGGTCGGCCGCGTCGATGTGCTTGGCAAGGGCGCCCACCGGATCGGCCTGGGCCAGCGCGTAGGGGTGCCCTGGCTGGGTTCGACCTGTGGCGTGTGCGAGTACTGCCTTGCCGGTCGCGAGAATCTGTGCGACGCACCTGGCTTCACCGGTTACACCCGACCCGGTGGCTACGCGAGCCATCTGGTCGCGCGTGCCGACTACTGCATCCCGTTGGGCGAGGATGCCGACCCCATCGCGACGGCCCCGCTCCTGTGCGCGGGCCTGATCGGGTGGCGAGCGCTGTCCCGCACGGGACGGGCGCGAACGATCGGCATCTACGGCTTCGGCGCCGCTGCACACCTGATGACCCAGGTAGCTCGCCACCAGGGCCGGCGGGTATTGGCGTTCACCCGGACGGACGACCTGGCGGCGCAAGCGTTCGCCCGCTCGCTGGGCGTGGTGTGGGCCGGCAACGCCGATGCACCCGCGCCGGAGCCGCTCGACGCGGCGCTCATTTTCGCGCCCGCCGGCGAACTCGTGCCGCTCGCGCTCAAGGCTGTGCGCAAGGGCGGCCGGGTGGTGTGCGGCGGCATCCACATGTCGGATATCCCGGCGTTTCCCTACCGGTTGCTGTGGGAAGAACGGGAGCTGGTTTCGGTCGCCAACCTGACTCGCGCCGATGCCCACGCCTTCTTCGCCGAAGCCGCCAGCGCAGGGGTACACGCCGCGACGCAACCCTACCCGCTGGAGGCGGCGAACGATGCGCTCGACGACCTGCGCCACGGCAGGCTCAGCGGCGCGGCCGTGCTGGTTGCGCATTCCGGCGACGGCTGAGGGTCCTTCGGCCGCCGGACCGAACCGCGGATGCCTGGACCTGTTCCACCGGTGTCTCTCTGCAGAGCTCTGTGCCCGGCCCGCTAAGCCGGGGCACAAGCGCGCGGCAATGCGCCCGCCTTTATGCTCGACGCGAACCCTCGGAGCCGCGCCGAAAGGAACCCGAAAGAGCGGCACCCTAGGTTCGACGCTCCTTGCCAGGAGGTGACAGCAAATGCCTCGTTCTGCTGTTCCCGCTCGCGCCGCCGCAAACGCGGCAACCCGACGGCTCTGAGGTATGGAAGCATTCCCACCGTGGGCGCTGGCGAGCTCGTCCTGGAGCCGCCGCGATGAGTTCGGCGGTACCTGGCGGCGATCGGTGGATGCGACGGTCGTCAGCGGCAGCGACCGGACAAGCGGATCCCTGAATATCCACGCTGCCTGCATGCCCAAACGCGCCGACGCAGGCAACCCTGGTCCTTCCCTTGCGCGCTCACCATGACGTACACGAGCCCATCGAGCAGTCGAGCTGTCGTTCCCGGTGACGTCGCCTACGGTGAGCGGTGGACGTTCCTGATCCTCTTCGCGCTGTACGGCATCATCGTTTTCCCCATCCTGCGTGCCGACGAGTATTACAACGACGACATCAAGCGGGCTTTGTTCGGGCGGGCGAGCTGGGACTCCAACGGTCGCCCGCTGACGACGTTTCTGATGCGCGCCTTGCAGGCGTACGACCATGCCATGGTCGATATCTCCCCGTTGACGCAAATCGGGGCGGTGGCCGTTCTTGCCTGGGCTGGCGTCTTGATCGCCAGGCGCTTTGCGATACGTTCGCCCTGGATGGCTGCGCTGGCGACCCTGCCGCTCGGAGCGCAGCCGTTCTACCTGGGCAACCTTTCCTTCAAGTTCGATGCGCTCAGCATGAGCCTGGCGATCCTGCTCGCGCTGGTCCCGGTGGTGCTGGACCAAGACACCGTTCGGCGCTGGTGGCTGGGAGTGCTCGCTTTGTTCGCGAGCCTCAACTTCTACCAGCCGGCCATCGACGTGTACCTGGTCTTCGCGTTCATGGAAATCGTGCACGCCCAGGTCGAGGACGCACCACCCCGCACGCTCGCACGCATGGCGCTGTCGCGGTTCCTGCAGACGCTGGTGACGATGGCGGCCTACGAGGTGACGGTGGGCATCCACATCAGCGGCTGGGTAAAGAAAGCGGCTACCCCTATCCACGCCGGCCAATGGCAGCAGTTCTATCTGAACTACCTGGATTTCTACCGCTTTGTCGGGGCAAGCCTCGATGCGCACTGGTGGACCGTGTACGCCCCGATCTTGTTGCTGTTGGGGCTGACCCCGGTCGCGGTCGGTTTGCGCTATGCAGCCGGACAGCGTTCCAAGATCGGCAGCTTCGCGGTGGTGGTGCTGGCGGTGATCGCCCTGCTGGTTCCGCTGATCGCCTCGGTGCTTGCGCTTGGGCCCATGCTGGTGCTGGCTTCGCCTGAAATCAGCGCACGCGTCTTGATGGGGATCGGCGCGTTGCTGGTGATGTCGCTCGTGGTCATGCATGCATCCTTCGAGAAGTGGGGCCGTTCGCCCCGATGGTTCGGGGTGGCCGCGTGTGCACTCGCGCTTGGCATGGCGTCGTTGGCGAGCGCATACGGCAACGCACTGAACGAGCAGAGGCTCTACGAGTCACGCATCGGCGCCCGCTTGGCGGACGATCTGGCCCAATTGAAGGCGACCCGTGGCATCGACTCGCTCCTCATCGAGGGCTCCGACGGTTACGCGCCGGTAACCGCCCACGTCATCGGGCAGATTCCGCTGGTGCGATCGCTGATTACGCCGTACATCGCAGGAGGGGCGGCCTTCCAGACAAACAGTTTTCTCGACCTCTACGTGCAAGGCATCACCAACCTCAGCGCGCAAGCGGACCCGGCGTCAGCCCAGGCGCATGAACGTTTGCTAGCCCGCCTGGGGAGCACCGGTCCCGTGGTGACCACCAGCACGTACCGGCTCTATGTCGTCGATCGCACGGCCGTGCTGCGGTTCGATTGACGCGGAAAACGCGGATCGAGCGAGACCGCCAGCTGCGATCGTCCGGTCGGCACCGCCACCCGAAACGGACGCGCTGCAACCGGCAGTCAACCTGGCCGTTACGAACCGGTGCCGTGCCGGCGGTTGCACGGTTGTTACGGATCGTTACGCAGCGTTGCGCGACGGTCGCGGTGCGGTGGCAATGGCTGGCTAGTCTGGGAACGTAAGCCGACTTCCCGGAGACCGCCATGAATGCCATCGTCGCCCAGACCCCGGTTCCTGCCTACGCTGGGGGACAGCGCCTGATGGCTTCGGCAGGCCCGATCGACGTGGAGCAACTGTCCAGGCACGTCCAGGTCGCACGCCGCAAGCTCGCATCGGGCCAGCATGCCTATCGCGCAGGACAGCCGTTCCACGCCATCTATCTCGTGCATGCGGGCTTCCTGAAGACCTGCGATCTGTCGGAGGACGGACGCGAGCGGGTCACCAGCTTCCGCATGCGGGGCGAGCTAGTAGGCGTCGAATCCATCGGTCTGGCCCATTACGCATGCGACGTGGTAGCGCTGGACGACAGCGAGATCTGGGAGCTGCCTTACCCGCCGGTACTGCACGCGTGCCTGCAGATGCCCGAACTGCAAAGCCGCCTGACCGCGGCGCTGGCCGAAGAGATCCGCAACGACCGCGCCTGGATGCTGGCGTTGGGTACGCTTACGGCGGAGCAGCGCGTCGCTGCGTTCCTGCTGGACATGGCCGAGCGGCACCTGCGGCTGGGCTTCAGCCCACGCCATTTCCTGCTGCGCATGGGACGCGCCGACATCGCAAGTTTCCTGGGCCTCAAGCACGAGACCGTGACTCGCGCACTATCCAGGCTCGACCGGCTCGAGTGCATCGAGGTGAGGCGCCGGGACATCTGCGTGCTCGATGCGGAGGGTCTGCGGCGCATGGCCGGGCAGGGCGCCACCCTCCATTGAGGCGAAGTCAGCCCCGGCGGGCTTCCATGGCCCCGGCCAGGGCCTCGCCCAGTTGCTCCACTCGATAGGGCTTGTGCAGCAGCCTGACGCCCTCGGGCAAGGCTTCGTCCGCACCCTCCGTCGCATGTTCGTAGCCGGAGGTCAGCAGCGCGGGCAGTCCCGGACGCAGGCGCCGGGCTTCGCGCACCAGCTCGAATCCGCTCGCGTTGTCGGCCAGGGCCACGTCCGAGAAAAGCAGCCGGATGCCCTTGTCCCCGCGCAGCAGCGCCAACGCCTGTGTGGCGTCTGCGGCTTCCAGCGTGTCGTAGCCGAGCGAGTGCAGGAAACGGACGGCCACCTTGCGCACACCCGGCTCGTCCTCGACCACCAGCACCCGCGCGTGGCCCGGGCTGACGCTACCGGCCGTGCGTGACTCGCCGGCCTCTTCCTGCGGGGGCGCCGTCGGTAGCAGGATCTCCACCCGCGTCCCGCGACCGGGTTGGCTGCCGATGGTGAGGCGCCCGCCCGATTGCCTGGCGAAACCGTAGACCATGCTCAGCCCCAGGCCGCTGCCCTTGCCGGGATCCTTGGTGGTGAAGAATGGTTCCAGCGCATGGTCGAGCACGTCCTGTGCCATGCCGGCGCCGGAATCTTCGACCAGGAACACCACGTACCGGCCCGCCGGCAAACCGCCTGCCTCGTCGGCCACCAGATGGCGTTCGCGGGCACTGATGCGGAGCGAGCCACCCTCGGGCATGGCATCGCGCGCGTTGATCGACAGGTTGACCAGCGCGGTTTCCAGTTCGCCGGGGTCGGCATAGACGACGGGAATGTCCGCGGGACAATCCAGGCTCACGTGGATGCGGGCGTCGAACGTGCGCATCAACATGTCGCCGACGTCGTCGAATATCTGCTGGGGCCGCACACCGCGCGGACTCAAGGCACGGCGCCGGGAGAAACCAAGCAGCTTGCGCGTCAGGTTGATGCAGCGGTCGACCGCGCGGGACGCGCCATCGACCAGTTCACGGGCGTCGGCAATCTCACCGTACTCGGCTTCGAGCATCTGCAGATTGCCCGAGACGATCGTCAGCAGATTGTTGAAGTCGTGAGCGATGCCGCCGGTGAGCTGGCCCAGCGCATCCAGCCGCTGGGCATGCGCGAGCTGCTCTTCGCTTCGACTGCGCTGGATGGCCGCGGCGAGCATGTTGGCCGCCAGTTGCAGGAAGTGGAGCTGGTCGCTGTCCAGGTTGCGAGGCTCGTGGGTGAGCACAAGCAGCGCTCCGGTCACTTCGTGCCGATCCAGCAGCGCCAGGATCGCCGCATCGCTCAAACCGTGCGCGGCGAGCGCCGCACGCAAGGCAGGCAATTCGTCCTTGGGAGCCCGCGTCAGCATCCACACGTCCGTGCGCTGCCTCTGCATCAGGTGCGCGGCCAGGTGGTCCTTGGCAAAGGCGTCCGCCAGGGCGTCGACCAGTGCGGGCGTGAGGCCGCTGGCCGAACGGATGGGCAAGGTCCTGCCGCCCGGAAGCCCGACCGCTATCGCCGCGCCATCGACCGCCAGCGCCTCGGCGATCAACGCGGAAACCGCGACGCGCAGGGAAGGGTCGCGACCGGATTCGAGCACCCGCCTGCCCAGCTCGGCCAGGTAGCCATCCCGACGCGCGCGCTCCAGGGCCTGGCGGGCACGTTGCGTTTCGGAGATGTCCCGCACCGACGCGGCGTAGAGACCATCTCCCGCGGGTCCCAACGCGATTTCCATGGGAAAGGCGTCGCCATTGCGTCGCACGCCCGTCAGTTCGTAGCCGGCACCCATCGGACGGACGCGAGGATGGGCCATGTAGCGCGAGCGATGGGTGGCGTGGATCGCGCGCGCGCCCTCGGGAAGCAGGCTTTCCACCCGCTGCCCGACCAATTCCCCCGGCGCGTAGCCGAACAGTCCGTGGGCCTGCGGGTTCGCCAGGACGATGTCGCCAGCCTGATCGACCACCACCATCGCATCCGGCGCCATCTCGAAGAGCGTGCGGAACAGGTCCTCATTGCCGACGAGGCGCGGGAAAGTCATGGCGCTACTCCTGGCGTACCGTGTCGCTGAAGATGTAGCCCGCCCCCCGCACGGACTTGATGAGCGTGGGCGCGGCCGGGTCCGATTCGATCTTGCGCCGCAGGCGTCCGATTTGGACGTCGACGGCGCGATCGTACGGGCCTGAGTCCCTGCCGTAGAGGTGGTTCATCAGTTCGTCGCGCGAAAGCACCCGGTTGGCGTGGGTCACCAGGATCCGCAGCAGCCCGTACTCGCCGCTGGTCAACGGCACCGAATCGCCCGAAGGCGCGGTCAGGGTCCTGCTGTCGAGCTCGAACCGATAACCGGCGAACCGGTAAACCGCCGGCCGCGATGCAGCCTGCCGTGGACGTTCTGCGGAGCGGCGCAGAACGCTGCGGATGCGCGCGAGCAGCTCGCGCAGCTCGAAGGGCTTGGTCACGTAGTCGTCGGCGCCGACTTCCAATCCCACGATGCGGTCGACCGAATCGCCCCGCCCGGTGACGATGATCACCGGTCCGTGCCAGTGCTCGTGCAGATGTCGGGTCAGCTCCAGGCCATCTTCGCCTGGCAGGCCCAGATCCAAGAGCACCAGGTCAACCGTGTCGGTCGCAAGCAGTTGGAGCATGTCGGTGCCGTTGCCGACCATGCTCATCCGGAAACCCTGCGCGGAGAGATAGCGCCTGAGGAGCGCGGCGACTTCGATATCGTCGTCGACGACCAGCAGGTGCGCCTGCCGGAAAGATATCCCTTGTTTGTCGGTGTCATGCGCTGACACGGAAGCCCCCATCGGGCTAGGGAGTGGCGTTCGGGTTCCCGCCGGGAAACGGGAGTCCGCCCCGGCTCTTTCAGCCAAAACCACCTTTTTATAACAAGAAACATCCAAAGTCCGCGCGAAGTGGATTAAGAGCGCGTCAAATCAACCGACGCGCCGATTTGACCCTCGTCAACAGGCGCCGCACCCAAGCGGGCGATGCTCTGTTCCGTCCACCGCCCGGGAGAAACCCCCATGCTCGAGCTGCTCGTCGATGCCGGCCCGCACGCGGGCGGCTCTTTCCTCGAAACGGCGTTTTCGGTGGCCCGGCGCCTGGGCGCCTTCGCCTGCGGCTTCCAGGTGCTCCCGCTGCAACCGCCCGTGGCGCTCTCGTTCGAGACGACCCTGCTGGAGGCCGAGGAGCGCAGCGCGCGCGCGCGGCGGGAATGGTGGCTGGGTCAATGCAGACAGGCGGGCATCGAAGGCGAATGGGAAATCCTTCGAGGCGAGCTGGCCGCAGCGGTCGCCAAGCGCTCGCGGCTGGCCGACCTGGTCTGCCTGGAAGTCTCTGTCGCAGGCGGCGCACGGAACGCGCAGTCGCCCGAGCCGGACCGCGCCCTGGTGCAGGCGGCAGGCCCGCTCCTGCTGGTGCCTGCCGCCTGGAAGATGGCGGCGGGTACGCGGATCCTGGTGGCCTGGAACGGATCGGCCGAAGCCGCGACGGCCATCCGCGCGGCGCTCCCGCTGCTGGCCAAGGCCGCGGAGGTTTGCGTGCTCGACGGCGAGCAGGCCTGCCTGCCGGGCATCACCCCCTCGCCGTTGCCGCTACAGGCATGGATGGCCAGACAGGGCGTGGCTGCCCGGTGGGAGTCGCTCGATCCTTCGCGGCACCGCGAGGTGTCGATCGCCGACATCGCCGACCGGATGGGTGCCGATCTGCTGGTGATGGGCGCCTACGGTCACCACTGGACGAGCGCCTTCGGGCGGAGCCAGCTGACCCAGACCCTGCTGAGCCACATCGACCGGCCGATCCTGCTGTCGCATTGATCCCATGGCCGGTCCCATGGCTGGCCCGCTCACCTGAGCAGATAGTCCCGGATGCCGGCGCTGTCCAGGTTGGTGAGGTTGTGCCTGATCTCGCGCCCCACGCACTGCTGCACTGCCTTGCCCAACTGGCCGTGGAGAGTACCCAGGAAACGCGGCGCCGCCGCGATGACGAGCGTCTGGAAGCGCTGCTCCTCGTGCCCGGTGCGCAGCGTGGCGGCGAGGGTCGAGGCGAAACGCGCGGCGGCCTTGTCCTTCGGGTCGGTGTGCGCCTCGATCGCGTGACGGGTCGGCCCCACGCTCTCATGGACCCGCGGCGGCCGCTGGAAGGTCGGCCCATGGTTCGCCTCCGTATTCACGAAGCAGGCCGTTTCTTCCCAGGGCGCGCTGCAGGATTCGTACTCGAAAAGGCGGGCTTTTTCGCTATCGGCCACCAATACCCACGTCTTGTTCATGGCTCGCTCCGGCCGGGCAGTGACGTTGCATCGGCAGGGTAGGTCTGCGGGACACGGGCCATTTGATCCTGGTCAATTGGCAGGGAGCCGGAACGGTCGATCCTGCCTGCGGCACCAGCCAACGAGGAGGCGCCATGCGTGCCATCGACATCGGCAGCCGACGCGTGATCCAGGCCGACGCATCCATGACGGTTACCGAAGCCGCCGGCATCATGCGCAGGCATCAAGCCGGTTGCCTGGTGGTGACGCGCGAGGAACGCGGCCGGGCGCTCCCCGTCGGCATCGTGACCGACCGCGATCTGGTGATGCGGGGCATTGCAGCGCACATCGACCCGGCCACCACCGCGCTCGAATACATGATGTCCGCGCCGCTGCTGCGCTGCCATCCGGAGGCGTCCATCGACGAGATCGTCGAAACCCTGCAGCAGCATGGCGTGCGACGGCTTCCATTGGTCGACGCCGCCGGAACGCTGGTCGGCATCGTGAGTACGGACGACGTGCTGGTGGCCCTCGCCGCGCTGTCGGACCGGATCAACCAGACGCTCAACGTCCAGTCCACGCTCGATCGTGCCTACCTCTAGGAGATCCGTGATCGCGCCGTTGCCAGACTCGCCCTTTCCGGGCGAACGGCTCCTTCCGCGTCGCATCGGCATCGACACGGGAGGCGAGCACGTGGTCTACCTCCCGCAAGCCTCCCCGGCCTGCCATGGCGAAGGCTTCGGGCCGCACTCGAGGCTGCAGGTGAGCATCGGTGACCGTCACCTTATGACGACACTGGCGATCGTGCAGGGCCGTTGGCTGGCTGCCGACGAGATCGGACTGTGCGAGTCGGCCTGGCTGAACCTGCAGCCTGCCGAGCACGAGTACGCGACCTTGTCCCATCCATCGAGCGTCGAGTCGCTCTCGAACGTCCGGGCGAAGCTGTACGGAGGGACGCTGGCGGATGCCCAGCTGCACGCGATCGTCGCGGACATCGCCGCGCAGCGTTACTCGAACGTCGAAATGGCGGCGTTCGTCACCGCCTGCAGCGGCGACCACCTCACGCTGGACGAGGTGGCTGCGCTGACCGGAGCCATGGTGGATACCGGTGCGAGACTGCACTGGCCGAACCCGGTCGTGACGGACAAGCACTGCATCGGCGGACTTCCGGGGAACCGGACCACCCCGATCGTGGTGGCCATCGCCACCAGCCTCGGGCTGGTCATGCCCAAGACCTCGTCGCGAGCGATCACCTCGCCCGCCGGGACGGCCGACACCATGGCGGTGCTGGCGCCGGTGCAACTGGACATCGGGCGCATGCGCAAGGTCGTCGAGCGCACCGGCGGGTGTCTGGTATGGGGTGGGGCGATCAACCTCGCCCCGGTGGACGACATGCTGATACGTATCGAGCGCGCGCTCGACATCGACAGCCCCGGGCAACTGGTCGCTTCGATCCTCTCCAAGAAGATCGCCGCCGGCTCGACCCGAGTGGTGATCGATATGCCGGTGGGCCCCACCGCCAAGGTGCGCGGGATGGAACACGCACGGACGCTCGAGCGGATGCTGCTCGCGGTGGCCGCCCGCTTCGGCCTGGGCCTGACGGTGCTGGGCACCGACGGACTGCAGCCGGTCGGTCGTGGCGTGGGGCCTGCGCTGGAAGCGCACGACGTGCTTGCCGTGCTGCGGAACCTGCCCGCGCAGCCGCTGGATCTGCGCGAGCGTTCGCTGGCGCTCGCGGCCGCGGTGCTCGAAGCCGGCGGCCGTGCCGAGGGTGCGCAGGCGCTGGCGGTGGCGCGGGGGTGTCTGGACGACGGGCGCGCGTGGCGCCAGTTCCAGGCCATCTGCGAGGCCCAGGGTGGGCTTCGCGCTCCGGGTGTCGCCCCCTACCGGCATCCGGTGGTGGCTACACGTGAGGGCAGGGTGGAGGCCATCGACAATCGTCGCCTTGCGCAGGCGGCAAAGCTGGCCGGCGCTCCGCTCTCACCCCTGGCCGGCCTGGCCGTCGGCGTGCGCCTGGGCGACGCAGTGGCGCGTGGCCAGCCGCTGTTCACCCTGCATGCGCAGAGCCCGGGCGAACTGGCCTACGCGCTGGAGTACGTGGCGCGCCATCCGGGCATCGTCGACGTCGGGGCAGCGCCATGAGCCTGCTGTATGCCATGCCGGGCAACGGGGACTTCGCCGACGCGCTTTGCCGCCACACGGGATGGCGGCGCGGCGAACTGGACCTGCATCGGTTTCCCGACGGCGAATCGCTGCTGCGGCTGGTGACGCCGCCGCAGGGCGCGGTGGCGCTGGTGTGCACGCTCGATCGGCCGGATGCCAAGTTGTTCCCGCTGGTGCTCGCGGCGGCGACCGCTCGCGACCTGGGCGCCTCGCGGGTGGGCCTGGTGGCGCCCTACCTTGCCTATATGCGCCAGGACGCGCGATTCCGTCCGGGGGAAGCCATCTCGGCCCGCGTCCTCGGCAACCTGCTCGGCGCCAGCTTCGACTGGATCGCCACGGTCGATCCGCACCTGCACCGGATACGCGACCTCGGCGAGGTCTTCGCCTGCCGTACGTGCGTCGCGCACGCGGCACCCGACCTCGCCACGTGGATCGCGGAAAACGTGCCGCGGCCCCTGCTGATCGGGCCTGACGGCGAGAGCGCCCAATGGGTGCGCGCGGTGGCATGCCGCATCGACGCTCCCTATGCCGTGGCCCACAAGGAACGGCACGGGGATCGCGAGGTGAGCGTGCAGCTGCCGTCGCTGGATGCCTGGCGTGGACACACCCCGGTCCTGCTCGACGACATGGCGTCGTCGGGATGCACGCTGCTGGATGCCTTGGGCCAGGTGCGCAGGGTACTGCCGCAAGCGGAGGTGTTCGGCATCGTCGTGCACGGCCTGCTCACCCGCGATGCCTGGGAGCGGCTGCACGCCGCGGGCATGTCCCGCATGGTCACGACCAACACCGTACCCGGCCGGTTCGCGGTGATCGACGTCAGTGCGCGGCTGGCGGAGCTCGTCCTGTCCTGCGGCAGCCCCTGAGCATGCGTTCGCGACCGCCGCCGGGTGCGCAGTCTCCGCTCGCTTGATCGAAGTCAACACCCGTCGACCGCGCGGATGCGATGTTCGTCCCCGGCGCTTGAGCCTTGGGAGTCTTGCCATGCGATCCCCCAGTACCTTCCAGCCGTGGATCCGCCGCTTGCTGAAGAACCTGCCGCTGGCCCTGCTGCTGTTGCCGTGGCACGTCCTCGCCGTTCCTTCCTACGCGAGGCAAACGGGGCAGCCATGCACGGCTTGCCACGTAGGTGGATTCGGCCCGCAGCTGACCGCCTTCGGGCGCCAGTTCAAGTTGCTCGGCTACACATTGCAGGGCGGGAACGGGGCGGACGTGCCGCTGTCCGCCATGCTGGTGGAATCCTTCACCCGCACCAGCAAGGCCCAGGAGGAGGTGCCGGCCAAGGGGTTCTCGCGCAACGACAACCTCGAGCTGCAGCAGGTGTCCGCGTTCCTCGCCGGGCGCCTGAGCGAGCACCTGGGCGTGTTCGCGCAGGCCACCTATTCGGAGAACGGCGGCCTGCTCGGCTGGGACAACATCGACCTGCGCTATGCGCGTACCTTCACCGGCCAGCATCACGGCGGCATCTGGGGCATTTCGCTCAACAACAACCCCACGGTGACCGACGTCTTCAACACGGCGCCCGCCTGGCAATACCCCTACATGGCCGCCGACCTCGCGCCGGGCGCGCCTGCCCAGCCCGTCCTCTTCGGCGCGCTCGGCGGGCAGGTGATCGGCTTGAACGGCTATGTGCAGATCGACGGTGCCCTGTATGCGGAAGCGGGCGTCTACCGCTCGCTGTCGCCCTCCTTCCTGCGCAAGGTCAACGCCGACTATGGCGGGCGGCTCGGTGGCATCACGCCCTACGCGCGGCTGGCCTATACCTGGAACCTGCCGGCGGGGAGCTTCACGCTGGGCGGTTTCGCGCTCGACGTGAAGCGCGGGCTGACCACCACCAATGCCGCCGGAGAGACGGTTGCCATGGCGGGTCCGCAGGACCGCTTCCATGACCTGGGCATCGACGCGAGCTACCAGCGCATCGGGGGCGATCACATGGTGACCGCTAATGTGCTGTACGTGCACGAGCGCCAGCGGTTGGACGCCACCTTTGCGGCCGACGGCGCCGAGCATCTCCACGGCACGCTTTCGGCGTGGCAGGCCAATGCCAGCTACTGGTATCGCCAGACCTGGGGCGCCACCGTGGCTTGGTTCGCCGCCGACGGCAGCCGCGACGGACTGTTGTACGCGCCCTCGGGGCGACCGGACACGCGTGGTGCAAGCCTGGAAGTGGACTGGAATCCCTTCGGCCGCGCCAACTCCTGGTTGCAGCCATGGGCGAATCTGCGCGTGGGGGCGCAGTACACGCACTACACGCGGTTTGCCGGTCGCGTGCGCAACGTCGATGACGCCGGACGCAATGCGCACGACAACGACAGCGTGTTCGTCTTCCTGTGGCTGGCGATCTGAGCCCGCGGGGCCTTGCCGGCCAAGGCCCCGTTTACGGCGCGAGCAGCAGCGGGGTACGACTGTGGCCGAGCGAGTAACGGGTGACGCCGCCCAGCAAACGCTCGCTCCATGGGCGGCGCCCCCACGCCCCCTGCACCAGCAGATCCGCCTGCAATCGAGCGGCTTCCTTGTGGATCGCCTCGCCGGCATCGCCGGTCACGCCGAACGGTTGCCAGCTGGCCTGCACATCCTGTCTGCCCAGCCAGTCGCGTAACGGCGCAACCGGCTGCGCGTCGCCGGAACCGTCAAGGACGGTGACCTGACGGGCCATCCGCAGCAACGGCAACGCCGCGCGCGCTGCGCGAGCGGCGGGCGCGCTGCCGTTCCAGCCCAGCAGTACGTGGCCCAGCGCCGGCCGGGGGATCCAGTCATCCGGTACGAGGATCACCGGGCAGACGCCATGGACGAGCGTCTCGGCCAGGCGGCGCGAGGCGTCCTGCAGGCTGGTCGGCCAGCCGGGCAGGCGGCCTATGACGAGGTCGGCAAGGCTGGCTCGTTCGGCTACGACCTTGTGGTAGACCCCGCGAACGACCTCCCACCGGCCCGGGACGGCGGCGGTCGCGCAGCGTTGTCGCCACCAGTCTTCTTCGGCTCGGGCATCGCGCTCCTCGCCGGCGAGCACGGCCGTCGCCTCGGGTAGCGCCAGCACCAGCGCGTCGACCGGGATCACGCAGAGCGCGGTGAGCCAGGCGTGCCATTGGCGGGCCAGCGAGAAGGCATAGTCGAGCAGCGGCGCCTCGCGCTCCGGTTCGGCCACGGTAACGATCAGTTCGGTCATGGGTGTGCCCACATAAGCGCGTGCGCACAGCATGCCCAGGCCGCTACGGGCGCTGTTGACCAGGATCAACTCGACCGTCGCCATACCCGAACGGCCGGCAGTTGATCGGAATCAAATCCCGCAGCACAGGGGAGCTTACGGTGGACACACCCATGCCGGTCCGTCATGGGAGCCATCGAATCGCTGGAGGCCCGCCATGAGCGTCGTGAAGGTCATCGAGATCATCTCCGAATCACCCGACAGCGTGGAGGACGCCGTCCGGAAAGGCCTGGAGAAGGCCGCTCGCACGCTGGACGGGATCACGGGAGCCTGGCTCAGCGAAACCAAGGTGGTCACCGGGCCCGACGGCAGGATCACGGCCTAGCGCGTGTGCATGCGCGTCAGCTTCGTGCTGGGCTGAGAACCATGAATCGCGAGGTGCCGCGCATGCATCCGCGGCTACGGGGTATCCATCATGAACGATTTTCCGCAATCCGTTACCAGGCGCTACGCCGATCGTGCGGACGCCGCCCGGCAGCTGGCCGAGGCGTTGGCTGACTACCGCGGGCAGCGTCCCCTCGTGCTCGCCATTCCGCGTGGAGGCGTTCCGGTCGGCCGGATCCTCGCCGATGCGCTGGACGGCGACCTGGACGTGGTCCTGGTGCGCAAGCTCGGATCTCCGGTCAACTGCGAGGTAGCCATCGGCGCGGTCGACGAGCAAGGCCACATCCAACGGCTGGCTCGATGCTGTCCCGACGGGGTGGGCATGAACTACGTGCGTGCGGAAGCCGCGCGGCAGCTCGCGGTCATCCGCAAGCGCCGCCTCGCCTACAGTCCGGGGCGCCATCCGGTCGATGCTGCCGGCCGCGTGGTCATCGTGGTCGACGACGGCCTGGCCACCGGCGCCACCATGCGCGCCGCGCTGGAAGCCGTGCGCCAGCAACGTCCCGCCCTGCTGGTGGCCGCCGTGCCGGTTGCGGCACCGGACAAGCTGGAGGATCTGGCCGACCTGGCCGACGAGATCGTGTGCCTCCACGCGCCGGCGTATTTCCGCGCCGTTGGGGCGTTCTACCGCGACTTCCGGCCGGTCGACGATGTCGAGGTGTTGCGGCTGCTGTCGGTTCCATCGAAGTCCGCCGCGGGGCTGCCGGCCCCCGAGCCGCTCACGTTCGAGTTGCCGGACGTGCGCTTGGCGGGCGACCTGGCAGTGCCGCAACGTGCGCGCGGGCTGGTGATCTTCGCCCACGGCAGCGGCAGCAGCCGGCACAGTCCGCGCAACCGCAGCGTGGCGCAAGCACTGCAGCAGGCGGGCATCGCGACGCTGCTGGTGGACCTGCTGACCCCGGAGGAAGAACAATCGCGCGCTTCGGCCTTCGACATCGCCGCGCTCACCGACCGGCTGGCTGCGATAGTGGCCCAGATCAAGGGCGACACCGCGCTGGCCAAGCTACCGCTGGGCCTGTTCGGTGCGAATACCGGCGCCAGCGCGGCCCTGGCCGTGGCCGCGTACCGTCCGCGCGACGTCGTCGCGGTCGTCTCGCGCAGCGGGCGGCCCGACCTGGCCGGGGCCGGCACGCTGACGCGTGTGACTGCACCGACGCTGTTGATCGTGGGTGGCGAGGACAGTCACGTCCTGGCGATCAACCGCACCGCTCAACGCCACATCTCCGGCAAGAACGAGCTGGCGGTGGTGCCGGGAGCGACTCATCTGTTCCACGAGCCCGGCACGCTCGATGCGGCCGCGAAGCTGGCTCGCGACTGGTTCACGTGCTGGCTGGGTGGGCGCGTGCGCGCACCGCGCAGGAAACCGGCGGACGGGCGAGACGCTGGACGGCTGGCCGGCTAGGGCTGGATGCGTCCGTCAACGATGCGGATGCGCCGGTCCGCCTGGGCGGCGAAGTCGGGATCGTGCGTCACCACCGCCACCGCACGCCCTTGCTCGTGCGCCAGCGCCAGGACGGTACGCTGCACGTTGCGGCTGGTGACGCTGTCCAGGTTGCCGGTCGGTTCGTCCGCCAGCACCAGCATCGGATCGTTGGCCAGCGCGCGGGCGATCGCCACGCGCTGGCTCTGGCCGCCGGAAAGCTGGCGCGGCCACTTGTCGCGCTGTGCTTCCAGGCCGAGGCCGCCAAGCAAAGCGCGCGCCCGTTCGCGGATCGCCGCGTCGTCGAAGGCGCCAAGCCGTCGCATCGGCAGCATGACGTTCTCGCAGGCGCTGAACTCCGGCAGCAGGAAATGCGACTGGAACACGAAGCCGATCGCGCGCAGCCGCGCCCAGGAACGCTCGGCTTCGCCGTAGTCGGCGGTGTCGTCGCCGCCGAGCCAGACCCGGCCCTCGCTCGGCAGGTCGAGCAATCCCATCAGGTAGAGCAGGGACGACTTGCCCGAGCCGGAGGGGCCGGTGATCGCCACGCATTCGCCGCCGTCGACGTGCAGGCTCGCGTCGTCCACCAGGGTGACCGGCACCTCGCTCTGAAGCCGGCGGGTCACGTGCTCCAGGCGGATCGCCTCGGCCATCAGGTGCCCCCGCGCAGCACGTCGACCGGCTCGACCTTGGCCGCGCGCCGGGCCGGCAGGTAGGCGGCGGTCATCGCTGCAAGCATCGCCACGCCCGCGGCCAGGGCGAACTGGAACAGACTCCAGTCGATCGCCAGGTAGGTGATGTCCGTGCTGCCGGGGACGCGAAAATGGATGCGCATCAGCCCGACCATCAACAGACAGCCGAGCCCGATTCCGAAGACGTTGCCCAGTGCGCCGATCAGCGCACCCTGCGCGAGAAACATGCGCTCGATGTCGCTCGCCTCGAAGCCCATCGCGCGCAGGATGGCGATATCGCGCTGCTTCTCCAGGACCACGGTGGAGATCACGTTGTAGATGCCGAACGCGGCCACCACCAGCACCGCGCCGACCACGGCGAACATGATCACGCGGCGGATCGCCAGGGCGCTCATCAGGTCCTCGGAGCGCTCCTGCCAGGACACGGTCTTGTAGCGCACGCGCTGTTCGATACGAGCCGCTTCGGTACGTGCGGCATTGGGGTCGGCCAGTCTGATGATGATCGTATTGATGCGGTTGGGCCGATCCAGCATGGACTGCACCCGCTTGAGTGCGACGAAGGCCTGGCCCGCGTCGAAATCCGACCGCCCCGTGTGGAACAGGCCGATGATCTTGAAGGTGCGCACCTGACCGGTCGTGCTCGCCAGGTTGAGGTTGTCGCCCATCGACAGGCTCATCAGGCGGGCCAGCTCGTCGCCGATGACCAGGCCGTTGGGATTGACCTCCAGACCGTCCAGCGACCCGCGCACCATGTAGCGCCGGATCGTCGACACCCGTGCGTATTCGCTGGCGACGATGCCGTTGAGCCCGATCGCGCGGTCCTTGCCGGCGAAGCTCGCCAGCGCCTGGCCGCTGAGCAGCGCCGACGCCTGCAGGCCCGGGGTCCGGCGCAGGAAGTCCAGGATCTGGGGGTAGCCGCGGATGCCGCGCGTCTCGGTCTGCGGCACCACGTGGTGCAACTGCACCACGGCATGGGAAAAACCTGCGTCACCGGTTGCAGGGTGGGGTTGCGGTAGTCGTCCCCGATGGTGATGTGCGGCGCGTTGTCGACGAGCCGGCGGATGATGTCCAGCTCGGAGCCGCGCATCATGGCCGAGATCGACAGGAAGAAGGACACGCCCAGGACCACGCCAAGCAGCGAGACGATGCTCTGGCGCCGGCGCGCCAGCAGGTGCCGCGCGGCGATGGTGACGAGCAGGCGGATCATCGCGCCGCTCCGGCGGAAGCCACGCGGACCTTGGCGTTCTCGTGCAGGCCCTGCGCCGGCGCCACGACCACCGTGTCGTCGGGCGACAGGCCGGTGGCGATCTCCACCTGCCGCTCGCCGCGGATCCCGGTGGTCACGCGCCGCGACTGCAGGCGGCCCGCACGTACCAGCCACACCCGGTCGCCGTCGAGGGCGGTGTCGGGCACCAGCAGGGCATGGTCGTGCCGGCGCACGATGATGTTGACCTCGGCGGTCATGCCCACGCGCAGCGGCGTACGCCCGTCGATCCCGATGCGCACGCGGTAGCTGCGGGCGGTCGGGTCGCCCTTGGGGGTGACGCTTTGCACGCGCCCCTGGAACAGCTGGCCGGGAAAGGCGTCGGCGCGGATCAGCACGGGCTGCCCCGGCGTCACCCGCGCGATGTCTTCCTCGTCCACGTCGGCGGTCACGCGCGGTGGCGAATCGACGGCCATCCAGAACACTGCCTGGCCCGGCGTCATCAGCTGGCCGATCTCGCCGTCGCGCCGGATCACGGTGCCGGCGGTGGGCGCCAGCAGCCGGGCATAGCGCAGTTCCGCCGCCGCGCGGTCGGCGGCCGATCGTGCCGAGAGCCAGTCGGCGCGCGCCTGGTCGTACTGCACGCGTGCGATGACGCCGCGCGGGAGCAGGGCCGCATAGCGCTTGTACGAGGCCTGCGCGAACGCCGCCTGCGAGCGCAGCTGCGCCAGGCTGCTGGCCAGGTCGGTGTCCTCCAGCCGGGCCAGTTGCTGGCCGGCGCTCACGCGGTCGCCTTCGTCGACGTCCAGTTCGACCAGGCGCGCGGTGATGCGCGCGGCGATCGGCAGCATGATGGTGGACTCCACCGTGCCGGTGGCGTAAACCGCTTCGATCGCCTGGCCTCGATGCGGCTGCACGACCGCAACCTGCGGCGGCAGCATCCGCCAGCTCACCAGCGCGACCAGCCCGAGGCCGAGCGCGATGCTTACGAGCCATGCCAGGACGTGACGGCGGCGTGCCGGACGCGGTGAAGCGACGGGGGCGATGGCCGGTTTGGCGGGGAGTGCATCGTCTGGCATTCGCGTGGCTCCGCGGAAGCGGGGCCATCCGAAGCACGCCGAACCGTTTCGCCCGAAGCATAGGGCGCCATCGGCGGGTGCCCTTGATGCACGTCAAGGAGTGGGTTCTGCAGGGATGCGATGCGGCGGCTTGATGTCGATCAATCCTCGTTCGGCCGTGCGGCGTAGCGTCCGAGCCGGTCCCTGCCGGATGTCGAGCGCGGGGACTTCCCCCCATCTCAATGGAGGCTTGCATCATGAACATGCTCACCCGCTGGAACCCCGCAAGGTCCCTTTCTCGCGCAGACCCCAACGATTTCGACGACTTCTTCCGCGGTTTCGGTCTGCGCCCGATGTTGCGGGACCTGGAAGTGGCGCCCGAGATCCGCGTCGATATAACCGAGAACGACGGTGCCTACGAGATCGAAGCCGACGTACCCGGCGTGCGCAAGGAAGACATCGACGTCACGATCGACGGCAGCCTGGTCTCCATCACCGCCGAGGCCCGACGTGAGTCGGAGAAGAAAGACGGCAGCCGCGAAGTGCGCACGGAGCGCTACTACGGGCAGGTGTTCCGCTCGTTCAGCCTGCCCACCGACGTGGACGACGCCAAGGCACAGGCCCGCTACGAGAACGGCGTGCTGAGGCTGCACCTGCCCAAGAAGGAAAACGGCCAGCAGCGGCGCATCAAGGTCGGCTGATACGGAAATCGGGTGTCTGGGGGCGTCCCGCGTGGACGCCCTTTTTTTGCCTCAGGCGCGGTCCGCCAGGCGCTGCGCGGGGCTGGCCGTTGCTTGCGCCTGCACCTGGGCCGGGCGATCGGCCTGCTGCACGATCGCCTTCAGGTCGTCGCCGCTGAGCGTTTCGTGCAGGAGCAGTTGCGTCGCCGCCGCGTCCAGTCCAGTCCGGTGGCGCCGCAGCACGTCGGTCGCCGAGAGCAGGGCCTGGTCGAGCAACTGGCGGACGGAACGGTCGATGGCCGCCGCGGTGACCTCGGCATAGCGACGCGGCTGCCAGGCGTCGCCGGCGGTACCGAGCAGGGGCGCCACGTCGGTTTCGTAGCTGACGGTACCGAGCTCGCCGATCATCCCGTGATGCGTCGCCATGCCGCGCGCGAGGGCCGTCGCCTTGACCAGGTCGTCCGCGGCGCCGGTGGAGGCCTCACCGAAGACCATAAGCTCGGCGGCGCGTCCGCCCAGCAGCATCGCCAGGCGCTGCATCATTTCCTGCCGCTGCATCAGGAAGCGGTCTTCGGTCGGACGCTCGATCGTGTAGCCGAGCGCACCGATGCCGCGCGGCACGATGGAGAGCTTCTGCACTTTGGTGTCGCCCGACAGCTCGAGGGCGACCAGCGCATGCCCGACCTCGTGGAAGGCGACGATACGGCGCTCCCGTGCGCTGAGCACCCGGCTGCGCTTCTCCAGGCCGGCGACCACGCGCTCCAGCGCGTTGGCCAGGTCGTCCATCCCCACCTCCGAGGCGCCCCTTCGCGTGGCCAGCAGCGCGGCCTCGTTGGCGAGGTTGGCCAGGTCCGCGCCGCTGAAGCCGGTGGTGAGGGCGGCGATTTCCTCGACGTTGACGTCCCTGCCGAGCACCAGCTTGGCCAAGTGAACACGCAGGATGGCAACGCGCTCCTGCTTGTCCGGGCGATCGACCAGGATCTGGCGATCGAAACGACCTGCCCGCAGCAGGGCAGGGTCCAGGATCTCCGGGCGGTTGGTCGCGGCGAGCAGCACCACGCCACTGCTGGGGTCGAAACCGTCCATTTCCTTGAGCAACTGATTGAGCGTCTGCTCCTTTTCGTCATGCCCGCTGGTCGGCAGGGAGGCACCCCGCGCGCGGCCGACCGCGTCCAGTTCGTCGATGAAGATGATGCACGGCGCCTGCGCACGCGCGTTCTCGAAAAGGTCGCGCACGCGCGCCGCGCCGACGCCGACGAACAGCTCGACGAATTCGGACCCGCTTATCGAGTAGAACGGAACGCCCGCCTCGCCGGCCACCGCGCGGGCCAGCAGCGTCTTGCCGGTTCCTGGTGGCCCCACCAGCAGGATGCCCTTGGGCATGCGCGCCCCCAGCCGCCCGTATTGCTTGGGGTTGCGCAGGAAGCTGATGACCTCCCTTAGTTCGTCCTTCGCTTCGTCCTCCCCGGCCACATCGGCAAACGTGACGTGGATGTCCCGCTCCACGTACATCTTGGCCTTGCTCTTGCCCACGCTCATCAGGCCGGACGCGGGGCCGCCATCGGTCGCCCTGCGCATCAGCCCCAGCCACAGGAGGGAAAGGAGCAGGCCGGCAGCCAGCCAGGCGAACACCTGGAAGGAGGGACTGGAAGGCGGCTCCCCGCTGAACTCCACCTTGGCTGCGGCGAGTGCGTCGGCAAGCCCCGGCTCGACCGGAACCGTGGTGAACGGGCGCGGTGCCGCTCCCGGATTCGCGGGCTTGAACGTCCCGCTGATTTCATTCTGGCCGACCCGCACGCTCTGGATCTGTCCGGCAGCCAACGCTGCGCGAAACTGGCTGTAGGGAACGGCTTCCTGCCGGGGTCGGGGCAGCGACAGCTGCAGCGCGAGCAGAACGCCCAGCGGCACGAGGAAGTACCAGAGGGAGAGGCGCCGCGGAGTGTCCATGCGTCGTTTATGCCCGCCTGCCGCATGCCGCATTTGATGCAGATCAAGCCGGCGGGCGGGAGGCGGCCACTACCCGGCCGGATGGCCGGATTCGCTCCGGATGGCCGACCATCGATGCTGGAGGTACGCCTCCGCGGCGTATCGGCGCATCATCCGGTGCGCGTTGAAGTAGCTGGCGAGCTTGCTTACCGATTGCTTCATCATGCCGATCCAGCCGGCGCGGTTGCGGTGGTACAGCGGCAGCACGATCTGCTCCAGGCAATCGTAGAGTTTGCGGCTCGCGGCTGCTTCGTCCTGCTCGGCGCCCAGCGACCATCCGGTGACGCCATCGATGCAGCCCTCGACCCACCATCCGTCGAGCACGCTCAGGTTGAGCACGCCGTTGGCGGCGGCCTTCATGCCGCTGGTGCCCGAGGCCTCCAGCGGCGGCAGCGGTGTGTTGAGCCAGACATCGCAGCCGGCCACCAGGGCCCGGGCGGCGTCCAGGTCGTAGTCGGGCAGGAACACCAGACCGAGCCGGGGCGCCAGGTCCCGGGCAAGCGCAAGCAATTGCCGCACCAGTTGCTTGCCTTCCTCATCGCGCGGATGCGCCTTGCCGGCCATGATGACCTGGAAGGGCGACTTCGCCTGGATCGCAAGCAGCCGTGCCGTATCCGCAAACAGCAGCGTGGGCCGCTTGTAGGCCGTCATGCGGCGGGCGAAGCCCAGGATCGGCAACCGTGCATCCAGCCTCACTCCGGTGCGGTCTGCAACAAATGCGATCAGCTCGTCGCGCGCCTGCGTATGGGCCTGCCACACGTCGGCATCGGGCATCTGGTCGAACCGTGCCAGGGTCTCCGGATCGTGCACCCAGCAGTTGGAGCAACGGTGGAAGAGGGCGGCGAATGCCGGGTGCACCCAGTCCGGCAGATAGACGCCGTTGGTCACCGCGCGCACGTCGTAGCCCGGGAACAGGTGCGTTGTCACCTCCGCGTGGCGCACGGCCACACCGTTGACGAAGCCCGCCAGGTTGAGCGCCAGCTGGGTCAGGTTGAGCATGTCGGCGCCGGCCAGGAGGCGCACCTGGGCGCTTGCGAGATAGCCCGGGAGCAGGCGTTCGTACAGGGCATACGGGAAGCGATCGTGCCCCGCCTCCACCGGCGTATGCGTGGTGAAGACGCATGACCTCCGCACCGGCCCGGCATCGAAGCCCAGCTCGCCGGCGCCCACCGTATCCGGCGGCAACGAATAGCGGCGCAGCAGCTCCAGTCCAAGCAGCGCCGCGTGCCCCTCGTTCAGGTGATAGGTGCTGATTTCGAAACCGAGCGCGTGCAGGACCCGCACGCCGGCGATGCCCAGCACGATCTCCTGCTTCAGGCGATAGGTGGAGTCGCCGCCGTACAGCACGCCGGTGATCTCGCGGTCTTCCGGGTCGTTCTCGGGCAGCTCGGTATCCAGCAGCAACACGGGGGCTACCTGACCGAGGCGGCCCTGCAGGCGGTAGAGCCAGGGCCGCACCCAGACCTCCCTGCACTCGATCAGGACGGCCACCTTGGCGCGCAGGGGATGGACGAAGTCTTCGGGTGTCCACGGGTCGGCCGAATCGAGCGGGCCCTGGGCATCCAGCGTCTGGCGCAGGTAGCCATCCCGCGACATCAGGGTGACGAACACCATCGGCAGTTCCAGGTCCGCGGCGGCCCGTGCCGTGTCGCCCGCGAGCACGCCCAGTCCGCCGGCGTAGGTATGCATCCGCGGCTCCAGCGCGATCTCCATCGAGAAATACGCGATATGCGTGCGCGGCAGGTAAGGCCCGATGGCCGCAACGTCCGCGGGCGCAAACGGAACCGCCCCATCCGCGGGGGCGGGAGTCACGTGCGCGATTCCATTTCGCGCGCCTGACTGCGGGTCAGCGCGCGGCTCATCTCCTGCAGGTAGACGCCCAGCGCGCCGTAGATGTCGTCCAGGCTCAGCAGCCCGCACAGGCCGCCCTTGTCGTTGAGCACCGGCAGGCGGCGGATGCCGCGCAGGCGCATGCGCGCCACGGCGTCGAGCAGCTGCTCGTCGTGCGAGCAGACGGCCGGATCGCGGCTCATCACTTCGTCGACCCGCAACTGCGCGCAGGGCGCCCCGGGCGCGACGACCTCCACGACGATGTCGCGGTCGGTCAGTACCCCGACGGGAATGCGCTCGCCATTGGGCTGCTCGACGACCACAAGCATGCCGACGTGCTGCTTGCGCATGACTCCCGCCGCTTCGGTCACCGACGCGGCGGGGCTGATCGAAACGACCTGGTGCGTGCATATGTCGTGGACTTGCATGGCCGGCTCCTCTCCCTGCGGGAAAGGAGCGTCCGCCGACGAGCGAGGATACGAGTTGACCTCGGTCAATCACCGTCGAGGGCGGCGCGGCAGCCTGCATCGCGACGCCAGTTGAGCGGTGTCAATTCGCAATCTCCGCTACGGAGTAAAGCAGGCAACGGGACCGGAACCGCATGTGTGGTGGAGTTCCTGGCGTTACCGCAAGTTGGCGATGACGCCACTCGGATGGGCCGCTTGCGCCGAGCGAGGATGCAATGGTTACCAGGTCGACATGGGCCGCCGCCGGAATCCTGCTGGCCTTGTGCCCAGGGGGTGGCCTTGCCTGGGGAGCGGTGCAGGGCGCGACGCAGACCGGGGCGCAGACCAGCCACCGCATGAAATCCCTTGACGAGGAGCTGAAGGGAAAGAAGTACCTCAAGCAGGCCAGGATCCAGCCCGAGCAGGCCAGGACGCTGGCGCTCAGGGCATTCGACGGCCGGATCGTCTACGAGCGCATCGAGAGCAAGCCCGGCGGCAGTGGGCTGCGCTACTCCTTCGTCATCAGGAACAGCCGGGCTGAGAAGCGCCGGGTGGACATCGACGCCAACGACGGTGCCACTCTGGAAAACACTCCGACTCGCGAGCGCTGGTGAGCGGCATGGAGCCGGATGCGCTCCGACCTGACGCAAGGAAGGCCTGCGACCTTGCCGTGGCCATCGTGAGGATGGGCAGCCGATGAACGACTCATCTGTACCCGGTAGCGACATCCTGCTCGAGGAGATCGGCAGGCTGCTGCGTGAGCTGCACCCAAGGGACACGCAGACACCAGCCGTATGGATGGGCGCACAACTGGACCGCGACCTCGGCCTGGACAGTCTTTCGCGGATGGAGCTGCTGATGCGGCTGGAGAAGCGGTTGCACGTCTCCATTGCGGAAACACTCGCCGTCGAGGCACGCACGCCAGCCGAACTGCTGCGCGTCCTGGCGGCCTCCTCGCCGCGGGCGGTCACGGACGTCGGCCCTGCCGAGGCATTGGCGAGCCCGGTCGCGCTGGCGACACCCGAGGACGCCCGGACGCTGCCGGAGGTGCTGGCCTGGCATGCGCGGCAGCATCCGGACAGGATGCACGTTCGCTTCGCCGGCGGCGACGCCGATGGCGTGCAACTGACGTATGCGGGGCTCTATGCCGCAGCCGGCGAGGTCGCAGCCGGCCTGCAGCGGGAAGGCCTGCACGAGGGCGAACCGGTGGCGCTGATGTTTCCGACCCACCCGGACTTGCTGGTCGCCTTCTTCGCGGTCATGTTCGCCGGCGGCGTACCCGTGCCGCTGTACCCACCGCTGCGACCCGGTGAGCTTGCCGACTACTGGGGCCGCCAGACGGGCATCCTGCGCAATTGCGGCGCGCGATACCTGCTCGTGGCGCCGGCTATTTTCGCGCATCGCCATACGATCGGGGCACTGGCCGGAGGCGTCGAACGGTTGCTCACGGTCGGCTCGCTGCGCGGGCACGGAGAGCTGTCGGGGCCGGCGCCGCGGCGCGCAGACCATCTCGCCATGCTGCAATACACCTCGGGCAGCACGGCCGATCCCAAGGGCGTGATGCTCAGCCACGACAACCTGCTCGCCAACATCCGCCTCATGGGCCGCCAGGTAGGTGCCTCGGCCAGGGACGTCTTCGTCAGCTGGCTGCCGCTCTACCACGACATGGCCTGATCGGCGCTTGGCTGGGCAGCCTGTATTTCGGCATTCCCCTGGTGCTGATGCCGCCGCAGGCGTTCCTGCTGCATCCGGAGCAGTGGTTGCGCAGCATGGACCGCTTCGGCGCCACCCTGTCGGCGGCCCCCAACTTCGCCTACGAGCTGTGCCTGCACCGGGTCGAGGACAAGGCGCTCGATGAGCTGGATCTCCACCGCCTGCGCCTCTGTTTCTGCGGCGCCGAGCCGGTGTTTCCCGACACCCTGGAGCGCTTCACCGCACGCTTTGCCCGCACCGGGCTGTCGCCCGGGGCCCTGCTTCCCGTCTATGGGCTTGCGGAAAACAGCCTGGGCCTGACCTTTCCGCCGGTCGGGCGGGGCATGGGCGTCCTTCGCGTTGAGCAGGATCGCTTCCTTCGCGATGGCGAGGTGGTCGCCACCGACGATCCCGCAATGCCGTCGCTGCGGTTCGTCTCCTGCGGCGTACCCCTGCCCGGGCACGAGGTGCGCATCGTCGATGACTACGGCCATGAACTGCCTGAAGGACGGCAAGGACGCATCCAGTTCCGGGGTCCTTGTGCGACCGCCGGCTACTACCGCCAGCCGCAACTGACCCGCGACCTGTTCCACGGCGCCTGGCTGGACACCGGTGATCTGGGCTTCGTGCGGCAGGGCGAGCTGTACCTCACCGGCCGGGCCAAGGACCTGGTCATCCGCGCCGGGCAGCACCTGCATCCGCAGGTCATCGAGCAGGCGGTTGGCGAGGTGCCCGGCATACGCCGTGGCCGCGTGGCCGCGTTCGGCACGCAGCGGCAAGGGACGGAACGCCTGGTCGTCGTCGCCGAAACGCGGGTGACGGACGCGTTGCAGCGCCAGGGCGTGCAACGCGCCGTCAACGCGGCCGTGCAGGCTTGTGCCGGCGCGCCCGCCGATGAGGTCGTCCTCGCCGCGCCGGGGGCGATATTGAAAACCTCCAGTGGCAAGTTGCGGCGGTCGGCGTGCCGGGCCGCGTTCGAAGGCGGTCACGTGGATACGCCGGACCGCTGGCGTCTGCTGGCCGTGGTGGCGCGTTCCCAGTGGGACCGCTTGCGACGGTTGGAGCGCCACGCCGGCTTGCTTGCCTACGCGGGATACGCATGGCTACTGTTGGGTCTGGCCGCGCTCCCCTTGCTGGTGTGGCTCGCCTTGCCCCTGCCTTTGGCGGCGCGGTGGTGGGCCGCACGCCGGCTGCTGGGGATGGTAGCGACGGCGACTGGCATCCGGCTCCAGGTCGGCATGGCGGAAGCCTTGCCCGAGGAACCGTGCATCTTCGTCAGCAACCATGCCAGTTACGCCGATGCGCTGGCGCTGGTCTGCGCGCTTCCCAGGCCGGTGGCGTTCGTCGCCAAGCAGGAGCTCGCGACGCTGCCGCTGGTGGGCTGGATGCTGCGCCGGCTCGGCGCGGTGTTCGTGGCGCGCTCCGACCCGCACACGCACGCGCAAGCCCTGCAGCGGGTCAGCCACGGCACGGGCGACGTGCTCTTCTTTCCGGAGGGCACCTTCCGCAGCATGCCGGGCCTGGTGCACTTCCGCCTTGGAGCCTTCGTCGCGGCAGCCGAGGCCGGCATGCCGGTGATACCCGTTGCCTTGCGGGGGACGCGCGCCGTGCTGCGCGACGACGAATGGCTGCCGCATCCGGGCGCCATCGTGGTCACGTTCGCCGCCGCGATACATCCCCGCACGACCACCGACGCGTGGACCGAAGCGCTGTGGCTTGCCGCCGAGGCCCGCAAGCCCATCCTGGAGCATTGCGGCGAGCCTGACGCCGGCGGCGAGCGTCCGGATATGCCGGACGCGCGAGGCCGCTAGCCGCGCATGGTGCTCGCCAGGCGCGCCTTCAAGGCGGCCAGCGGCAGCGTATTGACGACGTCCTTCGCCTCGATCCAGCCGCGGCGCGCCTGGCCCACACCGAAGCGCAGCGCGGCGAAGCCGGCGGCATCGTGCGCGTCGCTGCCGATCGCCAGCGGCACGCCGGCGGCCTTGGCCAGGCGGCAGTGCACGTCGTCCAGGTCCAGCCGGTCCGGATGCGCGTTGGCCTCCAGGAAGCAGCCGCGTTCCCGCGCGTGGCGCACGACGCGCTCGAGGTCCACGGCGTAGCCGGTGCGTTCCCCGATCAGGCGCCCGGTCGGGTGCGCCAGGATGCTGAAGCAGCGATGGTCCATGGCGCGCAGCAGCCGCGTGGTCTGGCGCTCGCGCGAGAGGTTGAAATGGCTGTGCACGGCACCGACGACCAGGTCCAGGCGGCCCAGCAGGTCATCGGGTAGATCCAGGCGGCCGTCCTCCAGGATGTCGACCTCGATGCCCTTGAGCAGTACGGGGCCGGCATGGGTCTGGTTGAAGCGGTCGATGGCCTCCGCCTGCGCCAGCAGCCGGCGTCGGTCCAGGCCGCCGGTGACGGCCAGGCCGTGCGAGTGGTCGGTGATCGCCAGGTATGCCAGCCCGGCGGCGGCGGCGGCGCGCGCCATGGTTTCCAGGTCGGCGCGGCCGTCGCTGGCGTCGGTGTGGCTGTGCAGATCCCCGCGCAGGTCCTTCAGTTCGATCAGCGCGGGCAAGCTGCCGGCGGCGGCGGCTTCGATCTCCCCGGCATCCTCGCGCAACTCCGGCGGGATGAGCGGCAGGCCGACGCAGGCGTACACCGAGGCCTCGGTGAGCCCGGCGACGCGCCGGGCGCCGCGGTAGACACCGTACTCGTTGATCTTCAAACCGCGCTTGCGCGCGAGGCCGCGCAGGGCGAGGTTGTGCGCCTTCGAGCCGGTAAAGTAGACCAGCGCGGCGCCCACGCTCGCGGGCCTCACCACGCGCAGGTCCACCTGCAGTCCGCTGCGCAGCACGACGCTTGAGCGGGTGGCGCCCTGCGCCAGCACGTGCTGCACCAGCGGATAGGCAAGGAAGCGCCGGGTCAGTGCAAGGCCTTTGCCGGTCGCGACCAGCACGTCGATGTCGCCGACCGTCTCGCGCCAGCGGCGCAGGCTGCCGGCCAGCAGCACCTGCGCCGGCTCCTGCGCGGCCCCGAGGTAGGCCGCCATCGCCTCGGCCTGCTGCAGGGCGGCGACGATCTTCCAGCGCGGCGTGGTGCCGAGGGACAGCTCGGCCGCCTCCAGCAACTTGTGCTCGGTGTCCTTGCCGAAACCCTTGAGCGTCCGGATGCGTCCGGCGCGGGCGGCGCGCAGCAGTCCGCCGACCGAGCCGATGCCCAGTTCGTCGTGCAGCCGTTGGGCACGGCGCGGGCCGAGTCCGGGCAACTTCAGCAGCGCGGTGAGGCCGCGCGGGTGGGAGCCGCGCAGCTCACGCAACAGCTTGCATGAGCCGGCCGCCAGGGTCTCCTCGATCTTGCCCGCCAGGTCGTCGCCGATGCCCGGCAGGTCGGCCAGGGCGTGCTCGGCGCCGCGCCACGTATCCAGCGGCTGCGGCCAGCCGCCGACGGTGCGGGCTGCGTTCCTGTAGGCGCGCACGCGGAACGGGTTGGCGCCATCCAGTTCCAGGAAGTCCGCTATCTCGTCCAGAGCGGCTCCGACTTCGGCGTTGCTCGCGGTGATTGCAGGGGACGTGGTCGACGCGGTGGACAGGGCTGGGGACTGAATCATGGGGGTCTCCGATGCGGCCCAACGCTGGCAGCGTCGGTGCAGGAGGGCTTGACGCCGATCAAGTTTCCCCCGCGCGTATCGCGCAATGCGTGCCACAGCGATCCAGGCATAGGTCGACACCTGCAGTAGCAGGTCGGAACAGGCGCCCATGGCACCACCGACGCTTCCACGCGACTTTGAGTTGCACCGATGCGGCCGCCATCGCGGGGAAACTTGACCCCGATCAACCGCGCGCCAGCGCTTGCGTGCACGGTGCGGCCATGGATTCCACAACCCGTTTCGCGGCCGGTCCGACGCCTCCCCCGGCACAGCCTACCGAACCGAATTGCGCCGGATTATCCGAAGCGGAGGCTGTCCGGCGCCTGGGCCGCTACGGTCCCAACGCGTTCCGCCGCACCGGCTCGGGCCTGCTGGTCACCGTGACCGGCGCCCTCGCCAACCCGCTGGTGGCGATCCTGATAGCGGCGGCAGCGACCTCCGGCGCGCTGGGTGACGTGCTGGGTGCGCTGATCATCGCCGGCATCGTGTTGTTGAGCCTCGTGCTCAACGCTGCGCTCGGCTTCCGCTCGCAACGCGCGGCAGAACGGTTGCGGGCGGAGATCACCCCGATGGCGACCGTCTGCCGCGATGGCCGCTGGCAGGAGCGTCCACGGCGCGAGCTCGTGCCCGGCGACCTGATCCGGATGTCCGCCGGCGACCAGGTGCCGGCCGACGCGCGCCTGCTCGAGGCGCGCGACTTCCACGTGCAGCAGGCCGCGCTGACGGGCGAATCGCTGCCGGTGGAGAAGGAGCCCTCGCCCGCGGACGCGGATGACGGACTGGATGCAAAGGGCAGGGTGTTTTTGGGATCCGCGGTGGTCGCCGGCACGGCGCAGGCCCGGGTGGAGGCGACCGGCGCGGCGACGGCCTTCGGCGAGGTCGCCGAGCGGCTGGCCGAACGTCCGCCGCTGACCGAGTTCGAGCGCGGCCTGAAGGACTTCGCGGGCCTGATCATGCGCACCGTCGTGATGCTGGTGCTGGCGGTCCTGCTGATCGGCGTGGTGCTGCATCGGCCGCCGTTGCAGATGCTGCTGTTCGCGCTTGCGCTTGCGGTCGGGCTGACGCCGGAGTTCATGCCGATGATCACGACGGTGACGCTGGCGCGCGGCGCGGTGCGCATGGCGCACCGGCGGGTGATCGTGCGACACCTGGCCGCGATCGAGGATTTCGGCAGCATGAGCGTGCTGCTCAGCGACAAGACCGGCACGATCACCCGCGGGGACACGGCAGTGGACGGCGCGTGGGACGCGTGCGGCGCGCCGTCGACGAAGACCGCCGAGCTGGCCACCCTCAACGCCATGTTCGAGACCGGAACGCGCAGCCCGCTCGATGCCGCGATCCTTCGCGACTGTCCCGCGCCACCCGCCGGCTGGCGCAAGCTGGATGAAATTCCGCTGGACTTCGAGCGCCGCCGCATGAGCATCGTCGCCGAGCGGGGAGGGGAGCGCTGGCTGGTCACCAAGGGGGCACCGGAATCGGTCCTGGTCGTGTGTACGCAGTGCGAGGCGGCGGGCAGCACTCTACGGCTTGACGAGGCGCGTCGAGCAGACTGCGTGCGCACGTACGAGGCGATGGGCGCGCGTGGGCTGCGCGTGCTCGCAGTCGCCTGGCGCCCGGTCGAGGCGCAGCCGCGGTACGCCACTGCGGACGAAGACGCGCTGGTGCTGGCCGGCTTCGTTTCCTTCGACGATCCGCTGATGCCCGGCGTCGCTCAGACCCTGCAGGCGCTCGCGTCCGACGGCATCGAGCTCAAGGTGCTCTCCGGCGACAACGAACGCGTGGTGCGCTACACCTGCGAAAAAGCGGGACTCGACCCCGGGCGCATCGTCATCGGCGAGGAGCTTCGCGGCATGAGCGAGACCGCGCTGGGCCTGCTCGCCGAACAGACGCGGGTGTTCGCCCGGGTTTCCCCGGAACAGAAGCACCGCATCGTCCTGGCACTGAAGGCGCGCGGCGAGGTGATCGGCTTCCTCGGCGACGGGGTCAACGATGCGCCCTCGCTGCATGCGGCGGACGTGGGCATCTCGGTGGCCAATGCCGTGGACATCGCCCGCGACAGCGCCGACATCCTGCTGCGCGAGCGCAACCTGGACGTACTGCACGCCGGCGTGCTGGAGGGACGGCGTGCATTCGCCAACGTCATGAAGTACCTCTTCATGGGTACCAGTTCGAACTTCGGCAACATGTTCAGCATGGCGGTCGGTGCGGTGGCGCTGCCGTTCCTGCCGATGCTGCCGGGGCAGATCCTGCTCAACAATTTTCTCTACGACCTTGCGCAGACCACCATTCCGTCGGACAACGTCGATGAGGACCAGTTGCGCGGCCCGCAGCGCTGGAGCGTGCCGCTAATCCGCCGGTTCATGGTCTGCATCGGCCCGGTCAGCTCGATCTACGACCTGCTCACCTTCTACGTGCTGATCCGCTGGCTGCACGCTACCGCCGCGAGCTTCCACACCGGCTGGTTCATCGAGTCGCTGGCCACGCAGACGCTGGTGGTATTCGTCATACGCACGCGCGGCAACCCGCTGCGCAGTCGGCCGTCCGTGCCGCTGCTGGCGAGCGTCACGGCGGTGGTGGCGATAGGACTGGTGTTGCCGTGGACGCCACTGGCCGGGCTGTTCGGCTTCGTGCCGCTGCCTTCGGCGTTCTTCGTGTTCCTGGCGCTGGCGAACGCGAGTTACCTGCTGCTCGTGCAGTTGCTGAAGGGGCGGTTCATGCGCGCCGGCCAGCCCGCGAAACCGCGCGCGTAGTCACTCGTGGAACCCAGCGGACTGTTGCGCAAGATCGCGCGGCAGAGTCCCTTCACGACGTCGCGCGGCACATCTCCTGGACGGTTGATGTGCATCAAACCCGCGTTCCTCCATCGACCTAGGTTGCCTTCGCGCGCCTGGTGCACGCGATCAAGGGCTGCGGCGACGACTTGCCGGCAGCCAAGCAATCTGTGGAGGAACGCGATGATCAACCGCAGACAATTCCTGCAAGCCTCGGCTTCCCTTGCCCTGGTACCTATGCTTCCCCGAAGCGTGCTCAAGGCGACGACCACGTTGCGCACGCGACCGTCATGGTCGAGTTTTCGCAAGAGCACCCTGTACCCGTCTTTCCTGCGGGCGGTCAGCACGATGCGCGCCAACACGAACACGGCCAGCCCGGCGAGTTGGGGCTACTGGGTCGGCGTGCACGGTCACTACTGCCCGCACGGCAAACCCTATTTCCTCGCCTGGCACCGCGGCTTCCTCGTGCGTTTCGAGGCACAGCTGCGCAAGGCCGCGGCAAACAGCGCGCTGGTGCTGCCTTACTGGGACTACTACAACGAGCCGATCCTGCCGACCGAGTTCCAGAATCCCAGCTCGCCGCTCTACCTGGCCGGCCGAACGGGCAAGGACGTGTCCCGCGCACTGAGCCTGACCGCGTTCGGCAGCAGCCTGACCAATTTCCCGCGAGGCTGGACCGATGCCTTCGAGCCGGCGGTGGAGAGCGCGCCGCACAACCCCGTCCACAACCTGATCGGCGGCGCCATGGCCAACGTATCCATCTCGCCGCGCGACCCGATCTTCTGGCTGCATCACGGCAACATCGATCGCCTGTGGGATGCGTGGGTCCACGCAGGCGGCGGCCGCCACATGCCGTCGACGACCTCCAGTTATTGGTCCGGCTCGTTCATCTACGGAGCGGCCGTCGCGGGGATGCCGCGGGTCGATACCTATTCGCCCGGCGTCCTGGGTTACCGCTACGACGCATCGGTTCTGCCATCGAGCCAGCTGGGCCTGCAGGCAAATGCCGCGCAGCCTGCATCCATATCGGACGCCGTGGTCGCGCCCCTGCCGGCGCAGGGGGCGTCATTGGGCGGCGCCGGCGGCCTGGTGCTCGGGTCTCGATCGTCGCGCGTGCGCATCGTGCTCAACAGGGAAGGGCGCGACCGCGTGCGCAGCCTGGTCATCGGCGTGTCGCAGACGACCGGCAATGCGCTACGCGTGGTGCTGGACGGCATCACCGTCACCCCGGCGGGAGCACGCGGCGGCTACTTCTACAAGATCCTGCTGAACCTGCCGGCGCGGGGCCCGGCGCAACCGGAGCAGAACTATCTGGTCGGCACGCTCGGGCCCTTCGAGGTCAGCGCGGCCCTGCACGCGCAAGCCATGGCCAATGGCGGCAACATGATGGCCATGCACGGACCGGTGAGGATCACCTTGCCCGCACAGCAGGTGCTGAGCCGGATCTGGCCCGCACCGCTGGACGAGCTCACGCTCAGCTTCGTTCGGGAGGAGACCGAAGGCGCTCCGCAGGCCGATGCGATCCGGGTCGACCGCCTGTGGGTGGAGGCCGACTGAACGAACCGGTGGCCCTTGCAGCGCAGAGAGCCCTGCGCTGCAAGGGGTCTTTGCGCCCGGTGTTGCGCCGATGCAGCCGCACGCGACTGCGACCAGCCTAGCGAGCGTGCAGACCTACGCACTGCGCTTTTTTACGTTGTCCCTCATATCCACTGTCCCCGTTGCCGAGCATTTGTCGACGGCGCAGATCCGAACGCCGCGCCGCGACGCGAACGCCTTGGGCGACAACACGACAACCGCTCGTCTTCTGCAAAGTGGCGCAAGCGAGGGCAGGGACGCTCCTTGAGATCGATCGCACACGAGACTCGTGCTCCCGTCGCGACTAAGCGGAACCACCTGGCCAGGCCCAAGGCGATCTGGCTCCGCAGGCAGCAGGGCGTCATCTATCGACACGGGTCCTTCAGCAGCGCGGGTGGGACGCTCCGGACTTTCGCTCATTTTCCAACCGGGTCGCCGGACAGTCTGCGCGGGGCGGGTGCTTGCACGAGTCGCTTGTCACCGTACTGACAATTCGTTGCAACAGCCGGCGATAAAGCAGTCGAGACAATCAGCCTCACTGACGCCATCCCCAAGCGGCATCCCAGCGCGAGCGGTCACATGCATCTGCGGAGGTTATCCCTGCGTTCCACATCCCTGCGGGCGCGATTGCTGATCCGGCTGATCGGCTCGGTCATGCTCGTGCTTCTGCTTGGCGGCATCGCAGCCACTCAGCTCGCCCGCGCCGACCGGCGATTGCAGCAGGTTGTGGGCGAGACGCTGACGCCCGTGGCAGCGGTTGGACGCATCCAGAGCGATTACGACGATTTGATGCAGGCGCTGCTTCATGCCGTGCTTACGCAATTGCCCTCCGCCGCGGATGATGCGACGACTGCGGTGAATAGGGATCGCAGTAGCGCGGCGCGTGCCTGGAAGACGCTTGCCGACAGTGACTTTGGCCGCGCTCAGTCACAGACGCTGGCGCTCGTGGAACGTCATCGTGCCGATACAGACGCGCTCATCGACGAAGTCATGGGTCTCCTCAAGAGTGGGGACTTCACGATGGCCCAGTTGAAAGTCTCGGGCGACCTGCAGCCAGCGTTGATTCCCCTGAAGACCGATTACGCGAACCTCTTCGATAAGGCCCTCGAAAAGGGCTCGAGCGAAGCCGAGAGCCAGCATCGGGATAACCAGCGTGCACTTGCCATGCTCGCGGGCCTGCTGAGCCTCATGCTCCTGCTGACCGTGGGAGCGGATTGGATGGTCCTGCGCTCCATTGGCCGCGGGCTCACCAAGGCCATGGATGTCGCCTCGGCCATCGCGCGCGGGCGGTTGGGACACGACATCGGGGGAAGCGAGGCGAGGGAGATCGATCGACTGCTGGGCGCACTGGCGGGTATGGACACGCAGCTTGGTACGGTCGTCGCCAAGGTCCGCGAGCGCGCCGCCACCGTCGAGCAAGCGGCCCTGGCTATCGCCGGCGGCAACGAAGCGCTCAGTGATCGCACCCAGGCCCAATGCGGCTATCTGGACAGAACCACGATCTCCCTTAGGCGCATGAAAGCGGATTTGCATGCGGATATGGCACATGCGGTGGAGGCCGAGCGAGCCGCCGTCGATGCTCGTGAACTTTCCGAGCGTGGCCGCGGGGCGGTCGCTTCAGCGGTCGGATCAATGCAGGCGATCGAACTCGCGGGCCGCCGCATGGGCGAGGTCCTCGACCTGATCGATCAGGTTGCCTTCCAGACACGGTTGCTGGCCCTCAACGCAGCAGTCGAAGCTGCCCACGCCGGTGAGCGCGGTCGTGGATTCAAGGTGGTTGCTGATGAAGTGCGGCAGCTCGCCGGCCGCTGCAGTGAGGGCGCGCGCGGTATCCGTTTGTTGATTGAAGAGAGCGAGCGGGCGGTCGCCGAGGGAACGGCCCAAGTTCGGGGGAGCGGTGAGGTACTGGGCGATATCGCCTCGTCGGTCGATCGACTGGCCGGTATGGTTGCGGCGATGGCGAAGACAAGTCGCGGGAACGCACACGACGTAGGCGTCTTGGTCGAAACGGCCGAGCACATGCGTGCGACGACCCAGGAAAACGCGGTACTCGGCGAGCAGGCGGCTGTGGCGAGCCAGAGCCTGACGGGGAGCGCGCATACGCTGCTGGAGGTGGTCGGCTTTTTCTCCTTGACCGGCGAGCGCGTCGACACCCAACAACAAGATCGACTTCGCCAGGGCGGTGTGGCGGTCGATGCCGCCCCGTTGCTCGCTTGAGTCGCGATCATTCGTGATGTCATCCGACCAAAACGTCCTGGCTCGACCCGGCGAACTGCTCGATCAAGCCCTGCAGCCGGCAGGCTTGCGCCCGGTGTTCCAGCCCATCGTCCACCTGGGCTCGCTGGAAATTGTGGCGCATGAAGGTCTGAGCCGGCCGATGGTTGGCCCGGGCGTCACCATGCCGCACCTGCTGGACGAGGCACGCAAGCTCGGGCGCCTGGCGGAACTTGAATTGCACGCCGTACGAACCATCTGTTCCACGTTTGCAGCGCGGGGCGAGTCAGGGCGTCTATTGGTCAACTTGAGCGCGCAAGCCATCCTGCAGGGTGGGCTGCGCCCGGAACAGGTGCGTGCGGCGCTGTCTGCCCCCGGCCTGGATTTGGCACGGATCACATTAGAGCTGACCGAGCGCGACATCGTGGATAACCCCGATGAACTCGCCGCTTCAATCGCGCACCTGCGTGCGCGAGGCGTCCGCGTCGCAATGGACGATTTCGGCAACGGCCATTCTAACTTTCAGATGTGGAATGAGGTTCGTCCGGATGTGGTCAAGATCGACCGTTATCTGGTGAGTGGCCTGGCGACGAGTGCCGAACGGCTGGCGATCGTGCAGGCCTTGTGCCGGGTAGCCGAGACACTCGGCGCCGAACTGATCGGGGAGGGCGTGGAGGAACCGGCTGATCTTCGCATGCTCTGCCAGCTCGGTATCCCATACGCGCAAGGCTATTTGCTGGGCCGTCCGGCGACAGAGCCTGCAACCCAGGTCGCCGAAGCGGCGCACATTGCGCTGCAGGGCCAGCGTGTTCAGGTGCCGCCAAGACACAAGGGGCCGCTCATGCAACACGCGGTCAGAGCCGAACATCTGATGATTCCGGCGCCAGCCCTGACCCCGGCGAACACCGTGGCCGAGGTCGAGCGCCTGTTCACGCAACACCCGCACCTGCACGCGTTGGCGGTGACTATCGACCAGCAGCCGGTCGGCCTGATCAATCGGCGCGAGTTCACCGAGCGTATGGCCAAGCCCTTTAACCGGGAGCTGTTCGGCAGGCGCTCGTGCGCACTCTTCATGAACGAGCAACCGCTGTTGTGCGAGGCGCAGCGGAGCCTCGACAGCATGGCCGAGATCCTGCGCGGAGAGGATCAGCGTTATCTGGCCGACGGCTTCGTGGTGACCCGTGAAGGCCGCTACCTGGGCCTTGGGACGGGCGAGTCTCTGGTGCGCCGTGTTACCGAACTGCGCATCGATGCAGCTCGACACGCCAATCCGCTGACCTTGCTGCCTGGAAATATCCCGGTCACGAAGCATTTGGGCCGTCTGCTGGGTAGCGCGGTACCGTTTGTCGCGGCTTACGTGGACCTGAGCGACTTCAAGCCATTCAACGACCTCTACGGATACTTCCGTGGAGACGGGATGATTCAATTGCTCGCCGACATCCTGACCGAGCATGTGGATGCGCATGCTGACTTCGTGGGCCACATCGGCGGCGATGATTTCCTCCTGCTCATGCAAAGCGCGACCTGGCACGAACGCTGCCACGGCATGATCGAAGCGTTCACCCACCGCTCGCGTGCCCTGTTCGATCCGCAACACCTCAGTCGCGGCCAGTTGCAGGCCAAGGATCGCCACGGCATGTGGCAGACGTTCCCCCTGACTTCCGTGACCATCGGAGCGGTGGCACTGGCGCCTCCTTTTCCCATACGCGTAGAGCTGATAGCCCGCCTCGCGGCCCGGGCCAAGCGGCGCGCGCGACGCCAAGGGGTGCCCATGCACGTGATCCACACCGGCGGTTGGTTGCCTCTGGAGCGAGTGGATGGCTTGCCGGCGTGAGGTTTCGTTCGACCGAGCGAACGGGATCGAGCGCCTCACTGGCGAAAGGTCGATCGCCGGTAAGAGCGAGCGGGCTGGCTAGGGCGAACTCGCTCGTTTTGGACAGATCTGTATTCCCCTATTTGGGGCAGATGAGACAGCGGAAGATCCCGCGTACCGCCTGGCCATTACATAGGGTGTAGGTCGTCGTTCCTCAGCCTTTCACCGCGCCGTCGAAATCCGACGGCCGTCAGGTTGAACGGAGCCGCCTCTGGTTCGCAGCCACCTGCGGGACACTCCCCGTGAACACTAGGCGCCGTTGGAGATCAGGTGGTTGCGGTCATCGCGGTTGTTGGGCGTCTGCATGGTGAAGCCGGACGGCCTACGCTCGTAACGACTTCCCTTGGCCTGCCGTGAGGGCAGGGTGGGCGCGGCCCAGTCGCTCCGAAGAGCGCCTGCTGGTGTACCGAAGGCAACGCAACTATGGTGGATGCCCTTCCGGCCTGAGGAAGTCGCGATGTCGTCGAGAACGGCTTCGGAACTCGCGGAAAAAATGCGGGCAATGGTGCGGAGGGAATGTGCGGCAATTCTTCGTGCGCTCGCCTCGCTACACCGTGTTCACCTGTCCATCCACCGGGCGAGGAAGTCGATCCGGCACCTTCGCGCGTTGCTGTCTCTGGTGGACTATGGCTTGGCGGAGGCTGCGGCGATTGATCGGGTGCTGGAGCGCCTGGGTGACAGCCTTTCGACGCTCCGCGATGCGCACGTCATAATCGCCACCGCTGAAACTCTCGCCGCCAGTGACACGTCGAAACAATGGCAGCCTGCTATCGATCGTCTTGTGCAACGGCGCGATGCGCTGGTTCAACGGTCGCTCGCGCGAGATATCGACTTCCACCGTAGACGCGCTGCGGTCGAGCGCGCCGCACGGCAACTGGATGACATGGCTTGGGCTCGGGTCAAGCCAAAAGATATCCAGCAGAGGCTTGCGCACAGCTCTCGTCGTGTGGCCAAGGCGGAAACACGCGCGAAGGCCGATCCGACAACGCAAAACCTGCACCGTTGGCGGCGGCGCGTGCGTAAGCTGCGAATGCAAATAGAAGCACTTTCCGAGATAGCGCCCGAAATAGTACAGAACGCAGTGAAGGAGTCCGCGAGCAAGAAGCTCAAAGAGCTGCACAGGCTCAGCGACCAGTTGGGCGCACTCCGTGACGAACAGATGCTACGTAATGTGCTGCGGCGAATGAGCGATCTGCCGCATTACGGAGAAATAGCGCTGCAGCTTCGCGAGCAACTTGCGCTGCGTGAGTCAAAGCTAGTCAAGCGCGCGGTAGTAACCCTTGACCGGCGGCCTCGCGGGAACCTTAATTGCGCATAATGTGTAACTGCCGGCGCTTATTTGCCATTTGCCACCCCCGACCGTGGAGCATTATCGGCGGCATTTTGAAGCCGGTGCAAACCGTTCATTTTGCGGCGTGACAAAGCGCCGTTTATCGACCGCCGCAGACGGCTAATTCGGCGCATTATCGAGCGGCGCGCCTTGACCATTTCAGGCTCAACCTTTCCCGCCGCAGCGTCCTCTGCGAGCAGCGTATTGGCGACCTGAAGCACCTCCTGCCACACCTTCAGGCGGAAGCGCCAGCGCGTGACTCGGTCCATCTTTTTCATGCGATGATCCCTTGGGGCTCAGCCCCGGTTGCTGTTGCAATCGCGGCACCCGGCCCACCCTCGACAAGTTGACCGGGTGCCGCACCTTCAAGCCCTGCCGTGGCAGCGCTTGTACTTCTGACCGCTGCCGCACGGGCACGGCTGATTCGCTCCCACCTTCGGCACCTGAAGCGCGGTAGGTCCCTGTGCTGCCGCCGTCTTGGCGTCTGCCTTGCGAGCCTGCGCAGCCGGCGCCTGTGCCGGCAAAGCCACCCTGGCGGGAGGCTTCACCGCCTCAGGCTTGCGGGCGTCCAGGTAGTCACGCAGCGCGATCGCGCACAGGGCATTGAGCGACACGCCGAGCGTGTCCGCGTATGCCTGGGCTTCGGCCTTCAGCGGGTCAGGAAAGCGGAGGGTGGTGCTGGCCATCACGCCACCCCTGAGCGGGGCGGGTTTGCGTATGACGCCAGAATGGCGTCAGATTGCATGTCGCTAAGGTTGGTAGGTCCCCTGTTAGCCCAAGGGACCTTCCCGCACACGGCGGGCAGGGAGATTAAACCGCATACTAGCGCCGTTTGTGGCATGTTGGAAGCCTCTTGGTTACTGGCTGGAAGGTGCCCCGAGTGATGCCAGTATGACGCCAGATTGAAGCCACCGCTAGCCATTGCCGCGCCTGCGGCGGTGCCACACCGGATAACCACCAGGTCGCGGGCCGGATCGCCGGACGTTCGCCCGCCTGCGGCGCCTGCGGCTTGCCCGCAGGCGGCCGAGCCGGCCGGCTCTTCCGTGACGCGATCCAGAGCGGCCGCCGGGGTGGGCATGTGCCTTGCCGGCGCGAGGGAAGGGCGCTGGCCCGCGTCCTGCTCGCCTCGCCCTGGCTGCGAGATCAAGAGCGTCACGGCCTGCGGCCTCGCGGGGGCTGAAGCCCCCACACCCCCGAGCGTGCGGCGGTCGTAGTCCTCCCGCCAGAACCGGGCTTGCTCGCAGGTGATCCACCAGTGGCGCATGGTGCCCTGGTGGTAGCGCTTGCCGTCCGGGGACCACAGCCCGTTGCGGTTGACCGTCCAGCCGGCCCAGGCATCATCCAGCGCACCCAGGTCGCCCAGGCGCAGGAAGCGCAGCAGCCGCACCACGGCCCAGGGCACGCGGCATCGCCCGGCGTCCCAGTGCTGGACCGTCCGCAGGGCGACACCCAGGTACTTGGCGCACGCCTGGGGGGTCAGGAAGCAGCTATGCCGCAGCTCGCGGAACCCGTCCGGGGAGAGCCGCCATACGCGCCGAGGGCGGGCCCGTGGGATCCGTCCTTGATTGCGCATAATGTCTATTATGTCAAATTGTGTGAAGCGGCTCGTGCGTGCTGGCACGCGCTGTCGCTCCCCAGTTAACCTTGTCACCTCACCAGTTAACCATGTCATTCCGCTTTACCGTGTCACCTTTTAGCTGGATTGAGCTCCCAAAGTAGCTCAAAGAGGCTTTCGGAATCGATTAGTCCTCATGTAGGAGACAGTTGACCTCCCTCCATCCACTTAACCATGTCACCCAGCTAACCGTGTCACCCAATTAACCATGTCACCTATGGGCGCGGATCGACCTTGGCCCCGCGTCTTGCTCTAGCCCGAACGTCTTCCTCGGACGCGATCGGCATGCTGATGAAGTCGGCCTCGGGAACGTCCTCGAACACGTTGAGGAAAGGCAGATGCACGAGGACTCTCCAGTCCTGGCCGTCTCGCTTGGCGGCGTATGGGTGAAGAATTTCCCGATCAGCACGACGACGATCGAAGCGAAGCAAGCCAGGGTTGGGATACTTGCCGGCCTCCTCCCCGAATTTGGCTTCGATCATGATTCCGACCGCCTCGCTCGAGTAACCGGGGTGTCCAGACGACTCGTGCGCGTGTTTCGCGGCCAAAATGGCGTCTTCTTGCGTCAGATAGCAGCGCGCTATCTTGTGTTCGTCGAAGACGACCTCGTCCACGATATAGGGCGGTCCGGCCAGCCATTCGGGGGTGCGGCCTGTGAGTCGAATCGCCAGGACGGTCCGGGAGCCGGTATCGGTGCAGCGCCAGTGAAACCCCGCACCAGCGAAGAACTCTAGGCCGATATGGAAATCGCTCAATTTCATGGGCGTTCCTAGTGATGGTAGGATTTTATTGCGCGGTCATCAGAAAATAAGTGCACCCGTACTAGCGGTTCCTTGCTAGCGGCCGTCGGTCCGCTTCACCACTCGCGTTCTGGATAGGACAAGAGACACTGCTCGGTCCCTCAGGCGTCATTATCGAGTAGCGCCCGTCCTCTAGTTTGACGGTTGGCAACGGTCGTGAGGCCCCGCAAATTAAGCGAGGCCAGTAATCCAGCCCTCTCAACACAAAGATCACCCCGTGATAAATCGTGGTGCCAGGCACGATTTTCGGCGCAACTGCGGGAAGTGCAAGCCAGGCCACGACCATCAAGGCGCTCGCTGGGCGGAATACCCTGATGAGTTCGCCAGGCGCGTTGTTTGGAGGCGTGTCTTTGAGGCGCCAGAGCAGGACAAGAAGCGCACTCATAGCCTTGAGACCGGCCCACATGGCTCCAATCGTGCATACGAACGCCCACCAGACTAGAGGAACCAGCGAGACTGTCACAAAACCTACAAAGGAAGGGAAAGCCGCAGGGTCCTCATGCGTCAGTGCGAAGGTGAGCTCCCGCGCCCATGCGCCAGCGATGCAGAAGAACAAGGCTGTTAAAGCGGCCCACACCATTTTTCCTGCTAAGCGCGCCCACGCTCGTCGGAACAGTCGTGAGGCCTGTAGCGTCCACTCAACCACTCCCAAGCCCATCATTATCCATGAGAGGCCGCTAGCCACGGAATCCACGCCAATCTGCGAGCCTGTTAAGCCGGGCAGCAAGAATAGAATTATCCAAAGGAAAATCAGAACATACCAAGCCAACTCCAACCAGGCCGGCATAGGCGTAGGGGCCCGCAAGCCGTCGACTCTGTGCTTTATCCCTGCCCAGGTTGTATTCACTTCCCGGCGCGCTTTGCTAACAAGGGAAAGGCAAGGTCTGAGAGCTCCCCGTAACACAAGCGCGATTAACCCCAGCGAAAAAAGCAAGCCGCAGGCGCGTTGCCAATGAAGTGTCCCTGCGCCAATGCCTAGAATTAGAAGCGCCAGTGGCAAGCGCCCGTCACGAATACGTTGGTTGAACGTGCTGCCCATGCCAAGCCCCCGAACAAATGTCCGAGCATAGTGCGGCTAGCTCGTCGCATACGCTGGGACTCGCCACGAGAACTGTTCGGTGCGATCGACGCCTCCCAATGTCATTTCCAAGGTGGGCACTGGGTGGATTGCGCCAGCCAGCTTGCCTGGCGACGCATCGGGTGCCCAGCGTGGTCAGCGTGTCCCGCTGCGTCCGCGAACTCCGGCAGCAGCTTTTTTCGCCCGACCCGTTTTGGACTTAGAGGGCTTCGCCAGCCGGGTCTTCGACAGCGCTTTTTCCAGGCCGGCTACCTGCCCCGCAGAGACAGCCAGTTCCTTTTCCGCCATCCGAAGCCGCTCAAATAGTCCATCACGTTGCGCCAGCAGCTTCGTGATGGCGTCCTGATGGGCTCGATCCGTGGTCTCAGACAGCTGCTGCCAGTGCTTGGTCTCTTGCCGGGCCCGGTCAATCTCCTGGTGGGCGCGATCCTCAAGACCACGAATGTAAGCCTCTTGTCTTGTTCGCTCGCTGGCAAACGTCGACTGAAGCTCTGCAAGTTGGCTCCGAAGAACCTTAAGATCATGGGCTTGATGGTCACACAGCGTATGCAGCCGGTCCCGCTGCTGAGCGAGATCCGCCCGAAGGGCGTGGCTGTCCTGCAGTTGGGCATCCAGGGTAGCGCAGGCGTGCTCGGCGAGATCCTTGGCGGCTTGGGTCCGAGCGCGATCGGTCTCGGCCGCCTCCAAGCGGGCGGTCCAAGCCTGGCGTTCCGTGGCCAGGGCGCCGCGGGCGGCCTCCAACGCAGCCCGCTCCTCGGCAAAGCGCCCGGCGATCGCCTGGCTCGCCTGCTCGGTGGCCAGCTGCCACAAGCCCATCATCGCCTGCCCCACGGGCGTCGGCAGCTCCGGCAAGGCGCTGAGCTGGCGTAGCCGTTCGCCCAACTGGCCGCGCCACGCATCGAGCATGCGCGTCACCGTGTTCGGCGAGCCGGTGCCGAGCTCGGCACGCACTTTCTCTACGGTGGGGTTCTCACCGGCGCCCAGAATGGCGTCCGCGGCGGCGTTGACCTGGTCCTGGGTGATTCCGCGCGGCATGCAATGGTCTCCTCGATCGGCGCCCTGCCCTCTGGGTTTTCTACTCGCGATAAGTGATGACTAATCGGCCCTTCTCCCGATCATACATTTTCAGAGCTCTCAAGCTCCGGCGTAGGACGACGGTCTTGCCGTGAAAGGACGGGACGCGAGGGAGCTAGGTGGGCGGAGATAGGCCTGGCTTTGCGGGATTCCGCAGGATGCCACCAGCGACGAGTGGGGACTCGGGGTGGCAGTGGTGGAGGGTTCTCAGTGTGCCCCCCCGTCGAGCGAACCACGTTCATGGCGGCACCTATGCCGCCTGCCGTTAATCCCCCCGAGCCGACGGTTCTCGTCGCTACCGTACTGACCACGTGTTGGGTGATATGTCGTTCATAGTCCCGAACGTAAACATGCCCACCATTTCTGACGTGCGCCGACACGTGCTGCGGTACGCGGACCTTCTGAGTGCCGGTAACCCAGTCAGTCTGGAAGACGTTGCGAATGCCCTCAATGATGGCGCAAATCGACAGGATTATTAGGCCAACTGAGCCGCCAAGAAGAGCCAGCCGCGCATAGGCGTGCTTCAAAGGCGAGGCGGATACGACCCATGAGTGCACCGCGCCTATGGCAAGAAACGCGACGTCCAAGTATGAAACCGATGCCTCATACTGTTGCCCCAAGTTCGGTCCGACATAGAAGATCGGACGCAAGATGACAAACACGGAATTGCCAAAGAGCTCACCCCATGACAGGGGGAAAAGAATCAGTGAGGCAAAGATGCTCAATAGCGCCAAGGGGAACAGCGTGATGATTGATTTCACTGTCATCACGACGTTGTAAATGACCCAAAGGATCAACAAGATCCCGAACAGGGGAAAGATCGCAGTCAAGCCCATGAGGACCAGTGACACAATCACTGATCCAATAATTTCGTGATACAAATCTTCGGAAATGATGTAGTAGATCAGATAGACGAACGAGGCAAGCGTCATGAGGCCTAGGAAAGCGGCAAAATTGGCCCAATCCTGCCCACCCAGACGATGTCGCATTACGTCTACGATAATCCACGCCAAAAAACACGCACTGGCGCGCGCCAACCTCCCCCCTGAAAACATGCCTTGTCCTTGATTTGTTGGTGCACTCGCACTCCGGAAAGCGTGTAAACCTTAGCACTGCACACTTTCTGGCGTCATCTCACGATCTTTGCCTCGCTAGGGCTGGGGTGCGGTAGATTCGACGCCCGACAAATCGATCTTGGGGCGCTGTGCCGAAGCGCTCACGGCGTGTTTCGAGGCGGCGGGCATCCGCGAGGGGGCTATCTTTCGGCGGATATGGAGGGGCCGGGTCGGCCCTTCCCTGCTCTGCCGGCCGGCGCTGTGGTTTAGCCCTCTAACTCTATGGTCTTCAAGGGCGATGGTTGAACGGCGCGATCATCATAGCGCTGCAGGAAACAGTATGACTGCGCTACCCCCGATAACGCACCCTAATCGCCCTGCCCTGACGTCTGCTCTCGTCTCGGCGTCCCGACAATCCAACAAATCGGCAGCGCCACGCACACAGCCAACGCTCCGCCGATGAGCGCTCCATGGCGAAGCGCAACCCAACTAAGTGGACCAGTTCTACCAACAAACTGAAACACCCAGGCGGCAATCACCCCGAACAAGATTGCAACAATACAAACGCGTAGGGTCGATAGTTGAGATTTCCGTTGGAGCCAGTACAGATACGGCATGCCAAGAACCCATGTTGCAACGTAGCTCATGGGGAGGACAAAAATCACGGCCGACACTACTCCAGCCTCCCAGCCACGAATCCCTAAAACAATTCCGTCTGTCGCGACACTCCAGAGCATGACAGCCAGGAAGAACATCAAGGGCGCAAACAAAGGAGCAATTATGCCTCCCACCCACAGCGGGAGCATATTAGTGCGCCTCATTGACGTTTCTCTGATTCTGGTTAACCCAGACGTCATTTATCAAAAAGTCGGACGCTTGCCCAAGGTTTTGCTTCAAAGCTGTTCCTTCGCCATAGGTCACCGCGTTGCCCTGTGCAACGCCACGAAGAACATAGCCTGGCGATAGCGTGTGCGAATTCTCAGTCACGTTCATCTCCCAAGTATTTCCGTTCGCGTCCTTGAAGGTATAGCTCTTGACGCTGGAGTCTCCTAAACCTACAGCGTTTGCCACCGTTGCGAGCACAGCGCGAGGACCGGACGATGGCGCAGCGTTATTCGGCGTGCCTTCTGGTGTCGCTGATTTTCCTTTAGCGTTCGGAACCGGGTCTTGCGCAATGGCGTTAGCGACACTCTGTGGCGACTTATTACCGATAGGTGTTTCGTAGATGTATTCGTGATGACCTGTGTTTGAATCCATTTTCTGAGGCCAATTGGAGGGCGCCGGAAATGGTGGCGTTGAGGGAAGGTAAGTCAACGGCTTACCATTTATCGTAGGCTGACACGTGAACGTGCTTCCCGAGCGCGTGCAATCCTTACCATTCGGGTCTTGATTGATGATCGGATTGTTATTTGCGTAGTTGTAGCGATTGAAGGTGTTAGGGTTGCCTGCACTTGGGCTGATCGGATCTGAACTCAAAAATCGCCCTGTAGCCGGATCGTAATACCGCGCCTGCATGTACACGAGCCCGGTGTCCGGGTCGTTCACGTGCCCGGTGTAGCCCGGCCCGTTGGGCGGTGCGCCCAGGGATGCCACCGGCGTGCCGTAGGGTGCGTAGTCGTAGCGCGCGATGATGTTGCCTTGCGCATCCGCTTCCACCAGCGGCGTTCCCTGCGGATCGGTGTAGACATAGGTCACCGTATCCGTCTGCGCATGGGCTTGCAGCCCCAGCCCCAGCCATAGGCCAAGCCGGAACAAGGTTTGAAGGGTGACTCGGCTGATCTTCATAGCGCTATGCCCCTGCATGATGACCGCGCGTCGTCCCATCCGCGCCGTTGTGCACCGTGGAAGCACGGGTACGGCCAGGCGGAACACCTCATCACGTTGCAGGCGCGAACGCTCATCCCATGTCCTTTCATGCGGTCCGCCCTCACTGGTTCACCCTGGTCGGCGCCTGCGACGCGCTCCATGGCGAACAGCCAATGGCATTGCAGGCCTGCAAAGCCACCGAGACGGTCGCCCCGCCTACGAGGAACTCGGGAATGGACGTTGCCGTCGTGGTTGTCGTACTGCAGACACCATTCGGTTGGCAGTTTTGGAAGTTGTAACTCGCGGCGCCGACGACGGCTGGCCAGGACGCGGCCAGCGAGTATCTCGTCGGAGGTCGAAGACTCGGATCGGTGGTGGCATAGAGGACAAAAGGGACAAAAGGGGACGTGGCAAATTAACTCCCGCGGCCGAAGTCAACATTAATTAGCCACGTCCCCTTTAAATGAAACTGGTATTGCACCCGGCGTCAAGGTCTTTTCCTGAGACGCTGGGCCCCATCTAACCTCAGGTCACGTTCTCTCATTCAACGCCTTAGCCTCTAGGCTGCTCTTTATTTTCTTTAATGTCGCGCGGCTATCTAAGATGTCTTGTGAACTAAGTTTCGCGGACTCCTTATCAAGAGCCTCGGCGTAAATCTGCTCAAGTAGCCCCCAGTCAGATCTAAATTCTCTTCGCTCCTCTTCTGACCAGTCCACACAAGAAGTCCACATCGCGTCCAAATCTTTTATAAGATTACCGAGTTGTTGCAAGCTTCCATCAAAAGAAGCTATTCCACCAAGCACAAGATTGTAAGCTTGAAGAGCCATTACCCGCCTCCTGGGTAGGCGGTTATCACCCTACCCGATGAGTTAGTGATCACAGTAATGTTGTTGGTCCTGTCATGATGGATTGTTGCGCCATTTCGGCCGGGCGAGGATATTCCTCTATCGATAGTGTTCCTCACAACGGAGGGGGTGAGGCCGCGGCCTTGCATTTGATCAAAAGCATGACCGCTATATTGAAGGCCGTCGACACTCCCTGGCCTGTTTGTACCAGGACGCACTCCCATTGGGCTGCCCAGCCGTCCGACAGGCGCTGTAGCGTCGAGATCTGCCTCAGGCACCTCCCCGTCGGTAACAACCGTGGCCACTGCGCCCAGAAGAACGCTACCAGCCATCATTCCGGCGGCCTGGGAATTATTTGAGGAAGTAAAATCTTCCTGCCCTGCGTCCTTAGGCAGCTCGTTTAGTACTCGCTTAAATACCCCTACGAAAAATTGCTTCACGTCGCCGCCAGTATATGGCGAGTCATTCCGTCTTTCGCGCTGCTCTTGCTTTTCTCTCTTGCACTCGATATCACATCCATTTGATTCGTCTGATCGCCCATCCGGATCAATGTTTGAGATGGGATTATTGCTTGCATAAGCGTAACGGCTGAAGTTATATCCATCTCCCGGTGTTGGCCCCACGGGATCTGGACTCAAAAACCGCGCGTCTGGCTGATAGTACCGCTGCTGCATGTACACCAGCCCCGTCTCCGGATCGTTCACATGGCCCGTATAGCCTGGTCCGTTCGGTGGATTGCCCAGCGATGTCACCATGCGGCCGTAGGGGGTGTAGTCATAGCGCGCGATGATGTTGCCCTGCGCATCCGCCTCCACCAGCGGCGTGCCCTGCGGGTCGGTGTAGACGTAGGTCACCGTGTCCGCCTGCGCATGGGCTTGCAGCCCCAGCCCCAGCCATAGGCCAAGCAGGAACAAGGTTTGAAGGGTGGCTCGGCTGATCTTCATAGCGCTATGCCCCTGCATGATGACCGCGCATCGTCCAACCGCGCCGTTGTGCACTGTGGAAGCACGATACGGCCAGGCGGAACACCTACGTTGCAGGCGCGAACGCTCACCCTATGTCCTTTCATACGGCCCTTCACTGGTTCACCCTGGTCGGCGCCTGCGACGCGCTCCATGGCGAACAGCCAATAGCATTGCAGGCCTGCAATGCCACCGAGACGGTCGCTCCACCTACGAGGAACTCGGGAATGGACGTTGCCGTCGTGGTTGTCGTACTGCAGACACCATTCGGTTGGCAGTTCTGGAAGTTGTAACTCGCGGCGCCGACAACAGCTGGCCAAGACGCGGTCAGCGAGTATCTCGTCGAAGGTCGAAGAGTCGGATCGGTGGTGGCATAGAGTGTGGCCGACAATCCGGTCGGCGTGGTCGGCGCCAGCAAGACACTGACCGATGCCGAACCGCTCCACGGTCCACACCCGCTCGCGTTGCAGGCCTGCACGCGATAGGCGTAGGTGCCGGTGGTTCGACCGCTGGCGTTCCAACTGGTCGCGCTGCCCGCTTGCATCGTGTTCCAGCCACCACCGTTGGCGCTTTCCTGCAGGTTGTAGCTCGCGGCCGTCGCCACCCAGCCCCAACTTACGGTGTAAGCACCCGTGTTGTTATTGGACGGCACACTCAAGCTGGGGGCGCTGCCCGGCGGCAATAGCACGCTGATCGTGCCGGCGCTGCTCCACGGTCCACACCCGCTCGCGTTGCAGGCCTGCACCTGGTACGCGTAAGTACCGGTGGCCTGACCGCTGGCAGCCCAGCCTGTCGCTCCGCTCGACTGCACCGTGCTCCAACCACCACTGTCGAAGCTGATTTGCAAAACGTAGCTAGTGGCGGTGGCCACGCCGCTCCAACTCACCGTATAGCTGCCAGTAGCGCTGCTGCCCGGCACGCTGAGACCCGGGGCACTGGCAGGCGGCAACAGTACAGTGGTGGTGCCGGCGCCGCTCCACGGCCCGCAACCACCCACGTTGCAGCCCTGTGCCCGATACGTATAGCTGCCATTACCCTGACCGCTGGCACTCCAACTTGTCGCACTGCCGTTATATGCCGTGCTCCAAGTGCCTCCGCCGTTACTGCTGATCTGCAACGTATAACTTGTTGCCGTGGCGACGCTGCCCCAGCTCACCGTGTAGCTGCCGGTACCGTTGCTCGCCGGAGCGCTGAGGCCGGGCGTACTCGTCGGCGGCAGCGTCACCACCAGTGCGCTGCCGGTCGCCCACGCTGTACATACCGAGTTGCCGGCCGTGTCGTTGCAGGCTTGGACGTGGTAGGTGTAACTGCCGTTGGCTAGGCCCGTCAGGGTCGTACTGGTGGCCGTGCCACTGTAAACCGTCGCCCAGGTGCTGCCGCCATCGTTGCTCTGCTGCAGTGAGTAGCTTGTCACCGGCGAGGCCGCCGTCCAGCTCACCGTGGCACTGCCGGTACTGCTGGCGGCCGGAACACTTAAGGTGGGTACCGGCGACGGCACCACGCCGAAATTGGTGTTCACACTTACTGTGGCCGAAGTCGCGCTCCAGCCGGCCGTGCCGTAGGCGTCGCTCGATTCCACCTGGTAGGTATAGCTGCCCGTCGTGGTGCCCGGTCGGCTGATCGAGGTTGCCGTGATGTTGGTGGCGATCGTGCTCCATGCACCGCCGTTGAGGCTTTCCTGCACTGCGTAGCCTGTCGCCCCCACCGGGGCCGTCCAGCTCACCGTATAGGGTCCATTGACGGTGCCGACCGGCACCGTGACCACCGGGATCGCCGGCCATACGCCCAGCGTGGCCGAAGTCGTCCACCCACTGCAGTTGCTGCCGATGCAGGCCTGCACCCGGTATACGTAACCGCCACCGGCCAGACCGGAGACCGTCGTGCTGGTCGCGCTGCCGCCGTAGATCGTGCTCCACGTACCGCCGCCATCGCCGCTTTGCTGCAAGGTGTAGCTGGTGGCTGCGAGAGCACTGCCCCAGGCCACCGTCGTGCTGCCAGCGTTGGGATTGGCGCCAAAGCTGATGGCGCCTGGTTGGCTCGGTTGCGTTTGGTCGTGCCGCGCAATCAGGTGCGTGCCCAGGTAGATGTAATTGGTGGTCGTGGCCGCACCGGGCGCGTACTGATACATCAGTTGGCCGGCCTGATCGTAGAAGTAGTACGTAGGCGCGCCGCTGATTGGCTGCTTTACCACCCGACGTCCCGCGGCGTCGTAGCTGTAGCTTTCCACGCCCGGCAAGCTCGCCAACTGATGCTTCCCATCGAAGGCGAGCGTGGTGTTGCCCCGGGCGATCACATCGCCCTGCGGATTGTAGAGAAAGCTGTTGATCGTGCTGGCGCCTTGCGTGATGGTCGTCAGCTTGTTCGTCGCGTCGTAGTTGTAAGCGAGCGTCTGGCCAGCGGTCAGTCGGGTGCGCAGATTGTTGATAGGGTCATAAGTGTAGTTTTCCGTGCCGTAGAGGTTCGGGGCGCTCGCGCTGGTCAGGCGGTTCAGAGCGTCGTAGCCGAAACTCTTGCTGCGCAGGCCGCCAGTGAGGTCGTTGACAGAGGTGATGTTGCCGTCGGCGTCATAGGTGAGGTCTTCGCTCAGGTCCAGCGCGCTGCCCACGCCGTCGGTGAAGTTGCTGGTGAGCTGGCGCGCATTCTGCTGGGCGAGGTAGCTGCGGCCGTTGCCGTAGGTGAACCCCTCCACCTGGCCGTTGGGGAAATAGCCGACGCCCGTGGCGTAGCTGCCGACTTGCATGGGGCGGCCCCACGCATCGGGGGCATAATTCACGACCTCGCTCGTGCCGGCACCGGCGGGATAACTCACCGTGGCGCGATGACCGTAGGCGTCGTAACCGTAGCCGAGTGCCCAGCTGAAGCCGCTGACCTGCAGGCTCTCGCCCGTCAGCAGACCGAGGCTGTTGTAGGCATAGCCCTGCGTGGCAACGCCTGAGACGGCCGTACGCACGTGGCCAAGCGCATCGTAGGTGTAGACCGTGCTCTGCGTACCTGCCGGTGGGGCGATCGTCAGCACACGGTTCATCGCGTCGTAGCTGCGTACGGTCTGGGCGGCGGCAGCCACCTGGTCCTGGCCGCAGCCATTCTCAGTGATGGACAGGCCTTCCGCGCTCCACGCCAGATTATTGGCCGCGTCATAGGTCATGACGGTGCTGCCGGTCTCCGGCTCGGTGGTGCGGCACAGACGGTGGTAGCTGTCGTAATACAGGGACTTGGTGACGCTGTCCGTCTCCGTGCCGTAGTTGCCCGACTGGGTAATCGCGGTCGGCTCGCCGTAGATATTCCGCGTGATGCTCTGGCTCAGGCCATTCGGCGCACTGATCGACCACGGCACGTTGTACACGGGCTGGTCGAAGGCCTGGTCATAGGTCGTGGTGACGTTAAGCTTTGGATCGGTCACCTGGGTGCCGGGACCGGGCAGATAGACCGTGGTGGTGGTCAGCGTACCCAGTTCCGAGTCCTGCTGGGTTTGCGTCAGCCGGCCCAGCGCGTCGTAGCTGCTGTGCGTGCCGGTGGTGATAGCTGATAGATCTGGACTGCCGGCCAGTGGGTAGGCAGCGAAAGTAGTCAAGCCGCGCCAATCGTAGCCAGTGGCAGTGCTGATGCTCGCGCTGCCGGTGGACGTATCGTTCAGCACCGGGCGCAGCTCTGCATCGAAATACGTGGTGTCGGTTGAACTGCCTTGGGTGACCGTGCGCCGCCAGTGGTTGGCGGCCAAGCCACGCTCCGCACTAGTCACGTAGGCGTAGGTGAACACCTTCGGGTACCACTGCGCACTGTCGATGCTGCTGTCATAGGGATAGGTGATCTGCGCGATTCGGCCGACCGGATCGTAGCTGTAGCTGGTGGTGTGGCCAGACTGATCCGTGATCGCGGTGATCTGACCGAGATCGTCGACGCCCAGGGTTTCGCTAGTGCCGTCCGGGTAGTCGATCAACCGTGGAACGCCGCGGTAGTAGTTACCCAGTGCTGTGGTATGGCCGTTACCGTCGGTGAAGCTGCCGAGCTGCCCCGCGCTGTTCCATGTATAGCTCATCAGCGTCTGGCCGAAGCGGGCACGCGCGGTCAGTTCGTCCAGGCTGTTGTAGGTGTTGCTGGTCTCCACTTCGCCTGTAACCGCGTTGGTGACCGTCAAGGGCAGACGCAGGATCCAGAGGCTAGTGTCATCGAAATAGGTAATGGATTCCTCGATCGGAGTCTGACCAGCGATGTCGTTGTAGCGCTTCACGTCAGTGGGCCACGCGTGCACGTCGAAAGCCGTCGCTTGCCACGTGTAGTGTTGGCCGTCCTGCGTAATCGTACGCAGGTTCAATGGCGAGTATTTCGTCATCTGCGCGACATTGACATTACCAATCAAACTATCGCCGGCCGACACCGGAAGAGGCGAAGTCGTTGGCGGTGCGTAGCCGCTGTCCTCGCTCCGCAGGAGCGTGGATGTGCCAGCCGCACCGGCGTAGAACTCGGTACGCACCAACTGGCTCTCGCTAATGTCGAATCGATTGCTGAAGATGTGGCGGGTCGTGCTGCCGTTCGGGTCGACCACGTCCGTCCAGATCGTCGTCGGACAGTTTCCCGTGCACGTGGACCAGCTCTCGTTGGGCGGCGAGTAGTTGTAGGACCAGTTGCTGGTCGGCAGACCTGCGCCTGAAAAAACCACCTGCGTCGTGGTCAGGCTGTACCAGGCTTCAGGAAACACGGCATAGCTGCCGCCGGTATTGGGATCGCCGGATTGCATGCCCAAGCACGATTGGGGCACATAGGAGCGACCATGCATCATGCCCTGGACGGTGAACTGCCCCACCAGTCCGGACGGGTGCGTGATGGTGCCCGTGATCGGGCCGAGGCTTGACGGAACACGCAAGGTTACGCAACTGCTGAAGGCGGAGCCGCCGCGAAGGATGGTGCTCTGCAATGCGCTGATGTCGTAGTGCCAGTGACTGCCATCGGGCAGCTGGACATCGACGAGTGAATTGCCATCGGCTCCGTACGTGTAAACCCAGGTCCTTGGCGCCCCTGAGCCTGGCTGCAAAGTCACACTCTGGATGTGTGAGGTGCCCGGTACGTACACCACGCTCAGAGCACGACCGTCGCTTGCCGAGATACCTGTAAGGTAACCATTGCTGTCGTAGCTGTAATTGAGCGTATTGCCAAAACGATCCTGAACCTTGGTGACGAGCAGAACGCCCAGGCTCCTGGCGATGTTGTCCGTGGTCGGCGCCGCGTGCGCAACCGACGATCCGGACAAAAGGCTGATCATTCCCTCGACGGTGGCATTGACATATCGCTGCAAGGGCGACTGGGAAGACCTCAAGCCCGCAACGCTGGAACCCAGCTGCCTCGACATCCCTTCCGCGCCCCGATAGACGAGGTAATCGAACCAATACTGGGTGCCGTCGGGCGCTTGGCCGAGGAAGCCTTCGCCCGGCTGCCCATTGGCGGTCGTCGGAAGACAGCTGAAGCGCCAGTGCGCTTTGGTGACTGCGGGGTAAGTGCCCTTCGAGGAAGCGTCGGTATTAGCCAAGATATCTTGGCCAGACTCCCCAGGCGTGATCAGGTGATAGCCCTTCCACCAATCCTCGGGGTCCCAGAACTGCAAAGCAGGATCGCCCAAATGCGATACGACTGAGGGCGGAGCGGTGAAATTGCTGCATCGGGCATTGACGTCGGCATTCGGGTTACCGGAGGTTCCCCCGGTATTGTCGGTCTGCCAGCCGTTGATGGCCTGGGCCTGACCGCTGGCACTGACATCCCACATGCGGATGCCGATGGGATTGGAGGGCGTTGGCTGTGTGCCTGCGGTCAGGGTTTCCAAATGCGGGACTTCGAGTTCCCAGTCCCCGAACGCGGGCTCGGCCGCGCCATACATGGGCGAGTTGCCGTAGACATCGAAATGCCTGATCAACTGTAACGCGGGGCCATCACCCTGCAGGCTGATGTCGGTCTGGGTGAAGGACAGCGAGCCGTCGTACAGGCTGATGTTTTCACCGAATGGGTGTTCGCCGAGCGGCTGGATAGTCTCGTTGACCCGGATAAGCTTCCGGTATTCGTCCTCCGGATTCGCGGCATGGACCAACGACGCGAACGAGCCCAACAACACTGCCCCGAGGCAGATCCCTTGCCAACGTACGCGCATCGTATTGTCCCCTTGGGCCCGCGCATTGCGCGCGGGCGTTTTTCAGCCTTCATCAGGGAAGCCAAGTTGTCAACAGAAATTTCTTGCGACATGCCCAAGATCAGCGGTAGAAGGCTCTTCATCCAGTCGGGGGGCGCGTTCAAGAGGGAACTGCTGGAACACCTACGGCGGACGCGAGCTATGCGCCGCTCGCGCCACCACAACCAAAAGACCACCGACCACGGCCGGATCAGCAACACGGTGTCAGTCCGCGAGCGCCCGGCGTCGGTCGATGACCGGGCGGTGCCTGGCCACTGGGAAGGCGACCTGCTGTGCCGATCTAGCGATATCGACAAGCTGTTGCATCGACCAATTGAAATCGCCGTCGAACGCGGACATGCGCCCTACCCCCGATAACTTGGCCTAATCGCCCTGCCCTGGCGGCTGCTCTCGGCCGATTCTGTTGGAAAGCTCCTCATTGAAAGCAGCTGCCGACAAAGCCGCTCGTCTTCGATGCGGATCTGACTCGCGTCGACACCAAAATTTTCGGGATGTAGGCGCCCGCATCGCTCCAGATAGCCGCCATTACCCCATTCATCCCAGGCACCACTCAGCCCCCGTAGCCGAAAGCGGACCAGGCGTAAGATGCGCTTGATGTAGTGGTCGCTGCACGGAAGATCGCGGACGGTCAACTGGATCTCATCTTCACGATCGAAGCGTCGCCCTCGCGGCCCGGCTCCTCGCCCGCCCGTGCCGACGCCTTCAGACCATCCGACGCGTACCACTAGCCTTGATAGGCGGGCGGGGTGCGCCAGCAACGCTAGCCAAGGCATCGCTGCCAACTACCATTTGCCCGATCCGGTCGGCGCATTGCGCGGCATCGTCGAACGCTGGGCTTCGGTCTGGTGCCATGGCGCACGAATCCTTCAGCCGGCACGGTGGATGCGTACGCCATCTCCTCGCTGCAGGCGTACGGTTTGGCGTGTTGCCACATTACGTCAGGCAGAGCAGCTCCGCGACGGCTCGCCCAGAACGCTTGGGCCGGGGATGCTTCCCGCGGGATAAGCGAGCGGCATCTCCAAGATGCAAGAACTAGCGCCGCCTGCGAGGCGGCAGGAGCCGCTGCAGCTATGCTTCCTCCCAATAGTCGCCCGTGTCGGCCAGGCGCCCCACGTGCTCGAAGGTTCGGTTCTCCTTGGCGCCGCCCGGCGGACTACCTGCAAACACGGCGAACGTACCCGAGTCGGGGTAACCCATCACGTCGGGCACCTCCATGGTGCTGATGGCGATGTAGCGCAGCGGAGCGTTCGAGTCGTTGATGAACTGGTGCGCGGTCTCGGCGCCGCCGGCGGGCGCCGAGACCACGTCGCCTTCGGTGACGGCGATGGTCTTCTCCCCAAGGCGGAATGCCCCCGAGCCTGCCAATACAATGAAAAGCTCTTCGTTCACGTAGTGATGATGGCGCGGCCAAGCGCGTTTGCCGGGCGGCAGCTCGATCACACGGTACCCCAGCTTCTTCGCGCCCAGCAGCGTCGCCAGTGGGCTGATGCGCGCTGCATAGCGTTCGCCGTGCACGGCCTCGGTGAATTTCAGGTTACTGAGTGACACCTTGGGGGTGGCGGTCGTATCCGGCACATCGGTCATCTCACCAGACAGCGCACCTCCAGCCAGCACTGATGCGCCCTGGCCTCCAGCGTCACCCTTGGCAACCGCCGCTGTCGAGTCCACAAGCCATCGATCCCACGGTTGTCCATCGGCTGCCATCGTCGGCTGCCAGCCAATAACGGTATAGGCAGCAACGCCAGCCTGGCTGAAGGGATCTTCGGAGATCCATTGGGAAACCTCGTCCGCGGTGTTCGCCGTGGCGAGTATCACCCCACCCGTGCGCGGCTCCTTTCTGCCCGATAGCAGGAAGTGTCCAGCCGCGTAGTGGCGCGCGAGGAATTCCCGGTGACGCTCAATGTGCCGGTCAACGTCGGCGAGGGGGCGCAGGTAGTCCAGATGGATCAGATAGAACATCGTGTTTGTCTTCCATCAAGGGTGCAAAAGAATGGATCCGACTGACGCGCCGGATTCGAGCATGCGGTGCGCTTCAGCCGCCTCGACCAGAGGTAACGCCGCGCCGATGTGCGCCCTCACGCCGCGCTGCAAGGCTTCGAAGGTGGCTGCAGCGCCCTCCCGGTAGCGCGCCTGGTCGGATATGAAGCGGAAAACACCTGGACGTGCCAGCGCCACCGAGCGCGCTGGGCCAAGCATGGACAAGTCGATGGGGCCGGGGTCGCCGCCAACCTGGCCGATACTGGCGACCACGCCGAAGGGCCGCACGACTCCCAGAGTGTCGATCAGGGTCTTACCGCCAATCCCATCAATCGCATAGTCGACGCCACGCCCATCGGTGAGCCGTTTCACTTCCTCTATGAAGTTCTGCTCGCGATGCAGAATGGGATGATCGAGCCCGTACTTCTCGGCAAGGGCAGCCTTTGCCGGGCTGCCCACGGTGCCGATAACGCTCGCCCCATGCGTATTCCGGCCAAGTTGAGCACCATTCCAATGAGCGCTGACCACATCGCTGGTACTGAGCGTACCGCTGCTCCTGAGCAAGCGGCTCATCCCTGAGCCGTTACCTAGCACTTCAATCCCTTCGGCTCGCCTTGCTTTTGAGCTTGCGCATCGACTCTCCTTGGAGCTGAATCCGGTGCGCGCTATGCACAAGGCGATCCAAGATGGCATCCGCGATGGTTGGTTCCCCCAGGTAGGCATGCCATTCGGTGATCGGTAGCTGCGAGGTGATGGCAACCGAGCCGCTACCGACTCGGTCGTCGATGACTTCCAGCAGATCCTGCCGGGCGCGTCGCCCCAACGGACTGACACCCCAGTCGTCCAGCACCAACAGCTTGGTCCGGGCGAGCTGTGTGCGGACCGCCGTGAGATTGCCTGCCTCGCGTGCGATCTCCAGCTCTTCCAGAAGGCGAGGAAGCCGCCGATACGCCACCGGGATGCCGCGTCTCGCTCCTTGATGCGCGAGCGCACACGCCAGCCAAGTCTTTCCGACGCCGGTCGGCCCGGTGATGATCAGATTCTGGTGCTGCGTGATCCAGTCGCAAGCAAGCAACCCTTGGATCTGTTGCTTGTCGATGCCACGCCCCACCCGGTAGTCGATGTCCTCGGCGCAGGCTTCCACCTTGAGGCGTGCTTGTTTGAGCAGTCGCGCGAGGCGTCGGTTCTCGCGTGCTGCCCGCTCGCTATCGACCAAAACGGCAAGGCGATCGTCAAAGGGACTGTCCTGGAGCGACGGGCTAGCATGCTGACGCTCCAAGGCAGCGGCCATGCCCTCGAGCTTCAGTTCCCGCAAGGCATTAAGGGTGTGCTGCCGGCTCATGCGATGGCCTCCTTGGTCGGTGCGAAATAGGCGCTACCACGAATGTTGCGGTGCTCGGGGAGTGCGGCGCCCGGCTCGTCCGGGCTATCGTTCCTGCTGCGATGCCGGCCGCTGGCCAACAGGGCACGCACGGTTTTTTCTGAGGGGGAGCGAATGTCCAGCGCCCGTTGCACGGCGGCCTCAAGCTCAGCGGCGCCATGCTTTCGTGCCAACGCCTGTAGCCGATCACAGCAAGGCAAACCCAGCCCCGGGTGGGGTTGTGGCAGGACCGATACCCACAGCCCACCTTACAAAGTGCTCAGGCGTACGCTCGGCATACATCGCATGGTGTTTCGGCAGATGGCCCGGATCGGTGGTCGTGCCATCGGCAATCCCGCGGCGATGGCTGGCGATCCGGATACCGCTGCAGTAGATCTCCACTGCATCGGCCGAGAGGCGCCCATCCACCGCACAGCCAATGTACGTGAACGGCACCGAGTACCAGTGCTTGCCGAGCCGGACGTGATAGTCGGCTGGTACCGTTTGCGCGGAGGTCCATTCACCGTGCTCGTACGGCACGGCCGGCAAAGGTTGAAGCACCGCAGATTCATCGGCTTCAAACCGTTCGATGCGAGAGCCTTCCAGCTTCTTGAAGGGACGCCGGTTCAGTTCCGCCACGAGCTCCGCAATGGCCTGATTGAGCTCGGTCAGGGAGAAGAACGTACGGTGGCGCAGGCGAAGCAACACCCAGCGCTGCACGATCAACACGCTCCCTTCGACCTTGGCTTTGTCTTTCGGCCGTCGGGCGCGGGCTGGTAGCACGACGCTGCCGTAGTGGCTCGCCATCTCCTGATAGGTGCGGTGGATAATGGGATGCTTACCTGGCCGCGTTACCGCACTGCGCAGGTTGTCGGGAACAATGACCCGAGGAGCGCCGCCAAAGGCGTCGAACATCAACACATGGGCCTTGATCCACTGCGGTACCTGCTGGCTAGGGCAAGCAAGCGCGAACACGTAGTTGGAATAGCCCAAGACCCCGATAAACAGCTCCACCACGATGCGTTCGCCGGTCTCGGGGTCCACATAGAAGGGACGGCGGCCGGAGAAGTCCACGAAAACGCGCTCGCCTGGCGCGTGATGCTGCCGCATCACCGGGTGAAGCTTGCGGATATACGCGCGGTAATGGTGAGAAAACTGGGAGTAAGCCAAGGCGTGCTCAGGGCACGCCCGGCGATACTCTTCCCACAGCAGCGTGCGCGTCATTCCGCGAAGTTGCATCTGATCGTGGACCCACGCCCAATCGGGGTGCTCCTTCTCAACGGTGCGACGCAAAGCGCGATTGAAGAGGGCGTCCAGCTCATCGAGAGAGCGCTCGGCGAGGTCCGCCCACGTGAGGGACTGGGCGCTGGCCAGGCTGCGATAGCGCCCCACGGTATTCGCAGACCTACCGACGACGCGGCCGACCTGACGGTTGGACCACGTCGTGGTCAGGGCAAGGCGCAGGATTTCCTTGAGAGAAGAAGACATGCTGACTCCGAGATTGCGCCACCGCCGTAAGGCGGTGACGGGATGTCAGCGGGCGCGACGCGATCCAACCCCCCCCCTGCTAGGAGCCAGGCGAGGGGCTTGACCTGTCGAGGCGGGAGGAGGACATTAGGCGCCGATGGGGTTCGCATCCATCGCACCTTGAAGGCCCGGGAGTCACAAGCTCCCGGGCCTTCGCGTCTGGCGCTCCGCAGAAGGAAGGCAGGTAGACCTGAGCGCTAACGCATCGGCACCTCCTGCACTCCTGCGGGGCCGACGGCACCTTGCCGCAATGTGGCCAACCACGCGGCGATATCCCGGACAAGCGCATATTTCCCTCGCCGGTGCGGTACGGCGAACACCGGCACGGGTACCGTTCCGCGTGACAAGGCTTGTCTAAGTGCCTCTGCCGTGGGGTAGCCCAGCGCGACACGCAGCTCCTCGCCACCGATCAGCGGGGCACCGAAACGCACCAAGAGGTCGCGTTCCAGCAGATCGATCAGCGGTGGTTGCTGAGGGAGGGTCATGGCTCGGTCACGTCTGGTCACGACCGATGCTAGGGCGCAGACGGGCCAGAGGGTAGCCGGTAAATCGACCCCTCGGTTTTACCCTATCCTGAGGTCCAAGTCATTGATACGAAGGGAATCCGATGATTTGCGCAGGCGGGTGCGAAAATGAGCGACGGGGCCGGAGTCGATCGACTTTGCGGCGATGTATCGACCAGCAACGGGTCCAGCTGTGGTTTCAATGGATTCACCAGCTCTCCAATGGCGCCACCTACTACGCGTTGGAAAAGCAACTGATCGGTGATGGCTTCGGTCGCAATGTCGAAGGCGTGTTGTCCCATCGTCATCGAATGGCTCGCTACGCTCAGGGCAAGCATGTGCCGCGCAGCGACCTGGTTGAGCGTGCCGAGCTCAAATTTCCCAAGAGCAAGGCTCTGCTTGAGCATGTGTACTGGGAGATCGTCGACCCCGAGCAAGACCTGACGCTGCACCGATCCCGATGGCTAGCCGGGTTGGGGGCTGAGGTACAGCGCGTCCTTTATCGATCCCGGCCCATGGCCAGTGAAATCATGGTGCGGCGCGAGAAAACCTCGCGCCGCCTGCTGCGGCGACTGGAGAGCTTGGGCAGCTTTGAGGCGTTAGCCGCGACTGCGCTGCTGTTGCGGGAGGCACAGGCAGAGGGCAACCAAGCGCTGGCCTACAGCTGCGCTCAATCATTCTGGGCTGTTTTATTGCTTATCGGGTCAACGCTTCCCTTCATCAATCTCCTGTCCTCCATGGCGGCCTTGGCGGGCGACGCTCTTTTGGACCACGTGCACCATCAAGGCGAGCGGGTCGCGATCAAGAGCGCTCCCATATATCTCTATGAGCACATCCTTCGGAGCCAATGTCTGGTATGGGAGGACATGGGGCGACTCGCGCCCGATTGGAAAAGCTGGGTGCGTGAGCGTCTCAAGCTTATGCGTGGCAATTACGGCTTCGACCTGCTGTTCGCTCTGCGAATGCGACGTCCCCCCGCTTTCAGTAGCGGTCGGGTTTAGAGTCCGGGTTTGATCGTATCTGTGTTTGCCAGGTGTTGTGCATAGGCCGCTGGCGTCATCCCGCTGAGGGCCGCCTTCGGTCTTTCTTCGTTGTACTCGCGCCGC
>NZ_DASZBU010000011.1:0-73619 GCF_035943815.1 Frateuria sp.
GGCGATCGCGCTACCTGCAATAAGCCAAACCCCTCAGGTCGTTCGTGATTGGCGCGCTTGGGTGGCGTTGGACGTTGACCCAGCGGGCCAAGTGGTAAATGTTGTCTTGCCCAGCCAGATTCCCGAAGCTATCGGCAACCAGGCGCATGAAGTAATGTCGCATTGGCGCTTCAGGCCGGCCAGGAGCCACGATCAGGCGGTTGGCGCAAAGACCTACGCAATGGTGCACTTGCAGGTGGTCAGGCGCGATGAAGGCCATTTCGGATTGCAGGTTGTCTACGTCTCCAACGGTCCCCGCCTGCACCCGACGACGGTGCCCTTTCCGCCGCTCACGCAGATCAACTCGGCACATGGCGATTTGCTGATCGAGGCAGTCGTGCGGCCCGACGGGCACATCGGCGAAGTCCAGGTCGTCGAATCACACTTCACGAGCCATGACCGCCTCATCCGGGAAGCGGCCAGCCACGCGGTACAGCAATGGACGGCCGACCCGGAATCGGTTGGGGGCCGACCCGTCGCGACTCGCATCCAGCTCCCAATCACCCTATGCCACGGCCAAGGCAGCACATGCGATGAGCTCCAACCAGAGTTGAAATTGTGGCGTCATCCTGCCGCGATGCAAACGCCGACTCCCGATGAAGCGGTAGCCCTGGACAGCCCGCTGGAGCCCATCTCCACGCAATCGGGGGGATAGGTGGAGGGCAAAAGGTGTCAGGGACAAATAACCGGGCCAGAGCTGCCTAGGTCAGGCGACTACGGCTGCCGCGCTACGCTACAGCTCCCCACGACGGTCCAGCCCGATGTTTGCCTCGTTACCCGCGCCGCTGCGCGTCCCGCTTGCCATGCTGTTGCTCGCCGCCAACACGGTGGCGCACGTGGTGGTGCTGTTCGCGCTCACCCTGGTCAAGCTCGTGCTGCCGTGGCGTGGCGCGCGTGTGGCGCTGTCGCGCGCGCTGGTGGCGATCGCGGAGAGCTGGATCGGGGTCAACGGCGTGCTGTTCGATCTGTTCACGCGCACGCGCTGGCGGATCGAGGGGCTGGAGGGGCTGCGGCCGGACGGCAACTACCTGGTGCTGTGCAATCACCAGAGCTGGGTGGACATCCCCGTGCTGCAGAAGATCTTCAACCGCCGCATCCCGTTCCTGCGCTTTTTCCTCAAGAGCCAGCTGATCTGGGTGCCGCTGCTGGGGCCGGCTTGGTGGGCTCTGGATTTCCCCTTCATGAAGCGCCACTCGCGCGAGCAGCTGGCGAAGCACCCCGAGCTGGCCGGCAAGGATCGCGAGACCACCCGCCGCGCATGCGAGAAGTTCCGCCACATGCCGGTGTCGGTGATGAATTTCGTCGAGGGCACGCGGTTCACCCGCGCCAAGCACGAGGCGCAGGGTTCTCCCTACCGCCATCTGCTGCGTCCGCGCGCCGGCGGCGTGGCCTTCGTGCTCGACGCGATGGGCGAGGGCCTGCACGCCATCCTGGACGTCACCCTCGTCTATGCCGGCGGCGCCGGCTCGATGATGGACCTGATCGCCGGCCGCGTCCGCGACATCCGCGTGCTGGTGCGCCAACGTCCCATCGAACCGGCCCTGCGCGGCGACTACGGGAACGACCCTGCCTTCCGCGAGCGCTTCCAGGCCTGGGTCAACGCGGTGTGGGCGCAAAAGGATGCCGATGTGGAACGATTGCAACTTGAAGGGACGGAGAGCAATTAAAGCGGCATGATTCCCTCCGTCCCTTTCCTTTAGGGATCACCGATTGACTCGGACGCAACCAACCAGGGGGTAACGAATGAACGCAGCAAAAGAACCCAGGCGCCCGCGACCAGGCTCCGGAATCGCCATCGGCGTTGCCATTGGGGTCGCGATGGGGGTGGCCATGCACAACGTGGGCGCCGGCGTGGCGATTGGCGTCGCGGTGGGTGTGGCCATGGAGGCAGCCGCGCGCAGGAGACAGAAGTAGGCGAGGTCACCAGCAAAAGGTGCCAGGGACAAGCCCCTTGGCGGCGTCCTCTTCATTTGAGGCGGCTATCGCCAGTAAGCATAGACGGGAGAGGGGCAGTGGTCGCCCATATCGCGTTCGTGTTATGGCAGCCATCCGCGCGCGGCAGGGAGTTCCTGCACGCGTTCGTTCAAGGCTAGTCGAGGGCGGCTCCCCCGCAGGAAGGCATGGACAACCCCACATCGCACGCTCCCGTTTCCTTCCGCAGCGCATTGCCGGGCGACGTCCGCGCACTGCCACCCGTGGCTCGCCGCATCTTCACCGAGACGTTCGAGTCCCGCTTTGGCGGAGCGGCCTTCGATGCGTTCTGCGAGACGGCCTACGGCCCCGCGGGGACGATGGCCCGTGACCTGGCCGATCCCGCGATTGCCTGGCGCGTCGCCGAGCAGGCGGGCGTGCCGGTCGGCTACGCCAAGCTTCGCCCGTGGACGGGGTCGCCCGGCGAAGCGGGCGCGATGGAGCTGCAGCAGATCTACGTGCTCTCATCGTGGCACGGCAAGGGCGTTGCCGAAGCGCTGATGCATTGGGCGGTGGACGAGGCCCTCGCGCGCGGCGCCCGTTCGCTCTACCTGACGGTGTTCGACCACAACGAGCGGGCCAAGCGCTTCTACGCGCGGCACGGCTTTGCCGAGGTGGGGCACTGCGAGTTCCGGCTCGGCGACCAGGTCTACGACGACCGGGTATGGCGCAGGACGCTCGTCTGAGGTCGGCGTTGGTAAGGAGGCCCATCGGTGTCGGAGCAGCAGCCCCACATTCACTGCCCCCTATGTCGTTGGGAGCCCACGGCAAGTAGCCGTTGGTTCTGCGCGCCTTCCGAGCCGGGTGCCGGGTGTGGAACGCGCTGGAACACTTTCTGGACGGCGGGCTGCTGTCCTGGGTGCGGACACTTCTGGGCGCGGACGCAGTGCCTTAGCTGCAAGCAGTCGCCGCCTCACGAGGCCTGGTATCACTATCCGCCAAAAGGCGAGCCCGAAAGTTTCCGTGACCGGGCGCTGCAGCGAGTCGACTGATCCCATGGCTAGCCAGGTCGACTGAAAAACCAGGGAAATACCCGGCAGGAACACGCGTGGCACCCGTGGCATGGCTCGGCTTCGGTCGAAGCGACTGCCACCACGCGACCGAAGCGAGCGCAAGCCCTGTCCGGGCAGGCCGCCGGCCACCGTGAGCCCCTGAGTCAACTACCTCCATTCCCTCAGGGATGGCTACGGCCACCGCACTTCCGGCAGGTGCTCGAAACCCGGGCGGGCGAACAGGTAGCCCTGGAAAAGGTGCACGCCCATGGCCTCCAGCGTCTGCCACTCCTCGAGGGTCTCGATGCCTTCGGCGATCACGCGGATGCCGAGTTCCCCGCACATGTGGAGCGTGTGGCGGACCAGGATCTGGCGCACGCGGTCGCGGTCGATGCCACGTATCAGCGCCATGTCGAGCTTGATGATGTCCGGCCGGATGTCGGCCAGCAGCGCCAGCCCGGAGTAGCCGGCGCCGAAGTCGTCCAGCGCGGTGAGAAAGCCCTGGCGCGCGTACTCCGCCACGATGTGCGCCAGGTGTGCATGATCGTGCGACTGCTCGCTTTCAACGATCTCGAACATGAGCCGTTCGGCCGGAAAGTTCACCCGGCGCGCGGCGGCCAGCGTCGCACGCAGGCAGGTGGCTGCCTGGTAGACCGCGTTGGGCATGAAGTTGATGCTGAGCTGGCAGTCCACGCCCAGCTCCGCGGCGAGCGTCACGGCCTTCACCCGGCAGGCCTGGTCGAAGCGGTAGCGGTTGTCCGCATCGACCTGCGCCAGCACGCCGGCCGCGCCACTGCCATCGGTGCCCCGCACGAGCGCTTCGTAGGCGAATACCTTGCGCGCGGCGGTGTCCAGCACCGGCTGGAAGGCCAGGCTGAAGTCGAAGCCGAGGGAGGCTCCGTCGCGGCATGCGGCGCAGGAGGCTGGCGAGGTCATTGTGTCTTCTCCGGTGATGGCCGGGCCCTGCCGGCTTGCTTCCAGGGGCACCGAACACCGTCCGCAGCCGCCACGCCCATTGCATCGGCAGCTTGCCTCCGCATTTGAGGGCGGCCAGCCGAAATTTCGCGCAGGATGGTGCCGGGCCCATTTTCTTTGGCCACGCAAGCGGCAAGCCTAAGGCTTCGTGCGCGCTGGCGCTCGGCATCTGCGTAGACGTGGTTACTCAGGGGCAGGTTCACGTTATCTTGGGATGCATCTGATCGCTTTGCCGGGATAACGGCCGCCTGGCTCGATGCTCTTCGCCCATCGCGACTTGTGAGCCAATGGGTCGGACGTGGTCAGTCCCCATTTGCGGCCATCCGTCCAGCCTCGAGCTCCTGCCGCGGCAAGGTGAACACGAAGCGCGCGCCCGTGGCGGGCTCGCTTTCCACCCAGATGCGCCCGCCATGGGCTTGCACGATGCCCTTGCTGATGTACAGCCCAAGCCCGGTCCCCTTGGCGCTCGAGTCGCGGGCCGACCAGTACGGTTCGAAGACCAGCCCGTGGTGCTCCGGCGCGACACCTGGGCCGTTGTCTGCCACCGAGACCAGCACCTCGTCCTCGACAAGGCTTGCGCCGAGCATCACGGAGCCACCCGGTGCGCAGAACTTGATCGCGTTGCCGAGGAGGTTGCCCAGGACCTGCTGGATGCGCTCGGCATCGCAGATCACCATGGTGTCGCCGGCCGCATTCGCCAGATGCATGGACAGGCCCTTTTCGAGCGCCAGCGGCTGGTGAACGACGTAGGCCTCCTCGAGCACGGACGCCACGGTGACGCATCCGGCCTGCAGCGAAAAGCGGCCGGTTTGCAAAGTGGCCAGGTCCAGCAGATCGCGGATCAGAAAATCCATGCGCGCCGCCGTGCGGCGCATGAGTTCCAGCATGCGCAGCGCCTGGCTTTCGCCCTTGGCGCCGCTGACGTGCCGGCCGAGCATGTCGAAGCTCAGCTGCAGCGAAGCGAGCGGCGAGCGCAGGTCGTGCGACACCACGGCCAGCAATTCGTCGCGCATCCGCGTGGCGGCCTGGGCATCGAGCTGGGCTTGCTTGAGCTCGGTGATGTCGACCACCACGCCGGCCACCCCCAGGCGCTCGCCGGCCGCAGTCCGCACGGGGGCGTAGTTGCCGAGGAAGTGCCTGGTCCGGCCGGGATGGTCCGGGTCGGGAAGGGCCAGCTCCTCGCCGATCACCGGCTCGTCGCGCTCCAGGACGCCACGTAGCAGTGCCTCGAGGCGCTCGCCCAGTGCGGGGACGAGCTCCTCCACGCGCCGGCCCAGGTGGGCCGCCACCGGCTTGCCGTTGAGCCGCGCGAGCGTCTCGTTGACGTGCAGGTAGCGCAGGTCGGTATCCAGCACCCCTATGCCGACCGGTGCGGCCTGGAAGATCGCGTCCAGGCGCGCCCGCGCCTTCTGCTCGGCGCGCCAGCTGCGCTCGCGCTCCGCTTCGGCGCGCTTGCGCGTGGCGATGTCCTCGACCACCGAAATGAAATACTCGGGCCGGCCTTGCAGGTCGCGCACCAGCGAGGCTGTCAGGTTGGCCCACACGACGCTGCCGTCGCCGCGGATGTAGCGCTTCTCGATCGTATAGGTAGGGATATGACCCTCGAGCAGCTGCTGCATGAGCTCGAGGTCGCCGGCCAGATCGTCCGGGTGGGTGATGTCCTGGAACGTCAGCCTGTGCAGCTCGGCCTCGCCGTAGCCCAGGAGCTGGCATAGCCGCCGATTGAAGCGCAACCAGCGGCCGTCCAGCGCCACGTGTGCGATGCCCACTGCCGCCTGGTCGAAAGTGGCGCGGAAACGCTGCTCGCTCTGGTTCAACTCTTCGCGCAGCAGGTGTTGGACGATGGCGGTACTCGCGCGGTCGCACAGGGCGCGAAAGAAATACTTGTCCTGTTGGGAGAAATCGTGGGCGGTGAGGGAGCCCATGTGGGCCACGCCCACCATCTCGCCTGCGGCCAGCAACGGCACGCCGTATATGGCGCGCACGCCCACGTCCCGGGCGACGGAACTTTTCATGATCGGGCTGCTGGCCGCATCACGCAGCAGCTGCGGAGCGCACGTCGAAGCGACCAGGCCGGCAAAGCCCTCGTCGATGCCAAGTGCGTAGCCTTGCTCCAGCCGGCCCTCCAGCCCCGCAGACGCGTATGTCACCAGGCGGTCGCCCTCGCGCAGCAGGACGACCATCGTGTCGGCCGCACCCACGCTTTCAAGGAAGACATCGAGCAGTTGCTTGAGCAGTGTGTCGAGCGCGGCGCTCTCCAGCGCCGCCCGGGACAGCCGGTCCAGGCCCATGAGCGTGCGCTGTTGCGCGGCCGAGTACGCCTTGACCGCGGTAGCGATTCCCTGGTCGATGATGCTGGTCACATGCCGCCATTCGGCTGACGGTATGTAGACGCGCTTGCGGTCGATCACGTCGAGGATGCACAGGCGCAGCTGCGAGTATTCCTCGATGACCTCCTGCAGATCCACGCTCTGGTCCAGCCGCTGCAGGGCGTGGGCGGTCGCCGCGGGCGGCGGCAGCGAACCGCGCTCGTCGCCCGCTTGCACGCGATCGGTAAGCTCGATGATCTGTTCGAGGAGTTCGCCCATGTCGTCGGGCAGCGCTTCGCCGGACAGCGTGCCATCGGAAAGCAGAGGACGCACCGCTTTCGCCCAGTCGTCGAGAATGGTCCGGTACTCCCGGCGCAGGAACTGGCTGGCGGGGAGGCGTTCGAGGGAGGTGGGCATGAGGTCCACATGATTGAGCGGCCAAGGTCTTGGGTTGCGGTCTAGCACAGCCCCCGCGATGGCCCCGGAAAACGTGCCGCCGCAAGGCGGGCCAGCGTTCATCCTCGTCAGTTGCCTGCGAAATCGAAAACACAAGTAAAGTGCCGGGGCAAATAACGGGATGGCGATGGCGTTTGCGCGCTTTCGATAGTGGGCCGAATCCAACGGGAGGGAAGGCTATGCGTCGATGGGGATGGATTGCAGCAGCGTGTTTGCTCGCGCCCGCTGCGTTTGCGCAACAGGTCGTGCGGGAGCAGCCCGTGACCCTGCAACTGGATGTCGATACGCAGGGCCAGATCGCGGCCGCCAAGGTCATGGACCCGCAGCCTTTGCTGATGCCGGGCCCCGGGGGCTTGGTCAAGCTGCCCCCGCGCTACGGGCCGCTGCCGCCCGTGCTGGCGCAGGCTGCCGAGCAGGTTGCGTCGAAATGGCGCTTCCGGCCGGTGCTGGCGTCGGGCAGGCCCGCCACGGGGCGCACCTGGGCCACGGCGATGCTGCAGGTGGTGAAGCGCGAGGACGGCAACTTCGGCGTGGACCTGCGCTACCTGCGCAACGGTCCGTACATGAACTACGCGGTAGCGCCGAGGTACCCCCAACGCATGGGCAAGCTCAACAAGTCGGGTGCGCTCGCCGTGGAGTACATGGTCCAGCCCGACGGCGCCATCAAGGGGTTCCGGGTGCTCAAGGCGGCTGGCGCTGCGACGGATCATCAGGGCGTCTTTGAGGACGCCGTGCGCGAGGCGCTCAGCCGGTGCCGCGAACTGCCCTTGCTGATCGATGGCAAGGCTGTGGTCACGCGCGTCCGTACCGCGTACCTATTCACGATGGACCTGCCGAAAGAGGACGCCGACCGTCTCTCGCGACAAGTCGGAGATGCCGTGGACCCCAAGGTATCGGGCGATTCCGGCACTGCGCCGCCCGCCTCGGGCGAGGCGGTCGCAATCGATAGCCCGTTCCAGAAACAGTCCGCCGGCTGACTTTGGTTAAGCGAGACACGGGTCGGGGGAAACGCGATCTGAAGAGGCACCTTTTTCGCCGTCGACCCCGACTCCGGTTTGCATTACTCGATCGAACGAAACACACAGCGAGGGGCGCCATGAAGAACGCAGCTAGCGGTTTCGGGGTCTGGGCGGCGGTGTGGGTGCTGGCGCTTGCCTTGCCCTGGCAGGCGGCGCGGGCGGGCGAGGCGGACAAGTCGCCGTCGTCCGATTGGGTGACACCGGCGATCGCCGGTTACGGCAAGGTCCACCCGCGGCCGGACGCGGCGGTGCAGCCTGACCCTGCCGCGGACTACCGCATCTTCGTGCGGGTGACCGATGACGGTAAGCATCCGCGCGAGCGCCTGCATGCGCTGGATCGGCTGGCCCGGCTGGTCAACCTGATGGCCGTGTCCAAGGTGCCTGCTTCGCACGTGCACATCGTGGCGCTGCTCGATGGCGAGGCCGCGCTCGCCTCGGCCACCGACGAGGTCTACCACCACTTTACCAAGGTGGCCAAGAACCCCAATTTGCCGCTCGTGCACGCCTTGCGCCAGGCCGGCGTCGAGCTGCTCGTGTGCGGGCAGGCGCTGGCCATGGAGAAGCTGCCCGACAGCGCGGTGGTGCCCGACGTCACCGTCAGCCTGTCGGCGCTGACCGATACCGTGGTCTACGGGCAGAAGGGCTATAGCTACCTGGAGCTCTGAGCGCGCGGCGCGCCGTGCCCATAAAGGGACACGGTGGCCCATCGAACGCGGCTTGCGTATTCGTCGGGCGAAACCCGGCGGGCCCTTTCGAGCAGCGTCGCGGTCCTTTGTTTATCTCGAAAAAGACACGGGCCAGAGCAAGCCTTTTGCGTAAGGCCTCTGACCCGCGTTTGTTCTGTCCTTGCAGACGGCTAGGGACCAGCCTGACCGGCAAGGGTGGCGCCGCGAGCCGACTGCTGCAGCTGGTGAGCGAACACGTCGGCCGCCTGCAGGGCCTGCTCTTCGGTCTCGAAGGGCGCGTCGGCGCATTCTGGCGGATGGTCTGCGATCTGGATGACGATCGTGTATTCGCCGTCATTGATCTTGGAGAGCCACGCGATGTATGGGCCCAGTTCCGTGTACCGGTCGCATCTGTGAGTGCTCATGTGCATGCGCCTCATGCTGTTCGGTTCATGCATGGTGCGCGTCGTGCCGCGGGGGCAGCAAGCGCGGCAGGGAGCTCTCCCAGGAAGACCGGCGGCTGCCGATGCGTCCGGCAACGAGTGGTGCCGCCGCCGGACGCTGGTTCAGCGCTACACGGCGCTGCGCGGATACCGACGCAGGTGATAGACCCGGTGCACGTGGCCGGCTCCCAGCCAGCCGCCCAGCGCCGCCGCCAGCAAGGCCAGCAACAGGCTGATGAACACCGTCCACATCGCCATCGCGGTGTAGTGGGCCGTCTTGTCGGCGGCGCTCTTGAGCTCGGCCTGGGCGGCGGCGACCTGCGGGGACAGGCCGCGCACGGCCTGGTCGGCGTCGGCCTGGGACATGCCGGTGGCGCCGGCGAGCACCGCGCTGGCGGTATCGGGATGGTTGGCCAGCAGCGCGGTGCTGATCGCGCTCACCGCCGCCGGGTCGGCCGCGGCGTGCGTGCCGGCGCCGACGATGCGCTGCGCCACCTGGCCGTGCAGGCGTACGACCGCGTCGCTGCTGGCGGCCATGGCGTGGGCGTCTCCACGGTGCGCGTTGCCGCCGCCGTGATCCGTGCCGCCCATGGCCCCGGCGAGCATCGCGCTGCCGCCGGCCGCCGCACCGGACAGGCCGAACGCCAGCAGCAGGCCGCTCATCGCGATCGACAGGCCCCACACGGTGACGCCGTGCATGCAGCCGACGGTCTGGTCGTCGCGGCCGTCGAACCAGCTGGCGAACATGCCGCCGAGAAACAGCGATACGATCCAGGTCAGCGCCATCCATACCGCGGTGCCGGTGCCGATGCCCTTGGCGGTGGCCGCCGCATCGTTCGGGTCGAACGTCTGGAAGCCGAACGCGAGGCCGGCGGTGTACAGCACCAGGGCGATGCCCGCGGCCACCATCCAACCGGCGATCACGGCGCCCCAGCGCAGCGAGGGGTGGGTCGTCACATCCATCACGGACGCTTGTTGCACTTCGATCGATGCCATGTTCGTTCCTCGATGGCGGGCTCTACCGCGGTATGCCTTTACGCGCAGCCGCGGATCAAGCCGATGATGATCAGGATCGGCAGCGGCACGCCGAGCAGCCACAGCAGCACGTAGCCGATGCCGCCCTCCTGTGCGCTGCGCCAGCTGCGATAGGGGTTCAAAGAAAGTTTCATGTGCTGTTCCCTGACAAGAACTCGAATGACCGACCTTCCGTCATACCCATGAAAGTGCGGGTTGCCGATGCGGGCGGGTTCCGGCTTTCGTGGGCATGACCCCGAAAAAAATTTCGGTGGTTCGCTGGCGTGGAAGACAGCGGGCGGCCCGATGGCCGCCGGGTTCGTTAACGCTGTTCCCAGCGACGTGGACAGGCAGTGACGGAAGCATCTGCATGGCGTCGTCAGGTGCGAAGTGGCACAGCCTCCACAGTGCAGACCCTGTCGCCGGTATCGACGTGCGCTGGTAGACCTGCTGGCCGGCCAGCCCATGCCCGAGCTGGACGCGGTGAACCGCATCGCCATCGAGGACATCGTCGGGAAGCTGGCGTGGGCGCGCATCGAGGAGGAGTTCGGCAGGTAGGCGTCGGGTTACGACGTCGCGAAGGCTCGTTCGCGCGGTAAACGGGCGCTCCGCTACGCCGGCCCTTTGCGGCGGCACGCAGACCGTGCAAGATCGCCGTCCCGGCGTCGCCGGCCATCACCAACCACGATTCGGCCATCCCCGCGGACGGCCGCGAGCCGCAGGGGGCGGTTGCAAGCATGCTTACGCTCGAACAATGGACCGTGCTCGGCACCTGGGCGTCGCCCCTGGTGGCGGCCCTGGGATTCCTGCTGATCCGCAACCAGCTCAAGGGCGACCGCGAGGCGCTGGAGACGCAGACGAGCTGGGAGATCTACAACGTCGGCGGCAGCATCCTGCAGATATTCATCGCCAATCCGGAGTGCCGGCCGTATTTCTACGACGGTGCCCCCGCGCCGACCGAGGAGCCCTTGCGCAGCAAGGTGCTGGCGGTCAACGAGCTGATCTGCGACCACATGGAAAACATCATCCTGCACCGCCGCGCGCTGGACGCGGAGACCTACCAGGTGTGGCTGTTGTACATGCAGGGCCTGTACAACCGCAGCCCGACCATGCGTGCCTTTCTGGAGCCGTCCAGCGAGGGCTATCGCTACTCCACCCAGCTGCTGGATCTCTTGAAGCAGGGCCAGCGCGACCAGGTCGGCCAGCACGACTGGCTGGCCCGCCGCCCGGACGCGCCCAGGCCGCTCAGCCAGGCGGGTACCGCATGAGGGTGATCGGCCTGCCGACGTATTGGTCCTGCTCGAGCGTCTGCCAACCCAGGCGCCGGTAAAGCTCTACCTGATCGAAGGTGTACAGGTAGATCGATGTGTCGAGCGGCGCGGCGTAGTCCATGACGTATTTCACCAGCGCGCCGCCGATGCCCCGACGCCGCCATGCCGGCAGCACCAGCACATTGGCCAGCCACGGGCCGAGATCCGGCCGCGTGGGCAGGTCATGCGGCACGATGCTGGCGATACCGGCCAGTTCGCCGTGCAGGCGCGCACCGAAAAACTTCGGCACGCGCACGGCGGGGTCCAGCGCATCGGCGATGTCCCGCCGGTTCTGCGCCCAGGTCTCGGCCGACTCGAAGCGCGCCCACTCCTGGTAGATCCACTGCGCCGCCCGTTCGGTTTCGGTGTCGCGCAGTACGGAAACGTCGGGGAGATCGTCCATGGGAATCACGTGCAAGCGGAGATGGGTGCTTCGCGGGACGATAGCAGCTGGCTGGGTCGCGGCGAATCCGCGAGGCAAAGGCAGCTCGAGCTGGATCCGCTTCTCAAAACTCAGGTCCCTGTTTGCGGTTCGCAAGGAGGCATGACCGACAGCCTATCGACCACGCGGGCATCCACCTGCACCATGCCGCTACATTTCAAGGGAGTCGGCACATGGCCACAGGTACCGCGTTGCTGCTTGCTTCTGTGGCGGCGACGGTCATTGCCGCTCCGCTGGGATTGGGGCTGGCGGGCGCCGTATCGGCGCGGCGTGCGGATGCCGCGTCGTCGGCCGGCGGCAGTTGGCGGTTCGCCGCAGCATCGATGCTGGTCTACGTGTTCGCCTTCAACCTGACGTTCTTCATCCAGGAACTGTTCCTGGTGTTGCCCAAGGCGCTGACGCCCGGGTTGCGTCCGACCCTCTACCACAACAACCACGCATGGGAGGGCAGCAGTCCGCTCGCGAGCCTGTTCCAGGGCACCGGCGCGCTGGCGACCCTGTCGGTCGGCCTACTCTGCCTGTGCCTGCTGCGGCGTCCGCGGCCTTGGTCGACGGGGATCCGGCTGTTCGTGTTCTGGATGGCGTACTGCGGTTGCTTCATGGCGCTCCCGCAGGTGGTGATCGGTGCGCTGAGCCCGGGCAGCGACGTCGGCATGGCCATGACCTACCTGCAGTTGGGCGAGGGCGCACGCATCGGCGCGGCCCTAGTCGCCCTCGGCCTGATGCCCTTGATCGCGATGCGGTTGTGCAGGCCGGCGCTGGAGCTGGCCGATACGCCGGCGCGCGTCGCCGGTCCCGCTGCACGCATGCGCCTGGTGTTGCGGATGGTGACGCTGCCGGCGCTCGCCGGGACGGCGCTGATCATCCCGTTCCGCGTACCGCGGGAACTGGTGGAGGTGTTGCTGGTGCCGCTACTGGTAATGCTATGCGGGATACCGTGGATCCAGGCGGGCGCCTGGCGCGTGCGAGAAGTGCGGCCTGGCGGTGGCGCTGCCGCTCCGTCGCTCGCCTATCCGCTCGCCGCGGTGGTGGGCCTGCTGCTGTTCTTCCAGCTCGTGCTTCGGCCGGGCATCCCTTTCTACGGAAGCTGAGACCGCCGAGGGGCGAGGAAACGGGACGCGGCCGGCGGCCTATCGCTTTCCCGCGCGAGCCTTGAGCTCGTTCACCACCGTCCGCTGCTCCGCATGCGTCAGCTTTGCGAAGGCGACGATCACTTCGGCGATTTCGTCGGTATCGGCAAAGAGCGCCGCGAGCGGCATGCCGAGCGCATCGGCGAGTTTCTTCGCGGTGCGTAGATCGCATTCGTTGACGCCACGCTCGTAGCGGTTGATCCGCGTGCGCGCCACGTCAGCCGAGATTCCGGTGGCGACGCCCAGCGCTTCCTGAGTCAGGCCTGCAGCCAGTCGGGCAGCGCGTAAGCGGTTGGCGAAGATGAGGCGGGCGTCGTCCAAAGTATTGGCACGGGCATTGGAGTCGTCGAGCCAGCATGAAGCCTTGCCTTTGCCCTGTCTGTTACCGTATAAGTAACACCGTGGCGCTTCTGCGGCAATCGCCTTGCCCGACGACGCGCTGCTGGCCGGCGACGGCGCGCCTGCGCCCGCACGGCCTGTACGCAAACCGATCTCGCCCGACGACCGTGCCGCCGGCCGGTACGCGAGCGGCCAACCCAGGGGAAAGCAAAGGACGCACCATGAAGACAAGCACGTTACGCAATGCCATTTCCATCGCCTTGTTCGTCGCCGCCACGGGCACGACCGGGTTGGTCCTGGCCGAACAGGCTGTGACCGATGCCACGGCGCCGGGCCAGCCCCCGGCGGCCGATGCGCTCGCGCCGATCGAGCTCGATCTGCCAGGCGGGCCGCTTGCGGCAGCCCTCGATGCCCTCGGCGCGCAAAGCGGCCTGCGGCTGGACTATCCGCCCGGGCTGGTCGCGGGCCGGCAGGCGAGGGCGGTCCACGGCCGCATGAGTTGGCGCGCTGCGCTCGGTCGCCTGCTGCAGGACACGGACCTCACCTACCGGCAGGTCGGCGACACCATCGTCGTGATCCAGCGTGTGCAGGAGCGCAGCAGTCCTGAGGAGCGGGCCACCGGCGCGACGACGGACGCCACGGCCGCACCAGCGGTGAGCAACCTGGCGACCGTCACCGTCACGGGTACGCGTATCCGTGGCGGCACCACGCCGTCACCGGTCGTCACGATCGGCAGCGAGCAGATCCGGCAGGAAGGATTCGCGGACCTCGGCGAGGTGATCCGCAGCGTGCCGCAGAACTTTTCGGGTGGCCAGAACCCGGGCGTGCTCAGCGGCAACCTGGCCGGCGCGGGTAATGCGAACCAGAACCTGACGGGCGGATCGAGTTTGAACCTGCGTGGCCTGGGGGCCGATGCCACCCTGACCCTGCTCAACGGGCGCCGCATGGCCTATGGTGGCTTCACCCAGGCGGTGGACATCAGTGCAATACCGGTGGACGCGGTGGATCGGATCGAGATCGTCCCCGACGGTGCCTCGGCGATCTATGGCTCCGATGCGGTGGGCGGTGTCGGCAATGTGATCCTAAAGCGGGATTTCGACGGCGTGACCGTCGGCACGCGCTTCGGCAAGGCAACCCAGGGAGGTCTGGCTAGCCGCGAGTACGACATCACCGCGGGCACCACCTGGCGCAATGGTGGCCTCATCGCGACTTACATGGACACCTCGATCGACCCCATCTACAGCAGCCAACGCAGCTACGCCACGCAACTGGTCGACCCATCCACTCTGTATCCCGGCAGCGATTTGCACAGCGGCCTGTTGAGCGTGCATCAGTCGTTGGGGGACTTCGCCGAGCTCCATCTGGACGCCATGCGCACCACGCGCGACCAGCTGCATATGTACAACTACAGAGGTACGAGCACCCGGGCCACACCGACCACGACGACCACCCTGGTGTCGCCCGGCCTGGAGGTCTGGCTGCCGAATGATTGGTCGCTGTCGCTCGGTACGACATCCGGCAGAAGCGAGCACCAAGAGCACCGAGTGCAGACCGTGATCGCGAACGGCGCGGCGATCGTCACCGACGCCTGCTACTGCAACGATAGCCGCAGCTATGAGCTTGGTGCCGAAGGACCCTTGTTTCGGCTGCCGGGGGGTAATGCACGTCTGGCGGCCGGCATCGGCTACCGGGAGAACGAGTTTCGCGATGTCGACCGCGTCACGACGGCCAATGCCTTCCGGGGCAGCGAAGGCGCCAGGTTTGCGTATGCAGAACTCAATCTGCCGCTGATCGGACCCGACCAACAGGTCTCTGGTATCCAGCGTCTGGACGTAACGGCCGCAATGCGGGGTGAGCGCTACAGCTCCTTCGGTGGCGTGACGACGCCAAAGGTGGGCGTGCTCTATGGCCCCAACCCCGACTTCAGCCTGAAAGCCTCCTGGGGCAAGTCCTTCAAGGCGCCCACGCTCTTCGAGCAGAACTATGCGCAGAACGCCTATCTGTTCTTTCCCGGCAGCTTCGGCGGTACCGGGTACCCCGCCGATGCCACCGTGCTGGTGCTGGATGGCGGCAACAGGAACCTCCAGCCGGAGCGTGCCACCACCCGGTCGGTATCGTTGGCGCTTCATCCGGAGGCGTTGCGTGAGCTGGAGGCGGAGCTGAGCTGGTTTCGCATCGACTACCGCGACCGGGTGATCCAGCCGATTGCCAATGCCAGCCAGGCGTTGAGCAGCGCGATCTACGCGCCATTCGTCGACGCCGCACCGACTTCCCAGGCGCAGGCGGACGTCATCGCGGGCGCGGGGAAGTTCTACAACTTTGTCGGGGCGCCTTACGACCCAGGCAAGGTTGCGGCGATCATCTACACGCAGTACGCCAACACTGCCCGGCAGCGCATTCGGGGCGTCGATCTGTCTGGCTCCTATCAGCTGGAGTTGGGGCAGGGCACGTTGTCGCTCCGTGGGTCAGCAAGCTGGCTGGAAAGCAGGCAGCAAACCGTTCCCGCCGCACCGGAATTCGCCCTGTCCGGCACGCTGTTTAATCCGCCCAAAGTCAGCAGCCGCGCTGGTGCGGTGTGGACGCGGGGTGGGTTCAGCGCTTCGGTCTTCGCCAACTATCGGAGCGGGGTGACCAACCGGGTCGACAACGTGAAATCCGCCTCGTTCAACACGTTCGATGCGGCCATTCGCTATGCCACCGGCAGGCGTGGCGATGCCTGGTCGGGACTGGAATTCGCCTTGGCCCTGGACAACGCATTCGATCGCGACCCGCCGCTGTATCGGGTCGCGTCGCCGCTCTACGTAGCGCCCTATGACTCGACCAATTACTCGGCGATCGGCCGCTTCCTGAGCCTTTCCGCGTCCAAGCATTGGTGATGCCCGGTGGAAGCCGGCTACGGCCGGCATCCCTCACGGTGGCAGAGAGGTGACTGTCCATGCTCAGTTGCGTCGTGCGGCCCCTGCTCTTTGCGGGTGCCTTGTTGGCCTGTGCTTCCGTCTGTCATGCGGGCCTCGTTTCGCCCCGTCGACTCCTGGAAGTAGCCGACATTTCAAGCCCAACGGTATCGCCGGACGGACGCAGCGTGGCGTTCCGGGTCGAGCGTGCGTCGGTGGCGCGCAATACCTACGACACTGTCTGGTACGTGCAGGGCCTGAGCGATCCGTTGCCGAGGCGCATTGCCGATGGCGGCGTTCCGCTACGCGACTCGGCGGGCGAATCGCTGCCCCCCGAGGTGGTGTGGTCACCCGACAATCGCTGGATTTTCTACCGCGCCTTGGTCGACGGAAAGATCGATGTGTGGCGCGCGGCGGCGGATGGCTCCGGCTCGGAACCTTTGACGCATGACGCGGCGGACGTGCGCGATTTCGCCTTGGGCGAGGGCGGCCGTGTGCTCAGGTACAGCGTCGGCGCGACCCGAGAGGAGGTCCGGTCGGCGGAGCGGGCCGAGTACGACCAGGGCATCCACATCGACGATTCCGTGCCGATCGGCCAGGGCCTGTTCCGCTCGGGCTACGTCAGCGGGCGCATGGCAACGCAGCGCTTTAGCAAGGTCTGGTTCGACCGTCTCCCACTGCTGGCCGATGCGCCGGATCGCTGGACAGAGATCGATATTGCCACCGGGGCGAGCCGGGCGATTGCGGTCTCGGCTGTACCTTCCGTGCCATCACTAGCTCCGGACAAGGTCGGTGTCGATGGAGATCCGTGGAAGTCACTTCGCGAGCCTCAAGGCGACAGAGTGGCCTGGCTCACGCGCATCGGCGATCGCAGGGGCCAGCAACAGCGCCCCGATGTCTTGCTGTCCGCTTTGCCGCGCGCGCATGCAGGCCGGGCCGTTCGCTGCGTTTCGGCACTGTGCACGGGCAAGGCCATCACTGCGGTTCAGTGGCGCCCGGACAGCGACGAAGTGCTGTTTACCGTCACGGATCCTCGCCAGGGATTGGCGCAGTCGATCCTTCGATGGAACGTGGCAACCGGCGAGGTTCGCACGGTTGTGAAGACTGCAGGATTGGTCAACGGTGGACGTGATCCCACATGGAACTGTGGCGCATCGGCCGATGCGCTGGTGTGTGTAACGGCGGAAGCCGATCGTCCGCCGCGGCTGGAGAAGGTCGATCTGGAAATCGGCAAACGTCTTGTGCTGTTCGATCCCAATAAGGCGCTAGCCCAGGACATTGCCGACGTCGCGCCCGCGCGTTTGCTGCAATGGCAGGACAAGCGGGGCGAATGGTTCACAGGCCAGTTCTATTCGGCGCGGCGCGGTGGCGATGGGCCAGCGCCGTTGTTCATCACTTACTACAGCTGTCCTGGCTTCATACGCGGTGGGGTAGGGGACGAGTGGCCGTTGGCCTCGCTGGCGCAGGCTGGCATTTCGGCGCTATGCATCAACCGACGCCCTGGCTACACGATGGATGCGGTCGCGCGATATGGAGAGGGACTGGCAGCGGCGGAGAGCGCGGTCGAACGGCTGTCCAGGGAACACGAAATCGACCGTGCGCGAGTCGGCATGGGCGGATTGAGTTTTGGCGCCGAGGTGACGATGTGGACGGTCGCCAACTCGGGCCTGCTGGCGGCCGCATCGGTCGCCACGCCGGTCGTGTCGCCCTTCTACTACGTGATCGGCAGCATCAAGGGAAAAGCCTTCCGCAAGGGCTTGCGGGAATTGTGGGGGTTGGGGTCGCCAAGCGAAACGCCGCAGCGCTGGAGCGTGCTCTCACCAGCATTCCAACTGGACAAGATCCATGCGCCCATTCTCTTCCAGCACTCCGAACAGGAATACATGTATGCGCTGGACTACGAGATTCCGCTCATACGCGAGCAACGGGCAGACCTCTACGTGTTTCCGAACGAGCCGCACCAGAAGTTCCAGCCTCGGCACAAGCTGGCCGCGTACAACCGCAACCTCGACTGGTTCCGCTTCTGGCTGCAGGGACACGAGGATCCGGATCCAGCAAAGGCCGAGCAATACGTACGCTGGCGCGCTATGCGGACGAACTTGCGGATGGAGCGCGGGCCACGAGCGGGCCACTGATTTGCGCGTCATTCCCCAATCGCAGGGCGATATCCGGGGTCCAGCGTCTTCAAGGTTCGAGTCTTAAGAGCGCTCGGGATTTCGGCCCCCCCGAGAATGATAGCCACCCGAGGCTTTTGCGCTTCCCCGCTAGTGCTGATGGCGGATCCAGCTCTCGGCAGCGCACAAGTCGAATATCCGCATGAACCGGTCGTCCCGGGCGGCCAGGTCGCGGTCGAAGAACTTCCGTAGGGCATCGGCGTCGAGAAGCCCTTTCCCCTCGAGCTGGCCCGTCAGCAGGTACTCCCTGAGGAGGTTCTTGTTCTGGCGGTAGACCGCCCCGGAGTAATTCATGAAAGTCCCTTTGCTCCGGCGATGCAGGATATCCGGGGGCAGGGTGTCCCCGAACGCGTCCCGGGCGACAGCGCGATTTCGACCCTCGGCAATCCACATCCAGCTTGGAACCCTCAGGCAGGCTTCCAGAACAGGCTGGGACAGCAGCGGCATGCGCAAATGTCGCCGTGCGCCGCGCGCCAGCCCGTCCCTGAAGACCTGGGTGCCGGCGAGATCGAAGATGCGTTCGCGGTCTCCGGGCAGCGCGTCGCGTGGCGTAGCAAACCAGGGGTGGGGTTCGAGCATTTCATGCGCGAGCGTGGCGGACAGGAACGACACGTCCGGCTTTCGCGGTGGCTTCGGCGGAGCGAGCAGCTTCCTCAGAGCCAACTTGCCCGCTTTCCAGAAGGTGCATTGATGGAGTTCGGCGAGGTTGCGGACCGCACGGATGCCCGCGATCGTTCCGCGCTCCCTGAGGGCATCGACAGCGGGTGCCGCGGTCCGGGTGTAGCAGAAGACGGTATCGCCGCCACCGCCGGAGAAGAAGCTGTTGACGCCAAGTCGCGTGCCCATCGCCTCGCTCAGTTCATTGGCGGCGTGCTGCAAAAACCAAGTGCTCGGGGCGACCGTGTCCGGAGGCGGGCGAAAATCGAGCGGCGTTCTAGTGAAGCCGAGCCGTTCGACATGAAGCTCCACATCCAGAACATCCGCCATCAGCGACGCGTATCTCCGTTCGTCGGCGCCGGGTACAGGCGTGACCAAATTGCAGCACGCCACGCGCGCGGTCGTGTCTTGAAGGCAAGAGGCCACAATGGAGGAGTCCAATCCCCCGGAGAGCTCCAGCAGAAGAGATTGATCCGTGTCAGCCCACCGCTTCACCGCGAATGACACGGCGCGGCGAACATCGATCTCAGCTTGATGCCGATCGCGGTGCCTGCATTGCCGAGAGACAAAGGTCCATGGAGACCACGCCAATTCCGTAGAGTGCCGGTTTCCACATAGGTTGAGCTGGCAACCGGGTAGTAGTTCGCGCAGGTCGACAAGGCCGGTGCGGCCAGCCTTATGGTGTGGATAAACCAGGTTGTTGCGGATGAAGTCCCAGTCGATCTCCCTGCTGTAAAGGCCCAACTGCGTCGCGATCGATATGTCGGAGGTGATGAAACGCTCGCGAAGCGAATAGATGCAGTTGACACCGCCAGATGGGTCGCGCATGACCGTAGCGGCATCGGAGCCGTCTCCGGGCGGATGAAGCAGCAGGTATTCGCCCCAGAACTCCTCCATGAGGAACTCGGCAAGCTTGTGTCTGGCAGGAAGATTGGATAGATCCAAACTCTCATCTGGAGTCTTTCCCTCGCGAGGGAAGATGTGGCCGATCAGCACGCCACCGGATGCCAGCGAACGTACAGGCGTGTCTTCGGCGGTATACAGATCGATGCGCCCCAAGGTTAGGCGGTGTTGAAGCCCAAGCGCTCGAAGCCTCTCTCCGTCGCCGCTTCCCTGGCAACGCCCGTCGAGCAAGGCGATGTATCGATACATCACACGACCCGTATCGGTGTGTGAGAGGCGACATTGCCGACGGTATCGTTCAGGACGAGGTCGTCGACCTGCACCCAGCAATGCGCTGAGAAGGGATCGATGGCGATGCCGAAGACGACGTGCGTGGGGACTCGTCTTCTGAGCAGGAATCTCGCCATCGCAATGGAATCCAGCAGGCACCGCATTTCGATCGGTACGTAAAGTCGCGCACGGCGAAACGCAGCGGCCGCATCCCAGACGCGCCGCTCTGGAAATTCTGCGAGCGGCTCGCTTCTCGCTGCCTGGGCGTGTCTATCCGCCGTAAGGCCATCGAGGATGCTCTTGAGAGTGGAGATCTTCAGGGCTATTCGCGTGACGAGGACGGTCACAAAAACTTCTATCAGTTCGGACACGCGAAGATTCCGCGACTGGCTTGTCGCCTCCATGGCGCTGCGGGTGGCTGGCTTGGCGTCTGGACGGCTGCCGGCCGCAATGTCCGTTTGCTCAACCAGAATGGAGCGTTTGATCAGATCGCTCCTATCGGTGTCCGAACATCCCGCCCCATCCAGATACGCGGTCAGCGCCTGCTCCAAGGGGCATGGCAGATGGAAGTAGCGATCCTTGCCGACGTCCAGGAAGACCAGTCGCTCACCTACCCGGCAGTACGAGAGGTCGTCTCGCAAAACATAGTGAGCCATTCGTTATCCCCCAGAAAAAAAGGGACGCGCCCTTCGGCGCGTCCCTTGGGCTTTAGTCTTGCGAAATGCCCATGGGGGCGAAGCCACCGATCACTTCGTTCGTCAGCGGCCCGCCCTTCGTCTCCGCGCTGGCGATGCCGAGCTCGATGACGTCTTCCTGCGCGTTGGTGCGAGTTGCGTTGTCGTTCGTGTTCATCTCAGTTCTCCTGCTCACGTCATGGCGGTCCCATGACGCAGGCAGCGTACGAGGCGAAAAATTTGGTTCTCAAATGATTTTTGCGCTGTCATTTGAAGATTGTTCGGGAGCGTGATTTAGGTCCCGCAATGTGAGCATGACTCGAAGCATCTTGCGATTCCGCCGCGCCGGATTAACATCCCTCGCTTGAGGGAACCGGCCACAACAATACGGCTCCAGTGGCGTACTGCTTTGGCCCCCCGCTTCCAGGCTCAGAGATTCTTGACGTCCATCGAAAGTCGAAATTTCTTGCTGGAGACCGGATCCTTGTACGCTCCGGCCCAGGAGCCAACCATCCGCTGACATGGAGTCGAGCTATGGATGCGATCCACTCCAAGAGCGTCTTCGTGTACCGGCAGGTCAGGCGCGCCCTGCGATCAGGGAGCTATGCGCCCGGGCAGCGAATCGATCCGGCCAGGCTCGCCGCGGAGTTCAAAACCAGCCCCACGCCGGTCCGGTTCGCGCTGTATCGCCTGGTCGGCGAAGCCCTGGTCGTCGATCACGCCCGCAGCGGATTGCATGTGCCCTTGTTTACCGAAGTCGCCCTGCGCGATCTCTACGATTGGATGGAATGCCTGTTGTTGATGGCATGCGATATCGGCGCGGCGCCGGCAACTCGAAAACCGGAGCCGCTGGAAATTTCCGCCGATGGCGATCAGGTCAACCTGACCTGGCAATTGTTCGACGCGATCGCCCGCGCGACGTCCCACACGTGCTTGCACCAAGCGGTGAAGCAGGCCAACGACCGGCTGGCGCCGATCCGTCGGGCGACGCAAGGCTTGTTCGACCGCGGCCTCGAAGAGCTTTCGCAATTGCATCGGCTTTGGCAGGCCAGCGACATGCCGGCCTTGAAGTCTGCGGTGCGCGAGTACCACGAGCTCCGGAAGCAAAGGGTTCCCTATATCGTGGCCCTGTTGAGCGACCGCGGCGATTACCTCAACTAGGCGCCGTCGCGCTCCTTCTCCGGCGGGCGTGCAGCGCTTGCTCGGCGCGCGGCCCGGTACCCGACTGCGAAGGCGGACGGCTCGCGCTAGGATGCCCCGGCGACGCGGTCACCCCTGCGGCCGTCATCGCCCCTATCTCCCGACAAGGAACGCCATGAGCACGCATCGCGCAACACGGCGGAGTGCCCGCCGATGACCTTGCTGCACAACGAGGCGCCCACGACCGTCGATCCGGTCATCGTGGTCGAGGGCCTCACCAAGACCTACGCAGGCGGTTTCCAGGCGCTGAAGCCGATCGACTTGAGCATCCGACGCGGCGAGATTTTCGCGCTGCTCGGCCCCAACGGCGCGGGCAAGACCACGCTGATCAGCATCATCTGCGGCATCGTCAACCCGGGCGACGGCTCGATCACCGTGGACGGCCACGACGTGGTGCGGGATTTCCGCGCCACTCGTGCGCGCATCGGCCTGGTGCCGCAGGAGCTGACCACCGACGCCTTCGAGACGGTGTGGAACACGGTCAGCTTCAGCCGCGGCCTGTTCGGCCTGCCGCCCAAGCCGGCGCACATCGAGCAGGTTCTGCGCGACCTGTCGCTGTGGGAGAAGCGCAACCACCGGATCATGACGCTCTCCGGTGGCATGAAGCGCCGCGTGATGATCGCCAAGGCGCTTTCGCACGAGCCGAGCGTGCTGTTCCTGGACGAGCCCACGGCCGGCGTCGACGTGGAACTGCGCCGCGACATGTGGAACCTGGTGCGGCGCCTGCGCGACAGCGGCGTCACCATCATCCTGACCACGCACTACATCGAGGAGGCCGAGGACATGGCCGATCGCGTAGGCGTGATCAACAAGGGCGAGCTGATCCTGGTGGAGCAGACCGCCACGCTCATGCACAAGCTGGGCAAGAAGGAGCTCACCCTGCATCTGCACGAGCCGCTGGCGGCGATCCCGCCCGCGCTCTCCCGCTACCCGCTGGCGCTGTCGACCGACGGCACCGACCTCACCTACACCTACGACACCCAGGCCGAACATACCGGCATCACCGCCTTGCTCGGTGATCTCGCCGCCGCCGGCATCCGCTTCCGCGACATCAGCACGCGCCAGAACTCGCTGGAAGAGATCTTCGTCGACCTGGTGAGGAGCCGCTGATGAACTGGTACGCCATCGCCGCCATCTACAAGTTCGAGATGGCCCGCACGCGGCGCACGCTGATGCAGTCGATCGCCTCGCCCGTGCTCTCGACCTCGCTGTACTTCGTGGTGTTCGGCTCGGCCATCGGCTCGCGCATCACTTCCGTGGAAGGGGTGAGCTACGGCGCCTTCATCATTCCCGGGCTGATCATGCTGTCGCTGCTGATGCAGAGCGTGTCGAACGCCTCGTTCGGGATCTACTTCCCCAAGTTCACCGGCACCATCTACGAGATCCACTCGGCGCCGGTGTCGTTCGTGGAGATCGTCGCCGGTTACGTCGGTGCGGCCGCGACCAAGTCGGTGATCGTGGGTTTGATCATCCTGGCCACGGCGCGGCTGTTCGTCGACTACCACATCGCCCATCCCCTGCTGATGGTCGCGTTCCTGCTGCTCACCGCGATCACCTTCAGCCTGTTCGGTTTCATCATCGGCATCTGGGCGGACAACTTCGAGAAGCTGCAGGTGATACCGCTCCTGGTGATCACGCCGTTGACCTTCCTGGGCGGCAGCTTCTACTCCATCCACATGCTGCCGCCGCTGTGGCAGAAGGTGACCCTGCTCAACCCGGTGGTCTACCTGGTGAGCGGTTTCCGCTGGAGCTTCTACGACCTGGCGGACGTCGGCGTCGACGCCAGCCTGGCGGCGATCGCCGGCTTTCTCGTCGCCTGCCTGATCGCCATCGGCTGGATCTTCCGCACGGGCTACAAGCTCAAGAGCTGAAGCGGGCGCGCGATGCTGCCGGGCAGGTCCTCGACTGCCCGCTGCATTACAAGAAGCGGATTACCTGATACCCGGGCGCTGCAGCATGGCGGCAGCGCGGAACGGAAGCAGCCCAGGAAAGTCAGGCATCCGGCCAGCACGCGACGTAACTTGCATCCCGGCATCGACAGAACAGGCCAATGGCGAGTGATCGACGCGGGGCCGTGACTGGCTTGGCAGTATTCCCTCGTCCTGCCTTGGGATAGGCGCGGACGCGGTACTCTTCGCACTGGTGCCATGCCCAAGCCCGGGGTCCGTCGATCGTGAGTTGTCGCAAGTGAGCTTCAGTGTGCGTGACGGGCTTGATGCGCGCCATGGATGAGCGCAAGGGTGTTCCCGGCTGGATGGTGGCCGCGTCCGTGGCGTTGCTGACCGTGTTTGCCCTGGCGTCTTCTTATGCGTTCCGGCGCACGCCGCCGCCGATGGTCAGGCTGCAGGAGCCGCCGCCGGCTCCCCCGGTGCTGTTCCCGGTCCAGGTGTGGCTCAGCACGGCCGACCGCCGGCTGCGCCTGGCGCGCCAGCCCGACGTCGAGATGGCCAGGCACGAAGTCCAGCCGGGCGACGTGATCGTCGATACCCACAGCACCTACCAGTCCATGGTCGGTTTCGGGGCGGCGCTGACCGACGCCTCGGCCTGGCTGCTCCAGAACCGGATGGATGCGCGGCAGCGCGGCGCCTTGCTGCACGAATTGTTCGGCCCACCGCCGGGACTGAATCTGGACATGACGCGGCTGACCATCGGCGCGTCGGATTTCTCGCCGCAGCCCTACACCCTGGACGACCTGCCCACCGGGCAAGTCGACCCGTCATTGGAGCACTTCAACGTCACGGCCAATCTGCGCGACGTGATACCGGCGGTGCGGGAGATACTGGCGATCAATCCACAGCTGCGCATCATCGCCTCCCCGTGGAGCGCGCCCGCATGGATGAAGTCCAGCAACAACCTGATCGGCGGGGACTTGCTGGGGCAGTTCGAAAGCGCCTATGCGGACTACCTGGTCAAGTACGTCGATACCCTGCGCGGATACGGCATCCCGATCTTCGCCCTGACCGTGCAGAACGAGCCAGGCTTCGTGCCGGAGACCTACCCGGGCATGGCGTTGCCCGCGGCCGCCCGGGCGCGCCTGATCGGCCAGTATCTCGGCCCGGCGCTGGCGCGGCGTACGCCCAGGACGCTGATCCTCGGCTGGGACCACAACTGGGATGAGCCGGGCCAGCCCTCGACCGTGCTTGGCGACCCCGACGCCGCGCGCTACATCAGCGGTATCGCCTGGCACTGCTACAGCGGCACGCCATCGACGCAGGGCGACGTCCATCGCGCCTACCCGAAGAAGGACGCCTACATCACCGAGTGCTCGGGCGGCGATTGGGAATCGGCGCGCAACGGCGAATTGATGTGGTTCGCCCGCGACCTGCTGCTGGCAGGCGTCCGGCAATGGGCGCGCGGGGTGGTGTACTGGAACCTGGTGCTGGACGATCAGCACGGCCCGCATTTGGGCGGCTGCGACCTGTGCAAGGGCCTGGTCACCATCGATTCGCGCACCGGCGAGGTCAGCCGCAATGACGAGTACTACGCCTTCGCGCACTTCAGCCGGTTCGTGCCGCGCGGGGCCGTGCGGGTAGGCTCCAGCGAGCCGGACCCGCAGATCAACGACGTAGCCTTCCAGGACCCCTCCGATGGGACGATCACGCTGGTGATGGTGAACAGCCATACGGACGCGCGTCGCATCGCGGTGTCGGAAGGCCAGAGCCGCTTCGAGTACGAGCTGCCGGCGCAGAGCGTGGCCACCTTCGTGTGGAACCAGGACCCTGCGCGCGCGTGGCTGCACCGGTTCCTGCGCTGGCTGGACATCCGCCCGACCATCCGATGATGCTCCGGCCAGCCTGATAATCCGGGAGCCGGCAGTCGAGCCATGAATGCCGTGCAGAGGCGAGGCTTTCTCTGTTGAAGGCAATGGGCACCGAAGGCTTCGTTCCGATAGGCGCTTCGCGCCGGCCGGCAGTGCGTATTCCTGCCGCGAGGGCGGCGCTAGGACTCGGCCGTTTCGCTGGCTGTGCCCAGATGCATGCCGCGCGAGGCCGGCGCCGACAGGCGCGATCCATCGGATACGGCCGACGGCATCGTCTCGACCGCCTCGATGTCGGCGATGACACGATTGCGTCCCCCGCGCTTGGCCCGGTACAGCGCGGCGTCGGCCTCCATGCACAATCGCTGCAGCACGTAGCCGCAGGTGTCGGTGGCCGCCACGCCCACGCTGGCGGACACCGAGACCGTTCCGCCGTTCATGGGCGTACTTTCGATGGCCACGCGGATGTGGTTGGCCGTTTCCATGCCTTGCTCGCGGGAGCATTCCGGCAGCAGGATGCCGAACTCCTCGCCGCCCAGGCGGCCGAACAGGTCGACCGGACGCAACTGCAGCCGACAGATCGCCACCGTGCGCCTGAGCACGGCATCGCCCGCCGCGTGGCCATGGGTGTCGTTGACCTGCTTGAAATGGTCAAGGTCGATCAGCACCAGGCAGGCGTGGGCGCGCCGCTTCTCGAGCAGGCGCAAGGCGCGGTCGGCCTCGCCCATGAAGTGCTGGTGGTGGACCGTGCCGGTGAGCCCGTCGAGGCTGGACAGCTTCTTGAAGCGCAGCTGCGAGCGCTTCAACCGGAACAGCCACAGCACGATCGAGGCGATCACCAGCAACAGCAGCGCGATGTACAGCCGGCTGGTTTCCATCGCCTTGGTCGCCAGCGCCTGCTGCAGGCGCAGGATGCTGTTCTGCTTGCTCAGCGCCTCGGTCTCGAGCTTCTTGGCCAGCACGTGCTGCTGCACCACCTGGTAGGCCAGGGCGCGGGCACTGACGTCGTCGAGGTAGCCCTTGTCCTGGGCAGTGTATTTTTCGTAGTAGGCAAGTGCCGCCGCCGCATTGCCGCGCTTTTTTTCGATCCTGTACAAAATCTCGTAGGCGGCCTTGAGCCATTCGTTGATGTCGTCCCGCCCGCTCATGGCCACCGCCGCGAGCGCGGCCTTTCCCGCTTCATGGTCGTTGCCTAGTTTTTCGTAGGCCTCGGCGCGCTGCACGTGTGCGGACAAGATTTGTGGCTGGTATTGGCCGGCGCGGATACTGGGGGCGATCTGGTCGAGTTCATCCAGCGCCTGGCGCGGCTGGTTCTCGTTCAAGAGCAGGCTGACCTGAATCAGTCGAAGCGCGTTGGTGACGATCGGCTGGTGCGCCTGGCTGCAGATTTCGATGCCCCGCATGAGTTGTGCATCGCTCGAGGCTAGCCGCTTTCCGTCATAAAGCGCCGCCAAGCGCATGTAGACCGGGCGGCATGGAGACTCTCCTGCCGGCAAGGTTTCTTCGGCTCTTTGCGCATACTGGACTGCGAGGTCCACCTGTCCGGCCAAGGCCAGCATCTGCGAGAGGTTGATGAGGAGAACGAAGCGCCCCTGGGTGTCGGTCAGATGGGAAAGCTCGCCGGTTACCCGGTTGGCCAGCTCGAAGGCCTCCTCGTAGCGCCGGTTAATGCCCAGATTGCTTAGAAGCAGTGCCGAGGCCTTTGCTACCAGCACGGTGTCTCCCGAGTGATCGATTATCTCTCGAAGCTGGGACTCCGACTTGGTGTATTCCCCCCGGTACATGATTTCCCAGGCTTCGAGATAACGCAGTCGCCATTGCTCGGCGCGGGACATGGCCGGTGCCTGGCGACGGGCCTGGTCGAGCATTTGCACAAAGCGCGGGTGGTCTTCCGTCCGCAGACGCTCCGCCTGTTCGAGCAACCTGGAAGAGTCCGTGATGCTTGCTTTGGCGTGGACCGGCTGAGTCAGCACACACCAGACTAGGGCCGCGAGCACCGGCCATAGAAGGATGTGGCTTCGTAGTCGGAGCATGTCCTTCTGATCCGATCCCCGTTCGGCAATGGTCAGCTGCGTTGATGCGGAACAGCCGAACCCAGAGGCTCTTCCTCGTCTTCCTGTTCGGGTTCTTCTTCCTCGCGGGCAGGCGTCTGGATAACCTGCGGCACCTGGTTCAACCTACTGCCGAGTAATGCGGACAGTATCGAGCTGTCGCCTTGCGCTACGGCCGAAACCAGCACCTCGTGCGCATGCTCGCGTTCCAGTAGGCTCGCCAGTTCATTAGCCGATGCATGGCGCAGCGAGGCACTGCGGCCGATGGTTTCGAGTGTCTCGATCGTGTCTGCCATGGTTATCCCCCCGTATTCGATATATTGGAAAGCGTTCGCCAGGGTTACCGATCACTCAGACGAAGCCATGCTATGTGTTTATGGTTTAACCGCCTCCGGCCAGCGAAGGCGGTTCCGGTAGTCATGCGAGCGCACTGGCCGTGTCCAGTTCATCGAGCGCTTCGAGCCGCGCATGCATGGCGACATTCGCTTTCAATGCATAAGCCGGTGGAAGGACGACCGTTTCCTCGGGCGTCAACGGCGCCTGGGCCAATTCACTCAAGCGCAGGCGACGAATCCTAGGTTGATCGATGGGCAGAGTTGCTGCGCGGTAGACGATAACCGGATGGTCGAGGGGGTAGTCCCTCCCAAGCAACTCCACCAATAGCTCGCGATAAGCCGAGCCGGTCTGGAAACGTACGAGCGAGCGATCGCCCACCAATCCCACCTGCCACAACACCAGATACCCAGCCGGGTCGATGCGGCGTTCATAGAACAGCAACTGGCTCGCCTCGAAGTGCTGGCAGCCGTAGCGGCCGGGGTCGATGCCGAGGTCGGCGTAAAGGCAGTCCTCGGCGGAGATGCCGGGCTCCATGTGCGCCTCGTAGCCTTCGGCGCGGGCCATCTCGATGGCCTTGTGCGGCGACCAAGCGAAGATGCCGGGGTGCCCGTAGAAAACGCCGCAGACCCGCTTGCCGGCGCGCACCTCGGTCATCATCAGCTCGACCCACTCGCGGTAGGTCTTCATGCGCGACTTGCCCTTCGCGTAGTAGGGCTGCAGGCTGCGCACGTCCGGGTGCATGCGTTCGAGCCACAGTTCCACCACGCCGTCGGACAGGCCGGCGAACACCACGTCGGCCTGCTCGATGTGGCTGCGCGCCAGCGGCGTCAGGTGGGACCCCAGCGTCATCCCCAGGCCGACACAGGCCAGGCGGCCGCGGCGGGGGCTCTCGGGTGCAGGCAAAACCGGTGTGTTCATTGCGTGATAGTAGGGCAATTTTTACAGGCTCACGCGGGCCTCAGACCTCGCCTGCCGCGGTCATGGTCCAGCCCGGTGCTAGAGTGCGCCGCCTCGATGCCCACCTCACAGCGAGTGACGCGATGACCTCCCCCGCCCCTAATCCGATCGGCACGCCCGGCGTTCCCTGGGGACCGGCCGAAGTGGCCGCCTGGCTGGCGCGCCAGGCCCGGCAGCGCAGCTACGAAGCACAGGTGCTGCATGCGGTTGACGCCCTTCGCCCGCGTTTCGACGTGATCCCGTACGGCCGCCTGGACTACCATCCGGATAGCTACCCGCTGCTGGCAATCAGGAGCCGCGACTGGCGCGAGGACCTGCCCTGCGCGCTGGTGACCGGCGGCGTGCATGGCTACGAGACCAGCGGCGTGCATGGGGCGCTCGAGTTCGTCGACCGGCACGCATCGGCATGCGCGGGGCGGATCAATCTGCTTGTGGCGCCCTGCGTGAGTCCCTGGGGCTACGAGCGCATCCATCGCTGGAACGCGCTGGCGATCGATCCCAACCGCTCGTTTCGTGCGGACAGCCCGGCGCCGGAATCGGCCGCGCTGATGGCTTTGGTCGAGCCGCTGCGCGGACGCGTACTGGTGCACGTCGATCTGCATGAGACCACCGATACCGACGAGTCGGAGTTCCGCCCGGCGCTGGCCGCGCGCGACGGCGTGGCCTACGTACCGGGCGAAATCCCCGACGGCTTCTACCTGGTCGACGACGAGGATGCGCCGCAACCGGCCTTCCAGCAGGCGGTGATCGAGGCGGTGAGCAAGGTCACCCATATCGCGCCGGCGGACGCCGAGGGCCGGATCATCGGCTCGCCGGTGGTGGCGCCGGGGGTGATCCGCTATCCGCTGCGCCGGCTCGGGCTTTGCGCGGGCATCACCGACGCGCGCTACAAGACCACCACCGAGGTCTATCCGGACAGCCCGCGCGCCAGCCCCGAGCAATGCAATGCGGCGCAGGCTGTGGCGGTGTGCGCGGCGATCGACTTCGCGCTGGCGCACGCCTGAGCGACGCGTGGGCGCCCCGGCTCAGTGCCTAGCCGGGTTCCACTTCAACACGGTGATCACCGGGAAGTGGTCGGACGGATAGCGCTCGCCCTCGTGGGTGGTCACCGTCTCGTAGCGGGTGGGCGTGAAGCCGCGCACCAGGATCCAGTCGATGCGCCGGTCGGGCGTGCCGGTGAAGTTGTGGAAGGTCGCCTCCGGCCCGACCGGATGGGCGACGGCCTCGCGCGCATCGCGCAGTCCCTTGGTCAGCAGGGCGTGGGCCTCGCTGGAAGGATCGGTGTTGAAGTCGCCGGTGATCACCACCGCCGCGTCGGCCGGTAGCTTCGCCACGCGGTCGTGGATCTCCCGCGCGGCGCGGGTGCGCGCGTCGGTGTCCTGGTCGCGGTAGGGAAAATGGGTGTTGTAGTAGTAGAAGCGGCGGCCGCGACGATCCTCGAAATGCGCCCAGGTGACCATGCGCGGCAGCGGGTGGCCCCAGCTGATGCTGCCGGGCACGTCCGGCGTATCCGACAGCCAGAAGTTGCCCGAGTCGAGCAAGCGCAGCCGGTCGCGCCGGTAGAACACCCCCATGTGCTCGTCGCGGTCGCCGCCGTAGCGGCCTTCGCCGAACCACGCGTAGTCGGGCAGCTTGCCGACGATGTAGTCGCCCTGCAGCTTGTAGAGCTCCTGCGTGCCCATCACGTCGGGGTGCTGCTCGCGGATGGTCTGCACCATCAGGTCCCGGCGACGTTCCCATCGGTTGGGGCCGTCGCTGGCGAGCGGCAGGCGCACGTTGAAGCTCATCACGCGCAGCGTCTGCGCGGGCAGCGGCCCGGCCAGGGCGAGCGCGGCGATCAGGATCAGCCACAGGCGCATGGGATTCTCCGGCAGGGGGAAGTCGTGCCCGCAACAGGGTAACGTGTGCGGGCGCGCTGTGGCGTCTGGTGTGTGAGGTGAACCGATGGTCCCGATGAGAACGGCGCGGCTGGTCATCCAGCCGTTGGGTCTGGACGACGATGCATTCGTCCTGCGGTTGCTCAACGAGCCGAGCTTCATGGAGAACATCGCCGACAAGGGCGTGCGCGACCTGGACGGCGCCCGTGCCTACCTGCGTGACGGGCCGCTGGCCAGCTACGCGCGGCACGGCTTCGGGCTCTGGCGCGTCGGGTTGGCAGGGGATGGCACGGCGATCGGCATGGCCGGGCTGCTGAAGCGTGATTACCTGGACGGCATCGACATCGGCTACGCGTTCCTGCCCGAATACACCGGCCAGGGCTACGCGCTGGAAGCGACCCGCGCCGTCATGGAACACGCCCGGCAGCTGTCGGGCGTGCGTGGCGTGCTGGCGATCGTGAGCGAGCACAACGTCCGCTCGATCGGCCTGCTGGGCAAGCTCGGCTTCCAGCCTGACGGCAGCGTGCGCATTCCCGGGTCGGACGAAACCGTCCGCCGGTTTGCCGCGACCTTCGTATAGGTCGCGCGGGGGCGCCTAGGACTTCTTGCCGCCGCCGTCCTGCTTGTTCACCGTGGCCCAGGCAATACGCTCGGCGGATTCCTGCGACTTGCCTTCCTTTTTCTCGCTTTGCTCGATGTGTTGGGCCTGGCGCTTCTGCTTGTCCGTGTAGGAGGACTTGTCACCCTTGGGCATGGCATGGCTCCGTGGTGGGGTGAACGGACGCTAGCGCGCCGGGGGTGAATGCGGGGTCGCCGCGGGCCCAAGGCGAGCGCACAGGCTCAAGCCGGCCAATGGGTGAGCTTGCTTGTGCTTCAGGTGGCCGCCTACACCATAGAGGCACCTGCACCGCTTCGTGTCTCCATGCTCTTCATTCTCGTTGGCCCGGCGATGGATGCCCGGCTATCACGCCTGCCTGCGCAGGATCGCCATGGCGGCGCTGGCCTTCCTGGGGCCCCGATGTGCCGGCCTCAACCGCTGGCCGCAAGGCGCGCGCATGCGTAAGTGGCTGCGTCCCCTCGGCCTAGGCCTGGCCGGGCTTCTCTGCATCGGCCTGGCCGGGCTCACCGTCGGCAACGTGCTGCCCGAAGGGCATGGCCTGGCGCAGGCGCCCAGCCACGTCGCGCCGGTACAGAGCGACGGCTTCCGGCGCGAGGCGGTGGCGCTGCTGGACAGCCCGGTGACGCAAGGCGACGCCGTGGCCGACCTGCAGAACGGCGACGCCTACTTCCCGGCGATGCTCGCCGACATCCGCTCGGCCCGGCACAGCATCGAGCTGGAAAGCTACATCCTGCGTCCCGGGCATATCGCGCAGACCTTCGTGGCCGCGCTTTCCGAGCGCGCGCGCGCCGGGGTGAAGGTGCGCATGGTGGTCGACTGGATGGGTTCGCGCGGCAACGAGGCGGACGCCGAGCGATTGCGCGCGGCCGGCGTGGAATTCCGCTTCTTCCGCCCGCCGCGGTTGGGCGACCTGGACCGCCTGAACAAGCGCACCCACCGCAAGCTGATGGTGGTGGACGACCGCATCGCCTATACCGGCGGCATGGGCATCGACGATGCGTGGCTGGGCGATGCGCGCAACGGCACGCAGAAGCGCGACATGATGTTCCGCATCCAGGGGCCGGTGGTGGCCCGCATGCGCGGGGTGTTCGAGGAAAACTGGCTCGCCACCGGCGGCAAGCCGTTGCCGGCGTTCGCTCAGGCGGCCGCCGGGCCGCCGGGCGATCTGCCGGTGCAAGTGGTCGCCAGCGCCGACCGCGTGGGCGACTACAAGTCGCAGCGGCTGTTCCTGCTCGCCATCGCCGGCGCGCGCCGCTCGATCGACCTGCAGGCGTCCTACTTCGTGCCCGACGAGCCGGCGCGCCGCGCGCTGATGGCGGCGCTCGCGCGCGGGGTGAAGGTGCGCATCATCGTCGAAGGCGACCATGTGGACGGGCATATGGTCGGCGACGCCTCGCGCACCTACTGGGGTCCGTTCATCGCCGCGGGGGCGCAGATCTACCGCTACGGCCCGTCGCTGTTCCACAGCAAGCTGATGATCGTGGACGACTACCTCACCATTGCAGGGTCCGCCAACTTCGACAGCCGCTCCTTCTACCTCAACGACGAGGCGAACATCGTGGTCTACGACGGCGGCTTCGCGCGGCACATGGACGGAGTGTTCGAACGCGACCTTGCGGTCTGCGGCCTGGTGTCGCTGGAGCACCTGCACGCTCGCCCCTGGTCGCAGCGTCTCAGCGATAGGTTCTGGGCCAGCTTCGCCTCGCAGCTCTGAACTCGCCTGGGTTTGATCCGCCTGGGCGCGCGGCCGGCTAGAATCGCGGCTCGTTCGGTCCGGCCACGGCGGCCGGGCCTGCCCAGCGGAGGAGACGGCGATGGAAGAAGGGATGAAACGGTGCCCGGCCTGCGCGGAGCTCATCCAGGCCGCTGCGCACAAGTGTCGCTACTGCGGCACCGACCTGGACAGCTACGTCGCCGCGCACGAGGCGACGGTGGAGCAGACGCTGTTCTCGGGCCACCCCCGGGTGATCTACAGCTTCGGCCAATACGTGCTGGCGGTGTGTACGCTGGGCCTGGCGCTGCTGGTCTACTGGGTGCGCAGCCTCAGCATCACCTTCATCGTCACCACACAACGCGTGCAGGTCGAGCGTGGCCTGTTCTCCAAGGCCAAGGACAGCCTGGAGCTGTTCCGGGTGGATCACTTCGACGTGCTCAAGCCCTTGGGGATGCGCGTGCTGGGGCTATGCCAGGTACACCTGCATTCGTCCGATCCGGGCATGTCGTCGGTGTACCTCTACGGCATCCCCGGCCTGGAGGCGATGGCCGACACGCTGCGCGACTGCTCGCTGCGCGAGCGCGCCCGCAGGCGCGTGCTGCCGATGGAGCAGATGTAGCCCTCGAGCCGATACTGGGGGTAATGCGGCCGCGTGGATCCTTTCCCGTTTACGGGGGAAGTTGCCCGCAAGGCGGATGGAAGATGCCTTGCTTAGGCCCGCCAGGAGCACCCCATCGTCTTGCCGGTACCTGTTCGTGCTTCGCAGGGAAAGGCACGGTGGCGGGTGCACGCTGGCGGCGCCTTACGTAGTCGGCAACTCGCCCAGCGACGCTGCGATCCTGCCCACTTCGGCCAGCACCATGCTGCGCACGGTGGCGTCGGCCGCGGGCGCGACGTAGTAGGCGGCCACCAGCAGCGGTGGCCGGTGCGGCGGAAAGAGGATCGCGACATCGTTGCTTTCGCCCGCGGGGCCGCTGCCGGTCTTGTCGCCGGCGCTCCAGCCGGCGGGCAGGCCGGCGCGCAGCCGGTCGGTGCCGGTGAGGCAGCCGCGCATCCAGGCCAGCAATCGCTTGCGGGACGCGTCCGACAGTACATCGCCGAGCAGGATGCGCTGCAGCGCATCGACCGCGGCATCGGGCGTGGTGGTGTCCCGCGCATCGCCGGGCTGACCGACGTTGAGTTCCGGCTCGGTGCGGTCCAGCCGGGTCACCGTATCGCCCAGGCCGCGGGCGAACGCGGTCACCGCCTGCGGGCCGCCCAGGCTGGAGAGCAGCAGGTTGGCGGCCGCATTGTCGCTGACGGTGATCGTCGCCCCGCACAGCTCGTCCACCCGCATGCCCGGTTCGCCGGTGTGCAAGCGGGTGATCGGCGAGTGGCCGAGCAGCGCATCGCGGCCGAATGCCACGCGGCGCTCCGGCCGCTCGAGTCCGTGGTCGATGCGTGCCAGCACCGCGGCCACCGCCAGCACCTTGAACGTGCTGCACATGAGGAAGCGCTCGCCGCCGCGATGGGCGATCCGGTGTCCGCCGCCGGTATCCAGGATCGCCACACCCAGCCGTCCGCCATGGCGGCGTTCCAGTGCGGCGAGGCGGACGGCCGGGTCCGTCCCGGCGGCGCCACGCGCGGCGTGGGCCAGCGTGGCAGGCAACAGGGCGCCCAGCAGGCTGCCCTTGATGAAGTCGCGGCGTTTCATGGCTTGCCACCAGTCCCGAACAGTGGCCCCCGATGATGCGCGAACCGTGGGCCGATTTGCGGCTACCGGACGGGCGCCGCCCGGGCGGCCATCGCACCGCCGGGAAGGAGGGGCGAGGCTGGGCCTGCCCACGGTACATCACAGCATCCGGCCATACCGCGCGGGCAACACGGATCACTTATGCTGATATCCGGGGTGAAGGGGCCATCATCAACCGGCAGTCCAGCGGTTGCACCAGGAGGGTATGCACATGAACAGGGCTCGGTTTTTTTTTGCTGTGTCGATAGCGCTGGTTGCACCAGGCACGTTTGCGCAACAAAGCCATACACAGCAGGATCCGTCGATTGAGCGGATGCGCCGCGAACAACAAAACATCGACCGCATGACGCAGAACAACAGCAGGCGGTTCGAAAACGGCGATCGCCAGTCCTGGCTCCGCTCCATGGACAACCTCGTCAAGTTGCGCGCCAAGCTTGCCGAGGCATGGCAAACCATGGGGATGTCACCCCAGGGAGCCAAGCTGGTCGCCGATGCCTATGACCCGGAGCGGGCAGCGCACCTGCATCGCACGAGCCTGCGAGGCAAAAGCGGTCAGGAGGTCGCGCAGCTGCTGCAGGCAGCGGTGAGGGAAAAGCGCTACCTGGCCGCCGACCAGATGCTCATCGAATACCAGCAGCAGAAACTCAGTATTCCCGAGTCCGGCAATCCACGCACCATGGATTGAGGCATCCGCATGGATGCCAGCTACCGGCGCACGTAATCCTGCGCCGGTCGCTCGCCTTTCTGGCGCTGGTTGTCCTCGCCGGTATCGTTTCTGGCATCGCCGCCGGCCGTGGTATCGGCGGGCCGTTTGGGCGCTTCGTTGCCAGGGTGGCCGGCAGCATGTTTCTTCTGCTCGTCCCCCGTACCCTTGCCCGGACGCGATGTGCTCATGGCCATTCTCCTTGGAAACATCGCGCCATTGTCGGCATGGGCATGGAAGAGCGCGTGAGCGGTGGTGGGCGTCATCGACGGGGCCGCCCGGACATGCGCTTGGCTTTTGGGCGGGCGGTCACACTCCATGTCGCACCGCTCCCGCCATTTTCATCTGTCCGTGATGCCGACCCGTCCCACCATGGGCCCGGTCCAGGCAGAGGAGCATGTCGATGGCATACCTCGTCGGAGACATCGTGGTGGTCGGTTCCTGGGTGGTTCCCCCGCAAGGCCGCGGCTTCGTGGGGCAGTTCGCCCTGTTGCGCGCCCAGCCTGGCCTGCCGGTGATCCGCACCGGCACCGTGGATGCGGGCGGGCCGTTCGACGACCTGTTCGAGGCGGCCGAGGCCGGCTGCCAGGCGGGTATCGAAGCGGCCAAGGTGCGCCAGGGCGACATCGCGTTGATGCCCATTCCTTATCCGCCCGGTCCCCTGTCGGTCTGACCCCGGCCAAGCTGCTGGCTTTGCGGGCGAGCGCCGCAGCCATGGACGAGTCTGCTTGCGTTCGCGCGCGCCGGCCGCAAGATCGGCTGACCATCTAAGAGGAACCCGCCATGCAGCACACCCATCATGAGCGCACGTTCGAGGACAGCGGCAAGCAGTTCGTGGCCATACTCAACGAGCAGCCCGACGGCCTGCTCAGCGTCACCGTGCGTCTTCCGGACGGCACGATGCGCGTGGTGCCCGGCGAGCACTTCGGCGACGAAGACCAGGCGATGGCGGCTGCCAGCTCGTTCGCACACGAGCTGGTGGGGTCCTGCTGAGCAGTGCCAGCTTCCAGGCCATGACCGACCAGATCGAGCTCGAGGACCTGCTGCACCTGGCCCGCGTGGCTGAGGGGCGCGGCGCCTCGCTACCTGAGCCTGCGGTGGTGCGATTGATGCGCTGGGGACTGGTCCGGCGCCCAGAGCACGTCTGCGAAGGAGCGCCGGCGCTCGAGCTCACCCCCGAAGGCCTGGCGCGAGTGCGTTCGAGCGACCAGTAGCGAACGAAAGGCTCCCATGGTGGCATCGGACCGAGCTCCGGCGCCGACGGCAAGCAAGGCGGGCACGGCCGTTGCCGTGGCGATGACCGAGCGCGTGCGGGAACTTCACCGCAGGGGCCTTAGCTTGTCGATGCACAGGACGGGGAAGACGCCGTCAGCACTCGTGTCCATGCCAGAGCCACGCGCTTGAACGCCAAGCATCTGATCCAGGCCAATGCCAAGACCGAACGGGTCCGCTACGACGGGTTTCGGGCGTTTCTGCTCGGCCGCCAGCCGACCCGGCGGCTCGCCGACGCCTTCGCGCGGCAGATCGTCTCGCGCGGCGAGCGCGAGCGTTACGGGTATGCGCGGGATGCCGTCGAATCGGCTATCGCGCGGGACTTCTACTATTGGGTGTGCGAATCCTGACGCCGCCGGGCAAAACGCAAGGCATGGTCAATGACGGCTGCGCGCCAGTTCCGCGGCACGGCGTTGCTCGGCGCGGCGCCTGTCCTGCGCAGCCATCAACACCTGGCGGCGCGTGGGCGGGACGGCAGGTGCCTCGTCAGGGACGAGGCCAAGGTAGCGTCCAAGCCGGATCGCCTGCTGGCGCCACTTGGCGGCAGGCCATGAGCTGTGGGTGGTGAATTGTGCGTGGATCGTCATATGCACATCCTGGCCTGGGCTGGCCGTGGCGGCGCGCGGATCGCCACCTCGGAGCACCAATGTGCAACGGCAGGTGTTAGCTGGCCGTAATGCGCAGGCTATGGCCGCGACGAGGAGGCTGCTGGCCTCGTCGACGCTGCCCTGACGGCGCCGGCGCGACACTGGGTTTCGGATCAGCAACCGGATGAGTGCCATGGGCGACGAACACGACCAGCGCGGGCGACGCCCGGCCGCAAGCCCGATGGCGCCTGATGCAGAGGGCAAGACCGCCGGGTCCAACACGCAGAGCCAGGGCGGCATCAGCCGCGAAGTGGCGCAGGCGGCGCGCGAGGATTTCGATCCGTCTACCGGCCTGCCCGGCGGGCCACTGGGCCGGGCCGATTCGCCTCGGATGTCGCCCGACCAGGGCGGCGGCAAGACGCCTTCGGACGGCCGTGCGCACCATGGCTTCAGCGGCGATGACGGCACGCATTTGGCTACCGGCAGCACTGGCACGCCAGCCTCGCGCCAGAGCGGGACCGCGGCCGACCTTGGCGCGCAGCAGGACCTGCGGCTCCATGCCAGCCCGAGCGATCCGGCCGAGCGCACCACCGGTGGCGACTCGCCCAATCGAGGTGGCATCGCCGGCTCGCCCGGCGGCCCGACCCGCGTGGCGCCGGCGCGCATGCCTGGCGAGGATGCCGACGAAGGCGTGGTCCAGGGCGGCCAGAGCGGCAACGATGCCCAGCAGGACCAGCAGATCTGACATACCGGCGGTGCCGCGTATCGCCTGGCCGTAGGCAAGTCGTGCAGGCGGCGTGTTCATGCTCTGCACATCCGTGAACCGCGCACATCCTCGACGCGCTCCGTCCCGGACAAGTCAGGCAAGCGCAAGGTTGTGCGCGGACCGCGGTGCTACGGTCAGACGTTCTGGGCCGGTGCGGCCGGTGGCCTTTTCCATGGAGCCGTCCGCCGAGGGCTCGCTAGCGAGGAGAAGGCGCACATGCTCAATTCGACATTCCGGTGGACTGCCGGGCCGCTGGTGGTGGCGGCGATCGCCCTGGGCGGCTGCACGCACTACGTCAAGCAGGCGGATTTCGATTCGGCCATCGCCGAACTGCGCGCCAACGACCAGAAACAGCAACAGCAACTGGACTCGCTGACCCAGGAGATGCAACAGCGCTTCGCCAAGTACGACGCGCAGATCGCGCAGATGGGCGGGCGCGTGCGGCTGGATACCGCCGCGCACTTCGCTTTCAACGATGCGTCACTGCGCGACCAGGACAAACCGCTGCTGGACGACTTCGCCAAGGTGATCAGCCAGCACTATCCCGATGCGGTGATCACGGTGGAGGGATTCGCCGACCCGGCCGGCTCGGCCAGCTATAACCGCCGTCTCGGCGAGCGCCGTGCCAAGGCCGTGCGCGACTATCTCGTGCAGGAGGGTTTGTCGGCCGATCACCTGCGTGCGGTGAGCTACGGCGAAGCGGTCAACCGCCAGGTCGAGCGCGGGAAATCACGGGAAGTGGGTGCGGCAAACCGGCGCGTGACGCTGGTGGTGGATTTTGCCGGCCAGTCGGGTACGGCAGCCGCCCCCACCGGAACAACGACCGGCTAGACGCACGATCCGCCTCGCAGCGGTGGCTTTCGTCGTCGGCGAGCATGAAGGCCCTTCCCCGCGCGCGTCGGGGAAGGGCATCAGGCCGTGGCCGCCTCGACCAATCCAGGATTTCTACCGGGGGCTGCGGAGCCTCCGGTGTTCGCCGTGCGAGCTTTCCAGTTGCCGGCTGACGACTCATCGTGGTTCGAAGATGCGTGTGCTCAAGGGCGTCCGGACGCATGCGCGAGGATGATGCAGACGTCCCTGCGTAGGACGGGCATGCAGCACCGCAACACTGAATCGATTGCTGTGGAGGAGCCCGTTGACCGATGGCTAAGGGGTTCTTTATGCGCTCGCCGCTAGGGTGGTAACCGTTCGCCAGCTGGGCGGACTTTTCCCACTCAACAGGAGAACGCCATGAGCAACGACAAACGCGGTTTCGCCTCGATGGACGAAGACAAGCAGCGTGCAATCGCCAGCAAGGGCGGCAAGGCCGGCGGCGGCGACCACGCCACGCACGAACAGCACGTGCAGGCCGGCAAGCAGAGCAGCGGCGGCACGCACGAGCAACATGTCAAGGCGGGCCAGCAGAGCCACAAGAACGACTGATCACCCCCGTCGCAACTGAGAGCGTGAGAGCGAAGGGCGGCCGCAAGGCCGCCCTTCGCATGCGCGCACCGTTGGCTTGCCGGCATTCGACTGGCCGGCTCGTCTATGATCGCTGCGCCGCGGCCCGCGCCGGAAAAAGGGGGAGTAGCGATGAGATCTGTCCATGTCGTGCTGGTTGCAGGCATCCTGCTGGCGGGTTGTTCGCCGGCGGATCCGGGGGACGGCCATCCGGCCGCGCACGCCGCGGCGGCAGTCCCCGATCGGCCGCTCGACTTGTGCCAGCTGATGCCGCTGGCCGACGTTGCCGGCGTGCTGCAGGCCAACGGCGCCGATACCGTAACCGAGCAGAAGGCGGGCCCGGGCGGCATGTGCTCCTACCTGCACGTGCCCAGGCCGGGCGACTACCGAGCCAAGCTGCTGATCGACTTCACCCGCATGCCGTCGGCCGGACAGGCGCAGGCGGCACTGGCCATGCAGCGGCGCGACTTTGCCGATCGCGGCACCGCGGTGACCGCGATTCCCGGCCTGGGCGACGAGGCCTTCGTGGCCGAAACCGAAGGCAACGAGGGGCTCAAGCTCCGCGTGGGCCCTTACGTGGGCCAGATCAACCTGGGCATCGAGGGTCGGCCGCCCGCGTCCTTGCGTCCTGCGGTGCAGGCGCTGGGCAGGCAGGTGGTCGGGCGATTGCGCTGAAGCTGCAGGCGTTGCGGCGGGCAGCCATAATCGGCTGCCCCCAGGCCGGTTGGAGCCGCGATGAAGTTCCTGATGATGATCTACGTCGACGACGCGCTTCTGCAGGCGCTGCCGGAAGGCGAATTCGATTCCATGATGCGCGGCTGCCTGGCTCACGCCGACGAACTGCGCGAGGCCGGTTGCGTGCTTGGCTCCCAGCAGCTCGAGGCACCAGCCACGGCACGCTCGTTCCGTGTGCGCCAGCAGCGCAGCACGGTTTTCGACGGACCGTTCGCCGAGACCAAGGAATACCTGGCCGGCTTCAACCTGATCGAGGCGCAGGATATGGACGAAGCCGTGCGTATCGCGCAGACCTTCCCTTGGGCGCGTATCGGCGCAATTGAAGTGCGCCCGGTGCGCGACATGGATGCGGTGCGCGAGCGCGTCAACGCCCGCGTCGAGGCGTGAAAAAAAGGCCGCGCCCTGCGCGGGCGCGGCCAAAGTGGAATCCGACCACTGCCAGATGGATCGGTGCCGGCGGCGGAGGGACCGCGACGGCCTGCGCACGATAGGCGCCAGCTGTCTCAGGGATTCGGACCGCCCGTCCCGAAACACCGGTGCGGCTCATTCAGGCACCGGCTTCATCGTCTGCCCACATTCCCGAACCGGCCGGGAGGCCGGCCAGGCGTCTGCACGCAAAGCGCCCGGGCGGCTCACACCCCCTAGACGGGGGGCACGCGCACGATGGCTGCACCATTACTGGCTGCAAGGAGTAAGCCCATGCTGATTACCATCCTGGTCATCCTGGTGATCCTCGCGCTGCTCGGCATGCCGACCTGGGGCTACTCGCGGTCGTGGGGCTACGGGCCCAGCGGCGGCCTGGGCCTGATCATCGTGATCGTGCTCGTGCTCTGGCTGCTGGGCGTGTTCCACTGAGGCCTGTCCCCGGTTCGACCGGACGACGGCCCGCCTGTACGGCGCCGTGGGACAATGGGCTTCCCATCCCACGGCGCGCACCACCATGCTGGAACTGATCGGTTTCGACGGCGACGATACCCTCTGGCATAGCGAGGGTTATTACCAGGCCGCCGGGGCGGAATTCACCGCCATCCTGGGCCGCTACATCGACGTGACCGATCGCTACGTGCAGGAAGGCATGTTGGCGACCGAGCGGCGCAACATGGCCTTGTTCGGCTACGGAGCCAAAGGCATGACGCTGTCGATGGTGGAGACCGCGATCGCCATGACCGACGCGCGCATCGAGGCGCGCGACATCCATCGCATCGTGCAACTGGGCAAGTCGGTGCTTGAGCACCCGGTCGAATTGCTGCCCGGCATCCGCGCTGCGGTCGAGGCGGTGGCCGCCACGCACGCGGTCGTGCTGGTCACCAAGGGTGACTTGTTCCACCAGGAGAAGAAGGTCGCCCAGTCGGGCCTGGCCGACCTGTTCGGGCGCATCGAGATCGTCTCGGAAAAGAACGAGGCCACTTATCGCCGCGTGCTGGGCGAATTCGGACTGCAGCCGGCGCAGTTCGCGATGGTAGGCAACTCGCTGCGCTCGGACATCGAGCCGGTGCTGACGATCGGCGGCTGGGGCGTGCACATGCCCTATCACGTGACCTGGGCGCATGAGCTCGAAACCGGCTTGGACGGCCAGGAGCAGCGACTGGTCAGCATCGACGGGCCGGCCGGCGTTCCCGCCGCGGTGGCTCGGCTGGATGCGCTGGCCGCCATGTCCGTGGCCGCCGCCTGACAGCGCCATGGCCGCAGGCGCGCCGCGCGTGGTGCTGGACACCAACGTGTGCCTGGACCTGTTCTTGTTCGATGACCCGCGCTGTGCCGGCATCCGGACGGCGTTGCGCGAGGGTGCGGTCGAGGCGGTGACCTGTGCCGCCTGCGAGGACGAATGGCGCGAGGTGCTGTGCTATCCGCAACTGGCGCTGGACCCCGGTGCGCGCCGCCGTGCCTCGGTCGCGTTCGAGGCGTCGGTGCGGCGCCTGCCGGTGACGGACCCGGCGACCGTCGTGCCGCGCTGCGCCGATCCGGGCGACCAGAAGTTCCTCGTGCTGGCCGCGTGCGCCGGCGCGCGATGGCTGCTCAGCCGCGACCGGGCGCTGCTGGCGCTCAGCCGGCGCAGCCTGCGCCAGTGCGGTTTCGCCGTCGTCGCGCCGCAGGAATGGCCCGCGCCCTTTGGCCGTCCGGACGTCCTCGGCTACGGGCTGTCGGCAAAGCCCGTGTAGCCTTCGGGAAAGACCGGCGTGCCGTCGTCCTCCAGCGCCAGCACGGCCGCCAAGGCGTCGCTGGCGGCCTGTTCGGCGCGGGCCTGTTCGCGGAAGCTGCGGTTCTCGCAGATCGCGTAGTACACGGGGAAGCCGCGCCCCTCGCTCGGCGTCACCGCGAGCCAGGCGGTGTAGCGCGAGCCTTCGGGGCTCGCGCCGGAACGGACGAGATAGCGGTCGAAGTGGCGCTCGGCCATGGTCGTCGCTCCAATGCGGGAGCCGAAGTATAGCCAGGGGCTTGCGCCGTATCCCCCGCGGCGCTGAAATCGGTGCGAGGTGACTCGAATGCTGACGCCTTGCCCGGTGACGTGCCCATACTGCGGTGAGCCGATCGAGCTGCTGCTCGATGGATCGGCCGGCGACCAGAGCTATGTCGAGGATTGTCCGGTCTGCTGCCGGCCGATCGAGGTGCGCGTGACCCTCGATGGCAAGGGAGAACCATCGGCGCAGGTCGCCGGCGAGGCCGAGGGATGAGCCCGCTCTCGGCGTGGCCCCTCAGCCCAGCGTGATCCCCTGCACCGCCAGCGCCTCGCGTGTGCGCGGATCGCTCTCGGCAGTCACCGGGCGGGTGAGCTCCCACAACATACACGCGCGGAACCCCAGCGCCAGCGCATCCTGCGCGGTCCACAGCACGCACACGTCGCGTGCCAGGCCGCATACGTGCACCTGCGCCACGCCGCGCTCGCGCAGCCAGCCGGTCAGGCCGGTGGGCGGGCGCGTGCCGCCGGGGCCGTGGTTTTCGCGGAAGGCGCTGTAGGAATCGACCGCCGGGTCGGTGCCCTTGCGCACGACCAGGTCCAACGGCGTCCAGTCCACCGCCGGGTGCAATGCCGCGCCGGGCGTGCCGGCCACGCAATGCGTCGGCCACAGCGTCTGCGGCTGGCCGTGCAGGGTGATCTCCTCGAAAGGCAGGCGGCCGTGATGGTTGCTGGCGAAGGAGACATGCTCGCGCGGGTGCCAGTCCTGCGTGGCCACGACGTGCCGGTAGCGCCGCGCGCGCAGCAAGGCATCGATGCCCGGCAGAATCGCGTCGCCCTCATGGCAGGCCAGCGATCCGCCCGGCATGAAGTCCGGCTGCACATCGACGAGGATCAGCGCGGTGTCGTGAGGGTACGGGGGCATCGGTACAGTGTAGTTGCCGGGGCGTCGGCGTGGCCGCGCGGCGCGTGGGGCGCGGGCATAATGCGCAATCACGCCGATGGATGACTCCATGCACTACGACCAATCCTGGATGGGCTACAGCTGGATCGGCGGGCTCGAGGCCGGGGCGATCGCAGCAGGCGCCGGCGCGCTGCTGTTTCTGCTGTTCCGCTGGCGCACGCGCGGCACCTGGAGCCATGGCGCGCAGATGGCGTGGGCCTATGTGCTGGGCGTGGCGGTGGCCGCCAGCGGCGACGTATCGGACCTGTTCTATTTCAACTACGCGCGGCTGCAATCGATGCAGCTGCTGCGGGTGAAGCTGGCTGAAGTACACGATCCGGACGGCCTGGGCACCCGCGTGCTGTGCGAGCTGCTGGGCGTGGCGGTCGGGGTGGGCCTGGCCTGGTTCGCCAGCGAGTGGGCGGCTCGGCGCCGGTAACGGCGCCACTCAGCCAGGCTGCGTCACCGGCCTTTGCGGCACCTGTGCAGGTGCGAGCATCCTCGCGGCAAGCAGCCGCGCCTGCAGCCTGATTTCCGGCATTGCCGTGGATTCCCAGCGCGCGCCGCGCAGCAGGCTGCCGATGCCGAACAGGCGTGGCCAGGGCTTGCCGTCGTGGCAGAGCTGTCCGTCCATCGTGGCCTGGCAGCCGAGCCCGAACGGGTCGGGCGTCACGTGGCCGTTGGTCACCAGCTGGCGCATCAGTGGATGGGCGGTGCTGCGCACGTCGGTATCCAGGCCGACGGTCTGGATCGCCAGGTCAGCGGCCAGCGACGTGCAGGCGCCGGCGCGGCGCAGTTCGAGCCGCACGCGTCCCTGCTCCGGTTGCGCGCCGACAAGGCGCCCGCAGACGCGGCGCAGCCGGCCTTCTTGCTCGAGCGCCTGCACCTGCTGTTGGACCTGCGGCGGCAGGCGGTGGCGTGCGCGTTCCCACGCCCAGCGTGCGTGGCGCATGAACCGTGCGCGCTCGGCGGCGGGCAGGGCGTGCCACAGGGACGGCGTATTGGGGCGCAGGCTGTCGATCACCACGCGCCAGTCCTCGGTCGCGGCGATCGCCTCGCGCAGCAGGCGCAGCCAGCGGCCGGCCTCGGGTGCATCGCGCATGGCATCGACCAGCGCGCCACCGTCGTCCTCCGGCACGGTGGCCAGCGGCAGGTGTGCCTCTGGCAGGCGGCCATGGCGGGAGAAAGCGACGAAGCGCGCGTTCGGCCATTGCGCGGCCAGCTCCAGCACCACGTCCATCGCGGTCAGCCCCAGCCCGACCAGGGCGACCTCGCGGGGCGCGGAATCGGGCGCGGCACGGGCCAGCAGCGCCCAGGGGTCGATCACATAGCGCCCATCGGCAAGCAGGCCGGGGTCGATGCCTGCGAGGGGCCGCACCGGCAACGCGCCGATCGCCAGCACGGCCGCGTCCACGCGCGTGGCGCGCTCGCCCTGGACGACGGTGACGCCGTCCGCTTCCGGCACCATGGCATCAGCCGCGAATGGCACGACCCGCACGTCCACGCCGCGGTGGCGCGAACGGGCTAGCGCGTGCGCGGCCTCGCCCTCCAGGTACTGCCCGTAGAGCCGGCGCGGCAGGAAATCGGTGCCGGCAATCCCGGCATCGGTGCGCTGGGCGAAATCCAGGAAGCTGCGCGGACTGCCCGAGAACATGCCCATCGAGGCGGCGCGCACGTTGAGCAAATGCCGCGGCGATTCGGTGCCGTAGGCGACGCCGCGTCCCGGCCGCTCGGCGCCGCCGGTATACCAGTCCAGGTGCAGCGGTGCGCTGGCGCGCTCGACCAGCTCGCTGAGCAGAGCGACGGCAGCCGCGCCGCCGCCGATGATGGCGACCCGTCGAAACATGGCGTTCTCCGAGTGGGCTCAGCCCGGCAACGGGCCGGCGATGGCCGGGCGCGCCGGGTGCATCCGTTGCGAAATGGAAGGTGCGGTTGTGGCGTAGGCAAGTCCCGTACCGGGCGCACCGCCGAACAGGTGCAGGCTCAGCGCCGCCGCGCGGCCGGAAAGGTTGCGGCAACGATGCAGCCGCGATTGACCGGCATCGAACCAGATGGCATCGCCTGGGCCGAGCCAGTGATGGCCGTGCGCCAGCAGATCGCCGCCGTCGCCCCGGCGGCGCCAGGCTTCGATCTGCAGGGCGCCATGCAGCGGGATTTCCAGGCCCCAGCGGGCGCCATGGTCGTGCAGCACCGAAATGTGGTTGGCCGGCCAGGCGATCAGCAGCAACTGCAGGTCCTGCCTGCCCGTGCGCAAGGGGCGGATCAGCGGACCGGCGGCCGTGCGGAGCTTGCCGGCCAGCATGTGGAGGCCGTCCGCATGGCAGCGGACCGCGCTTCCCAGTTCGCGGGCGAGGATGGCCAGGTCGGGGTGCTTACCCTGGCAGTGCGACAGTGCGATGCGACGCAGCGCCTTCAAGCTTTGCCTGTGGTTGGCCATTGCGTGGAACCGTACGAAAAACGGCGCCCAGTGGAGCATGGGCGCCGTTAAGCGGTCGTAACCCGTCGCTATGCGCCGCAGCTAGAACTTGCGCAGTTCGAAACTCACCGGCACCCGTGCCCACGCACGGACGGCCCGGCCGGCCACGCTCGCCGGCTGGAAGCGCCAGGACGCGAGCACCTGCTCGCGGGCGCTGCGGTCCAGCAGTGGGTAGCCGCTGCCCCGCTCGACCACTACCTCGACCGGCTTGCCCGCCTCGTCGACCAGCACGCGCAGCAGCACGGTGCCGTGCATGTGCTGGCGGATGGCCTGCGCGGGGAACGTCAGCGGCGCGTTGCGGTAGGCGAGGCTGGCCTCGACCGGCGCGGTCGCAACGCCCTCCGGCGCGACGCCCGCAGAGGACGGCAGCAGGGTCGGCACCTGCACCGGCGGGGCCGCCGTGCTGCCCTCATCGCTGGCGCGCGGGACTGAGACGGCCGGCGGCGCGGCTGCTGGCCTGACATGGTGCGAAAGCGGCGCGACGTGCAGCAGCGGTGGCGGCGGCACGTTCACCGGCTTGGGCGGGTCGAGGAAACGCATGCCCATGGGAGCGCTGGCCAGGTGCGGCGTCGCCATGGGGGCCAGCGGCCGGGTGGCCGCCACGAACACGGTGAGGTTGATGGCCATCGCCGCGCTCAGCGCGGCGATGCGGACGAGGTCGGGCTGGTGGACGTGTGCACGGGACGAGGCCAGGTAAGCGGACGACATGGGCGATCCTCCTGACGGTGCTTGGCGATGTGGCGCAGGCACGCTGCATGGCGCAGAGGGGATCGTGCCGGCGCGATCGCAGCCTAGGCCTGTCGCAGCCGTGCGCGCAAGCGTGCGGCGGGCATTCCGCCGCCGCGGCTCTTGCAGCACAATTCGCCGGCGCGGCCAATGGGGGTCGCCGGGAGGCGGTCATGACGATGTGGAAGCAATGGGGCGTACTGGCGCTGCTGGTGGGCGGGCTGGGCTTGTTGCCGGGCGCGGCGCGCGCCGGCGAGATCTCCTGCAAGATGAGTTTTTCACTGTCGGGCTGGTCGGTGTTCTACAAGACCGCCAGCGGCAGCGGCACGGTCCGCTGCAGCAACGGCCAGAGCATGCACGTGAAGCTGCGCGCCAAGGGCGGCGGCCTGACCTTCGGCAAGACGCACATCGACAACGGCATCGGCAAGTTCACCGGCGTCTACGACATTCATGAGGTGCTGGGCCACTACGCCAACGCCGAGGCGCACGCCGGCGCGGTCAAGTCGGCAGGCGCGCAGGCGCTGACCAAGGGCAACGTCGGCCTGGCGCTGAGCGGCAAGGGCGAGGGCTGGAATCTCGGGGTGGCGTTCGGCGCGTTCATCATCGAGCAGTAGCGTCTCTGCAAAAGGACGTCCGGACGTCCGTCACAGAAGGCAGTACGCAGGGGTATGGTAAGGTGGCCGTCCGGTCGCCCCACCTGGAACTTCCCGCCATGCCCGCGCCGCCCTCTGTCGTCAGCCCGCCGCGCTACCGCTTCGGCGACGAGCTGGCCGCCGCGCTGATCCATGGCGTGGGCACCCTGCTCAGCATCGCCGGGTTGGCCATGCTGGTGGCGTTCGCCGCACTGCGCGGCGATGCCCGGGCGGTAGTGGCCTGTGCAGTGTTCGGCAGCACGCTGATCCTGCTCTACACCGCCTCCACCCTGTACCACGCCATTCCGGGCGAGCTGCCGCGACGGGTGCTGCGGACGCTGGACCACATCGCGATTTTTCTGCTGATCGCCGGCACCTACACCCCGTTCACCCTGATCGCGCTGCCTGGCGCCTGGGGCTGGGGCTTGTTCGGCACGATCTGGGCGCTGGCGCTGGCCGGCAGCGCACTGGAGCTGGGAGTACTGCGGCGAGTAGCGTCCCGTGGGCTCGCGGTTTCGATCTACGTGGCGATGGGCTGGGTCGCGCTGGTGGCCTTCGAGCCGCTGCGAACGCACCTGGCGCCGGGCGGGCTGGTCTTGCTGATCGCCGGCGGCGCGACCTACACGCTGGGCGTGCCGTTCTATCTGTGTCGCCGGCTGCCGTTCCATCACGCGGTCTGGCACGGATTCGTGTTGGCCGGCAGCGTGCTGCACTACCTGGCGGTGCTGCTGTATGTGATCCCCGACTGACCGGCGGGCCCGCTCCCTCCCGGGAGCGGGCCGGTGGCCACGGCCGCGGTCAGCGCGTCTGCTGCTGCGGGATGAACTGCGTGCGCACGGCCTCCGCCAGCTGTGCCGGCGGCAGCAAGCCTTGTCCGATCACGAAGTCGTTGAACGCCTTGCGGTCGAATTTCTTGCCCAACGCCAGTTCGGCCTGCAACCGCAGCTGCTGCAGGCGCAGGTAACCGTAGAAATACGCCGTCGCCTGGCCGGGGCTGTCGAAGGTGTAGCGGTCCAGTTCCTGGCGGGCCATGGCTTCGGACAGGCCGACCTCGCCCGTCAGCACGTCGTGGGCCCGTTCGCGGGTGATCAGGCCCAGATTGAGCATCGGGTCGAGCCAGGCGCGCGCAGCGCGCATCAGGCGCATCTGGTAGGCGGCGAACTGCCCGGCGGGCGGTTCGTAGGGGAGCATCTCCGATTCGGCGTACAACGCCCAGCCTTCCACGTTGACGCTGTTGAAGGCGAACAGGCTTCGCGCCAGCGAGACACCGCGCTCGACCATCGCCGCGAACTGCAGTTCATGGCCCGGACGGCCCTCGTGCGCGGTCAGCGACCAGGCGGCTGCCTTGAAGGTGAAGTCATCGTAGGACTGGCTCTGGTCCTTGCCGTTGCCCGGGTTGCCCATCGTGAGCACGAAGGTGCCGCGCTCGCCGTGGTTGTTGAGGAAGGGCGGCGGATCCATGTGCGGCGCGGGCACCTGCGCGGCCTCGGCCTCCGATGCCAGCCGCATCTGCATCTGCCGCTTGGGCAGGGTGATGATGTTCTCGCGGCGGATGGTGTCCTCGATATGGCCCAGCACCTGGTGGTACCAGGGCTCGACCTGGTCGCGCGTGAGCTGCTGTTTCTTCAGCGCCTGCCAAACCTGCCGATAATCGGTCGCATCGATGCCCTCGGCCTTGGCCACGGTCGGCGCCAGCACCTGCATCACGCCGCGCAACTCCATGAACTCGAGCTCGGCCTGCTTCATCAGCTGCTCGGGCGGAATGTCGATGCCTACCTGCTTGAGGTTGTAGGCGTACAACGGCTCGGGCAGGCGGAAGTCGGTGCGCGCGCGCGGCAGCACGGTGTTGCGCACCCAGGCGTCGTAGTTCTTCAGTTGCGCGTCCAGCGCGTCGAGCGCGGCTTTGCCTTCGGGCGTATCCAGCTTGTACTTGGCGAACAGCTTGCGGATGCCCTCGACGTAGCGAGGAGTGTTGGCGAGCTTCTGTTCGACCTCGCCCCGATAGGGCCCGAGCAACGCCTTGTCGCCGAGCTTGGCGGTGGTCTGTGCCTTGGCCTCCTCGATGATCGGCGTGCAGCCGGGCGCGGTGCCGACGTAGCACTGCAGGCGCTTGAGCGCGGCCGGGCGCCGGTCGGCCGCGACGTCGTCCTTGAGCAGCGCGAACTCGCCACTGAACACCAGCGAGCCGATGTCGTTGTACGGCAGCAGGTACTTGTCGTTGAGGTCGATGCCATCGATCTGCTCGTCGGCGGCCTGGATCATGATCTGCAGGTCCTGGCGCACATTCGGGTCGCGTTCCGTCGCGAGCAACCGCGAGAGCTTCGTCTTCGCCTCGGTCAGCGCGGCGCGCGAGCGCTGGTCCGCGCCGGCCTTGAGATCGGCCACCTGGGTGTCATAGCCGCTCAGGCCGACCTGGGTGGCGAATTCGGGGCTGAAGCGGGCGATGGTGTCGAGCAACACCTTGGCATCGGCATTGCTGCGTTCAACCCAGGGGGCGGGCGCGGCCTGCGCATGCAGCGAACCGGCGGCCAAGGTGGCGGCCAGGGCAAAGGCAAGGGGTCTGGGCATGGCGGCGGAGCTCCTCGGGTGAGCGGCCGAGCGTAAGGGGCGCGGCGTGGCCTCGCCTGTGCCGGAGGTCGCATGCCCTTGCCTACATGAACATCGCAAAGGCAAACAGCCCCACCATCACGAACGAGATCACCAGCTTGACCAGGGCGCCGGCGAGCAGCCCCGCCCAGGTCGCGGCGCCTACGTGGGCCGAGCGCAATACGCTGTTTCCGACCGACAGTTCACCTAGCAACGCGCCCACGAAGGGGCCGAAGACCAACCCCGGAATGCCCATGAATGTCCCCACGACGGCGCCGAGCGTCGCGCCCCAGAGCGCGCGCGCACTGGCGCCGACGCGCTTGGCGCCCAGCGTGCCCGCGACGAAGTCGATGGCAACGCCCAGGGTGCCCAGAAGGCCGATTGCCAGCAGCCAGCCGATGCCCAGGTGCCGGTAGTCGTCCACTGCGGCGACAAGCCAGATCCCGCCGAAAATCATCGGTATGCCGGGCAGCATCGGCAACACCGTGCCGACCAGGCCGCCGAAGATGAGCATGGCAGCGAGCAGGTAAAGCGCGATGTCCATCAGGTCGCCCTCACGGGAGTCTCCGTCCACTGTGCGGGCGCCCGCAGGCGCAGGCAAGCCGATGGGCGGCCGCGGACAGCCGCCGGCGCGCGACTGGCTGCAGGCGGATGGCAATCCTGCGATCCACCGCACACGTCGGCCATCCCGGCAGGGCATCGCGTCCGAGGTGAGGTAGGATGCGCCTGCGGGAGGCCTCGCATATCCCGGCTTCACTCCGATTTCACCCGCGACGTAGTTTGTTTGTCCGAATACCGTGCGGGGGCGCGGCGTCTGCGAAGTTCAGTATCCAGGCCAAGGGGGAGGAGATGCTAAAAGGGATCCGGGCAAATCCGTGGCTGCAGCAGGTTGCTGTAGCCCTGGCCTACGCGCTCGCCTACACGCTGCTGCGCCAGGTTTCGTTCTCCCATTGGTTCCTCTTCGCGGGACTGCGCTTCGGGGTGCTGCTGCTGGTGCCCTACAGGTACTGGGCGGCGTTGGTGGTGGGTGAAGCCATCCCGCTGGCCTATACGGCCATCAACTGTGCCGGTGAATATGGCTGGCCGTGGGCTTCCTTGTTGATGGTGCCTCCGATGGTATTCGCGATGCCGGTGTTCCGCTGGTGTCGGGAGCGACGGCGGCTGTTCCCCGAGGGCGCCACGCCGGACATCAACGTCTTCCTGCTCTGTGTCCTGGCGACCTCGGTGATCTGGACGGCGGTGAGCCTTGCCACGGTGGCGCTTGCACAAGGCCCCAGGACGAACACGCTGCCGCCGTACCGGGAGATCGCCGGCTGGTATTTCCTAGGTTTTTATCTTGGCACTCTTACTTTGGTTCCAATGGTGCTCCTGGTACGTGAGCAGCTGTTGAGCTTCGGTCTGCGCCGAGTTTGGGCAAGGCTTTCGGAAAGTCGCCTGGCCATGGAATCGATGTGCCTGCTGCTGCCGTCCCTGGCCTTGCTGGTCTGGCTGGCCTCCGGTCCGACCGGAGCTGTAAGCCAGGAAGCCCAGATCGCGATGTTCCTGCCGGTCGCATGGCTTGCGCTGCGCTATGGCTGGCGAGGCGCGGCGGTCAGCGGCGCGGCGGCCAGCATTGCTGTCGTTCTAGCGATGCCTTCCCTCTACGACAGCAACACCTTGCATGCCGAGGTCTTCGTTTCCTTCGCCATCACGACGATGCTGATGCTCGGTGGACGGATAGCGGTGCTGCATGAACGGGAGGAGCGCGAGAGGACGGATGCAAGGCTGGCCTTGTCAGTGGCGCAGCGCAACGTCTACCTGGGCGAGATGCAACTGCGACAGACATCCTATGTTCTGGAGCAGATGAGTGGGGCGATCCAAGCCTCCTACACGCAACTGCTTGGTCGTCTGCGCTGCCTCTTGCCTGCGACCGACGAGCGTAGCTATTTCCGCCAGGCGGCAGTGACGCAGCACCAGATGTACCGGTTGGCCGATTCACTCTACCCGCTTTCCTGGCGAGAGCGCGGCCTACCGGCGGCCTTGCGTGAAGGCTCGATGCCGCGCGCGCTGGACGAAGCCGGGATCGCCTACTGGTGCGAGATCGGCGGTCCCAGGCTGGATGAGCTGTCCAGCAACGTACACCTGGCGTTGTATCGCCTGGCCTGCGAGGCCATTGCCTACGCCTGCGCCAAGCGCAACGTCAGCCGGATTCGCGTGCGGCTTCGCGCTGGTTCCTTCGAAGGCCATCGGTGGGCGCTGCTCTGCGTGGAAAGCCACGTGGACTACGAGCGGTTGAGCAGGGTGCGTTGGGACGACCTGCAGCCAGCGCTCGGGGCAAGCGGTCTAGGTCTGGGTGCGATCAAGGACCGAGCCGCCGTTTTCGGCGGCAAGGTTCGCGTGAGGTCGCTGAATGAGGGTAATCGGGTCAGCATCATGCTGTTCGACACGACCCTCGCCTGATTTTTGAAAATCCACCAACCGCCAAAAAAAAACCGCCATATGGCGGTTTTTTTTTTATCAGTTCACGTGCCCACTGCACTCGACAGGATTGTCACAAGGGGATGGCGCAGCGGTAGTTGTCGTCATCGGTGTTGCGGTGAACAGCGTTGCCCCGTTGCTCAGCGGAGTCGCGCTGACCTGCACGGAGCTGTCGCTATAGACGGTCTCGGCGTACGAGGTCAGTGGAACCACGCTGTTCGCGAGCGCCACCGGTTGTTGCGGAGTGGAGATGCGTTGCGCGTCGCGGCCCATCGGCAGGACCAGGAACTGGCCGTTGGCGGCGGCGAACGCTCCGCGGACGTTGCCATCGAGGTCGTTGACCTGCACGTACCGGATGCCGTTGACCGAGAACACGTAGACATGCCAGTTCGAACTGGCGCTCACGTCCTGTGCATTCGGCCAAGCTTGACCCAGACCCGTGCTCGACGGCCCGGCGGCAAAAGCGGAAGCCGAAAGACCCATGGCGACCAGGCCGGCGCAGAGAGCGCGGCGCGGGAGGATTTTGATCATAGCCTTGTCCCCTTGTTTGGACTGCTCACTGGTTGAGCCTGGCCACTGTATCAGCAGCAAAAGTGATTTTTTTGCGAATGCAATCATTCTAATGAGCAGCGGCCCGCGCATTTTGTCTTTCCGCATGGCTGGGTCCGGCGTCCGGCGAACTGCGCTTGCAGCATCGCGACCGCCGTGCCGCGGTCAGGACAAAGGCCATCGAACTCAAGGGCTGCTTTGTTGTGCGCCGGCCGATCCGGGCGCGCCGCCGGCGCGTGCGCCGAACACCATTTCAGACGCCCAGGCCAGCAGCATCGAGGTATAGGCACGCTGGCAGGCGGGGCTGGAGAGTGCGTGGTCGGCCTCGTCGATGATCCGGTAGGTCATCGAATGGGTGTGGCGGAATGCGTTGCGGTAGCTGACGATGGCTGGCGGAGGGACCAGGTGGTCGTGGCCGGACTCGACGACCAGCACGTCGCCCCGGAAGTCGCGGCAGGCGCGCAGGGCACGGTTGTCCTGCGGATCGAGTACGCGGCTGCGGTAGTCGTCGAGCGCCTCGCGGCTGAGGGAGCGCTTGGGAGCGTCCCATTCCTCGTCCCCGTACAGTGCCGGCACGCGCAGCGCGAGCCATTTGACCGGGCGCAGCGCGGTGAGGATCGCGGCCAGGTAGCCGCCGTAGCTCGCGCCGATCACCAGGATCGCATCCGGGTCGACGTGTGGCTGCATGCGCAGGTGGTCGTAGGCGGCCACCACGTCGGCCAGGTTCTGGCCGCGCGTGACGGTCTGCCGCAGCGCTTCGGTGCGCACGTGGCCGCGCATGTCGAAGGTCAGGCAGATGCAGCCCAGCGCCGCCAGTTGCTCCGCGCGGCCCAGGTCGCGCTCCTGGCAGCCTCCCCAGCCGTGCACGAACAGCACGCCGGGGATGGTCGAGCCAGGGGTAAGCATGGTGCCAGCCAGGCGTGCGCCGTCGACCGCGATATCGGTACTTTGGCTACGCGTCGTCATCGTCCTCCACCACGGTGAGTTTGAGCAGGGGACCGGCCGATGGGTCGACGCCGTGGAACATCACCGTGGCGTCCGGTGGGACGGTAGCGTCGTCGCCGTAGTGTTCCTCGGTGCGTACGCTCAGCCAGCGCCGCGTGGGTTCGTCACGGAACCGCAGCAGCGCGGCGGCTTCTGCGCCGCTGGCGCCGCCGATGCGCCAGGAGGCTTCGAGCACGCCGGCATGCCGGTGGCCGCGGTGATCGATGCCTTGCACCACGTCGTAGTTGCGCCGCGAGGCGAACATGCCTGCAAAGCACTGCCGCGCGGCCTCGTCATAGAGCTGCGCCTGTCCGGCCGCTTCGCGCACGTCCGCGGGCAGCGATTCGCGCAGCATGGCGTCGAAGCCGCCGCGATGCACGCGCAGGCTGGAGCCGCCATAGGCGACGTCGCCGTCGTTGTCGCGAGTCAGCCACTGGGTGCCGTAGTAGGCGATCGTGTGCTGGCCCACGCGCACCTGGCCGATGCTCCAGGTGGTGAGGTCGTGCAGGTCGGTTTCCAGGACCACGCCGTCGCGGCCGACCTCGTCCTCGTCCAGGCTGGCGATGATCGCGTCAAGCTCGGCGATGTCGGCGGCCACGCGCTGACCGCGGCCGGCGTTGCCATGTGCCGGTTTGATACGCACGCGACCAAGGTCGAGCAGGGCGCGCCCGGCGCGACGCGCGTCGGCCGCCGCGAATGCGCTGAAGCCCGGAAGCGTCACCGGGCGCACGCGCTCGGCGAAGGTCGCCGGCCAGCCCTGGGGCACGCGCGAAGGTGCATCCACCAGCGGGTGGGTGATCGCCTTGGAGGCGAGCACGCGTTCGGGCACCACGCCGCCGAACAGGTCGCCGGCACTGCGGATACCCCAGGCGGCGGCTGTATCCAGCCCGATCAGCACATCGCCGGGCACGAAGTACGCCGGCCCCGGATACGACCGCCCCGGTACGTGGGCGCCGGCGAAGTCGTAGCCGAGCAGGTCCGCCAGCTGCTTCGCGATGGCCGCGTGTGCGGCCGCCTCGTGTGCGGAACGCGCAGCGCCGGGGCCGATGCCGAGCACCACGCTGCCAGAGGCGGCAGGCTTCGGGTGTGGCGGCAAGCTCGATGCCACGCGTGTCTCCGCCGCTGGGCGCCGGAGGTCGGCGCCGACCGTGGGGAGGCTAGCGGTGAGGGTGTGGACGGGCTGTTGAAGGCGGCTCGGCGTGGGTGGTCGCCGGCCGCCTACTTCTCGACGAAAGCCCGTTCGATCACGTAATCGCCCGGTTCGCGCGTACGCGGCGAGGCCTGGAAGCCCCGGCCATCGAGCAGGGCGCACAGGTCGTCGAGCATTGCCGGACTACCGCAAAGCATCACCCGGTCGGTCGCGGGATTGAGCGGCGGCAGGCCGGTGGCTTCGCTCATGACGCCATCGACGATGGCATCGGTGATGCGGCCACGGTTCCTGAATGGTTCGCGGGTGACGGTGGGGTAGTAGATGAGCTTCTCGCGCACGAACTCGCCCAGGTACTCGTGCTGCGGCAGCTCGCGCTCGAGGTGGTCCGCATAGGCCAGGTCGCTGGCGTGGCGCACGCCATGGGCCAGCACGATCTTGTCGTAGCGCTCGTAGGTGGCCGGATCGCGCACGATGCTCATGAACGGCGCCAGCCCCGTGCCGGTGCCCAGCAGGTAGAGATGCTTGCCGGGCTTGAGGTCGTCCAGCACCAGCGTGCCGGTGGACTTGCGGCTGACCACCAGCGGATCGCCCGGCTTGAGGTGCTGCAGGCGCGAAGTGAGCGGGCCGTTGGGCACCTTGATGGACAAGAACTCCAGATGTTCCTCCCAGCTGGCGCTGGCGATCGAATAGGCCCGCATCAGCGGCCGCCCATCCACTTCAAGGCCGATCATCACGAACTGGCCGCTCTCGAAGCGGAAGCCCGGGTCGCGCGTGGCCCGGAAGCTGAAGAGTGTGTCGTTCCAGTGCCGCACGTCGATCACGTGCTCGGTCGCAAGGGCCACCATGGGTTTGTCGTGCCTCGGATGACGGGGGCCAGGGCGGCCGCGCATCCGCCCAGACCGATTGCTTGGGGATGGGCGCGCCGCCCGTGCGGGCCGCGCCATCATCGGGAGGGCGGCGCGGCGACCGATTATGCCAGCAGGGGGCGGCTCAAGTCAGGCCGGGCCCGCATATACCATCGATGCATGCAGCGATTAGGATAGGCCCGAGGGGGAAGGTGGCGCCGGCCGCGCAACGCAGCGGCAAACGTCGTGGATTTTCCGGCTCGGCGTTGCGCGTCGCGACGTTCCTCCGTTGCCCGCACATGGCGGAACCGTGAGCAACAGGGACGCACGCATGCAGCATCTGGAAGAAAGCAGGATCGCCATCATCGGCCTGGGCTATGTCGGCTTGCCGCTTGCCGTGGAGTTCGGCAAGCGCTACGACACGCTCGGCTTTGACATCAACCAGGCGCGCATCGAGGAACTTCGCGCCGGTCGCGACAGCACGCTGGAGGTCGATGCCGGCGAGCTGGCTGCCGCCGGCCGCCTGCGTTTTTCCTCCGCGGTCGACGACATGCGTGCCTGCAACGTCTACATCGTCACCGTGCCCACGCCGATCGATGCGGCCAAGCGGCCCGACCTCGATCCGCTGGTCAAGGCCAGCCAGACGCTGGGGCGCGTGCTCAAGCCCGGCGACATCGTGGTGTACGAATCGACCGTGTACCCGGGCTGCACCGAAGAGGTGTGCGTGCCGATCCTGGAGCGCGGTTCGGGGCTGGTCTTCAATCGCGATTTCTTCGCCGGTTACAGCCCCGAGCGGATCAATCCAGGCGACAAGCAGCACCGCGTCACCAGCATCCTCAAGGTCACTTCCGGCTCGACGCCGCAGGTGGCCGACTTCGTCGACCGCCTGTATGGGTCGATCATCACCGCCGGCACGCACAAGGCCAGCTGCATCAAGGTGGCCGAGGCGGCCAAGGTGATCGAGAACACGCAGCGCGATCTCAATATCGCGCTGGTCAACGACCTTGCGATCCTGTTCAACAAGCTTGGCATCGACACGCTCGAAGTGCTGCAGGCGGCCGGCACCAAGTGGAATTTCCTGCCGTTCCGGCCGGGCCTGGTCGGCGGCCACTGCATCAGCGTCGATCCGTATTACCTGACGCACAAGGCGCAGGAGGTCGGCCACCATCCGGACGTGATCCTGGCCGGCCGGCGCACCAACGACAGCATGGGGCCGTACATCGCCAGCGAAGTGATCCGGCTGATGGTTCGCAAGGGCATCAATCCGGTGAACGCACGCGTGCTGCTGCTGGGCCTGGCGTTCAAGGAGAACTGCCCGGACCTGCGCAACACCCGCGTGGTGGACATCGTGCAGGCGTTGCGCGGCTACAACGCGACGGTGGACGTGCACGATCCCTGGGTGAACGCCGCCGAGGCCGAGCATGAATATGGCCTGGTCCCGCTGGCGCAGCCGCCTGAGGGCGCTTACGACGCGGTGATCGTGGCGGTGGGCCACCGGCAGTTCGTGGCCTTGGGCGCCCAGGGCGTGCGTGCCTACGGCAAGTCCGATTCGGTGGTCTACGACGTCAAGTACGTATTGCCCCGCGAAGCGGTGGACGGGAGGCTGTGATGGCGACGCTCGATACTTTGCTGCCGCCTGCGCTGCAGGCGCGCGTGCGCGCGCAGGACGGCACCTGGCTGGTCACCGGCGCGGCCGGCTTCATCGGCTCCAACCTGGTCGAGGCGCTGCTCGGGCTGGGCCAGTCCGTGGTCGGACTGGACAACTTCGCCACCGGCCACCGGCGCAACCTGGACGAAGTGGAGCGATTGGTAGGGCCGCAGGCCTGGTCGCGCTTCACCTTCGTCGAGGGCGACATCCGGCGCATGGAGGATTGCCGGGCCGCCTGTGCCGGCGTGCGCCACGTGCTGCACCAGGCCGCGCTGGGTTCGGTGCCGCGTTCGGTCGAAGATCCGCTCGCCACCCACGCGGCCAATGCCACCGGCTTCCTCAACATGCTGGTGGCGGCGCGTGACGCGGGCGTGGGCAGCTTCACCTATGCCGCGTCCAGTTCCACCTACGGTGACGAGCCGAGCCTGCCCAAGGTCGAGGACGTGATCGGCCGCGCGCTGTCGCCATACGCGGTGACCAAGCTGCTGAACGAGATCTACGCGGAGGTGTTCGCGCGCTGCTACGGCTTCAAGTCGATCGGCCTGCGCTACTTCAACGTGTTCGGCCGGCGGCAGGATCCCGAGGGGGCCTACGCGGCGGTGATTCCGCAGTGGATCGCCACCATGCTCCGCGGCGACGAGGTATTCATCAACGGCGACGGCGAAACCACCCGCGACTTCTGCCACGTGGCCAACGCGGTGCAGGCCAACCTGCTCGCCGCGCTCGCGCCGGAGGAGCATCGCGACCGTGTCTACAACGTGGCGGTGGGCCAGCGCACCAGCCTCAACCAGCTGTTCGAGGGTCTGGTGCGGCAGCTGGCGAGCGAGGGCGTGGGCTATGCGCGCCCGCCGGCGTATCGCGACTTCCGCGCCGGCGACGTGCGTCATTCGCTGGCCGACATCCAGCGCGCCGGCACCCGGCTTGGCTATGCGCCGACCCACACCCTGGTCGAGGGCCTGAACGAGGCGATGCCCTGGTATCTGGAGTTCATCGCCGGCCAGGCAGCCTGAGGCCGCGCTCCTTCGTGGCGTGCGACGAAATCCCCGCAGACATCGCGCGCGCCCTCGCCGGCCTGTTGCCGCCGGCGCCGCGTCGGGACGTGGTGTACGCGTTGGTCTTCGACGCTGTCGGACATGCGCAATGGGCCGATGGCGCACAGCGTCTGCTCGGTCCGCAGGAGCGCGACCGCGCCGCGCGTTTCCGCTTCGGGCAGGACCGCACGACCTACGTGGTGGCCCACGCCCTGTGGCGGGGGCTGCTCGGCCGGTGCCTCGGCGTCGCGCCCGCTGACGTACCGTTGCGCTTCGCCGCCTCCGGCCAGCCGCAGCTTCCGGGCACGGGCTGGGCTACCAGCCTGAGCCACAGCGGCACGCTGGTGATGCTGGCCGCATCCCGTGCTGCCGCGCTCGGCGTGGACATCGAGCGTGCTCCCTCGTCTGCGCGGCTGCAGGGCATTGCCGGAGAGATCTGCTCAGCGGAGGAGCGCGAGTCACTGCGCGCCCTGCCCGAGGCGGCGCGCGAGCATGCGCTGCTGCAGCTATGGACGCGCAAGGAGGCCCTGCTGAAGGCCGCCGGTGTCGGCCTGACCTGGTCGCCCACCAGCTTTTCCGCGCCAGCGGGTGTTTCGGTCGTGCTTCCTGGCGCGACCACATCATCATGTGTCGCCCGTGACCTGGCGCCCGTACCTGGATGGGTCGCCGCCTGGGCTGCGTCGCCGGATGCCGATGAGCTCGTTTGGCGGTCTGCTGAATGGCGTGACCAAGTTTAAAAACGTGATGGATACGTCATTTTTTGTTATTGAAGTTTTTTCAATAAAAGTGTAGACGGACGAACTCATCCGGTCATATGCTCCGCCCCTCGTCGGCAGTGGACGCCGATGAAAGGGGAAACGGAATGAGTCTTTTGCACAAGCAAAGTGCACGCTGGCTGTTCCTGCTGGCCTTGGCCGAACTGGTGCTCCTGGGGGGCGCGCTGGTGGCGGCCACATATCTGCGTTTCCAGCAGCCTGAGGAACTCGATCAGTATCTGCGCTACCTGCCGACCCGGGCGCTGATGTTCGGGGTAGTGATGCTGCTGGGTCTGGCCGCGCTGGGGCAGTACCAGACCTACATGCGGGCCAGCTGGTTCGGCTTGCTGGCGCGCCAGGCGATCGGCTTCCTGCTCGGCGGCCTGGGCCTGGTGGTGATCTTTTACCTGCTGCCGCAGGCCTACCTGGGCCGCGGCGTGTTGGGCATGGCGCTGCTGCTGGGTTTCATCTTGGTGACCGCGTTCCGCGCCGTGTTCCTGCGGCTGGTCGAAGTCGAGGCGTTCAAGCGGCGCATCCTGGTGCTCGGTGCGGGCACCCGCGCGGCGCAGATCCATATCCGCATGCGGCGACGCTCGGACCGTCGTGGCTTCACCGTGCTGGGGTTCATCGCCCGGCCGGGGGAGGCGGTCGAAGTCCCGGCTGGCCAGCTGATCGAGCTCGATTGCCCGCTGCCGGAATGGACCGTACGCCATCAGGTCGATGAAATCGTGGTCGGCGTGGAAGACCGGCGCGGCAAGCTGATGATCGACGAACTGCTCGAGTGCCGGCAGTCGGGCATCGCCATTACCGACCTGACCACTTTCTTCGAGCGCGAGGCCGGCCGCGTGCAGCTTTCGCTCACGCATCCGTCCTGGCTGGTGTATTCGGGCGGCTTCAACGCCACGCCCATGCGCCGCTTCACCAAGCGCAGCTTCGACCTGACCGCTTCGCTGTGCGTGTTGCTGCTGACCTGGCCGCTGATGCTGCTGGTGGCGCTGGCGATCATGATCGAATCGGGCCCAAGCCAGCCGGTGTTCTACCGCCAGGAGCGCGTGGGCGCCCGCGGCAGGACGTTCCAACTGATCAAGTTTCGCAGCATGCGCACCGACGCCGAGCGAGACGGTGTGGCGCGCTGGGCGAGCCTGGACGACGACCGCGTGACCCGGGTGGGCCGTTTCATCCGCAAGGTGCGACTGGACGAACTGCCGCAGCTGTGGAACGTGCTCAAGGGAGAGATGAGCCTGATCGGGCCGAGGCCGGAGCGCCCGCAGTTCGTCGCCGACCTGGCCACCAAGATCAGCTACTACAACCTGCGCCACTGCCTCAAGCCCGGCCTCGCCGGATGGGCGCAGCTGCGCTACCCGTACGGGGCCTCCGAGGACGATGCCGAGGAAAAGCTCAAGTACGACCTCTACTACGTCAAGAACCACAACCTGCTGTTCGACCTGCTGATCCTGATCCAGACGGTCGAGGTGGTGCTGTTCCGCCGGGGCGCGCGTTAGCGGCGTGCGCCCGGTCCGGGTCGGTCGGGGCCGTTCATCCTAGGAGTCGCCATGACCACTCGTGGCTTGCCGGAAAATCCAGGCGCATCCGCTCGCGGGCGGCCCATCCGCAGTCAGTGGCGCTGGCGTGTGGGCTTGGCGGTGGCGGCGTTGTTGCTGGCTACCGTCGTAGTGGCCCAGATCATCTCGCGGCTGCGAGAACCGGCCGTGCGGGTGCCGTTGGCGGCGGCGGGCGCGCAGACGCCTGCCACTCTGCAATCCACTACGCCGGTTGGGCGCGCAGGCGGGCCGGTGGCCACGGGCAAACCGGTGCCATCGCCGGCAGTCGCCAGCGCGACCCTGGTCGGCGCGTCGGCGGCCCCGGCGATACCGGTTCGGCGCTCGTCGGACAGCCTGGCGTGGACGTACGCCGAACAGCCGTGCGGAGCCAACGCGCGGCCCTTGCCTGGCCTGCTGGCGCGTTCGGCCAGCGTGGCGCGGCGGATGATCCATTGCGTGCCCTCGCGCATCCTGGCCCTGGTCGACGCCAAGCCGCGCGCGCGTGCCACCCCCGTGCCGGCGACCTTCTCGGCACAGGCGCTGGCCAGCACGATGGCGCCACATCCGCGGCTGATCCTGGACAGCGCCACGCTGACCACCTTGCGCCAGCGTGCGACCAGCGCCAACCCGCAATGGGTGGCCCTGAAGGCGCGTTGCGACGCGTATATCGGCGGCCAGGTCGAGTATCCCTCGGGCAACGCCTATCCGGACCTGCCCAACCTGGGCCAGGGCTACCAGGGCAGCGACTACGTGCCGGCGCTGCTGGCCGAGGGCATGTGCTACCAGGTGCTCAAGACGACCAATGCCTCGGCAGCCGCCACCTATGGCGCCAAGGCGGTGGACATACTGCTCAAGATGTCCGCCTCCGGCAGCCAGGGCCAGCCGCCCTGCACGGACAGCGGCTACGGCATGCGCTTCTACGGCGTCGGCATGGGACTGGGCTACGACTGGGTCTACGACCTGCTCACGCCGGCCCAGCGCACGCAGGTCTACACCACCGCCAACGCCTGGATCACCGCCTGGGAGACGCCCAGCGGTTGCGCCGATTTCGAGTACGCGCATCCGCAGAGCAATTACTACGCGGGCTACTTCCACGCCAAGGCGGCCATCGCGCTGGCCACGTACGACGAGAACCCCTCGGCGCCGGCGCAGTGGGACGACTGGCTCAACAATCAGTTCGCCAAGCGCGTGCAGCCGTATTACCAGCTGCACCTGCTCGGCGGCGGCTGGCCGGAGGGCTATGCCAACTACGCGCCGCTGGGCATCCTCAACATGACCCTGCCCATCCGCGAGGTCAGGACGGCCACCGGAGCGGACCTGGTGCACGCCGCCGCGCCCTACACCTATCCGGTGGACAGCGCCGAGTACGCCATGCACTTCACCTGGCCCTCGCGCGCCTACTTCGACGACCGCGATACCAACCGCTCCGGCTCGGGCAGCCAGCCGCCGGGCACCACCCAGGTGGGCATGTTCCAGCAGTTGCTGGGCGCCGTGGACTACTGGGGCTCGCCGCACGAGTCGATACTGCGCCAGTACCTCGCGGAGGTGGATGCCGCTACCGGCGGCTACGGCACGGCGGACGAATGGCAGCGGTTCCTCGCGCTGGATCCGGCCGGCGCGGTGGCGCCGGTGAGCGGCCTGCCGCTGTCCTATCTCGCGCCGGGACTGGGTGCGGTCGCCGCCCGCTCGGACTGGGGCAAGAGCGCCGCCTGGATGTCCTTCCGCGCCGCGCCCTACGCCAACAACCCGGGGCAGGGCGAGGAATACTTCGACCAGGGCAGCCTGGCGCTGGTGCGCGGCGGCACGCCGCTGCTGCTCAACGCCTCCGGCTGGCTGGTGCACGATCCCAACGGCACCGCCGACGAGAATCGGATCTACACCGACAACTTCGGCAGCTTCAGCAGCGGCAATCCCTATTCGGGCAACCGCCAGATCGAGAACGTCTTCTACGTGCGAAACGTGCTTGCCGGCGCGCTGGTCGAGTGGTTCGGCCAGGCGGCCAACACCACCGAGGACAACCAGGCGCGCACGCGCGTGGCCGCCTTCGAGGATGGCGGCAGCTACGTCTACGTGTCGGCCACCGGACTGGAGGACATGTACCGCCGCTTCGCCGGCGGCGCGGCGGTGACGCAGTGGTCGCGGCAGGTGGTCTACCTGCGGCCCGGGCGCTTCGTGGTCTACGACCGCACCACCGCAGGCAGCGTCAGCTACGACCAGTACCTGGCCTGGCACTTCCCGGCCAGCCCCGTGGCCAGCACCACCGGTGCGGGCGGCAACCGCCTGGACGTCACCTGGAGCGGCACCTACGCCGGCGCCATGACCACCGTACTGCCGCTCAACGCCACGCTCACGACAACGCCGATGTACCCGGACAGCAACCCGGTCAAGGCCTGGCAGGTGCAGGTGCGCGCCCCTGCCGCCAGCGCGAGCCTGCAATGGCTGACGGTGTTCGACCTGTCGGCATCGTCCGCTGCGGTGGCGCGCGCCGTGCCGATCGCGGTCAACCAGGGCGGCATCGTCGGCGTGCAGCTGATCGCAGCCGACGGCAACGCGGTGGTGGTCAGCAGCACGGGTGCGGCGGGAACGCCGCTGGCGGGCGCCATTGGCTACAGCGTCGCCAACCTGGCCGCGCGCCACGTGATAACCGACCTGGCGCCTTCGATGGGCTACACCGTCACGGCGACCATCACCGGCAGCCAGCAGAGCGTGACCGTGACACCTGGCGGCACCACCATGAGCAGTGCGCAGGGGGTGCTCAGCTTCGTGCTGAACGGCAGTGGCGCAGTGCAGGCGGCGCCGCCGCCGGTGTCGACGCTGCCGGTCTCGGGCTTCCCCAAGCCCTACCAGGGCTGACCGGGAACGGCCATGCTTGCCAGCAGTGACAGGGATTCAGCCGTTCTGTTCGATGTGGGTGAGGCGCACGGCGACCACGTCGTAGCGGGCTGCGGTGTGGTCGGGTGTCCGCATGTTTGCAGCTCCCCCCTGTGGCGCTACGGCGGGGTATTGCAGGACATCGGCGACCCGTTCAAGGCGCTGCAGGCCGAGCGCAGCGCGACCGTCCATCGAAGTGGTCGCACCGCGATCCGCGGCGCTGGCCACGAGGACGAGGACATGAGCCAGCCACCGCGGTTCGTGCAGCTGGACTGGTACAGGTTCGACCCTTGGTCGATCAGCCCGGCCACGCGCCGGAACAGTCTGCTGCACCCCGCGCACGCACGCCTGCGCGACCTCGGCATCGAGCCGCCGGTGGGCGAGAACGCGCTCCTCGACACCTTTCTGCGGGCCGGCTTCCGCACCGCTGCGCGCCCGCGCCGCTGGAAGGCAAGCCTGGGCCGCAGTCCGCAGCTGCGCTCGGACGATGCGCCCTGCGCCTACGCGGGCATGCAGTGAGGCCGCCCCCATGCCGCATGCTGACATATCGCCGCCTTCGCGCCTGACCCTGCTGGACGTGCTGCCGCGCGCGGTGCCGCGCGGCAGCGTTGCCATCGGCGAGCACGTCGTGCCGCTGGATGAGGCACTGCCGGCAGCGCTCGATCGGCGGGCGGCCCGCGCCGGGTGCACTCTGGACGCCCTCCGCGATGCAGCACTCGCCCTGCTCGAGTCCCGTCTCACCGGCCAGCCCGAGGTCGCAGTGGCGGCCGGCATGCCACCGCTCGTCAGAGTGCACCGAGTGCCCGTAGGGGGTGACATCGATGAATGGCTGGGCGGCGCCGCCGTCGAGCCGGCCCAAGCCGGAGGGGCGACCAGCACCATCGGCGCCTGGTGCGACGATGCTGCGACGACGCGGCCGACTCCCCTGGCCTGGTCGATCGTGACCGGCGGCGCGACGGCCTTGCGTGTGCAATACGATGCCGGCGTGTTCGATCCGGCGGCGGTGGCCCTGCTCGCCGACGGCATGCGCCGGGTGCTGCATGCGCTCGCCCAAGCGCGGCGCCTGGAAGATCTCGAGTTGGCCGATCCATGCGAGCAGCGGCTGATCGAGTGCTGGAATGCGACGAAGGTGCCACGTGACCCGCGCGACACCGTGCACGGCCTGTTCGCCGCGGTCGCGGACGGGCGTGGCGAGGCCACCGCGCTCGCCTGGGCCGATGGACAATGGAGCTACGCCGAGCTGGCGCACCGTGCCGCTTGCATCGCCAGCGGCCTGGCCCAGGCCGGCGTGGCACCCGGCACCGTGGTGGCGCTGCTGCTGGAGCGTTCGGCCGAAGCGATCGCCGCCATGCTGGGCGTGCTCTGGGCCGGCGCCGCCTACTTGCCATTGGACCCGCACGAGCCGCCCGCACGGCTGCGCCAGCTGATCGAGGACGCGCGGGCGACGCTGGCGGTCAGCGCCGATCCCGCCTTCGAACTGCCGGGGCTGCAATCGCCGCTGGTGCCCTTGGACCGGTTGGCAGCCACCACGCGCGCCGCGCCTGCGCGTACCGTCATGGATGGCGGGGCACCGGCGTACGTGATGTACACCTCCGGATCGACCGGCACGCCCAAGGGCGTGGAGGTGGCGCATCGGGGCATCATCCGGCTCGTGCGCGGCGTGCGCTACGTCGAACTGGGCGAGGCACCCCGCGTGCTGCATGCCGCGCCGCTGGGTTTCGACGCCGCGACCTTCGAAATATGGGCGGCATTGCTCAACGGCGGCACCTGCGTGATCCACGCCGAGCGCGTGCCCAGCCCGCGCGGCCTGGCTGCGACCATCTCCCGCCATCGGGCGCGCGTCGCCTGGCTGACCGCGGCGCTGTTCAACGCCGTGGTGGACGAGGATCCGCGCCACCTGGACGGACTCGAGCATTTGCTGATCGGCGGCGAGGCCCTGTCGGTGCCGCACGTGCGCCGTGCGCTGGCCGCGCTGCCGCAGACGATGATCGTCAACGGTTACGGCCCCACCGAATGCACCACGTTCGCGGCGACCTGGCCGATTCCGCACGACCTTCCCGCCGATGCCCCCTCGATACCGATCGGCCGGCCGATCGCCGATACCACGCTGCACGTGTTGAACGCGCGTGGCCAGGTGCTGCCGGTGGGCGTGGTGGGCGAGCTGCACATCGGCGGCGCCGGGCTTGCGCTGGGCTACCTGGGGCAGCCGCAACTCAGCGCCGAGCGGTTCGTGGTCGACCCGCGCAGCGGCGAGCGCCGCTACCGCACCGGCGACCTGGTGCGCTGGCTGCCCGAGGGCGTGGTCGAGTTCGTGGGGCGCATCGACCACCAGGTGAAGATCCACGGCCACCGCATCGAGCTGGGCGAGATCGAGGCGGCGTTGCTCGCGCTGCCGGGCGTGCGCGCCTGCGCGGTGCTGGCGCGCGAGGACCGGCCGGGGCAGAAGCAACTGGTCGCCTACTGCGTGCCGGCGGGCGCGACCGACGCGGCGGCGCTGCGCGCTCGACTGGCGCGGCGCCTGCCCGACTACATGGTGCCGTCGCGTTACCTGATGCTCGATGCGCTGCCGGTCACCCGCAACGGCAAGCTCGACCGCCGCGCGCTGCCCGCGCCCGACCGCCGCCGGCCCGAGCTGGCGCAAGCCTATGCGCCGCCCCAGGACGAGCGGGAAGCCGCGCTGTGCGAGGCGTTCGCCGCCGTGCTCGACCTGGAGCAGGTAGGTCGCGAGGACCATTTCTTCGAACTGGGCGGCAGCTCCCTGCTGGCGCTGCAACTGCTCTCGCGCATCCGCGAGCGCTGCGGCCGCGCGCCCGTGCCGCCGCTGTTCTTCGATGCGCCCACGCCCGCCGGCGTGGCGCGTGCGATGCAGGCGGAGGGGGCGACCGTCGCGACCGGCATGCCGGCGCGGGAAGCACCGGCCGACGAGCCGATCGCGATCGTCGCCATGGCCGGACGCTTTCCCGGCGCCGGCAGCGTCGAGGCGTTCTGGGAAAACCTCTGCGCGGGTCGCGAATCGATCACCTTCTTCGACGAGGCCGGCCTCGATCCGTCGATCGCGACGGAGGAACGCAACGATCCGTCCTACGTCCGTGCCCGCGGCGTGATCGAGGGCGTGGAGCACTTCGATGCGGCTTTCTTCGGCATCGCCCCGCGCGAGGCGGAGCTGATGGACCCGCAGCAGCGGCTGTTCCTGGAACTGTGCTGGGAATGCCTGGAGCGAGCCGGCCACGTGCCCGACGCCTGCGAGGTGCCGGTGGGCGTGTTCGCCGGCATGCACAACGCCACCTACTACCAGCGCCACCTGGCCGGGCACCCCGAGTTGATCGCCGCATTGGGCGCCTTCCAGGTGATGCTGGCCAACGAGAAGGACTACGTCGCCACCCGCGTGGCGCACCGGCTCAACCTCACCGGCCCGGCGCTCAGTCTCAACACCGCCTGCTCGACCTCGCTGGTGGCCGTCTGCGAGGCGGTCGAGGCGCTGCGCGGCGGCCGCTGCGCCATGGCGCTGGCCGGCGGCGTGGCAATCGCCTGCCCGCCCAGGAGCGGTTACCTCGGGCAGGAGGGCACCATGCTTTCGCCCGACGGCCACACGCGCAGCTTCGATGCGCAGGCCGCCGGCACGGTGTTCAGCGACGGCGCCGGCGTGGTGCTGCTCAAGCGCCTGTCCGATGCGCTGGCCGACGGCAATCCGGTGATCGCGTTGATCCGTGGCGGCGCCGTCAACAACGACGGCGGCGCCAAGGCCAGCTTCATGGCGCCCAGCAGCGCCGGGCAGGCCGCGGTGATCGCGCAGGCGCACGTGCGCGCCGGCGTGCAACCGCGCAGCATCGGCTACGTGGAGGCGCACGGCACCGCCACGCCGATCGGCGACCCGATCGAGCTGGAAGGCCTCACCCGTGCCTTTCGCCAGGGCACGCCCGATGCCGGCTTCTGCCGCATCGGCTCGCTCAAGAGCAACGTGGGCCACATGGTCACCGCCGCCGGCGTCGCCGGGGTGATCAAGGCCGCGCTGGCGCTGGCGCACGAGCAGCTGCCGCCGACGCTGCACTTCCGTGGGCCCAACCCTTCCTTCGACCTCGCGACCTCGCCGTTCGTGGTCAACGACCGCTTGAGCGGATGGCCGCGCGGCGATGCGCCGCGCCGCGCGGGCGTGAGCTCGTTCGGGGTGGGTGGCACCAATGCGCACGTGGTGCTCGAGGAAGCCCCCGTGCGCGAGGCACCGGAGAAGGCGGCCGGGCCGCATCTGCTGCTGCTCTCGGCGCGCACGCCGGCGGCGCTGGGCGCGGCGGCTGCACGGCTGGCCGACCACCTGCGCGCGCAACCGTCGACCGACCTGGCCGACGTGGCCTGGACACTGGCCGTCGGCCGCAAGGCGTTCGCCCATCGCCTGGCCGTGGTGGCCGACGACGCGACGGGGGCGGTCGCGCGCCTGGCCGAAGCCGGTGCCTCCGAAGCCACCGCTCGAGGGCGCGCCGCGCAGCCGCGCGAGGTGGTGTTCCTGTTTCCCGGCCAGGGTGCGCAGTACGCCGGCATGGGCCGCGCGCTGCATGCCGCCGAGCCGGTGTTCCGCGAGGCCTTCGACGCCTGCGCGGCGCACGCGCTCGACGCGCTCGGCTTCGACCTGCGCGAGCGTGTCTTCGGCGACGATCCGCTGGCGCTGGTGTCCACCTCCGTGACGCAGCCGGCGATCTTCGCCGTCGAGTACGCGCTGGCGCAGCTGTGGCTCAGCCTTGGACTGCAGCCGGCGGCGATGATCGGCCACAGCGTGGGCGAGTTTGTCGCCGCCACGCTGGCGGGCGTGTTCGAGCTGCCCGACGCCATCGCGTTGGTGGCGCACCGCGGCGCGCTGATGCAGGCGCAGCCGCAGGGCGCGATGCTCTCGGTGCGGCTGCCGCGCGAGACCTTGCTGGCGAGGCTGCCGGCGAGGCTGTCGCTGGCCGCGGAGAATGCGCCGGCCGCCTGCGTGGCCGCCGGCCCGTCGGGCGCTGTCGCCGCGTTCCAGGCGACGCTGGAAGCGGAGGGCATCGCCTGCCGTCCGTTGCGCACGTCGCACGCGTTCCACTCCTCGATGATGGATCCCGTGCTGGCGCCCTTCCGCGAGCACGTCGCGCGCGTGCGCCGGCAGCCGCCGCGGCTGGGGCTGGTCTCGTCCGCCACCGGCGACTGGCTGCAGGCGGAACAGGCGCTGTCGGCCGACTACTGGACCGAACACCTGCGCCGGCCCGTGCTTTTCTCCACCGCGCTCGGCCGCGTGCTGGAGCGCCCGTCGCGCGTGCTGCTGGAAATCGGCCCGCGCGCCACCCTGGCCACGCTGGCGCAGCAGCAGCCCAGGCTGCGACAGAGCGGCGCGGTGGCGCTGGCTTCATTGGGCGACCGGCCGCAGGACGAGCCGGCCGCCTTGCGCCGCGCACTGGGCCAGGCCTGGTGCCACGGCGCCGTGGTGCAGCCGGCGCGCCTGGACCGGCGTGGCCGGCGCCAGCGCCTGTGCCTGCCCGGCTATCCGTTCGAGCGCGTGCGGCATTGGGTGGACGCCCCAGCCGCAAACCACCCGTCGCTTTCGTTCGCGGTGCCGCCGGCACCGGACCTATCCGCGGCCGTATCCGAGGGAACGCCCATGTCCAGCTTCGCCGCTTCCATGGATCGCCGGCCGCAATTGGTCGCGCGGCTGAAGGCCGCGTTCGAGGAGGTGGCGGGCATCGACCTGGCCGATGCCGATCCGTCCAGCCATTTCATCGAGCTGGGGCTGGACAGCCTGATGCTGACGCAGGTGGCGCTGCACGTGTCCAAGGCGTTCTCGGTGAAGGTGAATTTTCGCCAGCTGATGGGCGATTGCGCGAGCTTCGCCCAGCTGGCCGAGTGGCTGGACGGACAATTGCCGGCAGAAGTCTCCGCGGTAACGGCCGCGGCGTCCGTCGCGCCGACGCCGGTGAGCGCGGCGCCGCTGGCGTCCGTAACCGCCATCGTGCCCGGCGGCTACGTGCAGCAGGTCATCGAACAGCAGATGCAATTGATGGCGCAGCAGCTCGCCCTGCTCTCGGGCGCCGCGCCGATGGCCGCATCGGCGGCTCCCGCCACGCCTGCCGCCGCCGCGCCCGTGTTGGGCGCGGCCTCTACCGCGTCCGCGCCTTCCGACGAGGAGGCCGCGCTCGCGCACACCCGCTACGACGTCAAGAAGGCCTTCGGCGCCATCGCGCGCATCGACACCGGCAGGTTCGAGCTGTCGCCGCGACAGCAGGCGCGGCTGGACCGCTTCGTCGAGCGCTACGTGGCGCGCACGCGCAAGTCCAAGGAGTACACCCAGGCGCAGCGGCCGCACATGGCCGACCCGCGCGTGGTCAACGGCTTCCGCCCGCTGCTCAAGGAAATCATCTATCAGCTGGTGATCGAGCGCTCCAAGGGCGCGCACCTGTGGGACCTGGACGGCAACGAATACGTCGATGCATTGAACGGCTTCGGCATGAGCCTGTTCGGTTGGCAGTCGGACTTCGTGCTGGAGGCGGTGCGTCGGCAGCTCGACCTGGGCTACGAGATCGGCCCGCAGCACCCGCTGGCCGGCGAGGTGGCGAAGCTTGCGTGCGAAGTCACCGGCAACGAGCGCGCGGCGCTGTGCAACACCGGCTCCGAGGCCGTGCTGGGCGCGTTGCGCATCGCGCGCACGGTCACCGGGCGGGAGACGGTGGTGCTGTTCAGCGGCGCCTACCACGGCATCAACGACGAAGTGATCGTGCGCGGCACCAGGAAGCTGCGCGCCGTGCCCGCCGCGCCGGGCATCCTGCGCAACACCGCCGAGCACGTGCTGGTGCTGGACTACGGCACGCCCGAGTCGCTTCGGATCATCCGCGAGCGAGCGCACGAGCTGGCCGCGGTGCTGGTCGAGCCGGTGCAGAGCCGGCGTCCGGATTTCCGTCCGGTTGAGTTCCTGCGCGAGGTGCGCGCTATCGCCGAGGCGAGCGGTTCGCTGCTGATCTTCGACGAGATCGTCACCGGCTTTCGCAGCCACCCGGGCGGCACCCAGGCGCTGTTCGGCATCCGCGCCGACCTTGCCACCTACGGCAAGGTCATCGGTGGCGGCTTCCCGATCGGCGTGATCGCCGGCAAGCGCGAGTACATGGACGCGCTCGACGGCGGCCAGTGGCAGTACGGCGACGACACCGTGCCCACCGTCGGCGTCACCTACTTCGCCGGCACCTTCGTGCGCCACCCGCTCGCGCTGGCCGCCGCCAAGGCGGTGCTCGAACATCTCAAGCATGAAGGGCCCGCGCTGCAGGAACGACTCAACGCGCGCACCGCGGCGATGGCCGACGAGCTCAACGGCTTCTTCGTGGAAGTCGGCGCGCCGATCGCGATCAAGCAGTTCGCGTCGCTGTGGAAGACCCAGTTTCTGGAGGAGCACCCGCTGCAGGACCTGCTGTTCGCCATGATGCGCAGCCGCGGCGTGCACATCCTGGACAACTTCCCTTGCTTCTTCACCACCGCCCACAGCGAAGCGGATTTCCGGAAGATCATCCAGGCCTACAAGGAGTCGGTGCTGGAACTGCAGGAGGCGGAGTTCCTGCCGCGCAAGGTGCAGGCCACGCAGGCCGCCATGGATGCCAGCCGTCCGCCGTTGCCCGGCGCCCGGCTGGGCCGCGAGCCGGACGGCCGGCCCTGCTGGTTCGTGCCCAACCCCGACGCGCCCGGCAAATACATGAAGGTGGTCGAATGAACACGCCAACGGACGCGCGCAACGCGGCGCTGGCCGCCGTCGACTACGACCCCTTCGCCAGCCCCGCGCTGGCGCGCGTGGTGCCGAGCACCGAGTCGCAGCGCGAGATCTGGCTCGCCGCCAAGCTGGGCGAGGACGCTTCGCTGGCCTACAACGAGGCGGTCGCGCTGCACCTGCGCGGCACGCTCGACCGGTCGGCCGTGGCGCAGGCGCTGCAGGATCTGGTCGATCGCCATGACGCGCTGCGCGCCAGCTTCGGGCCGGACGGGGAAACCTTCTGCGTGGGCGAACGGATGGAGGTCGCGCTGGCGCAGGTCGACCTGTCGGCGCTGGATGCCGCCGCGCGCGCGGCGGCGCTGCGGGAGCGGCGCGAGCGTGCGGTGCGCGAGCCGTTCTGCTTGGAGACCGGGCCGCTGTTCCGCACCGAACTGGTGTGCCTGGGTCCGGCCGAGCACGTGCTGCTGCTGTGCGCGCACCACCTGGTGTGCGACGGCTGGTCGTGGTGGGTGATCGTGCGCGAACTGGGTGCGCTCTACGGCCTGCGCAGCGGCACCGGCGGAACGCCGTTGGCGCCGGCGCCGTCCTTCGCCGACTACGCCCTGCAACTGGCCGAGCAGCCGGACCGGCGCGCGGCGGCGGCCGACCTGGCGTGGTGGGTCGCCCGCTATGCGCAGCGGCCGCCGGCGCTGGACCTGCCAGGCGATCGCCCGCGGCCTGCGCGGCGCACCTTCGCCTCGGGGCGGGAGGATCACATCATCGACGCCGGCCTGGTCGAGGGGCTCAAGCGCCTGGGCGCGCGCCAGGGCGCCAGCCTGCTCGCTACCTTGCTCGGCGGCTTCGCCGCGCTGCTCGGCCGGCTGGCCGGGCAGGAGGAGGTCGTGGTCGGCATTCCCGCCGCCGCGCAGGCAGGCGAGGGGCTGGGCGACCTGGTCGGGCACGGCGTCAACCTGCTGCCGCTGCGCTGCACGGCCGACCCAGAGGCGCCATTTGCGCGGGTGCTGGAGCTCTCGCGCGACATGCTGCTGGATGCGCTGGACCATCAGCGCTGCACCTTCGGCAGCCTGCTGCGGCAACTGGACGTCGCGCGGGATCCGGCGCGGCTGCCGCTGGTCAGCGTGCTGTTCAACATCGACCAGGCGCTGGACCGGCAGGCCGGCGCATTCCCCGGTCTGGGAATGGAATTCTCCAGCACGCCGCGCGCCTTCGAGAACTTCGAGCTGTTCGTCAACGCCGTGCAGGAACGCGGCGGCCTGCGGCTGGAGTGCCAGTACAACGCTGGCCTGTTCGACGCCGCCACCGTGCGGCGCTGGCTGCAGGCATACGAGACGCTGTTGCGCGCTGCGCTCGCATCGCCGCAGTCGCCGCTCGGCGAGCTGCCCTTGCTGGATGCTGCCGCGCGCGATGGATTGGCTGCTCTGCAGCCGGCGCCCCGCACCTGGCCGGTCGACACCATGCAGGGCCAGTTCGAGCGGCAGTGCGAGGCTGCGCCGGAGCGCACGGGGGTGCGCTGCGGTGCGACGGTGCTGAGCTACGGCGAGCTGGACGCGCGCGCCAACCGCATTGCCCATGGCCTGCTGGCGCAGGGCGTACACGCCGGCTCGCTGGTGGGCATCGCGCTGGAGCGCGGGGTGGACATGCTCGCGGCGGTGCTGGGCACGCTCAAGGCCGGCGCCGGCTACGTGCCGCTGGACCCGGGCTTTCCGGCCGATCGGCTGGCGTACATGGTGTCCGACGCCGGGCTGGCCGCGCTGCTGACGCAGGGCGGTCTGGCGCCGCGCTTCGACCTGCGCGGCCGGCCGGTGATCGCGCTGGATGCGCCGCCGGAGAGCTGGGCAACGCTGCCGGCCACGCGGCCGCCGGTGAGGGTCGATCCGGCCGCGACCGCCTACGTGATCTACACCTC
>NZ_DASZBU010000012.1:0-320967 GCF_035943815.1 Frateuria sp.
GTTGGGGAGAGGGTTGGGGAGAGGGTTGGGGAGAGGGTTGGGGAGAGGGTTGGGGAGAGGGGGAGGCCTTCCCCTCCTCGCTCTTGATCAACACCCGAAAGGCTTGGCACCGCCCCCCACCCTTGCTAAACTTCGCGGCTCTTGGGCGGTTAGCTCAGCGGTAGAGCACTACCTTGACATGGTAGGGGTCACAAGTTCGATCCTTGTACCGCCCACCAAGATTTCGAACAGGCCGGCAGCGATGCCGGCCTGTTTGCATGAGGGCTACCGGTTTTCGCCCGAGGCGGCGCCTGCGAGCCAGCGAAAACCGTGCGCATTTCCATCCCGCGCAAACGGCATCGAGGGCTGTTGCGGCGGATACGGGTCCGTGGCCCTGGATACTGGTCTTCCCCAAGGGTGCCCTCCAACGAAGGAGGCCGTGCCATGCCCGCATCACCCCGATTCCGTCTAGCGTTCGCCACGTCCGTGCTGGTGCCCGGCATCCATCCGGACGATGCCCACCTTGCGGACTGCCTACGCGAGCGCGGCATCGAGCCCACCGCCTGCGTGTGGAACGACCCGGCCGTGGCTTGGACCGGCTTCGACGCCGTGCTGATGCGTTCGACCTGGGACTACTTCCAGTACTACGCGGCCTTCCTGCAGTGGCTTGACCGCCTGCCGGTGCCGCTCATCAACGACCGCGTTCTGGTGCGCTGGAACAGCGACAAGCGCTACCTGCTGGACCTCGCCGGGCAGGGCGTGGACATCATCCCCACCCGGCTGACCACGGCTGCCGACCTGCCGGCATGCACCCGGGCGACGGCCGGGCGGGAGCTCATCGTCAAGCCGACCGTCAGCGGCACCGCGTGGCACACCGTGCGCGGCCGCGCCGGCGAGCCGGCGTTCGAAGCGGCGCTGGCCGCGCTGCCGCGGGAGTTCCACTACCTGGTCCAGCCCTTCCTTGCGCAGGTGCTGGAGGAGGGCGAGTGGTCGCTGCTGTTCTTCGGCGGCAGCTACAGCCATGCCGTGATCAAGCGCCCGGCCGCGGGCGACTTCCGCGTACAGGGCGAGTTTGGCGGCACCTCGCAGCTGGCCGACCCGCCGGCGCATGTGCTCGCCAGCGCTCAGCGCGCGCTTGATGCCACCGCCGCGCTCGGCCATGGCGACGTCGCCTACGCCCGTGTGGACGGTGTGGTGGTCGAAGGCGGCTTCCGGCTGATGGAGCTGGAAATGATCGAGCCCTACCTGCATCTGGGCGTGCGGCCAGATGCAGCCGAACGCTTTGCCGCGCAGTTGGCTGAGCGATTGGGCGGTAGTTAGGCCGCTCTCGTTTTTCTGGTGCTGCGGCGGCATTAGCCGTCGGCGCCTAAGTCGCTCCGCGCGCTTGCCGGGCTCACCCCTCTCGCTCCTGGTCATGGCTCGGGCCTGGACCTGGCCGTGCGACCGGACTGGTCAGTCGCGTCAGTAGAAGATGGCCGCTCGGCGCCCGCGCCTGTCCAAGCGCCGTTACGCTCTTCCTCGGGCCGATGTCGAAACGCACGCACTCCGGCCGACATCGTCATGGCGGCACCTCTGCCGTCGCGAACCTCGAGGATCCCCCATGGAATACCTGCTGATGATCCACGCCGACCCGGCCGGGCTGCAGCGTCTGCGCGATGCCGAGCGGTCCACCGCGCTCTCGGCCTACACGGCATACACCGAAGCCTTGCAGCAGGCCGGCGTGCTGCGCGGGGGCAACCGGTTGCGCACGGCCGATATGGCGACCACGGTGCGGGTGCGCGATGGCAAGACCGAGCTGCTCGATGGCCCGTATGCCGAGACGCGCGAGCAGCTCGGCGGCTATTACCTGATCGACGTTTCCGACCTGGATGCGGCGCTGGCCTGGGCGGCGCGCTGCCCGGGGGCGAGCCACGGGGCGGTGGAGGTGCGACCCGTATGGTCTGCCTGTGAGTCCTGAGCATCGGGCTGCGGCGCGTGCGGCCGAATCGGCCGCACGGCGCAGCTACGGCAAGCTGGTGGCCTTGCTGGCCTCGCGTACGCGCGACATCGCCGGCGCCGAGGATGCGCTGGCCGAGGCGTTCGCCACCGCGCTGGCCGATTGGCCGCGCGGCGGCGTGCCGAGCAATCCGGAGGCCTGGCTGCTGACGGTGGCGCGCCGCCGGTTGATCGACGTGACGCGGCGGCGCGTGCAGGAAGAACGCACCACAGCCCAGCTGCTGTTGCTCTCGGACGAGGCGGTGAACCCCGCGCGGTACGAGCTGCCCGACGTGCGCCTGGGCTTGTTGTTCGCGTGCGCGCATCCGGCGATCGATGCCGCGGTGCGTGCGCCGCTGATGCTGCAGGCCGTGCTCGGCTTCGACGCGGCCACCATCGCGTCCGCTTTCCTGGTCGCTCCCGCCACGATGGGGCAGCGTCTGGTGCGCGCGAAGCGGCGCATCCGCGAAGCGGGCATCGCCATGGACGTGCCGGCGATCGACGAACTGCAAGGCCGGCTCGACGCGGTGCTCGATGCGATCTACGCGGCCTATGCCGAGGGCTGGCTGAATGCGGACGGCACTGACGAGCGCCGCCGCAACCTGGCCGAGGAGGCCCTCTGGCTCGGCCGCCTGGTCGCCGCGCTGCTGCCCGGCGAGCCCGAGGCGCTGGGGCTGCTCGCACTGATGCTCTATACCGATGCGCGGCGGCTCGCCCGTCGCCGCGAGGCCGGGCAGGACTACGTACCGCTGGCCGAGCAGGACCCGCAGTGCTGGGATGCCGCGCAGATCGACGAGGCCGAGGCGCTGCTGCAACAGGCGGGCCGGGCCGGTCGACCGGGACGCTTCCAGCTCGAGGCGGCGGTGCAATCGGCGCACAGCGTGCGGCGGCGCGGCCAGGCGGTCGACTGGCATGCGATCGAGCAGTTGTATGCGGCGCTCGTGGCGCTCACGGCCTCGCCGGTGGTCGCGGTGAACCATGCGGTCGCGCTCGCCCAGACGCAGGGCGTCGATGCGGCGCTGGCCGAGATCGACGCGCTGCTGGGCGATGACCGGCTGGCCGGGTACCAGCCCTACTGGGCCGCGCGTGCGGAGCTGCTGGCGCGGTCCGCACGACGGGCCGAAGCGTTCGCCGCGTATCAGCGCGCGATCGGGCTGGAACGCGACCCGGCGGTACGGCGTTTTCTGCAACGGCGGTCGGAAGAGACTTCGGCACGCGGCTGGGCAGGAAGCGGAAAAGGCGACGGAGCTGATTGAACCCGCGCCGCGACGGGTTCAGGACGCGGGCGAGTGCCTACACCAGCAAGCCCGGATGTGGATTGAGGCCGAACGGTGCCGTACCGAGGCGCAGCGCCGCGGTCACGTAGGCCCACAGAGCTTCGGGCGGCGGCGCGCCTTCCGGCGGCGAGCCGTCGGGACGCTGGCGCCCGGCCGCGCCGGTTCTGACGTACTTGCCGATGATCGTGGCCGTGCCGCCCTTTGCGTGATCGGCGCCGGGCAGCGTGCGACTGAACTCGCCGACCAGCATCGTGACCACGTTGCGCTCCGGCAGCATCATCGTGCGGCGCAGGAAGGTGGCGAGCGACGGCGTGATCGGCGCCATGATCTCGCGCGCCGTTTTCCCGGTGTCGTCGTGATGGGTGTCGAACTGCCGGTCGTGCCGCCCCGTGTAGGCCGGCTGTGCGAAGACGACGTTGGCACCCTCGCGGACCAGTGTTTCCACGGCCGCGAACGTCGAGCGCTGGTCCTCGATCGCCGCGCCGCTGCCCGCACCGTAGGCCGCTCGGATGGCATCGAACTGCGCCGGGGGAAGGGTACGGCGCGCCTGGTCCCATTGCGCGATGTGCTCGAAGCCGAGCCCGCGTTCGCCGGCGGGGCGGGCATCGACGCCGACCGGCAAGCCGAGGTTGTTGACGATGGCGCAGGCGACCGGGCTGGCCGGCATGGCCGCGGCCATGCGCAGCAGTTGGCTGCGCGGGCCCGCCTGCAGCACGGCGGCGCGTGCGTCGTTGTGCGTGTAGAGCCCATGCCGGAAATGCACCGAAGCCATGTGGGCGAGGGCCGCCGCCGGCAGGGCGCCCAGCGAGCCGGCATCCACGTGGAGTCCGTTGCCAAGCGCGCGCACGTTGTCCGGGGTCACCCCGAACGCGCCGTTGGCGAGAAAGGCATCCGCGCTGTTGAACAGGCCGGCGGGCCCGCCATTCAACCAGAACACGACCAGCGTGGGCCGTTCGCCGGCGGGACGCCCTTTCGCGAAGAGGTCGCGGCCGCCCAACGCCAATGTGCCGGCCAAGGCCGCGCCCGCCTTGAGCAGGGTGCGGCGGGTGATCGCAGACGGAGTCATGGGGAGCTCCAGCAAGGGATACGTTGCCCGCGGTGCGGGGGAGATTTAGGCTAGCCTCGTCCGTCTTCCGAAAGGGAGCCAACTTATGTCGCAAATCGGACACTACCCGCGCCGCCGGTCATCCTGGCCGATCACGGCGCTGGCCAAGGTCTATTCGGGCGGATGGCATGTCACGCCGCACCGTCACCGCCGTGGGCAGCTGATCTACGCCAGGTCGGGCGTGATGCGGGTGACCACGCGCGAGGGTATCTGGATCGTTCCACCGCAGCGTGCGTTGTGGATTCCCGTGGGGATGCAGCACGAGATCCACATGGAAGGGCAGGTGGAAGTGCGCATGCTCTATCTCGATCCGCCGACGAGCGCGCCGTTCGGATCGCACTGCCGGGTGCTGTCGGTTGCCCCCCTGCTGCGCGAACTGATCCTGGCCGCCGTCCGTGCGCACTTGGAAAAGCAGGCCGAACGCATGGCGATGCTGGCACCGCTGTTGCTGCACGAGTTGCAGGCAGCGGACCAGGTGGCCTTGCACATACCGGTGCCGTCCGACCCGCGCCTGAGGAAAGTCTGCCTGCGGCTGCTCGCCGGGACCTCGCACGAGGAGACGCTCGAGCAACTGGCCGCACGGGCAGGTGCCAGCAGCCGCACCCTGGCCCGACTGTTCGAGAGCGAGCTGCACATGTCCTTCGTGCGCTGGCGGCAACATGTCCGGCTGGCCCAGGCGCTCAGCCAGATGAGCCTGGGGCGGCCCGTCAAGACCGTCGCGCGCGACGCCGGCTACGCAAGCTGCAGCGCTTTCATAGGCATGTTCCGCCGCGTGCTTGGGGTCACTCCGACCGAATACCTGAGGTACGCGGTCCAGCCATCCGCCTGAGCGGGGGAATACATGGGCGTGGCCAATCAGCTCCCCACGTCTGTACGCCACAAGGTGGTCGCGAGAACGCGAAAACCGCAAAACGCGTCAGGGTGCGCTTCGCACTCAGCCTGCTTCTGGCGCGTCCATGAGCTGCTCGGCGATCGAGCGGGTTTTCTCCGTCACGACGTTGCCGGTATGCAGGGTGGTCTTCCGTTCGATGAGGAGGACGAGGCATTCCTCGTCGGCGACCGGGTTATGGCGCACGCCCTTGGGCACGACCCACATCTGTCCGGCCTGCAGTTCGACCACGTCGTCTTCCAGTTCGATACGCAGCGATCCGCGGAGCACGAAGAACAATTCGTCCTCGGCGTCGTGGCTGTGCCAGGCGAGTGTGCCCTTGATCCGGGCTACCTTGACGTAGGCATCGTCCACCTCGCCGATGACGCGCGGCGACCACAGGGCGGGCAAGCTGGCGGCAATGGCTTCGGGCGTGATGGACGCGGGCATCGGGGGGCCTGATGGGGGAGCCCCTCATCGTGTGACAGCGAACGGTTTGGGGCAAGCGCCCTGGTCGCCGAAAGGAAAGCTCGGTGGAGCCCCGGATTCTCGATGCGCTGAAAGAGCTGACGGCGCGACGGGAGCGGATATCGTTGGTCGTGACCGAACCCGAGGGATGCCTCCATGATCATTTCGTCCGGCCGGCTCGATGACCCCAGGGTCGTCGGACTCCTGCGCCTGCACCTGGCGGCCATGCATGCCCATTCGCCGCCGGGCACCGTGCATGCCTTGGACCTTTCTGCCTTGAAGCAGCCGGACGTGAGCTTCTTCACCGCCTGGGAGGATGAGGAACTGCTCGGTTGCGGCGCCCTGCGCCGGTTGTCGGATGCCCACGGCGAGATCAAGTCCATGCGCACCTCGCCGCGGCACGTGCGCAAGGGCGTGGCGGCGTCGCTGCTGCGGCACATGATCGGCGTGGCGCGGCAGCGCGGCTACCGGCGCGTCAGCCTGGAAACGGGTTCCGGCGAACCCTTCGAAAGTGCCATCGCGCTGTATGCCGGGTTCGGGTTCGTCAAGGGCGATCCGTTCGGCGAATACGTGGCCGGCGACTTCAACCAGTTCTTCCACCTCGACCTGCCATCGACCGATCCGGTGAGGGCCGCGCCCTGACCCGGCGCCCCCGCGGTCGGGCATCCGCGTGCGCCGGGCAGGCAGTCGCCCGTGCTGCGCCTACCCCGCCACTCGGGCGTAGCTGGAGGTCAGGATTTCCCAGGCGTGCCCGTCCGGTTCGCTCCAGTAGACGATGCGGCCGCCGTGCTGATGCCTGACCTGCATGTCCACCGGGCCCATGGGCGTGCTCCGGTAAGGGATGCCCTTGTCGACCAGGCGGCCGAGGATGAGATCGAACTCCGCTTCGCTCACCTGGAAGCAATAGTGCTGGGGCGAGAACTCGCCCATGACCTGGCCCAGGTCAAGCGTCAATTCGTCGTTGACGTAGACCGGGCTGAAAGGACCGGCCGCCGTGTCTTCGGACCACGGTACATCCAGGATGCTGGCCAGCAGCGCGGCCGCGGCCTTGCGGTCGCGCGAGGGAACGATGAGGTGATCCAGTCGGATGGGCACGGGCTTTTCCCTTGGGTCAAACAACGGTTAAGACTCGCCAGGGCGACCCATGGTACGGCGGGACTCGCGCATATCGCAGCTGCCCTCGCATGCGCGGAGCCGGGATAGGCATTGCCGCGGGCAAGCCTCTTCGATGGGACGAGGATGGAGCTAAGCTCGCCCGCGACGACCGGATCCGGGGAAAACGGTTTCCTTCCAGGACCGATCCTGCGGCGCGGCCACGCGGCCAACCTTGCCAGGCTTCCAGGAGAGTGTAGCGATGATGTCGCACAGCACGATCGCCCTGACCGGCTTCATCACGTGGACACTATTGCTGCTGGTGCTCATGGAAGCCATTCGCGCGCAGCTCGTGCTGCGCGGCAAAGTGCCCCCCAACGGCTTTACCCCCGACAACGCAGGCTTGTCGCCCTTCATGCAAAGGCTGGCCAGGGCGCACGCCAACTGCATCGAAAGCCTGCCGGTCTTCGGTGGCCTGCTGATGCTCGCCATTGCTACGGACCGTACGGCCGTCACCGACCCGCTCGCTTATGCGCTGCTTGCCGCGAGGCTTTTCCAGTCGCTCGTGCACCTCGCCTCGGTCGGCCCAAGAGCGGTGACGATCCGTTTCGCTGCGTTCGCCGTGCAGATGGCGATTGGCGTGTATTGGGCGTTCGAAATGTTGGCTGCGGATTGAAGGGAAGCCGGTCGAGCCAGCCCCGGCCGCAGCCACGAAAGGGGCGGCCCATGCCAAAGCGGCGGCGCCTACGCGACGTAGACGGACCCGGCGGTAAGGTCGCCCAGCCCCGGGGTTCGGACGGCCATTCGCTCGTCACGCTGGCGCCAGTCGATAACCGGGGCGCCTCGTGCGCGGCGAAACGGCGCGTGGCGGGTCAGCCGCAGACCACGGTCGTGGAGACCGACCGGACCGCAGTGCTCGGCTTGCGGCGAAGGTTCCCGCCCATGCCGATCGCATCCGGCGGCTCCGTTCCCACGTATGTTTCATGGATTGCCGGAGTCTGACGATGCGCATCCTCATCACCGGGGCGACCGGTCTGGTTGGCCAGGGCGTGTTGCGAGAGTGCCTGAGGGCGCCGGACGTGGAGCACGTGGCCGTACTGGGGCGCCGGGCCTCGGGTATGCAGGCCTCACGGCTGGAGGAGCTGGTTTGCCCTGACTTCGCCGACCTCGGCTCGATTCGTGAGCACATGGCGCCGTTCGATGCGTGTTTCTACTGCGCCGGCGCTCCGTTGGTGGGCATGTCCACGGCGGCCTACCGGCATGTCACGGTGGACCTGACCGTGCACGTGGCCGAGGTCTTTGCGCAGCGCAATCCCGGCGGGCGGTTCCTCTACATCTCCGGTGCCCACGCGGATGCCGCCAGTCGAGTGTCGCTGCTGCGGGCCAAGGGCGAGGCCGAGCGCGCACTGCGCGCGCTGCCGATCACCACGGTGATGCTGCGCCCGGGCGGCATCCGCCCGGTCGAGGGCATCCGCTCGCCGCACCGACCGCTGGACCTGCTTTACCGCCTTGGTGCGCCCGCGCTCGCCCTGGCGGAGCACCTGCTGCCCGGCCAGATGACCACGACGGCGCGGGTGGGGCGGGCCCTGCTCGCGCTGGCGCGCGATCCATCGCCGCCGGCGGTGGTCGAGAACGATGCCATCAACCGGCTGGGTGAGTAAGGTCTTTCTGCACTTTCGACCGACGCCCGGTTTCGACCATCGTCTGTGCCGTCCCCCTCTCTCAGTGGAGTTCCAGGTGGAAGCCTTCCCCAAATACGCCCTCGCTGAGCGCGAGCGCCGGTGGCGCGTCGACCTGCAGGCGGTCGGTCCGCTGGCGCTGCCGTTTCGCGAGATCGACGATGTCTACCTTTGCGACACCCGGCTGCGCCTGCGCAAGGTGCGCTCGCATGAGGGCGTGGTGTTCAAGCTCGGCAAGAAGTACGGCAAGGAACCGGGCGGGGCCGAGCCTCTGACCACCATCTACCTGACGCAAGCGGAATACACCACTTTCCTGAACTTGCCCGGTTACCCGGTAGGCAAGCGGCGTTACGGCCTGGACGGCGGCGCGCTGGATATCTATGCGGCACCGCTGTCGCTGGCGATCTTCGAAAGAGAGTTCGCGTCGGCGGACGACGCTGCCGCCTGTGCGCCGCCGCCCTTCGCCATCGAGGAGGTCACCGATCGGCCGGAATATTCCGGCTTTGCGCTCGCCAGGGCGGCGCAGCGGTGGTGAGGAACGGTGCCGGCCCGCGGTCGCCCGCGCTGGCGGCGCATTCGAGATGCTCTTGTGGTTCATGCGAGGGGTTTTCAGTCATGACGTTCCTGTCGATTCCTTTCTTCACGATCGCCGTGCTGGCGACTATGGCCGGACCGGTGCGGGCCGCCACCGGATCGCCGCCGGCCTCGGCCTCCAGCGCGGGTGTGCCGGTCGCCATCAACCCGCTCTATACCGCGCCGCCGGCGTCGCTCACGGCCGAGCAGGTCGGCGCGATGCAGCGGCAGTTGTCCGATTGGCCGCAACTGGGACGTTATCGGGGCGAGAACGCGCGGCTGCCGCCGCCGTCGGCAGGCGAGGCACGCGTGGTGTTTCTGGGCGACTCCATCACCGAGGCGTGGGGGCTCTCCGCAGGCAGCCGCTTCTTTCCAGGCAAGCCCTATATCAACCGCGGCGTTTCGGCGCAGACCACGGCGCAGATGCTGCTGCGCTTCCGGCAGGACGTGATCGCGCTCCACCCCGCCGCCGTGGTCATACTTGCCGGCACCAACGACATTGCAGGCAATGGCGGAGCGGTCACGTTGCCGACGATCGAGGACAACTTCCGCTCGATGACGGAACTGGCGCAGGCCCATCGGATCCGCGTCATCCTTGCGTCCGTGCTGCCCGTCAGCGACTACCCCTGGCTGCCGGGCTTGCAGCCGGCCGGCAAGGTGCGCGCGCTCAACGCCTGGCTGAGGTCCTACGCGGCGTCCAGCGGCGCGACCTATCTCGACTTCTACAGCGCGCTGGCCAACGCAAGGGGCGGCATGGATCCGCAGCTCGCCAGCGACGGCGTGCATCCGACGCCTGCGGCCTACCGGATCATGGCGCCGCTCGCCGAACAGGCGATCGCGCGGGCGCTGCGGAAGGCATCACCGTAGCACCCAAGGCGGACCCCGGAGGACACGTGCTGACGGACGCAACCGGGCGTTGAGGTGCCCTGGGTTGCTACCCAGGCGTCTCCGGTTGCGATGTCCCTACGCCGACTGTGCGCTTTCCTTGCCCGTATCCAAGAGGTCGGCCAGCGCGCCGGCCAGTTCGGCCTGGCGGAAAGGTTTCGCCAGGCGGCGCAGGCCACCGGCCTCGCGATCGGTGAGGGTGGCGAAGCCGGTGATCATCAGGGCGGGGGTCTGCGGCCGCAGGCGGCGTACTTCGCGCGCCAGTTCGGCGCCGGTCATGCCGGGCATCGCGTAGTCGGTGACCAGGATATCGAAGGCGAGGCCGCTGTTGACCTTGTGCAGCGCCTCGAAGCCGGAGTCGACCGACACCACGGTGTAGCCCGCGTCTGCCAGCATCTCGGCGGTGCCGCTGCGAACCAGATCCTCGTCGTCGACCAGCAGGACGGTCGCGCCGGGTACGCGGGGGATCGGCGCATCGTTGGCCGCGACGCCCATCTCGGCCAGCACCTGGTCCGACACCGGCAGCCACAGCGTCGCGGTGGTGCCGCGGCCGGGCTGGCTGTCGAGCGCGAAATCGCCGCCGGACTGGGCGGCCAGGCCATGCACCGACGACAGGCCGAGGCCGGTGCCGCGCCCGACGCCCTTGGTCGTAAAGAACGGCTCGATGGCGCGCTTGACGGTTTCGCGGTCCATTCCCACGCCGGTGTCGGAGACCGAGAAGCGGATGAACCTTCCCTTGCCGAGCCGGGGATTGCGACGTTCGTGTTCCTCGGCGACGACGACCACCAGTTCGCCGCCCTCGGGCATCGCGTCGCGGGCGTTGACCACCAGGTTGAGCAGCGCCAGCTCCAACTGGTTCGGATCGACCAGCGCGGGCGGCAGGCTCGGCGGGCAGGACACCACGAGCCGGATACCGGGGCCGATCGACCGCGACACCATGTCGGCGAACCCGGACAACAGCCGGCCGACGTCCACCGGGCGCGGGGCCAGATGCTGGCGACGGGAGAAGGCGAGCAGGCGCTGGATCAGCGTCCGTGCGCGCTCCGCCGCTTGCAGGCCGCCGGCGGTCATCCGGCGGGCGCGCTCGTCGCCGTCGAGCCTGCGCGCAAGCGTGTCGAGCGCGCCCAGGATCGGCGTCAGCAGGTTATTGAAGTCGTGCGCGACGCCGCCGATGAGTTGCCCGATGGTCTCCATCTTCTGCATCTCGTGAACCTGGGCGAGCGCGGCCTGCCGTTCCTCCACCGCGATGGCGATGCGCTGCTCCAGCTCGCTGGTGAGCTGGCGCAGCGCCTCTTCGCCGCGCTTGCGCGCGGTGGTGTCGCTGGCCGCGCCGAACCACTCCACGATCCGGCCGGCACTGTCCAGCATCGGCACCGCGCGGGCATGGGTCCAGCCCAGGCTGCCGTCGGCCTGCCGGATGCGGTGCTCGGACTCGAACATGCTCTTGTTCTCCAGGGCCTCGCGAACGGCTGCGGCCACGCGAGGCCGGTCCTCGGGAAGGACATACGCCTCCAGCCACCCTTCGTTCGGCTCGGAGGTATCGGCCAGGAAGCCCTGGCCTTCCAGTTCGCGCAGCTCGCGCCAGTCGGGGCTCATCCGGAACACCGAGTACGCGCCGGTGGTGAGCAATGCGCGGAAGCGCGCCTCGCTCGAGCGCAGCGCGATCTCGGCCGTGGCCTGCTCGATCGCCGCCCAGGTACGCGTGCCCACGTCCTCGATCAGGGCGACCTCATGGGTGGTCCAGTGATGCGGCGCGCGGAAATTGACGAAGAAGCAGGCGAAGAAACGGCCGTCGCGGACCAACGGCACCGAGACGAACGCCCGCGTGTCGATCGCCCGCCAGGCGTCCAGGTCGTGCTGCGGGTCGGCTTCGACGTCGGCGCAGATTTCGGTCTGGCCGTTGCGCTGGCGGGCGACGAGCCCGGCGCCGAACGGGGCCAGCGGCGCGCAGCCGATCAGGGGATCGAGTCCGTCGGTGTAGCAGGCCTCGTAGGCGATGGTTTCCTCGCGGGGAAGCACCTTGGCGTAGCCGACGCGCTGGGCGCCCAGGTGCCGGCCCAGTGCGGCGACGGCCCGGTCGGCCAGGACGTGCGGTTCGGCGACGTCGCGCAGCGCATCTTCCAGCTCGATGCGGAAGCGCTGGTGGCGGACCGCCAGCACCTGGTCGGTGGTCTCGGCCACGGCGCAGAACATGCCACCGATCTGGCCGCTTTCGTCCCACACCGGCGAATAGGAGAACGTGAACCAGGTCTGCTCCTCGAAACCCTTGCGGTTCATCAACAGCGGCAGGTTTTCGCGGTACACCGCCTCGCCCGACATCGCCGCGTCGATCAACGGCTCGATATCGGCCCAGATTTCGCGCCAGATGTCCTCGAAGCGGCTGCCCAGCGCCGCCGGGTGCTTGGCGCCCAGGATCTCGGCGTAGGAATCGTTGTAGAGGAAGCCCAGCTCCGGTCCCCAGGCGACGAACATCGGGAACTTCGAATTGAGCAGCAGGCTGACGACCGAGCGCAGCGACTGCGGCCAGTGGGTCGGGTCGCCGAGCGGCGAGCGGGACCAGTCGTGGGCGCGCATCATCTCGCCCACCTTGCCTCCGCCGGCAAGGAAGCTTTTTTCAGGCGACATCACTTCCAGCGACAGGGGCACGGTGCTCGTTCCTCTTGGGGGATGGGGCAGCCACTCTTTGCTGCCGGACGCACGGGGAGGTGGGCGGGTCCCGCGGGATGGCGGGACGGTCCGCAACCGGTGCCGCGCGTGGCCTCGAGACGCGCGCGAAACCTGCCCAAGCGTCCTGAGCCGGAATTCGACGACAGGACAGACTAGCCCGAACCTCCTGAATCACTTGTTGGTTGCAGCGGAGCCAGATGAACGAGACAGGGCTCGCTTTCCGTCCCCACAGCTACCACGGCGGACGTCACACGGGCGTGCTCGGTAACATGGGCGGCCTCGTGCCATTGCGGTCCCACTCATGCGCCTCAACTTCCTCGCCGGCTTCCTCGTCGCCACCGTTTGCCTGGCCGTGGCGATGCCTTCGGCGGCAGCCGAGCAGCGTGCCCAGACCATCGGCCAGCAGCGGGAAGGGGTGCTGTTCTGGACCCAGGCGCAGCGCGAGGCGCGCTTTCCGCGGATGTACGAGCTGTTTCCCAGCGACCGGGCCGCGCACGGTACGCACGTGCACGCCCTGCCGCAGGGACGGCCACTGGCCGTAGCGGGGAAGGATGCCTCGGCCTGGCTCGCCGGCTACATGGACCGCTACCACGTCGCCGGCGTGATGGTGCTGCAGAACGGCCGCGTCCGCCTGCAGCGGTATGCGAAGGGTTTCGGGCCGGAGCAGCGCTGGACTTCGTTCTCGGTGGCCAAGTCGGTCACCTCCGCCCTGCTCGGAATCGCCCTGCAGCAGGGCTACATCCACAGCATGGACGACACGCTGGGCACCTACATTCCGGAGCTGCGCAACAGCGCCTACGCGGACGTGACCGTGCAGCAGCTGCTGACGATGACTTCCGGCGTGCGCTGGAACGAGGACTATGCCGACGCCAGGTCGGACGTGGCGCAGATGTACCTGGGCGCCTGCGTCGGCGGCCGCGCGCACGTACTGTCCTACCTCATGAAGATGCCACGGCAATGGCCGGCCGGCACGCACTGGAACTACAACACCGCTGAGACCGACCTGCTTGGCATCCTGGTGCAGCGCGCCACGCACCGGTCGCTGGCCGCCTACCTCTCGCAGACGCTCTGGCAGCCCTACGGCATGGCCTCCGATGCGTACTGGATCAAGGACGAGTGCGACGGCAGCGACACCGGCGGCAGCGGCCTGTCGGCCACGCTGGGCGATTACGCGCGGCTGGGTCAGTTCATGCTCGATGGCGGCCGCATCGGCGGCAGGCCGGTGATCGCCGGCGCGTGGCTGCAGGGTGCGGTGCGCCGTCAGACCGGCGTGGACGAGCCGGACCGCGGCTACGGGTATCTGTGGTGGACCGACACCGACGGCAGCTATGCGGCGATCGGCATCTTCGGCCAGATGGTCTACGTCGACCCCGCGCGCAAACTGGTGATCGCCCAGGTGGCGGCCTGGCCGCAGGCCACCGGCAAGGCGCTGGTCCAGGCGCGCCGCGAGTTCGTCGCGGCGGTCAAGCACGCGGTGGACGACGGGGGCAGGCCGGTCTCGCCCTGAGTCGGCGGCGTCCCCTCAGCGGTCCGGCGGCGGCGATGGAGCGGCACGGCGCATGAAGCCTTGTGCCTGCATCCATCCCGCGAACGCGTCGATCCAGTGATCGCTGCTGGCGCCTTGCCGGCGCAGGCCGAAGCCGTGGCCGCCGTTGGCGTAGATGTGCGCTTCCGGCCGCTGGCCGGCGGCCAGCAGCGCGTCGTAGAAGCGGGATGCGGCCGCGCGTGCCTGGTCGTCGTCCTGGGCCCAGGCCATGAACACGGGCGGCAAGGTTCGGGGTATGGAAGGCAGGGTGCCGAACGGCGCGCCGTAGATCAGCGCGGCGAAGTCCGGCCGCGCTGCGGCATCGGCCTGCAGCAGCGCACCGCTCGCGATCATCGCGCCGGCGGAGAAGCCGAGAAAGCCGATCCGATGCGGAGAAACGCCCCACGCCGCCGCATTCTGCCGCACGCGCCGGACCGCCTGGATGCCGTCGGCCATGCCTTCCCGGCACGCCTGGCGCAGGTCCAGGTCGGCCGGAATGCCTTGCTGTTGCTTGCGCTGAATGCGGTACTTGAGCACGAAGGCGGCGATACCTTGCCGCTGCAGCCAGCGCGCGACACTCGTGCCTTCCAGGTCCATGGTCAGCGCGAGGCAGGCGCCGCCCGGCGCGACGATGACGCCGGTGCCCGTAGCGTGCGCGGGATCGGGCAGGTAGGTGGTGAGGGTCGGCGTCGTCACATCGAAAACCACCGTGCCCAGCGGCGTATCGACAACAGTGCGTTCCGGATAGGCCGCGTGCGGTGGACCGGGCACCGCGCCGGGCCAGACGGGCAGCGCGCTCTGTGCCTGGACGGTCGCGCAAGCCACTAGCGCGAGGGCACCCGTGATGCGGCGGATCCAGCGTTCCATGGGAGCTCCGGAGGATTCGGACGGCGCGACGCTAAGGCTCGCGCGATGCAGCGTCAATCACGCTCAGGGTGAAGCCGCCTGGTGCCAGGGGAGCCTGGCCAGCTCCTTCGCGGTATCCATGGCCGATACCCCAGGGGAGCCGACGATGGCATCGAGCCACACGCGGGCAGGTCGAGACCGCACGGGCGGGTACCACGGACGCCCGGACGGTTCCGCGCCGCCGGATTCGCCGCGGCACCGTGCCGGTCGGCAGATGAGCGTCAGGCGACTTTGCTGCTAAGTTCAGCGGCCCACCGCCTGCCGGAGCCCTCCATGTCCCGTGCTCTTCCTGCTGTCCCGTCGGCCGCGCCGCGCCGTCTGCCGCGCCTCGTGCTGGCGCTCTCGCTGGCGCTCGCCGCCGGCTCGGCCGGGGCGCAACCGGCGGCCGGGGCCCGTGTGCCGCCGCCGCAGGACACGCCCTATCCGGGCACGGTGGCGGTCCACGTCGATGCCAGCGACACGCGGCAGGGCATCTTCCGCGTGCACGAAACGCTGCCGGTGCAGGCCGGCGTCCTGACGCTGCTGTATCCGAAGTGGATCCCGGGCGACCACTCGCCGAGCGGCCCCGTGGCCATGCTGGCGGGCCTGAAAGTGAGCGCCGGCGGCAAACCGCTGAAATGGACGCGCGACGAGTACGACGTGTATGCGTTCCACGTCGACGTGCCTGAGGGCGTGTCCTCGATCGATGCGGATTTCCAGTACCTGTCCGACCGCAGCGGCGGCTACGAGATGACCGACCGCATGCTCGACCTGGAATGGAACAAGGTGGCGCTGTATCCGGCCGGCCACTTCTCTCGCCGCATCATCTTCGCGCCCAGCGTGACGCTGCCGCACGGCTGGCAGTTCGGCAGCGCGCTGGAACCTGCCGGCCAGACGCAGGCCTCGCGATCGGGCGACACCACCCGCTTCAAGCCGGTGCCGTTCAACACGCTGGTCGATTCGCCGATCTACGCGGGACAGTACTTCAAGCGTGTCGACCTCACGCCTTCCGGTGGCGCGCCGGTGCACCTGGACGTGGTCGCCGACGAGCCCAAGTACCTCGAAATGACGCCGGAGCAGGTGCAAGCCCATCGCAACCTGGCGGCGCAGGCGGTGAAGGCGTTCGGCTCGCACCACTACGACCACTACGACTTCCTGTTCTCGCTGTCGGAGCAACTGGGCGGCAACGGGCTGGAACACCACCAGTCCAGCGAGAACGGCCTGGGGGCCGACTACTTCACCGCGTGGAAGGACTCGGCGCCCGGACGCGACCTGCTGGCGCACGAGTACACCCACTCCTGGGACGGCAAGTTCCGCCGCCCGGCCGACCTGTGGACGCCCAACTTCAACGTGCCGATGGGCGACTCGCTGCTGTGGGTGTACGAGGGCCAGACGCAGTACTGGGGCTTCGTGCTGACCGCCCGCGCCGGCCTGTGGACGCCTGCGCAGTTCCGCGACGCGCTGGCCATGGTCGCGGCCAACTACCAGCGCAACCGCGAGGGACTCCAGTGGCGCACGCTGGAGGACACCACCAACGACCCGACCGCCGCGCACCGCGAAAGCCTGCCTTACCGCAGCTGGCAGATGAGCGAGGAGTACTACAGCGGGGGCCAGATGCTGTGGCTGGCGGTGGACGCCAAGCTGCGCGCCCTGACCCACGACGGCAAGTCGCTGGACGACTTCGCGCGGGCCTTCTTCGGCGTCGACGACGGCAGCTTCGTCACCAAGACCTACACCTTCGACGACGTGGTGGCGGCGCTCGATGGCGTGGCCAAATACGACTGGGCGGACTTCCTGCGCGCACGCGTCGATGCGCTCGATCCGCCGTTGCTCGACGGCGTGCAAGGCACCGGCTGGAAGCTGGTCTACACCGACCAGCCGAGCGACTACGAGCGGCAGTACGACAGCCGCCCGCAATCGCCGCGGCACCTGTTCAACTTCGCCTGGTCGATCGGCCTGACCCTGGACGACCACGGCCAGGTCAACGATGTGCGCTGGGACGGCCCGGCGTTCAAGGCCGGCGTCAGCACCGGCGCGACGCTGGTCGCGGTGAACGGCGACGATTATTCCAGGGACGTGCTCAAGCAGGCGATCACCGCCGCCAAGGGCGGCACCGCGCCGATCCAGTTGCTGCTGAAGTTCCAGGGTGGCTATCGGACGGTGTCGGTGGACTACCACGGCGGCCTGCAGTACCCGCACCTGGTGCGCGTCCAGGGCACGCCCGATTACCTGAGCGAGATCATCGCCGCGCGCAAGTAGCGCTGCGCACGCCGCTGGCCGGTCGGAACGCAACCGGTCCATGCGGTGCCCTGCGTCCGCGCGCGAAGTTCAGTGGAGACGGGGCCGCCAGCCCCGGTCCCACGCCTTGCTCCAGCTCAGCACCAGCGCCTGGCTGGCCGTGCCTGAGAGCTTGTGGGTGCCGGCAGCCAGGTTCCATTGGTCCGCGGGGCGGCTGCCGTCGATCCCCATCGCGATGGGGTGCCTGCCGTCGCTCAGCGTGTACCGCCCGGGCACCGCGATGGCGAACGGCTGCGCTCCCGCGGGCAGGCTCTTTCCGGCCACGTAGACGTCCGCGGGGCCGGGCAGGTAGTTGCGCTTGACGAAAGCGAGATCGGCGGGCGGCAGGCGGTCGGGAACGACCACCATGGTCCGGTGCGCGACGAGGGCCTGGGCGATCGTGTCCGGCATCTTGCCGTGCCGCAGGCGCCGCAGCGCCAGGCTTTCCATCACGGGGTAGTAGGGGCGCGGGCGGAAGACTGCTCCGCTCTTGGCATCCATCACGGTGTCGCCCGGGTCGGTGCTGCGCAGCACCGTGGCCAGCTCGGCCCGCTCGCCGGCCAGCGCGTCCCGCCAGGGCGGCGCATGCCGCACCAGGATGCCCAGTTCCAGGAGCACCAGCGCCGCCACCACGATGCCGCCCCTGTGCGGACTCGACGGATCGGCCGCAATCCGCGAGGCGAGCGCGCCGGTCGTTACCAGCATGACCGTGGGTATCACCGGCAGGAAATCCTGCGGCGTGGACAAGGGCCAGGCCAGCCAGATCAGCGCCGCGTACAGCGCGCCGTGCAGTGCGAGGAACGTGCGCCAGCGCGCCGGGCCCTCGTCGATGTTGCGCAGCCGGTACGTCGCCAAGGCCAGGACGGGCAGCAGCAATCCAACGTAGACGGCCTGTCGCCAGGCATGGCTGGTCCCGCCCGTGGAGGCCAGGCCATACAGGACCAGATCGCGCCAAGCGGGCAGCAGATCGTGCATGGAGCCCAGCCACAGCACGAGGCCGGCGGGAACCGCCACGCAGCCGGCCAGGCATGCCACCGCGCGCTCGACGACCGGGCGGGCCAGCTTGCGCCTCGATGCCATCCACACGCAGCCAGCCGACAGCAACGCAGTGCCGACCAGCGGCAGGGTCTTCTGCGAAATCGACAAGGCGGCCCCCACGCCCACGCCTGCGAGCAACCAGCGCGCCGCGGATCGGCCGGAGGGGAGCACCAGGGCCAGCGCCACCAGCCACAGCGCAGTCCAGGCGTCATCGGTGCGGAACTGACCGGTCCTGAGAAAGAACACCTGCATCAGCGCGGCGAGCAGCACCGCGGCGTCGGCCACGCCGGGCCGGTAAAGGCTGCGCGCGATGCGCCACGTCGCGACGATGGCGAGGGCATACCAGGGCACCACCGCCAGGCGCAGCCACCACAGGATGTCGGCGCGCTCACCCAGGCCATGCATCAGCGGTGCGTAGATCAGCGCGAACAGCGGGCCATGGTTGTCGAACACGTCGCGATAGGGCACCGCGCCCTGGGCGATGCTCCAGGCGACATGGGCGTGCTGTGGCTCGTCCGAATCCAGCGAATAGGCGCCGAGCCAGAGCACCCGCAAGGCAAGCAGCAGTACCAGCGCCAGTGCTGGCGCGAAAGCGACGCACGAACGGGTGAGGCGGGCCGGCATGGCCAGACTATGCCGATGCGCACGTTCAGGTCGCGTGCGCGGAGAACGGGCAGCCGCGGCCGTTTCAGCGCTTGTTCTTGCTCTCCAGCATGGCCCGCAGATCCGCGAAAGGGTTGCCGGTGGCCGGCGCCGCCGCGGCCGCTTCGTAGCCGGCGCCGCGCACGTGGTCGATATAGCGAGAGTGCTCGTTGTCGTGGCAGTACACGCACAACAGCTCCCAGTTGCTGCCATCGGGCGGGTTGAAGTCGTGGTCGTGGTTGCGGTGGTGCACCGTCAGCTCACGCAGGTTGCTGCGCGTGAACTCGCGCCCGCAGCGGCCGCAGACCCACGGGTACATCTTCAGCGCCCGCTCGCGGTAGCCGAGCTCGCGTTGTTCGGCGGCGCGGCGCGCCTCGGCGACCACACGGTCGAGCTTGGCCGGATCGGGAATTTTTTGCGGGCTCATCGTCGTAAAGAGTGTTTGAGCCGGGGATTGTGCCCGACCAGCGGGAACGGTGGAGGCCGATGGCCACTTCCGCAACAATGGTCCGGCATCCCCATCGGGTTTTAGCCATGACCTACCTCTGGATCAAGTCCTTCCACCTGCTCTTCGTCATCGCATGGATGGCGACGGTGTTCTACCTGCCGCGCATCCTGGTCAATATCGCCGAGGCCGGTGACGACGCGAGCGTGCGCACGCGGCTGCTGTTGATGGGACGACGGCTGTACAAGTTCGGGCACAACATGTTCGGCCTAGCCTTCCTGTTCGGACTGGTGTTGTGGCAGGGCTGGCGGCTGTTTCCATCCACGGTTCCGAACGTGGTGGCCGGCATGCACTGGATCGACCTCAAGCTGGGCCTGGTGGCGCTACTGCTGGCCTACTTCGTGGTGGTCGGACGCATGCTCAAGCGGGCCGAGAAGGGCGGAGCGCTGCCTGCGGCGGTGGCTTTGCGCTGGCTCAACGAGCTGCCGGTGCTGCTGTTGCTGGGCGTAATCTTCCTGGTGGTGGCCAAGCCGTTCTGAAACGTTGCGCCTGCGCCTGCGCCTGCGCCTGCGCAAGCGCAAGCGCAAGCGCGCAGGCCTCGCCGGCCGCCGCGAACGCTCAGCCGCGGTGGTATTCGCGATACCACTTCACGAAGCGGGCGACGCCATCTTCGATCGAGGTGTCGGGCGCGTAGCCGACGTCGCGGCGCAGGGCGGAGACGTCGGCCCAGGTGTCCGGCACATCGCCCGGCTGCATGGGAAGGAGGTTCTTTTCCACCGTGCGGCCGAGGTTCTGCTCCAGCAGCTCGATAAAGCGCAGCAGCTGTACCGGCTGGTCGTTGCCGATGTTGTAGACGCGGTAGGGCGCGCTGGAGGTGCCCGGATTGGGCCGTTCGGCGTCGTAGGACGGGTCCGGCTGGGCCGGGTGGTCGAGCGTGCGGATCACGCCCTCGACGATGTCGTCGATGTAAGTGAAGTCGCGGCTGTGGTTGCCGTGGTTGAACACGTCGATCGCTTCGCCGCGGCTGATGCGGTCGGCGAACAGCATCGGCGACATGTCCGGCCGGCCCCACGGGCCATAGACCGTGAAGAAGCGCAGGCCGGTGGTGGGCAGGCCGTACAGATGGCTGTAGCTGTGCGCCATCAGCTCATTGGCTTTCTTGCTGGCGGCATACAGGCTGACCGGGTGGTCGACGGCGTCCTCCACGGCGAAGGGCATCTTGCGGTTGGCGCCGTAGACCGAGCTGGAGGAGGCGTAGACCAGGTGCTCGACCCTGCCGTGGCGGCAGCCTTCGAGGACATTGAGGAAGCCGTCAAGGTTGCTGCGCACGTAGGCGCGCGGGTTCTTCAGCGAATAGCGCACGCCGGCCTGGGCGGCCAGGTTCGCTACGCGCTGCGGTTGGAAGTCGGCGAAGGCGCGGTCGATGGCGTCGGCATCGGCCAGATCCGCGCGCAGGTGGGTGTAGGCGGGGTGGTTGGCGAACTGCGCCAGGCGGGCTTCCTTCAACGACGGGTCGTAGTAGTCGTTGTGGTTGTCGATGCCAAGGACTTCGTCGCCGCGGGCGAGCAGGCGCTGGGCGAGCGCGGCGCCGATGAAGCCGGCGGTGCCTGTGACGAGGATGCGCATCCGTTACGGTTCCTGGTGGGGACGGACCATTCTAGCGGGCGGAACCGTGAGGACCGGGCCTACGGCGTTCGCGCGCGGTGTTCTTCGGCTAGACTAGCGGCCTGACCCGAACACTAGGTGGCCGGCGCGTGAGCGCAGGTCGAGCGTGCGACATGGCAACTACCCGCATCCTTCGCTGACTTCCCGACGCCTTTGTTCCGTACACGAAAGGGCGTCATGCCCTTTTTTGATTTCCGGGATTCGAAATCCATGATCGAAGTTACGCTCCCGGACGGCAGCAAGAAGCCGTTCGACCATCCCGTCACCGTGCAGGACGTGGCCGCTTCCATCGGTGCGGGCCTGGCCAAGGCGACGCTCGCCGGCAAGGTCGACGGCAAGCTGGTCGACGCCAGCTTTCCGATCGGCCACGACGCGCGCGTGGAGATCGTCACCGAGAAGAGTCCCGAGGCGCTGGAGGTCCTGCGCCATTCCACCGCGCACCTGCTGGCGCAGGCCGTGCAGCGCCTGTATCCCGGCGCCCAAGTCACGATCGGCCCGGTGATCGACAACGGCTTCTATTACGACTTCGCCTACGAACGGCCCTTCACGCCCGACGATCTGCTGAAGATCGAGGCGGAGATGGAAAAGATCGTCAAGGAGGCGTTGCCGGTTTCGCGCTCGGTGAAGTCGCGCGACGAGGCGGTCGAGTTCTTCCGTGGCATGGGCGAGAACTACAAGGCCGAGATCATCGAATCGATTCCGGCCAACGAGGAGCTTTCGCTCTATACCCAGGGCGAATTCACCGACCTTTGCCGCGGCCCGCACGTGCCCAACACGGGCAAGCTGCGCGCGTTCAAGCTGATGAAAGTGGCCGGCGCCTATTGGCGTGGCGATTCCAGCAACGCGATGCTCACCCGCATCTACGGCACCGCCTGGCTCAACGACAAGGACCTCAAGGCCTACCTGCACCAGTTGGAGGAGGCGGAAAAGCGTGACCACCGCAAGATCGGCAAGGCGCTGGACCTGTTCCACCAGCAGGAAGAAGGCCCGGGCATGGTGTTCTGGCACCCCAACGGCTGGGCGATCTGGCAGCAGGTGGAGCAGTACATGCGCCGCGTCTACCGCAAGAGCGGCTACCAGGAAGTGCGCTGTCCGCAGGTGCTGGACGTGTCGCTGTGGAAGAAGTCCGGCCACTGGGACAACTACGCGGAGAACATGTTCTTCACCGAGTCGGAGAAGCACACCTACGCGTTGAAGCCAATGAACTGCCCGGGCCACGTGCAGATCTTCAACGCCGGCCTGCACAGCTACCGCGAGCTGCCGATCCGCTACGGCGAGTTCGGCGGCTGCCACCGCAACGAGCCCTCCGGTGCGCTGCACGGCATCATGCGCGTACGCGCCTTCACCCAGGACGACGGCCACGTGTTCTGCACGCCCGAGCAGATCGAGCCGGAAGTGACCGCCTTCCACCAGCAGGCCATGCAGGTCTATGCCGATTTCGGCTTCCAGGACATCGCGCTCAAGATCGCGCTGCGCCCGGACAAGCGCATCGGTTCGGACCAGGTGTGGGACCGCGCCGAGGACGCGCTGCGCAAGGCGCTGGCCTCCGCCGGCGTGCAGTGGGAGGAGCTCCCCGGCGAGGGCGCCTTCTACGGCCCCAAGATCGAGTACCACATGAAGGACTCGATCGGCCGCGCCTGGCAGGTCGGCACCATGCAGGTGGATTTCATGATGCCCGAGCGCCTGGGCGCCGAGTACGTGGACGAAAGCTCGCAGAAGCGCCACCCGGTCATGCTGCACCGCGCGATCGTGGGCTCGATGGAGCGTTTCATCGGCATCCTGATCGAGCACCATGCCGGCAACCTGCCGGCCTGGCTGGCGCCGGTGCAGGCGGCTGTGTTTTCCATCACCGACGCCCAGGCCGGTTATGTCCAGGAGGTGACGCAAGCCCTTGTGGACAAAGGCTTCCGGGTACAGGCCGATTTGCGCAACGAAAAAGTCGGCTATAAAATCCGCGAGCATACGCTGCAGAAAGTGCCCTACCTGCTTGTCGTCGGAGATCGCGAAAAGGAGGCTGGGGCCGTTTCCGTGCGTACCCGTTCGGGCGAGGACCTGGGCAGCATGCCGCTGACGGCCTTCATCGAACGCCTAGAGGCCGAAACGCGGCGTTGATGTTCCGTGTGGCCTAATTCAATTAACTCTTCTGGAGGATAGTGGTATCGCTACCACCGACAACAAGGGCAATCGCCGTAACCTCGAAATCCGCGTGCCGCGCGTGCGCGTGATCGGCGCCGACTCGGAACAGCTGGGCATCCTTACCCGCGACGAGGCGCTGTCACTGGCGCAGGAAGCCGGCATGGACCTGGTCGAGATCCAGCCCAACGGCGACCCGCCGGTCTGCCGCATCATGGATTACGGCAAGTTCAAGTTCGAAGCCCAGAAGAAGGCGTCCGCCGCCAAGAAGAAGCAGAAGCAGGTCGAGATCAAGGAAGTGAAGTTCCGTCCGGTCACGGACGTGGGCGACTACCAGATCAAGCTGCGCAACATGCTTCGCTTCCTGGAAGAGGGCGACAAGGTCAAGGTCACCATCCGCTTCCGCGGCCGCGAGATGTCCCACCAGGACCTGGGCCAGAACCTGGCCAGGAAGATCCAGGAGGACGTCGGCGACAACGGCCAGGTGGAATCCTTTCCCAGGCTGGAAGGGCGCCAGATGGTCATGATGATCGGACCGAAGAAGAAGCAGTAAACGGAAAGGCGGCCTGAGGGCCGCCTTTTTTTGTCTTCACTCGGAACCCGCTTCCCCCCGGGGAGAGGGCAGGGTGAGAGCTGCAGGGGCTCGCGGAAGGGGTAGGGGCGAGCAGGCTTGCTTGCAAGGCTTCGCCTTCACTCGATTCCCCGCAAGGGCGGCCGCTCGCCCAACCGTCTGCGGAAGAGGAGAGGGAGCAGGTCGCGCTCGCTTCAGCTTTCGAATCGCACCAGCACGGCGTCCGCTTCGACGAACTCGCCCTGGGCCGCGCTGACGCTTTCGACGATGCCGGCACGCGGGGCCTTCAGCGCCAGCTCCATCTTCATCGCCTCCATCACCAACAGCTCCTGGCCCTCCTGGACGCTGTCGCCGGCCTTCGTCCTGACCAGCACGATGCGGCCGGGCATCGGCGCCACGACCTGGTTGCCGCCGGCGCTTTCGGTCGAGGCCCAGGCGAAGGCGGGCGCGCGGACAAAGCGATGGCGGCGGCCGGCGGCGTCGTGCAGCAGCACGCGGGTATCGTCGACCAGCGCGCTCAGGCGCTGCGCCTCACCGTCGAAGCGGGCGCTCAGGGCGTCGGATTCCAGGCGTGCGCCTTGGACGTCACAGGCCGCTTCACCGTGTTCGAGCCGGTAGTCGCCGCCATGGCCGTGCGCGGCGATTTCATAGCGCTGCTCGTGCAGCGACAGCGCCACCACGCGCTTGCCGGCGTGGCCGATGCGCCAGGCGTCGGCGCTGGCCCAGGGCGAGTGCGGATCGGCCGGGTCGGCCGCCACGCTGCGCTCTTCCTGCAGCAGCGCCGCGGTGGCCGCAGCGAACAGCAGGCGGTCGGCCGGCGTCGCGTCGCCCTGGAGGAACTGGTCCAGGTGCCGGTCGAGGTAGCCGGTGTCGATGCGACCCTCGACCACGGACGGGTGCCGCGCCAGCCGCTCGAGGAAGGCGATGTTGGACTTCGGCCCCACGATCTCGCAGCGGGCCAGCGCCTCGCGCAGCCGCTCCAGCGCCTGCGGGCGGTCCACGTCCCACACGATCAGCTTGGCGATCATCGGGTCGTAAAAGATGGTGACGGTGTCGCCCTCGACCACGCCACCGTCGATCCGCACGTGCCTGGACGGCGCGGGCAGACGCAGCTTGAGCAGCCGGCCCGAGCCGGGCAGGAAGTTCTGTTCCGGGTCCTCGGCGTACAGGCGCACCTCGATGGCATGGCCCTGAGCGTGGATCTGCTCCTGCTTCAGCGGTAGCGGCTGGCCGGCGGCCACGCGCAGCTGCCACTCGACCAGGTCCAGGCCCAGCGTCTCCTCGGTGACCGGGTGCTCGACCTGCAGGCGCGTGTTCATCTCCATGAAGAAGAACGCGCCGTCGGCGCCGACGATGAATTCCACCGTGCCCGCGCCCACGTAGTGGACCGCCTTGGCGGCCGCCACCGCAGCCTCGCCCATGGCCCGGCGGCGCTCAGGCGTGAGGAAAGGCGAGGGCGTCTCCTCCAGCACTTTCTGGTAGCGCCGCTGCGAGGAGCATTCGCGCTCGTTGAGATGGATCACGTTGCCGTGCGTATCGCCGAACACCTGGAACTCGATGTGGCGCGGGTGCTCGACGTAGCGCTCCAGGATCACCCGCGTGTCGCCGAAGGCGTTGGCCGACTCGCGCTGGGCCGAGGCCAGCGCGTCGGCAAACTCGCCCTCGCCGTGCACGATGCGCATGCCCTTGCCGCCGCCGCCGGCCGCGGCCTTGATCATCAGCGGGAAGCCGGTCCGGCGCGCCTGCTCGGCCAGGTGCGCCGGGTTCTGGTTCTCGCCGTGGTAGCCCGGCACCAGCGGTACCGCGTGCTTCTCCATCAACGCCTTGGCGGCGGCCTTGGAGCCCATCGCGTCGATGCTTTCGGGCTTGGGGCCGATGAACACGATACCGGCCTCGACGCAGGCGCGGGCGAAGCCGGTGTTCTCCGACAGGAAGCCGTAGCCGGGATGGATCGCCTGGGCGCCGGTCTTCTTCGCGACATCGAGGATGGTCTCGCCGCGCAGGTAGGAATCGGCCGGGCGCGGGCCGCCGATCGGCCAGGCCTCGTCGGCCAGGCGCACGTGCTGGGCGTCCCTGTCGGCCTCCGAGTACACCGCGATGGTGTGGATGCCGAGGCGACGGCAGCTGCGGATCACGCGGCAGGCGATCTCGCCGCGGTTGGCGATCAGTACGCGCTCGAACATGCAGGGTTGTCCCTAGGTCGATGCAAAGCCCGCAAAGCTAGCAGATAAGCCGTGTGTAGCCGATGCGCAGCGCAGCACGGCGTATCATGGACGCTTTGGAGCCCGGGCCCAGCCAGCGTTGCGTCGGAAGCGCCCCATCCGTCGGGCCGTCATCCCGCGAAGCGGAAATCCGTTTTTGACCGGGAAGACCAGGGACAGGATGGATTCCCCCGCTTTTCGCCGGAACGAGCCCCGAAGGGCCGAGGGCCTTCGCATGGAGAACACCCTTTGAAGAAGTCCGATTTCGATTTCGACCTGCCGCCGGAACTGATCGCTCAGGCCCCGTTGCCGGAGCGTTCGGCCAGCCGGCTGCTGTGGCTCGACCCTGCCGCGCATGCGCTGGAGGACCGCCACTTCCGCGAACTGCCCTCGTTCCTGCGCCCGGGCGACCTGGTGGTGTTCAACGACACCCGCGTGCTGCCGGCGCGGTTGTACGGGAACAAGGAGTCCGGCGGCGCGGTGGAGATCCTGATCGAGCGCGTCACCGGCACGCACGAGGCCACCGTGCAGCTGGGCGTGAGCAAGAAGCCCAAGGAGGGCGGACGGATCGAACTGGGCGACGGCAGCCATGCCACGGTGCTCGGCCGCGAGGGGGCGTTCTTCAAGCTGCGTTTCGAGTCGCCCGAGCCGCTGGAGAAGCTGCTCTTGAAGTTGGGCGAAATGCCGCTGCCGCCCTACATCGAGCGCCACGCCGACGCCACCGACCTGGAGCGCTACCAGACCGTCTACGCCCGCGAGCCCGGCGCCGTGGCGGCGCCCACCGCCGGCCTGCATTTCGACGAGCCCCTGCTCACGAGCCTGCGCGAGCTGGGCGTGGACACCGGCTACGTCACCCTGCACGTAGGCGCGGGCACCTTCCAGCCGATGCGGGTGGAGGACGTCCACCAGCACACCATGCACCGCGAATGGCTCAATGTGGGCGCCTGCCTGGTGGAGAAGGTGCGCCGCGCGCGCGCCGCCGGCGGGCGGGTGATCGCGGTGGGCACCACGGTGGTGCGCGCGCTGGAGAGCGCCACGCGCGAGGGCCAGTTGCAGCCGTTTGCGGGCGAGACGCAGATCTTCATCTTTCCCGGCTACCGCATCACCAGCATCGACGGACTGATCACCAACTTCCACCTGCCGCAATCGACCCTGCTGATGCTGGTGTCGGCGCTGGCCGGGCGGGAATTCGTGCTGGATGCCTACCGACATGCGGTGCGTCAGCGGTACCGGTTCTTCTCCTATGGCGACGCGATGCTGATCCTTCCCCGCGCCTCGAACTAAGCCCCTGCCAGGGAAGGGAAGGCACGGCGATGCGATAATGCCGCGATGACTTCCATGACTTTCGATCTGCTGGCCCGCGACGGCGCCGCCCGCCGCGGCCGCCTGGCCTTCGCCCGCGGTACGGTGGAAACCCCCGCGTTCATGCCCGTGGGCACCTACGGCTCGGTCAAGGCGATGACCCCGCGCGACCTCACCGAGCTCGGCGCCGAGATCGTCCTGGGCAACACCTTCCATCTCTACCTGCGGCCAGGCCTGGAGATCGTGGAGAAGTTCGCCGGCCTGCACCGCTTCATCGGCTGGGACAAACCGATCCTCACCGATTCGGGCGGCTTCCAGGTGTTCTCGCTGGCGCACAAGCGCAAGCTGGCCGAGGAAGGGGTGACCTTCGCCTCGCCGGTGGACGGTTCCAAGGTGTTCCTGTCGCCCGAAGTGTCGATGAAGATCCAGACCGTGCTGGACTCGGACATCGCCATGATCTTCGACGAGTGCACGCCCTATCCGGCCACCGAGAAGCAGGCGGAAGACTCGATGGCCATGTCGCTGCGCTGGGCCGAGCGCTCGCGCCTCGCGTTCGATCAGTTGCAACGTGCCTGTTCAAAGCCGCCCAACGCGCTGTTCGGCATCGTGCAGGGCGGCGTGTACGAGCCGCTGCGCCGGCGTTCGGCCGAAGGCCTGGTCGGCATCGGCTTCGACGGCTACGCGGTCGGCGGCCTGGCCGTGGGCGAGCCGGAGGCCGAACGCAACCGCACGCTGGACTTCACCGTGGCCATGCTGCCTGCGGACATGCCGCGCTACCTGATGGGCGTGGGACGGCCGGAGGACATCGTGGAAGCCGTGTGCCGCGGCATCGACATGTTCGACTGCGTGATGCCCACCCGCAACGCGCGCAACGGCTTCCTGTTCGTGCCCGAGGGGACGCTGCGCATCCGCAACGCCAAGTACGCCGACGACACCCGCGTGATCGAGGAAGGCTGCGACTGCTACGCCTGCGCCAACGGCTTCTCGCGCGCCTACCTGCGCCACCTGGACCGCTGCAACGAGATCCTCGCCAGTACGCTGGCCACCCACCACAACCTGCGCCACTACCAGCGGTTGATGGCCGGGCTGCGCGGGGCGATCGCGGCCGGTACGCTGGAGGACTTCGTCGCCGCCTTCTACGCCCGGCGGCGGGGGGCCGCGGCCTGAAGTCCCCGCACGGGCGGGCGCCGGCGGAACTTTCCGGGCGGCGCCCGTTCCATGGCGACGGCGCTTGCAAACGCCCGTGCGCGGCGCCATGACCCGTGAACGCGCCGTGCATGCCCCGGGGGTGCATGGCATAATCCAAGACCTTTTTCCGGCGCGGGCCGAAATCTTGAGCCCGCGCCACAACTTGCAGGATGAAACGATGAGTCTTCCGATGCCGCTCGTGATCGCCCAGGCCGCTCCCGCCGCCGCACCGGGCAATCCGCTCTTCAGCTTCCTGCCGCTGATCGCGCTGTTCGCGATCTTCTACTTCCTGATGATCCGCCCGCAAATGAAGCGCCAGAAGGAGCACCGCAACCTGGTGGCCGCGCTGGCCAAGGGCGATGAGGTGGTCAGCAACGGCGGCATCGCCGGCCGCGTGGAGGAGGTGGGCGAGAGCTTCCTCACTGTCGAGATCGCGCCGAACGTGAAGATCAAGCTGCAGAAGGGCGCCGTATCGCAGGTGCTGCCCAAGGGCACGCTGAAGGCCTCCTGATCCCAAGGCCGGCAAAGGCCATCCGCCGCGGCCGAGGGGGCCGCGGCCTTCGAAGTAACGAGAACGGGCTTCTTAAGGCATGAGTGACTTTCCACGCTGGAAATACGCGCTGGTCGCGTTGGTATTGCTGCTGGGCATCGTCTACGCGCTGCCCAACGCCTTCCCGCCGGTGCCGTCGGTGCAGGTGATCGCCACGCACGGCGCGGTGCTCGACAGCTCGGTCGAGCAGAAGGTCGCCGCGGCCCTGAAGCAGCAGAACGTGCCCTACAGCGGCCTCAAGGTCGAGGGCGACCACCTGGTGGCCGACTTCGCCAACGCCGACGTGCAGGCCAAGGCCGCCGACGTGGTCAAGGGCGCGCTGGGCGACAACTACACCGTTGCGCTCAACCTGGCATCCACCGTTCCGGCCTGGCTGCGCGCCATCCACGCCAACTCCATGCCGCTGGGCCTGGACCTGCAGGGCGGCGTGCACTTCCTGATGGCGGTGGACCAGAACGCGGTGGTCGACAAGCAGGAAGAGCGCTACGCCGACGACATCCGCAGCCTGCTGCGCGAGAAGAACATCCGCTACGAATCGGTCGCGCGCAACGCGCAGCGCGGGCAGGGCGTGGCCGTGGTGCTGCGTTCGGCCGCGGACCGCAGCGCGGCCGCCGCCACGATCGGCGCGGAGTATCCGGACCTCATCGTGCAGGACGGCCCCAGCACCGGCGACCGTTTCCTGCTCAACGTCACGGTCAAGCCGGAGAAGCTGCGCGAACTGGCGCTGGCCACCATCCGCCAGAACACCGGCACGCTGCGCAACCGCGTCAACGCGCTCGGCGTCTCCGAGCCGGTGATCCAGCAGCAGGGCGAGGACCAGATCGTGGTCGAGCTCGCCGGCGTGCAGAACCCGGCCGAGGCCAAGAAGGTGATCGGTGCCATCGCCACCCTGGAATACCGTGCCGGCATCGGCTATCCGGGCGATCCGCGTGCGGTCGAGGCGGCGCGCACCGGCAACGTGCCGCCGGACGCCAACCTCTATTACGAGCGCGGCACCAACCGGCCGGTGCTGGTCAGCAAGCGCATCATCGCCACTGGCGATGAGCTGGTGGATGCCGCCTCCGGCGTCGACCAGCAGAGCGGCACGCCCAAGGTGGACGTCACCCTGAGCGCCTCCGGCGCCAAGAAGATGCTCGACTTCACCAGCGCCAACGTCGGCAAGCCGATGGCGGTGGTGTACGTGGAAACCGTGTACGACACCAAGATGGTCGACGGCAAGGAAGTGCGCGTGCCGCACACCACGCAGGAGGTCATCAGCGACGCGACCATCCAGGGCGTGTTCGGCAAGCAGTTCCAGACCACCGGCCTGGCCACGCCCAAGGAAGCCTCCGAGCTCGCGCTGCTGCTCAAGGGTGGCTCGCTGGCCGCGCCCATGGACATCGTCTCGCAGAACGTGGTCGGCCCGAGCCTGGGCCAGGACAACATCAAGCAGGGCCTGCGCGCCGTGTTGCTGGGCCTGGGGCTGGTGCTGCTGGCGGCGGCAATCTACTACCACCTGTTCGGCCTGGTGGCGGACATCGCGCTGTTCTTCAACCTGGTGATCCTGGTCGCGGTGATGTCGATGATCGGCGTGACCCTGACCATGCCGGGCATCGCCGGCATCGTGCTGACCCTGGGCATGGCGATCGACGCCAACGTGCTGATCTGCGAGCGCGTGCGCGAGGAGCTGCGCAACGGCTCCAGCCCGCACGCCTCGATCCGCGCCGGCTACGAGAAGGCCTGGGCGACCATCCTGGATGCCAACGTGACCCACCTGATCGCCGCGCTGGCGCTGACCACGATGGGCTCCGGCCCGATCAAGGGCTTCGGCGTGACGCTGTTCATCGGCATCATGACCTCGATGTTCACGTCGGTCACCGTGACCCACGCGATCACCGCGCTGATCCACGGCAACCGCAAGCTCAAGACGCTGTCGGTCTAAGCCTGTCGGTCTAGGCATTGAAGAGTGCGGCCACGGACGGCCGCGTTACCCCGGAGACGGATCTCCGTACAGAGAATCCCACGATGGAAATCTTCAACCACAACGCCAACGTGCCCTTCCTGCGCATGCGCAAGGTCAGCGTGGCCATCGCCATCCTGCTGGTGATCGCGTCGGTCGTGCTTATCTTCACCCGCGGGCTCAACTACGGCCTGGACTTCACCGGTGGCATCTCGGTGGAGGTCAAGTACGCCAGCACCATCGACATCGGCGACGTACGCAAGGCGCTGGACCAGGCCGGCATCGAGAACCCGGTGGTGCAGAGCCTGGGCGGCTCGCGCCAGGTGGTGATCCGCCTGCAGCCGAAGGACGACAAGGCCGCCGCCGCGGCCACCGCCGGCCAGAGCGAATCGGCCCGGGCCGACAAGGTCGCCGCCGACGTGATGGCGGCGCTCAAGAAGGAGCGTCCGGACGCCACCCTGAGCAGCCGCAACTTCGTCACCGCGCAGGTCGGCGACGAGCTCAAGAGCGACGGCTCGATCGCGGCGATCTTCGTGATCATCGGCATCGGCATCTACCTGTGGATCCGCTTCGAGCGGCGTTTCGCCGTGGCGGCGCTGCTCACCGAGGTGCACGACACGCTGGTGACGCTGGGCGTGATCGCGCTGGTGCAGCGCGAGTTCGACATGACCGTGCTGGCCTCGGTGCTGGCGGTGATCGGCTACTCGATCAACGACAAGGTGGTGGTGTTCGACCGTATCCGTGAACTCTTCCGCCTCTCGCGCAAGGCCGAGCCGGAGGAGATCCTCAACCGCTCGATCAACACCACGCTGTCGCGAACCATCATCACCTCTCTGTTCACCGGCATCACCATGGCGGCGCTGTACTTCTTCGGTGGCACGGCGGTGCACGGCTTCGCGATCACCATGCTGATCGGCATCGTGGTGGGCACGCTGTCCTCGATCTTCGTGGCCAGCCCGATCCTGCTGTGGCTGGGCGTATCGAAGAAGGATCTGATGCCGCAGACCAAGGACAACCCGGAGCTGGCACGCCGGCCCTAGCCGGTTCCCCAGCCCTCGAAGGAGCCCGGCCCGCGCCGGGCTTTTTCTTTTGGGGCCAGCGTCCCGCCTGCCCGGCGGCGATCGATTCCGCCCAGGGCTGCGTCCGAAGGGGGGCGGAGCGCCCTGGAGTCGGGGATCCTGCCGGTGCGTATTCCCATACCCATCCTGCCGCGTTCAATTTTTCCGCCGCGCGACCGATAACCGTGGAGGCTGCAAGGCGCGCGCCCCGGAGTTTGAAATGCTGGTCTTGGTTGGAACCTTCATCGTGATCGGCTGCGTGCTGGGCGGCTACGTGATGTCGCACGGACAACTGCTGGCGCTCTGGCAACCCTACGAATTGCTGATCATTTTCGGGGGAGCGATCGGCGCCTTTCTGACTGCCAACCCCAGCAAGGTGGTCAAGGCTGCCCTGCGCGAGGCGGCGGCGCTGGTGAAGGGCCCGGCCTACCGCAAGCAGGACTATGTGGATCTGCTTGCGCTGCTCTACGACATCTTCGGCGTGATGCGCAAGGAAGGCGTGCTGGGCATGGAATCGCACATCGAGGACCCGCAGGCGAGCCCGGTGTTCTCGGCCTATCCGCGCCTGCTCGGGGAGCACCACCTGGTGGAATTCATCACCGACTGCCTGCGCCTGATCGTGGGTGGCAGCATGGAGCCGCACGAACTGGAGGCCTTGCTGGACGCCGAGGTCGAGAACCACCACCACGAGGCCGAGGCGCCCTCCCAGGCGGTGGCGAAGATGGCCGACGCGCTGCCCGGCTTCGGCATCGTGGCCGCCGTGCTCGGCATCGTCACCACGATGTCCAACCTGGGCGGCGATACCTCGCGCATCGGCGAGCACATCGCCGGCGCGCTGGTCGGCACCTTCCTGGGGATCCTGCTGTGCTATGGCTTCATCGGCCCGCTGGCCGCGGCGATGGAGAGCCGCGTGCGCGAGGACGGCAAGGCCTACGAGTGCGTCAAGGTGGCCCTGCTGGCCAACCTGCGCGGCTACAACCCCAAGGTGGCGGTGGAGTTCGCGCGCAAGGCGCTCTCGGCGCATGCGCGCCCCAACTTCCAGGACCTGGAAGACCATCTCAAGGGCGCCCGCGCCGGAGCCGGTGCATGAGCGAGGGAGGCGGCCAGCCGATCATCATCAAGCGGGTGAGGAAGCGGGCGCACGGCTACCACGGCGGTGCCTGGAAGGTGGCCTACGCCGATTTCGTCACGGCGATGATGGCGTTCTTCCTGGTGATGTGGATCCTGGGCGCCGGTACGCGCGAGCAGAAGGCGGCGATCTCCGAGTATTTCAAGAACCCCAGCATGACGCCGGGCAACGCGACCGTGGCGCCGCCCGGGCGCATGGGCCCGGGTGGCGCCAGCGACGCGGCCGTGCAGCTCGGCGGCGCGATGGACCTGTCGCACGGCCCGGGCAAGGACCGCCACAACGGCCCGCCCGGCGCGGCCTCCAAGGAAGAGATCGACAAGCGCGCCCGCGCGCAGGAAAAGGCACGCCTGCAGGAGCTCATGCAGCAACTCAACGCGGCCATCCAGAAGAGCCAGGCGCTGGCGCCGTTCAAGGACCAGCTATTGCTGGACATCACGCCCGAGGGCCTGCGCATCCAGATCGTGGACAAGCTCAACCGTCCGATGTTCGACACCGGCAGCGCGCAGCTGAAGGACTACACGCGCCTGATCCTCAGCGAGGTGGGTACCTTCATCAACCGCGTGCCCAACCGTGTCAGCATCACCGGCCACACCGACGATGCGCCCTACGCCAACGACAAGGACTACAGCAACTGGGAGCTCTCCACCGACCGCGCCAATGCCGCGCGCCGCGCGCTGGTGGCCGGCGGCATGGAGAAGGGCAAGACCGCGCGTGTGGTGGGCCTGGCGGCGTCGGTGCCGCTGGACAAGGCCCACCCGGACAACCCGATCAATCGGCGCATCAGCATCATCGTCATGACCAAGGAAGCGGAGGCGGCGGCGCTGTCGCAAGACGTGGTGGATGGCAACCCGGCGCCGGGCGCGCGCATGCCGACGGCGGCGCTGGTTCCTGCGGTCGCACCAGCCGGGGCCTCGCCCGCGCCCGAAAGGCCGGCCGGCACGTCGCCCGCCGCCGAACCGGTCGCAGCGAGCGCCTTGCCGGTGCCGCCCACCTTGCGCCCGGCCGGGCGCTGAGGCGCGGCTCAGTCTTCCTGCACGGTCGGCAGCGGAATGGCGATGTGGCAGACCAGTCCGTCTTCACGGTAGTCGAAGCTCACCGCACCGTTGCGTGCGGGATCGAGTGAACGCTCGATCAGGCGGGTGCCGAAGCCCTTGCGGGTGGGCGGCGACACCGGGGGGCCGCCGTGCTCGACCCAGTCCAGATGGAGGACGCGTCCGCCCGCACCCTCGGCGACTCGCCAATGGATGCGCACGCCGCCGCCCCGGTCGCCCAGCGCGCCGTACTTGATCGCGTTGGTCGCCAGCTCGTGCAGGGCCATGGCGAAGGCCAGCGCATGCTGCGGAGGCAGCCGCACGCGCGGGCCGTCGATCTCGAAGCGTTCGCTGCCGCGGAAGTTGTGCGAGCGTGCCATCTGCCTGACCAGCTCGCTCAGCAGCGCGCTTTGCCAGTGCTCGCGCGTGAGCACGTCGTGGGCATGCGAGAGCGAGATCAGCCGGGCATTGAATACCTCGGCCGCGCTTTCCACCGAGGTGGCGCCGCTGAAGGATTGCGCCGCCAGCGACTGCACGATCGCCAGGGTGTTCTTCACCCGGTGGTTGAGTTCGTTGATCATGGTGCGTTGCTGCTGCTCGGCCAGCTTGCGCTCCCCCACGTCGACGATCAGGCCCGCGAAGTAGGTCGGCCGGCGGTCGGCGTCGTGCTCGCAGCGACCGGAGGCCTCGACCCACAGGTAGCTGTCGTCGGGCTGGCGAATGCGGTACTGGCAGCGGTAGGGCGCACCGGTGTTCAGGCTCTCCCGGACGCGCTCCTCCACCTCGGGCAAGTCCTGCGGGTGGATGCTCTGAAGGAAGGCCGAAACGGGCAGTCCGGCAGCCGCCTCCGCCGGGTCGAGCGAGAAGCTGCGCGCGAAACGGCTGTCGGCCGTCACCCGGTCGTTCTGCACGTCCCACAGCCAGGTGCCGATCACCGCGCCGGCGTCGAGCGCGAGTTCCACCTGCTCGCGGGCGCGTTGGTAGCCGCGTTCGGCCAGTACGCGAGTGGTGGTTTCCACCACGATCGCGAGGAAGCCGCGCGGCACGCCGTCGCCATCGCGCAGCGGCGTGTAGTCCAGGTCGAGCCAAACGTTCTCGGCATGGCCGTTGCGGAACAGCACCAGCGGCTGGTCCTTGAAGGACAGCGAGCCACCCGCCAGGGTCACGTCGAGCACGTGCTGGTTGAAGTCGGCCACCTCCGGCCAGGCGGCCAGCACGTTCAGGCCCAGCAGGTAAGGATGGCGGCCGCCGGCGAAGCCGGCATAGGCGTCGTTGTAGATGAGCTGGGCGTCGGGTCCCCAGGCCATCACCATCGGCAGCTGGCTGGAGAGGGCGATGTCGACGGCCGTGCGCAACGCCTGCGGCCATTGTTCCAGCGGACCCAGCGCCGTCGCTGCCCAGTCGTAGCCGCGCACGCGTGCGGGCATGTCTGGTGGGGATCGCATCCGTTCCGGGTCGTCCATGGCGGCCTGATCATAGGTATCTGGAGCAACTATAGGGCGCGCCCGTGCAGGGCGCGCGTTATGTGGCGCGCTGTCGCCGCAGCCGCTCGTCGAGCTCAGCCAGTCGTGCGGGTGTGCCGACGTCGGTCCAGGTCCCGCGGTGGTGCGTGCCGTGCGCGCGGCCTGCGGCCATGGCCGCGCGCAGCAGCGGCGCGAGCTTGAAGCGCGCCGGGGTCGACTCCAGGCACGCCGATTCGCCGATCACAGCGCGCCAGTCCCGGAGCAGTTCCGGCCGGTACACACCGATGCCGCTGAAGGTCAGCCGCGGGTCGCCCTCGGCGTGCAAGCGCCCTTCGGCGTCGAGCATGAAATCGCCCTGCGGGTGGTGCGCGGGGTTGTCCACCATCACCAGTTGGGCGAGGCCCTGCGGTTGCGGCGGCAGGCCGGCGTAGTCCACGTCGCTGTGGATGTCGCCGTTCACGGCCAGGAACGGTGCGTCGTCCAGCAACGGCAGCGCGTTGAGCATGCCGCCGCCGGTCTCCAACGGCGTCGGCCCTTCATAGGCGTAGCGGATGCGCAGGCCCCAGCGGCTGCCGTCGCCGAGCGCCTCGGGGAACTGGCCGGCCAGGTGCGAGGTGTTGATGACCACGTAATGCACGCCGGCGGCGGCGAGTTTCTCCAGGTGCCACACGATCAGCGGTTTGCCGCCGGCCTCCAGCAGCGGCTTGGGGTGGTGGTCGGTGAGCGGGCGCATGCGCTCGCCCAGCCCGGCGGCGAAGATCAGCGCGTGCCTCATGCGGCTACCGGCTCGGTGATGTCGCGACTGCCGACGCAGCGCTCGACCAGCGCGGCGAAGTCGGCCAGTTCCGGGTAGCGGCGCGCCACGCCCAGCACGTAACCGAGCACGCGCGGCAGGTCGGCGAGGTAACCGGGCTTGCCGTCGCGGTACCACAGGCGGCAGAAGATGCCGAGCACCTTGACGTGCCGCTGCAGGCCGATCAGGTCGAACCAGCGGCGGAAGCGCGTGGCGTCGACCGATGGATCGATCAGGCCGGCCTCCTCGGCGCGGCGGCGGTAGGCTTCGGCCCAGTCCAGCACGCGCGCCTCGTCCCAGGCGATGTAGCAGTCGCGCAGCAGCGAGGCCAGGTCGTAGGCGAGCGGGCCGTACAGCGCGCCCTGGAAGTCGATAATGCCGGGGCTCAAGAGTCCCGGCGCAATGATGCCGGGATTCGACAGCAGCGCCGGATCGGCCGGCGCCTCGACGATCAGCAGATTGCGGCTGTGGAAGTCGCGGTGCACGAACACCCGCGGCTGCTCGGCGGCGTTGTGCAGCAGCACGGTGAAGGCCTGCTCGATCACGTCCCATTCCTCGCACGCGGGCGTGTAACCCAGGTGGCGCTGCAGGAACCATTCGGGCATCAGCTCCAGTTCCCGCTGCAGGAAGGCGTGGTTGTAGGGCGGCAGCGAGGAGCCGTCGACCGCGCTCTGGATGCGCAGCAGCGCCTCCATCGCCTGGCCGTAGAGCGCATCGGCGCTGGACGCGTCCAGGGCGGGCAGGTAGAGCCGGTGGCCCAGGTCCTCGATCAGCAGAAAGCCCTGCGCCAGGTCGTGCGCCCGCACGGCCGGCACGTGCAGGCCGGCGGCGCGCAGACGCTCGCCGATGGCGAGCCAGGGGGCGGGATCTTCCAGCGCCGGGGGCGAGTCCATAACGATCCAGCTGCTGCCGTCGCAATGCGTGCGCCAGTAGCTGCGGAAACTGGCGTCGGCAGAAGCGGGTTCCAGGGTAAGCGAGTCGTCGTGGAGGGCGGCGCGGGCCCAGGCGAGGCGGTCGGCGGCGCGGTCGGAAGCGGCGGTCATGGGGGCGTCGGGCGGGAGGATCGCGCCAGCTTAGCGAGCCGGCGAGGATGCGGTCCATCGGCACCCGCGCATTCCGCCAGCGACACCGCGAAGGCCTGCCCGGAAGCCCCGCGGTTCATCTGGCGGAAACGCCATCTGCGATACTCGTGCAGGCGCGCCTGCGCCGCGCCGTCGCTGAACCGGCCCCAGGGAAGCCAAGGGAAACGCAGCACCACCTTTTTCCTGGAGCCCCATCCACATGACCCGACGATCCGGAAGCGCCGACCTGCCGCTGCACGGCGGACGCGTGCCGCGCTGGCTGGCCGACCGCATGACGCGGCTGGGTGCGCTGATGGTCGAGGCGATCGTGCGCGAGTACGGCCGCGACGAGTTACTGCGCCGCCTGGCGCATCCGTTCTGGTTCCAGTCCTTCGGCGCCGTGATGGGCATGGACTGGCATTCCTCAGGCATCACCACCAGCGTGATCGGCGCGCTCAAGCGCGGGCTCGCGCCACTGTCGAAGGAACTCGGCCTCCACGTCTGCGGCGGGCGCGGCAAACATTCGCGCGCCACGCCGGCTGAACTGGTCGCAATCGGCGAACGGGTCGGCTTCGACGGCACCGCGCTGGCCACCGCCAGCCGACTGGTGGCCAAGGTGGACAGCGCTGCGGTGCAGGACGGCTTCGACCTCTACCTGCACGGTTTCATCGTCAGCGACGACGGCCGATGGGTGGTGGTGCAGCAGGGCATGAACGGCGAGCGCCGGCAGGCGCGGCGCTACCACTGGCTGTCGGAAAACCTCACGAGCTTCGTGGACGATCCGCACGCGGCAGTCGATGGACGGAGCCAGGGCCGCATCGTGAACCTCGCCGACCGCCGCGCGCACGCCTCGCGCGTGGCGCAGCTCGACTTGCTGCAGACGCTGGGCCCCGACCGCATCGCGCGCGAGTTCGCGCGCATCGAGGGCGAGCCTGCCGCCGCAACTTCTGACGACCAGCCGTTGCAACTGGGTCTGCTGCCGCATCTGGCCATGCCGGATCATCACGACGTGCGCGCAAGCAACGTGGTCGCGCGCCGCCTGCATGGCGCACTGGCAGCCGCGGCGGAAAACGGCCCGCGCGACTTCACCGAGTTGCTTCAGGTGGCCGGCGTGGGCGCGCGCACCGTGAGGGCGCTGGCGATGGTCGCCGAAGTAGTGCACGGCACGCCGTGTCGTTTCAGCGATCCGGCGCGCTTCTCGCTGGCCCATGGCGGCAAGGACCGCCACCCGTTTCCGGTGCCCACGCGCGTGTACGACCACACCATTGGCGTCCTCAAGTCGGCGGTCGAGAGCGCCAGGCTTGGGCGCGAGGAACAACTGGCCGCGCTGAAACGGCTGGACGATCAGGCCCGCCGCCTGGAGCAATACGCCACCGGGCCGTCGGTGGAGCAGTACATCGTGCAGGAGCGCCAGCACTCCCACGAGTACGGCGGCCGCAGCGTGTTCGGCTGGGAGCCGCCGGCGGTTGTGCCGCCAGCGAGTGGCCGAAAGAAGGCGTCGTAGCCGGTGCCCCTTCGCCTTCGGGGCCGCTGTTTCGCGTGAGCCTCACTGGTGGCGCATGTCGCCATCGCCGATGCCTTGGCGAACGCGCCGTTCCGTCCCGCCGTTCGGCGCGACCCGAGGCGGGTCGGGAGGCGTCGACTCAGTGCCCGCGACGGGGCTGTCAGGGGTCAACCTGTCGGCCAATCGCCGGTCCAGTCGCCAGTCGCCGAGATAGCCATGCAGGAACAACAGTCCGGTCCACAGGGAAGCCACGGTGGCCGGGATGGTCGGTCGAAGGTCGGCGTGGGTGGCCACGATCAGTCCCGCGTGTCGCCGTGCAGCGCGGTGGTGCGCATCGAGGCGCGCGTGCAGAAGTCCGCGTACCAGGCGGCCAGCCGCGGCCGGCCCGCCTGGAAAGCGTAGATCGCGCGGAATTCGATCCAGCTCAATGTGGTGGCCAGCGCGATCGTACCGATGTCTGCGGAAAGGTTCTCGGCGAGCTCGGCCTCCAGATAGTCGCAGGCGGCGACGACCTTCTGCAGCTGGCCCTCATGCATGGCCGGCCAACGCAGAGCTTCGGGGCGGCGCTCGGCCTCCCAGCGCACCGCGATGCCGGCGTCGGCCATGCCTTGCGCCAGCGCCTGCAGTCGCAGCGCACGGTAACGCTGGGCGGGGGTGCTCGGAATGAGCATGTGCTGCCCGTCGAGCTCATCGAGGTACTCGCAGATGACGTTCGAGTCGAACAGCACCCGCCCGCCATCGATCAGCACGGGCACCTTGCCGAGCGGGTTGAGGGTGAACACCTCTGCGTTGCGGCGGGTGGGGCTGGTCTCGTGGTGGACGACTTCGAGGCGGTCGGCGATGCCCAGCTCGTGGGCGGCGACCAGCACCTTGCGGGCGTAGGGTGAATGGGTCTGGTAAAGCAGCTTCATGGGGGACTCCGTCGAGGGGATGGGCTCAGCCGGCGAGCAGGCGCGCCCGCATCGGGCCGGAAAGATTGGCGCCGGTGAGCACGGTCGCAACGCGCCGGCCGGCGTGATGCAGGGGTTGCGCCAGCACGGCGGCCACGCCGACGGCGGCGGCCGGTTCGACGTCGTGGCCCAGGTGCCGGTGGATCAGCCGCATGGCGTCGAAGATCTGCGACTCGGAGACCGCGACGCTGGCATCGCAGCAGCTACGCAGGTAGTCGAGCGTGGCGGCGATCGGCGCACGCACGGCGATGCCGTCAGCGATCGTGTCGGCGCGCGCGGTGGCGACCACGTGCCCGGCATCGAGCGAGAGCTTCATCGCCGGCGCGCCGGCGGCCACCGCGGCGATGATCCGCACGGTGGGTGCGAGCCGGCGCAGCACGGTCGCGATGCCGGCCAGCAGGGCGCCGTTGCCGAGAGGTACAACCAAGGTGTCGAAGTCGGCATCGCGCAGCAGCTCCAGAGCCACGGTGCCGGCGCCTTCGGCAATCGCTGCCTCGGCGCCGTCTTCCACATAGCGCAGGTCGTCTTCGGCCGCATGGGCACGCGCCGCGTCCTTGGCGGCGTCGAAGTCGTCGCCCTCCAGCACCACCCGCGCGCCGAAGCGGCGCATCGCTTCGACTTTCACCGGGTTGGCGTCGCATGCCGCGAACACCGTGCAGGCATGGCCGCGCCGTGCCGCCGCGCGGGCGAGGCCCTGGCCGAAGTTGCCGGCGGACGCACAACACACCGCTTCGGCAGCCGCCAGTTCGGTGGCGCAGAAGAGCTCCGCGCCGCGGCCCTTGAACGACCCGATCGCATTGGCGAGCTCGATCTTCGCGAGCAACCGGCAACCCAGCATGCGGTCGAGCGCATCGTCGCGGACCAGCGGCGTCTGGAGGAACAGCGGATCGATGTACCGGGCTGCCTGCACGATGCGGTCGAAGCGAGGGATGGGCGCCATGGCCGGCCTTGCAGTGGGGACGGCTGATCATGCTAGGGTCCGCCCGCGCAGCCTGGCCGCATTCATTGCGGGCAAAACAGGATTTCTCCCCGACCTCCGAGGCATAGCCGCCGATGGCCATCGATCTGGACAAATTCGACCGCGGCATCCTCGCGATCATGCAGACCGACGCGCGTCGTTCGGCCGAGTCGATCGGCGCACAGGTCGGCCTGTCGGCCTCGGCCGTGCAGCGGCGGCTGGCCCGGCTGCGCGAGGATGGAGTGATCCGGGCCGAGGTAGCGCTGGTCGATCCGGCGTGTGCGGGACGGCCGCTGACCGTGATCGCCGATGTCGAGGTCGAGCGGGAGCGTCCCGAACTGCAGCTTCGCCTCAAGCAGTGGATCGCTGCGGAGCCAGCGATCCAGGAGGCGTGGTACGTCACCGGCGAGGGCGACTACGTGCTGATCGTCGCCGTGCGCGACGTGCAGGCATACGAGGCCCTGATGCAGCGGCTGATGATCGAGAACGCCAACGTGCTGCGCTTCCGGACCCGCGTTGCATTGGGGACGCTCAAGCGTGGGCTGGCACTCTCGCTGGAAGAGCCGGCGGCCTGAAGGGCCACCGAACACGCGATGGCGGCCGGCCACGGTTCACCGGCCCGGCGGCCGCGCATCGCTACTCGTGCCCGTGCGCCTGTACCGTCGCCTTGCGCTCCTGCTTGCCCCAGCCCACCGACGGGCCACGGATGGCCGTCCAAACCGAGCGGACCACCACGTAGTACATCAGCTGGCGGTAGCCGAAACGCTGCAGCACCATCCACCACAAGAGGCTCCATTTCTCCTTCTTCTCCATCGCGAAGGCGAGCGCACCGGCGGCGAGGTCCACGGCCATGAACACGGCGTAGAAGACCGCCATTTTCTCCAGGTTGTCGTAGTTGAACTGCGCGCGGTGCTGCAGGTAGTCCAGCCCGGTGGCGATCAGTTGCCAGAGCATCAACAGGTCGACCAGCGGCGAGACCACCGAGAAGACGATCTGGAACAGCCACACCTGCGGCAGCGCGACCAGTCCCAGCGCGCCGTAGCGCGGATTGAAGGTGGCGCGGCGGTGCTTCCACAGGCACTGCAGTGTGCCGAAGGCCCAGCGGAAGCGCTGGCGGGCGAGGCCGCGCGCGGTGTCCGGCGCCTCGGTCCATGCCACTGCCGTGCTGTCGAACAAGGCCGTATAGCCGGCCATCTGCACGGCCAGGGTGAGGTCCTGGTCCTCCGCCAGGGTGTCGCCGGGGAAGCCGCCGAGCGCCTCCAGCGCGGCGCGCCGCCAGGCGCCCACGGCGCCTGGCACCACGGTGATCGTGCCCAGCGCCGCCAGCGCACGGCGCTCCAGATTCTGCGCAGTGATGTATTCCAGCGCCTGCCACAGCGTGATCAGGTTGATCCGGTTGCCGACCTTGGCGTTGCCCGCCACCGCGCCGACCTTGGGATCGGCGAACCAGCGCACCAGCCGCGCGATGGTGTGCGGTTCGAACTGCGTGTCGGCGTCCAGCGCCACCACCACCTCGCCGCGCGAGGCGCGCAACGCGGTGTTCACCGCGTTGGCCTTGCCGCCGTTGGGGATGCGGATCAGCTTCACGCGCGGCTCGTCGGCGAACTGGCGCTGGACCACCTCGGCGGTGGCGTCGGTGGAGCCGTCGTCGACCACCACCACCTCCAGGTCGACGTGCTTGCTCTTGAGGATGCGGCCGATGGAGCTGGCGATCACCTTCTCCTCGTTGAAAGCAGGGATCAGCACCGACACGCGCGGCGCGAAGTCGCCGGCTGGCGCATGGCGGCGCCGGTCGCGGATCCAGTTGGCGATCGCCAGGCCGCCGAGCACCAGCAGCCGCGCCACGCCCAGCAGCACGGCGGTGATGAACAGCCAGCGCAGGAAATGGCCGAACCAGCCCAGCGTCAGGAACACCGAACGGTCGGCCCAGCGCGCCAGCGAGCCGGGCGGCAGCGGCGGCATGGCCTGGTCGCGGGTCAGTCCGGCCAGCTGCGACACGGTGACGAACTGATAGCCCTGCGCGCGCAGCCCGTCGATGATGCGCGGCAGCGCCGCCACCGTCTGCGAGCGCTCGCCGCCGCCGTCGTGCAGCAGCACCACGCGGCTCTGCCGGTCCGGGCTCTGGTGGGCGACCTGCGCCAGCACGCTGTCGACGATCCGGTCGGCCGGCAGGCGCTGCCAGTCGTCCGGGTCGATGTGCAGGCCGACCGAGATGTAGCCCATGTTTTGCGCAATCTGGATCGGCACCAATTCGTCGGCGGTGGTCGGTTCGGCGTCGCCGAAGTAGGGCGCGCGGAACAGCCGCATCGAGCGGCCGGTAAGCGCCTCGAACAGCCGCTGTGTCGCGTTTAGCTCGAGCGACACCAGCCCCGGCGGCATCTCGCCGAGGTTGGGATGGGTGAAGGTGTGGTTGCCGACGTCGTGGCCTTCATCGATCTCGCGCTGCACCAGCCGGGGCGACATCTCGGCTGCCTCGCCGATGATGAAGAAAGTAGACGGGACGTGCTTGGCCTTGAGGATGTCCAGGATCTGCGGCGTCCACTCCGCGTCCGGGCCGTCGTCGAAGGTCAGCGCGATCTGCTTGGGCGCGGTGCCCACGCGCTGGATCACGTAGGAGCTGGGCAGCGCCGTGTAGTGCTCGTCGTCGACGCTGCCGTCGTCCTTGTCCAGCTCGAGGGTGCGCGTGCCGGGCGAGGGCGAGGAGGCGATCTGCAGCACCTCGCCCTGGCCCTCGATGTCGATGTCCTGGCCCGCGTCGATCGATTGCAGTTCCTTCGGCGCGGGCGCGTCATACGGACGGCCGAGCACCGACCAGATCGACGGGTCCTCCGAGCCCAGGCGCCACACCGCGTAGCCCCAGGGCTTGTAGCCGTCGGCCGCATGCACCTGGTTGAAGGCGGTGGCGCCGTCGAGGAACCACACCTGGTGCTCGGTGCCGTCATCCTCGCTGTAGGAGTAGTGCGGGTTCTCGCTGTCGGCGTCGAAGTCGATGCTGGCCTGGGCATCCTTGGCGCGGTCCATCGCGTCCTGGAAAGTCAGCGCCTCGGCGGTGCGGCCGGTCGCCCAGTCGTAGCCGTAGCTGCCCAGCGCGACCAGGGTCTGGTCCGGGTCCAGCTCCTTCATGCGCTTGTCCAGCGTCTGCTCGAACCACTCCTGGCCGGCGATGCTGCCCGGGTCCTTGCCGGCCCAGTGCTGGTCGTAGGCCATCAGCAGCTCGAAGTCGACGATGTCGGCGAAGCCCTTGTAGTCCCAGCTCTCGTCGTCGAACGGCACCGACAGCACGATGCCCCAGCCGTGCGGCGCGAAGGCGTCGGACAGTTCGCCGAGGAAGGTCTTGAAGTCCGCCTGCGCCTCCGGCGGGACGTCCTCGAAGTCCACCGTGATGCCCTGGAAATGGTAGGCGGCCAGGAAGCCGACGATTTCGCTGATGCGCCCCTGGCGGCGCGCGGGATCGGCCAGCAGCTTGGCCAGGCCCGCGCCGTCCCATTGCATGTTCGCCGCGTTCTGCAGCAATGGCAGGATCGGCATGGAGGGCTTGTTGCGGCGGATCAGGTTCAGCGCCTTGGCGTCGACCGCCGTGTGCAGCGCCATGTCCGGGCCGCTCACGCTGAGCCAGGAGGGGATCACCCAGTCCAGCGTCGGCAGCGCACGCTTGAGCGCGGGGTAGCTGCTGTCGTCCCAGTTGACGTAGAAGCCGATCGCCAGCGGGCGGTCGCCGGGCCGGTCCAGCGACGGTGGCGGCGTGTGCGCCTGGCCGGTGCGGGTGATCGTGCGGCGGCGAAGCTGGCGCTCGCGTGCGCGCACCTCGGCGGCGAGCTTCTCGGCCGGCCGCACCAATTGCGGCGCCGCGGCCTTGGCGTGCAGCCCGTGCTCGTGCCGGCCCAGGCTCAGCACGCCCAGGCTCGGCCCCACGAAAAGGCTCACCGCGCAGGCGACCACCAGCAAGGTGCTGACCACGGCCAGCGCCAGGCCGAAGCGCGAGACGCGGCTGGCGCGGCGGCCCGTGGGGTCATAGAAGATCGGTTTCCTGTGCATGCCTGCTCGCGGGCCAACGTAGGGGGGGGGCAGTGCAAATTGTCGCCGCAAACCGGTGAACTGTGGCCTAGCAATTGCACGCCGCCGGGACGCGACCGCTCATCCGCCGTGCGCCTGCGCCAGGCAGCGCTGGTAGCGGCCATCGACGCGGTGGGCGAACCAGGCGGTGGTGAGCTTGCGGGTGATCTTGGGGCTTTCCAGCCGGATGTGCGGCAGCATCGCCCGCGGCAGCGGCTTGCCCGCGCTTCGCTCGGCAAGCTCGTACACGCGCCGGTACAGGTCGGTGCGGACCAAGTCCGGGCTTTCGCCCTGGGCGAGGGCGTCGTGGATGTCGCCCGGATCCATGTCCAGCCGGCGTGCCAGCGTGCGCACCGCGGCTTCGGTGGCGCCAGTACCGCCCTGGTAGCTCAGCAGGTCGCCGTCCAGGTCCAGTGGAATGCCTGCGGCGATCGCCACCGCGTTCTGGAACGCCGCGTTGCGGCTAGCGTAGAAGCCGGCGTTGTAGTCGGCGAAGCGGTACAGCATCTGCGGGTAGTCGGCCGGATAAGCGAGCAGGTGCGCCGTGCCGAAATAAAGGCTGCCGCGGCGCCCGAACACCTCGTGGCGGATCGATCCCTCGACCGGGTAGGGGTAGCCATGCGCCCTGGCGAAATCTTCGGCGAAGGCCACGCTCACCTGCATCGGGCCGCCGGTGCGCACCGGGTTGTCGTCGTCGAACAGGCGCCGGCCCAGCGGCACCATGCCGATGAAATCCTCATACAGGCGGCTGAGGTCGCGCTCGGTACGCGCCGTCGCCAGGCGTTGCTCGTAGGTGCGCCCGTCGGGCGACTTCAGGGACAGCGCGGCGTGCACGAGAAACGCCGGCACGTGGTGCTGCGCGGCGCGGCGGTCGAGTTCGGCGCGCGCGATGCGGCCCAGGCCGGGCACCGAGGGATCGACCTGGAACCCCGACTCCTGCCCGGCCACCGCCAGCGCTGCGCAAAGGTTGGCATCGGTGGGCGGGATGTCGAGCGCGGCGAAGGCGGCGTACAGGTCGGTCGCCCAGCCGGCGCGGTCGCGCGTGTCCGCCGGCAGCAGGCGTACGATCTGCGCGCGCACCTCGGCCGGCCGGCTTTGCGGCGCCTGCACGCGGGGACGGGCGCAGCCGCCCAGCAGAACCAGCAGGCACGCGACGCAGGCGAGCGCGAGGGCAGATCGCATCCCGGTCACCTGCGCCGCTGCCGCTTCCAGCGCAGCCAGCGCCGCTCCAGCAGGATCATCGTGCGGCGCGTCGGACGGCGCAGGAACGGCAGGTCCTGCGCCAGCAGCAGCAAGCCGAGCGGCAGCATCCACAGGCCCAGCAGTGGCAGGAAGCTGAAGATGCCGCCCAGGACCAACAGTACGCCTGCCGGGATGCGCAGCCAGCGCGAGGAGGGCGCGCGCAGCCAGCGTATCGGCAGGGCGATCCGGGCGGGCAGCCGGCGTTCCAGCCGGCCGAGCAGTCGATGGAGGCGGTGGATGTCTTTGGTCACCCGGTGGCTCACGGTCGAGGCAGCCGCCATTCGACGATGCTCGGGACCAAATGGCCAGCCGGGCCGCGCCGACCGGTTCAGCCAGGGCCCGACATCCGGCGGGCCCTGCCAGGCCGCTGCCACCGGTCAGCCGCCGCTCAAGGCGCGCGCGTCCTCCAGGTGCGCGCGCAGCAGCGGCAGTGCTTCGCGCGCGATCTTCTGCAACGACCGGTTGTGCTCGTCCTTCGCCGCGCGCTCGTACAGCGGGATGATCTTCTGGTGCTCCTTGACGATCATCCCGGCGAAGGCCTTGTCCATCGCGTCGCCCTTGAGGTTCTGCAGCTGCAGCTTGTCCTCGATGATGTCGCGGTTGGGGATGCCGTGCGCCTGGCCCTGTGCCTTGCGGGCGACGGTAACGGCGGTGAACTTGCGGTCGAGTGCCTTGTGGTCGTCGATGATGCGCCGGGCGAGCGCACGCACCCTGGGCGACTGCGAGCGATCCAGCGCCACCTGCGCCAGCGTGATCTGCATCGAATTGTCGGCCGTGGCCTTGGCGACGAAGGCCTGCCCGGCGGCGTCGAGCGCGGCTGGCGTATCCGCGGCGCGGACCGGCGGCGCCGAGGCGAGCAGCCCCAGGGCCAGGCAGAACCCGATGCGGGCGGCAAAGCTCGTGACAGAGGATGGGATCATGGCGCGGTTCCGGCGGGCGGGAAACCCGACGCTAGCCGCGGCGCCGGCAACGGCGGCTCTAGGGCCCGTGAAAGCGGGGCCGACGCTGGGCGGTTGCGCTACTTCGCGGCCGGCGCCGGTCGCCCGCGCTAGTATCCGCGGATCCGGCCCGCGCGCCCCGATCCCTCGGAATAGCGACCATGAAACGCCTGCTGATCGGTGTCCTCGCCGTCGTGCTCGTCCTGGTGGTGCTGGTGGTTGGCGCCTTGCTCCTGGTGAATGCGGACCATTTCCGGCCGCAGGTGCAGGCCTCGTTGGGCAAGGCGCTCGGACGCGAAGTCGCGATCGGCAAGTTGCAGATGTCGGTGTGGTCCGGCTCGCTCGACGCCGACGATATCCGCATCGGCGACGACCCCGCGTTCGGCACGCAGCCCTTCGTCACCGCGCGCTCGCTGGAGCTGGGCGTGCGCCTGTGGCCCTTGCTCCTGCATCGGCAGTTGCACGTGACCTCGCTCACGCTAGAGCAGCCGCAGGTGCGCTTGCTGCAGGACCGCAGCGGCCGCTGGAATTTCGCCCGGCTCGGCGGCGGCGGAGCTACCCCCGCATCGGCACCTTCCGCGCCGGCGTCCGCGCCGGCCTTCGTGGTCGACCGGCTGCGCATCGATGACGGGCGCATCGAGCTGCGCGGCGCGGCGGGCGACCTGCGCACTTACAGCCAGCTGCGCCTGAGCGCCGCCCACGTCGGCACGCAGGCGGCGTTCCCGTTCAAGCTCGACGCCGCGCTGGCCGGCGGCGGCACGCTGGCGCTGGAGGGCACGCTCGGGCCGTGGAACGCAAGCAATGCGCTGCTGACGCCGATCGACGCACACCTGGCGATGCACGACCTCGACCTGGTTGGCACCGGCCTGATGGCGCGCGGCGGCGGTGTCGGCGGGGTGCTCGACCTGGACAGCCAGCTCGCCTCGGCCGAGGGCGTGCTCACCGCCAAGGGCCGCATCGAGGCGCGCAAGCTGCAGCTGGTGAAGGCCGGTTCGCCCTCGCCGCAGCCGCTGCGGATCGACTACCAGGCGCGCTACCGGCTGACCGCCGGCACCGGCCAGATCGAGTCCGCGACGCTGGCCACCGGCAAGGCGCAACTGGCGATCACCGGCGGCATCGACAACCGCCCGGCGGTCATGCACCTGGACCTGCAGGTGGCGGGCAAGCAGCAGCCGGTCGACGACCTGGAGCCGCTGCTGCCGGTGTTCGGCGTGGTGCTGCCGAAGGATTCGCGCCTGAGCGGCGGCACCGCGAGCATGGACCTCACCGTGCGCGGCCCGCTGGATGCGCTGGTGATCCGCGGCCCGGTGTCGCTGGACGACACGCGGCTGGCCGGCTACAGCCTGGGTGCCAAGCTCGGCGGCGCGCTGGCGCTGGCCGGCATCAACGCGCCGAGGGACACGGTGATCCGCCACGCGGAAGCTGCGCTCACGATCTCGCCCTCCGGCATCCAGGCCGATCCGGCCAGCGCGCAGGTCGCGCAGCTGGGCAGCATGACCGGCAAGGGCGGCATGGCCGCCGACGGCCGGCTCGACTTCCGCATGCTGGTCAAGCTGGACCAGGCGATTGCCGGCAGTGCCGCCGGCGGCCAGGGCCTGGCCGGGCTGCTCGGGCACTCCAAGGCCGGCCGCGTGCTCGGCGGCGTGCTGGGCGGCGCCAGCGCGCAAGGCGTCGGCGTGCGTGTGGGCGGCACCGCCAGCGCGCCCAGCTTCCAGCTCGATCCGGCCGCGGCGACGGGCCTGCTCAAGGCCGGCCTGGGTGGTACGGCGCCCCAGCCTGCCGCCGGGCAACCGGCGGAAACCGGCAAGCAAGGGATGCTGAACGATCTGCTGCAAAACGTGCTCAAGCCCAAGCCGAAGCAGCCGGCCGGCCACTGAAGGATCCGCATGTCCAGCCAGCTCACCGCCGATTTCATCGTCGTCGGCGCCGGCCCCGCCGGTTGCGCGGTGGCGGCACGATTGGCCGATTCTCCCGGCGCGCCATCGGTGGTAGTCGTCGAGACCGGCCCGGCCACGCCTTCGTGGCTGAGCCGCGTGCCGATCGGCATCGCGGCGCTGGTGCCTTTCCGTGGCCGCCACAACTACGCCTACCAGACCGTGCCCCAGGCGCAACTGGATGGTCGCCGCGGCTACGTCCCGCGTGGGCGCGGTGTCGGCGGCAGCAGCCTGATCAACGCGATGATCTGCACGCGCGGCCAGCCGCAGGACTACGACGGCTGGGCCGCGCAGGGCTGCGCCGGCTGGGCCTGGCGCGACGTACTGCCGGTGTTCCGCCGCATCGAGGACAACGCACGCGGTGCGGACGAGTGGCATGGCGCCGGTGGACCGCTGGCGGTGGACGACTTGCGTTCGCCCAGCCCGCTCAGCCGCGCGTTCGTCGAAGCCGCCGTGCAGTGCGGCTACCCGCGCAACGACGACTTCAACGGACCGCGCCAGGAGGGCGTGGGCCTGTACCAGGTGTACCAGCGCGACGGCCGTCGCCTCGATGCCGGCCGTGCCTACCTCGATCGGCCGCGGCCCAACCTGCGCGTGCTGGCGGGCCGGCCGGCGCGGCGGATCCTGTTCGAAGGGCGACGCGCGATCGGCGTGCAGATCGGTGATCGCGCGTGGCGGGCGCGGCGCGAGGTGATCGTCTGTGCCGGCGCGATCGGCTCGCCACAGGTCTTGATGCTTTCCGGCATTGGCCCGGCCGCGCACCTGCGCGAGCTGGGCATCGCCGTGCTGCACGATGCGCCGGACGTGGGCGAGCACCTGCAGGACCATATCGACTACACGGTCAACCTGCGCGTGCGTGCGCGCGGGCTGATCGGCAACAACCCGGCGACGATCGTTCGCATCGCCCGCAGCATCGGTGCCTACCGCTCCCGCGGCGAGGGCATGCTGACCAGCAATGCCGCCGAAGCGGGTGGTTTCATCAAGAGTCGCGCGGAACTGGAGCGGCCGGACCTGCAGCTGCATTTCTGCATCGGCATGGTCGACGACCACAACCGCCGCATGCACTTTTCCAGCGGCATGGCGGTGCATGTCTGCGTGCTGCGTCCGGCCAGCCGGGGCCGGGTGCGGCTCGCCGGTGCCGACATCGTCAGCGCGCCGCTGATCGATCCGAATTTCCTCTCGGCGCCGCAGGACATGGCCCTGCTGCTGGAGGGTGCGCGCATCGTGCACCGCATCCTCGCCGCGCCGGCGCTTGCCGCCTACCGGGGCCGCCAACTGTACGGCACCGGCACGGAAGACGACGACGGGCTGCGCGCGCTGATCCGCGCGCACGCCGACACCATCTACCACCCGGTCGGCACCTGCCGCATGGGCGCCGACGCGCGGGCGGTGGTCGATCCGCGGCTGCGCGTGCGCGGCGTGGAAGGCTTGCGGGTGGCCGATGCCTCGGTCATGCCGGCGCTGGTCAGCGGCAACACCCAGGCTCCGTCGGCCATGATCGGCGAGCGTGCCGCGGCGTTCGTGCTCGAGGAGCTGGGCTGAAACCGTGGCCGCCGGCCGGGCCATTGGGGATTGCTCGTGGCGGCGATGCATGCATGCCTGAGCCCGACTTGTGCGCCGGCCTGCAGGCCGATACGTTCGCACTTCCGCCCTATCTCGGAGCTCCCATGCCTTTCCAGGTCCGCCAGGCCACGGTGCACGACCTCGACGTGCTGGTGCCCTTGTTCGACGGCTACCGGCAGTTCTACGGCAAGCCGTCCGATCCGGACGGCGCGCGGGCGTTCCTCGGCGCGCGCTTCGCCCACCAGCAGTCGCTGATCCTGCTGGCCTGCGATGCTCAGCGCGCGGGCTTGGGCTTCACCCAGCTCTATCCGCTGTTTTCCTCGGTGCGGATGGTGCGCACCTGGCTGTTGAACGACCTGTTCGTGGCCGCATCGGCGCGCCGGCAGGGCGTGGCTGCCGCCTTGCTGCACGAGGCGGCGGCGCAGGCGCGCGCATTGGGCGCGGCCAGCCTGTCGCTCTCCACCGCGCTGGACAACGCGCCGGCGCAGGCACTCTACGAATCGCTGGGCTGGCAGCGCGACCGGCAGTTCTGCGAGTACACCCTCACGCTTTGACCGCCGGCGCGGCGGCGGGCATCGCGCCGGCGCAATACACCTGGTTGCGCCCACCGCGCTTGGCCTCGTAGAGCGCGTCGTCCGCCGCGCGCAGCAGCTTTTCGCTCGCCAGCGAAGCACCTGCGGCCATGACGGCGAGCCCTGCGCTGATGGTCACCACGCCCTGGCCGGTATTGAGGTGCCGGATCTGCAGCGATTCGATGTGCGCGCGCAGCCGTTCCATCACCGCTTCGGCCCCGGGCCTGTCCAGCCCGCTGAGCAGCACCACGAATTCCTCGCCGCCATAGCGCGCGACCACCACGCCCGGCTGTATGCCGGCCTCCGCGCGCAGGGCATGCGCCACCAGCGACAGGCAATCGTCGCCTGCCAGGTGGCCGTAGGTGTCGTTGAAGGTCTTGAAATGATCCACGTCGACCACCGCGATGGCGAAGGGCCGGCGCGCACGCACGGCGACCTGCCAGGCGCGCCGCAGCACCTGGCGCAGGCCGGCACGGTTCAGCAGGCCGGTCAGCTCGTCGCGCACGCTCTTGTGGTGCAGGTCGCGGCGCAGATTGCGCAGTTCCTCTTCCACCGCCTGGTGGTAGCCCAGCAGCACGGTCGTGCGCACGCCGTAGGCGGCCACCGCCAGGATCAGCGCGCCCATCGCCAGCGGACGGTCGCGACCGAGCTGGGCGAAGCCGAGCAGGCACAGCGCCAGGCTCAGCATCAGCGGGGCGAGGCTGGCGGCCACCTGGCGGGTGCGTCGCGAGGGCTGGTAGCCGCGCAGCCACACGGTGTTGCGGCGGCTCAGCATCACCCCGAGCGCGACGAAAGGCAGCCCCAGCAGCCATTCGGGAAGGCACGAGTCGCTCAGCAAGCTGAAGCGGTTGTGGATGGCCGGCAGTACCGCGTCGAGGCAGGCGAAGGCAGCCAGCACGAAATGGAAGCGCCGCTCGTCCGCGCGCCGGGCGGCTACAAAGCGCAAGGTGGCGAACAAGGCCACGAACAGGCCCATCGCGTCGAACAGCCAGATCACGTAGCGCGCGGTGGCGGGCGATGTCGCATCGGCCACCAGCAGCCGGCGCAGCATCAGGTAGAACAGGCCGACGATGGCGCAGGCCAGCACGCCGTCGATGGCGGTGGTCCAGCGGCGCATCGGCGTCAGCGGGTTGTAGGCCGCCGCGGCGATGAGGGCGAAGCTGCCGACGCAGAAGTAGAAGGTCGGATCGAAGGCGACCAGCGTGCCGTGCGGGTTTTGCAAGGCGTCGACGAGCAGCAGGGCGAAGGCGGCGCCCTGGGCCAGCAGTGCGCCGAGCAGCAGGCCCCACAGCGGCCGGTTGTGGCTGACGCCCAGGCGCATCCGGCGCCAGCACAGCAGCGCGGTGAAGGCGAGCATGGCCAGCACGCAGACGTAGCTCCAGGCCAGGACCGAACCCTCGCCGGCGAACAGCAGCACGCCCAGATGGCCGAGCAGGAGCGGCGCGTAGAACTTCGGCGTCCAGCTCTGTACTTTCAAGCGAGGGTCCCTACGTCTGTGCGCGGACCGAACGCCGCGTGTTGTCCGGCGGGTACCGGGCCTCTCCGATTGTGCGGACCGGCGCCGGCCGGCACAACGCCCGCAAGGCGGTATTGCCTGCCCGGCCACGGCGAGGGCGTGCGTGCCTGCCGCTATGCTGGGCGCCCGTCCGGCCTGGCCTTGCAATGCTTTACCTCGCCTCGAAGTCTCCCCGCCGTCGCGAGTTGCTGCAGCAGCTCGGTTTCGCCCCCGTCGTGCTCGATGTGGACGTGCCCGAGTTGCGCGGCGCGGCCGAGTCGCCACAGGACTACGTCAGCCGCGTCGCCCGCGACAAGGCGCAGGCGGGGCTGGTCGCGGTCGGCCAGGCGAAGCATCTGGACGTGGGCGCGGTGGTGCTCGGCTCGGATACCGAGGTCGTGCTGGACGGGGAGGTGTTCGGCAAGCCGGCCGATGCGGCGCAGGCAGCCGACATGCTGCGGCGACTTTCGGGGCGCACCCATCGGGTGATCTCGGCCGTGTGGGGCCTGGACGCTGCGCGGGCGCATGGCGAACTGTGCACTTCGCAGGTGCGTTTCGCACGGCTGGACGAGGCCACCATCGCCGCCTACGTCGCCACCGGCGAACCCTTCGGCAAGGCGGGCGCCTATGCGATCCAGGGCCGTGGCGCCGCGCTGGTGGAGCACCTGGAGGGCAGCTATTCGGGCGTGATGGGCTTGCCGCTGTTCGAAACCGCGCGCCTGCTTCGCGGTTTCGGAATGCAGTCAGGCTGAGTCCGTACCGGGAGCTGAGGGTTCGTTCAACCGGAGGACGAGGCCACGAACCACGCCGTCACCGCCAGCAGGTTGTTCACGCCATGGGCCACCACGGCGGGCCACAGCGAACCCGAGCGCAGGCGCAGCCAGGCGAGCGCGGCGGCGAGCAGCGCGAGGTTGGGCACGGCATACCAGAGAAAACCCAGGTCGGGCAGGTGCACGCAGGCGAACAGCAGCGAGCTGATCGCCACCGCCCAGCCGGTGTGCATGCGCCGCAGCAGCGCCGAGAGCAGGGCGCCGCGGAACAGCAGTTCCTCTACCAGCGGCCCCAGGCTGACCACCACCAGCGCCATCGGCAGGCGCAGCGCCAGCGAGGCGGCGCCGCCGATCTGCTTGACGTCCTGGGTGACCTCGTGGCCGTGCGCGAGCCAGCGGGTCAGCCAGCCGCCGGCGATCGGCAAGGCCAGGCCGAGCGCCACCGCCGCCAGGTAGAACGCCGGGCGGCCGGGCTGGGTCAGGCCCAGGCCCGGCGGCGCGCCATGCGCCCAGGCGGCCGGCCACAGCCGTCGCACCAGCACCACGGTCACGCTCGCGGCCAGCAGCAGGGTCAGGATCACCATCAGCGCATTGGTGTCCGGTTGCGCCAATGCCGCCTTGATGCGCGAGGCGACGCCGACCGGACCGGTACCGGAAAGTCCCAGGGCGAAGCCCAGCCCCAGCCCCACCAGCCCGCTGGCCAGGAACTGCAGCGCGAAATACAGGACGATCATGCCGACGGCGCTGCCCAGGTGCGGCAGGCGCGCGTCGTGCAGCGAGGGATGGAGGTGGCGGGAGGACATCGGCCGGGCGAACCTGCGTGGAGAGGACGGGCGTGCGGCCGGTGACCGCTCTGGCCGTGCGAGGCACGGCGCGGTCAAGCAGTCAGCCGGCGAGCAACACCCGACCCAGGCCTAACGCGGCCATGACCAGCGTCGCCACCCACCCGGCCATGCCCAGGACGAACCCGCCACCGCGCTTGCCGGCCTCCTGCAGGTAGGCCAGTGCGTACCAGATCCGCCCGGCCAGCCAGACCAGCCCCGCGATGCCGGCCCAGAACGCGAAACCGTAGCTTGCGGCCAGCCACAGCGTGGGCAGGAACAGCATCGCCGCCTCCAGGGTGTTCATCTGTACGCGGAAGGCGCGCTCGAATGCCGGATGGCCGCTGGTCGCGGGCGCCGCTATGCCATAGCGTCCGCGCGCCCGGCCCACCGCGAAGGCGGTGCCGAACAGCAGCAGCATGGCGAGCAGGGTGACCAGGGCGGGCAGGTGCTGGGTCATGGCATCGATCGCAAGGGATGGGACGCCTACTGTAGCGGCTGTGCACGTGCGGGAGACGACCGGTGGGTATGCTCGGGCCGTCGCGCTGCGGCGCATGGCGAGGCGTATGGCATGGATTGGCAGAAGGGCGAGCGCAGCCAGAACGTGGAAATCGACAGTGGCCGCGGCGGCGGCTTCGGCGGCGGGCGCGGACTGGGCCTGGGCGGCCTGATCGTGCTGGCGATCCTGGGCTGGGTGTTCTTCAAGGATCCGACCGCGCTGCTGGAGCAGGGCGGGCAGGCCGGCCAGGGCGCGCCCACCGGGCAGGTGGCCCAGGTCGACCCGCAGCAGCGCGACTTCGTCAGCGCGATCCTGGGTTCCACCGAGAAGACCTGGGGCGATCTCTTCGCCGCCAACGGCCGCCAGTACGCGGACCCCAAGCTGGACCTGTTCAGCGGCGGCGTGCGGACCGCATGCGGCCTCGCGTCCACCGCAGTCGGGCCGTTCTATTGCCCGGGCGACGAAAAGATCTATCTGGACCTTTCCTTCTTCCAGGAACTGAAGGACCGCTTCGGCGCGGCGGGCGACTTTGCCCGTGCCTACGTGATCGCGCACGAGGTGGGCCATCACGTGCAGAAGCAACTGAGTGTGTTCGACCAGGTCCGGCAGGCGCGCGAGCAGGGCGCGCCGATGGAGGGCGCCGATGGCCTGTCGGTCCGCCAGGAACTGCAGGCCGACTGCTTCGCCGGCGTGTGGGCCAACCGCAGCGAGCAGCGCCTGCACTGGCTGCAGCCGGGCGACGTGGAGGAGGCGCTGAACGCCGCCAGCCAGATCGGCGACGACACGCTGCAGCGCCAGACGCAGGGCGCCGTGGTGCCCGATTCGTTCACCCACGGCACCTCGGCGCAGCGGGTTAAGTGGTTCAAGGCCGGGTTGCAGAGCGGGCAGGTGTCCAGTTGCGACACGTTCGCCGGGGCGCTGTGACGGCCCGTTCGGCCTGTCGCATTGTCGTGGCTGCCCGATACGCCTGATAGCGCTCCGTGGCTGCGGCCGTTGCGCATCTTCCACCTGCCTGCGGCGCGCCCTAGAATCCGCGAGCTGCGCGCCTCGGGGTGCGCCCTGTCTTGCCTCCCCATGGTTCATCCCTGCCTGCGTTGCGGCGCCTGCTGCGCCTTTTTCCGCATCGCCTTCCATTGGTCCGAGACCGACCCCTCCCTGAGCGGCACGGTGCCGGCCGAGCTCACCGAGAAGCTCGACCCGCACCGCGTCGTCATGCGCGGCACGCAGTCCAAGCAGCCGCGCTGCATCGCGCTCAAGGGCACCATCGGCGAGGCGGCCTACTGCGGCATCCACCCGATCAAGCCCTCGGTGTGCCGCGAAGTGGAACCGTCCTGGGAGTTCGGCCGGCACAGCCCGCAGTGCGACAAGGGGCGCATCGCCCACGGACTGGAGCCGCTGACGCCCGAGGACTGGCTCGATCCCTCTAACGACGATTCGCCGCCGCTGCCGCAGAGCGGCTGACCGGCGAGCTTCGGCGCGCGCCGGCGTCGCGGTAGTGAGCCGCAAGCCTGGCGCGAGGAGGCAATGAAGCTGTTGGGAGCGTAGAGGACGAAATCTCCCTCGCGCCCATCCACCATCACGCGGGCGTCGAACGCGACGCAACTTTGGTCGGGCAAAGATCCGGAGCGGACATGCCTGTCGCGGGTGGCTCAGCCAAGGCATAGCCGTGCGCAGTGCTGATCTCGCGGCAGAACTCGGGCGGATCGTTGGCGCCAGCGCCAGAGCATCAGCCCGCCGAAGAGCACCAGTCCCGCCAGTTCGCGCTTGAGCATCGTTCCTTCCCTGGTGGCCCGGTGCCGCGCCGGCTGGCAAGAGCCGTCCGCGCGGGTCAACGGCTGCCCGGCTTCAGCCGAAGCGGTAGATGTCCATCGCCAGGATGCCGTGGTCGACGCCGGCATCGATGCGCTGGGCGTGCGCATCCTCCCCCGCGGCGCCCAGCGCCACGAACAGCGGCAGCAAATGCTCGTCGGTCGGGTGGGCGCGCTGGGCGAACGGCGCCTGGCGGCGGTAGTCGAGCAGCGCCGCCACGTCGCCGGCAGCCAGGCGCTGCTCCACCCAGTCGATGAACGGGCGCACGTAGGGCGCCTCACGCTCGGCGCCGTAGCCCATCCGCAGGTCGCCCAGGTTGTGGGTGATGCTGCCCGAGCCGATCACCAGCACGCCCCCCTCGCGCAGCGGCGCCAGCGCACGGCCCACGGCCAGATGATGCGCGGGACCTTGCGCGTGCTGGATCGAGATCGGCACCACGGGAATGTCGGCCTCCGGGTAGAGCAGGCGCAACGGCACCCAGGCGCCGTGGTCCAGCCCGTGCCGTGAGTCGAGCGTCGCGGCCAGGCCGGCCTGGGACATCAGTTCCAGCACCCGCGCGGCCAGCGTGGGGGCGCCCGGCGCCGGGTAGCGGATCTCGTAGAGCGCCGGTGGAAAGCCGAAGAAATCGTGCACCGTCTCCGGCGCCTGCGCGCCGCCGACCTGCGGCTGGGCGGAAAGCCAGTGCGCCGTGGCGATCACGATGGCCCGCGGTCGCGGCAGTGTCGCCGCCAGTGCGGACAGGCGCTCTTGCACCAGGCCCGGTTGCAGCGCCGTCATCGGCGAACCGTGGGAGATATAGAGGCTGGGAAGGGTGACCATGCCGGTGCTCCTGGACTGGCTGTGCTGCGACGGTGGCGCGTGGCGCGGTTACGGGGCTGCGGCCAGCGCCCCATCGCGGATCGCCCTGGCCGGCGCCTCCAGCCGGCGCAATTTCGGGCGGCAGGCCTGCGGTGCGGGCCGTCAGGTCGGATGCTCGGGCCGGCGCCCGGAGGGAGGCATGCGGGGTCTCGCTGGATGGAATGCGCATGATACGTCCAGGGCAGGCGGGTCGCGGGTTCGGATCTGCCGCAGTACGCCCGGCTGGCGCAAGTCTGCTAGCGTGCGCATTTCACCCGCGCCCGCGGGCCAGGAACGCGTCTGTCCATGCAAGGCTTGTCCCATCTCGACGATCTGGAAGCGGAAAGCATCCAGATCCTGCGTGAAGTGTTCGCCTGTTTCCGTCGCCCGGTGATGCTGTATTCCATCGGCAAGGACTCCACCGTGCTGCTGCACCTGCTGCGCAAGGCCAGCCGGCCGGCGCGGCCGCCATTGCCGCTGCTGCACGTGGACACCACCTGGAAGTTCCGCGAGATGATCGCCTTCCGCGACCGGGTGGCGGCCGAGGGCGACGTGCAGATGCTGGTGCACGTCAACCAGGACGGCGTGCGTCAGGGCATCTCGCCGCTGACCCACGGCTCGGCGGTGCACACCGACGTGATGAAGACGCAGGGCCTCAAGCAGGCGCTGGACAAGTACAAGTTCGACGCGGCCATCGGCGGCGCACGCCGGGACGAGGAGAAGTCGCGCGCCAAGGAACGCGTGTTCTCCTTCCGCAGCGCGCAGCACCGATGGGATCCCAAGCAGCAGCGTCCCGAGCTCTGGCAGGCGTGGAACACGCGCATCCGGGAAGGGGAGAGCGTGCGCGTGTTCCCGCTGTCCAACTGGACCGAGCTGGACGTGTGGGAATACATCCGCCGCGAGAAGATCGAGGTGGTGCCGCTGTACTTCGCCAAGGAACGCCCGGTAGTGATGCGCGACGGCGCCCTGATCATGGTCGACGACGAACGCTTCGTGCTGCGCGAAGGCGAGCGCATCGAGCAGCGGCGCGTGCGCTTCCGCACGCTCGGCTGCTATCCGCTCACCGGCGCGATCGATTCGCGGGCCGATACGCTGGACGCGATCATCGAGGAGATGCGTGCCTCGCGCAGTTCCGAGCGACAGGGCCGCATCATCGACCACGACGGCGCCAGTTCGATGGAGAAGAAGAAGCAGGAGGGCTATTTCTGATGGCCGCCGGCATGCTTCGCTTCATAACCTGCGGCAGCGTGGACGACGGCAAGAGCACGCTGCTGGGCCGCCTGCTGTACGACGCCGGCATGCTCGCCGACGACCAGCTCGACGCGCTGCGTCGCGACAGCCGCAAGCGCGGCGGCGATGCGCTGGATTTCGCCCTGGTCACCGATGGGCTGGACGCCGAGCGCGAGCAGGGCATCACCATCGACGTGGCCTGGCGCTACTTCCACACTGCGCGGCGCAGTTTCATCGTGGGCGACTGCCCCGGCCACGAGCAGTACACGCGCAACATGGCCACCGGGGCGTCGCAGGTAGACCTGGCGGTGGTGCTGGTCGACGCACGCAAGGGGCTCCTGCCGCAGACGCGCCGGCACACCTACATCTGCGCGCTGCTGGGCATCCGCCGGGTGATTCTGGCGGTGAACAAGATGGACCTGGTCGGGCTGGATGCGGACATCTACGCGTCCATCGTCGAGCCCTATCGCGCGCTGGCCGCTTCGTTGGGCATCGAGTCGGTGAACGCTTTGCCGGTGGTGTCGACGGACGGCGACAACGTGGGTCTGCGCTCCGGCCGCATGCCCTGGTACCAGGGGCCCAGCCTGATCGAGCTGCTGGAGACGCTGGATGCGGAGGCGCCGCCGCCGCCGCAGTTCCGCTTGCCGGTGCAGTGGGTCAACCGGCCCGACCAGCATTTCCGCGGCTACGCCGGCACGGTCTGCGGCGGGCGCGTGGCGATCGGTGACCAGGTGCTGGTGCTGCCCGGTGGCCAGGGTGCGCAGATCGAACGCATCGTCGGCCCGTCCGGCGACCTGACGGAGGCCACCAGCGGGCAGGCGGTCACGCTGTGCCTGGACCGCGAGCTCGACATCAGCCGCGGCGACGTGATCGCCGCCGCGGCGCAGCCGGTGCCGGTGGCCGACCAGTTCGGATGCCACCTGGTCTGGTTCGGCGACGCGCCGCTGCTGCCCAACCGCAGCTACCTGCTGCGCCTGGGTACCGCGACGGTCAACGCGCGCGTGACCGCGATCAAGCACAAAGTCGACGTCAACACGCAGGCGCCGCTGGCGGCGCGGCGGCTGGAACTCAACGAGGTCGGCTATTGCAACATCGACCTGGACCGTCCGGTGGCGTTCGAGCGCTACGCCGACAACCGCACGCTGGGCGGCTTCATCCTGATCGACCGCCAGAGCAACGCGACGGTCGCCTGCGGCATGCTCGACTTCGCGCTGCACCGTGCGGCGAACATCCACTGGCAGCACACCGACGTGGACAAGGCCACCCGTGCGCTGGCCAAGGGCCAGCACCCGCTGTGCCTGTGGTTCACCGGCCTCTCCGGCGCGGGCAAGTCGACCATCGCCAACCTGGTCGAGCGTCGCCTGGCCGCGCAGGGCTATCACACCTACCTGCTGGACGGCGACAACCTGCGCCTGGGGCTCAATGTGGATCTGGGCTTCACCGCCGAGGCGCGCGTGGAGAACGTACGCCGCGTGGCCGAGGTGGCGCAGCTGATGGTCGACGCCGGGCTGGTGGTGCTGGTGTGCGTGATCTCGCCGTTCGCCGGCGAGCGCGAGTTCGCGCGCGGACGTTTCGCCGACGGCGAGTTCGTCGAGGTGTTCGTGGACACGCCGCTGGCCGAGTGCGAGCAGCGCGACCCGAAGGGCCTCTACGCCAAGGCGCGGGCCGGGCAGATCAGCAACTTCACCGGCATCGATTCGCCCTACGAGCGGCCGGCTGCGCCGGAACTGCACCTGCATGCCGAAGGCCAGCGCGCGGAGCAGCTGGCCGAGCAGGTGCTGGCGTATCTGCAGGGGCGCTTGGGGTAGGCACCCGGCGTCGCTTCGACTGCGCTTGCAGGGCAGGCTGCGCCCAGCGCGAACGAGCCCCTGGGAGCGTCCGCCTGAGCGCAGGCCGCAGGCCGCAGTCGTAGGCCTGCGGCGGCCGACCGGCTACTTCCGCCGTGGCGGCTTGCCGCCTGCCCGTGGCTTGAATCCTTCCGGCCGCGGCCGACGCGGAGGCGCCGCGCCCGCCTGTTCCTCGGCGCCGTCCCACTCGCTGATGCGCAGCTGCTGCTGGCTGACCCAGACCTTCTTGAGATGCTCGAACACCTCCTTGGGCATGCCTTCGGGCAGGTCGATCAGGCTGTAGTCGCCGCGGATGCTGACGCGGCCGATGAACTGGCTCTCCAGGCCGGCCTCGTTGGCGATCGCGCCGACGATGTTGCCCGGCTTGACGCCATGCTCGTGGCCGACCTCGATGCGGTAGGTGCGCTTGCCGGGCTCCGGTGCATTGTGCGGACGCGGCGGGCGGCCATCGAAACTGCGAGGCTCCCGTGCTTCGCGGGGCTTGCGCTCGTGCCGCTCGCCGTCGTGCTCGCGCGCTTCGCGGGGTGCGTGGTCGCGGCGCTCGTTCTCGCGGGGCGCGTGCTCGCGGCGCTCGTATTCGCGCTTGGGCGGCGGGGTCAGCAGGAGCGGGCGGTCGCCCTGGGCCAGGCGCGCCAGAGCCGCGGCGATCTCGATCGCCGGCACGTCGTGCTCCTGCTCGTATTGCTCGATGAGCTGCTGGAACTGACCCAGGTCATCCTGCGCGAGGGTATCGCTGATGCGCTGCTTGAAGCGCGCGATGCGCACGTCGTTCACCGCCTCGACTGTAGGCAGCTTCATCTCTTCGATCGGCTGGCGGGTGGCGCGCTCGATCGCGCGCAGCATGCCCTTTTCCCGCGGGGTAACAAAGAGGATCGCTTCGCCGCTGCGCCCCGCGCGGCCGGTGCGGCCGATGCGGTGGACGTAGCTCTCGGTGTCGTAGGGGATGTCGTAGTTGAACACGTGGCTGATGCGCTCGACGTCCAGGCCGCGCGCGGCCACGTCGGTGGCGACCAGGATGTCGAGCTTGCCGTCCTTGAGCTGCTGGATCACCCGCTCGCGCTGCGGCTGGGCGATGTCGCCGTTGATCGCCGCTGCGGCCAGGCCGCGCGCGGTGAGCTTCTCGGCCAGTTCCTCGGTGGCCTGCTTGGTGCGCGCGAAGACGATCATCGCGTCGAACGGCTCGGCCTCCAGGATGCGGGTCAGCGCATCGAGCTTGTGCATGCCGCTGACGAACCAGTAGCGCTGGCGAATGTTGGCGGCGGTGGTGGTCTTGGCCTTGATCGTGACCTCGACCGGATCCTTCAGGTGCGCCTGGGCGATCTTGCGGATCGGCGCGGGCATGGTGGCCGAGAACAGCGCGACCTGGCGCTGCGGCGGCGTGGCTTCGAGCACCTTCTCGACGTCGTCGATGAAGCCCATGCGCAGCATCTCGTCGGCCTCGTCGAGCACCAGGTACTTGAGGTCGGAAAGATCCAGCGTGCCCTTGTCCAGGTGGTCTATCACCCGGCCGGGCGTGCCCACCACGACGTGCACGCCGCGGCGCAGCGCGTGCAGCTGCGGGCCGTAGCTCTGCCCGCCGTAGATCGGCAGTACCTGGAAGCCGCCGATGTGCGCGGCGTAGCGCTGGAACGCTTCGGCTACCTGGATGGCCAGCTCGCGCGTGGGCGCCAGCACCAGCGCCTGCGGCTTGCCGGGCTTCGCCTCGATGCGCGAGAGGATCGGCAGCGCGAACGCGGCGGTCTTGCCGGTGCCGGTCTGGGCCTGGCCGAGCACGTCGCGGCCTTCCAGCAGCGACGGGATGGTCGCCGCCTGGATCGGGGAGGGGGATTCATAGCCGACGTCGGCGAGCGCCTGCTGGACTTCGGGACGCAGCGCGAGCGCGGCAAAACCGGCCGGCGCCGGATCGGGCTCGGCCGGCGTGTGACCTGGAACGGGGGATGACATGGGAACCTCAGGATCTGGGCGGCGGCGAACGAGAGACGGCACCGCGCGGGCGCGGCATTCTAGCAGCCTCGCCGTTGCGGCGTCGGCGCCGGGTACACGATGCGTGGGCAGCTCGTGGTTATGATCGGCCGCTTGGGTGGATGGGAGCCGGTGCGTGGCCATGGTCGAGACGATCTCCGAACAGCGTTGCCACGGCGGCATGCAGGGTTTCTACCGGCACGACTCGCAGGCCTGCGGCGGACCGATGCGCTTTGCGCTGTACTTGCCACCGCAGGCGGCACACCGGCGCTGCCCGGTGCTGTACTTCCTCGCCGGACTGACCTGTACCGAAGAGACGGCCGCCATCAAGGCCGGCGCGCAGCGCCTGGCCGCCGAGCTGGGCCTGGCCTTGGTGATGCCCGACACCAGCCCGCGCGACACCGCCTACGAGGGCGCCACCGGCGACTGGGAGTTCGGCGAAGGCGCGGGCTTCTACCTGGATGCGACGCAGGCGCCATGGACGTCGCGCTTCCGCATGCGCAGCTACGTGGCCGACGAGCTGCCCGCCTTGCTGGCCGGGCGGTTCGCGGTCGACACCACCCGCGCGGGCGTGTGCGGCCACTCGATGGGCAGCCATGGCGCGCTCACCCTGGCGCTGGCCTTCCCGCAGCGCTACCGCTCGGTGTCCGCCTTCGCGCCCATCGTGGCGCCTTCGCAAGTGCCTTGGGGACACAAGGCGTTCGCACGCTACCTGGGCGACGATCGTGCGGCGTGGGTGGACTACGACGCCTGTGCGCTGGTCTGCCGGCAGCCGTTTCCCGGCACGATCCTGATCGACCAGGGAGAGGCGGATCGCTTCCTGATCGAGCAATTGCGTCCGGAGCTGTTCGAGCAGGCCTGCGCCGAAGCCGGGCAGCCGCTGCTATTGCGACGGCAGGCCGGCTACGACCACAGCTACTGGTTCGTCAGCAGCTTCATCGACGATCACCTGCGCCATCACGCGCGTGCGCTGGGGCTGGCGTGAACGGGGCATGCCTGCATACGCCGCGCGCGCTCATCCGTCCGTTCGAGGCGGGCGATGCGTCGCGGCTGCTCGAGTATCGCTGCCGGAACCGGACGCACCTGGCGCCGTGGGAACCCTTGCGCGAGGAGGCGTACTTCACCCTGGAAGCGTGCCTTGCCCGCATCGGTGAAGCCCACGCACTGGCGCGTGCGGACCAGGGTTACCCGTTTGCCGTGCTGGCGCCGGACGAAACCAGGCTGCTGGCCTGTTTCAACTTCGCCAATGTGGTGCGTGGCGCCTTTCAAGCGTGCCACCTGGGCTACAGCATCGATGCACGCGAGCAGGGAAAAGGCCTGATGGCCGAGGCGCTGGGCGCAGCCCTGGCCTGGGCCTTCGGCGAGCTGGGCCTGCACCGGGTGATGGCCAACTACATGCCGCGCAACGCTCGCAGCGCGCGGCTGCTGGCGGGCCTGGGTTTCCAGCGCGAAGGCTACGCGCCGAGGCACCTCAAGATCGCCGGCGTGTGGGAGGACCATGTGCTCACGGCGAAGCTGCGCGCCGATTGAGACTGCGGACCGGCGCAAGCGCCGGTCCGCACATGGCTCAGGCCTTGGCTGCCGGCCGGCGGCGCCGCTGGCGCTTGCGGTTGCCTTCGGCGGGACGCTCGCCGGCGTGCGACTGGGCGCCGTGCTGCTGGCGATGCGCCTGCGGGCGTGTCGGGCGCTGCTGGCGCTGGCCCTGCACCGGGCGGGGCGCACCGGCGTCCAGCCGCAGCGGGGCGGACGGCTCGAAGCCGGGCACGTCGGTGATCGCGATCTCCTGCTTGAGCAGCTTGCGGATGTCGCGCAGCAGGCCCGATTCATCGTGGCTGACCAGCGATACCGCCATGCCTTCGGAGCCGGCTCGACCGGTGCGGCCGATGCGATGCACGTAGTCCTCCGCCACCATCGGCAGGTCGTGGTTGATCACCATGGGCAACTGGTCGATGTCGATGCCGCGGGCGGCGATGTCGGTAGCCACCAGCACGGTGACGCGGCCGTTCTTGAAGTCGCCCAGCGCCTTGGTGCGTGCGTTCTGGCTCTTGTTGCCGTGGATCGCCGCGGCGCGCAGGCCGGAGGCCTCCAGGAACTTCACCAGCTTGTCGGCGCCGTGCTTGGTGCGGCTGAACACCAGGCTCTGGCGGCGGCTGTCCTGCGAGAGCACGTGCAGCAGCAGGTCGCGCTTGCGCGCGACGTCGACCGGGTGCACGTGATGGCTCACGGTGGTCGCCACGGTATTGGGCGGCGTCACCGAGACCTCGCGCGGCGAGCGCATGAATTGCATGGCCAGCGCCTTGATCGGCTCGGCGAAGGTGGCCGAGAACAGCAGCGTCTGGCGCTGCTTGGGCAGCGCGGTGAGGATGCGCTTGATCGCCGGCAGGAAGCCCATGTCCAGCATGCGGTCGGCCTCGTCCAGCACCAGCACCTCGACGCCGGACAGGTCCACCGAACGCTGCTGCATGTGGTCGATCAGACGGCCGGGAGTGGCGATCACCACGTCCACGCCGCGGCGCAGCGCCTGCATCTGCGGCCCCATCCCGACGCCGCCGAAGATCGTGGTGCTGGAGACGCGCAGGTGCTTGCCGTAGTCGCGCAGGTTGTCGTGCACCTGGGCGGCCAGCTCGCGGGTCGGGGTCAGCACCAGCGCGCGCGGGCGGCGGGTCTGCGTGGCACCGGCAGTGGAGAGGTGCTGCAGCAGCGGCAGCGCGAAGGCGGCGGTCTTGCCGGTGCCGGTCTGCGCGGCGGCCAGCAGGTCGTGACCTTCCAGCACCAGCGGGATGGCGCCGGCCTGGATCGGGGTGGGCTGCGTGTAGCCCTGCTCGACGAGCGCGCGCAGCAACGCGGGCGCTAGGCCCAGCGATTCGAAAGACATGAGAACACTCCTGTGCAACCCGGAGCGTCTGTCAGAACCGCGTTGCGATAGATGGGAAGGGGCGGCAAGTGCCGCAACGGCAGGAAGCCGTGCGCGCAGTATAGCATGCGTACGGTTCGCTCCCGGGCACGGCTGTGGGGCTTTGCCGCGGCGGCATGATTGGTGGTCGCTCAGCGAGGCCGTTGCGCGACGATCAGATAGCTGTTGAACGGCGTGCGACCCCACAACGGCGAGAGCGTGGTGGTGAGGCCGGCCTGCTCGAGCGGCTCGGTGATCTCCCGCGCGGTCGGATAGTGGTCGGCTCCCACGCGCATCCAGCCGGCGGCATGCAGCACGTGCTCCTCCAGTACGGTGGCGTGGAAACGCCAGTGCTTCTCGCGCAGCACGTTGCGGATCATCAGTTGCGCGCCGGGCGCGACGTGGCCGGCGAGCTGGGTGAGCAGCACGGGCTGACGGTCGGCCGGCAGGTAGTGCAGCACGTCCAGCAGGCAGACGTGCCCGCGGAAGGCGGGCAGGTCGGCGACGTCCGCGCAGCGCAGGTCCAGCGCATCCTCGATCGATGCGGCCGCCTGCCGGCCCGCGGCGATCTTGCGCTCGTCGTGGTCGATGCCGACGTAGCCGCGCAGCACGCCGCAACCGTGCAGGTAATGGCCCAGCAGCCCCATGCCGCACCCCACGTCCAGCAGCGGGAAGGGCGAGGATTCCTGCAACAGCCGCGCCACCGCCGCGTAGACCGGATCGCCGGCCAGCTTGCCGCGCACGTACTGGCGCTGGTTGAAATGGGGGAAGCGGGCGGTCAGCGTGGCCCGCATCGACCGCTCCAGGCGATAGCCTGGCCGCACCGTCAAGGCGAGGGCCTTGGCCGGGTGGCCGCAGGCGCCGGAGTGCGGGCCATACGTCGAAGGAACGATCGCAGCATGCTCTTGCTCCGAGGACGGGACGCCAGTATAGGCGGCTGCCAGCGTATGGATGTGCAGGGGATGCATGCGCAGGCCGGGACGCGGGCCCCGCATGCGCGACGCGCCTTGCTTGCTGTAGAGGCCACGTTTTCCCCGGCGGCGACGCGCCAGGTACGACGATGGGCGTCGGGGCAAGCGGCCATCCTGCCGCGCAGCATGTGGGCGGCAGTCCCCACGGGAGTGCATGCTAGCCTGACGATCGCTGGTCGATGCCGGGAGCCGCTGCATGAGTGTTGTGTCCACGTTGCGTGAGCTGGACCGCGACCAGCGCCACACGGTGCTGGCCAGTTTCCTGGGCTGGACGCTGGACGCCTTCGACTATTTCCTGCTGACCTTCGTGATCGTCGGTGTGGCGCGCGAGTTCGGCGTGGACAAGGCCCAGGTGACTCTCGCGCTGCTGCTCACGCTCGCGGCGCGCCCGCTGGGCGCGCTGGTCTTCGGGCGGCTGGCCGACCGCTACGGGCGCCGGCCGATCCTGATGCTGGACGTGGTGCTGTTCTCGCTGTTCGAACTGGCGACCGCTTTTTCCACCTCGCTCGCCATGCTGCTGGCGCTGCGTTTCCTGTTCGGCATCGCGATGGGCGGCGAATGGGGCATCGGCGCCTCGCTCGCCATGGAATCGATTCCGCCGAAGGCGCGCGGCATCGTCTCGGGCCTGCTGCAGAGCGGCTATCCCTGCGGCTTCTTCCTGGCCGCGCTGGCCAACTGGCTGCTGATCGACCACGTCGGCTGGCGCGGCTTGTTCGTGGTCGGCGCGGCGCCGGCTTTGCTGGTGCTGTACATCCGTCGCAAGGTGCCCGAGTCGCCGGTGTGGCAGCAGCAAGGGCATGCGCCACGGCGCGGCGTGCGCGAGGCCATGCGCGGTCACTGGAAGCTGGCGTTCTACCTGATGCTGCTGATGACCGCGTTCAACATGTTCAGTCACGGCTCGCAGGATCTCTACCACACCTTCGAGGAGGTGGACCTGCACCTGCCGACAGGGTCGGCCGCGGCCTTCGTGCTGGTGGCGCTGTTGAACCTGGGCGCGCTGTTCGGCGGGCTGTTCTTCGGCGCGCTGTCCGAGCGCATCGGCCGGCGGCGGGCGATCGTGATCGCCGCACTGCTGTCGATACCGGTGATCCCGTTGTGGATGTACGGCGGCACGCTGGTGCTCTACGGCGCCGGGGCGTTCCTGATCCAGGTGATGGTGCAGGGCGCCTGGGGCGTGGTGCCCACGCACCTCAACGAGCTTTCGCCCGATCACGTGCGCGGCACGCTGCCGGGCTTCGCCTACCAGGCCGGCAACCTGCTGGCCGCCGTAACGGCCACCGCGCAGGCATGGATCGCCAGGGCGCACGGCGGCGACTTCGCCTTCGCCATGTCGACCTGGATCGCGGTGGTGGCGGTGCTGCTGGCGCTGCTGGCCTGGCTCGGGCCCGAAGCGCGCGGCGTGGGCTTTGGCCGGGCACGGGACTGATAGAATCGCGGTCTTTGCACCCAGCGAGACAGGCAATGAAGGCAGGCAAGGACAAGGTCATCGCGTTCCACTACACGCTCACGGTGGACGGCGAGAAGGTGGAGAGCTCGCGCGACAACGGCGAGCCGTTGTGGATCCTGCTCGGCCACGGGCAGCTCATCAGCGGCCTGGAGAAGGCGCTGGACGGTCACGAGGCGGGCGAGACGCTGGCCGTGGACATCGCGCCGGCCGAGGGTTACGGCGAGCGCGAGGAGGGCCGCATCCAGCGCGTGCCGAAGAAGTACTTCCAGCAGGCGGCCAGGCTCAAGCCCGGCATGACCACGGTGCTGGCGCTCAAGGAAGGCGGCCACCGCGCGGTTACCGTGCACAAGGTCGGCATGAGCACCGTCGACGTGGACGTCAATCATCCGATGGCCGGCAAGACGCTGCACTTCGACGTGGCGATCGAGGAAGTGCGCGACGCCACCGAGGACGAGATCAAGCACGGGCACGCGCATCCGCCGGGCCAGGAAGCGCACTGAAGCGTCCAGGGTTTCAGGACGATAACCAAAGCGGCGCCCTTGGGCGCCGTTTTCTTTGCCCCCTCTCCCCAGCCCGCTTTTGGCCCTCTACTGCGGGTAGAAGGTCGAGGAGCCCATCCCGCGGCGTTCAGCTTTTCTCTTTAATCCAGTAGCCGCTTGCCGAACGCGAAGTGGTCGCGCCAGTAAGGCCCGTCGATGTCGTCCATGCGCACCGTGCCGCCGCTGTTGGGCGCGTGCACGAAGCGCCCCTTGCCCACGTACACGCCGACGTGGCTGATGGCGCCGCCAATGTCGAAGAACACCAGATCGCCGCTGGCAAGGTCGGTCATGCGCTTGACCTTGCGGCCGTCCACGCGCGCCATCTCGCGCGAGGCGTGTGGCAGCAGGATGTCCGCTGCCTGGCGGTAGATGTAGTCGACCAGGCCGCTGCAGTCGAAGCCGCCTTCGGGCGTGTTGCCGCCCCAGTGGTAAGGCGTGCCGACCAGCGCGATCGCACGGAACAGCACGTCGTTGGCGGTGGCTGCGCTGGCCGCCGAGGGCGCGCGTGCGGGCAGGTTCGCCAGCGAGGAATGCGACTCGCGGAAGGTGGGTTCCGGCCGGCGCGGGTGGCTGGCACAGGCAGCGAGCAGCAGGGTTGCCGCGATCGCCACGAGGCGCACGGGCGTCCTGGCGCGAAGGCGGGCGGCGGCAGTCATGGCGACCTCGGCTTTTGTTTTTCTTGAGCTTAGCCAATCAATGGCTTGCGTCAAGTTGCTGAGACAGTGGCTTAGTTCGCCCTCGCCGCGACCTGCAATGCCCGCTCGCTCAGCACTTTCCCCTCGGGGCCGACGCCGCGCACGCGGTACGCGCCCGGTTGCAGCCACAGCACATTGGCCGGGCCGCGCTCCAGGAAGACGTAGCGGTCCGCCGCCACGGCATCGTCGGATTCGGCAGCCAGGCGGGCCTCGACCAGGCAGGGGAATCGCTGGCCGCAGATCTCGGGGCCTATCGCCACGGGCACGCGCCGCCCGTCCAGTGTCATCCAACCCGGGCGGTGGCCGTCGGCGGCCGGCGGCAAGGCGACGACGGACCCGCCGCCAACATTGATCGATACCACCCGGTCGCGCGCATAGGAGCTGATCCGGTCGCTGGCCGGCGGCAGGATCACGTTGACGTCGTACAGCCGCGGCCGGGCGCTCCACAAGCTGCCGTCCCCCGCATTGCGCAGCACGATCGGTCCGCGTGGATGGAACTGCGCCACGATCTGGTTGTAGGCGTCGCGCAGCGGGCGGCGCGAGTCCCTGGTCGGGGTAAGCAAGGTTTCAGGCTTGCCGCGCAGCGCCTCGTCGTTGCGCACGGCGTTGACCACCGCACGGGATGCCTGCAGCTCGTTGTAGGGCTCGTCCTCGTGTACGTCGGTCATATCGACGCTGAGGATGTCCAGGCCGGAGAGCCGGTGCAGGCGTTCGGCCATCGGCTGGACCGGTCCCAGGCGCCCGGGCGCCTTGTCGATGTGGGCGTATCCGGCATGCACCAGCAGCTTCGCCTGCGGATCGCCGGACAGCACCTTTTCGTAGAGTGTGCGGGCCTGCGACTGCTCGCGTTCCTGCGGGCTGCTTTGTGCCGGATCGTAGGGAACCAGTACGTAGCCAAGGCGCAGGGCTTCGCGCACGATCTGGCCGTACACCGGCTCGCGCAGGTATTCGGTGCCGCTGGCCGCCACCGGGTAGCCGCGCTTGCGCAGGCTGTCGCCGTCCTCGACCAGCGCTTCGATCGCCAGATGGGTGTAGCCGATCGCGCGCAGGCGGGGCAGCAGTTCGAGCGTGAGCAGTCGGGTGTGCGCATCGTGGTGCGCCTCGTTGACCATCACCACCCGGTGCGACGCGGCGAGGCCGGCAATGGCCTCGACCGCATCGGTGGCTTCCCAGTTGGGCGGCGTGGGCGCCGCGATGTCGTCCGGCAGGCGTGACTTCAATGGGAAATCCCGTACGGCTTCGCCATAGAGGCCAAGCTCGCTCTCGCTGAAGGCCAGGTACTGACGCGCGACCATCGCATCGGCCGGTGCCAGCTGGGGCAAGGTCTGCAGCAGATAGCAGTAGCGCCCCAGCTCGTTCGGGTTGCGCATGGCCTCGAACAGTTGCCCGGTGGAGACCTTGCCGGCCGCGGCGGCGTGCAGCGACGCGGCAGCCAGGACGCAGGCCATGGCGACGAAACGGCGTGACCTCATGCAACGACTCTCCCGGGCTGCCCCGGGCCAGACTAGATTTTGGCCACCATCCGGGCAAGGGCCATTCACGCCCGTTTCCGCGGCCTGCGCGAGCGCTACATCGAGGGGCATCCGCCAGCGCTGCGCGCCGCGCCTGGACGAGGTAAGCGTGCGCTGGATCGGCCCGGCGGCCCGTCCCGCTTCGCGTGCCGCCCCGCGCTCGATCGGCATCGTCGGCGGCAGCTACATGGCGGTGAAATTCGCCTGCCTGCTGCGTACGCCGGTCACGCTCTTTCCGCAGTGATGCGGCTTAGCCGTTGGCCATGCTCAAAGGGCTTACGCGCCGCGAGCTGCGCTGCGCCGGTGGGGCGATCCATCCGACCTTGTCGGAGGAACTGTTGCTGATGCGCTAGCCGCTACACTGCATGGATGGACATCTATCGCCTCGAAGCCGGTGTCGCACCCCTGCTGATCAGCCTGCCGCACGACGGCAGCCACATCCCCGATGAGATCGCCGCGCGCGTGCGGCCGTCGGCGCGGCGCTCGCGTGATACCGATTGGCACGTGGCCCGACTTTACGAGCCGCTCGCGCAGGCGCTGGGCGCGAGCGTGCTGCGCCCGCTGGCCTCGCGCTACGTGATCGACCTCAACCGCCCGGCCGACGGCCACGCGCTGTATCCGGGCCGGCGCGAAACCGGACTGGTCCCGACCATCGGCTTCGATGGGGAACCACTTTATCTGGCGGCGGACGGCGAGCCGGATGCGGCTGAAGTTCAACGCCGCGTGAACGGTTATTGGCGGCCTTACCACGAGGCGCTCCAGCAGGAACTTGCGAGACTGAAGGCGCAGCACGGCCGCGTGGTGCTGTGGGAGGGCCACTCGATCCGCAGCATGGTGCCCATGCTGTTCGACGGACGCCTACCCGATCTGAACCTGGGCACGGCCGACGGCGCCAGCTGCTCGCCTGCGCTGCGGCGGCGCCTGCAGTCGGTGCTCGATGGGCAGGAAGCATACAGCTTCGTGGTCGACGGCCGGTTCAAGGGCGGCTACATCACGCGCCACTACGGACGTCCTGACGTCGGGATCGAAGCCGTACAGCTGGAGCTTGCGCAGTGCAATTACATGGACGAGACGAGTTTTGCCTGGGATGAGGCAAAGGCCACGCAACTGCGCCGGGCGATCGAGCCGCTGCTGCGCGCCTGCCTGGACTGACGCAAGTTTCTGCGCGAAAGCGGCGGCGTTCGTCAAGTCAAGAGCCCGATGGCAGGCACGTAGGTCCGACGGCCCGGTTATTCAGTTGCCATATCTCGCCGCAGGCACATCGTCGTTTCGCCGCGCCGCCCGTGGTGCCGGGTTCCGGCCGGGTCCGCGGCGTTCCCAGCGAGGTTTTCCATCATGCGCAAGCTTGTGATCGCTTCCCTGCTCGTGGCGGGTGTGGCTCTTTCCGGTGTTGTGCTGGCCCAGGACACTGCCCCAAAGGCAGCAGCGACCAAGACCGAGCAGAGCGCCACTCCTGCGACCAAGACCGAGCAGAGCGCCACCCCCGCGACCAAGGACGCGTCGACCACGGCTCCGGCCCCCAAGAAGACGATGGGGCACCACCATCATCATCACCATCATCACTCTCACAAGGCCAAGAAGGCGGCCGATACGGGCTCCGGCGCCAAGTAGGAAGATCCGGCCTGATCCTTCGGCCCCGCCAGCCAGCTGGCGGGGCTTTCTTTTCTCCAGGCGCCCTTTTCTTCAGGCGCCGGCCAGGGCCGCCACGCACTTGAGTTCGATCGCGATGGGAGTCGGCAGCGCGCTGATTCCCAGCGTGGTGCGGCAGGCGTCCACGCCGGCGAAGTACTCGGCATAGATCCTGTTGTAGACCGGGAAATCGCGCGCCATGTCGGTGAGGAACACCGTCACGTCGACCAGGTCTTCCCAGCGGGCGCCGCTGGCCTCGAGTACCGCGCGCACGTTGGCGAACACCTGGCGGCACTGCGCCTCGATGTCGTAGGCGGCCAGGCTGCCGTCGTGGTCGTAGACGTTTCCCGGCACCTTGTCGCTGCCCGGTTCGCGCGGGCCCACGCCGGAGAGGAACAGCAGGTTGCCCACGCGGCGCGCGTGCGGGTACGCACCTACCGGCGCGGGCGCGGCGTCGGTGCGGATGCCTCCGCTCATGCCTGCGCCTGCCAGCGTTCGGCCATCCCGTCGAGCGCACGGCGGTAGGCGTCGCCGATGTCGTCGCGGCCGGTGACCACCAGCCCCAGGTCGTGCATGTGGCCGTCGGTGAGGCCGTACACCCAGGCGTGCACGGCCAGCTTCTGGCCGCGTTCCCAGGCGTCCCGCACGATGCTGGTGCCGCATACGTTGAGCGCCTGCTCGATGGCGTTGAGCTCGCACAGGCGGTCGTGGCGCGCCGCAAAGGGCACGTTCGCGCGCAGCGCGTCTTCGTGCTTGAACGCCACGTCCTTCACGTGGCGCAGCCAGTTGTCGATCAGGCCGAGCTTGTCCTCGCGCAGGACCGCGCCCACGCCGCCGCAGCCGTAGTGGCCCACCACCAGGATGTGCTCGACCTTGAGCACGTCCACCGCGAACTGGATCGTGCTGAGCGCGTTGAGGTCGGTGTGCACCACCACGTTGGCCACGTTGCGATGGACGAAGATCTCGCCCGGCGGGAGGTCGACGATCTGCGTGGCCGGCACGCGCGAGTCGGAGCAGCCGATCCATAGGTACTTGGGCGCCTGCTGCCGCGACAGCTGCTCGAAGAAGTGCGGGTCGGCGGCGGTAACGTTGGCGGCCCAGCGGCGGTTGTTGGCGAGCAGCTCTTTCAGGGTGTGCGGCATGGCGGTTCCAGTTCAGTAGCGGATACAAATGTTTTTCGGCTCGGTGAAGAAGGCCAGCGCCTCGGTGCCGCCCTCGCGGCCCAGGCCCGACTGCTTCACGCCGCCGAACGGCGTGCGCAGATCGCGCAGCAGCCAGCAGTTGGTCCAGACGATGCCGAAGTCGAGCGCGGCAGCGACCCGGTGAGCGCGGGAGAGATCCTGCGTCCACAGTGAGGCGGCCAGGCCGTAGGCGCTGGCGTTGGCCAGTGCCACGGCCTCGTCCTCGTCCGTGAACGGGATCAGGCTTACCACCGGGCCGAAGATCTCGGTCTGATTGGTGGGCGCGGCGTTGGGCAGTCCCTCGAGCACGGTGGGCGCGACGAACCAGCCGTTGGCGCAGCGGCCGGAAAGGTGCACCGCCTCGCCGCCGCACAGCACGGTCGCACCGTCGGCGCGGGCCTGGGCGATACAGCCCATGACCTTGTCGAAGTGGGGCCGGGAGACCAGAGCGCCGAGCTGGGTCGACGGCTGGTCGGGGTCGCCGACCACCAGCCGCTGCACACGCTCCAGGTAGCGCCCGCGGAAGCGCTCATAGATCGATCGCTGCACCAGCAGGCGCGAACCGCACAGGCAGATCTCGCCCTGGTTGGCGAAGCCCGAGCGCACGATGGTATCGAGGTTGGCGTCGCAGAGATCGGCATCGGAAAACACGATCGCCGGGTTCTTGCCACCCATCTCCAGCGACACCTTCTTGAACCGCGGTGCCGCGGCCGCAGCGATGGCCGTGCCGGTGGCGGTGCTGCCGGTGAAGGAGATCGCCTTGACCTGCGGGTGTTCGACCAGCGGCTGTCCGACATCCAGGCCCCGGCCCAGCACGATGTTGAGCACGCCCGGCGGAAAGCCGGCCTGGATGCTCAGCTCGGCCAGCCGCGCGGCGGTGCACGGGGTGACCTCGGAGGGCTTGGCCACGACCGCGTTGCCGGCGGCGAGCGCCGGCGCGATCTTCCAGGTGAACAGGTACAGCGGCAGGTTCCACGGACTGATGCAGCCGACCACGCCCAGCGGCTGGCGCAGGGTGTAGTTGATCGCGCCGGCATCGGGCCACCCGAGCGCCATCGCGTGCGACTCGCTGCCCCAGCCCTGGATGGCGGCGGCGAAATAGCGCAGGTTGCTCACCGCGCGCGGGATGTCGAGGCTGCGCGCGAGCGCAAGCGGCTTGCCGCTGTCGCGCGATTCGAGCGCGGCGAAAGCGTCCAGGTCCTGCTCGATGAGGTCGGCGAGGCGCCCGAGCAGGCCTGCGCGCTGCTCGATCGGCGTGTGCGACCAGGTCGCGGCGGCACGATGGGCGGCAGCCACCGCATCGTCCACGTCCTCGCGGTCGGAATCGGGACAATGTGCGAAGACCTCGCCGGTGGCCGGTTCGTACACCTCGAGCCAGCGGTCCGCGCGCGGAGCCACCAGGCGACCGTCGATCAGATTGGCGAGGCGCAGGGAAGGCATCCGTACAAGCTTACGACCTGGGGCCGGCGATTGCACCGGACGCCGGCGTATGCCGGCGTGAATCGAAGTTCGGTGCCGCGAGGCGGCTCCGCCATCGCGATGGGCGGCGTTAGCTCAACGCGCGCGTGCGGCCGCCGTCGACCGCGATGCTGACGCCGTTGACATAGGCGGCAGCGGGCGTGCAGAGGAAGGCGATCACGGCCGCCACTTCGGCCGGTTCACCGAAGCGGCGTGCCGGAATGGTCGCCATCAGGTCGCGCGCGATGTCGTTCTCGCTGCGGCCGCTGCTGGCGGCTTGCGCACCGAGCAGGCTGTCCAGCCGCCCGGTGCGCGTGTAGCCGGGCAGGACGTTGTTGACGGTGATGCCATCGGCGGCCAGCTCGCCGGAGAGCGTCTTGGCCCAGGCCGCCACCGCAGCGCGCACGGTGTTGGAGACGCCCAGGTTCGGGATCGGCTCCTTCACCGAAGTGGAAATGACGTTGACGATGCGTCCGTAGTTGGCCTGGCGCATGCCCGGCAACAAGGCCTGCACCATCGCCTGGCCGGCGATCAGGTGCTGGCGGAAGGCGGCCTCGAAGGCGGCCGGGTCGGCGGTGTGCGCCGGGCCCCCCGGCGGACCGCCGGTGTTGTTGATGAGGATGTGCACCGGTTCGGCCGCGGCGATGTCGGTGACGACGCCCTGCAGCCGCGTGGTGTCCAGCATGTCCACCGCCTGCCAGCGATGTTCCTGGCCGCGGGGGCACGGCAGGCGGCCGGCCAGTTCCTCCAGCGGCTGGGGCGAACGCGAGAGCAGGGTGATGGTGGCGCCAAGTTCCGCCAGTTCGATGGCGCTGGCCCGGCCGATGCCCTGCGATGCGCCGCAAACCAGTGCATGGCGGCCGCTCAGATCCAGTCGCATCGGTTTCTCCTCAGGTGGGTTCGAGGGCCGCCTGCTTCAGCGCGCCTTCCATTGCAGGAACACTGCCGCGAACCAGCAGGCCCAGGCCAGCCACGGTGCGAGGCGCCACAGCCGGAACCAGCGGGTGATCGCTGCGTCCTGCAACAGCTCGGGCAGGCGCGGGCGGGTCAGTCGCAGCACGCGCTGCATGCGCATCCAGGTGCGCATGGCGCTGGGCCGGCCGCCTTCCGGATCGGCGATGATCCTCCACTGCTGCGGGTGATGGGTACGTAGCAGGCTGGCGATACGGAACTGCGCCAGGTAATACAGCACGAACCAGACGATGCCGCCGGCGAGCAACAGCAGGTACAGCATCACCAGGAGGTTCACGTACCGCCTCCACTCCAGTGCGTGGGCAGGGCGGTGCGCAAGGTGTTGAGCACGCCCTTGCCCTGCGGGGCCTTGTCGCAGATCCCGTTGTCCACCGCCTTCTGGTAGCTCTCGTTCATCAGGCCGACCCAGATGGTGCCGTCCGGGCCGTGCGGGATGCGGAAACTGCCGTTGGACGCCATCTTCACGGGCGCCTCGGCGGAGAACGTGGCCGGCGACTGTTCCCAGTAGGTGTTGCCGGCCTGCTGGTCGGCCGAGCTGTAGATCACCAGGTAGCGTGCCTTGTCGCTGGTGATCTTGACCGAGCCGAAGGCGCCGGTGGTGGCGCTGCTCCACCCCATGTACTCGCACAGCTGCACGTCATGCGAATCGATCGGCTGGAAGGCCCCATCCAGCAACACCGTGGTGGGCGCGAACAGATAGCTCGCGTGGAGCCAGCGGCCGTTCAAGTCCGACTTGAGCGCCACGCTGTAGGGCAGCTTCGCGTCCGTCGGCAGGTGGAACGCCAGGAAATAGCTGCGTACGCCATTGAGGTTGGCGACCATGCTGCCGGGGCCAAGCTCGAATTTCTTCGGCTGCCAGGGCAACGGGGTCTGGTAGGAGAAGTCCGCGAAGCTGCCGCAGCAGGGCGTGGCCTGTTCGAGGCGCTGCTTGGCCTGCTCCAGCGCGTTGCTGGTGTCGGTCGGCGCGCGCAGGTTGGGCGGCACCAGCACCTTGACGCTGTGGCAGGCGCCCAGCAGGAGGGAGAGGGCGACCAGCAGGGTTTTCAGCGAGAAACGGAGCATGGCGGACGGGACCACGGATCAGAAGAGGGCGGATCCGGCGGCGCGCGGGTAGGGGATCGCGTCGCGGATGTTCGACAGGCCGCACACATAGCACAGCAGCCGCTCGAAACCCAGACCGAAGCCGGCGTGCGGGACCGTGCCGTAGCGGCGCAGGTCGCGGTACCAGGCGTAGGTGGTCAGGTCCAACCCGAACTTCTGCATGCGCCGGTCCAGGTACTCAAGGCGCTCCTCGCGCTGGCTGCCGCCGATGATCTCGCCGATGCCCGGAGCGAGCACGTCCATCGCCGCGACCGTCTTCTCGTCGTCGTTCAGGCGCATGTAGAAGGCCTTGATCGCTTCCGGGTAGTTCATCACCACCACCGGGCGGCCGACGTGCTTCTCGGCGAGGTAGCGCTCGTGCTCGGTCTGCAGGTCGATGCCCCAGGCGACCGGGTATTCGAATTTCTGGCCGGAATTCTTCAGGATTTCGATCGCGTCGGTGTAGTCGATGCGCTCGAACGGCTGGGCGATGAAGTTCTCCAGCCGCGTGACGGCTTCGGGCAGAACGCGTTCGGCGAAGAACGCCATGTCGTCGGCGCGCTCATCCAGCACCGCCTTGAAGATCGCCTTGAGGAAGCGCTCGGCGCAGTCGGCGTCGGCGGACAGATCGGCGAAGGCGATCTCCGGCTCGATCATCCAGAACTCGGCCAGATGGCGCGGCGTGTTGGAGTTCTCCGCACGGAAGGTCGGGCCGAAGGTGTAGACCTTGCTCATCGCCAGGCAGTAGGCCTCCACGTTGAGCTGGCCGGACACCGTGAGGAACGCCTCGCGGCCGAAGAAATCCTTGCGGTAGTCGACCTTGCCCTCGTCGGTGCGCGGCAGGTTGGCCAGGTCCAGCGTGGACAGGCGGAACATGTCGCCGGCGCCCTCGGCATCCGAGGTGGTGATGATCGGCGTGTTGACCCAGAAGAAGCCCTCTGCGGTCAGGTGGCGATGGATCGCCATCATCATCGTGTGGCGCACGCGGGTGACCGCGCCGAACAGGTTGGTGCGCGGGCGCAGGTGCGCGACCTCGCGCAGGAACTCCATCGAGTGCTGCTTGGGCTGGATCGGGTAGGTTTCCGGATCGTCGACCAGGCCGGTGACTTCCACGCCGGTCGCCTGGATCTCGAAGGCCTGGCCCTTGCCCTGCGAGGGCACCAGCGTGCCGGTGACGATCACGCCGGCGCCGGCGGTCAAGTGCCGGATCTCGCTTTCGTAGTTGGGCAGCGTGGCCGGCACCACTGCCTGGATCGGGTCGAAGCATGAGCCGTCGCTGACGTTGACGAAGGACAGCCCGGCCTTGGAATCGCGCCGCGTGCGCACCCAGCCGCGCACGGTCACCGCGCTGCCGGCCTCGATGGCGCCGGAAAGGGCCTGCTTCACACTCACTACCGCCATGGGATTGAAACTCCTGCGCACGCGCCGCATCTGGGCGCTGTCATGTTCGATGCGCGCCGGCTGCGGCGCGTCGGGCAAACCCGCATGATAATGTAGGCCCGAGGCCTACTTCACCTTCGCGCCCATGAGCATCTCGATCACTCCCCCCGCCCGCGAACGCATCCACCAGTTCCTGGCCCAGACCCCCGGTGCGGCGGGCGTGCGCTTCGGCGTCAAGCGCACCGGCTGCTCGGGCTTCGCCTACGTGGTGGACCTGGCCGACGCCGTACAGCCGGGCGACCACACCCTCGACGTGGAGGGCATATCACTGATCGTGGACGACAGGAGCCTGCCTATGGTGGAGGGTACGGTGATCGATTTCCGCCGACAGGGCCTCAACGCCAGCTTCGTCTTCCACAACCCCAACGCCACCGGCGAATGCGGGTGCGGGGAGAGCTTCACCGTCGGCTGAGCGGCCTGGTCCATAAGCGACGTGTGCACGCCGGCTTTACGCGGCGGCACTGGCCACGCTAGACTTCCGCTTCTGTCCGCGCCCGACCGGCGTGGATGGGCACTTGCCTCACCGCACCGGCGGGAGGCTGCGAGGCCCTTCGGGGCCGCATCCACAAGGAGCCAACACCACAATGACCATGCGTCATTACGAAATCGTGTTCCTGGTCCACCCTGACCAGAGCGAGCAGGTCCCGGCCATGATCGACCGCTACAAGGCGCTGATCGAGGCCGACGGCGGCAAGATCCACCGCCTGGAGGACTGGGGCCGCCGCCAGCTGGCCTACCCGATCGAGAACCTGGCCAAGGCGCATTACGTCCTGCTCAACATCGAAGTGGGCCAGAACGCGCTGAACGAGCTGGAGTCGGGCTTCCGCTTCAACGACGCCGTGCTGCGCCACCTCGTCATCAAGCGCGACGAAGCCGACACCGAGCCGTCCTTCATCCTGAAGTCCAAGGAAAAGGACGACGCCAAGTCCTCGCGTCGCCGCGACGACGACGGTGACGGCGACGACCGCCGCGGCGGCCGCGACAACGATCGCGACAGCGACGACTGATCAGGAGCACTCAAGCCATGTCCAAGTTCTTCCGCCGCCGCAAGTTCTGCCGCTTCACGGCCGAAAACGTGAAGGAGATCGACTACAAGGATCTCAACACGCTGCGCCAGTACGTCACCGAGAACGGCAAGATCGTGCCCAGCCGCATCACCGGGACCAAGGCGCGCTACCAGCGCCAGCTGGCGACCGCGATCAAGCGCGCCCGCTTCCTGTCGCTGCTGCCGTACACCGACAACCACGACGTCTAAGGCGTCATCCGGGAACAGGAAACAGGGGTCGGCGCCCCGCCGGACTGTCCGTTTCCCGTTCCCGCTCTTCGGACAACCGTCCGCGGCTGCACCGGCTTTCCGGTGCTAACGAAAGGAAAAAACCATGGAACTGATTCTTCTCGAGAAAGTCCGCAACCTCGGCAACCTGGGCGACAAGGTCAAGGTCAAGCCCGGTTACGGCCGCAACTACCTCCTGCCGCAGGGCAAGGCCGTGCCGGTGACCGCCGCCAACCTCGAAGCGTTCGAGAAGCGCCGCGCCGAGTACGAGGCCAAGGCCAACAACCTGCTGTCCGAGGCCCAGTCGCGCAAGGCCAAGCTCGAAGGCACCGAAGTCACCATCGCCGCGCATGCCAGCCCCGAGGGCAAGCTGTACGGCTCGGTCGGCCCGCGCGAGATCGCTGACGCGCTGGAAGCGGCCGGCCAGAAGGTGGGCAAGGGCGAAGTGATCCAGGGCGAGGGCCCGATCCGCAACACCGGCGAATACGAAGTCGTGATCAGCCTGCACGCCGACGTGCAGACGCAGGTCAAGGTGATCGTGGTCGGCGAGAAGTAATCGCCCGCCTCCGCCGTAGCGAAAACGGGCGCCTCGGCGCCCGTTTTTTTTTGCTCAGCCGCGCGAGGGCGGTATGGGCATCAACCGCGTTTTCACCGGTCGAGACTCGGCCGCGATCACCTGGAAGGGCAATTCGAGCGGTTCGATAGGCACCGCACCCAAGCCGGTAGCGACGCCCGTGCGCGCCAGCCGTGGCGGCATCGCCCAATGCGGTTGCCGGTTTGGGTACGGCCGCGCCGGTGCCTAGGCTGGGATCGCCCGCGTCGCCAGAGCGCGAACCTCGTGCAGCGTCGCTGACCGTACCGGCCTGCACCCCGCCGACCACGTCTCGGCGGCGGCGTCGCCCGCGCCCATGCCGCTGACGGCCGGATCGCCGGAAGTGCCGGGGCCAGCAGGTGTGGCGGAGGAAGGCGTCATGGCGCACAACTCCCGGAGATCGGGGACGTCAAACATTGTGGCGCTCCCACGGCATGCCGCCATCCTGATCCGGTCGCGGTGGCCATGCCGTAAAGCATTGAACGCTGCAATGATCACCGCGTGCGCGGCCGGCGACGGCGCAGGCGCTCGGCGGTGGGGTTATCCTCGCGTAGGCCCAGATCAAGGAAAAAAGCCATGCGACGCCATCGAGAAGGACACCGCACCGAGCACACGGGCTGGCTGCGCGCCGCCGTGCTCGGTGCCAACGACGGCATCGTCTCCACCGCAAGCCTGGTGATGGGCGTGGCCGCCGCCCATACCGATCGCCACGCGATCCTGCTCGCCGGCGTCTCCGCGCTGGTGGCCGGCGCCATGTCGATGGCGGCCGGCGAATACGTCTCGGTGCACTCGCAGCGGGATAGCGAGGAGGCGGAGCTGGCCCGCGAACGCGAGGAACTGGCAACCGACACGGATGCCGAGCATCGCGAACTGGCGTCGATCTATGTCGGCCGCGGGCTGGACCCGGCGCTGGCGCGCCAGGTCGCCGAGCAGTTGATGGCACACGATGCGCTCGATGCGCATGCGCGTGACGAACTGGGCATCACCGACGTGTTCCGGGCGCGTCCGATGCAGGCGGCTGCGGCATCGGCGGCAAGCTTCGCGGTGGGTTCGGCCTTGCCCTTGCTTGTGGCCACGTTCGCGCCGCTGGGCATGCTGCTCGCCCTGACCGGCGTCGCATGCCTGGTTTGCCTTGTGCTGCTCGGCGCCGCCGCCGCGCGGATGGGCGGCGCCAGCATGGCCACCGGCGCCTTGCGCATCGCCTTCTGGAGCTTGCTGGCCATGCTGGCGACGGCCGGCATAGGGCATCTGTTCGGCACCGCCACAGCCGGTTGAGCGCAAGCTCGGCCGATGACGGGTTGCATCCTGCTCACGCGGGCGTTATGCAGGGCTCCCCATCGCAGGCACAGGTGATGCCCTTGAAGAAAAAGCGCTCCTCGACCGGGCCGTGGTTGCTGTCGGCCGCCATAGCCATCGGCGCGGTCGCCGTGGCCGTCGTGATCTGGCGGACGGCGATGCGGCCGCCCCATGAAGGCACGCCGGTAGCCCCGCCGCGGGCGAGCACGCCGGAGCCCGCTGCCGCCGCCAGCACGATCCGCCACCCGATCGCCAAGGCCACGCCTGCACCTGCCACGACCGCGCCGTTGCCGGCGCTGGATGCCAGCGACGCCGACGCGGTGGCCGCCTTGCTGGCCCTCGCCGGCGATGGTGCGCTGGACGGCCTGCTGCAACGCGACCAGGTCATCCGCCGCATCGTGGCGACGGTGGACGCTCTGCCGCGCCAGAGCGTGGCCAGCGAGATCCTGCCGGTGCGTACGCCCAGGGGCGCGTTCCTGGTCGAACGGGCCGACGGCGGCATCACGCCGAGCACCCGCAACGCCGAGCGCTATGCGCCCTACCTGCGGGTGCTCAGGAGCGTAGACCCGAAGGCGCTGGTGGCCTGGTACGTGCGCCATTACCCGCTGTTCCAGCAGGCCTATCGTGACCTCGGCTATCCGAAGGGTTATTTCAACGACCGCCTGGTGGTCGCCATCGACGACATGCTCGCTGCGCCGACACCGCAGGTCCCGGTGCAACTGGTACAGCCGAAGGTGTTCTACCGCTATGCCGACGCCGACCTGGAAGCACGTTCGGCCGGGCAAAAGATGTTGATGCGCCTGGGTCCTGCCGACGAGGCGCAGGTCAAGTCGGAACTGCGCGTGCTGCGTGGGCTGCTCACCGGCTCGGGCTTGCCGGCGGAGGCTTCGGTGCACTGAAGGAGCGCTCCGGGGCTGTAGCGGCGGGCTCAGCAATAGTTGGCCGGCAGGCGCCGGTGCACGGTCGTTGCCGCGATCGCGGCATGGCCGACCGCCACGCTGATCTGGTTCAGCGCGCTGACCACGTCGCCGATGGCATATAGGCCCGGCACGCTGGTCTGCAGATGATCGTCCACCACCACGGCGCCTTCGGCATCGAGCGCGGCGCCCAGGGTCGACGCGAGGCCCGACTGCGCCTCTGCGCCGAGCGCCGGGTAGAGCGTGTCCAGGCGCAGCCGGCGACCGTCGGCGAAGTAGGCCTGGCAGGCGCCATCGACCAGGGCGAGCCGCTGCGGGGCGGGCCACAGCTGCACGCCGGCGTCGGCTGCCTGGCGCTGCAGCGCCGCATCGGGGGCGTCGCAGTCCGTCGCCAGCGCGCACACCTGGCGGGAGAACGTACGCAGGAAGGCGGCGTGGCCGATGGCAGCCTGCGCGGGTGCCAGCACGCCGATCACCTCATCGCGCGCCTCGTAGGCGTCGCAGATGGCACACAACCTGACCGTGCCCGCGGCGATGGCGTCATCGATGTGGTCCAGCACCGGTACGCGGTCGATCACGCCGGTGGCCAGGATCACCGTATGCGCCTGCCAGTGGCGCTCGCCATCACCCGCGGTGAAGCCGTCGGCATGGCGCACGAGCTGGGTGATGCGCGTGTGCACCGCCGGTACGCCATAGGCCTGTGCCTGCAGCCGGAAGCGCGCCAGCAATTCGTTGCCGGCCACACCGAAGGGAAAGCCGGGGCAGTTGTGGCTGGCCGGGATCCAGCGCGCGCGGCTAGCGCCCGCGTCGGCCAGCAACACGTGGCGCCGGAAGCGCGCCAGGTAGGTGGCCGCGGTCAAGCCGGCCGGACCGGCGCCCACGATCAGACAATCGAGTGGAGTGTTGGACATACCGCGTAGCGATAGAGCGGCAGTCCCGGTCGCGTCGGCGTGAAGCAGGCGGCGGGCCCAGCGCGCGCGACAAGGTCCTCACGAGCCCTTGCCGGGTTGCCGACAGCGGGACCCGCATAGTGTGATGCGCGTCACGAACCGTGGCGCACGAGGCCCACGGGGTTGCCGACCGCCGGCATGACGGGCCTGCGCCGGCATGGGGGAGCGCAATGCGACCTGCACGGGCCGTGGGGCGCGCTGCGGCCTGCACGATGACCAGCATGACAGGGATGCAGAGGAGCGACCTTGCCAGCCTCCACCTCGCCAGTGTCAGCAGGGGACGCCTTCCTCTCCGGTGGCGGGGGAATGGCCGGGCGGCTACGCGCCTTCGACTGGACGGCCACGCCGTTGGGGCCGCTGGAAGGCTGGCCCGGCTCGCTGCGCACACTGGTGGCGATGATGCTGGAGAGCGAGCTGCCGATCGCCCTGGGCTGGGGCCCCGAACTCACCTGCCTCTACAACGATGCCTATCGCCCCTTGCTGGGCAGCCGGCCGGAGGCGTTGGGCCGGCCCTTCCGCGACGTCTGGCCCGAGGCGCGCAAGCTCACCGAGCCGGTAATCCAGCAGGCGTTGCTGGGCAAGCCGAGCTGCTTCCGCGACGCGCGCTTCATGCTGGAACGGCACGGTTATCCGGAGCGGGCCTATTTCGACTACTGGATCGGCCCGGTGCGCGACGAGAGCGGCGAAGTGGCGGGCCTGATCAACCAGGCCATCGAAACCACCCAACGCGTACTGGCCGAACGACGCCAGCGCTTCCGCTCGCGCCTTAGCGATACCTTGCGCGACCTCGCCGATCCGCGCGCGGTAATGGCGGCCGCCGCATGCCGCCTGGGACGCCACCTGCATGCCGACCGCGTGGGCTACGCCGAGCTCGACGAGAGCGGCGAGTACTTCACGGTCGAGCGCGACTGGGTCAACGGCGACATGCCCAGCGGTGTGGGGCGCCATCGGCTGGACGAATTCGGGCCGGAGCTGGTCGCCGAGGCGCTGACCGGAGCCGCCCTGCGCATCACCGATCCGTTCGAAGACCCGCGTGTGGGCGGACAGGCGGCCGAAGCCCACCACGCACTGGGCGGCCTGCGTGCCAGCCTGACCGTGCCGCTGGTCAAGGGCGGGCGGCTGGCGGCCTTCCTCTCGGTGCAGCAGCGTAAGCCGCGGCGCTGGACCGACGAGGACGAGGCGGTCGCGCGCGAAGTGGCCGAGCGCACCTGGGCGGCGGTCGAACGCGCCCGCGCCGAGGCCGCGCTGCGCGCCACCAACAACCGGCTGAAGCTGATCCTGGAAAGCACCACCGGTTACGGCATCCTGACCATGGACCTGGAGGGGCGCATCACCCTTTGGAACCCGGGCGCCGAGCGGTTGATGGGATGGCATGAGGAAGAGGTCCTGGGCCAGCCGGCCGCCATCTTCTTCACGCCCGAGGAGCGGGCGCGCGGCATCCCGCAGCTGGAGATGCGCCGCGCCGCCGAGACTGGGCGCGCGATGGACGATCGCCAGCACCTGCGCAAGGACGGCTCGCGCTTCTTCGCCAGCGGCCTGCTGATGCCGCTGCGCAACGGAGGCGGCCGGCTGCTGGGCTACCTCAAGGTGTTGCGCGACCGCACGCTCGAGCACCAGACCCAGGAGGCGCTCGAGCGCGGCGTGGCCGAGCGCACCGCCGAGCTGGCCGCGGCCAACCGCCAGTTGCTGGCGCAGATCGAGGAACGCGAGCGGGTGGAAGCCACGCTGCGGCAGATGCAACGGCTGGAAGCGGTGGGCCAGCTCACCTCCGGCGTGGCGCACGATTTCAACAACCTGCTGACCGTCATCACAGGCAATATCGGCATCCTCGAACGCGTGTGCGAAGAAAGGATGGAGGTCGATCCGCGCGTCCGACAGAGGCTGACCTACATGAAGGATGCCGCCACTCGCGGCGCCAAGCTCACCGCGCAACTGCTCGCTTTTTCGCGGCGGCAGCGGCTGGAGGCCAAGGCGGTGGATCTCAACGGCATCGTCGCCGGCATGCGCGACTTGCTGCAGAGTTCCATGGGCGGCTCGGTGCAGTTGTCCATGAAGCTGCACCCGGGGCTGTGGCCGGCGCTGGTCGATCCGACCCAGATCGAACTGGTGATACTCAACCTGGCGATCAACGCGCGCGACGCCTCGCCGGTGGGCGGCGACCTGATCGTGGAGACGGCCAACGTGGCGCTGCGCGAACCGGCTTCTCGACCGGAGGAACCTGGTCCGGGCGACTATGTGATGGTGGCCGTTACCGATCACGGCAGCGGCATGACGCCCGAGGTGGTGGCGCGCGCCTTCGAGCCGTTCTTCACCACGAAGGAGGTGGGCAAGGGCTCGGGCTTGGGGCTGGCCCAGGTGTACGGCTTCGCCAAACAGTCCGGCGGCGGCGTGCGGATCGATACGCGGCTGGGCGAGGGCAGCTCGATCAAGGTTTACCTGCCGCGCGCCGAAAGCGCTGCCTCCTACGCGCAGGAGGCCTCGCCTGCGGCAGCGCGCGAAGAACATGGACCGGGCCGGCAGCGGATACTGTTGGTCGACGACGATACCGACGTGCGCGAGGTGACCGCGGCGATCCTCGCCGAGCGGGGCTACGAGGTGATCGAGGCCGGCAGCGGCGGTTCGGCTCTCGACGTGCTCAACCGCGAGGGCGCTGGCGTCGACCTGATGCTGATGGACTACGCCATGCCGGGCATGAACGGTTCGGAGGTGGCGCGAGAAGCCCACGCCAAGCGGCCTTCGTTGCCGGTGCTGTTCATTACCGGCTATGCGGACTTCGCCGCATTCAAGGAAGTAGGGGACGAGCGCATCGTGAGCAAGCCCTTCAGCGAGGAGGACCTGCTCGGCAAGGTGCAGGCCGCGCTCGGCGCGGATCACGACGGCATTGGGTGGCAGCCGGAGGCATGAGGGCGACAGGCATGTCCGGCGGCCACGCGCCTCACACGGGTGCGTCCGTGTGCCCGGCGCGGCGCGGCCTCCCGGCCTTGTGCCGGCATCGCCGGAAAGCCGATCGCGCCAGCCTGCAGCATCCGCGCGCGCATGGATGCGCTTGTTGGTCCGCCGGCGCGGCGCACATGGCCCATTCAAGCTTCAGGCGGCATGGCCGATAAGCGACGGGCAGTCCTATTTGCCGGACGCGCCGTTGCCGGTGCGGAGAGAAGCGCTTGAACCTGTCCGTAATTCCCGATTTCCTGGCCATCGGCGGGCTCGTGCTGGTGTTCGGCTCGTTGCTCAAGCGCACCCGGCAGACGCGGCTGCGCTACTGGCTGGTCGGCTGGGCGATGATCCTGGTCCACATCGTCGCGCAGCTGGCCGAGCGCAACCTTGGCAGGGGCGCGGCGGCGGATGCCGCACTGGCGGTTTCGCTGTCGATGCTGCTGTTGACCAGCGTCGCCTTCATCTGGGCCGGTTCCGACACGCGCTCGGCGTGGTGGCGGGACCTCTCCGTCACGCTGCTGGCGGCGGCGCCGGACGTGGGCTTTTTCGTGCTCGCCTCCTACGGCGCGCAGGTGCCCCTGGCCTACCTGGCATGCACGGCGCTGGGCCTGGCCTCGACCGTGTGGGTGGTGCGCCGCGACCGGCGCCGGCCGGCCTGGAGCCTGCCGGCGCTGGTGGGCTCCTACGCCCTGCAGGCTTGGTTCGCATGGCATGGCGCGATCGACGACGCGCTTAACTGGATGTTGTTCTGGCACTACCTGGCCGTGGCGTTCTGCTTCTACCGCGGCGCGCTCGCGCCCTCGGTTGGCGTGGTGTTCACCACGGTGAGTTTCGTCGCCTGGGCGGCCGTGTTTCCGGTTGCCGCGGCGCTCGACCCGTGGCTGGGTGCCTGGGGCATCGAGAACGAGGCCTGGAACCTGCCCAAGTTCCTGGTGGCCACCGGCATGATCTTCACCCTGCTGGAGGAACAGATCGGCCACGCCGAGCACGCTTCCCTGCATGATGCGCTCACCGGCTTGCCCAACCGGCGGGTGTTCGCGCGTCGGCTCGACCATGCGCTCAAGCGTGCGCGCGATGGCGGTGGGCGCATCGCCATGCTGGTGATCGACCTCGACGACTTCAAGCGCATCAACGACACACTGGGTCATGCGGCCGGTGACGCGCTGCTGCATTTCGTGGCGCAGCGCCTGCAGCAGGGCATCCGTGCGGGCGACACGCTGGCGCGCCTGGGCGGTGACGAGTTCGCCGCGATCCTGCCCGACGTGGCCGACCGCGCGGCGGCACAGGCGCGTGCCGATCGCCTGGCGCGCGTCTTCGAGGCGAGCACGCAGTTCCAGGGCCACCGCCTCTCCATAAGCGCCAGCATCGGCCTGGCGATGTATCCGGAGGACGGCACTGACGAGACGCGCCTGTACGCCGCCGCCGACCGCGCCATGTACGCCTGCAAGCTTGCCGAGCGGCCGGGACCGGCCGACCCCGAACCGATCTAGTTCCAGTCGCGCGAGGAACTACCCGGTACCTGCGGGATATCGCCCGCGCTGTCCGGCGTATTGCGCTGCGCCTGCGGCAGCGTGCGCGCCTGGTGGTGCTCGGCCAGCCACTGGCGGAAGCCGGCTTCGTCCAGCGGACGGCAGACCAGGTAGCCCTGCAGGCCATCGCAGCCGAGGCGTTCGAGGGCGAGCCGCTGCGGCACGGTCTCCACGCCCTCGGCCACCGCGGCGATGCCCAACCGGTGCGCCACGTCGATGATGAATCCGGCCAATGGGTTGGCGGCGTTGGGGTGCAGTTCGCTGACGAAGGCGCGGTCGACCTTGAGCACGTCCAGCGGCAGCCGCTGCAGGTAGCTCAGCGACGAATAACCGGTGCCGAAATCGTCGAGCGCAAGGCAGAAGCCGATGTTGGCGAGCTGGCGAAGGGTATCCAGGGCACTGTCGAAGTCTTGCAGCAGGGCGCTTTCGGTCAGTTCAAGGGTCAGCCGCGACGGCTCGATGCCGGCGGCGCGCACCTGTGCTTCGAGCTGCGCGGCGAAGCGCGGATGGTTGAGTTGCCGCGCGCTCACGTTCACCCCCAGCCGCCCGCCGAAGCCCACGCCATCGCGGTCCCAGCTGCGGATGTGCGCGCAGGCCTCGCCGATCACCCAGGCGCCCAGCGCGTGGATCAGGCCGGTTTCCTCGGCCAGCGGGATGAACACCGTGGGCGATAGCTCGCCCAGTTGCGGGTGGTGCCAGCGCAGCAGCGCCTCGGCACCGAGCAGATCGCCGCGGCGATTGACCTGCGGCTGGAAGTGCAGCGCGAACTGCGCGGGCATGCGTTGCTGCTCCAGCGCGGTACGCAGGCCGCGCTCCAGCGCCAGGCGGGTGTCGGCCTCCTGCTGCATCGGCGCGAGGAACAGCCGCACGGTGTTGCGGCCCGCGGCCTTGGCCCGGTAGAGCGCGATGTCGGCGCGACGCAGCAGGTCGGCCACGCCCTCCTCGCCTGCCGGGAACAGGGCCACGCCCACGCTCGCACCCACGGCCAGGATGCGACTGTCCACCGCCACCGGCTCGGCCAGCCGCGCGACCATGCGTTCGGCCACCTGCTGCGCCTGCGTCTGGGCGGCTTCAGCCGCGTTGGCCAGTCGACCCAGCACCAGCACGAACTCGTCGCCGCCCAGCCGCGCGAGCATCGCGTCAGCGGGCGCCGCGGCGAGCAGGCGATCGGCGATCGCTTCCAGCATGCGATCGCCCACGGGATGGCCGAGCGCGTCGTTGATCGTCTTGAAATTGTCCAGGTCGATCAGCAGCACCGCGCCATGCTGGCCGCGGGCCGCCGCCTCGGCGTGCAGCTCGGCCAGGTGATCCAGCGCGCGCAGCCGGTTGGGCAGGCCGGTGAGGCTGTCATGGTAGGCGACGTGGCGCAGGTTGAACTCAGCCTCGCGGCGGGTGTGGGCCTCGGCCTCCAGCCGCAGCGTGGCCTGTTCCAGCTGCACCGTGCGCTGGTGCAGCTGCGCGGCCAGCGAAAGGCCCATCAGCAGCACGAACGGCAGGAACGAGAAAGCATCCAGGTAGGGGTAGCGGTGGCCGAGCGCGTCGATCACCACGTCGCCCCAGAGCAGGGCGGCGAACTGCGCCAGCAGGCAGACCGCCAGCAGCATGCCGCGCAGCCGCTCGCCCGCGCGTGCCTGCGCCACCGCGCGCCACAGCGCCCACAGGAAGGCGAGGTAAGTCAGGACGTGGAAGGCCAGGCCCCATGCAGAGGCGGTGCCGGCCAGGTCATACAGCCGCTCGCCCCACGGCAGCGCGATGCCGGAGCCGGGCGTCACCTGCATGAAGAACAACGTGCCGGGGAGGTCGAGGTTGAGCCAGGTGAAGAAACCCGCCACGACGCCGACGGCGATCTGCAGCCGCCGCTGCGCCGGGCCTCCGGTATAGGCGCGGATGAACACCACGAAGGGCAGGAAGGAGATGGCCGCCGCGCTGATCATGGTGCGCAGGGCGGCGGTGGCCACCTCCACGCGCGTGGCGGTGTGCAGCAGCGCGTTGGCGAAGGCCAGGGTGGCGATGCACAGGCACAGCATGGCGTAGGAGAGGTACATCGCCTCGCGGCGGCGCCACAGGCCGACAACGGCGAACTGCGCGCCGGAGGCGAGCGCGATGCCCGCCGTGGCGATCAACGCGGCGGTGAAATAACCGAATGTGATGGGCCATCCCTCAACCACGGTGCCCCCCTCGCATGCATGGGCTACGTTCGCACGATAGCCCAACCGCAAGGGTGCGCACAGCAGCCACCACGACCGGGCGTGGCGGGCCTGCGCATGCCTGTATCCTCACGTGGCGCTGCTCCCGCGCAGCGCGTCCCCGTTCCTGTCCGTGGGACCGCCGAGCGGGGCCTCGATGGTGCAGGTCACGCCGCGCGGGTCGAACGCCAGCTCCACGCGTCCGCCGATCTCGTGGCGCAGCCCGCGCTCGATCAGCCGCGAACCGAAGCCGCGCCGCGCCGGCGGCACCACGGTCGGCCCACCGGACTCGGTCCAGAGCAGGCGCAGCAAACTCCCCTCTATGCTCCACTCGATCGCCACCTCGCCTTCGGCCCCCGACAGCGCACCGTACTTGACCGCGTTGGTGCACAGCTCGTGCAGCGCCATCGCGAAGGCCAGCGCATGGCGCGGCGGCAGCCATGCGGCCGGCCCATGCACGTGCAGCCTGTCATGTCGATCGTCGCGATAGGGTGCGATGGCCTCCCGCACGATGTCTTCCAACGCCGCGCCGCCCCAGCTTTCGCGGGTGAGGATGTCGTGCGCCCGCGAAAGCGCCATCAGCCGGCCCTCGAACTGCTGGCGCGCGTTGTCCGGATCGGTGCCCGCGCGGAAACTCTGCATCGCCATCGACTGCACCGTCGCCAGGGTGTTCTTGACGCGATGATTGAGTTCGTTGAGCAGCAGCCGCTGGTGCTCGTCGTGGCGCTTCTGCTCGGTGATATCGTTGAAGATCACCGCCACGCGGCGGCGCGTGCCGTCGTCCAATCGACCGGCGTAGACGTCGAACACGCGGCCGTGGGTCACCAGCCCGTGCTCGAAGCGGAAGGCCTCGCCGGTGCCGATCACGCTGTCGAACGTGTCGTACCAGAACCGCGGGAGCTCGGGAAACACCTCGCGCATGCTCTGGCCGACCACCCCGCCGGCGCCGGTGTGCGTCACGAACGCTGGATTGGTGGCCAGGTAGCGATAGTCCGAGGGTTCGCCGGGCGCGGTGTCGATCTTCTCGAGCAGGCAGAAACCCTCGTCGATGGCATCGAACAGGGCCCGATAGCGCCGTTCGCTTTCGCGCAGGGCGCGCTCGGCCCGCGCTCGAGCCACGGCCGCCCAGGTGCGCTCGGCGACCGCGCCGACCAGCGCCACCTCCTCGTCGCGCCAGTGCCGCGGCCGCGTCTGGTGCACGTAGAACGCGGCGACGAAACGGCCACCCTTGAACAACGGCACGCCGATGCCCGCGCGGACATGGCCGGCCCCGGCGTAGGCATGTTCGACGTCGCGCGTGCGCGCGTCCTCCAGCGTATCGTCGATCACCACCGTCTGGCCGCTGCGGTACTGGGCCAGCACGCCGGCGCCGAAGTCGGCCAGCCGCTTCTGGCCCGCCAGGCTGGCCATGGCGCCGTCGGTCCAGTCGCGCTCGACCTGGAAGTACTGGCCGCACCGGGTCACCTCGCCGTAGCCGCAGCGGCCCACGCCAAGATGGCGGCCAACCATGTCGCTGACCGCGGCCACGGTCAGCACGGCGTCGTTGAGGTCGCGCACGCGGTCGTCCAATTGCAGCAGGAACGACTGGCGCGCCTCGCCCAGGCGCAGCCGCTCCTCCATGCGGCGGCGCTCGCTGGTGTCGCGCGAGACGCCGGCCACCTGTGCGACGCGGCCCTCGCGGTCGCGCACCGGTCCCCAGACGAACTGGAAATAGGCGCGCACGCCGCCGGGACTGATGAAGCGGATCTCGTCCTCGATTGCCTCGCCGGTTTCGAAGATGCGGGACAGGTGCCGGTCGAGCTGGCGGGCGAGGCCGGGTGGGTAGCCGAGTTGATCGAGTGTCTTGCCCAGCGGGTCGTCCGTGGTCAGACCCAGCAGCTCTCGCATCGCGCGGTTGGCGTAGGCGAGCCGATGGCCGGCGTCGAAGGCGTAGACGTGGTCGGAAATGGCGTCCAGCAGCGCCGCGGGGGACGGGGGGGCCGCCTGCTCCAGCGTGATGGTTGCCGCGCTGGCTTCGCGCAGCTGCGCCATCAGCGCCCGGTGCTCGCGGTCCAGTTGCGCCTGCGCTTCGCCGGCGCTGCGCAACCGCAGCAGTTCGGTCACGTCCTCGGAGCGGTGGATGATCAGCGCGACCTCGCCTTGCGGGTCGAGCACGGGCGAGTTGATGTGGGTCCACCAGCGCAGGCCGTGGCCGTCGGCAGGGCCGTCGCGGATCGCCGCCGGCACGGTGTCGGGCATGCGCTGGGCGAGCACCCGGTCGAGCGAGGCGCGCAACTGCCTTTCCAGTACCGGGCGATCGGGCGAACTGGCGAACAGCTCGAAGACCGGATGACCCAGCAGACTCGCGTGGCTGCCGGCCCGCGCGCGCAGCAGGGCGTCATTGGCGGCCACCACGATGAAATCCGGCGGTGCGAGCAGCAGCAGGGGCGCCGGCGCCGCCTGGAACAACGCGCGGAAATCCGAGCCCAGCCTGGCGTCGTGCATCAGTTCGCGCAGACGCCCTTCGGCGCGCTGCCGCGTGGTGTTCTCGACGGCCGTGTGCCATATCCCCGCCACCAGCCCGTAGCGGTCGCGGATGGCCGAAAAGGTGACGGTGAAGAAGCGTTCCTGCGGCTGGCCGGCCTCGTCGGCCAGCCGGACCGGCCAGTCTTCCGCCAGGGTGGATTCGCCGCTCGCCAGCACGCGGTCGAGCATCGGGCCGAGCAGGTCGGCGGCGGCGGGCCAGCCCTCCAGCACCGGGCGCCCGAGCATCCCCGGATGCCGGTCCGGCGACAGCGCGCGATAGGCGTCGTTGTAGAGCTGAAGCCGCTGTTCGCCCCACAGGACGGCGGTCGGCGTCGGCGTGGCGAGGCAGATGTCGATCGCCGTGCGCAAGTGGGGCGGCCAGCCGGCGATGGGCCCGAGCGCGGTCGTGGTCCAGTCATGCTGGCGGATACATTCGGCCATCTCGCCCAGGCCCGCTGGCCAGGAAAATGAGTGGCGCGTGCTCTGAACCATGGAGAACTCCCTGGTCGACCGCCTTGGCATCATGGCAGCATGCCTTGCCCGTAAAAAGCTGACGCGGAAGGTTTTTTTCTCGAGGCGAGCCGCCGCGGGCAGCGGGTGCAGGCGGGGATTGTCGATCTGCACCGTTGCCGTACGACGCCTGTATGAGGGCGCCACCGGCGCCGGCCACCCGAGGAAACCGCCATGCGCATCGTCCGTTCCGTCTGCCGCCTCCTGCCGCTCGTCGTGTCGCTGCTGCCGTTCGCCGCCAGTGCCGCATCGGTGCGCTACACGCTCGATCCGGCACACACCTACCCGAGCTTCGAGGCCGACCACATGGGCCTCTCCACCTGGCGCGGAAAGCTCGACCACAGCGAGGGTTGGGTCGAACTGGACAAGGCCGGCGGCAGCGGCACCGTGGAGGTGAGCATGGCGTTGGACAGCATCGACTTCGGGCATGAACCGCTCAATGCCTGGGCTCGTGGCAAGGATTTCTTCGACGTTGCACGCTACCCGCGTGCGATCTACAAGGGCCGGCTGGCCGGCTTCGTGGACGGCGCGCCGACGCGGGTGGAAGGCACGCTGAGCCTGCATGGCGTTACCTTGCCGCTGGCGTTGCGCATAGACCACTTCAGGTGCATGCCGCACCCGCTGTACAAGCGCGACTGGTGCGGCGCCGACGCACTGGGCAGCTTCGACCGCCGTGCGTTCGGCCTGGATGCGGGAAAGGACTACGGCTTCGACATGCAGGTGGCATTGCGCATCCAGGTCGAAGCGGTGCGCGACAAGTGACGCGCGCTGCGCGCTTTCTCGCCGGCGCCTTCACCATGGCGCAGGCAAGCTCCGATCCGTCGGCGCATCGCGCTTCCCTTGCCGGTGGTGGCACCCCGGCGCTCCGCAATCCCCCTGCGGTGGCCCATGGCCGAGCCAGGGCAAGGAAGCACGATGCGCCGCATCGCCCGCATGCCTAGTACGGCGTACCGTCCTTGTGGGTATAGCCCTGCCGGTCGGTGACATGCAGGTCGATGTCGGGATAGTCGCAGGCGTCCTCGTCCGAGCGCGTGCCGATTTCCAGCAGCACGGCGGTCTCGGTGCCGCGATTGATCAGGTGGTGGCCGTTGGCCACGTTCTTGGGAAACGCGGCGCATTCGCCCGCGCGCAGCGGCTGTTCGCCCTCGTCGGTGACGAGCACCAGGTCGCCGGACAACACATAGACGAATTCATCCTCGTGCGTGTGCCAGTGGCGCTGGCTGGACCAGCAGCCAGGTGGCAGGCGGGTCAGGTTGACACCAAAGTCGCTCAGGCCGCCGGCATCGCCCAGCGCCTTTCTGACACGCTGCTGCGCAGCCTCGCCATAAGGCGCCGGATAACTCGAGCCGCGGCGCTCGGGGACGATGGAAGGATCGATCTTGGGCATGGCAGGCACTCGCTCGGATGAAGGGCCGCATTATTGTCCCGGCAGGTGAGCGGAGCGCACGCACCGGGACCATCGGCGCACGCTCGCCTAGAATGGTGCCCCGACAGCGAGATCCCCATGCCTTCGGACCATCACCAGTCCTCGCTGGCCGGCTTCGCCGCGCCGCATCCGACCGACCGGCTGTTCTTCGCGGTGATGCCGCCCGCATCGGCGGCAATGCGGCTGGCGGCGCTCGCGCAGGAACTGCGCGAGCGCTTCGCGCTGCATGGCCGGCCGCGGCCCACGACGCACCTGCACGTGACGCTGCATCACCTGGGCGACTTCGCCGGCCTGCCGCAGCAACGGGTCGAGGCGGCGCGCGTGGCCGCGGCGGCCGTGGCGATGGCGGCCTTCCAGGCGCGCTTCGATCGGGTGGGCAGCTTCGCTGGCCGCGCCGGCAAGCATCCATTCGTGCTGCTCGGCGCCGACGAAGCGGATGGCCTGCACGGCCTGCACGCGGCCCTGGGCGAGCGGCTGGCGGCGGCAGGGCTGGGGCGGCGGGAGCGGGCCTTCGTGCCGCACGTGACGCTGCTCTACGACGCGCGGACGGTCCCGACGCAGCCGGTCGAACCACTGCACTGGCAGGCTGACGAATTCCTGCTCATCCACAGCCTGCTCGGCCGGACCGAGTACCGCGTGCTGGGGCGCTGGCCGCTCGCGTGATTCCAGCGACCACGCGCGATGCCGCGCGCACGCGGACACGACGGAGAGACTGGTAGCGTGGGGGCGTACCTGTGGAGCGCATCGATGAAGGGCAAGCGCCGGCTCGGACTGATCCTGCTGCTGGTGGCACTGCTGGTGCTGCTGGTGCTGGGTGCGTTGCGCTGGCGCCAGCAGTTCCGCACGGCGGCGCCCCCGGACGGGGCGCTCGGCCCCGCCGCGGGCGCGCCCGCGCGCTGAGCGCTAATCGTCGCTGTCGATGACCCGGCCGCTGGATGGGTCGACGGTCACCTTGACGCGATGGTCGTTCTTGTCGTTCGCCTTGGCCTTCCATAGGCCCTCGTCGAAGTCGACATCGTGCACGTGGGTGTAGCCCTGCGTGGCCAGCGCGGCGCGTACGTCGTCCTCGCTCAGGTGCGAGACCTCCTTGTCCGGATACACCTGGCCGGTCTTGGGATCGATGCGCAGCTTCACATGGCTGCCGTCGGCACTGCGCGCCTTCGCGTGCCACAGCCCGTCGTCGAACTTCACGTCGTCGATCTTGGTGTAGCCCTGGTGGATCAGCGTTTCGCGTACGCGGGCCTCGGTCATCGACTGCTGCGCCAGCACGACGCCGGAGGCACCCAGAGCCAGGGCGAGCGCGAAGGTCGTTGCAAGTTTCTTCATGGCCGTTCTCCATCGGGGTGGGCGCCCGAGTCTTGGAGGGCGAGCGGCAATGGGTGATGAAAAACCCGTGAGCCCGGCGGCGGCTGTTCAGCGGCCGGGCGCGCTCATGGAGCTGCGCAGCGAGGCGGGTGTGGTGGCCTGGTTCCTCCACCGCACCCGAGATCAGGTGTCCGACCGGGCGCTCAATGATCCAGCCGGTCGAAGTGTGTCAGTGCGTTCAGCACCAGCGGATAGCTTCCCAGCGTCTCGCCGCGCCAGATCGGGTTGCCGGCGAACAGCAGCACGTGGCCCTTGCCGTAGCGCGCATCCACCAACGCGGCGTGCTCGGCCATCTCGGCGCCGCCGTCGAGCAGGCCTGAAACCAGCAGGCGCTTGGCCTCGGCGAAGCGCAGGATCACTCGCGGTCGCAGTTCCTGCGGGAGCAGCCACGGGTTGTTGTAGGCCTGGTCGACATTGAGCGGGATGGCCTGCCAGGGCTTGGTATCGGGCAGGGCCGGCGGCGCGGCGAACGGGCGACCTTCGGGAACGTCCTGGTCATGCGCGCCGCCGCGGCCGGTGGGGCGTGCGGCATCCCCGGCTCGGGGCAGGCCGCTGTCGCCGGTCAGCAGGTTGGACACGGTGAAGGACTGCCCATCCGCGCTGTAAAGCGCAAGGTGATCGCCGTAACCGGCGGCCATCGGGCTGCCGCGATCGACGAAGTCCGCCTGCAACACGCTGCCGACCACCTTGAGCTTGGCGGTGTGGGTGACGAACACGCCGGGCGCGAGCCCTGTGTCGATGGCAAATCGAGCGGTGTCATCGGCGGTGACCAGCAGGCCGCCTTGGCGAACGAAGTGCTTGAGGTTGGCCAGGCCCGCTTCGCCCAGGCCGGGGCGGATGTCCGGCGTGCTGTCGATGTGGCCCAGGTTGGGCGTGAGCGCGGTGGTCTGCCACGGTTGCGGTTTGCCCCACATCGGCAGGCCGTCGACGATCGTGCGCGTGGTGGCGCCGCCGATCGGGGCGAACAGGATGGCGTCGTACCTGTTCCGCAAGTCGCCCATGTGCGCCACGTCCTGCGTGCTGATGTAGTCGTAGCGCACTCCCAACTGGTCCAGCGCCATGCGCCACCAGCCTTCGGTCTGGGTGTCCAGCCAGGTGTGCATAAGCGCGATGCGCGGCATCCGGGCCGTCGGCGCATCGACGCCGGCCAGCCCCGCCGGCACGTCCACCGGCTTCTCAAGCCTGGACATGGGCGCCTTCAGCACGTCCGGGTCGGTGACGCGCACCACCTCCACGTCGAACAGGTCCCCCATCGACCAGCCGGTATCGTCGTAGGGATGCTGCTGCGGGTCCTTGGGCGACCAGTACTGGCGGTCCAGCAGCGTGTCGGCGATGCGCGAGTAGGGCTGGTCCATGCGAATCACGTAGCTGCCCGCGGGAAACCGGCGCGTGCGCGGCTGCTCGTGGCCATCGGCGGTGGGCAACTGGATGCTGAAGGGGGCGCTGGCGCGGCTGATCTCCACGTGCTGGCGCTCCATCACGCGCAGCAGCTGGGCCTGGGTGCCGCCGCGCTTCTCGTCGGCGGGCAGTACGTAGGCGGCGGGGCCGGCCTCGCCCGGCTTCTGGATCGAGCGCTTGGCCTTCAGGTAGAAGTTTTTCAGGAAGGCCTGGCCGTTGCGCGCGAAATAGTCCAGCGCGGTGAGCACGCCGGTCTGCTCGTAATTGTTGTTGTCGCGCTGTGACCAGGTCACCTCGGGCAGCGGCGGGTTGGGCCGGTACCAGGTGCGCTGGTATTCGGAAGGTTCGAGGATGCGCTTGCGCGTGTCGGCGCCGTCGTTGCCGAAGGTCTCGTACAGGCGACTGATGCCGTTGTGCATGGCGGCGATGAACATCAGGTAGCCGGGGCTCCAGGTGTCGAAATCGCCGTGGGTGAACACGCCGGGCATGCCCAGCTGGGTCATCTTCTGCACGTTGTCCCAGCCGAGCTGCTGCCATTCGCCGGTGAGGATCGGGTCGATCCAGGCGTTGTAGGGCCCGTCGCCGACCGTGTTGTCGTACAGGAAGGGTACCGACTCGTGCAAGTCGTGCAGCACCTGCGCGTGCCAGCCGATGTAGGTGTCGGCCACGTTGCGGGTGAGCGCGAGGGTCATGCCCATGGCGTCGCGGTTGTTGTCGTGCGCGACGTAGTGACCCCAGTAGAGCAGGCGCGGGTAGTCCTGGTCCGGATGCGCCTTGTGCCAGTTGTAGAGGTCGACCATGCGGTCACGCCCGTCCACCTCGACGATCGGCGTGATCAGGGTGATCACGTGCGAGCGGATGTTCCTGATGTAAGGCGCATCGTCTACCGCCAGGCGGTAGGCCAGTTCCATCAGTGCGGTGGGTGCGCCGGTCTCGGTGGAGTGGATGGTGCCGGTGAGGTAGTAGACCGGCGTGGCCTGCGCGATCAGCGCGTCGGCCTTGCCGTCGTCCATGCCGATCGTGCGCGGGTCGGCCAGTTGCGCCAGGCGCGCGTCGTTGGCCTTGAGGTTGGCGAGCAGGGCTTCGTCGGCGACCGCCACGGCGATCATCTCGCGGCCTTCTTCGGTCTTGCCGATGGAGAACACCTTCACGCGCGGGCTGGCCGCCTCCAGCGCGCGGAAATAGCGGTAGACGTCCGCCGAGTAGGGCAACCAGTCCGCCGCGCCGGCGATGTGGCCGAGTACCCTCAGCGGCGTCGGCACGATGGACGAGGCAGGCAGGTAATCGGTGAGCGGGGAGTTGAACTTGGGATCGGTCGTGAACTTGCCGATCTGCGCGGTATAGGCCTGGTCGACCGGCTGGCCGGGATCGCGGGCATAGCCGCTCGCAGCTAACGTGTCGGCGGCATGGCTGGCCAGGCAGGTGGCGGCGAGCGCGAGGCCGGCGAGGCAGGGCAGGAGGCGCATGGATTCCCCGGTAGTGCGGAAGACCGGACCACTCTGCCATTGCCGAGCGGCGCGAGGATAGCCCCCATCGCCTGCGACCTGCGGGCACAGGCGTAGCGGTACCTCGACAGCGAGGACGGGCGAACTGCCGTTTTCCCCTCATGTGATCTCTAGACCAGAGCCACCGGCCTGGCGCTCTTTTCGCCCGATGACTCAGCGCGCCATGGGCGCCGCGGGCCGCGGATATCCGCGCTCAACGGGACGTGCTGCGGCCAAGCGTGACCCAGGTCGGCGCGTGGTCGCTCGGGTGCGGCAGGGCGCGCACCCAGCGATCCACGCCGGCGTCCTTGAGCCTGGGCGCCAGCGCGTGGTTGAGCAGCAGGTGGTCGATGCGCAGGCCGGAATTGCGCTCCCAGTGCTGGCGAAAGTAGTCCCAGAAGGTGTAGACGCGTTCCTCGCCGTACTGCTGCCGCAACGCATCGGTCCAGCCCTGCGCCAGCAGGCCGGCATAACGCTCGCGGCTCTGCGGTTGCAGCAGCGCATCGCGGCGCCAGGAGCGCGGGTTGTAGATGTCCTCGTCGGTGGGCACCACGTTGTAGTCGCCGGCCAGCACCACCGGATGCTCGCTGCCCACCAGGCCTTGCGCGTAATCGATGAAGCGGTCGAACCAGGCCAGTTTGTAGTCGAACTTGGGGCCGGGTTGCGGGTTGCCATTGGGCAGGTACAGGCAGCCGACGATGAGCCCGTGCGCCGCCGCTTCCAGGTAGCGGCTCTGCGTGTCCTTCGGATCGCCCGGCAGGTCGCGGCGGCTTTCCAGCGGCTCGGCGCCGCGCGCCAGGATGGCCACGCCGTTCCATGAGCGCTGGCCGTGCCATATCGCGCCGTAGCCGGCGTCGCGGATCGCCTCGACGGGAAAGGCCTCGTCCGGCGCCTTCAGCTCCTGCAGGCAGGCGACGTCGGGCTGTTCCCGTTCCAGCCAGGCCAACAGCGAGGCCAGGCGCGTGCGCACGCCGTTGATGTTGAAGGTGGCGACCTTGAGCAGCTTGCGGGGAGGCATGGGCGTTCCTGGTTGGGGGCGCTCCTAGTACTGCGCCTGGCCGAGCGCGGAGAGCCAGTCCAGCACGCGGCGCGTCCACGGACGGTGCCGCCATTGCTCGAGGGTGAGTTCCCTGGACCGGGAAATGTCGCGCTCGATCACCGCTTCCATGTGCGCGGCGAAATCGCGGTCGTACACGTTGATGTTCGATTCGTCGTTGAGCGAGAAGGAGCGGTTGTCGAAGTTGGCCGATCCGGCGATCGTGAGGTAGCTGTCCACCACCATCAGCTTGTTGTGGAACATCGCCGGCTGGAAGCGGTAGATCTTCGCGCCGGCGCGCAGCATCTGTCCCCAGCTGTTCTGCGAGGCGTGGTTGATCAGCTCGCTGTCGACGTAGGGGCCGGGCACCACCAGGCGGATGCGCACGCCGCGCGCGAGGGCGCGCTGCAGCGCGGACAGGGTCAGGCCGTCGGGCACGAAGTAGGCCGCTTCCAGGTCGATGGTGCGGCGCGCGCCGTCGATCGCCATCAGGTACATCAGCTGCATGTTCTCGCTGCCGCCCTGGGGCGAGCTGGCGACCGTCTGCACCGCGACCTCGCCGGCCGGCGCCACCTGCGGGTAGTACTCCGGGCCGAGCAGGGCCTGGCCGGTGGCGGTGATCCAGTTGTCCTCGAACACCGCCTGCATCTGCGCTGCGCCCGGGCCGGTGATGCGGAATTGCATGTCGCGCCAGATGTCCGGCCGGTCGCCGCGGCCGCGCCAGGCATCGGCGATGCCCACGCCGCCTGTGAAGGCCACGCGTCCGTCGACGATCAGCAGCTTGCGGTGGGTGCGGTTGTTGAAGCGGTCGACGTCGTACCAGCGCAACGGATGAAAATATTCGAAGTGCACGCCGCCCGCACGCAGCGCCTCGACCACGTCCGCATGCATGCGCGAGGAACCGACCCAGTCGGCGATCACGTGCACCCGCACGCCGGCGCGTGCGCGTTCGGTCAGCGCGGCAACGAACTGGCGCGAGGTCTCGCCCGACCAGTAGATGTAGGTTTCCATGTCGACGCTGTGTTGCGCCGAATGGATCGCCTCGAGCATGGCCGGAAAGATCTCGGCGCCGTTCTGGAAATCGGCGACTGCGTTGCCCTCGATGATCGCCGGTCCCAGCAGGTTGCCGATCTCGCGGCGGAACTGCGGGCTGTCCACCGGGCTCAACGGGCCCAGCGGGTGCACCAGCTGCTCGTCCTGCGGCAACAGGTTGAGCAGCAGCAGGCCGATGACCAGCCCGGCGAACGCGCCCAGGCCTGCCCACAGCAGGCGCCTGCGCCTGCGCATGGCCGGAGGCGTCTGGTCGTCGGGCATGTCGCAACGGGGCGTTTCGACCGGCATCGCTTCTCCTCAGGGCCCGGGCGTCCCATGCGGGGCACCGAGGTGGCGAGCTCATCATCCGGCGGGCGCGTGCATCCAGGGTCAACGCCTTCACCTGGCGGGCACTGGCTCGGTTGTCTGCTGTGCGCGGCCTGTCGCGGGAGATGGCATGACCGACAAGGCGGTACGCAGGGTGGAGCGGCGCGCCGACGTGCGCCGCGCGCTGGCCAACAGCACGGCGACGCACCACAAGCACAAGCGCCCCGTGCGCTCGGGGCACAAGTTGTGGCTGGGCATCTACGCGCTGGTGCTGGTGGCGCTGGCGGTGCTGTTCTACCTGCTGCGGCTGGATTTCTTCGGCTTCCTCGGCCGCTACCTGCGCATGATCCAGCGCGCCACCGTCGGCGCGATGGCGATCGTGCTGACGCTGGCCGTATCGCGGCTGGTGCAGGCGTTCGCGATCGAGCGGGCGCAGACCGCGGTGACGCGCTACAACCTCAGGCGCATCCTGCGGCTGGTGATGGGCGTGGTGCTGGCGCTGATCGCGGTGTCGGTGCTGTTCGCCAACTGGTACGCGGCGGTGGCTTCGCTGGGGCTGATTTCGCTGGTGCTCGGCTTCGCGCTGCAGACGCCGATCACCAGCTTCATCGGCTGGGTGTACATCCTCATGCGCGAACCCTACCGGGTGGGCGATCGCATCCAGATCGGCGACGCCACCGGCGACGTGATCGACGTGACCTACCTGGACACCACGCTGTGGGAAGTGGGCGGCTCGTACATCACCGGCGACCATCCCAGCGGGCGCATCATCAAGTTCCCCAACGCCAACGTGCTGACCAGCCCGGTCTACAACTATTCCTGGCCGGTGTTTCCCTACATCTGGAACGAGATCAACTTGCAGGTCGCCTACGACAGCGACTTCGCCTTCGTCGCCCAGGTGATGCGCGAGGCGGCCGAGGAGGAACTGGGCGAGGCGATGATCGAGCGCGTGCGCACCTTTCGAGAAGTGCTCGCCAGGACGCCGGTGGACGAGTTGCAGGTCAACGAGCGGCCATCGGTGCTGTTCCGCGTCAACGCCAATACCTGGGTCGACGCGATCGTGCGCTACGTGGTGGATCCGCGCGAGGCGGGCAGCGTCAAGTCACGGCTGATCTGCAAGATGCTGGAGCGGCTCAACGCACAGCCGGAGCGCGTACGTTTTCCCAAGGGAGACAGCCGCTGAGCGACTGTTCCCGATGTTCGGGGCGCGCCGGAGCCCGCAAGCGCGCCGGCTACGACACTTCCGCGCTGTGGATGGCGTGCGACCAGCGCTGCAGGGTCTGGTAGAGCTTCTCCTGCCGGGTCAGCACGCCCGGGTGGCAGCCCTTGGGGCGGGTCTGTTCGATCGCGTCGTGGCTGAGCGCGCGCCAGCGCTTGACCAGCTCGGCCGGTGCCGGATGTGACTCGACCAGCGCACGCAGCACCAGCGCCATGGCCTCGGTTTCGTTCTTCAATGCGTCCAATTCGTTTCCCACCTGGGTGAAGGACACCGGGCGGCTGCTGGATATATCCATGGGTCTTCCTTCTGGGCCGGCGCCCCCGCGCCGGACGCCGGAACGTTGCATCCACGGTCGTGGTCGCCGCGTGCACGGAAAACGAAAAGGCCGCCCCGAGGCGGCCTTTTCATGGACTGCGACACGCAACCGGTTCAACCCGCGCGAGAGGCCTTCTTGCGGTCGTTCTCGGTCAAGTGCTTCTTGCGCAGGCGGATTTCCTTCGGCGTCACCTCGACCAGCTCGTCATCGTCGATGAAGTCGAGCGCCTGCTCCAGCGAGAACTTGATCGCCGGGGTGAGCTGGATCGCGTCGTCCTTGCCCGAGGCGCGCATGTTGGTCAGCGGCTTGGGCTTGATCGCGTTGACCGTCAGGTCGTTGTCCTTGGCGTGGATGCCGACCAACTGGCCTTCGTAAACGTTGTCGCCCTCGGCGGCGAACAGCTTGCCGCGCTCCTGCAGCGGCCCCAGCGAGTAGGCGGGGGTGGTGCCGCCGGCGTTGGCGATCATCACGCCGTTCTGGCGCTTGGCGATCTGGCCCTCTTCCTTGGGACCGTAATGGTCGAACACGTGGAACAGCAGGCCCGAACCCTGGGTCAGGGTCTTGAACTGGTTCTGGAAGCCGATCAGGCCCCGCGCCGGGATCATGTATTCCAGGCGCACGCGGCCCTTGCCGTCGGGCTCCATGTTCTTGAGCTGGCCCTTGCGCACGCCGAGGCGCTCCATCACCGGGCCCTGGTGGATCTCTTCGACGTCGACCACCAGCTGTTCGATCGGCTCCATCTTCTGGCCGTCGATCTCCTTGATGATCACTTCCGGGCGCGACACGGCGAGCTCGTAGCCCTCGCGGCGCATGTTCTCGATCAACACCGACAGGTGCAGCTCGCCGCGGCCGGAAACCAGGAACTTGTCGGCGTCCGAGCCCTGCTCGACGCGCAACGCCACGTTGTGCACCTGCTCGCGCTCGAGGCGGTCCTTGAGCTGGCGGCTGGTCAGGAACTTGCCGCCGGAAAGATCCTTGTTGCCGGCGAACGGCGAATTGTTCACCTGGAAGGTCATGCTTATGGTCGGCTCGTCGACGGTCAGCGCCGGCAGCGCCTCGGGCTTGTCCAGCGAGCAGACGGTGTCGGAGATGGTCAGGTCGGCGATGCCGGAGATCGCCACGATGTCGCCGGCCTCGGCGCTGTCCTGCTCGATGCGCTCCAGGCCCATGAAGCCCAGCACCTGCAGCACCTTGCCCTGGCGCTTCTTGCCGTGGCGGTCGATCACCGCGACCGGCATGTTCTTCTTCAGCGTGCCGCGCTGGATGCGGCCGATGCCGATCACGCCGACGAAGTTGTTGTAGTCGAGCTGGCTGATGCGCATCTGGAACGGGCCTTCCGGGTCGACCTCCGGCTTGGGCGCGTGCTGCATGATCGCTTCGTACAGCGGCGTCATGTCGCCTTCGCGGGCGTTCTCGTCCAGCGAGGCGTAGCCGTTCAGCGCCGAGGCGTAGACGATCGGGAAGTCCATCTGCTCTGGCGTGGCGCCCAGGCGGTCGAACAGGTCCCACACCTGCTCGACGACCCATTCGGGGCGCGAACCGGGACGATCGATCTTGTTGATCACCACGATCGGCTTGAAGCCCATCGCGAACGCCTTCTGCGTCACGAAGCGCGTCTGCGGCATCGGGCCGTCCATCGCGTCGACCAGGATCAGCACGGTGTCGACCATCGACAGCACGCGCTCGACCTCGCCGCCGAAGTCGGCGTGGCCGGGGGTGTCGACGATATTGATGCGATTGCCCTGCCAGGTGATGGCGGTGTTCTTGGCCAGGATGGTGATGCCGCGCTCCTTTTCCTGGTCGTTGGAGTCCATCACGCGCTCGGCCAGCACGGTGCGCTCGCTGAGCGTGCCGGACTGTTTGAGAAGCTGATCGACGAGCGTGGTCTTGCCATGGTCGACGTGGGCGACGATGGCGATGTTGCGCAGTTTTTCGATGGACATGGCACAGGCCCGGGCGGCGCTGGAGAAGCCGCCAAGTGAAGTTTCGGAGGGTTAACCGGGCAATTATACGGGCTTGCGCGATTCTGTGCCCGTGCCGGGGATGAACGGCTGCGCGCTCCGCTTTCCCCCATCCACTTGTCCTGACTTTCACCGCGGTAAACGGCGAAAACTCGCCAGGGTGGGTATCAGCGGGACCCTTGCCCGTTTACGGAGAAGGTGCCCGACCTGCCGACGCAGGAACGCCGGTGGACCGGCAAGGCGGCCCCCCGAAGGGGCGAGCTCCCATGAAAGACGCGGGTTGAGAGGACTTGCCTCAAACCACCCCGGCCACCGCGTAAGCCGCAATCACCACGAACACCGCCACCGTCTTGATCACGGTGATGGCGAAGATGTCCCGGTACGACTGCCGGTGCGTCAGCCCCGTCACCGCCAGCAGGGTGATCACCGCGCCGTTGTGCGGCAGGGTGTCCATGCCGCCCGACGCCATCGCGGCCACCCGGTGCAGCACCTCCATCGGGATCCCCGCCGCCTGCGCGTTGGCGATGAAGGTGTGCGCCATCGCCGCCAGCGCGATGCCCATGCCGCCGGAGGCCGAGCCGGTGATGCCGGCCAGCGCGGTGACGGTGACCGCCTCGTTGACCAGCGGGTGGGGGATGGCGTGCAGTGCGTCGGCCACGCGCTTGAAGCCGGGCAGGGCAGCGATCACCGCGCCGAAGCCGTACTCCGATGCCGTGTTCATCGAAGCGAGCAGAGCGCCGCCGACCGCCGCTTTGCTGCCTTCGGCGAAATGCGCGACCACCGGTCGCCAGGCGAACGCCAGCACACACAGGATGCCGGCCAGCAGCGCGCCTTCCACCGCCCAGATCGCTGCGAGCTTGGACACCTCCTGCACTACCGGTTCTACCTTGCCCACCACGCTGGGGGCGAACGACGTGCTGGCCCCGTAGGCGCGCGGGATCCAGTCGGTGAACAGCTTGTTGGCCACGCCCACCAGCACCAGCGGCAGCAGCGCGACGAGCGGATGGGCGAGACGGCCGTGCTCGAACGGCGCCGGCTCGTTGGCGAGGTTGGCGCCGTAACCCTCGCCAGCGGTGGCGGCCTTGCGCCGGCGCGATTCCAGGTAGACGAGGCCCACGACGAGTATGAACACCGAGCCCAGCGTGCCCAGCCACGGCGCGGCCCAGGCGGTGGTGCCGAAGAACGAGGTCGGGATGATGTTCTGGATCTGCGGCGTGCCGGGCAGCGAGTCCATCGTGAAGGTGAACGCGCCCAGCGCGATGGTGCCGGGGATCAGCCGCTTGGGGATGTCGCTGGCACGGAACAGCTCCGCCGCGAACGGATACACCGCGAACACCACCACGAACAGCGACACGCCGCCGTAGGTCAGCAGCGCGCACACCAGCACGATCGACAGGATCGCGCGGCTGCGCCCGACCAGGCCGATGGTGGCCGCCACGATCGCCTTGGAGAAACCCGACAGCTCGATCAGCTTGCCGAACACCGCGCCCAGCATGAACACCGGGAAGTAGAGCTTGAGGAAGCCCACCATCCTGTCCATGAACAGGCCGGTGAACATCGGCGCCACCAGCGCGGGGTCGGTCAGCAGCACCGCGCCCAGCGCCGCGATCGGGGCGAACAGGATCACGCTGTGGCCGCGGTAGGCCGCCGCCATCAGGAAGGCCAGCGCCGCCAGAACGATCAGGAAAGCCATCGAACCTTGTCCCCTTGCGGCGCGTGCGGCGCCCGGATGAGTGCCAGCCGAGTATCGGCAGCGCACCGGGGGCGCGGCACTGTACGAAGGTACAAGTGTCCGTCCGCCACCCGCTGCCTAAGCTCGGTGCATCAAGGAGCATCGCCCACCCTGTGCGTCATTCCCGCTTTCGCGGGAACGATGTCCCCGGGAGCGGGCCGCAAGGGCATTCATCGCATCCATGGCAACCTGCGCGGTTGCGTCCACAACTCAAGGGGGAGTCATGCAACGCACGCATCTGAGTCTGGCCATCGGCATGGTCATTGGCCTGGCCTTCGCCATGCCGGCGCTGGCACAGAAGTCGGGCGGCACGCCGCAGGACGACGGCAAGCCGATCCATGCCAAGCAGCTCGACCAGGTGACGGTCACCGCGCGCAAGCGCGAGGAAACCCTGCAGGACGTGCCGATCGCGGTCAGCGCCTTCACCGCGCAGTCGCTGGAAAAGCAGAACGTGCAGAACCTGTCCGACCTGCAGGGCAAGGTGCCCTCGCTGCAGATCTACGCCGCGCGCGGCTCCAACACCACGCTCACCGCCTACATCCGCGGCGTCGGCCAGGCCGACCCGACCTGGGGCTTCGACCCGGGCGTGGGCATCTACCTGGACGACGTGTACCTGGCCCGTCCGCAAGGTGCGGTGCTGGACGTGTTCGACGTCAGCCGCATCGAGGTGCTGCGCGGCCCGCAGGGCACGCTCTACGGCAAGAACACCATCGGCGGCGCGATCAAGTACGTCTCCAGCCCGCTGCCGGTGAAGACCGAAGGCTCGGCGGAAGTGACTGCCGGCACGCACGGCGAGAAGGACGTCAAGGCCAGCCTCGGCGGCGCCAGCACCGACCAGGTGTGGCGCGGCCGCATCGCCTACGCCAGCGGGCACAACGACGGCTTCGGCAAGGATGTCCTCACCGGCAGCCGCAACGGCAACAAGAACACCAACGCGGCGCGCGCCACGGTCGGCTTCTTCCCGTCCAACCAGTTCAACATGCAGTTGTCGGTCGACGGCGTGCGCGACAACTCCAACCCGCGCGGCGCCAAGATGCTCACGGTGAACAAGCTCGACCCGGCCTACCAGCCGCTGGCGAGCGACTTCGACACCCGCAGCGGCTTCGCCCAGGTCAACCACACCAAGCTCTACGGCACCGCGCTGACGATGAACTGGATCGCCAGCCCGAACTGGTCGCTGAAGTCGGTCACCGCGGTGCGCGGGTCCTATACCGACACCAACATCGACTTCGACACGCTGCCGGAGAAGATCGCGGACGTGAACGCGGTCTACAGCGACCACCAGTTCAGCCAGGAACTCCAGGCCAACTACGATGCCGGCGGCATCCTGCATGGCGTGTTCGGCGCCTACTACTTCGACGGCAGCGCCAACGGCCATATCCACAACATCTTCCTGGGCTCGCCGCCGTACTCCACGCTGGGCCTGTCGCAGTACGGCGGCACCGGCGGCAGCATGGGCACCAAGAGCTACGCCGGCTACGGCGACTTCACCTGGGACATCAGCCCCGCATGGAGCCTGGACGTGGGCCTGCGCTACACCCACGAGACCAAGACCGCGCTGATCCGGAACTTCGGCTACTCGGACGCGACCTTCACCACGCCGATCGCCACGCTGGCCAACTTCAGCGGCTCGCACGCCACCAACAACGTCTCGCCCAAGGTCTCGCTGGACTGGAGCATGAGCGACCAGGTCAAGCTCTACGCCAGCTATTCGGAAGGCTTCCACTCCGGCGGCTACAACATCCGCGCCAACTGCGTGGCGATCCCGAGCTCCTGTCGCCCGATCGACGATGAGAAGGTGCAGTCGTTCGAGCTGGGCAGCAAGATGGCCTTCTTCGACGGCGCGCTGATGATGAACACGGCGGCCTTCCGCAACGTGTACTCCAACATCCAGCTGTCGGTGTTCAGCTCCTACACGCTGCCCAACGGCAGCCAGGGCTTCTTCGGCGACTTCACCAACGCCGGCAAGGGCCACATCGACGGCCTCGAGGAAGAATTCGCCTGGAAGCCGACGGAGAACTGGACCTTCAGTGGCAACTTCGCCTACCTGCATACCAAGTACACGCAGTACATGAGCGGCGGCGTCAACGTGGCCGACAAGCAGCGGTTCACCAACGCACCCAAGTGGTCCGGCGGCCTGTCGCTGGAGAACACCACGCCGCTGTCCAACGGTGGCAGTGTCACGGCGCGGGTCAACTACACCTACCAGACCATGGTGTATCCGGAGACCACGCTTTCGCCGCTGATCGCCCAGCCCGCCTACGGCCTGTGGAACGCAGGCGTGATCTGGCAGATCAACCAGCCCTGGTCGCTCAGCCTGCAGGGCACCAACCTGGCCAACAAGTCCTACCGCACCACCGGCTACAACGTGGGCGCGCTGGGGATCTACACGGGCTTCTACGGCGCGCCGCGGATGGTCACCCTGAGCGCGAAGTACAAGTTCTGACGCAATGCCTTCCGCCTGCGGGCGGGGAGGGGCCGGGCTGCCCTCCCCGCCGCCACGGCGCTCTCCCTGCCTGCAGGCGGCGGGCGGCTATCCTGTCGCAGCGCATCCGGTAGCCGACGCGGTTTCGCCGTCGCACACCGGTGGGCTCCCACGAATCCGCGCCGGAGATCGACATGCGCAAGACCCTCGGCCTGCTGGCCGTACTGCTCGCCAGCACGCTCGTCCACGCCGGCGACGCGCCCGCCCGGTTACCCAAGTTGAATCTCGATCCGGCCCGCGTGACGGTGGCCGGGCTCTCCTCCGGCGCCTACATGGCGGCCCAGGCGCAAGTCGCCTATCCGGACATCTTCCATGGCGCGGCCATCGTGGCCGGCGGCCCGTACGGCTGCGCCGGCGGGCAACTGGCCACGGCCCTGGGCAGCTGCATGAAAGGCGCGCCGGCGCCGGACGTCGATGCGCTGGTCGCCCGCGCGCGCAAGCTTTCGGCCGACGGCAGCATCGGCCCGCTGGCGGACCTCGCCCATGCGCGCATCTACCTGCTGCACGGCAAGGACGACGCGCTGGTCGCCCCGTCGGTGGCCGAGGCCGGCGCGCGCTTCTTCGAAACATTGCGCGACGGCGAGCCAGCCCTTAAGGGCCTGCAGGTGCACGAGGACGGCCAGCGCGCCTTCGCGCACAACCTGCCGGTGGCGGAGAAGGGCGACGACTGCGGCAAGTCGGTCGCGCCGTTCCTCGGCCATTGCGGCTTCGACGCAGCTGGCGCGATCTTCCACGAGCTGTTCGGCAAACCCGCCCACGCCGCCGCCGCGCCGCGCGGTGAACTGCGCCGCTTCGACCAGGACATGCTGCGCCCCGGCGGCAAGGACGCCTTCCTCGCCAGCGAAGGCTACGTCTACCTGCCACCGGCCTGCCTCGCCGGCAAGCCCTGCGGCCTGATGGTCGCATTGCACGGTTGCAAGCAGAACGCCGACGCGGTGGGCGAAGCCTTCGTGCGCGACGCCGGCTTCAACCGCTGGGCCGACGCCTACGACGTGGCGGTGCTGTACCCTCAGACACGCGCGAGCTTCGCGCCCTTGAATCCGCAAGCATGCTGGGACTGGTGGGGATACTCCGGAGCGGACTACGACACCCGCCAGGGCGTGCAACTGCGCTGGCTGGTGGATGCCGTGCGCGCGCTGGGGTTACCGGCCAGCCGATGATGCCAGCCCTCTCTGCGCCGGGGAGAGGACGCAGACGCAGCGCCCCATGCCCAGCCCCACGCTGATCGCGCTCGCGGCCGCCTGCTGGCTGGGCCTGCTGTTCGGCGTGGCGCTCCTCGGCGAGCGCCGCCCGCATTTGTTCGAGAAGCGCTGGGCGATCGTCTACGCACTGTCGCTGGCGATCCACTGCACCTCCTGGACCTTCTACGGCACGGTCACCCAGGCCAGCCGCTCGGGCTGGTGGCTGCCGCCGACCTTCGTCGGCGCGATCCTGATGTACCTGCTGGCGATCGGCGTGCTGCGCCGGCTGGTGGAGCTGGCGCGCCAGTACAACGCCGGCTCCCTGGCCGACCTGATCGCGGTGCGGCTGGGCCGCCACTCGGGGTTGGCGGCGCTGGTCACCATGGTGGTGGTGCTGGGCATCGTCCCGTACATCGCCCTGCAGCTCAAAGCCGTGGCGATGAGCTACATGCTGCTCGGCCACGGCCAGCTCGCCGAATCGGAACCGTGGCAGGACAGCGCGCTCTACATCGCCCTGCTGATGGCGCTGTTCGCCATGCTGTTCGGCACCCGCCGCGCCTCCACCACCGCGCACAACCGCGGGCTGGTGCTGGCGATGGCGTTCGAGTCGCTGTTCAAGCTGGGCGCGATGCTGGCGCTGGGCTCGCTGCTGTTCGCGCCGCTGCCGGCCGGGTTGCCGTCGATGCCGCAGCTGCCGCACGAGAGCAACGGTTTCCCCGCGCTGATCCTGCTCGGCGCGCTGGCGATGTTCACTCTGCCGCACCAGTTCCACGCCGGTGTGGTCGAGTGCCGCGATGGCGATCACCTGCGCACCGCGCGCTGGCTGTTTCCGCTGTACATGTTGCTGATCGCGCTGCCGATCCTGCCGCTGGCGAAGCTGGGCGATGCCTGGCTGGGTCCCAGCGGCGTGCCGTCGGATCTCTACGTGCTCGCGCTGCCGCTGGCGCGCGAGCAGCACGGCCTGGCGCTGGTGGCCTTCCTCGGAGGCTTGAGCGCCGCGACCAGCATGGTGGTGGTCGCCACGCTCGCGCTCAGCCTGATGATCGTCAACCACTTCATCGCCCCGCTGCGCGTGCGCGCCGGCTGGGGGCGCGACGAGCGCGGCGATCTGCGCGGCGAGGTGATCAACCAGCGTCGCGTGGCGATCGTCGTGGTGATCCTGCTCGCCTGGGGCTACAGCCGCGTGCTGGCCAGCCACGAGGCGCTGGCCGACATCGGTGCGATTTCGTTCTCCGCGCTGGCCGGCCTGGCGCCGGCGCTGCTCGCCGCGGTGTACCGGCCGCAGCTCGGGCCGCGCGCGGTCACCGCGGGCCTGGCCAGCGGCACGCTGGTATGGCTCTACGTGGTGCTGCCCTCGCTGTGGCCTGCGCTGCCGCCGGCGCTGCTGCAGGGGCCACTCGGGATCAGTTGGCTGGCGCCGGGGCGGCTGCTGGGGTTGGGCGAATGGAGCCAGCTGGGCCGCGCGGTGGTGCTCAGCCTGGCGGCGAACCTGGCAGTGATGTGGCTGGTGGCGCAATCGCGCTACGGCCAGGCCGCACGCGCCGCGGGCGTGGGCGACGTCGGGGTGGCCGAGCTGCGTGCGCTGGCCGAACGCTTCCTGCCGCCAGAGCGCGTGGTGCACCTGTTCGCCGCGGCGCCGGCGCAGGGCGCGGCCGGACGCGTGCGCGTCGATGCGGTGGAGCACGAACTGGCCGCCGTGATCGGCGCGGCCTCGGCGCGGCTGCTGCTGGAGGTGGTCCACCGCGAAGGCCGCGCGCAGCTGGACGCGGTCGCCGCCATCGTCGGCGAGGCCACCCAGGACCTGCGCTTCAACCAGCGCGTGCTGGAGGCGGCCCTGGAGAACATGAGCCAGGGCATCTGCGTGGTGGACGCCGAGTTGCGCGTGGTGGCCTGGAACCGCTGCTACGCGCGGCTGTTCCAATACCCGGACGACCTGCTGCAGATCGGCCGGCCGGTGGCCGACCTCAGCCGCTTCATCATCGGCGAAGGCCTGATCGGCGAAGGCGACGTGGAGGCGCGCGTGCAGCGCCGCCTCAGGCACATGCGCGCTGGCACGCGGCACCTGTCCGAACGGCGCTTTCCCGACGGCACCATCGTGGAGATCCGCGGCAACCCGATGCCCGGCGGCGGCTTCGTCGCCACCTTCACCGACGTCACCGCCTTCCGCCAGGCCGAGGAGGCCTTGAAGAAGGTCAACGAGACGCTGGAGCTGCGCGTGGAGGAACGCACCCGCGCACTCGCCGCCGCCAGCGCCGAGGCGCAGCGCGCCAACGAGGCGAAGAGCCGCTTCCTCGCCGCCGTGACGCACGACCTGATGCAGCCGCTGCACGCGGCGCAGCTGTTCGCGCACACGCTGACCGAGCAAGGCGCCGACGTGGCCACCGCCGCCAATCTCAACGGCGCGCTGGCTGCCACCGAAGGCCTGCTCGCCGGATTGCTTGACATCGCGCGGCTGGAAGGTGGCCGCCTGCGCCCACAGCCACGCACGTTCGCGCTGGCCGAAGTGCTCGACCCGCTCGCTGCCGAATTTCGCGCCATCGCGCGCGACCGCGGCGTGCAGCTGGACGTGGTCGGCACGCGCGCCTGGGTGCATTCGGACCCGCAACTGCTGCGCCGCGTGCTGCAGAACTTCCTCTCCAACGCCTTGCGCTACGCCGAGCGCGGCCGCGTGCTGCTGGGCGTGCGCCGCAGCGGTTCGCGATTGCGCGTGGAGGTGTGGGACACCGGCCCGGGCATCGCGCCGGAGGAGCGCGCGATGATCTTCCAGGAGTTCCGCCGCGGCAGCGCCGCGGGCGGGCAGGGACTGGGGCTGGGCCTGTCGATCGCCCAGCGCATGGCCGGGTTGCTGGGCCACCCACTGGGGTTGCGCTCCTGGCCCGGCCGCGGCAGCGTGTTCGACCTGGGCGTGCCGCTGGCGCGCAGCCCGGGACCGGCGCGGGCCGCCGCCGCGGAACCCCGGCCGCTGCCGGCCGGCCGTGCACTGGTGCTGGACAACGAGCCGGCCGCGCTCGCCGCGCTCGGCAGCCTGCTGGCGACCTGGGGCTGGGACGTGCACGCCGCGCGCGATGCGGACCAGGCCATGGCCGCGCCGTGGCAGCCGGACCTGCACATCCTGGACTACCACCTCGACGGCGGCCGCACCGGCTGGGAGGTTTGGCAGGCGCTAAGTGCCCGCCATCCCGACGTGCCCACCGTAATGCTCACTGCCGACCGCGACGGCGAACTGCGCCAGCGCCTCCAAGACGTCGGCATCGGCGTGCTCTACAAGCCGCTCAAGCCGCTGGCGCTGCGCCAGTTGCTGCAACGGGTGGCCGCCGCGCGAGCCTGAGGCTGCTCTAGTGAGGCGGCTCTAGGCCGCGACGTACTCGCCCATACGCGTGCGCGGGCGCACCGCGAGCGTGGTCTCGCCACTGATCAGCTGCAGCTCGCCGTCCTGCACCAGGCATTGCAGGCGCATGCCGCGGTCGCACAGCGCGGCCAGCTGGCGCACGGTCGCCTCGTCCAGGTCGAGCACGGTGAGGTTGTCGTTGCGCGCGAGCGCGGCGCCAACCTTGTCCCACCAGACATCTGCGGCGTGCCCGGCGTAGTTGATCACCACCACCTGGCGCGCGCGCCCGCAGGCCTTGCGGAGGCGCGCTTCGTCCGGCTGGCCGAGCTCGATCCACTGCTCCACCTCGTCGGTGTAGGCGCGCCGCCACAGCGCCGGCTCGTCCTCGTCGCTGAGGCCCCTGCCGAATTCCAGCCGCTCGTCGGCATAGAGCGCGAACGCCAGCAGCCGCACCATCAGTCGCTCCTCGGTTTCGGACGGGTGCCGGGCGAGGGTCAGCGCGTGGGTCGCGTAGTAGTGCCGGTCCATGTCGCTGATCGACAGCTCGGCTTTGTGGATGGTGGCGTTGAGGGCCATGGGTGGGTCTGCCGCAAAGGAATCGGCCATTGTACGCTGCGCGTTCCGAGGGCTTGCCGGGCAGCGGCTAAGCTGGGCGCATGATCCGCGCCGATACGCCCAGCACCCTGCATTTGCCTCCTGGCGACTTCGCCACCGTGCTCGATGCCCTGTGCTCGCACTTCCCGCGGATCGAACGCGCGTGTTGGCAGGACCGCATGCGCCGCGGACGCGTACTCGACGCCCACGGTCAGCCGATCGATGAAGGCACGCCCTGCCGCGTCGGCATGCCGGTGCGGTACTTCCGCGAGGTGGCGAACGAGCCGGCGGTTCCCGGCGAGGAGCTCGTGTTGCATGCGGACGAGCACCTGGTGGTGGTCGACAAGCCGCACTTCCTGCCGGTGATCCCGGCCGGCGGCTACGTGCGGCAGACCCTGCTCGCGCGGCTGGTGCAGCGGCTGGGCAACCCGGCGCTGGTGCCGTTGCATCGGCTGGATCGCGACACTGCCGGCCTGGTGCTGTTCTCGGCGCAGCCGGCCACGCGTGATGCCTATCTTTCGCTGTTCCGCGAGCGGCGCATCGTCAAGCGCTACGAGGCGCTGGCGCCGCCACTGCCACAGCTCGAGTTTCCCTGTGTGCACCGCTCGCGCCTGGAGGTCGGCGACCCGTTCTTCCGCATGCGCGAGGTGGCGGGTGAACCGAACAGCCGGACGCGCATCGAGGTGGTCGAGCGCGGCTCGCGGCTATGGCGATACGCGCTCGAACCGCTTACCGGCCGCAAGCACCAGTTGCGCGTGCACATGGCTTCGCTCGGGGCGCCGATCTGCAACGATCGCTTCTATCCGCAATTGCAGGAGCGCCGCGAAGACGATCCAAGCCGGCCGCTGCAATTGTTGGCGAGCGGGCTGGCGTTCGTCGATCCGGTGAGCGGGCAGGCGAGGGAGTTCCGTAGTGGGCGGGTGCTGGTCTCGCGGAACTGAAGCCTTGCCTCAGCCCAGCGCCGATAGCACCCGTGCCGGCTTACCCAGATCAAGCGACCGCAACAACAACCCCGCCTGCGTGCGGTTGCGCACGCCGAGCTTCTCGAAGATCGCCGTCACGTGCGCCTTCACCGTGCGCTCCTGGATCGCCAGCCGGTCGGCAATCTGCTTGTTGAGCAGGCCCTCGCCGATCAGCGCCAGCACTCGGTATTGCTGCTCGGTCAGGCGCGCCAGGCGCGCGGCGAGGTCGGTGTCCTGCGGGTCCGGCGCCAGGGCGGCGACCGCGTCGGCGAGGTCGCGCGGCAGCCAACTGCCGCAATCGAGCACGGTACGGATCGCCTGGCCGATCTGCGCAGGGCTGGCGCTCTTGGGAATGAAGCCGGCGGCGCCGTGGTCCAGCACGCGCCGCACGGTGCGCGGTTCGTCGTGCGCGGACACCACCAGCACCGCCACGCCCGGGTGTTGCGCGCGCAGCGCCGCCAGGCCGGACAGGCCCTGGCTGCCGGGCATGTGCAGGTCCAGCAGCACCAGGTCGGTGTCCTGCGTGGCCGCCAGTGCGGCCAGCACACCGCCAAGGTCGGCCGCTTCCTGCACCTCGCAGCCCTCGACGGCCGAGGTCGCGGCCTGGCGTAGGGCCGCGCGAAACAGCGGATGGTCGTCGGCGATCAGCAGGGCAGGCATGGCGCGACGGTAGCGGGCCGGGGCGTTCGCGTCGAGATCACGCGCAGGCCGCCGGGGAGCGGGCTGGACCTTCGTACGATGGCGGACCGAAACGCGCTTGCTAAGGTGCGGGGATGAACGCGTCCGCGAAACGCCTGGTCTTCCTGCTGCTGCCGGTGCTGGCCACCGGTTGCGCCCGCACGGCCGTGGAGCCTGCCATGTCCCGTCCCGACTTCGTGCGCGGCGAGCCGCGCGTCACCGTGCACCGCGACCATGACGACCTGCTCAGCGCTGGCCTGGGCCTGGCCGGCCTGGCGGGCACGCCGGTGCCGTTCGCCGATCCGGCCCATCCGACCGCCCCCGAGTTGCGCCGACGCGCGATCCAGGCGAGCTGGAAAGGCATCGCCGACCTCGGCCCGCTGGGCGGCTACGGCCAGGCCTACGGCGCCGTGCCGGCGGTTCCGGGGCGCGAGTACCAGGCCTTCGCGTGGGTTCCCGGCGCAAGGCAGCCGCACCGCGTGCTGCTGCAGGTGCCGGACGGCTTCGACCAGGCGAAGCGCTGCCTGGTGGTCACCGCCTCGTCCGGTTCGCGCGGCATCTACGGCGCGATCGCGCTGGCCGGCGCCTGGGGCCTGCCGCGCGGCTGCGCGGTGGCCTATACGGACAAAGGCGCCGGCAGCGGTTTCTTCGACTACGCCGACGACAGCGGCGTCGCGCTGGACGGCCGGCGCGCCAGGCGCGGCGAGGCGGAGCTTGAGTTCACTCCCCCGCCGCTCTCGGCCGGCGCGGGCGTCGCGGTCAAGCACCTGCATTCGGGCGACAACCCGGAGGCTGACTGGGGGCGCCATGTATTGCAGGCAGCGCGCTTCGGCCTGGCCATGCTCGACCGCGCCTATCCCGAGCAGGCGCCGTTCACGCCGCAGAACACGCACATCATCGCGACCGGGCTGTCCAACGGCGGCGGCGCGGTGCTGCAAGCGGCGGGGCTGGATGACGCACACCTGCTCGCGGGTGTCGTCGCGCTGGAGCCTAACGTGCAACTGGCCGGGCAGGGCCGCCCGTTCTACGACTACGCTACCGAGGCGGCGATCTGGCTGCCCTGCGCGCTGACCGATGCGAGCTTCGACGCCACGCCGTTCGCCCGCGCACCGATGACGCGCGGCTGGCCGCAGCGCTGCGCCAGCCTGCATGCGCAGGGTCTGCTCACGGCCGCCACACCCGCCGCCCAGGCGGCGCAAGCCTACGAGCACCTGCGCGCCGCAGGCTGGACCGACAACGCGATGCAGGTCGCCGCCACCACCACCGCCTTCGACCTTTGGCGCGCGATCACCGCGGGCTACGCCTCGGCCTACCTGCGTCGCGATGCGGCTCACATGCCCTGCGGCTTCCGCTATGCCGGGATGAAGGCGGACGGCCAGCCGGGCGTCGCCGATACCGCCACGCGCGCGGCCTGGTGGTCGGACAGCGCGGGAATCCCGCCGGGCAACGGCATCGGTCTGTTGGGCGGTACCGATGCTTCGACCGATCCCACTCTCGCCGGCGAGCGATGCCTGCGCGCGCTATGGGACGGCGACGGCGCCGATTCGCGCGCGTTGCGTGCCGGCATCGATGCCACGGCCGCACGGTTGCCGCGTACCGACCTGCCGCTGTGGGTGGTCCACGGCGCGGACGACGGCCTGCTGCCGACGGCCTTCACCTCCGAGCCCTACGTCGCCTGGCTGCGCGCAGAGGGCCGCCGGCCGCTTTACTGGAAGGTGCCGCACGCGCAGCACTTCGACGCCTTCCTGCCGCTGCCGGGCTTCGGCGAGCGACACCTGCCGCTGCTGCCCTATGGGTACGCCGCGCTGGATCGGCTGTGGGCGCATCTGTATGAAGGTGCGCCCTGGCCCACCCAGTCATCCACGCCTAAGGGGCAGCCGCGCGGCGCGCGGTCGCTCACGCCGGCCATGCTCGGCCTGGGAGCGAACTGACCCGCGCATCGCATCGCTTCGGCAACGGTCTTGTGCCCGGTGCGCCAATGCACGCATAGTCGGGAGCACCGCCATTCGCCGATGCAGGGACCGATCCGCATGCGGGTACGCCTGGAAGATGTGGCACGCGCCGCGGGGGTGTCGCCCAAGACCGTCTCGCGCGTGCTCAATGACGAAGCCAACGTGCGTGCGCCCACGCGCGAGAAGGTGCTTGCCGCGATGGCGGCGATGGACTACCGCCCGCACCAGTCGGCGCGCAGCCTTGCGAGCAACCGTTCGTTCCTGATCGCCGCGCTCTACGATAACCCCTCGTCCAATTACCTGACCGAGATCCAGGCGGGCGTGCTGGAAGCCTGCGATCTGTACCACTACAGCATGATGCTGCGGCCCCTGCACGTCAGTGCGGAGGATTTCGTCGAACGCGTCGATCGCCTGATCTCCCACCATCGTCCCGATGGCCTGGTGCTGACCCCGCCGATCACCGACCATCCCGGCCTGCTGCAGCGTCTGCGTGAACGGCGGGTGCTGTATGCCAGCATTTCGCCGATCGAGCACAAGGGCACCATCGGTGCCTTCATCGACGAGCCGGAGGCGGTGCGCCGCATGATGGCGACGCTGCTGTCGCTGGGGCACCGGCGCATCGCCCACGTGATCGGCCACCCCGACCATGGCGCCAGCCAGTGGCGTCTGGCCGGCTACCGGCAGGCCCTGGCCGAGGCCGGGTTGCAGTGCGATCCCGCACTGGAAGTGGCGGGCGATTTCTCCTTCGGTTCGGGCGTGGCGGCAGCGCGGCGGCTGTTCTCGCTGCCGCGTGGGCGCGGGCCGACCGCGGTGTTCGCCGCCAACGACGACATGGCTGCCGGCGTGATCTGGGCGGCCGGCGAGCATGGCCTTTCGGTGCCCGCCGACGTGTCGGTCTGTGGTTTCGACGACACGCCCATCGCGCGCCAAATCTGGCCCGCGCTGACCACCATCCACCAGCCCAGCCGCGAGATGGGGCGCATCGCCGCCCTGCAGCTGATGGAAAGCCTGCGGGGCCGCGGGCCTGGCGCCATGGTGCGGGCGCCGTTTTCACTGGAATTGCGCGAATCCACCGCTCGGGCGGCCTGAACCGAGGCGCTTTTCACGGTCATCCGGGCCATGTTGCACGGCAAATTGACAGCGCTGTCACACCAAGGCAAGTATTGCCACGCCTGCGACGGACCGTCGCAGGAGCTGGGGAAAGTAGGGGCAAAACAAAACGGCGAAGCGGCGAAGCTGCTGTCGGCAGCTGACGCCGTCGAACGGACATCGACCTCACTGGGGAGCGAAGCTGATGAACAAGCACGTGCGACTGGCCTTATCCGCGGCGATAGCCGCCTGCCTGATGCCTGGCCTTGCGCTGGCGCAAAACGACCAGGCGCAGACCACCGCGCCGCCTGCCAAATCCAGGGCGAAGGCGCAGCAGCCCAGCGCCGCCAACGCCAAGAGCCTCGAGCAGGTGGTGGTCACGGGCAACACCGCCACCGGCGGCCTGAAGAAGATCGACACCAGCTACACGGTGACGACGGCTACGGCCGAGCAGATCCGCATGGCCAATCCAAAGAGCACGGCCGATCTCCTGAAGATCGCGCCGGGCCTGTGGCCCGAATCCACCGGCGGCCAGACCGGCGCCAACATCGAGATCGCCGGCTTCCCCGGCGGCGGCGACGCGCCGTTCAACACGGTGCAGATGATGGGCTCGCCGCTGTACGGCATGCCCACGCTGTCGTTCTTCGAGCAGACCTCGATCTTCCGCCTGGACGACACCGTCGACCGCGTCGAGATCATCCAGGGCGGCCCTTCGGTGGTGTTCGCCGACGGCCAGATCGGCGCCAGCGAAAACTTCATCCTCAAGCAGGGCACCGAGGTGCCCTCCGGCAGCGTCGGCGTGACCTACGGCAGCGAAGACCTCAAGCGCTTCGACACCTTCGTCGGCTTCCCGGTGGCCAAGGACTGGTACGGCAGCGTCGGCGGCTTCTATCGCACATCCAGGGGAGTGCGTGATCCGCAGTTCGCGGCGGACAAGGGCGGCCAGCTCACCGGCACGCTGACCCACGACAGCGACAACGGCACGCTGACGCTGTACGCGCGCTACCTCAACGACCGCAACCAGTTCATCACGCCGATCCCGCTGATCCAGAGCGGTACCGACCAGTTCAGCGCCTACCCGGGCTTCGATCCGCTCACCGACACCTACTATGGCAAGGCGATCCAGCACGTGTTCCTGCGCGGCTATCCCGGCGGCGGGCACGATGCCAACCTCGGCAACGGCCGCGGCGCCAAGGTCGCCTTCTTCGGTGGCAACTTCGATTATGACCTGGGCAATGGCTGGAACCTGTCGGACAAGTTCCTGCTCGACGGCGGCGACGTAAACACCAATGCGCTGTTCTCCGGCACCAATCCGGGCAGTCTCAACGACATGCTCTACACCAACCAGAGCCAGATCGGCGCGTTCAACCTGACGCCGGGCTCGGCCACCGCCACCTACGTCGGCGGCGGCGCGGTCGACCCCAACCAGAGCGTGATCCACCAGGGCTGGTGGTTCATCCACAAGCACCTGAAGAACATCAACAACGATTTCCGCCTGAGCAAGGAAATCTTCGAGGGCAACACCCTCACCGCCGGCGTCTACCTGGCGCACTACACGATGGACGACAAGTGGGCGCTGGGCAACCAGATGCTCATGACCAACACGCCCAACGCGCGGCCGATCACCGTCACCTACGTCGACCCCAGCGGCCTCAACTACCTGACCGACAACCAGGGCTTCCTCGACTACGGCGGCTACAACATCGCCCAGCACGGTGTCGCCAACAACCGTGCGTTCTACCTGTCCGACGTGTGGCGCGCGGGCAAGTGGCTGATCGACCTGTCCGGGCGCGTCGAGAACCAGAACGCCTACAACGACGTCTGCAACCTGACCAACCAGAACCTGGACGGCAATCCCAACACCAAGTACGACAACAGCGTTCCGGTGTGCAACGGCACCTTCGCGCATACCCGCTACGACAAGACCCATCCCTCGTGGACCTTCGGCGTGAACTACGAGCTCGCCGACAACATGAGCGTGTACATCCGTGCCAACAAGGGCGCTCATTTCGACGACTTCGACAACGGCATCCGCGGCAACACCACGGGCAACACGGCGCCGATGCAGAAGATCCAGAACTTCGAGGGCGGCTTCAAATACCAGAGCCAGCAGTGGTTCCTGGACATCAGCGCCTACCACCGCCAGTTCATCGGCCTGCTCTACCAGCCGACCGACGCGGCGGGCGTGCCCAACGGCCCGCAGCGGACCTACGGTTCCGATTCCAAGGGCGTCAACATCAACACGGCCTGGAGCCCGATCGAGAACCTCAAGTTCCAACTGGTCGGCAACTACCTGGACGGCCACTACTCGCACAACAGCTCGTGCCTGCCCTACACCAACCCGGTCGCCGGCAACGGTTGCGCGCTGATCGACGGTGTGCAGCTGCAGCGCCAGCCGAAGCTGCGCTACATGTTCACGCCCAGCTACAAGATCCCGTTCAGCTGGGGCGACGTGCTCGCCTTCGTCACCTACACCCACGTGGGCCCGCACACGCAGGACATCTCCGGCCTGCAGCAGCTGGGCAGCTACCACACCTGGGACTTCGGCGTGGTCGCCAACGTCCAGCAGAACTGGCAGATCCGCCTGCAGGGCACCAACATGACCAACGAGCTGGGCCTGACCGAGAGTAATTCGCGCATCTTCGGTTCGGCCGCCGGCACCACCGGCGTGATCCTCGCCCGTCCGCTGGAGGGGCGTGAGGTCAACCTGCAAGTCAAGTACATGTTCTGAGTTCGACCCGGATCGCCTGTGTCCCGCCGCGAGGCGGGCACAGGCGCTTTTTTTTTTGACTTCACGTCGGAGGCGCGATGAAGCCCGGCCGTCTGCTTGTCCTCCTGTTCCAGGTCGCGTTCCTGCTGGCGTCGGGCGCGGCCCCGGTCCTGGCCGCCGATCCGAGCTTCCAGTTCACCGCCACGGCGAAGGATTTCGGCAGCTACTTCCCGAGCTACCTTGCCAACGGCTACTTCTCCACCATGACCTCGCCGCGCGGCACCGAGCCCAATGCCGCGTACATGGTCGCCTTCATGGACTACAAGCCGGGCGACATCTCGCGTCCGGCGGCCATTCCCGGCTGGAGCGAGATCGACTACAACCCCGGCGGCGGCTGGCTCAACCGCACGCGGCTGGACGCGGGCATCTTCCAGGGCTACGCGCAGACGCTGGACATGCACGACGCCACGCTGAGCACGCGCTACCGTTTCGCCTACGCGAACAAGGCCAGCGACATCCAGGTGGTCAGCTTCGTCAGCCAGGCTTCCGCGCACCTTGCCGCGACACGCATCAGCATCACGCCGCAGTTCGACGGCAAGGTGCAGCTGAGCTTTCCGCTCAGGCTGTGGTCCGAACATGCGCCGCGCTTCCCGATCGGCAGCATGGAAGGCGAGCAGATGATCGCTGCGGTGATCGCCAGCGGCCAGAACCTGGACAACAAGCCGGTCCCCACGCCCGACCGCGCGCCGGTCTGGTATCCGGGCTATACGCAGGTGCTCTCGACCGCCGGTGACACCAAGGCCCTCACGTTGCAGCTCAAGGGCAGGGCACAACAGGGCCTGGGCATGGCCGAGGCGGCGGCTCTCGCGCTGCCCGAAGGCCTCGAGCCGGACGAAGTGAAGCTCGAGCGGACGCCCACGAAGCTTTCGCTGGAGATCACCGCCACCCTGAAGAAAGGGAGGCGCTACGATTTCACCAAGTACATGGCGCTCACGCGCGACGGCTGGGGGAACGACGAGAACGCGCTCGCGCTGGCGACCGCCGCGCGCAAGCGCGGCTTCGCCCGCCTGCTGGCCGAGCACCAGGCCGCCTGGCACACGCTCTGGCAGTCAGACATCGTGGTCGATGGCGACCCGGCCGTGCAGAAGGCCGTGCATTCGGATCTCTACTACCTGCTGTCCAACTCCACGGTCGGCACCGCCTGGCCGATGGGCGCCTGCGCGCTCACCCCCAACTACGCCGGGCACGCCTTCTGGGACAGCGATTCCTGGGTGTTCCCCGCGCTGCTGCTGTTGCACCCGGAGCGCGCCAGGCCGATCGTGGCGTTCCGTGCGCGTACCACCGAACCGGCCCGCGCCCGCGCGCGCCAGTACGGCGTGGCCGGCACCATGTACCCGTGGGAGGCCGATCCGCAGACCGGCGTCGATGTCACGCCGCACTTCGCCTGGGAGGTCTACCGCGAGGTCCACGTCAATGCCGACATCGCCATCGCGCAATGGCAGTACTACCTGGCCACCGGCGACACGCAATGGCTGAAGACGCAGGCCTGGCCGGTGCTGCAGGGCATCGCCACCTTCTGGACCAGCCGCGTCACCTACGACCAGGCGCACGACCGCTACGAGATCCACCACGTCACCTCGCCCGACGAGGCCTACAACGACGTGCCGAACGACTCCTTCACCAATGCCGCCGCGCGCAAGGCGCTCGAGATCGCGGTGAAGGCCGCGCGCCTGGTCGGCGCCCAGGCCGATCCGCGCTGGAGCGAGATCGCGTCCAGGATGTACATCCCCTTCGACGAGGCCGAGCAGCGGCACCTGGACTTCGACAAGTCGGTGCCGCACGACAAGATCACCTGGATGGGGTCCTCGCTGGCCTGGCTGATGTATCCCAACCTGGACCTGGCGATGACGCCGCAGGTGCGCCGCAACGACTTCGACTTCCAGCTGCAGGCGCTGAAGAGCCACGGCGACGATCCGAACGAGATGATGATGGTGATGCTGGCCGTCGGCGCCGCGGAGCTCGGCGACGCCGGGGCGGCTGGCGACTGGATCAATCGCAATCTGGTCGGGTTCCTCAAACCCCCGTTCAACGTGCGCACGGAAACGGCGGCCAACAACGCCGGCTACATCCTGGCCACCTCCGCCGGCTTCCTGCAGAGCATGCTGTACGGCCTCACCGGGCTGCGCATCGACGACCAGGGCCTGAGCGAGAAGTACGCTCCAGTGTTGCCGCCGGGCTGGAAAGGGCTGACGCTCAAGGGCGTGCATTTCCGCGGGCAACGCTACGACATCCGGGTCGAGCGCGCTGCCGACGGCAAGGCCCGCCTGCAGCGCACGGCGGCGCCATGAAACCCGCTTGGCGCCGGCTGGCTCATCTGGCGGCCGGCCTGGTGCTGGCCGCCGCCGCGGCGATGCCTGCGGCGGCGGCCACGTCATCCGCGCCTGCCACCGATCCGAGCTTCCTCCTAACCGCCACCGCCCGCGACTTCCCGGACTATTTCCCCACCCAGCTGGGCAACGGCTACGTCGGGACGCTGAGCGCACCGCGGGGTACCGAAGGCAACCTGGCCTACATGGTCGCCTTCATGGATTACGCCAAGGGCGACATCTCACGGCCGGCCGCCGTGCCAGGCTGGAGCGGCATCGACTACAGCACAGGCAACTCGGCGGCTGGGCATTTCTGGCTCAATCAGGTCGCGCTCGATCCGGCCGTGTTCCAGGACTACAGGCAGACCCTCGACCTGCACGACGGCACGCTCACCACGCGCTACCGCTACGACGACCATGGCCGCGCCACGCGCATCGAGGTCGTTTCGCTGGTGAGCCAGGCCGCGCCGCACCTGGCCGCCGTGCAGCTGTCGATCACGCCGGAGTTCGACGGCGAGGTGGAGCTGTCCTTTCCGCTGGACCTGTGGGCGCCGCACCAGCCGCGCTTCGAACTCGCCAGGCTCACCGGCGAGCAGATGCAGGAGGCGGTGGCAGCGAACAACCTCAAGCTGCAGGCGATTCCCCCGGCCACGCCGGACCGCGCGCCGCTGTGGTACCACGGCGACGTCCACGTGCTCGCTGCCGATGGCGACGCGCACGCGCTCACGCTGTGGCTGGACGGGCGTGCCGAACAGGGCCTGGCGATGGGCGAGGCGGTCGCGGTCGCGCTGCCGGCGGGCCTCACGCCCACCGACGCACGCGTCTATCGCAGCCCGTGGCGGCTTTCGCTGGAACTGAAGGTGAAGCTGCGCAAGGGCCGCACCTACACCTTCGGCAAGTTCGTCGCGCTGTCGCGCGAAGGCTGGGGCGGCGATGCCAGGGCCGACCTGGCGCTCGCGACGGCTGCGCGCAAGGACGGCTTCGATCGCCTGCGCGGCGCTCACGAGGCCGCGTGGCACGCGCTGTGGCGTTCGGACATCCGCATCGAGGGCGATCCGCAGATGCAGCGCATCGTCCATTCGGACCTGTACTACCTGCTGTCCAACACCACGCCCGGCACGGCGTGGCCGAGCGGCGCCTGCGGCCTGACGCCGGGTTACGCGGGGCACGTGTTCTGGGACAACGACACCTGGGTGTTTCCGGCCTTGCTGCTGTTGCATCCGCAGCGGGCGCGCTCGCTGGTGGACTTCCGCAGCCGCACGCTGCCGGCCGCCGAGGCGCGCGCAAGGGCGCACGGCCTGCGCGGGGCGATGTATCCGTGGGAGTCAGACCCCGAGCGGGGCACCGAGCAGACGCCGCACATGGCCTACGTGCTGGGCGAGCGCGAGATCCACGTCGACGCCGACGTCGCCATCGCGCAATGGCAGTACTGGCTGGCCAGCGGCGACAAGGCCTGGTTGCGCGAGCACGGCTGGCCGGTGATCCGCGCAGCGGCCGATTTCTGGGCCAGCCGCGCCGCCTGGGTGCCCGTGCACAAGCGCTACGAGATCCTGCACGTCACCTCGGTGGACGAGGACTACAACGACGTGCCCAACGACACCTTCACCAACGTGTCCGCGCGCAAGGCCTTGCGACTGGCGGCGCAGGCGGCGGCCGTGCTCGGCGAGCCGGCCGATCCGAAGTGGGCACAAGTCGCGGACGGGCTCTACGTCCCGTTCGATGCGAAGAGCGGTCATCACCTGGACTTCGACCCCTCGGTGCCGCACGACGTCGATTCCTGGGGCGGCAGTTCGCTGCCGATGCTGGCCTATCCCTCGCTCGACCTGCCGATGGACGCCGGCGTGCGCCGGCGCGACTACGACTACGCGATGGCGCCTATCACGCAGTCGCACCGCGACCCCAACAGCATGGGCCTGGCGCCGATGGCGATCTACGCCGCGACGATGGGCGACGCGGCCGCGGCGAACGCGTGGTTCCAGCGCAACCGCAATGCCGGCGTGCTGCAGCCGCCGTTCAACGTGCGCACCGAGACGCCGAACAACAACACGGGCTATTTCGTTACCGCCGCCGGCGGCCTGCTGCAGACCCTGGCTTACGGCTTCACCGGCCTGCGCCTGCAGCCGGACGGGCTGGTGCAGGCCTACCCGCCGGTGCTGCCGCCCGCGTGGCAGTCATTCACGCTGACGCACGTCGCCTTGCGCGGTGCCTACTACGACATCCGCGTGGGCCGCGACCGCGAGGGCAAGGCCGTGCTTACGCGCCGGCCCGTGGAAGGCTCGCCATGAAAAGAGGCATCCTGCTGTTTCCCTTGCTGCTGGCCTGCCTGTCCGTCCTGGCATCGGGCGCCCATGGCCAGGCCGGCGTAAAACCCGACGGCACGGTGACGGCCTCCTCGGTCGTGATCCCGTACTCATCCTTGGCCTCGCCGCAGGCGCGGGCCTTCTTCCCCAAGATGCTCGCAGCCGGGGCCAAGGCGCCGCCCATCGATGCGCCGATCGAACAGAGCCGGCGCTTCTACGATCGCCTCAACAGCGATCGCGTCGCTCGCATGCGCAAGCTCTATCCGGTCACCGTTCGCCACGAGACCATCGCCGGCGTCGGCGCCGACGTGGTGCTGCCTGCGCAAGGCGTTAGCGCGGCCAACCGCCATCGCGTGCTGATCAACCTGCACGGCGGCGCATTCCTGTGGGGCGCGGGCAGCGGTGGGCTGGTCGAGGCGATCCCGATCGCCAGCCTGGGACATATCGAGGTGATCACGCTGGACTACCGGCAAGCCCCGGAACACGTCTTTCCCGCGGCCAGCGAAGACGTAGAGGCGGTCTACCGCGAACTGCTCAAGCGCTACCAACCGAAACAGATCGGTATCTACGGCTGCTCCGCCGGCGGCGCCCTGACCGGCGAGGCCGTGGCCCGTTTCATTGTGGACAAGCTGCCGGTGCCCGGCGCGATCGGCACCTTCTGCGCCTCGCTGGTCGCCAGCGGCGGCGACAGCGCCTACGTCGGGCCGCTGCTCAACGGACAAGGCGTGCCGGCGCACGCGTTCGACCTGACGACGCTTCCGTATTTCCGCGGCGCGAAGGCGGACGACCCGATGGTGCAGCCGGGCCGATCCCCCGACCTGCTCAGGCGGTTCCCGCCAACCCTGCTGATCACCGGCACGCGCGACATGGCCATGAGCTCGGTCGTGCACAGCCAGGCACTGCTGGCACAGGCCGGCGTGGAGGCCGAGCTGCACGTCTGGGAAGGCATGTGGCACTCGTTCTTCTCCGATCCCGAGCTGCCGAATCGCAGCAGGCCTACCGCACCATCGTGGCGTTCTTCGACCGCCACCTAGCCCCATCGCAAGAGGAAGCCCATCCATGAAGACCCGCCCGCGGATCGTTTTCCTGCTCGGCGCCACGGCGCTCGTCCTTTCCTCCGTTGCCGGCGCCGCGACACCCGATCCGGCCAAGACACAGGCCTACATCCACAAGGCCTGGGACACGCTCACGCGTTCGCTGGACGACTGTTCGGCGCTGCACGATCCGAAGATGGACGCGCGCCCGGTGCTCTATCTGCCGGCCGGGCTCCCCAGGCCCGAAGGCATCGACAAGGTGGCGCAGCGTTGCAAGGTCGAGGTGCGCACGCTGCCCCGGCGCATCACGCGCCTGGGCGAACTGATGCCCGCGGCGCTTCCGGCCGAAGGGCTGCTCTACCTGCCCAAGCCCTATGTGGTGCCCGGCGGCCAGTTCAACGAGATGTACGGCTGGGACAGCTATTTCATCCAGCTCGGCCTGCTGGCCGACCAGCGCGACGCGCTGGCGCGCGACATGACCGACAACGCGCTGTTCGAGGTCGAGCACTACGGCGGCGTGCTCAATGCCAACCGCACCTATTACCTCACCCGTTCGCAGCCACCGTTCCTGAGCCGCATGGTCTCCGACGTGCTGGCCGCGCCCGGCGCCTTCAAGGACGAGGCCGAACGCCACGCCTGGCTGGTCCATGCCTATCCGCTGGTGGTGTCCAACTACCGGATCTGGACGCGCCCCGAACACCTCGCGGGCGACACGGGGCTTTCGCGCTATTTCGACCTGGGGCAGGGGCCGGTGCCGGAGATGCACGGCAGCGCCTACTACCGTGGCGTGATCGAGTGGGTGCTGGCCCATCCCGGGAAGGGCTCCGGCTACCTGGTCAAGGCCTCCGAGCATCCGGACGCCGCCGAGGCGGCCAAGCTCAAGGCCGGCAGTTGCGACATCGCCGCATCCGAGGTCTGTGCAGGCGCCTGGGCCAAGGGCTACCGGCTGAGCGCCGATTACTACCTGGGCGACCGCGCCATGCGCGAGTCGGGCTTCGACACCAACTTCCATTTCGGCCCCTACGGCGGCGCCACGCACCACTACGCCGGCGTGGGCCTGAACAGCCTGCTCTACCGCTACGAGCGCGACCTGCACGATCTTGCCCTGCAGCTGGGCAAGGTGGCCGAGGCGCAGCAGTGGGCCGACGCCGCGGCGCGTCGCAAGGCGGCGATGGACAAGTATCTGTGGCAGCCAGGCCGCGGCATGTACGTGGACTACGACTTCGTCGCCGGCAAGCCGTCGAGCGGGCCCTACGTCACCACCTACTGGCCGCTGTGGGCGGGGCTGGCCTCGAAGGAGCAGGCGGCCGCGCTGGCCGGGAAGCTGACGGTGTTCGAGCGCAAGGGCGGCCTGTCGATGGACGATGCGAGCAGCGGCGCGCAGTGGGACGAGCCCTTCGGCTGGGCGCCGACCAACTGGCTGGCGATCTCCGGTCTGGACAGCTACGGCTTCCACCAGGACGCACAACACCTGGCGCGCAAGTTCATGGCCACCGTGGAGACCGGTTTCGCCCACGACGGCACCATCCGCGAGAAATACAACATGGTGCTGGGCAACGCGGACGTCAAAGTGACCGCCGGCTACACCACCAACGTGATCGGCTTCGGCTGGACCAACGCGGCCTATCTGAAGCTGCACCAGTTGCTGGAGGGGGCGAAGGCGCCCGCCGCGGCGCGGGACACCCGGGCGCCCATGTCGCATTGAGCGTGTCGTATCGAGCGTGGGGTTCACGGGCGAGGGCCGGCGGCTGCGTTATCCTTGCCGGCCTTTTCGCCCGGACACCCCAAGGAATCCCATGGCCATCAACGTCACGTTCGACACCAACCGCGGCCCGATCCACCTGCGCCTGCACGAAGAAAAGGCGCCGGTCACGGTCGCGAGTTTCGTCAATCTCGCACGCAGGGGCTACTACGACGGGCTGTCGTTCCACCGCGTGATCAACGATTTCATGATCCAGGGCGGTTGCCCGCTCGGCACCGGCACCGGCGGCCCGGGCTACAAGTTCGAGGATGAATTCCATCCCTCGCTGCGCCACGACAAGCCGGGCGTGCTGTCGATGGCCAATGCCGGCCCGCGCACCAACGGCAGCCAGTTCTTCATCACCCACGGCCCGACCCCGTGGCTGGACGGCAAGCACAGCGTGTTCGGCGAGGTGGTCGGCGGCGACGACCAGAAGGTGGTCAACGCGATCCGCCAGGGCGACATCATCGAGAAAGTCACCGTCGAGGGCGACGTCGACGCGCTGCTGGCCGCCCAGGCCGACCGCGTCAAGGAATGGAACGAGAAGCTCGACCAGCGCGGCTGAGCGACAGCCCTGCCTGATCTACTCCCTCTCCCCCGGCTCTGCCGGGGGAGAGGGCTGAGGGGGGAGGCCGTTCGCCTTGGCTCTTGCAGCCAACAGAGCAAAGAACCAAGGCCTCCCCCTCACCCAAACCCTCTCCCCCGGGCTGCGCCCGGGGGAGAGGGAGCTTTTCGCTCGCGTGCTAAAATCCTCCGGTTGCCTCACCCCCACACCCCGAGGAAGCCATGCCCCAGCTCGCCCAGCGTGTCGGCCGCGCCAAACCCAGCGCGATCATGGTCATCGCCGAGAAGGCCAAGCAGTTGAAGGCGCAGGGGAGGGACATCATCAGCTTCTCCATCGGCGTGCCCAACTTCCTGCCCGGCGAGCACGTCTACGCCGCCGCGCGCGGGTCGCTTGAGCGGGACTCGGGCCAGTACGGCAGCAACCGCGGCGCCGAGCCGCTGCTGGATGCCTTCCTGAAGCACATCGAGGCGCTGGGCTTCTCCGGCTACGGCCGCATGAACCTCTCCATCGGCATCGGCGCCAAGCAGGTGCTGTACAACCTGGCCGAGGCGCTGCTCGACGAAGGCGACGAGATCTGCTTCGCCGCGCCGTACTGGACCACCTACCGCGACATCGCCGACATCGTCGGCGCGAAGATCAACGTGCTGCCGTGCCCATCCACGCAGAACTACAAGCTCGCGCCGGCGCAGCTTGAAGAGGCGCTCAAGCGCAAGCCGAAGGTGTTCCTGTTCAACAACCCGTCCAACCCGACGGGCATGGTCTACACGCGCGATGAGATCGCCGCGCTGGCCGACGTGCTGGCGCGCTACCCGGACACCTGGATCGTCACCGACGACATCTACAACTCGATGGTGTTCGACGGGATCGGCTACCACAACTTCGTGTTCGCGCGTCCGGAGCTGCGGGAGCGGCTGGTGTTCGTCGATTCGGTGTCCAAGACCTACGGCATGCCGGGTTGGCGCGTGGGGCTGCTGGCGGGGCCCGAATCGGTGGCCAAGGCGGTCACCACGCTCAACTCCAACCACATCACGAGCATCCCCGAGGTGATCACCGCCGCGGCGGTCGCCGCCTTCAGCGGCCCGCAGGACGTGCCGCAGGCCAAGTGCGCCGAGTTCGCGGCCAAGCGCGATGTGGTAATCGCCGCGCTGCGCGCGATTCCCGGCGTGGTCTGCCCGCGCCCGCAGGGGGCGTTCTACGCGTTCCCGGACATTTCCGTCGCCTTCGGCAAGCACCACAACGGCACGCCGATCCACAGCGACGTGGACGTCTGCGCGGCATTGCTCGAAGCCAAGGGCGTGGCCTGCGTGCCGGGCTCGGCCTTCGGCGAGCCGCGTTCGCTGCGGATCTCCTACACCTGCCCGACCGCCCAGCTGGAGCCGGGCCTGAAGCGCATCCAGGAATTCTTCGCCGAACTTCAGTAACAGCGGGAATCGCCCGTCCGAATCCCTAATTTCGAATCCCTAATTTCGAATCCCGAATCACGGAGACAAATGATGAAAGCCCCCGTCCGAGTTGCCGTCACCGGCGCCGCTGGCCAGATCGGCTACGCGCTCCTGTTCCGCATCGCCGCCGGCGACATGCTGGGCAAGGACCAGCCGGTGATCCTGCATCTGCTGGAGATCACCCCGGCACTGCCCGCGCTGCAGGGCGTGGTGATGGAGCTCAACGACTGCGCGTTCCCGACGCTCGCCGGCGTGGTCGCCACGGACGACGTCAACGTCGCCTTCAAGGACGTCGACTTCGCGCTGCTGGTCGGTGCCCGCCCGCGCGGTCCGGGCATGGAGCGCAAGGACCTGCTGGAGGCCAACGGCGCCATCTTCGGCCCGCAGGGCAAGGCGCTGAACGATCACGCCAAGCGCGACGTGAAGGTGCTGGTGGTCGGCAACCCGGCCAATACTAATGCGCTGATCGCCCAGCAGAATGCGCCGGACCTGGACCCGAAGTGCTTCACCGCGATGGTGCGCCTGGACCACAACCGCGCGCTCTCGCAACTGGCGGAGAAGACCGGCAAGCACACCACGCAGATCAAGAAGGTCACCATCTGGGGCAACCACAGCTCCACCCAGTATCCGGACCTGCACCATGCCACCGTGGACGGCAAGCCGGCGCTGTCGCTGGTCGACCAGACCTGGTACCAGAACGACTTCATCCCGACCGTGCAGCAGCGCGGCGCGGCCATCATCAAGGCCCGCGGCGCCTCGTCGGCCGCCTCCGCCGCCTCGGCTGCGATCGACCACATGCGTTCGTGGGCGCTGGGCACGGCAGAGGGCGACTGGGTCTCGATGGGCATCCCGTCGGACGGTTCCTACGGCATCGCCCCGGGCGTGATCTATGGTTACCCCGTGACCTGCAAGGATGGCAAGTACGCGATCGTGCAGGGCCTGGAAGTCAACGATTTCTCGCGCACCCGCATGGATGCCACCGACAAGGAACTGCGCGAAGAGCGCGGCGGCGTCGAGCACCTGTTCGCGAAGAAGTAAGCCATCTGTGATGGTCGGAGAGGGCGGCCAGGGGCCGCCCTTTTTCTTGGCCGCGCGTTGCTTCCAGGAGCTGTCGCACGCGGGCATGGCCAGGATTCTCGCAAGCCTTGAACCATCACCCCAGCCCCGCCTCCCCGGTGAGTTCACTGGCCCCCGGCACCGGCGGCGACGGTGATGTTCTGCCGCGTCAGCGCGCGCCCGAGTGCATCGCTGGCCACCAGCCGGTATCGGCCCGGCCGCAGATACAGTTCACTGGCTTCCAGGCCAGCGGTGGGCCGCAGACCGGCATCGCCGCGCACGTAGCTCGGTCGCGGGTCGAGGGCGAGGCGGTCGGCAGGGATCGCATCGCCGCCTTCACCGGCATAGCGCGCCTCGACCAGGCACGGATACGTGCCGTGGCAGACCTCGTCGCCGTGCACGACGTAGCGCTTGCGCAGACCGCCCAGGTCCAGCCAGGTCGGCCTCCCGCGCTGCACGACCTGCGGCGGGAAGAACACGCTTACGTCGTAACCGGCGCGCAGGGTCCAGGGTGTGCCGTCGTCGCGCATGAACACCAGCGGTCGGGTGGGCGAAAGCGCGTGCATGACGGCGGCGTACCACGGATGGTCGTGCGCCGGGTCCGGATGCGGGACCAGCACGACCTGATCGACCGTGAGCGGGTCGATGCCGCTGAGTTCATGGAAGTACTCGGCCATCGAGCGCCCGCCCAGGTAGACGCCGCTCTCCTGGATGTGCCCGTAGCCGGCGTCGAGCACCAGCCGCGCCCCCGGATTGCGCTGGAAGACGCGCTCGTAGAGGTTGTGCGCCTGCCGGCTTTCGCGCGCGTCGCCGCCGACCTCCTGCTGCGCTTCGTAGGCGACCACGCGATAGCCGAGCTTCAGCGCGGTGCGCACCATCTCCGCGCAGATCGGTTCCTCGGTGTAGAAGCCGGTGCCTTCCACCGGGTAGCCGCGCGTGGCCAGCTTGTCGTCGCTGGCGTAGAGGGTTTCGGCGGCGAAAGTATCGAAGCCTTCGGCGCGCAGCCTGGCCAGCAGCTGGACAGTGAGGGTGCGGGTGAGCGGCAGGTGGTGCGCCTCGTTGAAGAACACCGCCTGGCGGCCGCGCGCCAGTTCCGCGATCGCGTCGATGGCCGGGCGCGGCCGCGCCGGCTCATCCAGTGGCGAGGGATTGTCGCCCGGTTGCAGCAGCTCCTGGATCGAGAAGTTGGCCGCCGCGTTCGGGTAGTCGCCGATGAAGGTCTCGTACCAGCTCAGGTACTGGCCGATGATCACGTGAAAGGCCGGGTTGGCGTCGCCGACCGATGCCGCCGCGACCATGGTTTCGTAGCGCCCGAGCATGTCCTTGTGGGTGTTGGCCTGGCGCATGATCCCGTCGGCCTTGTCGGCGGCCCGCAGCTGCATGGCCTGCCACTGGGCGGGCGTGGGCGACGGCGGCGCCTGCTTGGGCATGGCGCCGGCGGCACAGCCGGACAGCAGGCAGGCGGCGAGGCAGACGACGGGTGTCCAGGGACCAGGCATCGCGGATGCTCCAGTGCGGCACGAGCCGGAGTCTGCGCCGATCCGGTGCGGGTGCAACCGTGCTGGACGTCACCCGCCGTCAGGCCTGCCGCATCAGGGGGCGAGCGGACGCACCCGGAACGCCAGGCTGATCCGTGGACCCATCGGCGCGCGCTGCTTGGGGATGCCGTGGTCGTAGTGGAACTGGCTCGAGTAATCCATCAGCAGCAGGCTGCCCGCTTCCAGGTCCAGGTGCAGCACGCGCCGGGGAGGGCGCTTGGCGCGGATCACCATCTCGCGCGTGGCGCCCAGCGAGAGCAGCGCGATCGACTGGCCCTGCACCAGGTCTTCCAGCTTGTCGTTGTGCGGCGCCACGCTGTCGCGCTCGTCGCGGTAGAGGTTCAGGCCCACGCTGGTGAAGGGCGCGTCCACCGCGCCGCGCACGGCCACGAGCGCTTCGCGCAACGGCGCGGGCAGGGCAGGATCGTCGAGGTCGAAGTGCGCGCGCAGCCGCGGCACGTCCACCTCGCGCTCGTACATCAGGCGGCGCCCGCCGCGCCAGGCGATGGATTCGAACAGTTGCTCGAACCAAGCCTGCGCGGTGGCGGCGGACACCAGCTCCGGGGTGTAGACGACCTTGCCGCTCGCGTCGTCGAACAACACCCGCGGGCCCGGGCCGAACAGTGAGAACTGCGCCATGGCGGCCTCAGTCCGGCTCCAGGTTGGCGCGCTCGATCGCGCGGCGCCGGGCGCGCCAGGTCTCGGTGGTCTGCGGCTTGATGAACAGCGAGGTGACCTCGGCGTGCCGCGACTTGATCGCCTGTTCGATGCGGTTGATGCACTCCTCGATCTGCGGCGTGGTCAAACCGTCCTCGAATTCGGCGCTGAGCGCGGCCACCACCGTATGCGGCCCCATCTGCACGGTGAGCACGCCGTTGACGTGGCCCACGCCCGGATCGGCGGCGGCGATCTCCAGCAGCGAATCGCGCAACTTCGGATGCGCCGGCTCGCCGATGAGCAGGCCCTTGCTCTCGCGCGCGAGCAGGCCCGCGGCCACCGCCAGCACCACGGCGATGCCGATCGAGGCGGCGCCGTCGAGCCGGGGCATGTCCAGCGCCTGGGCACAGGCCACGCCGGCAAACGCGATCAGCAGGCCGATCAGCGCGGCCGAATCCTCCAGCAGCACGGTGAAGGTGCTCGGGTCCTTGCTCTTGCGGAAGGCCTCGAAGTAGCCCATCGCGCCCTTCACCGAGCGGAACTCGCGCACCGCGAGATACCAGGAGCCGCCTTCGAACATCATCGACACGCCCAGCACGAGGTAGTTGATCAGCGGGTCGCTCATCGGCTCGGGTCGGTGCAGGTGGCCCACGCCTTCGAACAGCGACACGCCCGCGCCCAGCGCGAACACCAGCAGGGCCACGATGAAGCTCCAGAAATACAGCTCGCGACCATGGCCGAACGGATGGATCGCATCCGGCGGTTTGGACGCGCGATGCATGCCGTAGAGCAGCAGCAGCTCGTTGGCCGTGTCCACCAGCGAATGCACGCCTTCGCTGAGCATCGCCGAGCTGCCGGAAAAGTCGGCCGCGACGAACTTGGCCACGGCGATCGCCAGGTTGCCGGCCAGCGCGGCATAGACGACCCGGCGCGGGTTCGACGAGGCCACGGCTCAGGCTTCCACGTAGCGCCGCTGGCACAGCTCGCAGAAGAAGCTGCGCCGGTTCGTGCGGCCCAGGTAGGCGCGGTGGAACTTCACGTGGTCGCGCGGGCAGATGCTCCGGTTGTGCGCCAGCCAGTGCTTGCGCAGCACGAAGGCGCGCTTCCATTGGAGGAACTCGAAGCTGTACTGGCGCGCCTGTTGCACCAGCTCGCCGAGCTTGCGCGCCGGCAGCGCACCGATGGTGGAAAGCGGATGCGTGCGGATGCGGAACAACACCTCGTTCTTGATGATGTTGCCCACGCCCGCGAACACGGTCTGGTCCAGCAGCGCGTCGCAGGCCAGCGTGTCGGGCATGGCGCGCAGGCGCTTGCGGGCGAGCGCCGGATCCCAGGCGTCGGACATCACGTCGGTGCGCCAGTCGTAGAGCTCGTCCAGGTCGCCTTCCAGCAGGCGCACCGAGCAGGTGTAGAAGTTGAGCTCGCCCTCGTCGAAGACCAGGCGAAGGCGTGGCGGGGCATCCTTGCGCTCGTCGATGCGGTAGCTGCCGAACATCAGCAGATGGATGCGGACGGTGACGTCGGGCAGCTCGATCAGGAACTGCTTGCCGAAGCTGCGGAAGGCGGCCACCTGCTGGCCGGCGAGCCGATCCATGTCGATCTTCGCGTTCCCTTCCGCGCGGCGAATCGTGCGGCCGGTGAAGGGCGCCGCCTCCGTGCGCAGGATGACGATCGAAGGGCCTTCGGGCATGGGTCGTCCGTCGTGGCTGACTGGCCGCATTCTGGGCGGGGCCCGGGCATGGGCAGGTGAACGAGGCCAACTAGCGCCGTGACGCCGGTCTTTCCCGTTCCACGCGGAGAAGGCTTCCGCAGGATGAAAGGGGTCGCTTACGCCTCGGCTTCCAACATCCGCTTCAGCAAAAGCGCGTTCCCCGTCGCATGCCCCAGCGTGGTGTTGTCGAAGATGCACCACCCCTCCGGTGCTCGCCGCAGCCTCTCGGCCACCCGTTCGAGCACCTGCGGCGCATACGCGTCGTAGTACATCCGCGGCGAGCCGTGCAGCCTCAGGTAGACCCGGCTGCGATCGCCGCCGGGCAGCGCGGCACGCGGCACGCGCGCAGGGTCGGCGGCCACGCGCGCGACGTGCAGCTGGCGCAACGCACGATCGACGCCCGCGCGGAACCAGGACGGATGTCGCGGCTCGCACGCCAGAGCGCCCGTGTAGCGACGGCGCAGTTGCTCGAAGAAGGGCAGCGCCACCGACGAGTCGAAGGCCAGGCTGGGAGGCAGCTGCAGCAGCAGCCAGCCGAGCTTGCCGCGCAGTTCACCTACCTGTTCGAGGAACGCGGCGACCGCCTCGTCGCAGTCGCGCAGCCGGCACTCGTGGCTGATCGCCTTGGGCATCTTGGCGGCGAAACGGAAATGCGCCGGTACGCTGTCCGCCCAGCGGCGCCAGGTCGCCGGGCGATGCGGCCGGTAGAAGCTGGAGTTGATCTCCACGCAGTCGAACACCTGCGCGTAGCGCTCCAGCGAGCTGCCATCGGGTGGGAAAGCGCTGGCATGCGCCTTGGGAACCGACCAGCCGGCGCTGCCGACGTGGATCCCGTCCATCGCCTTCCTACGCTCGGGATGGACGGGTTTGCCCAACGTCACCGATTCCCGGGCCGTGTCACTTGGCCGGCTTGCGGAAGCGGTACATGAACTGATCGGTGTGGCCACGGATCGACTTGTCGAACACCTTGATGGTGTGCGGATCGGCCGGATTGCGCAGCGCGCTGCTCTGGCCGTCGAACACGAAGCCCGCCGATTCGACCTGCTGCTTGACGATGGCCGGGTCGATGCGGTGCAGCGTGTCGGTGTCGCTCATGCCCGAGCCGGACGGCGCCACGTGGTCGATCACCACGAACACGCCGCCGGGCTTGAGCGCCCTGAAGACCTGCTTGTCCAGCGCCACCGGGTCGACGTGGCCCATGAACTTGTCCGGGTAGTCGTGGTAGTTCTGCGAGGTGAACACCACGTCGACCGATTCGGGCGCACTGAGCTGCGCGGCCGGCTGAGTGAGCACGCTGACGTTGGCGTAGTGCGGCTGCTTGGCGAGCTTGCGCAGGTTGGCCACGTCCGACGCGGACTCGGCGGCGTACTCGTTGGGCCACAGCGCGTAGACGTGGCCATGGGGACCGACCACCCCGCTGAACACGCGGGTGAAGTAGCCGCTGCCGGGAATCAGCTCGAGCACCTTGTCGCCTGGCTTGACCTGGGCGAAGGCCATCACCTGCGCGATCTTGCGTCGGGCGTCGTCGGTACGGTCGGCCTGACGCGCCGGATCGTCGATGGCCGCGGTGAGATAGGGCGGCTGCGCCTGGTGCCCGACGTTGCGGGCGGAAGGCGCGGCGTGGGCGAAGGCGGTGGGCAGAGCGAGGGCTATCGTCGCGGCGAGGACGAGTGTGCGCATGTCAGGCTCCTACGGGGTGGGGCTGCGATTGTGCGCCCCCGCGGCACCGCGGAGGGCGTGACCTTCGGCAGGTATGCCATATGCCAATCACGCGAACGAGCCCGGCACGGGCCAGGCTCGGATCGTTCCACCTGCCGTGGCCATCCCTGGCCGGCCCGCATCCGTGCCTTCTGTTGGTGCCGCAGGCGCGTCAGTGCGCGCCGCCCGAGGAGTTGGGCCGGGTCGAGGTCGGGGCCGGCATCGCCGCCGTCGAGGAGGGCGGCGGCATGGTGGCCGGCGGCGTCATGGCGGTCGAGCCGCTGGGCGGCGTCGTGGCCGGCGTGGTCGCCGGGGTGGTGCTCGGCGTGGTGGCTGGCGCAGTCGCCGGGGTCGCGGCACCGGTCTGGCCAGTCTCGTCGTTGGCGTGGCGGTTGCACGCGGTCAGTGCGAACGAGGAAGCCAGCAGCAGGCTCCAGCACAACAGGCGGATCTTCATGGCAGTCTCCTTCGGGGTAATGGGTCAGTGCGGCCGGGACACGCTGCGGGTGACGTCGTTCTGCAGCGAACGGGCGTCCGAACGCTCAAGGTCGGCCAGCGCGACGATGCCGCACAGCGCACCCTTGCCGTCGACCACCGGGATGCGCCGCACCTGCTGGCGTTGCATCAGCCGGGCGCATTCCTCCACGGTGGCGTCTTCCTGGATGGTGACCGGTGGCGCGGTCATGCAGTCCTGCACGCGCACTTCCAGCGGATTGCGGCCGGCCGCGAGCGTGCGCACGACGATGTCGCGGTCGGTGATCACGCCGATCGGGTGCCGGTCCAGGTCGACCACCGGAAGCTCACCGACGTCCTCGTCGCGCATGGCCCGGGCCACTTCCTCCAGCAGCGAAGTGGCCAGGCAGAACTTGGGATTGCGGGTCATCAGGCGGTCGAGATCCATGGGGCCTCCGGCGGCGGTCGGCGGGAACGCATGGGATGTTCCTCGCGCACGGTTGAACACGGTGTCGGTGGACCATGAAAGAGGCGTGCAAGGCTGGTGTGCGGGTTGCCTCATGCTCATCTGTGCGGGCCGCCGGCCGGGAAATCAGGTCAGCACGGTGGGCTGGTCGAACGGCAGCGGCGTGGCGCCGGCGCGAACGAGCGCCGGCTCGGCGCGCGCGAGCAGTTCCTTGTCGGCATCGAGCACGACCAGGATGCGGCCGGCCTCGATCTCGTCCTCGAACTTGCGCCGCACCGGATCGGGCACCGAGGCGCCGACCATCGCGCTGGTCCAGCCGCCGGTGAGCGCGCCGGCGATGGCCAGTCCTGCCACGCCTGCCAGGGTGATGCCGACGGGCGGGATCGCCACCGCCACCAGCCCGGCCAGCAGCCCGGTGGCGCCGCCGCCGATCACGCCACGTACGGCGGCGGGGTAGAAATCGCTGCCGGCTTCCTTGTGCTGCTCCGGCGCTGCTTCCAGTTCGATGTCCGAGCGGGCGATCAGCGAGATGTCCTGCTCGGGTACGCCGGCGGCTCGGGCGGCCTGCATGACCGCCCTGGCCGTCGGCAGGTCGGGGGTGCTCAACACGTGGCGGGTTTTCATGGCGCTCCTGGCGGTCGGCGGGCGCGGTGCCCGGCGCAATCGTTGTGGAGCGCGGGTTGGCGGAGCGTCGCCTGCGGGTGTCCATGGTGTGAGGGGCGCCGTACCATGGCCGCCATGAACGCGTTTCCCGATGACCCGCCGCCGGTGCCGCCCGCGGAACCGGATCCAGGCGATTGCTGCGGCGAGGGCTGCGTCAATTGCGTGCTCGACCGCTACGACGCGGCGATGGAGCGTTACCGCGCGGCGTTGGCCGCATGGCGGGCGCGCCATCCCGGCGCACCGCGGGCTTGATCCCGTGGATTCCAACGGCCGTTACATTTTTCGCCCGCGCGACCGATAAGCCATGGAGCCGCCCTCGCGGGCGGCGACGGCGGCCGCCGCAGCGACCGCCGCCGCATGGGGGCTGCAAGGGGGACGCATGGTCGAGCGGGGGACACGTTGGGCGCGCAGCCTGCTGCTCGCGTCGCCGTGCGCCCTGCTTTACTGGGTGAACATCCCCTACCGCGCGGGCTTCTTCGGCATCCGCGTCAACGCCTCGCTGGTTCATCTGCACTTTGGCTATCTGCTGGCGCTGGCGATGCTCTATCGCGACCGGCTGCCGTTGCGCCTGGGCGTGCTGGCCATGGCGTGCATGTGGCTGGCCGTGGTGCAGGCCGGGCATCCGCCACCGGCGGCCTACCTGTTCGGCGTGTGCTCCGCTGCGGGCACCTACGGCCTGTTGCGCCTGGCCGCGCGGCGGATGGGCTGGCCGCGCGCCGGCCGGCCGTTCGGCGTGGCCGACGTGTCCGGCTTCGTGCTCTACGGGCTGGTGCTGCTGCCCCTGGCGATGGCCGTGGGCAACCTGCTGCTCGAGGCGGTGCTGGCCTGGCCGGTGCCCGACTGGCGCCTGCTCGCCAACGACCAGTTGCAGGTGCTGTTCGCCGAGCTGTTCGGCGTGCTGGTGCTGGCGCTGCCCATGCTGGTGCTCGCCACGCATGGCAACGGCCGTGCGCTCTGGTGGCGGGGCGTGCCGTGGCGATTGCTGGTGGTAGGCGTGCTGCTGCCGCTGGGCCTGCTGCAGTGGGCGCCGCGGATGGGCCCGTATCCGGACATGCTGCCGGGGGTGCTGCTGGACAACCGCCTGCTGATCGCCGCGGCGCTGGTGTGGGCGGCTCTGCACCTGCGCCCGCGCTGGAGCATGCCATTGCTGGTGCTGGTGCAACTGCTGTTCGCCGTCGGCCTGGCGCGGCATGCCAGCGAGACGGTGCGCCTGCCGGACGAGTTCGGCCTGCTGCGCACCGCGCTGGAGTGCGCCGTGCTGCAGCTGCTGGTGGTGCTGGTGATGCTCTACGGCAACGAGCGCGAGGCGGCCGCCATCCGGCACGAGCGCGACAGCCTGACCGATCCGTTCACCGGCCTGCCCAACTTGGCGGCGCTGCGCCGCCGCTGCGCGCCCGAACCGCCCGTGCTGGGACTGTTGCTGCTGGACCGCACCGAAAAGATCACCGCCTGCCTGGGCCTGATCGCGCAGGCGGCGTTGATGCGCTGGGTCGCCGGGCGCCTGCGTGGCGTGGCCGAGGTCTACTGCATCGGCACCGGGCAACTGGTGCTGGCCAGCGCCGATCCTCACGGCACGGTGGACTGGGACCAGGCGCTGGAACGGCTGCACCAATCCGACTTCACCTGGGGCGGCCAGCGCGTGCGCGTGCTGCCCTACCTCGGCGTGGTGGCCGCGGGCGACAGCCTGGACGAGCGCCTGCAGGCCGCCTCGCAGGCGGCCATCGAAGCCAAGCAGCGCGGCGAGATGCACTGGCTGCGCGCGGAGCAGGAAACCGGCGGGGGCGGCGATGCCCGGCTTTCGCGGCAACGTGGCCTGTCGCTCTTGAGCGTGGTGTTCTCGCGCATCCGTGCCGGCGAGGTCGAGCTCTGGTTCCAGCCGATCGCGCCGCTGGCCGCGGGCCTGACCCGCGCGCTCAGCGGCGAGGTGCTCTGCCGCCTGCGCGATGACGCCGGTCGCCTGCTGCTGCCCGGCCAGTTCATGCCCGAACTGCAGGAGGACGGGCGCATGGCCGAACTGGACCTGGCCGTGCTGCGCCGGCTCGGCCGCTGGATGGACGAGCAGCGCGCGCGGCTGCCGCCGATCGGCTACTTCAGCGTCAACATCGCCGGGCAGTCGCTGGCCTCGCGCGGGTTCGCCACCGAGCTGCTGGCGCTGGTCGACGGCCTGGCGCTGCCCGCGCGCCAGCTGTGCTTCGAGATCACCGAGACCGCGGCGATCACCCACGCGCAGGATTCGGCGCGGCTGTTCGCGCAACTGCGCGAGCGCGGTTGCCACCTCGCCATCGACGACTTCGGCATGGGCTACCAGTCCTTCGACCGGCTCAAGCAGATCCCGGCGGACCTGATCAAGATCGACGGAAGCTTCGTGCGCGACATGCGCCACTCGCCGCGCGACCTGGAGCTGGTGCGCGCCTCGGTGCAGGTGGCCCGCGCCTTCGGCGCGCAGACCGCGGCCGAGTTCGTGGAGGATGCGGTCACCGCCGGGCTGCTGCGCGGCCTGCAGGTGGACTGGATGCAGGGCGACCACGTCGGTCGCGCCGCGCCGATCGACCGGGTGCTGCAGCAGGGCGCCGGCGCGTTCCGGATGGTCGGTGACGGCGCGTAGGCGGTCGCGTCCTCACAACCGGTTGCCGCCGCGGCTGCCAGGCTTGCGCCGTTCCCCCCGCCGGCCTTGCGTCATGCCTTCCCGCACCTTGCCCGTGATGATCGCCGGTGCCGGTCCCACCGGGCTGGCGGCGGCCCTGCTGCTGGCCCGGCGCGGTGTGACGGTACGCATCGTCGACAAGGCGCCGGCGCCAAGCCGCACGTCCAAGGCGCTGGCCGTCAACCCGCGCACGCAGGAACTGCTGGAGGACAGCGGAGTCACCCGGCGCATGCTCGCCGAGGGCTGGGCGGTCCGCGGCGTCACCCTCCACCGGGACGGGCATGACGAACTGGCCGTGCCGCTCTCGCCGCTGCTGGATACCGACCGCTCGCTGCTCTCGCTGCCGCAATCGCGCACCGAGGCCCTGCTGGCCGAGGTGCTGCAGGGGCAGGGCGTGACGGTCGAGCGCGGCGTGAAACTGGACAGCCTGACCCAGGCCGACGACGCCGTGGACCTGGGGCTGGTGCATCCGGACGGCAGCGTCGAGCGGACGCGGGCGGCGATCCTGTTCGGCGCCGATGGCGCGCACAGCACGGTGCGCCAGGCGCTCGGCCTGGCCTTCCCCGGCGACGAGCTGCCCGAACCCTGGCAGCTGTGGGACCTGCGCCTCGCCACGCCGCTGGACCCGGATCGCGTGCACCTGATGTTGCTGCCCGATGGCTTCCTGTTCGCGTTGCGTGTGCAAGGCGACCTGTGGCGCGTGATCGGCAACGGCACAGCTCCGCTGTCCGCGCTGCCGGCCGGCACCGTCTGCGGCGAAGTGGCGTGGCAGTCCCACTTCCACATCGCCCATCGGGTCGCCGAGCGTGCCGGCGTGGGCCGCGTGCTGCTCGGCGGCGACGCGGCGCACATCCACTCGCCGCTAGGCGCACGCGGCATGAACCTGGGGATAGAGGACGCCTACGTGTTCGCCGACTGCGCCGCCGACGCGCTGGCCGGGCAGCGCTCGCGCCTGGTCAACTACGCGCAGCTGCGCCACCCGGTGCATCGGCAAGTTGTTCGCCGCATCGAGGCGCTGACCCGCCTGATGCGCGGCCAGCCGGCCGCGCTGCGGGAGCTGCGCAACGCGCTGGTGCCGCGGCTGATGCACTTCGGGCCGGCGCGGCGGCAATTCCTGCGCGTGGCCGGCGGGCTGGATCACCCGGTGCGGACGCGTTGCTGAGGCGGATGGACGTCCAAACGTGCACTGGCCAGCAACTTGTCCGCCTCTTGCGTTGATCGGCCCGGCACGGCCCTGTAGATTCCCGGGGCCTGCCATGGTCGAGGGGGAATCGCGATGAAGAAGTTCGCATGGGTCGCCGGGAGCGCCATGTTGCTGGCCGCCTGCGGAGGCTCGCAGGACGTGCGTGTGCCGGTCGCGCTGGGAAACCTGGTGCTGCCCTCCTCGGCGCCCTGGCTGCAGGTGGACCAGCAGGCCAAGGACGTGGAAGTGCGCGGCCTGGACCAATCGATCACGCTGACCCCCGCGCCGCCGGTGTCCGAAGTGCTGCAGGCGCGCCTGCGCCATGCGCTGCAACCGGTGTACTTCACCGACCTGGTGGTCCACTGCGAGCAGGTGTTCACCGAGATGCGCGTGGACGCCGACGCCACGCCGCCCAAGGTCACGCTGGAGCTGGGCACGCGCTGCACCATCAACGCGCGCGGGCTGGTCTCCAACCACGCCTACCACGTGCAGCCCTCGCTGCCGGCGCCGGCCGGCGGCGACTACGCCAAGGCCTTCGCCTCGCTGCTGGCCACCGGCGCGGACGATATCGCCGCGCAGTTGCGCGCCGACGTGCAGGCCGGCATCCAGCGGCGTTGATCGGGTTTCAGGCCTGCCCCGGCGCGAACTGCCGGCGCAGGTCGTGCTGTCCGCGCAGCATCACCGGCGCCGGATAGAGCGTCGGCCAGGTGCCGGCATAGTCCAGCTCCGGATCGAGCAGGCCGCGCTCGGCAAGCATCTGCACCATGGCCAGCGCATCGGCGCAGGCAAGGGACTTGCCCAGCGCCGAGGCGGGCGGCGCCTGCTCGTCCACCCGCTCCATCAGAGCGCCGATCACGTTGGAGGGCATCTCCCAGTGGCGCACCGCGCGCAGTGAGAGCCGCGCGCCGATGCGCATGCAGCCGGCCAGGAACGGGGGCGAGAATGGCCCCAGCGACGGCGGCGCCTCCTGGTCGAGCAGGCGCACGATCGCGCCGGTGCCGGTATGGCAGACCATGCCGGCGAGGAACGCCTCGAACGGATCGCAGCCGCCATGGCGGCCCAGGAACGCCGCCGCATGCGCACAGCGTTCGGCGTGCTCCCACAGCAGCGGGCCGGCCATGTGCCCGTGCATGCCGGCGCTGGCCTGCAGGATCGGCTTCATCACGTGCTGGGTGGCCACCCGGCGCAGGCTGTCGCGGCCGAGCAGCACGACCGCGTGCTGCAGGCTGTGGATCGGCTGCGCGGTGCGGAAATGCGCGCTGCCGGCCACGCGCATAACCTCGCCCACCAGCACCGGATCGCGGCCGATCATGGCCGCCAGCTGGTTGCCGCCGAGGTTGTCGTTCTTGAGCGCGCGCAGCAGTTGCGGCAGCACGCTGGGCAGGCGCGGCAGGCCGCCCACGTCGAAGCGTTCGCCGATGGCTTCCAGCCGCCGCAGGGTGGCCTGCTCGGCAGCGCTCGCGGTGGCTGCGTCGTCGGCCGCCTTGGGAAGGCCGAGCACGAAACGGTGGAAACGGTCGGCCACCACGGCCAGCGGCGGCCCCGCATCGCGCGCCGCCGGGGCGGCCGCGACCACTGCCAACGGCGGCGCCGGGGCAGGGCGGGGTGGTGCTGTCCGTGCGGCGAAGAGCCGCCGCCACAAGGCTCTCATCCTGGTACAGATCCCGGTTGCGTGCTTTGCGCTGTATCGGCCTGGCCCGGGGGAAATGTAGCGCAACCGCTGGCAAAGACGTGCCGCCAACCCCAGATCGAGAGCTTCCCCGAAGGAGCCGCGCATGATCCCCTTCTCGATACTGGACCTGGCCCCGATCACCGAAGGCAGCGATGCCACGGCGGCCTTCCGCAACAGCCTCGACCTGGCCCGCTGGGGCGAGCGCCTGGGTTACCGGCGCTATTGGCTGGCCGAGCACCACAACATGCCGGGGATCGCCAGCGCCGCCACCGCCGTGCTGATCGGCCACGTGGCCGACGGCACCTCGACCATCCGCGTCGGCGCCGGCGGCGTCATGCTGCCCAACCACTCGCCGCTGCAGGTGGCCGAGCAGTTCGGCACCCTGGAGGCGCTCCATCCCGGCCGCATCGACCTGGGCCTGGGCCGCGCCCCCGGCACCGACCAGGCCACCCTGCGTGCGTTACGCCGCTATGCCGACGCTGCCGAGACCTTTCCCGACGACGTGCTGGAACTGCTGCACTATTTCGAGCCGGCGCAGCCTGGCCAGGCCGTGCGCGCGGTGCCCGGCGCCGGGCTGGAGGTGCCGGTATGGCTGCTCGGCTCCAGCCTCTTTAGCGCGCGGCTGGCCGCCGCGCTGGGCCTGCCCTTCGCCTTCGCCTCGCATTTCGCGCCGGACGCGATGGATACGGCCTTGCAGATCTACCGGCGCGAGTTCCGGCCCTCGCGCCGTCTGGCGCAACCCTACGCGATGCTAGGCCTCAACGTGGTCGCGGCCGACACCGACGCCGACGCCCGCCGGCTGTTCACCACCCAGCAGCAGAGCTTCATCAACCTGCGCCGCGGCCGGCCCGGGCTGGTGCCGCCGCCGATCGACGACATCGAGGCCTACTGGACGCCCGTGGAGAAGCTCGGCGTCGAGCGCGCGCTCGCCTGCGCCGTTGTGGGCGGCCCTGACACCGTGCGAGCCGGCCTGGCCAATTTCATCGCCCGCCACCGCCCCGACGAACTCATGCTCACTGCCAATATCTACGACCACGGGCTGCGCCGGCGCTCCTTCGAGCTGGCGATGCAGGCCAGGGGTGACGAGGCCGGCTGATCGAGCGTGCACGGCGCCGGCGGCATGCCGCACGGCGCCGCTCGGCCCCCACTCCAGCGGCCGGCTCGGCCCGGCGAACGAAAGACCCGCCTCAGCCAGCGAGCTCACCGCCACGTAGTAGCTGCCGGATCGCGGAGGGCGAATTCGCGGGTGCCAGGGAGCCGGATTCACGCTCGGCTCTTCCTCGAGCTGGGCAAGGGTCCTGGCTTCGACCAGCGCTTAGTCGATGTCGCCCCCGGAAGAGCCGTCAAGCACGCCCGGCGCGTGCCAGATACAAAGCGCCGATGACGACGAAAGCCGCGCCCACACCGCAAAACGCCACTTGCTTGCCGAGGTATGCGGCAAGGAAAAACATGCAGCCTGCCGCGATGAAAAGATAGCCACTGCGCTTTGAATACCGGGAGCTCGACACTTCATTTCCCCTTTGACCCTGGTGTGGGTGTTAGGCGGCGAAGTCGCGCCTCGCGCCTGCTGGTGCCAACGAGACAGCATGAAGGGATGGAAGTAAAGCGAGGCGGCGACGTCTCGCACATGGACGCCTGGGAGTTGGTTGAGGCGCACGGCCGTGGCCATGAATTGCTTGCTGTAGCGCGTAGTCGTTCTGGGGCTTGGCTTGGCAGGAGGCACGCCTGAAAAGTTAGATGAGGGTGCCAACCAAACCGTGGGAACTATCACGTCCACTTGGACGAGAAGTCAGGTCTTGCCGTGCCACGCTGGCACTGCAGACCATTGATGAGCGGCTCGCCGTAAGAAGGGGATGGGCCGGGCAATGCAGGCAGCACGGTGGGGTTGGAGGGGTAGCGCCCTTGCCGAAAATCCAGGGTGACCGGATGTGTGGCCGCGCCGCCCCCGCCTACGATGACACTAAGGGATTGCCAACCGGAACGCTTGCGCTCCAGGGCGACCACGGGTGGATGGACCAGAGTGGTTTTGCTGATCATGTGCCATGCCTCCCCTCGTTGTTGAGCGACCAGCAAGGTGCAGCCGCCGCTACCGCACCAACCCGCGTCGGTAAGCAGGATCACAGCCTCTTGGATGCCATCACCGTTGAGGTCATGGAGCGAAACCACATAGCTGCCTGGCACGCCCCAGCCGCCTTGCCCCAGGAACTGCTGCAAGCTTGCGGGTGTCGTCAGGCAGTCGGACGCCAGGGTCGGGGTAACAAGGAAGAACGACAGGAAGACGGAGAGCAAGGCTCGTCGCAAGATACGCCCTCATTGGCCTAACGCTGGAGTTAAGCGGCGGCGAAGCCGTCCGCCTTGAACGGGTAGTTAGGCATGCCGACGCCAAGGAGTAACCCGGCCAAGCATGCGCTCTACCATAAACCATACGATGCAGCCCATGAAGCAGAGAAAGGCGAGAAACATAAGCGCCAGGACCGCCAAAAGAGCCGGTTGCCAGTGAAGCAAGGCAAAAACAATGCCCGGCACGAAGAGGAGCGCCTCGACGCACCAGAGTAAGAGGCCAGTGACCCAAGCCTTGGGCAGGTGACCGGGAATCATGGCGAGCATGCGGCTCAATGCTTTTTTGGCCTAACGCTGGAGTTAAGCGGCGGCGAAGCCGTCCGCCTTGAACGGGTTGTTAGGCAAAGTCAGTTTACGCATTGGGTGACTGTGCCGCGTCCGGTTGGCTCGAAGCAACCACTAAACGTGCTGGCGCATTGGTTGCCCTTTGGGGCTTCTATGCATTCGCTCTGACAGTCGCGCGAGGTCCTGCAGGACTTGCCGCCGTCAGTGGTTCGGAGGAAACAGTACTTCGTGACGTTCTGCGGGCCAGCGAGGGTCCATTCACCACCTCGCGCCACGCAAGCAGTCTCCGTGGATGGCACGGGAAGCTTCTTAAGCTGCGATCCACTAGCCAGAGCAAAGCCAGGCAGTGCGCAACCGAGGAAGATGGCCAACCTGCCAAATCTCATCTTTTTCCGCCTAACGCTGGAGTCAAGCGGCGGCGAAGCCGTCCGCCTTGAACGAGTTGTTAGGCCGCATACGACCATTCCTCGCGTGACACCGCAAGTAGCACGCGACCCGACTGCCTGCTGCAAGGAACACGTACCTCCCGCCGAGATGGTCCGTGCTTAACCCGCACTACGAGCGTGAAGTCCCCGCTGCGCCGCCAGAACACAAAGAACGGAACGAGCGTGTGGCTAACGGACCGTAACCAGAAAGAGGCCTCCGGCTCTCGAACAAGGATGCCCAAGGCTGCGCAACAAGCGCCATCCACCGGGCAGACGATCTCAGTGCCACGGCGGTGCGAGTACAGAACCAGCCGTGGCGGTGACGCTAACGCCTGCTTGATTTCGAGTGTGTCGACGCAGCCCATGCGGCCTAACGCTTGAGTTAAGCGGCGGCGAAGCCGTCCGCTTGAATGAGTGGTTAGGCCCCAAACCGCTGCACTAAGGACTGACATGCTGGAAGTGCTTGCGGTGTTGCCCATGCGGTTGCTGATTGTATGTCTGGCTCCAGCCTTGCCAGCGCCTCGGATGCCCAGTGGGCACGAACTGACCCGACAGGAAGCGCATCAGTCTCCGAAGAGATCATGGCAAACGTGACAAAGTCTGGATCACGCTCTTCGACCTCGACCTCCCAGCGAAGTGCGGTGAGCGAGTGGCAGCCTTCAAGAATGGGTACCTCGCCCGCGAGCATGCCCGCCGCGATCTCGGTGGCTCGCCGACGGACTGAAAGCACGTATTCGTCGTGTGTCATGCGGCCTAACGCCTGAGTTAAGCGGCGGCGAAGCCGTCCGCCTTGAACGAGATGTTAGGCACGCCGACGCGCCCAAGTGAGTGCTGCATACGCCAACACACCGTAAACAATGAACCCAAGGGAGATGCTAGCAAGGAAGGCAAGGAAGTTAAGGGGTGAGCCCTCGTAGACGGGGTGCGCTGCGGTGCCTATGTTGCCTAGTGGGGCGTAACTTTGAAGCAGCGTGTTTTGCCAGAACAAGGCGCTCGCGATTTTGGGAAAGCCGAAGGAGTCGGCCACGAACGACAAGCCCATGAGCAGGCCCGTAGCGAACAGGCCAACGACGAATGCCACGAGGACGCGCTTGAGCATGGTTTTTGATGCCTAACGCTGGAATTGAGCGGCGGCGAAGCCGTCCGCCTCGAATGAATTGTTAGCTACCAACACGTGATTCCTCGAATCGGATCCTGGCGCCATCAATGAGCCGCATAAACGGGTCGCTTTGTCGCAGCCTGAGATCCGCCCAGAACGTGACTTCGCGTGCTTGTGCCGGAAGCTTTGCGAATGGGGCATTGACCGAAAAGGTAAAGCTCTTGGGATTGTTCGAAAGTACGAACCTTTGAAGCGCGGCCAGCTCATGTGCGCCACGTGGGCTAAGAGCCAACATATAGGTCAATACAGGGATGTCCGAGCTAAAGACACCACCAGAGCGGGTGCCGGGCCCCACCTGCAGTGGCACAAGCCCCATCGCGGCCGATCGGGCGCCGGCGGGGCCAGAGAGGCTTAGCGTGAGCCGGGCTGCGGGGATGTTCAGCTCGTAGCCCGCAGGAACGGAGAGCCTCACTCGCACCTGCGTGGGATCCACCTGCGCGAGGTCACCTGGCGAGAGTGACGAAAGACTCAGCGCAGTGGACAGTGGAATTGATGCGCATCCGGCGCAGAGCAGTAATGCAGCGAAAACAAGAGCTACAACATTCCTCATGGCTATCCTTGGCAGCTAACGCCTTGGTTAACCGGCGCCGGAGCACGAAGTGCGGAGGGTACCGACATGGGCCATGAGAATGCCGAAGGCATTGCCCATGTTGGCGTCCGCGTTGAACCCCCAGTTAGGCATTTTTCCCTCTACTTTCGTAATAGTTCACCCGAGCTTTAGTTGCCAACTCAGATAGCGGCTGTAAGGAAAGAACTTGAGCGCATACGTGAACCAATGATTCAAGCGTGAAGCTGATGAGTTTCAAAACATGCCGTAGTTCTGCTCTTCAGAAGATCGCCAAGTCTTCTGGCGACTTTAATGGCCTGCCTGGCTCCATTGCTCCCCAAGAGAACAGTGTTCCGTACAAGGTTCCATGAGCGATTTCGGACGCATGTCTATACAGAAGCAACCCAAAGGCCAAGCCCTTCGCAGCTTCGTTGCCGAATGTCTGGTAAATGGCCTCAAGGCGTTGCTGAACGTTCTCGGGTGTCCACGATGTTATTTCTCGACCAGACTTGGAAGTAAATCCTGCAAGATCCAGAGCTTATGCTCTGGATCTTGCAGGATTTCTTCAGCTCCTGAGACCTTGAACTCAAACAGTTGAGAGCCCGCTATCTCTATGCGTCTCACAAGGTTGCGAAGCGCTTTCTGTTTCGCATGAATGTTGGCTCGTTTTGTGAGCTCAGCTGGTGAAGTAAGTAGGAAGCATGCATTTATCGAGGTTTCATAGATCACTCTTGAAATGACGTATGAGTCACGCAGCGCTTGTATTCTCGCCAGAGTTCGTAGAGAGGATACCGACTCCTCAATCGAATCGAGTAATGGGTAGAGCGCGCCAACTTTGCTAGAGCCAGCGTCTTTGGCTGCTTCGCTGACTTCACTAAGGCGGCAGTAACCTTATCGAAGTAGCTCCACTCCGGCCATGCGGATACTGGGATGTCTGTTTCTACGGATGACACGTCGCTCATTGCCAAAGATGCCTAACGCTGGAGTTAAGCGGCGGCGAAGCCGTCCGCCTTGAACGAGTTGTTAGGCGCGACTTTCGACCTTGGCGCGGAACAACAAGCTGACAAGTTCGAGCCCTACGAGTATGCCAAGCGCCATGACCATAGGCACCAGGGCTTCAAGGTAGAAAGGCACATGCGAGAACACGAGGCGAAGCAAAAGTACCAACCCCTGAGCCAGGCAAACGTAGGCACCCAAGTGGAAGAACTGCATTGGCTGGCGGAAGTTGAGGGGATTCGATCGCCATGAAGGGCGCAACCATTGCTTTGCCGAAAAGGGATTGGCTGCCTGTAGCCCGAGAACAAGCACCATGCCGACAGAGCACCCGCCAAAGATTGCCAGCAAAGCAACCCAACCAATAGGTGGGTGCGCCAAAGGGTGGAGCGGTGCAAAAAGCTCGCCGGCTGCCGCCGTGAGCATGATGACCCACCGCACTACTACCCAGATGCTCATGCTTTTCGGTGCCTAACGCTGGAGTTAAGCGGCGCGCGGCTTTTCGCGCGTCCGCTTGGACGAATGGTTAGGGCCGCTGCCATGCAGGGCCCGAACGCGGTTGCGTGCGAACAGGTGAGTTGCAATTGCTACTGGAGCGCCAAACATGATTAGCACAGTACCCCATTCATTTGCGACGGCTAGAGTAACGGCTCCGGGTGCTACGCCGATTGCGACAGCCCCGAGCCAGGTGGCACGACCTTGCATGGCAAGAGCCGCATAGGCGGGAGCCCCCCAAAGCAGGGCCGGTACGAGGCCAAACAAAACTGCGGGAACCGAGAAACCAAGCGCGGCCCCCAGGCTGGGCCACAAAGCTTGTGCATCGCCCGATTCGAGCTGTCCATAGAGGCCGAAGATAAGGCTGCCGGCAAAAGCGCCGACCGGCAGGCCTGCCAAGGTCGCTAGCAGTGAATACGCAAGGTAGCGACCAAATTGCACCATAGGCCCTAACGCTTGAGTTAAGCGGCGGCGCAGCCGTCCGCCTTGAACGAGTAGTTAGAGCGCACTGCCACTCACAGCATGCTCAAGATAACAGCGATTGCAGGCAGGAAGCCGAGCGCTGCGCAAACACTTGCACGAACTTTGGCTGCAGTAAAACTAAAGCCGGATAGACAGAGGGCGGCGAGGATACACACAACACCGACGCCAAGTACTGCAAGTGACAGATGCCGAGCAGCTTCGATTTGTGCGCGCGGAACGGATGGTGACGGGTCGCCGAGTTGCGACATCACGCCATAGAAGGCTAGCAGCCAACCGGCCACAACGAGAACCAAAGCCAGATTTGCCGCCGTAGTCTGCTTCATGCGCTCTAACGCCTGAGTTAAGCGGCGGCGAAGCCGTCCGCCTTGAACGAGTTGTTAGGCTGCGGCCTACTTTGTGACATGGGAGCTAAGCACTTTTTGCACGTCCGGGGAAGCTCGATTTTCGCGGACTAGTTTGTCGAGCAGCGACTTGGGTATAGAGAAGGTGTCCGTTTGAGGCATTTGCTTCCAGTACGGATCATGTTTGGCCTTGAGCATGATCCAAGTGCGTCCTTCGGTGCTTGGAAGTGCCAACAGTTCATAACCCTGCATCGTGCGGATTTCTGGACCAGAGATTGGCTGATTTCGATAAGTGACCTCGGCGCCCTGCAAGGCCGCGTACTCGGCTTTACTGCCGAGCGACTCTGGGCCACTGCACGCCACAATGAGGCTGAGAAGAGCAACTAGTAAGGCCAGACAGACTGATTTCATGATGCCTAACGCTGGAGTTAAGCGGCGGCGTAGCCGTCCGCCTTGAACGAAATGTTAGACGTGCTGAAGCGCCATGATGAGAACGCCGACGAAGCCAACCGATGAGCCGCCGACCCACAGAGCGACACCAGGAGGCGTGAGGTACTTGCTGGCACGCCACACCGGACCAAAGAACAGGAATGAAACCCCAGGTTGGCGGAAAAATATGAACCCGGAAAAACTCTGTACAAGGCCTGCGAGCACCAATGCGATTCCAATATTCACTTGAAGCTCCCTGTGACGTCTAACGTCTAAGCTAAGCGGCCGTGCGGGCCGCAACGCATGATTGCACGGGAAACTTCCTCCCGCACGGTCCGCTTGAGCGCCTAGTTAGGCCGCTCTACATGAACTTTCGCTTCTTGAAAACGCGCACATCCTCGGCTGACAGAGAGAACCATTCGCCGTTTGTGCATTTGGCCTTGAAACGATTGTGCCAGTAGACCTCAATGCCACTTGGATCATCGGTGCGAATGACATGAACCGGCTTGAGCTTCTCCGGGAGCTGCAGCTCTATCTCGCGGTGACGGCGGGGAACGGAAAATGTCTTGCCGATCTTGAAATGCTTGCCCATTTTCACCAAGTAGACAAAGCCTTCGACAGCTTCCGTTGCGGGAGGTGGTTGACCCAATGTTGAGTCTTCTACATTGAGCTCTGCCTCGATAAGTGGCAGAAGCGTCGCATAGAGCGGATCGGATGAGCAGTGCTCATACAACTTGCTTAGCAGTTGGGCCTTTGTGCCAAAACGCGCATAGGTCTTATCGTTAGGAAACGTTGGATCGGTGCGTTTCCGTAGGCGAATCTCGCTATATACAGGAAGGCGACCGAGCTCAATTGCGAGACCAGCGAAGCGATCGAGGAGAACGGAGTCTTCGCGGCCTTCGTTCAATTTGTTGGGGCCGAAGCCAGCGTCCTTAAGCACTTCATTCCAGCGCGCCCAAAAGCGACCGCGCCAGTCGGATTCTCTGATGCCCGTCTCCCCAAGGAAAGCCAGGCGACCAAGCGGCTTCCCGCCATTTGCTGCGGCCGTCCGTTTGATCTCCGCAAGAATGTGATCGCGAGTAAAGCTCATAAGAGGCCTAACGCTAAGTAGACCCCAAACCGGGGCATATGCGCCGATGGTGGGGTAGCCGTCGTGCACGCGTCAAGGAAGAAAAACCTACACGCCATCAGGGGTTTGGCTCCTACCGCGACCGTGCTGCGTGGCCCACGCTGCCGGTACATATCTCACGGAACGAGGCCCTATGTCTTATCCACCCGGAAATGGGGGAATAAACCGTACGGTTGAGGGCAGGCCGGCGCCGCGGTTGTTCGAGGAGGTGCGGCGGGTGTTGCGGCTGAAGCATTACAGCCTGCGCACGGAGGAGGTCTACCTCGGCTGGATCAGGCGCTTCGTGCTTGCCCACGGACGTCGCCATCCGCGCGACCTGGGCGCGGCGGAGGTCGAGGGTTTTCTTTCGGGGCTGGCGGTGCAGGGCAAGGTCTCGGCGAGCACGCAGAACCAGGCGCTCTCGGCGCTGTTGTTTCTCTACCGGCAGGTGCTGGGCATCGAGCTTCCATGGATGGAGGGCGTGGTGCGGGCCAAACGCCCGCAGCGCGTGCCGACGGTGCTTTCGCGCGAGGAAGTCACGCGCGTGCTGGCGTGCATGGAGGGGCGCCCATGGCTGCTCGCGAGCCTGCTTTACGGCACCGGGATGCGACTGATGGAGGCGCTGCGGTTGCGGGTGAAGGACGTGGACTTCGACCGCAAGGAGATCACCGTTCGTGACGGCAAGGGTGGGAAGGACCGCCACACCATGCTGCCGCGCGCGCTAGTCGAGCCGCTGCGGCGCGAGGTCGAGCGGGCGGCCGCCTTGCACTTCGCCGACCTGGCTGCCGGCTTCGGAGCGGTTTGGCTGCCGCATGCGCTGGCGAGGAAGTATCCGAATGCGCCGCGGGAACTGGCCTGGCAATACGTGTTTCCGGCCCCGCGGCGCTCGCGCGATCCGCGCGATGGCATCGAGCGGCGGCACCATTTCGACGATGCCTTGCTCTCGCGGGCACTCAAGCGCGCTTGCCTGGATGCGGCCGTGGCCAAGCCGGTGAGCGCGCATACGTTGCGGCACTCGTTTGCCACGCATCTGCTGGAGGCCGGCCAGGACATCCGTACCGTGCAGGAGCTGCTGGGGCACAAGGACGTGGCGACCACGCAGATCTATACGCATGTGTTGAATCGGGGTGGGTTGGGGGTGGTCAGTCCGTTGGATCGGTAGGGCGCTTTTGGGGAGGTGCGTGTAGTGCGCGCTCCGGGTGCACCCATCCGCCCTTCGGGCACCTTCCCCCGCGGGGCGGGGGAAGGATCGGCTTCGGGGTCAGGCGGGGGAGGATCGGCTTCGGCGCCAGGCGGGGCGGGGAACTGGCAGCGTCAGGCCGGGCGGCGAGCGCCGAGCTGGACCAGCACTTCCTGCGCGGCGCGGATGCGCTCGGCGGCGCCGGGGAGGTCGAGGGCGATCTTGAGCTTGTCCTGGCCGTCCAGCTTGTAGACGCGCGGCTGGCCCTGGATCAGGCGGATGAGCGCCATCGGGTCGATGTCGGGCTTGTCGCGGAAGGTGATGCGGCCGCCGCTGGCGCCCAGGTCGAGCTTGCGGATGCCCAACGGCGTGGCCATCAGCTTGAGGCTGGACAGCGCAAACAGCGTCTTGGTCGGTTCCGGCAGCAGGCCGAAGCGGTCGATCATCTCCACCTGCAGGTCGCGCAGATGGTCCTCGTTCCTCGCGCTGGCGATGCGCTTGTAGAGGGTCAGCCGGGTGTGCACGTCGGGCAGGTAGTCGTCCGGGATCAGCGCAGGCAGATGCAGTTCGACCTCGGTCTCGTGCTCGGAAGACAGGTCGAAGTCGGGCACCTTGCCGCTCTTCAGGGCGCGCACGGCGCGATCGAGCAGCTCGGTGTAGAGGCCGAAGCCGATCTCCTGGATCTGGCCGGACTGCTCTTCGCCCAGCAGTTCGCCGGCGCCGCGGATTTCCAGGTCGTGCGTGGCCAGGGTGAAGCCGGCGCCCAGCTCCTCCAGAGAGGCCAGCGCTTCCAGCCGCTTCTCGGCATCGGCGGTGATCGCCTTGCGGTCGGGCACGATCAGGTAGGCGTAGGCGCGGTGGTGCGAGCGGCCGACGCGTCCGCGCAGCTGGTGCAGCTGGGCCAGGCCGAAGCGGTCGGCGCGGTCGATGATGATGGTGTTGGCCGTCGGGATGTCGATGCCGGTTTCGATGATCGTCGTGCACACCAGCACATTGAAGCGCTGGCGGTGGAAGTCGGCCATCACGCGTTCGAGCTCGCGCTCGGGCATCTGGCCGTGGGCGATGCCGATGCGTGCCTCGGGGATGAGTTCCTCCAGCTCGCGCGCGGTGCGCTCGATCGAGTCGACCTCGTTGTGCAGGAAGTACACCTGGCCGCCGCGGGAGAGCTCGCGCTGGAAGGCCTCGCGGATGGTCGCCGGATCCCACGCGCTGATGAAGGTGCGCACCGCCATGCGGTGCGCGGGCGGGGTAGTGATCAGCGAGAGGTCGCGCAGGCCGGCCATTGCCATGTTCAGCGTGCGCGGGATCGGCGTGGCGGTCATGGTGAGCAGGTCCACCTCGGCGCGCAGCTTCTTGAGCTGCTCCTTCTGGCGCACGCCGAAGCGCTGCTCCTCGTCGACCACGACGAGCCCTAAGTTCTTGAACTTGATGTCTGACTGCAGCAGCTTGTGGGTGCCGACGATCACGTCGATCTGGCCATCGGCCAGGCGCTTGAGCGCTTCGTTCACTTCCTTGGTGGACTTGAAGCGCGAGAGCACGTCCACCTTCACCGGCCAGTCGGCGAAGCGGTCGGCAAAGTTGCGGTAGTGCTGCTGGGCGAGCAGGGTGGTCGGCACCAGCACGGCCACCTGCTTGCCGGCGGTGGCGGCGGCGAAGGCGGCGCGCAGGGCGACCTCGGTCTTGCCGAAGCCGACGTCGCCGCAGATCACGCGGTCCATGGCGCGTGGGGCGGCCAGGTCCCCGAGCACCGCGTCGATGGCCTGGCTCTGGTCGGGCGTCTCCTCGAACGGGAAGCTGGCGCCGAATTCCTCCACCATGCCGCGGTCGATGTTGATCGACTCGCCGCCGCGCGCCTCACGCTGGGCGTAGATGGCGAGCAGCTCGGCGGCCACGTCGCGCACCTTCTCGGCGGCCTTCTTGCGCGCGCGCTCCCAGGCGTCGCCGCCGAGCGAATGCAGCGGCGCAAGCTCGGGCGCGGTGCCGGAGTAGCGGCTGACCAGGCCCAGTTGCGCCACCGGCACGTAGAGCTTGTCGCCCTTGGCGTACTCGATCACCAGGAACTCGCCTTGCATGCCGCCGAGCTCCATCGACACCAGGCCCTGGTAGCGGCCCACGCCGTGGTCGACGTGCACGATCGGCGCGCCGACCGAAAGCTCGGTGAGGTCGCGGATGATCGCGTCGGGATCGCGCGCGGCGCCGCGGCGGCGCCTGCGCTCGGTGCGCACGCGCTCGCCGTAGAGCTCGCGCTCGGTGAGCACGGTGAGCGCAGGCTGTTTGAGGGCAAAGCCCTGCTCCAGCGGCGCGACGGTGATGGCGAAGCGCAAGGCAGCTCCCTCTCCCCCGGCAACGCCGGGGGAGAGGGTTGGGGAGAGGGGGAGGCCTTTGCCTGTGTCTTGTCCGTGTGCTGCGGAAGGAGAAGCAAGAGCCCCCCTCTCCCCAGCCCTCTCCCCCGGCGCTGCCGGGGGAGAGGGAGCAGATCCGGCGGCGCCTTGATGATTGCCGAGGAAAGCGGACCAGCCGTCGACGTTCTGCGGCCTGAGCCCGGCGGCGGCGAGCGTCTCCGCCAACGCTTCGCGACGGCCCGCCGAATCGGCGGCGATCAGCACGCAGCCGGGGTAGCTCCCCAGGAAATGCCGCAGCGAGGTGCCCGGTTCCTCGCCCTTGCGGTTGAGCGGCAGCTCGGGCGCGGGCAGGGTGCCCGAGTCGACGGCGTGTTCGTGTCCCGCAGGCACCACTTCCACGCGCAAGCGCTTGTTCAGCTGCTCGCGCAGCTGCTCGGGCGAAAGATAGATCTCGGCCGGCGGCAGCACCGGGCGCTCGATGTCGTGCGCGCGCTGTTCGTAGCGCTCGGCGGTGTTCGCCCAGAACGCCTCGGACGCCTCGCCGGCGCCTTCGCCCAGCACGAACAGCGCACCGTCGCCCAGGTAGTCGAACAGCGTGGCCGTACCTGTATGCGGATCCTCCGCAACACCCCGCACATCCATGTGCGGACTCTTCACAGGAAAGAACAGCGGCAGGTAGTACTCGATGCCGCCGGGCGTCACCCCTTCCTTCATGTCCTGGTAGAGCGGGCAGCGGCGGACATCGATCGGGAAGCGCTCGCGCAGGTTGTTGCGGAAGTCCCTGGCCGCGTCCTCGGTGAGCGGGAACTCGCGTGCGGGCAGCAGTTCGACCTTGTCCACCGGCTGCTGCGAGCGCTGGGTCTCCGGATCGAAGCTGCGGATCGAATCCACTTCGTCGTCGAACAGCTCGACGCGGTAGGGCTCGGCGGTACCCATCGGGAAGATGTCGATCAGCGCGCCGCGCACGGCGTAGTCGCCCGGCTCGGCCACCTGCGGCACGTGGCGGTAGCCGGCCGCTTCCAGCCGGCGCTGCTCGGCGGCCAGGTCCAGCTTCTGGCCCTTGGCCAGCACCAGCCCCGAGCCGGTGATGTGCGAGCGCGGCGCGATGCGCTGCATCAGCGTCGCCACCGGCACCACCAGCACGCCGCGCTGCACCGACGGCAGCCGATAGAGCGTGGCGATGCGCTGGGAGACGATCTCCGGATGCGGGCTGAAGATGTCGTAGGGCAGCGTTTCCCAGTCCGGGAAATGCAGCACCGGCAGATCGCCGGCGAACAGGCGCAGCTCGTCTTCCAGTGCCGAGGCGCGCTGGGTGTCGCGCGTGACCGCCACCAGCAGGCCGGCGTGGTCGCGTGCCGCTTCGGCGATCAGCAGGGCGCGCGAGGAGCCGTGCGGCGGCGTCCAGAAGCGGCGTTGCTTGGGGCTGGAGGGCAGGGGCGGATGGGGGACTCGGGACATGGGCACGCACGTCGCGCGGGGATGCCGCGGCGGTGAAACGGGGGAGTTTAGCGCGTGCGATAAGCGAGGGCGGGAGACCGCGCCCTAGAGCGCTCCATCCGCCCTATCGGGCAACTTCCCCGCGTTGCGGGGATGGCTCGATAGGTGCCGCGCGGAAGCTTGATGGATTCCTGCGCACTTTCCACAGGGGAGGTGCTCGGCAGGCGGATGGGGCGCCTTCGCCTCAGCCTGTCGCTCGCGTCACAGCCGCAAGGTGATCTGCGCCGTCCCGGGCTCGTCCGGAACCATGCGCGAGGTGAAACCCAGCTCGCTGCACAGGCGAAGCATCGGGCGGTTCTCCACCAGCACGTAGCCCCACAACTCGGCGAGGCCACGCTGGCGGCAGGCCTCGACCAGGCGGTGCATGAGCAAGGCACCCAGGCCAACGCGTGCCCAGTCGCGCTCGACCAGCACGGAGAATTCGGCGTTGTCGCTCGATTCGTCGATGAAGATCCGGCCCACGCCGCGCACCTCGGCGGGCGTGACCGTGTCGTCGACCAGCACGTAGGCCACCTCGGTCGCCGGATCCAGGCGGCACAAACGCTGGGCCATCGGCTCGGGCAGCTCGGTGAGCATGTGCATGAAGCGACGGCGGATGTCCTGCGCGGGCAGGCGCTTGAAGCAGCGGCGCAGGGCTTCGGCATCGCCGGGCTCGATCGGGCGCAGGCGCAGCGTGCGTCCGTCGCGGGTCGTCACCGGCTCGCCGGCGGGCGGCACGGCTTCCTCGCGGGCGAAGCGGCGATGGCTCGGTGGCGGGAGCGCCGCATTGCGGATGGGCGTGGCGAAGTCGACGACGGGCTGGATAGTCATGTCCATACTCTAGCGTATTTGGTGCGCTGCGGCATGAACGGGCGGCGCAAGAGGATGCGGTTTATCCCCCAGGCGGTGCGCAATTGGCGTGAACAGGCAGGCGGGTGTGTGGGGTGCGGCTTGCGGCAGTGCGGCAGACGCGGGGCCTGGTCGCGCCCTTCAGCGTCGTCGGCGGGGACGCGCGCCGGCGGCTTCATGCGATGCCGGTATGCGCAGCCGGCAGGCCGGCCACCGGCAGGATCGTCGATCGGAGGTCCGGGCGGGCCGCGGGCGGCCCGCCCACCGTTGCCTCAGAGCGCCTCGGAGGCGAAGTCGGCCAGCCGCGAACGCTCGCCGCGGCGCAGCGTGATGTGCGCCGAATGCTCCCAGTCCTTGAAGCGGTCCACCGCGTAGGTGAGGCCGGAGGTGGTCTCGGTGAGGTAGGGCGTGTCGATCTGCTCCACGTTGCCCAGGCAGATGATCTTGGTGCCGGGACCGGCACGGGTGATCAGCGTCTTCATCTGCTTGGGCGTGAGGTTCTGCGCCTCGTCGATGATCAGGTAGCGGCTGAGGAAGGTGCGGCCGCGCATGAAGTTGAGCGAGCGGATCTTGATGCGCGAGGCGAGCAGGTCGTTGGTGGCCTGGCGCCCCCACGAGCCGCCTTCCTCGGGGTTGGCGAGCACTTCCAGGTTGTCGGTGAGCGCGCCCATCCACGGCGTCATCTTCTCCTCCTCGGTGCCGGGCAGGAAGCCGATGTCCTCGCCGACCGAGACCGTGGCACGGGTCATGATGATCTCGCGGTAGCGCTGCTGGTCCATCACCTGCGCCAGACCGGCGGCGAGCGCGAGCAGCGTCTTGCCGGTGCCGGCGGTGCCGAGCAGGGTGACGAAATCCACGTCCGGGTCCATCAGCACGTTGAGCGCGAAGTTCTGTTCGCGGTTGCGCGCGGCGATGCCCCACACGCTGTGGTTGGGATGGCTGTGGTCGTCCAGCAGCACCAGCGTCGTCTGGCGCTCGTCCAGGCTAAGCACCCGCAGCTCGACGCTGTTGTCGCCGGGCAGGAACAGGCATTGGTTGGGATGCCAGTCCTCGTCGTCATGGCGATCGAGCTTGTAGAAGGTGCGGCCCCGCTCGGTCCAGGACTGCACTTCCGGATGACGGTCCCAGAAATTCTCGGGCAGCCCGGTCGAGCCGGTGTAGAGCAGCGCGAAATCGTCCAGCGCGCGGTCGTTCTCGTAGTCCTCCGCATCGATGCCGTAGATCTTGGCCTTGATGCGCAGGTTGATGTCCTTGGTGACCAGGATCACCGCACGGTCGGGGTTCTGGTCGCGCAGCTCGATCACCGCGGCGAGGATCAGGTTGTCCGCCTTGCTGTGCCCGTTGGCCGTGGTGCGCTGCTGGAAGTACAGGCGGCCCACCGCGCCGCCGCGCTTGAGGTTGACGCCCTTGGGGTTGGACAGCTCCAGCCCGTTGCTGATGCCGTGGCCGTTGCCGCGCTCGATCAGTTCGTTGAGGAAGCGGCTCACCTGGCGGCCGTTGCGCGAGACCTCCGAACCGCCTTTCTTCTTCTCGTCCAGTTCCTCCAGCACGGTCATCGGGATGAAGACGTCGTGTTCCTCGAAGCGGAACAGCGAAGTCGGGTCATGCAGCAGCACGTTGGTGTCGAGCGCATAGATACGCTTGCTTCCGGTCATGCGGAAGAGGCCTCGCTTGGGTCGGACAAAAGAAAAGCGGCCCCGACCGTGAAGGTCGCGGGCCGCCGGATTGCATGGCTGCATGCCATGCGAAGGGGATGCTCGGATGCGCCGGAGGGCTTCACTTGGCGGGGATGGCGTCCAGTACGGCCTGGGCATGGCCCGGGACTTTCACGCCGCGCCACTCCTGCGCGAGATGGCCCTTGGGATCGATCAGGAACGTGCTGCGCACGATGCCCATGTGCTTCTTGCCGTAGAGCACCTTCTCGTGGATCACGTCGAAGGCCTTGCACCAGGTCTCGTCGGTGTCGGCGATCAGTGGGAAGGGCAGGGCCTGCTTGTCGGCGAAGCTGGCGTGCGAGTTCACCGAGTCGCGCGAGACGCCGACGATCTCGGCGTTGCGCTTCCTGAAGTCGTCGTAGAGGTCGCGGAAATCCTGCGCCTCGGTGGTGCAGCCCGGGGTGGCGTCCTTCGGGTAGAAGTACACCACCACCCAGCGGCCCTTGAGTTCGGAAAGCTCCAGTTCGGTGTCGTCGCCGGTGGTGCCGATCAGGTGGGGAAGCGGTTTGCCGAGTTCGGGCATGGGGTCTCCGCGAGGTCGATCAGGAATCGCTTGGCGAAGCGCGCCTGCGTGGCGTCGCCTCGGCCCTCGGGGGAAAGACTAGCGCGCTCCAGGTGACAAGCAAAAGGCTTGTCGCCCGGCTTGCGACGCGCGATGCTCAGAACTTCACCGGATCCATGATCGCGTCGAGGTTGAGCCCGTCGCACAGCTCCAGGAAGTCGTCGCGCAGCGTCGCCAGGTGGATCTGCGCGGGGATGCCGATGGTGATCTGCGCCTGGAACATCTGCGCGCCGGTCTGCATGGCCTGGTAGCGCATCGAGCTCAGCTGCTCCACGCGGATGTCGTGGCGGCTGAAGAACTCCACCACCTTCACCAGGATGCCGGGGCGGTCGGCCGCTACCACTTCGACCAGGTAAGGCAGCAGCGTGCCGTTCTGTTCGCGCGGGCCGGTGCGGTAATGGGACAGGCGCAGTTCCTCGTCGCGGCCGAGCTTGGCCAGCGCCGTCTCGAGCTTGGCGATGGCGTCCCAGGCGCCGGCGGCGAGCATCACCAGCGAGGTGTCGTTGCCGATGGTCGAGACGCGCGCATCGACCAGGCTGCAGCCGGCGTCGGCGATGCGCTTGGTCAGCGTGAGCAGCGGCGCGCGCGGCGCGGGGGTGAGCGTGTGGATCAACAACTGGTTGTCGGTGCCGGCGCGCGCGGGGGAACGATTCAAGGGAAGACCACCTTCGGGAGTCCCGCGATGCGGGAACCGGATGAGCTTACCCGGGATGCTCCGGGCAAGTCACGCAGGCCGCCGGGTGCGCGCGGCCGGTTCAGGCCGCTCCGCGCATGCGTCCCTTCCCCTGTGCACGGGGCGCCAGTAACATCCTTCGCTTGCCTTCAGGCCGGAATCGCGTCTTGGACATTCGTGGAAGCATCTGCGCTCTGGCGACGCCGTTCGGCGACGACGGCTCGCTCGACCTGCCCTCGTTCGGCCGTCTGCTCGACCACCAGCTCGCTGGCGGCACGCAGGCGGTGGTGGTGGCCGGCTCCACCGGCGAGGCGCACATGCTCGAGCAGGACGAATTCGAGCGCCTGCTCGCCTTCGCGGTCGAGCGCGTGGCCGGCCGCGTGCCGGTGATCGCCGGCACCGGCGAAGCGGGCACGGCGCGCACCGTGGCGCAGACTCGCCGCGCTGCAGCGCTCGGCGCCGATGCCGCGCTGGTGGTCGCGCCCTACTACGTGCGCCCGACCCAGGAAGGGCTGCGCCGGCACTTCCTGGAAGTGGCCGAACACGGCGGCCTGCCGGTGATCCTCTACAACGTGCCCACGCGCACGGCCTGCGACCTGCTGCCGGACACGGTGCGACCGCTGCGCGACCACCCGGCGATCGTCGGCATCAAGGAGGCCGTCGCCACGGGCGAGCGCATTCACGCGCTTGCGGAACTTGCGCGCGCGGATTTCGTCTACCTGTCCGGCGACGACGGCACCGCGGGCAAGGCCATGCTGGCCGGCGCCGCCGGTACGGTGTCGGTGGTGGCGAACCTGGTGCCGCAGGCGTTCCGTGCGTTGTGCGACGCGGCCACCTCGGGCGACCGGGAGGCCACGGCAAGGGCGCACGAACGGCTCGACCCGCTGGTGCAGGCGCTCAACTGCGTGCCCAACCCGATCGCGGTGAAGGCCATGTTGCCCGCACTGCGGCTGGGTTCGGCGCAGTTGCGCTTGCCGTTGCTCGAACTGGCCGACGGCCCCGACCGCGCGCGCCTGCACGAAGCACTGTCCGCTCTGGCATCCTTGGCGGCCGTCGCCTGATCTTTTGGCTGCCGCTTGATCCCTCTTTGGAAATCCACTCCATGAAGAAATCCTCGCTCGTCGTCGCCCTGCCGGCCCTGGTCCTGAGCGGCCTGCTGCTTTCCGGTTGCGGCATGTTCCGCTCGCACAAGTCCTGGGATGCGGCGAAACAGGAATCGCCGCTGGAAATCCCGCCGGGCCTGGATACGCCCGCCGCCAGCGACGCGCTGGTGATCCCGCCGCCGGGCGCCAACAATCCGACGGCCAGCGGCGCGACTGCCAGCGTCGGCGGCGCAAGCGGCGTGATCGCCGATGGCTTCGTGCTGTCCGACAACGTCGACAACACCTATCGGCGCGTTGGCCAGGTGCTCGATGGCGGCGACGTCGGCAAGGTGACCGCCCGCGACGATGCCTCGCACACCTACACGCTTAGCGTGGTTGCCGGGACGGCCAAGAAGCGTGGTTTCTTCGGCCGCTTGTTCCACCGCAACGGCAACGCGGATGAAGCCGGCACGGCCGCGCGCGAAGTGCAGGTCACGGTCAGCAGCAGCGGGAGCGCCAGCGAAGTGCGCGCGCAGGGCCCGGCCGCCGCGGTCGCCAAGGTGGTCGATACGCTCAAGTCCAAGCTCGGAAGCTGATCGCAAGTTCGAAGTTGCATTGCGACGCCGCCTTCGGGCGGCGTTCTTGTCTGTACGCCTGCGAGCTCGCATATAAAAACGCCGCCCGGAGGCGGCGTGTTGTGCTCAGCGCTCGAGCAGCCGGAGCTTGTCCGGTTTTCCTTCCCATTCCTTGGCGTCGGGCAGGCCGTCCTTGCGCTCGGTGATCACCGGCCAGGCTTTGGACAGCTCGGCATTGATGGCGACGAACGCCTCCTGCCCGGCCGGCACGTCGTCCTCCGGGTAGATCGCGTTGATCGGGCACTCCGGCTCGCACAGCGTGCAGTCGATGCACTCGTCCGGATTGATCACCAGGAAATTCGGGCCTTCGTGGAAGGCGTCGACCGGGCAGACCTCGACGCAATCGGTGTACTTGCACTTGATGCAGTTGTCGGTGACGACAAAGGTCATGGGCGGCGACTTTGATCGGCTAGTAGGGAAGTACGTCAGGCGGCTCTGAGACTACCAGCCAGGGCGCAGCTCTTGTGAAGAGTGCGGCCATGGATGGCCGCTTCTGATCTGGCCGGCGGCGTAGGCCACCCATTCGCCACAACCATCCAAACAGCGGCGATTCTGGACGAATCGCAAAAACAGTGGCGCTCCCTACGAGGTTCGAACTCGTGTTCCCGCCTTGAGAGGGCGGTGTCCTAGGCCACTAGACGAAGGGAGCGCAGAGCTGCGAGGCGCGCTAGTATAGCGAAATTGTTTCGCCCGGCAATGCCTGCGCGAGGTGTCTCGTGCCGCCGTCCGGAACAGATCCGGCGGCCGCCATGCCGCCCGGACGGACCGCAGCGCACAGCGCGGCGTTTGTTGCACCGGCGCCGTGCGCCGCCAAGGACCCAGACCGCTTGAATCCAGAAGCAAGGACTTCCGTCACGCCCGTGCCCGCGCTCATTCCGCGCGAGCAGCACGTGATCTCCCGCAAGAACATCAGCAAGGCCGCGCTGCGCGTGCTCTACCGGCTGCACGACGCCGGCTACGCCGCCTTCCTGGTCGGCGGCGCCGTGCGCGACCTTTTGCTCGGTGGCCATCCCAAGGACTTCGACGTGGCCACCAACGCCACGCCCGACGAGGTCAAGAAGCTGTTCCGCAACTGCCGCCTGATCGGCCGGCGCTTCCGCCTGGCGCACGTTGTGTTCGGGCCGGAGATCATCGAGGTGGCCACGTTCCGCGGCACCGGTGACGAGGACGGCGGCGAGGGCGACCGGCACATCGTCGACGGCCTGATCGTGCGCGACAACGTGTGGGGCTCCATCGAAGAGGACGCGGTACGCCGCGACTTCCGCGTCAACGCGCTCTACTACGACATCGGCGACTTCTCGGTGCGCGACTACGTCGGTGGCATGCGCGACCTCGAGAACCGCGTACTGCGGCTGATCGGCGACCCGGCCACGCGCTACCGCGAAGACCCGGTGCGCATGCTGCGTGCCGCGCGGCTGGCGGCCAAGCTCGGGTTCACCATCGACCCGCAAGCGGCCGCCCCGTTCGAGGAGCTCGGGCCGCTGCTGGCCGACGCCGCGCCCGCGCGCCTGTTCGACGAATCGCTGAAGATGTTCCTTGCAGGCAACGGCCTGAAAAGCTTCCGCATGCTCGAGCAGTGCGGCCTGCTCAGGTTCCTGTTCCCGGCCACGGCGCGTGCGCTCAAGCGCGGCGACGAGGCCTTGCGCTCGCTGATCGAGCAGGGCCTGGCCAACACCGACCAGCGGATCGCCGAGGGCAAGTCGGTCACCCCGGCGTTCCTGTTCGCGGTGCTGCTGTGGGGCGAGGTGCGCGACCTGGCGCACGGCTGGATGGCCAAGGGCGTGGACGGCAACGAGGCCTGGGCGCGCGCGGCTGCACACGTGGTCGGCGAGCAATGCCAGCGCGTGGCGATCCCGCGGCGCTTCACCCTTACCATGGAAGAAATCTGGTCGCTGCAGCCGCGCTTCGAGCAGATCCAGCGCAAGCGGGTGTTCCGCCTGATGGCGCACCCACGCTTCCGTGCGGCATTCGATTTCCTGCTGCTGCGCGCCGCCGAGTCGCCGGCCATCCGCGAGCTCGGCCAGTGGTGGGCACACGCCCAGCAGTTGCCGCAGGACGTGCTGGCGTCGGCGTTGCCGGCCAGCATGGCGGTCGCGGTGGAATCGGCCCCAGGCGTGCCGCGCAAGCGCCGGCGGCGCCGGCCTTCGGGCAAGTCCGGGTTGGTCTGACCTCATGGCGCGGGCTTTCGTCGCGCTCGGCGGCAACCTGGGCGACATGCACGCGACCCTGCGCCAGGCGCTCGTGGCGCTGGCGGCACTGCCGCAGACCAGGCTGCTGGCCCACTCGCGCTTCTATCGCACGCCGCCCTGGGGCATGCTCGAGCAACCGCCGTTCCTCAATGCCGCGGCCGCCCTGGATACCGCACTGACTCCGCACGAACTGCTCGACGCGCTGCTCGGCATCGAGCGTGCGGCCGGACGCGTGCGCGAGGGCGAGCGCTGGGGGCCGCGCACGCTGGATCTGGATCTGCTGCACATCGATGGCGTGCGACTGCATGACGATCGCCTTACGCTGCCGCATCCGCGCATCGCCGGACGGGCCTTCGTGCTGCTGCCCCTGGCCGAACTGGCGCCTGACCTCGATCTGCCCGGACAGGGCCAGGTGGACGAGTTGCTGGGTGCGCTGGACACTTCCGGTTGCGTCCCCGAACCGTAGCCGCCGCGGTGGGCTGAAGCCCACCCTACCGCCGCCCGTGCGCGTGCTTGGCCTGGCGGTCGGCGCGCCGGATAATCGGCCGCTCGCCCAAGCCCCAAGGAACCGCCGTGTACGTGGACAACGCCAGCGTTCCCGCCCGCAAGCCGGTCACCGTGCCTGGGCTGCGTGCCATGAAGGCGCAGGGGCGCAAGATCGTGATGCTGACCGCCTATGACGCGAGCTTTGCCGCGCAGGTGGAGGCGGCGGGCGTCGACGTGGCATTGGTCGGCGATTCGCTCGGCATGGTGGTGCAGGGCCGCCGCAGCACGCTGCCGGTGACGCTGGAGGACATGGTCTATCACACGCGCATCGTCGCGCGCGGGCTCCATGCCACGCTGCTGATCGCCGACCTGCCGTTCCTGGCCGACCGCGACGTGGCGCACACGCTGGAGGCGGCCGCGCGGCTGGTCGGCGAAGCCGGCGCGGCGGCGGTGAAGATCGAGGGCGCGGCCCCGCACATCCTGGAAGCGATCGGCGCGCTCGCCGCGCGCGCCGTGCCGGTGTGCGCGCACCTGGGCCTTACGCCGCAGTCGGTGCACAAGTTCGGCGGTTTCCGCATCCAGGGCCGCGAGCAGGAAGCGGCCGACCGCATGCTGGCCGAGGCGCTCGCCGTGCAGGCCGCGGGTGCGGACCTGCTGGTGCTCGAGGGCGTGCCCAGTGCGCTCGGCGAGCGCATCACCCGCGCCGTGGAGATTCCGGTCGTCGGCATCGGCGCAGGGCCGCAGTGCGACGGCCAGGTGCTGGTGATCTACGACATGCTGGGCATCACGCCGGGGCGGCGGCCGAAATTCAGCAAGGACTTCCTCGCCGGCCGCGGATCCGTCGCGGAAGCGATCGCCGCCTTCGCCGAGGACGTGCGCAGCGGCGCCTTCCCGGCGCCGGAACATTGTTTCGACTGAAGAGCCTCTCATGCAGACAGTTCATGACGCCGCCGGCTTGCGCGCGGCCATCCGCGGATGGCGCGGCCAGGGCCAGACGGTGGGTTTCGTGCCCACCATGGGCAACCTGCACGAAGGCCACCATTCGCTGGTGAAACTCGCGCGTGCGCGCGCCGACCGGGTGGTTGCCAGCGTGTTCGTCAACCCGACCCAGTTCGGCCCCGGCGAGGATTTCGAACGCTATCCGCGCACCCTGGCGCAGGACCAGGCCGGCCTGGCCGAGATGGATTGCGACCTCTTGTTCGCCCCGGACGTGACGACGATCTATCCCTTCGGCGCTGCGCAGAGCGTCAGCGTGCACGTGCCGGGCATCACCGACACACTGGAGGGCGCACACCGGCCCGGCCATTTCGACGGCGTCGCCACCGTGGTGTGCAAGCTGTTCAACCTGGTGCAGCCGGACGTGGCGGTGTTCGGCCAGAAGGACTTCCAGCAGCTCAAGGTGATCGAGCGGATGGTGCGCGACCTGTCGCTGCCGGTGAAGGTGCTGCCGGGGCCGACCCTGCGCGCCGCCGATGGCCTGGCGCTGAGCTCGCGCAACCAGTACCTGTCGGAGGCCGAGCGCGCGATCGCGCCGCAGATCCACCAGACCTTGCTGAAGATGCGCGAGCTGCTGCTGGAGAAAGGGCACGCGCGACGGGTGATCGAGCAGGTGGCTGCCTCGACGCTGGAGCGTGCGGGCTTCCAGCCGGATTACGCGGTGATCCGCCGCGCGGAGGACCTGGCCGAACCGGCCGACGACGAGCGCGCGGGCCTGGTCGCATTGATCGCCGCGCGGCTGGGCGCCACGCGGCTGATCGACAACCTGCCGTTCGACTGAGGCGTGTCTGCGGCGGGCGCGGGCCCGCGCGCGGAGCGGCGCATCACTCCTGCCGTTCCCACACCTGGCTGCGGCCGAGCAGGGCAAAGCCGATGTAGCCGTGTACGTCGAGCTTGTTGCCGTTGTCCAGCATGCTCAGCTTGACCTTGTAGGTCTTGCCGTTGTGCGGGTCGAGGATCTTGCCGCCGTCCCAGACGTCGCCGTCGCGGGTGACGCCCCACATGATAGTCATGCCTTCCACCGGCTGGTCCTTGCGCGCGCCTTCGCACTTGCGGCAGACCGGGTGCGGGCCTTCGTCCGACTGCAGCACCTTGAGCACCTTGCCCTGCAGCTGCCCGTCCTGCTCGGTGATCTGCACGATGGACTTGGGCTTGCCGGTGGTGTCGTCGATGGTCTTCCAGGTGCCGACCGGGGTGTCGTTGGCGGCATGGGCGGCGGAGCCGAACAGCAGGCCGGCGGCCAGTGCCAGGCAGAACAGTGGCTTCATGTTTCCCTCCCCGAACGAAAGCGTACGGTAGGAGCCTGACGAGCGGCCACGGGGCCGTCAAGCTGCGTTGCGCAACGTCCCGCGCTGATCTGCATCAGGCCGGCATGGGTCACCGCTGGCATAATCAGCGGCCCACGAGTCCAAGTGTCTTCCGATGACCGAAGTGAACGAAGCGCGCGTACGCCAGCTGCTCGGCGCGTTGCCCGATCCCCACACCGGCGCCCCGGTGGCCGATGCCGTGCGCGCGGTGGGCGTCGACGGTGCGCGGGTGTCGGTCGATATCCAGCTCGGCTACCCGGCCGCGACGATGATCGAGCAGCTGACCGCGCGTGTACGCCAGGCGCTGGAAGCCGATCCGGCGATCGAGGCGGCGAGCGTGTCGGTTTCCAGCCGCATCCAGCCGCACAAGGTGCAGGGCGTGCTGGCGCCGCTGCCCAACGTCAAGAACATCATCGTGGTGGCCTCCGGCAAGGGTGGCGTAGGCAAGTCCACCGTGTCGGCGAACCTTGCGCTGGCGCTCAAGGCCGAGGGCGCGCGCGTCGGCGTGCTGGACGCGGACATCTACGGTCCCAGCCAGCCGCGCATGCTGGGCATCGAGGGCAAGCCGCAATCGCCTGACGGCAAGAGCATCATCCCGATGCAGGCCCACGGGCTGCAGGCGATGTCGATCGGTTTCCTGGTCGACCCGGAGACGCCGATGATCTGGCGCGGCCCGATGGTCACCCAGGCGATGATGCAACTGCTGACCGACAGCCGCTGGGACGCGCTGGACTACCTTGTCGTCGACCTGCCGCCCGGCACTGGCGACATCCAGCTCACGCTCTCGCAGAAGGTACCGGTGGCCGGTGCGGTGATCGTGACCACGCCGCAGGACATCGCCCTGCTCGACGCGATCAAGGCGCTGAAGATGTTCGAGAAGGTCGAGGTGCCGGTGCTGGGCCTGGTCGAGAACATGTCCACCCACGTGTGCTCTAACTGCGGCCACGAGGAACACGTGTTCGGTGCCGGTGGCGGCGAGCGGATGGCGGAGAAGTACGCGGTGCCGTACCTGGGCTCGCTGCCGCTGGACATCCGCATCCGCGAGCAGGCGGACGGCGGCACGCCGACGGTGGCGGCGATGCCCGATTCGGACCTGGCCGCGCGCTACCGCGAGATCGCCCGCAACGCCACGGGGCGCCTCTCGCGCCAGCCGCGCAACAAGTCGCTGGGGCTGGGCAAGATCGTGGTGCAGAACGCGCCTTCGGCATGAACGACCCACGCCGGCGGGTGCTGTGCCTTTCCGGTAGCCTGCGCCAGCGCTCGGCCAACACCGCGGCCTTGCAGGCAGCGCAGGCGCTGGCGCCATCGACGCTCGAACTGATGCTCTACGACGGCCTGGGCGACCTGCCGCCGTTCAACCCGGACGTGGAGGCCATCGCCGTGCCGCCGGCGGTGTGCGCACTGCGCGAGGCGGTGGGGCAGGCGGATGCACTGCTGATCGCCTGCCCGGAATACGCCCACGGGGTGCCTGGCGTCTTCAAGAACCTGCTGGACTGGCTGGTCGGCAGCCTGGAATTTCCGGGCAAGCCGGTGGCGCTGTTCAACGCTTCCGGTCGCGGCTCGTATCACGCGCAGGATGCGCTGGGGGAAATCCTCCGGACCATGTCGGCGCGCGTGCTGGGCGGCGCGTCGGGCGCCGTGGCGCTGCCGGGCGCCGGCTGCAGCCGCGAGGAGGTACTCGCCAGTGCCGAGCGCTGCGCTGAACTGCGCGCCTTGCTGGGGGCGCTGGAGCGCGCGCTCGCCGCCCAGGCCGCCGGGTAGCCCCGTGCAGGTGGCCGCCCAGGTTGGCTGAAGCCTGCCCTGCGGTTCCGCATTGCAGCCCGGCAACTGGCGCCGTTACCGCCGTACCGTGTATTTTTCCCGCTTTGCGCCCGGCGACCGGGCCATCGATGGAGCGCAAGCGTGAGCATCAAGTCCGACAAGTGGATTCGCCGCATGGCCGAGCAGCAAGGCATGATCGAGCCGTTCGAGCCAGGCCAGGTGAAGCTGCGCGAGGGCAACAAGCTGGTGTCCTACGGTACCTCCAGCTACGGCTACGACGTGCGCTGCGCGCGCGAGTTCAAGATCTTCACCAACATCAACTCGACCATCGTCGATCCGAAGGCGTTCGATCCGACGAGCTTCGTCGACGTCGAGGCGGACGTGTGCATCATCCCGCCCAACTCCTTCGCGCTGGCGCGCACGGTCGAGTACTTCCGCATCCCGCGCAAGGTGCTCACCATCTGTCTGGGAAAGAGCACCTACGCGCGTTGCGGCATCATCGTCAACGTCACGCCGCTGGAGCCCGAATGGGAGGGCCACGTGACGCTGGAGTTCTCCAACACCACGCCGCTGCCGGCCAAGATCTATGCCAACGAGGGCGTGGCGCAGATGCTTTTCCTTGAATCCGACGAGGAATGCGAGACCAGCTACAAGGACCGCGGCGGCAAGTACCAGGGTCAGCAGGGCGTGACCCTGCCGCGTACCTGAGCGCGCGACTGAACGGCCGTTCGCCCCGATCGGCTGCCACCTTCCGGCCCGGCGCTACACTGCGCGGGCCTACCACGAACCACCTGCAGGAGACCCGCATGATCCGCTTTTCGACCCTGATGCAACGCACTGGCGCGGCGGTTCTGCTCGGCAGCCTGCTGGTGGTGGCCGGCTGCCACCGCGAAAGCGTCAAGGACGAGGCCGCCATCGAGCAGTCGCAGAACCACTACGACGTGACCCTGAAGGCCTACAAGAGCGGCCAGTTCCTGGTCGACGGCGCCGTGCTCTCCGCGCTGGATACCGGCAGCCATTTCGCCTACCTCAAGGACGTGGGCAAGCTGCCCAAGACCGTGCTGCTGCTGCCCAGCGACGATTCCAAGATCCGCAAGGCGCACCTGCAGTTCATGGCGCGCATGCAGCTCGACTACGGTTTCGCCGTGTACTACGACGACGGCGGCACGCTCAAGAAGATCAACCCGGTCGAGACCAAGGCGCGCGCGCTGGAGGACTACCACGCCCCGGTCAAGATGACCGACGAGCAGAAGGGCAAGGATGCCTCCAGCGGCGGCTTCGACCCGCAGCAGCAGTAACCGGCAAGGCCGGGCTCCACTTTCAGGAAGGCCCGGCCGCACCCGCGCGGCTGCGTGGCGGGTGCCGCTCAGCGCGCGCTCTGCAATGCCTCTCGCAAGCGCTGCGCGAGCGCTTCCCGGTCGTCCTGGCCGTAAGGCACGGCCGCGCCGCTGCCCCACACCGGGCCGGGCCAGGCCGCATCGCCTTCGCGGCGCGCGACCACGTGCACGTGCAACTGCCGCACGATGTTGCCCAGCGACCCGAGGTTGAGCTTGTCGCATGGCACGGTCGCCTGCAGCGCCGCGCCGGCGCGGTCGACCTCGTGCCACAGCAGGGTGCGTTCCGAGGGGGTCAGATCGGCGATCTCGACGAGGCCCGCGCGCTGCGGCACCAGCACCAGCCAGGCGAAGCGCGCATCGTCCATCAGGCGCGCCTCGCAAAGGTCCAGCCGCGCGATCGGCCGGGTGTCGGCCGCCAGGCGCGCATCGAGCAGGAAGCCGGCGCTCATGCGCCCGCCAGCTCCCGGTCGAGGAAGGCCAGCGTGCGCTGCCAGGCGAGCTTGGCGCTCGCCTCGTCGTAGTGCGGGTCGTGGTCGCGGTTGAAGGCGTGTCCGGTCGGGTACGTATAGACGTCCATCTGTGGCAGCAGCTCGCGGTGTTTGGCGACCGCCTCGGGCGTGATGCTGGGATCCTTCTCGCCGAAGTGGAACATCACCGGCGCCTTCGGTTTCTCGCCCAGGAACGGCACGTTGCGTGCGCCGTAGTAGCTCACCGAAGGCAAACCCAGCCGTAGCGCCGACAACAGCGCAACGGTGCCGCCCCAGCAGAAGCCGACCGTGCCGATGCGGCCGGCCGAGGCGATCGTCTCGGCCGCGCTCGCCACGTCCTCGACCGCGCGGTCCAGGCCCAGCTCGGTGACCAGCGCTTTGCCGCGCTCCATGCCAGCCTGGTCGTAGCCCAGTTGCAGGCCGCTTTCCAGGTGGTCGAAGAAGGCCGGCGCCAGCGCGGTGTAGCCGGCCGCGGCGAAGCGGTCGGCCACGTCGCGGATGTGCGCGGTGACCCCGAAGATCTCCTGGATCACGATCACACCGCCCTTGGCTTTGCCGTGCGCCTTGGCCAGATAGCCGCCGATGCATTGCGTGCGGTTGGTGGGAATGTTGATCGACTCGCCCATGGCCGGACTCCTTGCATCTGGAGCTGCCTAGCATAGCGGTCCGCCGGTGAGCGGCCCGCTCACGTATAATTGCAGGTTTTCCCGGCACTTCCGCGGTCACCCCCATGTCGCAGGCTTCCCCCAAGATCGGTTTCGTCAGCCTCGGCTGCCCCAAGGCGCTGGTCGATTCGGAGCGCATCCTCACCCAGCTCAGGGTGGAGGGCTACGAGATCGTGCCCAGCTACCAGGCGGCCGACGCGGTGGTGGTCAATACTTGCGGCTTCATCGATGCGGCGGTGCAGGAATCGCTCGACGCCATCGGCGAGGCGCTGCACGAGAACGGCAAGGTGATCGTGACCGGCTGCCTGGGCAAGCGCTCGGAACTGATCCGCGAGGCCTACCCGGAGGTGCTCTCGATCAGCGGCCCGCAGGACTACGCCAGCGTGATGAGCGCGGTGCACGAGGCGCTGCCGCCACAGCACAACCCGCTGCTGGACATCATTCCGGACACCGGCGTCAAGCTCACGCCCAAGCACTACGCCTACCTGAAGATTTCCGAGGGCTGCAATCACCGCTGCAGCTTCTGCATCATCCCCTCGATGCGCGGCGACCTGGTGTCGCGGCCGGTCGACCAGGTGCTGCTCGAGGCCGAGCGGCTGGTCAAGGGCGGCGTGAAGGAGTTGCTGGTGATCTCGCAGGACACCAGCGCCTATGGCGTGGATCTGAAGTACGCCGAGCGCGAGTGGCGGGGCAAGGCCTGGCGTACGCGCATGACCGAGCTGTGCCAGGGCCTGTCCGAGCTTGGCGTGTGGACGCGCCTGCACTACGTCTACCCTTATCCGCACGTCGACGAAGTAATGCCGCTGATGGCGGAAGGAAAAATCCTTCCCTACCTGGACATCCCGTTCCAGCACGCCAGCCCGCGCATCCTCAAGCTGATGAAGCGGCCGGGCAACATCGACAGGACGCTCGAGCGCATCAGGAGCTGGCGCGCGGCGGTGCCGGAGCTGACCTTGCGCAGCACCTTCATCGTCGGCTTCCCCGGCGAGACGGACGCGGAGTTCGAGGAACTGCTCGACTTCCTGCGCGAGGCGCAGCTGGACCGCGTGGGCGCGTTCGCCTACTCGCCGGTCGAGGGCGCCAAGGCCAACGAGTTGCCCGGCGCGGTGCCCGAGGAGCTCAAGGAAGACCGGCTCGAGCGTTTCATGGAAGTGCAGGCGGAGATTTCCGCGGCCAGGCTGCAGCGCAAGATCGGCCGCACGCTCACCGTGCTGGTCGACGCGGCGGGCGAGGATGGCGCCGTCGCGCGCTCCTCGGCCGATGCGCCGGAGATCGACGGCCTGGTGCACATCGCCGACGGGCAGGGCCTCAAGCCCGGCCAGTTCGTGCAGGTGACGGTCGAGGGCGCCGACGAGCACGACCTGCACGCGCGCCTGGCGCCGTCCCTGCTCAAGGTCGTCTAGCCGTCCATGCGCTACGTCGCGCCGGCGCGCGGAGCGGTCGATCCGGCCGTGTTCGGGCGGCCGCCGCTGGTCGGGTGGAGCGAGTACGCGGACCTGGTGCAGGGGCCGGACTGGCCTGCGCTGGACGCACTCAACGCGCGTTGGCCGGCGTCCGCGCGCGAGCGGTTCGTCGCACAGACGCCTGCGCTGCTGGCCGATGGCCTGCATTACGAGCAGCGCATCGCCGGGAGCGGGGCCATCGCCACCCGCGAGGGCAACTGGCACGACCTGTTCAACGCGCTGGTGTGGCTGCGCCATGCGCCGCTCAAGCGAGCACTCAACGCCCAGCAGGTGGCCGGGATCGGCCAGGCCGGGCCGAAGCAGCGCACGCGCCCGCAGTGCGCGCTCACGCATTTCGACGAGGCGGGCGTGATCCTGGTGCTGCGCGATCCGGCCCTGCTCGCGCTGTGGGATGCCCACGACTGGTTCGGCCTGTTCTGGCGCCACCGGGAGGCGTGGCTGGATGGTTCGCTGGAACTGGTGGTGTTCGGGCATGCGCTGCTCGAACACGCGCTTGAGCCCGGGCGGCTGCTGGTGGGCAAGGCGGTCGCGGTGATGGGCCAGGCGCATGCGGCCTGTGAGCGGGTGGCGCGGACGATCGCGCAAGGGCGGCTGCTGCGCGACCCGCAGGAGCTGCGACCGTTGCCGCTATCGGGTATCCCCGGATGGCATGAAGCCAACGCGTGCGAGGCCTTTCACCGGGAGGCCGCTTGTTACCAACTGCTGCGTGCGGGACGGGCGTATCCGGAGCCGCTAAGGGCGTAGCCAGGTGTTCCGCTCCTGGCGGGCGGGTGGAGAGGGCCGGGACGCAGGCCCCCAACCCACGGGCCCTTGACGCCCCGGCCGGCACAGTGGCCCCTCCCACGGCGCGGAGTCCCCCGCGTGATCCCGCATTTCAGCGACCACGCCGCCAACGAGCGTACCTACCTGGCCTGGGTGCGCACGGCGATCGCGGTCATGGCGTTCGGTTTCCTGATCGAGCGTTTCGACCTGTTCCTGGCCTACGCCTCGACCAGCGCCTCGCACGCGGCGCGCAAGCTGCACCTGCACCTGCGCACCACCGAATGGATCGGACTGCTGCTGATCGTGTTCGGCGCGCTGATCATCCTGCTCGCATCGGCGCGCTTCCTGCGCAACCGCCGCGACATCGCGCTGGCGCGCACCGAGGCCTACGCCGGCCCGGTGGGCGAGAAACTGCTGGCGGCCATCCTGGTGCTGCTGGGCCTGTTCCTGGTGGTGTACGTGGGGCAGGAACTGGCGGCGCTCGGCGCTCAACCCGACGCGTAGTCCACCGCCAGGAGGGCGAAGCGCACCCGCCCGACCGGCAGCTCGGCTTCGAACTCGTCGTCGACGCGCTTCCTGAGCAGCGCACGGGCCAACGGGGAATCGATGCTGATCCAGCCGCGCCGCGCATCGGTCTCGTCCGGGCCGACGATGCGGTAGCGCACCACCTCGCCGGTGGCCGTATCTTCCAGCTCCACCTGTGCGCCGAAGAACACCGCCTCGCGGTCCGCCGGCACGCCCTCGGCCACCTTGAGCATGGGGATGCGCTTGCTGAGGTAGCGCACGCGCCGGTCGATCTCGCCGAGCTGCTTCTTGCGGTAGGTGTACTCGGCGTTCTCCGAGCGGTCGCCCTCGGCCGCGGCGGTCGCGAGCGCCTTGACCACTTCCGGGCGCAAGGTGTGCCACAGGTGGTCCAGCTCCGCCTTCAGTTTCTCGAAACCCTCGCGGGTGACGATCGCGGTGGAGGAGGGGGCCGGGGGCCGCCAGCGGCTCATGCCGCGCCCGCCGGTTGCCGCAGCTGCGCGGCCAGGGCATCGAAGTCGTTGCGCAAGGGATGGTCGGCGGGAGGCGTGCCCAGCCGGCCGAGCAGCACCAGCGCCTCGGCTGATTGGCCGAGCGGCCCGCCGAGCAGGCGTGCGCCGAGCAGTGCGCATTGGGGCGCCCGCGCATCCCGCGGCCAGGCTTTGACGAAGCCGCGGCAGAGCCGTGCGGCCATGCGGTTCATGCCCTGCCGCGCGGCAAGTTCCGCCAGCGTGGCGGCGTTGCCCCGATCATCCGGCAGGAAAGCCGGGTCCAGTTCGCTGCATTCCTGCACCAGGCGCAGCGCTTTGGCGGCCTCGTTGCCCGCGACGAGCGCGGCGATCCAGATCTGGCCGTGCACCAGCAGGCCGTCGCGCAGGCCTTGCCGGCGCAGCAGAGCGCGATAGGTTTCATGCAGCAGCGGCGGCGCGGCGCGGTCCTGCAGGCGCCCGGCGAGCAGGCGGAGTGCGGCCTGCGGATCCTCGGCCGCCAGCTCGCTGGCCTGGGCGGCGAGGCGGCCGTCGGCGTCCTGCCCGGCGGCGTTGATCAGCGCTTCGGCCTGGGCCTCGATGCCAAAGTGTTCGCGGCGCTGCTGCAGCATGCCGCCCATCAGGTGGAAGGCGAGGATGACCAGGTAGGTGTAGGCAAAGGCGAACAGCGGCACCGCCAGCAACCGCGGCAGCGCGGCGGTGGCGACCGAGGCCAGCATCACCAGCGCGCCCAGCAGCAGGTTGATCGCCACCGGCACCAGGTAGGCGCCACCGAAGCCGGCCATGACGCGGGCCAGATGCACAGGGTTGAGCGCCAGCGCGAGGTTGGCGTCGAACGCCAGCGTCATGTCCACTGCCGGCAGGATCAGCGCGAACACCACGATCACCGGCCACAGCAGGGCAGGGAAGAACACGATGCCGAGCACGCCGCAGGCGATCGCGAGCAGGTGGATGGCGGTCAGCGCCCAGCCGGCCGCGTCGTTGCCGTCGACGCCCACGTCCGGCGGGTCGGCGTAGCCATGCGCGGTGTGCCGCATGCAGTCGGCGGCGTAGCGCCAGGTAGCCGTCCACACCAGCGCGCCGCCGAGCAGGCCGATGAACGCCGGCAGCAGCGCGACGTAGTGGGCGAGCGCAAGCGCCGTGCAGGTGGCCAGCGCACCGCCGCGCACCGGATAGCCGAAGCTCCCGCGCAGGCGCTCTCGAAAGGGCGTGTCGGCATCGACGATAGCTACGTGCGGCATGGGTCAGCGACGTCCGCCAAAAACGCCGCAGAGCACGCTGCGCAGGATCTGCCTGCCGATCTGTGGCCGCGCTCGCCGTACAGGCCCAGGATCGTCGGGTTGGCCTGCGGCGGTCAGTCGGCGAGACGGAGTTTTGACAGCCGCGCCTTGGGCTTGTCGCCGGGCTCGCTTGCCTGGCATAGCCAGGCACGCCAGATCGCCCTTCACGTCGGTCACCACGCAGGGCGCGCCCAGCCGCGACAAGCCCTCGGCCAGCAGCATCGGCGACACCGATTTGAAGGTGCCAGTGGCGCCGGCGACCTTGCCGTGACGGTTGCCGTAGCGCGGTTCCAGGCAGGTCTCGGTGCTGTCGTTGTGGCCGATCAGGATGTCGGACATCTAAGCGCCCCGTGCTGGGAAGGGCCGATTGTAGCCGGGCCGATGCGCATCGCAGCTCCGCGCTTTCGCACAGGCTCTCGGCTTTGGCATCGCGTCTGCATGCGCTATGGTGAATGTATTCCAACCGTCAAGTTTTCGTCATGCCGTTGTCCAACCTTGCTCGTCGTTTTCGCCTGGCGCCGCTGGCTGCCGGGCTGGTTCTCCTGGCAGCCTGCGCCACGGGCGGAGGCAACCGCGCGCCCGCCGCGGTCAACACGCTCTACGCGCAGCTCGATGCGTCCAGCAAGGGCTACGAGACCGCCTTGCAACAGGCGCGCGAGGGCAACGGGCAGGCTTCGGAGAAAAGCCTCAAGGATGCGCTGGACGGCCTCAAGCAGGCTGCCGCGCGGTGCGGCAACACGCCCGGCTGCGATCCGCAGCGCTTCTTCTCGGTGTTCGACCACCTTTTGCGCATGAAGGACGGCAGCTTCTTCGCCGGCGCTGACCTGGACGCCCTGGGTGAAGAGGGCTCCGAGGATGCGGCCGGCGCAGCGCCGGGGGGGGCCGCCGCCCTGCCGCAGGCCCAGCGCAGCGTGACCTTGTTGCGTGGGCAGAAGCTCTCCGAACTGATTGCGATGAACGGCCCGGTCAAGGCGGCGCTGGAGATGTGGTTGACGCAGTGGCGCTCCAACCTGGTCGACACCTGGATCAACTACCAGTACATGCGCTACGAAATGTGGCCGCAGTACCAGAAGGCCGACCTGCCCGAGGCCTTGCTGTTCGGCATCATGGCCAAGGAGTCCGGCGGCAAGGTGCACGCGGTGTCGCGTTCCGGCGCGGCCGGGCCGCTGCAGTTCATGTACTCCACGGGCCTGCGTTTCGGCCTGAGCAGCGACAGCGGCTTCGACACCCGCTTCGATCCGGCGCAATCGGCGCGCGCCAATGCGGCCTACATGGACGAGCAGCTGCGGGTGTTCAACAACAACCTGGAGCTGGCGCTGGCCGCCTACAACGGCGGCGAGGGTCGCATGCGGCGGATGATCGGCGGCGACACCGGCGTGAGCTTCTACGACCCGAAGATCTACGACCAGCTCTCGGAAGAGACCCGCGGCTATGTCCCGGCGGTGCTCGCGGCGGCATGGCTGTTCCTGCATCCGGACAGCTACAACCTGCATTTCCCCAAGATCGACGGCGCGCCGGGGCACATCACGCTCAAGCGGCCGGCCTCGCTGTCCGAACTGACGATCTGCCTGGGCTCGGCGCAGGGCATGGACGATGGCTGGTTCCGCACCCTTCGCAACTTGAACCCCCGGTTGGACCCGCAAGTGGCCCAGCCGGCCGGCAGCGACCTGCAGGTGCCCAAGCAGCTGGAAGCCGCGTATGCCTCGCGCTGCGTCGATGGCCCGTGGCCGATCCTGGCCAGCGACCTGCATTCGGCCGTGGTGCCGCAAGTGGCCAAGTCCGATCCGCCGCCCAGCCGTACCGCCAGCCGGCATACGCGCTATGTCGTGCGCCACGGCGACACGCTGGCCGGCATCGTGCGCAAGCTCGGTTGCTCGGACGTGGGCGAGGTGTCGGACATGAACGACCTCAAGCACCACCGCATCAAGGCGGGGCAGGTGCTGCAGCTGCCGTCCTGCCGCTGACCGGCAGGGCACCTATCGCATGCTCAGGCCGCGGCGCTGGGCTGCATCCAGCGGTCGACAGGGTCCTTGCGTTCGCGCGTGGCGCGATGGCCCTGCAGATCCTTCAGCTCGTGCACCACGCGCGTCAGTCGTTCGGCAGCGGGCGCCGGCCCAGGCGCTGGCCGAGCTTCACCGTCTGCTGGGACTGCAGCGCATCGAGCTCGATCATGCCCGGTGGCAGCAGCAGGATCACCGTCGAGCCCATGTTGAAGCGCGCCATCTCGGCGAAGCGAGCCAGGGTGATGCCCTGGCCGGCAAAGGACTTGCGCCGGATGTTCGAGGCATACGGCGGTATCACCAAGCCGTCCCATACGGTGGCGACCGAGGACACCAGTACCGCGCCGACCATCACCGCCACGAACGGCCCATGCGGGCTGTCGAAATGGCACACCAGCCGCTCGTTGCGGGCGAACAGGCGCGGTATGGCTTCCACGGCAAAAGGCGCCACGCTGAAGATGCGCCCGGGCACGTGCACCGTCTCGCGCAGCGTGCCGCCCAGCGGCATGTGCACGCGGTGGTAGTCGCGCGGGGACAGGTAGATCGTGACGAAGTCGCCGTTGCGATAGGGCGCGGCGGCGGCCTCCTCGCCCAGCAGCTCGGCGGCGGTGTAATCCTGCCCCTTGGCCTGGAAGATGCGCCCCTCGACGATGCGCCCGGCTTGGCTGATGCGGCCGTCCGCCGGCGAAACCAGCGCCGTCGGATCGGCATCCTCGCGGCGCGCGTTCGGCTTGAGCTTGCGGGTGAAGAAAGCATTGAAGTGCTGGTAGGCGAACGGATCGCTCTGCGCCGCCTCTGCCATGTCGACCTTGTACCGGCGCACGATCTGGCCGATCAGGAAATTCTTCCACGGCCCCCAGGTCCAGCGCGTGGCCCAGTAGACCATGCGCGAGAGTGCGCGATGGGGGAGGATGTATTGCAGCAGGACGGCGAAAGTCATCCGGCCAGTATAGGCGATGCCGTACACGGGGGCCCCGCTCTGCGGAGGAAATGTAGGGAAGCCCTATACTTGCCGACCCTCCAAGCTGGCCGCCCGCCGTGACCGCCGAACTGTCCTCCATCATCGACTTCATCCGCTACGGCGCGAGCCGGTTCTCCGCGGCCGGGCTCACTTTCGGGCACAGCCACGACAACCCGATCGACGAGGCCACGCACCTGGTGTTGGCGAGCCTCCACCTGCCGCCGGACATCCCGCCGGCCTACGGCGCCGGCCGGCTCACCGCCGAAGAGAAGGCGCGCGTGCTCGAGCTGATCGAGCGGCGCGTGAACCAGCGGCTGCCGGTGGCCTACCTGGTCGGCGAGACCTGGTTCGCCGGCATGAAGTTCAGGAGCGACCGCCGCGCGCTGGTGCCGCGCTCGCCGATCGCCGAGCTGGTCGAGTCGGGCTTCGCGCCCTGGCTGGACGGCCGCCACGTCGAGCGCGCGCTCGACCTTTGTACCGGCTCCGGCTGCATCGGCATCGCCATGGCCGAGTACCACCCGCATTGGCAGGTGGACATCGTGGACATCAGCGATGAGGCGCTGTCCCTGGCGCGCGAGAACATCGCCTTCCACCACCTGGATGGGCGTGTCGAGGCCGTCCGCTCTGACCTTTTCGGCGCACTGGCCGGCCGCCGCTACGACCTGATCGTCTCCAACCCGCCCTACGTCACCGAGGACGAATACGCTGCGCTGCCCGGCGAGTACAGCCACGAGCCCAAGCTGGGTCTGACCTCCGGTGCGGACGGCCTGGACATCTGCCTGCGCATCCTGGACCAGGCGGCCGATCACCTGAGCGAGGACGGGTTGCTGATCGTCGAGGTGGGCGAGAGCGAGCACGCGCTTGCCGCGTTGTTGCCGCAGGTGCCGTTCGTGTGGATCGAGTTCAAGGTCGGGCCGATGGGCGTATTCGCGCTGGAGCGGCGCGAGCTGGTCGAGCACGCCGCGGCGATCCGCGCGGCGGCCGCGGCGCGCCGCTGAACGGCAGTTGGGCCTGATCGTGGAGCTCATCTCTCCGCGCCTGCGGATCGATCGTCTGCGCTACCCCAGGACGCACAGGCGCCGTACGCCTACCGCAGCGATCCGGCCGTCGCGCGCTTCCAGGGGTGGCGGCCGGCGGATGCCGGCGCGGCGCGTGCCTTCATCCATGAGCAGCCGGGCGAGCCGGCGGCCGGCTGGTTCCAGCGTGCCATCCGCCTGCGCGAAGAGGGCACGCTGGTCGGTGATCTCGGCATCTGCCTGCCGGCCGAACCGGACGGCTCGGTGGAGTTCGGCATCAGCTCGCACCCGCGCACCAGGGCAGGGGATATGCGCGCGAGGCCCTGCAGGCGCTCTTCGGGCACGGCTTCGGCACGCTGGGCTGGCGCCGGGTGCATGCTTCGGTCGATCCGCGCAACCTGGCCTGCGTGGCCTTGCTGCGAGCGCTCCGCATGCGCCAGGAGGCGCACCTGCGGGAAAGCCTTTGGCTGCACGGCGAGTGGGTTGACGATGCGGTGTTCGCCATCCTGGCGCGGGAATGGCCGGCCGCGGGTCTGTAGGGCGCTTCCACGCAGGGCGGAGCGAGCGGCTATGCTTCGACCGATCTGAAACCGGCCCGCGGCGCATGTCCAGCAACTCCTTCGGCAAGCTCTTTACCGTCACTACCTTCGGCGAGAGCCACGGGCCGGCCATCGGCTGCGTGATCGACGGCTGTCCGCCCGGCCTCGCGATCGCGCCGGAAGAGTTCCGTCACGACCTCGACCGGCGCGCGACCGGCCGCAGCCGCCACACCTCGCAGCGGCACGAAGCGGACGAGGTCGAGATCCTCTCCGGCGTGTACGAGGGCCGCACCACCGGCACGCCGATCGCGCTGCTGATCCGCAACGCCGACCAGCGCAGCAAGGACTATCGCGACATCGCGCAGACCTTCCGCCCCGGCCACGCGGACTACACCTACTGGCAGAAATACGGCATCCGCGACCCGAGGGGCGGCGGGCGCGCGTCGGCGCGCGAAACCACCATGCGCGTGGCCGCCGCGGTGATCGCCAAGAAATGGTTGGCCGAGCGCCATGGCGTGCGCGTGCGCGGCCACCTGGCGCAACTGGGCGAGATCACGCCGCGCGGCTTCGACTGGGATGCGGTGGAGGCCAATCCGTTCTTCTGGCCGGATGCCGCACAGGTGCCGGAGCTGGAGAGCGCCATGGACGCGCTGCGCAAGTCCGGCGATTCGGTCGGCGCACGCGTCAATGCCGTAGCCGACGGCGTCCCGCCGGGCTGGGGCGAACCCGTGTACGGCAAGCTCGACGGCGACCTGGCCGCCTCCATGATGTCGATCAACGCGGTCAAGGGCGTGGAGATCGGCGCCGGCTTTGCAGCGATCGCCCAGCGCGGCAGCCAGCATCGCGACGGAATGCATTTGGACGGCTTTACGTCCAACCACGCAGGTGGCATCCTTGGCGGGATCAGTACCGGCCAGCCGGTGACAGTGTCGGTGGCGTTCAAGCCCACCTCCAGCATCCTGGTTCCCGGTGACAGCGTGGACCTCGCCGGGCAACCGGTGCAGGTGGTCACCAAGGGACGGCACGATCCCTGCGTGGGCATCCGCGCCACGCCCATCGTCGAGGCCATGCTGGCGCTGGTGCTGATGGATCACGCGCTGCGGCATCGCGCGCAATGCGGCGACGTGGGGCCGGTGGCTCCGCGCATCGCCTGACATCCACCGTTCGGACCGCTCATGACCGGCAAGCCGCGGGTGTGGATCTCGCGCCCCACCTTTCCCGACGTCGTCGCCCGGCTGGAGCCGCACTTCGTGGTGGCGGCCGAGCCGGAGGAAACCGTATTCACCGCTGCCGGACTCGCGGCGAAGCTGGCTGCCTGCGACGCGGCCATCGTCGGCCTGAAGGAGCGCATCGGTGCCCAGGAGATCGCAGCAGCGGCGCGCCTGCGCATCATCGCCAACCTGGCGGTAGGCTTCGACAACCTCGACCTGCCGGCACTGACCGCCGCCGGCATCCTTGCCTCCAATACGGCCGACGTGCTCAACGAAAGCGTGGCCGACTACGCGTGGGCCTTGCTGCTGGGCTCGGCGCGACGCATGGGAGCGGCCGAACGCTGGCTCAGGGCAGGGCATTGGCACGGCACCGGGTTCAAGGCCTGGCTGGGGCTGGATACGCGCGGCCGCACGCTGGGCATCCTCGGCATGGGCCGCATCGGACAGGCGATCGCGCGGCGCGCGGCTGGCTTCGGCATGCAGGTGGTCTACCACAACCGTTCGGCGCTGCCGCGGACGATCGAGGACGAGTGCGCCGCGCGCTACGTCGACAAGCCCGCGCTGCTGGCGCAGTCGGACTTCCTGGTGCTCGCCCTGCCGCTCAGCGACGAAAGCCGCCATGCGATCGGCGCCGCGGAACTGGCCCGCATGAAACCGACCGCCGTGCTCGTCAACATCGCCCGCGGCGGCATCGTGGACGACGCTGCCCTGGCCGCCGCCCTCGCCGGGGGCCGGCTGGCCGCGGCGGCGCTGGACGTCTTCGAAGGCGAGCCGGACGTGCACCCGGCACTGCGCGAGCTCGATAACGTCATTCTCAGCCCGCATATCGCCAGCGCCACCTGGGACACTCGCCGGGCTATGACCGCGATGGCGGTGGACAACGTGCTGGCGTTGTTCGGTCACGGTCCGCACGCGGGCCGGCCGCCGTCCCTCCTCAACCCCGAGGCGCTGGCCACGCGGCCGGCGCCCTGGATTCCACAAGACAAAGGCATTGAACACCCATGAGCAAGAAGAGCAGCTACAAGGTCGCCATGGTCGGCGCTACCGGCGCGGTCGGCGAGACCCTGCTGGCGATCCTGGCGGAGCGTGATTTCCCGGTCGGCGAGCTGGTGCCGCTGGCGAGCGAGCGCTCGGCCGGCGAAAAGATCTCCTTCGGCGGCAAGCAGGTCACCGTGCGCAACCTGGCCGACTACGACTTCGACGGCGTGGACATCGCGTTCTTCTCCGCCGGGGGTTCGGTCAGCAAGGTGCATGCGCCGCGGGCCGCGGCGGCCGGTGCGGTGGTGATCGACAACACCTCCGAATTCCGCTACCAGGACGACATCCCGCTGGTGGTCAGCGAGGTCAACCCGCACGCCATCGCCGACTACACCGCGCGCGGCATCATCGCCAACCCCAACTGCTCGACCATGCAGATGCTGGTGGCGCTGGCGCCGATCCATCGCGCCGTGGGCATCGAGCGGATCAACGTGGCGACCTACCAGTCGGTTTCCGGCGCCGGGCGCAGCGGCATGGAGGAGCTCGGCCGCCAGACGGCGGCGCTGTTGAACTTCCAGGATGTGGAACCGGGCAAGAAATTCCCCAAGCAGATCGCCTTCAATGTGATCCCGCACATCGACGAGTTCCAGCCCAACGGCTACACCAAGGAAGAAATGAAGATGGTGTGGGAAACGCGCAAGATCCTGGAGGACGACTCCATAGCGGTAAACCCGACGGCGGTTCGCGTGCCGGTGTTCTACGGCCACGCTGAAGCGGTGCACGTGGAGACCCGCGACAAGATCAGCGCCGAACAGGCCCGCGAGCTGCTTGAGCAGGCCGATGGCGTGGTGGTGATGGACGAGCGCAAGGCCGGCGGCTATCCGACCCCGGTGGGCGATGCGGCCGGCAAGGACCCGGTGTTCGTGGGCCGCATCCGCGAGGACATCTCGCACGAGCGCGGCCTGGATCTGTGGATCGTGGCCGACAACATCCGCAAGGGTGCCGCCCTCAATGCGGTGCAGATTGCCGAGCGGTTGATCGAGGACTATCTATAAAGATGCCAAGAATCTGGTTTCCCTCTTGCCTGCTGTTAGTGGCCGCACTGGCGGCCCACGCCGATGGCGCGCCCGAGCAGGCCGCGGTTGCCCACGTGCCTGCTGCGGCGCGCCTCAAGCAGCAGCTGAAGGCCCACGGGACCGAAGTCGCCCGGCTGCAACTGCAGGTCGACAAGCAGGAATCGAGCAGCCGCGCGGCCGTTAGCCAGTTGGAGGAAAAGGACCGGCTGATCGCCGAGCTCCAGCGCCAGCTGGTGGAAGCGGCCAGGTCCCAGACCGCTTCGGCGGCGGGCCAGTGACCGCCCGCGCAGCGAGAATATGGCGCAGCAATATGCGCTAAGCATTCGCCGCAGCTATTGTTGATTGGCCGGCATATAACTAAAGTGACGCGCGTTCCGGTGTCGCCGCGGCCTGCGGCGATGGCATGAAGCGTCTCGGGGTCGTCTTGGGGGAATCACGATGAATCGTTCGTTGAAACTGTCGATGCTGCTGGCGCTCGCGCTGGGCAGCACCCAGGCGGCGGCACTCGACCTGGGCCAGGTCCAGGTCAAGTCGGCGCTCGGCCAGCCGCTGCTCGCGGAGATTCCGCTTACGCCCGACAGCCCCGCGGAGCTGCGCAATCTGAGTGCGCGCCTGGCCTCGCCGGAAGACTTCGCCCATGCGGGCCTGTCCGGTGCGCGGCCCGACGTCCCATTGCAGTTCGCCGTCGTCGACGTGGGCGGTCGCAAGGTGATCCGCATCACCAGTGCGGTGGCGATCAACGACCCCTACCTCGATCTGCTGGTCGAAGTGGACAACGCCAGCGGCCGCAGTCTGCGCGAATTCCCGATCCTGCTCGATCCGCCGGGCACCCAGGCGGCGCCCGTCGTGAGCGCGCCGCGTAGCGCGTCGCGCGCCGCGCCGCGTTCGGCCGCGGCGCCCGCCGGGCCTGCATCCGCCCGGCCTGCCGCAAGCCAGGAGGCGCCCGGCGGCCGATACGGCCCGGTCGAGCGGGGCCAGACGCTGTCCAGCATCGCGCGCAAGCTCGCTCCCGCCGGCGTCGATGCAAGCCAGATGATGATGGCGCTCAAGCAGGCCAACCCCGGTGCCTTCTACCAGGACAACATCAACGCGTTGAAGAGCGGCGCAGTGCTGCGCGTGCCCACCAGCCAGGAGGCGCAGGCCAGGAACATGGCTGCCGCCATGGCCGAGGTTCGCCGGCAGAACAGCGACTGGCGCGCCGGTGCCGTGCGTTCGACCACCACCACCGTGGCCGATGCGGCTACCCGCGCCCAGACCTCCAGCGCCCCAGGCGGCGGCTCTGCGGCCGACCGGCTCGCACTGGTGCCCGCGAAGGAGGGCGGCAAGGGTGCCGGTGCAAAGGGTGGCAGTGGCAAGGGTGACGCCGCCCTGCGGCAGGACCTGCTGCGCAGCCAGGAGTCCCTGACCACCCTGCAACAGCAGAGCGCCGAGCTGAAGTCGCGCCTCAAGGACCTGCAGGACATCAACGACAAGAACACCCGCCTGCTGGCGCTCAAGGACAACGAGATCGCCGAGCTGCAGCAGAAGCTGGCCGATGCACGCAAGAAGGCCGGCCTGCCGGCGGCTGCAACACCCTCCGCCGCTGCCGCCGCCTCGTCCGTCCCGGCGGCGGCCAGCCGGCCACTGGTTGCCGCCGCCGCGCACAGCGCCGCGCCGGCCACGCCCGCCAGCGTCGGCTCTGCCGCACGCGTCGCAGGCGCGGCCAGTGCCTCGGCAGCGCATGGTGCCACCACTGCGGGTACCGCCAAGCCGGCGGTCGTCCCGGCCAGCAAGCCGGTCGCCAAGCCCAAGCCGGCACCAGGGCGGGGCCCGGTCGAGGAGCCCTGGTACATGCAGCAGTGGGCCTGGGCTGCGGCCGGTGGTGCGGTCCTGTTGCTGATCCTGCTCGCCCTGCTTGGGCGCCGGCGCAAGCCGGCCGAGCCGAGCCGGGCCACGCCGGTGGCGCCCTCGCTGGCCGACCGCTTCGGCAACATGCCGGCCGTGCCCGCGGCCAGCGCCGATCCGGATCAGGACGAACTGCTCGATCAGCTGGCCGAGCATCCGGACGACATCGGCCTGCACCTGGAGCTGGTGAGCCTCTACTACTCGCGCCGCGACGTCGAGCACTTCGAGGCCGCCGCCGAGGCGATGCATGCGCACATCGCCGATCCGCAGCAGGACGAATGGCAGGACGTGCTCGCCATGGGCGAGGACCTGGTGCCAGGCCATCCGCTGTTCGCGGGCGCCGGCTACGAGGCGCCGGAGGCGTTCGCCGAAGAGCCTGACCACCACGCCGGAGAAGCCTTGCATCCGTTCGACCTCGGCAGCTACGCGTCGGACGACGAGGAGAACGGGACGTCGCCGACCCGCGAGCCCGCGAGCGCGAAACCGAAGGTCAGCGAATACCACTTCGACTTCGACCTCACCCCGCCGCGTCCGAACCCGGCGCCGGAGGTGGCGGACGCGCACATGGCGGACGATGAGTCCGACCATACTGTGGCCCGCGATCTCGCATCGGTTTCGGAGGACGAAAAATCCGCTCACTCCTCATGGGCCTTCGAAGAGCCGATCGAGGAGGCCGCGGGAGCGGCGCACGCGGCCGCGCCGCACGAACCGGCCGAATTCAGCGACGACCCGATCGACACCAAGCTCGATCTCGCCCGCGCCTACATGGACATGGGCGATGCGGACGGTGCCCGCGCCATGCTCGAGGAAGTGATGAACGAGGGCAGCCAGATGCAGAAGGACGCGGCCCAGCGCCTGCTCGATTCGCTGGCCTGAGTTTCCCTCGCATACTTGCACGACGGGCCGGCCATGCCGGCCCGTCGTGCTTTCAGGGGAGCGGCCGCAGTCAGGCTGGTCTTGTGCCCCGGTGGGGGCGCCCTGCAGGGATGGCGACAGCTGCTAAGCTTTTCTGCTGTTCTGCAGGATTCCATCCATGCGCATCGCCCTGGGCGTCGAATACGACGGCACCGATTTCCTCGGCTGGCAGCGCCTGACCCACGGCGCCACCGTGCAGGGTGCGCTCGAGCGGGCGCTATCGCGCGTGGCGGCCCATCCCGTCGAGGTGACCTGCGCCGGGCGCACCGATGCCGGCGTGCACGGGCGTTGCCAGGTGGTGCACTTCGATGCGCCGGTCGAGCGCGATATGCGTGCCTGGGTGCTGGGGGCGTGTTCGAACCTGCCGGCAAGTGTGGCGGTATTGTGGGCGCGAGCCGTGCCGGAGGCCTTCCATGCGCGGTTCTCGGCGCGCAGCCGGCGCTATCGCTACGCCATCCTCAATCGCCCGGTGCGGGCAGCGCTGGATGCTCGCTACGTGACCTGGGAACGGCTGCCGCTGGATGCCGGGGCGATGCATGCTGCGGCGCAGGCCTTGCTCGGCGAACACGACTTCTCCGCGTTCCGCGCCGTGTCCTGCCAGGCCGCCCATGCGCGCCGCAGCGTGCTCGGGCTTCAGGTGCGCCGCGAGGGCGCACAGGTGATCATCGACATCGAAGCCAATGCCTTCTTGCACCACATGGTTCGCAACATCGTCGGTTCGCTGCTGCTGGTCGGGCGCGGGCAGCGGCCGGTCACCTGGCCGGGCGAGCTGCTGGCCGGCCGCGACCGCGAGGTCGCGGGCCCGACCGCGCCGGCTTCGGGCCTTACCTTCCTCGGGCCACGCTACGAGCACCATTGGCAGCTGCCGGCGGAGGTGAGCGCGTGACCCGCATCAAGTGCTGCGGCATGGTCCGCATCGAGGACGCCTTGCTCGCCGCCGAACTGGGCGCCGACGCCATCGGCCTGGTCTTCACCGCGCGCAGCCGCCGGCAGGTGGGCATCGGGCAGGCGCGTGCCATCGTGCGCGCGTTGCCGCCGATGGTCGCTACGGTGGCGTTGTTCATGGACGACGACGCCGTGTTCGTCGACGAGGTGATCGACGCCGTGCAGCCGCAACTCCTGCAGTTCCACGGTTCCGAAAACGATGCCTGGTGCGCCCAGTTCGGGCGGCCTTACCTCAAGGCCATCGCCATGGGCGAGCCCGACGCGGCCCTGCCGCTGCTGCGCGCCTTCCCCGGCGCCGCGGGCCTGCTGCTCGATGGCCACGGGCTGGGCGAGGCCGGCGGCACCGGCCGGAGCTTCGACTGGTCGCTGATGCCGCGTGACCTGGCGCAGCCATTGATCCTGGCCGGCGGCCTGGACGCGGGCAACGTGGCCCGGGCGATCCGCATCGCCCGGCCATGGGGCGTGGACGTGTCCAGCGGGATCGAGTCGGCGCCCGGAATCAAGGACCCGCAAAGGATGCGCGCCTTCATCCAGGCGGTGCGCGAGGCCTGCTAGCCGAGTGCTTCGCGCAGCCACGCACCCAGTGCGTCGATGCGCTCGTCCTGGCTGCGGCGCGAGGCGGCGAGAATCCAGCGGCCCTGCGTCGGGGCGAATCCCCAGGGCGCGATCAGGCGGCCCGAGGAAAGGTCATCGGCCACCAGCTGCATCGGCGCGATGGCGACTCCAAGTCCGGCCACGGCCGCTTCCAGCAGGTAGTACAGGTGCTCGAAGCCCTGGCCGTGAACCAGCTCCTGCGGTGCGATGCCGTTAGCGGTCGCCCATTGGGACCATGCTTGCGGGCGCGAGCTGGTGTGCAGCAGCGGCTCGCCGACGAGCGCGCGCGCGGGCTGGCCGCTCAGGCGGCCGGCGAGCGTGCAGCGTGGGCTCAGCACCGGTCCGATGTGCTCGGTTGCCAGTTCGCGTACCCGCCAATCCTGTGGCCAGGGTGGCTCGGCGAGCAGCAGCGCGGCGTCCAGGCCCGGCAGTGCCGGCTCGAAGGGCGTTTTCTGTGCGCTCAGGTGCAGCTTCAGCGAGGGCAGGTCACGGCCGAGCTGGTCCAGCCGCGGAATGACCCAGCGTGCCAGCAGGCTGCCAGGACATCCGAGCACGAACGGCCGTTCCGCCTCGGCTGCGGACAGGCGCTTCCAGGTATCGCGCAAATGCTCGAACGCCGCCCCCGCGCCATCGCGCAGTTGCTGGCCAGGCGCGGTCAACGCCAGGCCGCGTCCCTGCCGGGCGAACAGCGGCTGGCCCAGGGCTTCCTCCAGGGCACGGATCTGCCGGCTGATGGCGCCGTGGGTGACGTGCAGTTCCCTGGCCGCGCGACTGACGCTGGTCAGCCGGGCGGTTGCCTCGAAGGCGCGCAGTGCGTTGAGCGGCGGCAGGTCGCGTGGGGCTGACATCGTGTGAGTTTTGCTGACAGATGGAAGCGATCTTATCGCTTTTCCCTTCAGCCGCCCTGCGTTAGCGTGCGTGATCCGCCGTCCCAGTCCGCCGGGCGGCCGCGGGTACTGCACGGGAACTCACATGTCATCGATCCAGGATTTCCACCGTTGGCCGGACGAGCACGGCCGTTTCGGCGCCTACGGCGGCAGCTATGTCGCCGAGACGCTGATGGCGCCGCTGGCCGAGCTGACCGCGACCTACCAGCGCCTGCGCCAGGACCCCCGCTTCCTGGCCGAGCTCGATCGCGACCTCAGGCACTACGTGGGCCGACCCAGCCCGGTCTACCACGCCGAGCGGCTTTCCCGGCACGTCGGCGGCGCGCAGATCCTGCTCAAGCGCGAGGACCTCAACCACACCGGCGCGCACAAGATCAACAACACGGTCGGTCAGGCGCTGGTCGCCCGCCACATGGGCAAGCCACGGGTGATCGCCGAGACCGGCGCGGGCCAGCACGGCGTGGCCACCGCCACGGTCGCCGCCCGCTTCGGGCTCGAATGCGTGGTCTACATGGGCGCGCTGGATATCGAGCGGCAGAAGATCAACGTCTACCGCATGAAGCTGCTGGGCGCGCAGGTCGTACCCGTTACCTCGGGCTCCAGGACGCTCAAGGACGCGCTCAACGAGGCAATGCGCGACTGGGTGACCAACGTGGCCGACACCTTCTACATCATCGGCACGGTGGCCGGTCCGCATCCCTATCCGCAGATGGTGCGCGACTTCAACGCCATCGTCGGGCGCGAGGCGCGCGAGCAGGTGCTGGAGCAATACGGCCGGCTGCCCGACGTGATCACCGCCTGCGTCGGTGGCGGCTCCAACGCGATCGGCCTGTTCCATGCCTTTCTCAATGACGCCGGCGTGCGCATCGTCGGCGCCGAGGCGGCGGGCCTGGGCCTGGCCAGTGGTCATCACGCCGCCTCGCTCGCGGCCGGACGGCCAGGCGTGCTGCATGGCAACCGCACTTACGTTCTGTGCGACGACGACGGACAGATCACCGAGACGCATTCGGTCTCGGCGGGCCTGGATTACCCCGGCGTCGGCCCTGAACACGCCTTCCTCAAGGATGCCGGTCGCGCCCAGTACGTGGGCGTCACCGACGACGAGGCGCTGGAGGCATTCCATCTGCTGGCGCGCAACGAGGGCATCCTGGCCGCGCTCGAGTCGAGCCACGCCGTGGCGCAGGCGATGAAACTGGCCCGCGAGTACCCGAAGGATGCGCTGGTGCTGTGCAATCTTTCCGGCCGCGGCGACAAGGACGTACACACCATCGCCGCGCGCGAGGGAGTTCAGGTATGAACCGCATCGACCGCCGCTTCGCCGCGCTCGGGGACGCCGGCCGCACTGGACTTATTCCGTTCGTAACCGCGGGCGACCCGTCGCCGGAACACACGGTCGCGTTGATGCACGCGTTGGTCGAGGCCGGCGCGGATTTGATCGAGCTGGGCGTGCCGTTCTCCGACCCGATGGCCGACGGGCCGGTGATCCAGCACGCCAGCGAGCGGGCGATCGCCAGGGGCGTTGGCCTGTCCGACGTGCTTGGCTGGGTGAACCAGTTCCGCCGGCGCGATGGCGATACCCCGGTGGTGCTGATGGGCTACCTCAACCCGATCGAGATGTACGGCTACGCGCGCTTCGCCGAGGCGGCGGTGCAGGCGGGCGTCGATGGCGTACTGCTGGTGGATTGCCCGATGGAGGAATCGGCCGTGGTGCAGCCGTTGCGCGAGGCGGGGCTGCGGCAGATCCTGCTCGCCGCACCCACCACGGCGCCGGAGCGCCTGACGCGCTTGTGCGCTGCCGCCGAGGGCTTCCTTTATTACGTGTCCTTCGCCGGTATCACCGGGGCTGCGCGGCTGAGCACGGCAGACATCGCCTCCCGCGTGGCGGGTCTGCGCGAGTACGCCGCCGCGCCCGTGGCCGTGGGCTTCGGCGTGCGCGACGCGGCCACCGCCAAGGCCATCGCCGGTTTCGCCGACGCGGTGGTGATCGGCAGCGCGCTGGTGGAGAGCCTGGCCGGTGCGGCCACCGAGCCGGAGATCGCCGGCCGCGCGCGGGCGTTCCTGCAGCCGATCCGGGCCGCGCTGGACGCGGCCTGAGCCGCCGCATGGGGCCTGCGTGGGGTAGGGCGCTGCGCTGGGGAAGGGGCCGTTCTCGGTTAGAATGGTTGCTTCACCAGAGGCGTCACTATGAACTGGCTGCAGAAAATCATGACTCCACGCGCGGGCGCGCGCAGTGCGCCGGCCGGCAAGGGCAAGGTACCCGAGGGCGTATGGGAGAAGTGTGGCGGCTGCGGTACGGTCCTGTACCGGCCGGAGCTCGAGCGCAACCTGATGGTCTGTCCCAAGTGCGGCCACCATCATCCGATCGGTGCACGCGAGCGGTTGAAGTCGCTGTTCGACGAGGGCTCCATGCAGGAGCTCTGGGCCAACCTCGAGCCCACCGATCCGCTGAAGTTCCGCGACTCCAAGAAGTATCGCGACCGCATCGTCGCCTCGCAGAAGTCCACCGGCGAGAAGGATGCGCTGGTGACCATGAGCGGCCGCCTCAAGGGCCGCCCGCTGGTCGCGGCAGCGTTCGAGTTCTCCTACATGGGCGGCTCGATGGGTTCGGTGGTGGGCGAGAAGTTCACTCGCGCCGCCGAGCGCGCGCTGGCCGACAAGAGCGCGCTGGTGTGCTTTTCCGCCACCGGCGGCGCGCGCATGCAGGAGGCGCTGTTCTCGCTGATGCAGATGGCCAAGACGTCCGCCGCGCTGGCGCGCATGCGCGACGCCGGCGTGCCCTACATCAGCGTGATGACCAACCCGACCACCGGTGGCGTATCCGCCAGCCTGGCCATGCTCGGTGACATCAACATCGGCGAGCCCAAGGCGCTGATCGGTTTCGCCGGCCCGCGCGTGATCGAGCAGACCGTGCGCGAGACCTTGCCGGAGGGCTTCCAGCGCTCGGAATTCCTGCTCGAGCACGGCGCGATCGACCTCATCGTCGACCGCCGCGAGATGCGCGACAAGCTCGCCGAGCTGTTCGGCCTGCTGATGAAGGCACCGCGCGCGGCGTGATCGCCGCCCGTGCGATGACGATGCCGCCTTCGGGCGGCATCGTCGTTTCGGCGGCCGGCTTTTCCACAGCTTGTGTGGATGCCTTACGGATAAGCCTGTGGACAAACCACGCAGCCCGCTTTGCCGACAGGCACTTGGCACATCCTGGCGAAGTTTTGCCCATGAGCGAGGCGGAGCGCGCCGTCGCTCGACGACTTTTCCACAATGCCTGTGGAGCCGGCTGGGGCAAGCCTGTGGATAGGTGGCCTATCCTGCTGATCGGCAAGCGAGAAGCGACAGCATGGACACGAACTGACCAGTGTTGCGGTTACCACCGCTGACACGTCCCGGACCGGCCTGCGGCGGTACCGCTAGATGAGACCGGCGAGCCAAAGCGAGGCGCAGCCGAGAACGCTGCCCAGGCCGATCGCCGCCAGCACGTCGCTCGGGTAGTGCAAACCGAGCACCACGCGCGACATCGCCACCAGCGAGGTGAAGCCGAGCAGCAAAGGCGCCAGGCCCGGATACCAGGCCAGCGCCACGATCGTGAAGCCCACGGCCTGCAGGGTGTGTCCGGAGGGAAAACTGAATTCGTCCAGCGGCGCCACGTGCGCGACCACGCCCGGGCAGGCGTGGAACGGCCGTGGCCGGCGCGTCCAGCGCTTGAGCACGCGATAGAGCAGCAGCGCACCCAAGCCGGTAGCCGCCATGTGCGCCGCAGCGCTGGCGCCGCGCCTGCCATCGGCCAGCGCGAGCGCCAGCATCAGTGCATACCAGAACACGCCGTCGCCCAGGCGGCTTACGATCCCGAACGCCACACCGACCGCGCGCCGCGTACCCCACCGATTGGCGAGCACGCAGACCTTGAGGTCCAGCGCGAAGCGCGGCAACTCAGGCGTGGGCGCAGATGCCATGGACCGGACTCTCCCCGCGTGCAAGCCCGCAAAGCAGTGCTTCGAATTCGCGCAACACGGCATCGGGCGACAGCCGTTCGACGCTGGCCCGCGCGGCACGTCCCATGTGCCTTATCAGACCCGGGTTGCATGCCAGCGTCGCCGCGGCGGCAATGAAACCCTCCGTGTCTCCCGGTGCGATGCCATAGCCGTTGTGCCCATGGCGCAGGTGATCGTGCGCGGCGCCCTGGTCGAAAGCCACTACCGGCAGTCCTGCGGCAAGCGCCTCGAGAATCACGTTGCCGAAGGTTTCGCTCAGGCTGGGAAAGAGGAACGCGTCCGCGCTGGCGTAGTGGCGCGCGAGCGATTCGCCGCGCTGCGCGCCGGCGAAGATGAAATCGGGATTCGCTGCCGCCAGCGCGGTGCGCTCAGGTCCTTCGCCCACCCATACGTAGCGCGCCGCGGGCATGCGCTGCTGGATGGCCCGAAAGGCCTCGACGGCCACCGCAAGGTTCTTCTCCGCCGCGATGCGTCCTACGTACAGAACCACCGGCGTGCTTCCGTCGGCGCCCCAACCGGCACGCAGCGCCGGGTCGCGCCAGGCGGGATGGAACTGCGCGGTATCCACCGCACGGCGCAGCAGCTGCACGTTGTCGAGGCCCTGGCCGCGCAGCTCCGCGGCCAGCGCGTCGGTGGGCACCAGCGTGGCATCGGCCCGACGATGGAAGCGAAGCAGGTAGCGCCGCACGGCCGGCCCGAGCACGCGCAGGCCATAGTGCGCGGCATAGGTGTCGAAGCGGGTGTGGAAGCCGGTGGCCACGGGAATGCCCAGCCGGAGCGCGGCGCGCAGGGCGGAGTGGCCGAGCGGGCCTTCGGTGGCGATGTACAGTGCATCCGGCCGCAGGCGCCGCCAGCGCTCGCGCAGCAGGCGGCCCGCGGGCAGCCCCATGCGCAGGCCGGGATAGCGTGGGAGCGCCACGCCGTGTACTTCCTGGACCAGGATGCCCGGCTCATCCTCGAACGCATCGCGCTGGCGCGGGCGCACCAGCTCGACGCTGTGCCCGCGCGCGGCCAGCCCGGCCGTGAGCCCATGCACGGTCAGCGCGACGCCGTTGATCTGTGGCGGATAGGTTTCGCTGACGATGCCGATGCGCATTGCAAGTCCCCATCACGGTCGGGGACAGCTTCGGACCGACGCGTTGCGCGGCGGTGGCGGGCCGGTGACCACGGCATGACGCAAGCCAGCGCCGTACGGCCGGCCCGGCGAGGAGCCGGCCCATGAAACGGATGGCGCCACCGTGGGGCGCGACGTCACGGCCCGCTTCGGATTGAAGGGCGTGGGCGTGGCGCCGGCTGGGGTGGACACGCAGCACACTGGGCGCCACTACTTGCCGGTCGACGTATCCGACCTTCAGCCGACCGGCCAGAACCGTTCTCAAGCTCGTGCCTGATCCGATACGCTGGAGTCGGGAGACTCCAATCACGTGCCGATGCGCCGGTAATCTCCCGCAGGATTACCATCCACGTGAAATACGCAGGCTCGCCCGGAGGTCCCCCATGAAAGCCAGGCTCATTGCCGCCGCGATGCTGGCGTTACCGAGCGCCGCGATCGCCACCGTGGCGATGGAACCGCTGCAGGCCGCGGCGACGCTGCATGAAGCGCCTTCCTCACATCACCAGCTCTTCGTGGTGAAGTTCGTCCTGCGTCAGGCACCGCCAGACAACGCGCCACCGCAGATTGAGATCGACCAGGCCACGCCCGAGATCATGCCGCCTTCGGCAGGCAGCGTTTCGGCGATGTTGCTCGGAGCGTTCCATCGCGACCCGAACATGCTCATCTGCTCCGGCTGGGGCTGCGAGAACGGCGTGCGCTGATCGGGCGAACGGGTGCGGTCAGCGCCCGAAGTACACCGAGACACCGAGATTGGCCAGCCAGCGCGGCGCGGCGCCGGCGAGGCGCCGGTCCAGCCCGACGTCCCATTGCACGCGCGGCGTGGCCTGCCAGGCGATCCCGGCGCCGGCCAGCCCGCCGCTTCCCCGTCCGGGCACGCGCAGCCAGGCCGCCTCGGTGTAGACATTGAGGTCCGGGCGTAACGCGAAGCTCTCGCCCAGGGCGATCGTGGTGCGGTTCGTGCGGCCGGCACGAACGTCCTCCAGGTACAGGCCCAGCGCGTTGCGCGCATCGAGTTGAAGGTTGAATTGCGTTCCCAGCAAGTACTGCCGCCGATCCGCGCGCAACGGCGGCGAGCCGTCGGTGAATTCCACGCTGGCGAGCAGGCCCCAGGTGAACGGGCCCTCGGCCGAGGGGGCGAATTTCAGGCCCAGGCTGCTGTCGCCGTGGCCATCGTTGCTCTGGTCGCCGCTGCGCAGGCGAGCGTAGGGCACGATGCCGAGCTGCAGTTCGAGCGGGCCTCCCAGCCCCACGCGCAGCAAGGTGTCGATGTTGGCCTGGCGCGAAGTGACGCCATCGACGCGGTCGAGGCTCCAGTCGGGCAGGCCCTGTTCCCAGGTGACCTGGCCTGCGCCGAGCACCGCAGGGGTGAAGCCGATGCCCGGGCGATCGTAGCCGGGGTTGTCCGCACGCGCGCCCCCGATGGCTACGAGCCATCCGGCAGCCGCCATCAGCAACGTACGTGCCGCACGCACCGTACGTCGGCTGGACGCCGGGTATCGGCTAAAATCCTTCGTTTGGCCTCGCACCAGAAGACTTCCCATGACCGTCCGCACCCGTTTCGCTCCCAGTCCCACCGGTTTCCTGCATATCGGCGGCGCGCGCACCGCGCTGTACTGCTGGCTGGAAGCGCGCCGCCGCGGCGGGCAGTTCCTGCTGCGCATCGAGGATACCGACCGCGAGCGCTCCACGGACGAGGCGGTGCAGGCGATCCTCGACGCGATGGCCTGGCTGGACCTTTCCGCCGACGCGCCGGCGGTCTACCAGACCCATCGCCTGGCCCGCTACAGGGAAGTGGCCGAGCGCCTGCTCGCCGAGGGCAAGGCCTACTACGCCTACGAGAGCAAGGAAGAAATCGAAGCCATGCGCGAGGCCGCCATGGCCAAGGGCGAGAAGCCCCGCTACAACGGCTATTACCGCGACCGCAACGAGCCGTATCGGGAAGACCCCAACCGCGTGATCCGTTTCCGGAACCCGACCGAGGGTTCGGTGGTGTTCGAGGACAAGGTCAAGGGCCGAGTGGAGTGGGCCAACGCCGAACTCGACGATCTGGTGATCTTCCGCTCCGACGGCTGGCCGACCTACAACTTCGCCGTGGTCGTGGACGACATCGACATGGGAATCACCGAGGTCATCCGCGGCGACGACCACGTCAACAACACCCCGCGCCAGATCAACATCTACAAGGCGCTGGGCGCGCCGGTGCCGGAGTTCGCGCATCTGCCGATGATCCTGGACAAGGAAGGCAAGAAGCTGTCCAAGCGAACCGGCTCGGTCAGCGTGATGGAGTACCGCGACGCGGGCTACCTGCCTCACGCCATCCTCAACTACCTGGTGCGGCTGGGCTGGTCGCACGGCGACCAGGAGATCTTCTCGCGCGAGGAGATGGTCCGCTTGTTCGATATTTCCGACGTGAACAAGGCCGCCTCGCGGTTCGATACCGAAAAGCTCGCCTGGCTCAACCAGCACTACCTCAAGACCGACGATCCGCAGGCGCTCGCACCCGAGTTCGCGTGGCACCTCCAGCGTGCAGGAATCGACGCCGGACGGGGACCCGCGCCCGCCGATGTCATCGTTGCGCTGCGCGACCGCGTGCACACGCTCAAGGAAATGGCCGAGCGCGCCAGGATCTGGTACGCGCCGATCACCGAATGGGACGACAAGGCGGTCGCCAAGCACCTGCAGAACGAAAGCGCCGTGGCCGTGCTGAAGGAAGCCCGGATCCTGCTGGCCGAGGTCGAATGGAAGCCGGAGTCGATTCACCAGGCGATCGAGCGGATCGCCGCAAAACTGGAGCTAGGCATGGGCAAGATCGCCCAGCCGCTGCGCGTGGCGATGACGGGCACCCAGGTATCGCCGTCGATCGACCACACCATCTATCTGGCCGGTCGTTCGGTAGCGATCGAGCGCATCGCCGACGCGCTCGCGCGCGCGCAGAGCTGAGGCGCGGCGCCCCCACGTGGACGAGCTGCTCGCCCGGGCCATGCAGGGCGTCGATCCGCAAGCGCCGGGCGCATTCTGGCGGGTCTTCCTGAACCTGATGGCGCTGGTGCCGTGGGGCGCGCTGATCTGGTGGAATCTTCTTTTCATTGCGGTCGGCGCCGTCCTGGGCCGGTGGAGGGGGCGAACCGCCGAAGGCATCGCCTGGTCGTTCGTGCTGGGTCCGATCGGCTGGCTGGTCATCCTGCGCCGGCCCCGACGCGGAGCGCCACCGCCGCTGCCGCGGCGCTAGCGGCGGTTGGGAACGCGCGCAGCCGTCCCAACCTATCGGCTGGGCACGGGTCTATCATCTGCCGAGGCTTACGGGAAACGCGACGTGTCAGGCAAGGCGCATATGCACCATCATCACGACGACGCCCACGGTTTCGTGGCGGCGGTCGAGCACGCCAGCGAGGCGCGTGGACTGCGCCTGACGCCGCTGCGCAAGGAGGTGCTCGAGCTGATCGCCGCGGCTGGCAAGCCGATCAAGGCGTACGACCTGCTCGACCAGCTGCGCGAGCGCCACGGCAATGCCGCGCCGCCCACGGTCTACCGTTCGCTGGATTTTCTGCTCGAACAGGGCTTCATCCACAAGCTCGAGTCGATCAACGCCTACGTCTCCTGCCATCATCCGGCCGAGGCGCATCAGGTGCCGTTCCTGATCTGCGACAACTGCGCGAGCGCGCAGGAAGTGTGCGACGCCCGGGTGGCGGAGCTGATCGAGGCCCAGGCCCGCGCCTTCGGCTTCCGCCCGCAAGCGCAGACGCTGGAAGTCCACGGCCTGTGCAAGCAGTGCCGCAAGGGCTGAGCGGCGGAAGGGGTGCGGGGCGCGATACATCCCGTATCGCGCCCCGCGGTTTTCCCGGTGTTGGCGGGGAGGGAACGTTGCCGCACCGGAAAATGGTCGACCCGCTGGCAGGCAGCGGGTCCTGTGTCCGATCAGACTAGAACGCCGCCATGGCCGCCCGGTTGACCGGCGGTTGCGGGACAATGACAGTCGGCTGCGTTATAAAGTAACATGATCGACGTTCCTTCCATGGACGCCATCGATGGCCCAGCCGCCACCTTCCCGCGCATGGCAGACCGCCGATCGCTTCGGCGCCGTCGCGTCGTTTCTGTGCGCAATCCATTGCGCGGCGCTTCCGTTCGTGCTGGCGCTGCTGCCGTTGCTGGGGCTGCAGTTCCTCGCCGATATTCGTTTCGAACGGGCTTTCGTGGTGTTCGCCTGCGTGCTGGCGCTGCTGACGCTGGTCAACGGTTATCGCCGGCACCGCCGGCCGGTGCCTTTGATGCTGGCGTTTCCTGGGTTGTGGCTGCTGCTGCTGGGCGTGACGGTGGCCGAGCAGTACCAGCTCGCTTTGCATGCCACGTTGGTGACTTGCGGCGGCGTGCTGCTGGCGAGCGCGCATTTCGTCAACCTGCGCATCGACCGGCGGCAACCGCACGTGCACAAGCCCGGCTGCGTGCACTGAGCACGCGGTGATTGTGTAACGCGGCGAGGCGTTTCTAGGATGGCGCGATGACTCACGCTCAGCCGCAACAATCCCACGATCACGATCACGACGACCAGAACGGCCATCTGCGCGGCCGCAAGCTGCTGCTCGCTTTCCTGCTGACCCTGCTGATGCTGCTGGCCGAGGCGGTCGGCGGCTTCTGGTCGGGATCGCTCGCGCTGCTCGCCGACGCCGGTCACATGATGGTCGATGCGCTCGCGCTCGCGCTGGCTTTCGCCGGCGCGAGGCTCGCCCTGCGCCCCGCCGATGCCCGCCGCAGCTATGGGTACGGACGGCTGGAGGTGCTCGCCGGCTTCGTCAATGCACTGACCCAGTTCGTACTGGTCGGTTTCATCGCCTACGAGGCGGCGCTGCGCCTGATGCATCCGGGCGCGATCCTCTCCGGCGTGATGCTGGCGGTGGCGGCGGTCGGCCTGCTGGTGAACCTGCTGGTGCTGCGCATCCTGCACGGCCATGCGCACGACGACGTCAATATGGCCAGCGCCAGCCTGCACGTACTGGGCGACCTGCTCGGCTCGGTCGGCGCCGTGCTGGCGGCACTGGCCGTGCGCTGGCTGCACTGGAACTGGGCCGATCCGGTGCTTTCGCTGCTGGTGTCGCTGCTGATCCTGGGCAACGCCTGGCGGCTGCTGCGCAAATCGGCGCACATCCTGCTCGAAGGCGTACCCGAGGATCTCGATGTCGGTGAGGTCGAGCAGGCGCTGCGGCAGGCCGATGGCTCGATCCGCGACATCCACCACCTGCACGTCTGGCAGCTCGCCTCCGGCTCGCGCATGGCCACGCTGCACGCGCAGGTGGGCGATGGCGACGGCGGGGCTGCCGTGGCGGCCATCCATGCACTGCTGCGCAAGCGCTTCGGCATCCTGCACGTGACCGTGCAGGTCGATGCCGGTACGTGCACCGACCGGGCGCGCGACTGCCTCGGGCACGGGCACCGTTGATCGCGTGCCGCCGGGTGCCAGAGGGCATCGGGAAGCCCTTGCGCTTTGACCGGCCGCTGCTACGATGTCAGGCCATTCACGCATTACGAATCAAGGAGTTCCCATGGGTAAGGGCGATCGCAAGACCCGTCGCGGCAAGACCTACCGCGGCAGCTACGGCAACACGCGCGCGCATGACGTGCAGCCGGCCGTGGTCGGCGCCAAGGCGACCGTGACCAAGCCGGCCGCCGCCAAGAAGGCCGCCCCGAGGAAGAAGTCCGCCTGAGCGTCCCTTCCCGCGGCCGATTGCAGAACCCCCGCTCGCGCGGGGGTTTTTGTTTTTGCAGCTCCGCATGAATCCAAGTCTGGAAGACACGCGCTTCACCGCAACCGTGGAAGTGTTCCCGGGCAGGCGGACGACGGAGCGCACATGAACGCAATCGAGCTTTTGACGCAGGACCACAAGAACATGCGTGCGCTGCTGGAGGAGCTCTCCGGCACCACCACCCGCGCCGTGAAGAAGCGGAAAGAGCTGCTCGAGAAGATCCAGACCAACCTCACGGTGCACAACACCATCGAGGAGGAAATCTTCTATCCGGCCTTCAAGAATTCGGGCGACAGCAAGGACGACGCCGAGATGTATTTCGAGGCCCTCGAGGAGCATCGCGCTGCCGGCGACCTGGTGTTGCCGGACCTGCTCAAGACCGACGCCGGAAGCGAGAAGTTCTCCGGTCGCACCAAGGTGCTCAAGGAGCTGTTCGAGCATCACGCCGACGAGGAAGAAAAGGAGATGTTCAAGCGCGCCAAGGCGCTGATGAGCAAGAAGACGCTGGAGGAACTCGGCGAGCAGTTGGCGCAGCGCAAGCTGGAACTCAAGAAAAAGGCGCAAGCGGGCTGATGGCGGCGATGGGCAACAGCACCGTCCAGACCGACTCCGATGCGCCCTTCGAGTTTTCGCGCAGCGCGTTGCTGATCGTGGACATGCTCAACGACCTCGAGTTCGACGGCGGCGAAGCGTTGCTGGAACACGCGATGCCGGCGGCCAGCGCCATCGCCCAACTGCGTGACTGGTACCACGCGCGCCGGTTGCCCGTGATCTACGCCAACGACAACTTCGGGCGCTGGCACGCCGACCTGGCCAAGATCATCGAACATTGCCGGCGCGTCGGTTCGCGGGGCGCGGCATTGAGCGACGGACTGTTGCCCGGCGTCGAGGACTATTTCGTGCTCAAGCCGCGGCATTCGGCGTTCTACGAGACGCCGCTGTCCACGCTGATCGAAAAGCTTGGCGTGCAGGCGCTCGCCGTGGTCGGCATCGGCGGCGACGACTGCGTGCTGCGCACCGCGCTGGACGCGCAGATGCGCGGATTCTCGCTGTGGGTGCCGGCCGACGGCATCGCATCGCAGACGCCCTTGCGCAACCAGCGCGCCCTCGCTTGCATGCAGGAGGTTGCCAAGGCCGACATCACGCGCATCGACGCGCGCCTGCCGGAATGGAACAACACCCAGCGGAGCCACACCATGAGCAGCCACGACCGCAAAGACATCAGGCACCCCGACCATGCCGCGCCGCAGCGGCCGGAGACGGAAAACGAGCGGAAAGGCCGCAAGGCCCACGAGAGCGATCTCACCGACGAGGCGGTTGAGGAGACCTTCCCCGCCAGCGATCCGGTATCGCCGTTCATTCCCGCCAAGACGCCGGAACCGTAGCCGCCGGTGTAGGGCGGCATGTTGCGCCGCATCGCTTGCGCACCTGATTAGGCCGGTCGGCCCTGTCACGGGCTTTGCGCGAAGGTGGGTTCCGGTCGCCTCTAGGTGACGACCCGGACGCCACCGGCCCAGACGCTGCGCAGCAGCTCGCCACCGATCCAGTAGCATAGTTCCGTCGGACGCCGTGCGCGCCATACCGCCAGGTCTGCACGTTGGCCCATGGCGAGCGTGCCGCGGTCGGCCACGCCCAGTGCACGGGCGGCGTTGACGGTGACGCCGCGCAGCGCCTCCTCGGGCGTGAGCCGGAACAGCGTGCATGCCATGTTGGCTGCCAGCCGCAGCGAGAGCAGCGGCGAGGTGCCCGGATTGCAGTCGGTGGCGATGGCGATGGGAACCCCATGCGCGCGCAGCGCGTCGATTGGCGGCAGGCGGGTTTCGCGCAGCGCGTAGAAGGCGCCGGGCAGCAGCACGGCCACGGTACCGGCGGCCGCCATGGCGCGCACGCCCGAGTCGCTCAGGTGTTCCAGATGGTCGGCCGAGAGCCCGTGGTAATGGGCGACCAGCGCGGCACCGTCGAGATCGGAAAGCTGTTCCGCGTGCAGCTTGACTGGCAAGGCCAGCGCCTGTGCGCGTTCGAACACGCGCGCGGTTTCCTCGCGGCTGAAGCCTATGCCCTCGCAGAAGGCATCCACTGCATCGACTAGGCCCTCGCCGGCCAGTGCGGGCAGCACCGACTCGCTCACCTTCGCCACGTAGTCCGCGCGGCGCTCGCGGTACTCGGGCGGCAGTGCATGCAGGCCCAGGAAACTGGTGCGGACGGTGATGCCGAGCTTCTCGCCCAGGTGCCTCGCAACGCGCAGCATGCGCCGCTCGGTAGGCAGGTCCAGTCCATAGCCCGATTTGATCTCCAGCGTGGTCACGCCATCGCGCAGCAGGGCCTGCGCGCGCGGCAGGCTCTGGCGCAGGAGCTCGTCCTCGTCGGCCTCGCGGGTGGCGCGCACGGTGGAAGTGATGCCGCCGCCGGCTTTGGCGATCTCTTCGTAGCTGGCGCCGTTCAGGCGCAGGTCGAACTCGTGCGCGCGATCGCCGCCGAAGACCAGGTGCGTGTGGCAGTCGATCAGCCCGGGGGTGACCAGTGCGCCGTCCAGCCGCTCGACGGAGGCGGCCATCGCTTCAGGTTGGCCCGGCAGGTCGGCGACCGGTCCCAGCCAGGCGATGCGGCCGTCCTTGATGGCCAGCGCGGCGGACTCGATCAGCCCGAAAGGGCGCTCGCCGGCGAAGGTCGCCAGCGTGGCGTCGAGCAACAAGTGGTCCCAGCGGGAAGGACTCATGGCTTAGCCATGGGGGGCGGTTCGTCCGGAGGAGCCGCCGGCTCGTCGAAGGCGCTGCTCGGGCCGACGTGCTCGACCGGCTTCCCCGGCCCGGCCCGGTGCGCTACCTGCTGGCGCTCGAACTCCTGCACCAGGCGTTCGGCGAAGTCCTTGTAGACCGGCGTGGGACTGAGCAGCGATGCGGCCGCGCGAGCCAGCAGGCAGGCGGCCATGACCGGAATGATCATCGCCTGGTTGGCGGTCAACTCCATGGCGATCACTGCCGACGTGAGCGGGGCGCCGGTGACGCCGGACAGGTAGGCGCTCATGCCCAGCAGCACCACCGCCGCGGCCGGCACGCCGGGAAGGAAATGCGCGATGTTCTGGCCCAGGCCGGCGCCGACGGCCAATGCCGGCGAAAAGATGCCGCCGGGAATGCCGGCCCAGTACGAGACTACGTTGGCGGCAAGCTTGGCCAGCCCGAAGCTTTCGCCCGGCGTCACCGCGGCCTGCTGCACGATCGCACGCGCCTGGTCGTAGCCGGTGCCGTAGACCGAGCCGTGGAACAGCACGCCCAGTACCGCCAGCACCAGCCCGCAACCGGTGGCGAAGGCGACCGGCCAGCGGGCACGCAGCGCGCCGATCTGCGCCAGCGGCCCGCGCCTGCTGAGCAGGATCAGCCGCGCGAACAGGCCGCCGAACAGGCCGCAGACCACGCCGCACAGCAGCACTGCCAGCCAGGCATGGCCCAGCGGCAGGCTGGCTTGCACGGTGCCGAAATAGGCGTAGTTGCCCATGATGCCCAGCGACACCACGCCGCCGACGATCACCGCGGTAAGCAGCAGGCCACTGAAGCGATGCTCGAAGGTGCCGGCCAGTTCCTCGATGGCGAACACCACGCCGGCCAGTGGCGTATTGAAGGCCGCGGCGATACCCGCCGCGCCGCCAGCGAGGATGAAGCGCGAAGCCGCCTTCGGGTCGCTGAAGCCGAAGCGCCGCGCGAAGCTGTAGAACAGCCCCGCGCCCACGTGCACCGTCGGCCCCTCGCGGCCGATCGAGCCGCCCGCCGCCAGCGCGATCAGCGTGAGCAGCATCTTGCCGGCCGCGACCGGCAGCGCCAGCATCGTCTGCCGGAAGTGTTCGTCCTCCACGTGCAGCGTGGCGATCGCCTGCGGGATGCCGCTGCCGCGGGTGGCACGCATGCGTCCGGCGGTGGCCCATGACAGCAGGCCGAACACCGCGGGCGTCAGGATCAGCGGAATCCAAACGCCATACGTCAGTATGTGCAGGAACAGGTGGTATGCCCATGTGCTCGCCTTGGCGAACAGGATCGCGGTCAGGGCTACCAGCACCGCACCGCTCCACAGCGCGATGCGCCGCTTCCACTGGTGCGGGGCGAAGAACTCGTGGCCGAGCAGGGCTCGCAGGCGCGGGTTGGATGAAGGCATCGAGCGATTATCGCCGAAAGTACGCGTGCGTCCCAATGGACGTCACAGCGGCGCAGGCCGCCAGCGCATCTCGTACAGATCGAAGCGCCGGTCCTTGAGGTTGGTCACCGCACCGGCGTTGCGTGCGCGGGCCAGGCTTTCCAGGCGCAGGTCGGCGAACAGCACGGTTTCGATGTTGGGGGTGGAGTCGGCCGCCACGCCGTCGCGCGCGAACGGGAAATCGCTGGGCGTGAGGATGCAGCTCTGCCCGTACTGGATGTCGAAGTTGTTCACCCCCGGCAGGTTGCCCACGTTGCCCGAGAGCACCACGTAACACTGGTTCTCGATCGCCCGTGCCTGCGAGCAGTAGCGCACGCGCAGGTAGCCTTCGCGCACGTCGGTGCAGAAGGGCACGAACAGGATCAGCGCGCCCTGGTCGGTGAGGTGCCTGGCCACCTCCGGAAACTCGGAGTCGTAGCAGATCATCACTCCGATCGGGCCGCAGTCGGTCTGGATGGTCGCGGCGCCCTCGCCGCCGGTGATGTTCCAGACATTGCGCTCGCTAGGCGTGGGGTGCAGCTTCTCGCGCTCGTGCAGCGAGCCGTCGCGCAGGCACACATAGCAGACGTTGTGGATGTCGCCGTTGGGCTGTTCGGTCGGATGCGAGCCGGCGATGATGTTGATGTTGTAGCGCACGGCCAGGCGGCCGAAGAGCTCCTTCACCTGCGGCGTGTATTGGCTGAGCTTGCGGATGGTCTCGACCGGCGCGAGTTCCTCGTTCTCGATCGACAGCAACTGCAGCGTGATCAGTTCGGGAAAAGTAACGAAGTCGGCGTTGTAGTCGGCCGCGATATCCGTGAAATATTCCACTTGCGTGGCGAATTCCTCGAACGAGCGGATCCGCCGCTGCAGGTACTGCACCGAGGCCACGCGAACCAGGTCCGGCAGGTGCCGGGGCGAGGGGATCGGCGGTATGTCCGGGTGGTCGAGCAGCGCCGGATTGCGCCACACCAGGTGCACCGCCCAGCCGAGCGATTCATGGTCCGATGGCACGTAGGCGCGCAGCAGGCCGATCACCTCGAAGCCGTTGGCCAGTTGGAAGCTGAGCGTGGCGTCGCGCCGCTCGCCGGCGATGACCGCCCGCACATAGGCCTCGGCGCTGCCGTAGCGGCCGATGTGCTTCGCCAGCCCGGGAACGCGCCCGCCGAACACGATGCCGCGCAGCTTCAGGTCCATGCAAAGTCGCTTGCGCGCGTGGTAGAGCCGCTGGCCTATGCGCATGCCGCGGTAGTCCGGGTGCACCACCACCTCCATGCCGTACAGCCAGTCGCCGTCGGCCTTGTGCCGGGAGGCCATGCCGCCGCCGGTGATCTGCATCCAGGTGTGGGGACCGAGCGCCGTGGCCTCGTCCATGCGGAAGGTGGCGCAGTAGCCGACCACCTTGCCGGCGTACTCCACCACGAACTGGCCTTCGGGAAAGTGCGTCTGCTGCGAGCGCAACATCTCGGCCGAATGGCCCCACACGGGCGAATAGACGCGGGCGGTCAGGTCCACCAGCGCCGGCACGTCCTCGGGGCGTGCCAGGCGCAGCAGGAGCTTGGCGGTCTGCTCTGGTGACTTTTTGGCCATGGGCGCAGTATCCGGGGGCGTTTGTGGTGGAAGCGTCGGTTGCCGGCCCGCGGAGGAGGGAGCAAGCCCGGTACACTGCCGCCTTGCGAGGAGCCGCCCATGACCCAGTCCACCCGTCTGCGCCGTTGCCACGCCGGTCACCTATGGCAGGACGATGGCTGGGCGCGCGAAGGCATCTTCGGCATCGACGCCGACGGTGTGGTGCAGGCGGTGGAGGATGGCCCTGCCGAGACGCTCGGTACCTGGGTGGTGCCGGGCATGCCCAACCTGCATTCGCACGCTTTCCAGCGGGCCATGGCGGGCCTGGCCGAGCGCCGGGGCAAGGTGGATGACAGCTTCTGGACCTGGCGCGAAACCATGTATGCGTTCGCCGCCTCGGTGGGCCCGGATGAACTGAAGGCGATCGCCGCCCAGCTGTACGTGGAGATGCTCAAGGCCGGCTACACGCAGGTGTGCGAGTTCCACTACCTGCATCACCGTCCCGACGGCCTGCCTTATGCCCCGCCGGAGGCCATGTCGCTGGCGCTGGTCGAAGCGGCGCGCGAGGCGGGCATCGGCCTGACCCTGCTGCCCGTGCTCTACATGCGTGGCGGCTTCGACGGCCGGCCGCTGGGTGCGCGGCAGCGCCGCTTCGGCCATGAGGTGGACGGCTACCTGCGCCTGCTCGATACCTTGCGCAGCTATCAGGATGCCGGCCTGCGCGTGGGCATCGCCCTGCATTCCCTGCGCGCGGTGACCGAAGACGCGCTGCAGGTCGTGCTCGCCAGCGAGCTGGCGCAGGACGGCCCGATCCACATCCACGTCGCCGAGCAGATCGGCGAAGTGCAGGATTGCCTCTCGATCCGCGGTGCGCGGCCGGTCGAGTGGTTGCTGGACCACGCGGATGTCGGCGCACGCTGGTGCCTGGTGCACGCCACCCACCTCAGCGAAGACGAAACCACGCGCCTGGCCCGCAGCGGCGCGGTCGCGGGACTGTGTCCGACCACCGAGGCGAATCTGGGTGATGGCCTGTTTCCGCTGGCCGCCTATCTCGACGCCGGCGGCACGCTGGGCATCGGCTCCGATTCGCACATCTCCATCTCCCCGGTCGAGGAGCTGCGCTGGTTGGAGTACGGCCAGCGTCTGGCTACCCGTCATCGCAACATCGCCGCCCGCCACGAAGGCGCGAGCGTCGGCCAGACGCTGTGGCGCGCGGCGTTACGCGGTGGCGCGCAGGCGGCCGCCGTGCCGGTCGGCGCGGTCCGCCCCGGATGCCGCGCCGATCTGCTCGTGCTCGACGACGGCTCGCCGCTGCTCGCCTCGCGCGACGAGGCTTCGCTGCTGGACAGCTTCATCTTTGCCGGCAACACGCCGCTGGTCCGCGACGTGATGTGCGGCGGGCGCTGGGTGGTGCGCGAGTTCCGCCACCACGACGAGGAGCGCATCGCCCAGCGCTACCGCGCAACTGTGCGGCGCCTGGCGGACCGCACTGCCGCCTGAAAGGCGATGGGCCGACGTCATCGCTGCCCCCGCAACGGCGTTCCTGCGCTTGCCATCCAAGCCAAGGAGTTGCCCATGCGTCGCGTCCTGTCGTTGTTCACCACTGCCATGCTGCTGGCCGGCAGCCTCGCACTTTCCGGGTGCGTGGTCGTGCCTGCGCATCGCGTCTGTGTGTGGGTCCCGGGCTACTGGGCACCGGCCCACGTCTGGGTCGAGGGGTATCGCTGAGCGAGCCCTGGACTGCCAGTCGCGCGCATTTCGGTCTGTTGTGCCGTAGGGCCAGGTCGCACGCGTCCTGGGTGTCGTGGCCGGCGTTTCCCGCGGAGCGAGGTCTCCGGCTTCCGTTACCTCCGTCCGAGCAGGGCGCCTGATGCGTGCGCTGGCCTGGCCTGCCGGCGAAGAGGACAATGCGCTCTCCCGCTCCCCGCAATGCAAGGCGCCGTGCCGATGAAGGAAACCTCAACGCCGGTCGCCGGCAGCGACGACGGCCTGATCCGCCACGGCACGCCCTTGTTCCGCCAGGCGAACCTGGCCCTGTTCGCCGCGGGCATCGCTACCTTCGGCCTGCTCTACTGCGTGCAGCCGTTGATGCCCGAGTTCAGCAAGGAGTTCGGCGTGAGTGCGGCGACCAGCGCCCTGTCTCTCTCGCTGACGACCGGCGTGCTGGCATTCGCGATGCTCTTCGCCGGTGCCGTGTCCGATGCCTGCGGACGCAAGCTGGTGATGACGGTGTCGCTGCTTTCCTCTGCGCTGCTGGTGTTGCTGAGCGCGCTGGTGCCCGGCTGGGCCAGCCTGCTGGTGCTGCGCACCCTGTTGGGGCTCAGCCTGAGCGGCTTGCCGGCAGTGGCGATGACCTGGCTGAGCGAGGAGATGCATCCCGACTCGATCGGCCTGGGCATGGGCCTGTACATCAGCGGCAACGCGATCGGCGGCATGGGCGGGCGGCTGGTCACCGGCGTGCTGGCCGATTTCTTCGACTGGCGCGTGGGCGTGCTGGTGGTGGCCGGGATCGGGCTGGCGTCGGCCCTGATGTTCTGGCGCCTGCTGCCGCCATCGCGGCATTTCGAGCGGCAACCGCTCGAAATGCGCGCGCTCTTGTCGCGCTTCGCCGGCGTGTTCCGCGATGCCGGCCTGCCATGGATGTTCGTCGAGGGTTTCCTGCTGCTGGGCGCCTTCGTCACCGTCTACAACTACATCGGCTATCGCCTGCTCGCCGCGCCGTACAACCTGAGCCAGGCGGTGGTCGGACTGATCTTCAGCGTGTACCTGATCGGCACTTTCAGCTCGGCCTGGATGGGCCACCTGGCCGGCCGGCTAGGTCGGCGTCGGGTGCTCTGGACCACTTTTGCGCTGATGCTCGCGGGCGTGGGCATGACCGCGCTGCACCCGCTCGTGCTGGTGGTCGGCGGGGTGGTGGCGGTGACCTTCGGCTTCTTCGGCGGCCACTCGATAGTCAGCAGCTGGGTCGGACGCCGTGCCGGCGCGGCCAAGGCGCAGGCGTCCTCGTTGTACCTGTTCGCCTACTACATGGGCTCGAGCCTGGCCGGCGCGTGCGGTGGACTGTTCTACGCGGCGCTCGGCTGGAATGGCGTGGCTGCATTCATCGGCGCCATGGTGCTGGCGGGGTTGCTGATCGCGTGGCGGCTGTATTTCCTGCAGCCGTTGCCCGGCCCGCCCTCGCCGGGCACCGAGCCGCCGCTGCCCTAGCCGAACGGCGGCTGCGAGGCCTTTCGTCCGCCCCGTGGTGAAGGCACCGGAGGCGGGTAGCCGCCGGATGCCGGATAGACCGTCCCTCAGCGCGCGGCCGGCTCGAGCATGCCCTCGACCGCGCGGTAGTCGCCGTCGTTGGGCTGTGCGGGTATGCCCAGCAGGTGCGTCATGAGCGGATAGACGTCCACGTTCGGGAACACCGGCATCCAGGTACGAGGGCGGAACGCCGGGCCGTGCGCCACGAACAGGGCGCGCATCGTCGGGTCCGCGTTATCGAAACCGTGCTCGCCCCGCAACGGCTTGCCGTGGTGCAGCGCGGTGGCTTGGTTGTGGGTGATAAGCCAGCCCACCTGCGCCAGGCAGAACAGCGGCGGCACGCGCGCGTTGCCGCCGTAGTGCAGGCGGCCCGGGATGTCGGCCTTGCGCCAGCACTGCATGTGCGGCTGTGGCTTGAGCAGTGCGTCGGCGATCTCCGCCTCGTGGCCGGGCGCGGGGACGATGCCGGCGATCGCGCCGGTCGAGACCACCTGCACGTACGTCGGATCGATCAGGTGGTCGAGGAAGATGCGTTGCGCCGGCGGCGTGGAGGCCATGCCGTGGTCGGCCAGCACGATCAGGTTCAACCGGTCATACAGCCCGCGCCGCTTCAGTCCGGCGATCAGGCGCGCCAGCGCGTGGTCGACCTCGGCGATCGCCGCGTCGGTTTGCGGCGCGTCCGGCCCTTCGTAGTGGCCGGCCGAATCGACCGCCTCGAAGTACAGCGTGATGAAGCCTGGGCGCTGCGCCGGCGGCAGGTCCAGCCACTGCAGTACGTGGTCGACCCGCGCGTCGTAGCCCATGTCGCCGTCGTAGGGCAACCAGTAGTCCGGGCGGCGGCCGTGGATGCTCGCCTCCGAACCGGGCCAGAACATCGTCGCCGTCTTCATGCCGTCGCGCTGGGCGGTGACCCAGATCGGCTCGGCCTGGTCCCACCAGCGCCCGTCGCTCACCGCGGCGCGGTTGCCCAGGGTGAATCGGCCCAGCGCCGGCACGGACATCGCGTTGTCGACGATGCCGTGGTGGTCCGGGTAGCGGCCGGTGACCAGGCTGTAGTGGTTGGGGAAGGTCAGCGAGGGGAACGAGGGCTGCATTCCCGCGCCTTGCACGCCCTCGGCGGCGAGTGACCGCAGCGCGGGACTGAAGCCGCGGTCGAGGTAGTCGGCGCGGAAGCCGTCGATGGAAACCAGCAGCAGCGGCGTGCGTGCGACCGGCCGCGCTGGCGGGGTCGAGCAGCCGGCGGCCAGCGCGGCCAGGCACAGGCAGGCGAGGCGAATGAGGTTGCGCATGCGGGGGGACGTGGAGGGGAGGGAGCCGCGGATCATCCGGAGCTTCCTCCCGCGTCGCACCTGCCGTTACGGCTATTGCAGCGAGAGCGGACTCATGCGTCAGCGTGTCGCTGGCACGAGCATGCCCTCGACCGCGTGGTAGTCGCCGTCGTTGGGCTGTGCGGGTATGCCCAGCAGGTGCGTCATCAGCAGGTAGACGTCCACGTTGGGGAAGGCGGGCACCGTGACGCCGTCGCGGAAGTCCGGGCCATGGGCGACAAACAATGCCTGCATCTGCGGCGCGGCATTGTCGTAGCCGTGCTCGCCCAGGCTGACGTGGCCCGCGTGTGAGGCGAGGTATTCCGCTGTGGTGATGCGCCAGCCCACGTCGGCCAGGCACAGCAGCTGCGGCACGCGCGGGTTGCGCCCATAGTGCAGGCGCGCGGGGACACGGGTCTTGTCCCAGCACCGCATGTGCGGATGCGGCTGTTCCAGCCTGGCCTCGACCGCGGCGAAGTCGTGGCCTGGCTTGGGGTTGAAGCCTGCCAGCACCCCGAGGCTCACGACCTGCACTTCATCGAGGTCGAACTGCCGTTCGATCAGCACGCTGTGCTCCAGCGGGACCGCGGCCATGCCGTGGTCGGCCAGCACGAGCAGGTTGACCCGGTCGAACAGGCCACGCGATTTGAGGCCTTGCAGCAGCCGGGCCAGCGCCTGGTCGGTCTGGCGCAGGGCCGCATCCACTTGCGGCGTGTCGGGGCCATAGCTGTGGCCGGCGTGGTCGACCGCGTCGAAATAGAGGGTGAGGAAGCTCGGGCGTTTTGCGGGCGGCAGGTCCAGCCAGGCCAGGATCTGGTCGACGCGCTCATCCGGCGTCACCGCGCCGTCGTAGGGCTTCCAGTAATCCGGATGATGGCCATGGATGTCGGCTTCGGAACCAGGCCAGAACATCGTGGCCGTGCGCAGGCCCTGCCGATCGGCCGTTTCCCACAGCGGCGTTCCCTGCGCCCACCACCGCCCATCGCTCACCGCCTTGCGGTTGCCGAGCGAGAACTTGCCCAGCTGCGCGTCGTACATGGTGTTGTTGACGATGCCGTGGTGGTCCGGACGCAGGCCGGTCACCAGGGCGTAGTGGTTGGGAAACGTGAGCGAGGGAAACGAGGGCTGCATCGCCTCGGCACGCACGCCATGGCGCGCCAATGTGGCCAGCGTGGGCGACAGGCCGCGCTCGAGATAGCCGGTGCGATAGCCGTCGATGGAGACCAGCAGCAGCGGCTTGGGCCGCTGCGCGCTGCGCGGCGCCGTCGCGCAACCGGCGCTGAATGCCAACGCCAGGCAGCACAACAGGCGAAACAGGATTTTCATAGGGGGACACTTACGATGAATCAATCGCGCATCATCGCATCGCCCCATGACGCTAAGAACCCGTCCATTGTTTCGCTTCGGTGCCATCGCGCTCGCCGTGCTGCCGATCGTTGCCGGTGCATGGCAGGCCAAGCCCAAACAGCCAGTTCCGCCGCCGCGGCCGGTGGTCATCGTGCAGCCGCCGGCGAATGCGCGATTCCAGCAGGCGGTCCGGGAACAACAGGTGCGCGACCAGTTGCAGAAGAACCAGGTCGAGGAACAGCTGCGCGAGCGCCAGATGCAGGCGCTGCGCAAGCCCTATGCCGCCGACCCGGCGCGGGCCGCGAGGCTCGACCAGGCCGACCAGGCGCAGCGCGAGCTCTACCGCATGCGCCAGCAGGACGTGCTGGACCGCTACCAGAGCGCCGTGGCGCCGCCGGTGGTTCATCCCGCCAGCGAGCCGGCCACGCCACGCAGCGGCGGTTGATCCGCCCGGCGGCCGCGTCGCTAGGCCAGCCGCGGCGTGTGCACGGCCAACCCGAACAGGTCGCCGTGCGCCACGCCTTCCTCCATCGCCAGCAGGAAACGCTTGGTCGGCAGGCCGCCGCCGAATCCGGTGAGGCTGCCGTTGGCGCCGATCACCCGGTGGCAGGGCAGCACGATGGGCAGCGGATTGCGCCCGTTCGCCGCGCCCACGGCGCGTACCGCCTGCGGCTGATCGATGCGGCGCGCCAGTTCGCCATAGCTGATGGTGGCGCCATAGGGAATGCGGCCCAGTTCTTGCCACACCGCCAGTTGGAACGGCGTGCCGATCGGATGCAGCGGCAGCTCGAACACCTGCCGCGTTCCGGCGAAGTACTCCTCCAGTTGCACGCGGGCGAACGTGAGCGCCCCGGCCGAGCGCACCCAGGTCGGGCCGGGTTCGCGCCGGTGCCGGCCGGTCTCGAACCAGACCTCGCGCAGGCCCTGCGTATCGGCGACCAGGCGCAGGCGGCCGATCGGACTGGGCAGGTCGTCGTAGTGAATGGTGCTCATCGGCGCTTCCCGAGCTTGGCCGAATCGTTCGCCTTGGAGACATCGGTGCCATCCGCCACGCTGCGCCACAGGTGGATCACCGCGTACGCCCGCCACGGCCGCCATGCCTGTGCCATCTCGGTAAGCGCCCGCGTGCTGAGTTCGCCCGTGCCGCCGGCGGCGGCACGGCGCAGGATCAGGTCGGCGGCGGGAAAGGCATCCGGATGGCCGAGCGCGCGCATCGCCATGTAGTGAGCGGTCCATTCGCCGATGCCGGGCAGCGCGGTCCAGCGTTCCACGAATTCCTCCAGCGGCTGCTCGGGGCGGAAGTCTGCGCGTCCGTCCAGCAGTGCCTGCGCGATGCCGCGGATGGTCTGCGCCCTGGCGCGCACGACCCCGATCTGCGAAAGATCCGCATCGGCCAGTTGCTCCGGCGTCGGGAACAGCCGCTCCAATCCGGGCAGCACGGGTGTGGCCAGCGGCGTGCCGAAGCGCTGCACGATGCGTGAAGCCAGCGTGCGTGCGGCGGCCACGCTCACCTGCTGGCCGAGCACGGCGCGCACCGCGATTTCGAAGCCGTCCCAGCCGCTGGGCAGGCGCAGGCCTGGACGCTTGCGCAGCAGCGGGGCGAGCACCCCGCCGGCACCCAGCGTGGCGGCGATCGCGCGCGGTTCGGCGTCCAGGTCGAACATGCGCCGCAGGCGCGTCACCAGCGGCAGCAACTGCGCGGACTGCGGGCCGTGCAGCTCCAGCTTGAGCGCGTGCTCGCCGTCCGGCCAGGCCGACAGGCGCAGCCAGCCGGGCGCATCGGTCGGGCCGAATACGCGCGTGTAGGTGTTCGCATCGACCTGCTCGATGCCGGGCAAGGCGCGCGAGCGCAGGAAATCCAGCACGCCGTCGAAGTCGTACGGCGGCCGGTAGCACAGCCGAAGCACCAGCGCACCGCCGGCCTGGCCGGCGCGCGGCCGGCGGCGCAGTTCGCGCGGCGCGACGCGGTTGGCCTGGGCGAAGGCGGCATTGAAGCGGCGCAGGCTGCCGAAGCCGGAAGCGAGCGCGACCTCGGTGACCGGCAGCGCCGTTTCAGTCAGCAACTGCTTGGCGAACAGCAGCCGGCGCGTGGTGTGCACGCGTAGCGGCGGCGCGCCCAGATGCTCGACGAACAGGCGGCGCAACTGCCGCGCGCCCACGCCCACGCGATCGGCCAGGCCTTCGAGCGAACCCTCGGCGAGCGTGCCGCCGTCGATCAGCTTCAACGCGCGCGCCACCACGTGTTCGCCCGGGTGCCAGGCCGGATGGCCAGGGGCGAGCTCCGGCCGGCAGCGCAGGCACGGCCGGAAACCGGCAGCCTCGGCGGCCGCGGCGTTCGCGTAGTAGCGCACGTTGGCGGCCTTCGGCGACGGCGCGGGGCAGACGGGACGGCAATAGATGCGCGTGCTGGTGACCGCGGTGAAGAACAGACCGTCGAACCGCGCATCGCGGCTCAGGCGCGCCCGTTCGCAGGCGTGGTGGTCGGGCAGGGGACTTGATGGCACGGACATGCGATGCAGGCTAACACCACGCCTGCAGCACGACTCGCCGTTTTCGGACATGGATGACGCCGTCGCCGCGCGGTGGAAAAGACGCCTGTGGGAAATCAGGCCATCGCCTGCCACGGCCAGCGCCAGGCGTACCGGAGCACGCCGAGCTGCAGCGCGATCTCCGCCGCAACATAAAAAGGTCTCCGGCAGGGGCCGTCAGCGGCGCACGGCGCACTCGGACCGCGGCGATCAGATCGGTCACGTGCGCTACGGCATGGGCGGGGACGACGAATCAATCGGAAAACACCGCGTCGCCTTTCTTGCCGTTCTTGTCGGCCGTGTCCTTGCCGCAGTCGTCGACGTCCTTCTGCGTCATCGTGGCGTAGGGCCTGAATTCGGCCATGGCGGCGGCCAGCTTCTGCTGCGAGGCCAGCAGACCGGGCATGCGCAGGCAGAGGCGGGCTGCGGCGGCCTGGATCTTGTCCGTCTGCGGCTGGATAGCGGCCTCGATCTCCTTGTCGCTCTTGCCGCTGAGCGCACCCAAGATCGCTTCCCTGGCTGCATTGGCGCCCAGGCTGGCGCCGTGTTCGCCGATCTCCATGCCGGCCTCGGCGATGCCGATGATCTGCTGGCGGTAATCCTGCAGCAGGGCATGCTGCTGCGGCGTGGCCTCCACTTTCTTGCCCGCGATCACCAGTTCGCCACGGGGCGTGATCACGGCGCTGGGGCGTGAGTCGTGGCGCTCGGGCCCTTTGCCGATGTGGACACTGTCCACGTCGATGTCCTTGGTGGCCAGCTCCTGCCTGGCCTGCTCGATTCCCTTGTGGACCTCGGCCGATATGGCCGACGGCGAGGTCTGTTCCTGGACTTCCTTCATGGCCTGGGCCACGCCGTTGCCGTTGTCCGAGCCGGCGGTGCCGGATTGGCTGCAGGCGACCAGCGGCAGCAGCAGGGCCAGCACAAGTCCGCTGGTGATCGCTTTGGATTTCATCGGGATTCTCGCTCCATGGCGGTCTGTTGAATTCGGCGCGCCGATCGTTGTGGCCGGGGGACGGAGGGCCGTCGTACACCCACGTGGAAACCGGGCGGTCACGGGCCTGCGGGTCCTTGCGCGGTCAGGCGTCGTCGCGCCAGCGGCGGAACCAGATGGCTGCGGCGATCAGGCCAGCGCCGACCAGCACACCGATCCACAGGTTGGCCGAGCCGAGCAGGTGGTAGGTGTTGCTCAGGTTCATGAAGTCGAGGTTGTCCTTGCCGGTATGGACCAGGTCGTCGCCGGCGACCAGGCTGGCGCCGGGGAAGGCGCTGAACAGGGCGCGGGCCACGATGTTCTGCCAGAACCATCCGGCGGACAGGTTGAACAGCCCCATGATGCCGAACCAGGTGACCAGCAGACCGGTGGCGACCGGCAGGGCGATGGCCCACAGGAACGGCTTGGTGCGGGCCCAGGCCGAGCACACCATCAGCCAGCCGACCGAGGGCAGGGCCCACAGCAGGTAAAGCGGGATGTGGCCGATCATGTTGAGCATGACCCGCAGCGGATGGGCGAGCAGCAGCAACTGCCACACGTTGACGCCATGGAAGGACAGCGTGACCGCCACCATCAGCAACTGCAGGATGCCCGCGGCAATGCCGGCCAGCGTCGCGATGATCGGCGCCACGAGGGTGGCGCTGGCGACCTTGGAGAGCACGGTCTGCGAATCCGACAGCGGCAGCGATTTCCAGAACAGGATGCTGCGGTCGCGGCGTTCGTCATAGATCGCGCCCAGGCAGTAGAAGAACACCACGAAACCCATCACCACGAAGATCAGCGCCATCGAGGAATACATGGCGATGTCCAGCGCCATGCCGACGTGGCTCATGTCGCCGGCGTCCATCTGCGAGATCACGTGCTGCATCTGGCCGCTCGCGCCGAAATGGATGCCGTGCCGCGCGCCGACCACCTCGGCGGTGACGATGCCCATCAGGTTCAGCACCAGGAATACGGCGCCGGTGATCAGCGGCGCCCACAGGAAGCCGCCGCGGTGCTCCCAGAACTCGCGTTTGACGAGCCAGTACATGTTGCGTCCGAGCGGGTTGTTGCCGACAAGGGTGTTCATGCGTAGGTCCCTTTCATGGTGGCGACGAACAGGTCGCTGACGGACGGCCGGCGGATCTCGCCCAGCCCCTCCAGCGTCATGCGATCGGCGCCGTCGAACAGGAAGATGCTCTTGCCGAAGACCTGGCGTTCATCGATAGGCTGCAGCGCGCGGGCTGCGGAGGCCTTGTCCGCGCTGACCATCACTTCGGCGAAGCGGTCGCCGACGGCGTCCATGTCGGTGTCCAGCACGATCTTGCCGTCGCGGATGAACATCAGGTCGGTGAGGATGTGCTCGATCTCCTCCACCTGGTGGGTGGTGACGATGATCGTCTTGTTCTCGTCGAAGTAGTCCTCCAGCAGGCTCTGGTAGAACTGCTTGCGGTAGAGGATGTCCAGGCCGAGCGTGGGTTCGTCCAGCACCAGCAGGCGTGCGTCGATGGCCATCACCAGGGCCAGGTGCAATTGCACGATCATGCCCTTGGACATCTGCCGCACGCGCTGGTCGGGCGTGAGCTTGGTGCGCTTGAGGAAGGCTTCGCACTTGGCGCGGTCGAAGCGCGGGTGCACGTGGGCGACGAAGTCGATCGCCTCGCGCACGCGGATCCAGCGCGGCAGCACCGCCACGTCGGCGATGAAGCAGACCTGTTCCATCAGCTTGTCGCGCTGCGTGCGCGGGTCGAAGCCGAGCACGTTGAGCTCGCCCTCGAAGGAGGTGAGACCCAGGATCGCCTTGAGCGCCGTGGTCTTGCCGGCACCGTTGGGGCCGATCAGGCCGACGATGCGGCCGGATTGGATCTGGAAGTTCACCCCGTCCAGCGCGGTGGTGTTCTTGTAGCGCTTGCTTAAGTTTCGCGCGGTGACGATGGCGCTCATGGCTGCGATTCCGTGGTGGCCGGCGCTTCGCGCATCAGCGTTTTGAGATCCAGCCCAAGGCGCTGCAGGCGCGCGAACAGGGCCGGCCATTCCTCGCGCAGGAACCGCTCGCGCTCGGATTTCAACAAGGCCTCGCGGGCCCCCTCGGTGACGAACATGCCCAGCCCTCTCCTTTTTTCGACCAGTTGATCGTCGACCAGCTCCTGGTACGCCTTGGACACGGTCAGCGGATTGATCTGGAAATCCGCCGCCACCTGGCGCACCGACGGCAGCGGGTCGCCTTCGTTCAAGGCGCCATCCAGGATCATCGCCACCACGCGTTCGCGCAGCTGGCGGTAGATCGGGACGCTGTCGTTCCAGGTGATGGTCATACGTTATTCCTTGCTGGCACGGGCAAACTTGGTGCCAAACGAATAGTAGGGCATGGCCAGCTGCGCCCCGAGCAGGGTGGCGCCCGCTTCGGCGGGCGCGTCCAGTGCCGGCGCCAGCACGGCGCTGGAAAGGTCAGCGTTGCCCAGCAGCGCCGCGCGCATCTCGCTCGCGCTGGGGCTCACTTCGACAGGGGCCAGGTTGACCACGCGGATGCCGTTGATCTCGGAAACCGGCGCGATGCGCACGGGGGTGTTCAGGGCGGCCAGGCCCGTCGCGGTAAACAGCGTGGCGGCGGCCAGGGCGATCAGGTTCTGCGCTTTCATGGCGGGTCTCCTTAGTGACCTCGTGGACCGGTGTTGTAGTTAACTATAACACCATCTTCGAGAACGTCAACAAGCAACAGGCCGTGACTGATGGCCTATCCAAAGAATGCTTTTGCTTTCAGTCGATTAGGTGGGCATCCGACGGATTGGCCTCAAGCTTGGGCACCGACTTGGGTCTTGGCCGCGCCGTCTCTCTCACCAGGCGGCACCCAGGCGAATGCGGAATCCAGGCCGCCTGGGTGGGCAAGGAGCCTGGATTCCCGCCTTGTAGCGGCCAGGACGATGGGGCTGCCGGTGCCTGGGCTGCTGTTCCGCCCGCCCACGGACTCCACCCACGGACCTCCCGCCCCCCGGGCAGGCTATCCGCAGGTGTGCGATGGACGTTGGATGGGGGTGGCTCCCCGCCTTACCTGCCGGCCTGGTACACCTGCTTGCCGCCGACCCAGGTGCCGAGCACCTTGGTCTTCCACAGGTCCCGCGGGTCGATCGCGAAGATGTCCCGGTCGACCAGGATGAAGTCCGCGTACTTGCCTGGTTCCAGCGAGCCCTGGGTTTTCTCCGCATGCCCGGCATAGGCGGCGCTCAGGGTGAAGGCGCGCAAGGCCTCGACGAGGCTCAGCTTCTGGTCGGGATACCAGCCGCCGGGAGGCTGGTTCTGGTGGTCCTGGCGGGTGACCGCGGCATGCAGGCCGAAGAAGGGGTTGGGCGATTCGACCGGAAAGTCCGAGCCGAAGGCGACCACCGTGCCCTGCTTGAGGAATCGCCGCCATGCATAGGCGCCATCCAGCCGCTCCCGCCCCACGCGATCCTGGGCCATGTTCATGTCGGAGGTAGCGTGGGTCGGCTGCATCGAGGCGATCAGGCCGAGCGGCACGAAGCGTGGGATGTCCTGCAGCGAAACGATCTGCGCGTGCTCGACGCGGTTGCGGAACGCCTTTGCTTCCGGGTGAGCCTTGTAGGCCGCCGTGAAGCTGTCGAGCACTTCATGGTTGGCCGCGTCGCCGATTGCGTGGATGTTGACCTGGTAGCCCCTGGCGAAGGCTTTCTCGATCTTCGAAACCATCGTGCCCGGGCTCATGAACAACAGCCCATGGTTGTGCGGGTCGTCGGAGTAGGGCTTGAGCATGGCCGCGCCGCGGCTGCCCAGCGCGCCGTCGGCGAACAGCTTGACCGAGTGCACGGTGAGGAAGCCGTCGCCGTAGCCGTCCAGCGGCCCCTCGGCGGTGATCGTGTCGAACGCCTCGCCGGTGTCCCTCACCATGGCGTAGATCCGTGCGGTGAGCTTGTGCTCGTCGGCGTAGCGCTTGTAGAGGCGGTAGTTGGGCAGGTCGATGCCGGCGTCGTCCACGCCGGTCAGGCCGACCCTGGCCATCTCGGCCAGCGCGGTATCGAGCGCGGTGGCGCGTTCCTGGTCCGTGGGCTCGGGCGCACTGATGAGCGCCGTCGCGCCGTCGACAAAGACACCGGTCGGGTTGCCCTGGGCGTCGCGCTCGATCCGTCCGCCGGGCGGGTCCTTGGTGTCGCGGGTGATGCCGGCCAGCTTCATGGCGGCGCTGTTGGCCCAGGCGGCATGGCCATCGACGCGGCTCAGCCACACCGGCCGGTCGGAGACCACGGCGTCCAGTTCCTTGGCGGTGGGGAAGCGGCCCAGCTTCCAGATCACCTGGTTCCAGCCGCCGCCGGTGATCCAGCGTGCGTCCGGGTGGGCGGCGGCGTAGGCCTTGACGCGCTCCAGCGCTTCGCCGAGCGATTGCGAGCCCGTGAGGTCGGCCTGGGTGAGGGCGTAGCCCAGATCGAGCACGTGGCCGTGCGCATCGATCAGGCCCGGCAGCAGCGTCTTGCCGTGGCCGTCCACGACCTTCGCCTTGCCTGCGCGCCTGGCCAGCGCCGCATCCGGGCCGGTGGCCACGACCTTGCCGTCGTCAACCAGCAGCGCGTCGAAGCGCCGCAGCTTGCCCTGGCTGTCGAGCGTGTAGCCCCTGACGTTGTGCACGAACAGATCGGCAGCCTGCAGCGCCGGTGCGATGGCCAGCAGGGCGAGCAGGGACAGACGCAGGGTGCGGTTCATGCGCGCGGCTTCCTTGGCGGGAAACCATGAGTGTGTCGGGCCGTGTCCGGTTTTTCCACTCGCCGGGATACGAAAAGCCCCCTCCGATGGAGGGAGGGGGCTCGTCCGCTTCGGATGCACCGTTTCGCGCGAATACCGCGGGGAACGGGAAGGCTATGCCGCCTTCGGCAGCAAAGTCCCGATGGCCTGCCTGGCCTCCGTCAGCGCCTGGTCCTTTTGCTCGGCACTGACCGCCACGCCCTCGGCGCGCACGAACTGGATGTCGGTAATGCCGAGGAAACCCAGGACCGCGCGCAGATAGCTCTCCTGGAAATCCATCGCCGCGCCGGCGCTGCCCTGACCGTAGAAGCCGCCGCGGCTGGAGGCGACGATCACCCGCTTGCCGCCGGCCAGGCCCTCCGGGCCGCTGGCGGTGTAGCGGAAGGTCTTGCCGGCCACCGCGATGCGGTCGATCCATGCCTTGAGCTGGCTCGGAATTCCGAAGTTATACATCGGCGCACCGAGCACGATCACGTCGGCGGCGAGGAACTCCTCCATCACCTCGTTGCCCAGCAGCGCGGCCGGATCGCTGGCGTCTGCCACCGGCGACCAGTGCGGCAGGGGCTGTGCCGCCAGGTCGCGATAGCGGTAGTTCGCATCCGGGCGGGTTCGCCTGACCCGGGCCACGATGTCCGCGGTCAGTGCGCGCGAAACCGAATGGTTGCCCAGGGCGCTCGAATCGATATGCAGCAGTTTCATGGCGTGACTCCCGATCAAAGGGCCGGCGGGCCGGCGACGGGACTCAATATAGTTTTGCGACAATGCCCTGATAAGTCGGCTAATATCGAACTGGTCGTTCTTCAAAGGAAACGATGTCGTGACTCTCGACGGTACCCTGCATGACCTCAACGACCTCTATTACTTCGCGATGGTGGTCGAGCACAACGGCTTCTCCGCCGCTGGCCGCGCGCTGGGCGTGCCCAAGTCCAAGCTGAGCAAGCGCGTGGCGCAGCTGGAGGATCGGCTCGGCGTTCGCCTGCTGCAGCGGACCACCCGTCGTTTCGTAATTACCGAAGTGGGCGAGCGCTTCTATGCGCACTGCCGGGCCGTGCTGGAGGAGGCACGGGCCGCCCAGGAGGCGGTCGACGAATTGCGTGCCGAGCCCCGCGGCGTGGTGCGGCTGAGCTGCCCGGTGTCGCTGGCGCAGACGGTGGTCGCGCACGTGTTGCCGGATTTCCTCGCGCAATACCCGAAGATGCAGGTGCGCGTGCTCTCCAGCGACCGCCGCGTGGACGTGGTGGGCGAGGGCTACGACATCGCCATCCGCGTACGCACCAGGCTCGACAGCGATGCCAACCTGGTCCTGCGCACCTTCGGCCTGTCGCGCGTGCTGGCGGTGGCCAGCCCCGCGCTGCTGGATCGCGTGGGACGGCCCAAGGTGCCCGCCGAACTCCCCTCGCTGCCGGCCTTGTCGATGCAGGAGCACGAAGGCGCCCAGGTATGGGAATTGATCGATGCACATGGCGAGCGCGTCCCGGTGGAGATGAGTGCCCGGCTCATCACCGGGGAATTCGCGCTGCTGCTGGAAGCCGCGCGCCGCGGACTCGGCGTCGCGCTGCTGCCGGAGTTCGTCTGCGCCCCGGCCGTCACGCGCGGGGAGCTGGAGGTGGTGCTGCCCGACTGGAGCGTGCCCGAGGGCACCATGCACTTCGTCTATCCCAGCCGGCGCGGCATGCTGCCGGGCGTGCGGGCGCTGGTGGATTTCCTTGCCGAGCGCCTGCCCGAGGCGACCCGCCAGAAGCACGAGCAATGCAAGGTACGCCCGCTGGCTCCGCTTACCGGGCCGTCGGCGTGAGCCGTGCTAGGCTTGCCGTTTGGCCTTCCAGACATCCGGACGCATGAACATCGATACCAAGCTTCCCAAGGTCGGCACCACCATCTTCAGCGTGATGAGCCAGCTCGCGCTCGATCACCAGGCGGTGAACCTGGGCCAGGGCTTCCCCGATTTCGAACCGCCGCCGTCGTTGCGTGAGGCGCTGGCGCGCGCGATGGCCGAGGGCAAGAACCAGTACGCGCCCGGCATCGGTACGGCGCCGCTGCGCGAGCAGATCGCGTTGAAGACGCAGCGCGTGTACGGACGGCGTATCGACCCGGCGACGGAGGTCACCGTGACCTCGGGCGCGACAGAAGCGCTGTTCGCGGCGATCGCCGCGACCGTGCGGGCGGGCGAGGAAGTGATCGTGTTCGATCCGGCGTACGATTCCTACGAGCCTGCGATCGAGCTGCAGGGCGCGCGCGCCGTACACATCCCGCTGACGCTGCCGGAGTTCGCGATCGACTGGCAACGCGTGCGCGACGCCATCACGCCCAAGACGCGGATGATCCTGATCAACAGCCCGCACAACCCCTCGGGTGCCGTGCTGTCGGCGGACGACCTGGACTCGCTGGCCGAAATCATCCGCGACACCGGCATCGTGGTGCTCTCGGACGAGGTCTACGAGCACATCGTCTATGACGGTGCGCGACACGAAAGCGTGCTGCGCCATCCTGAGCTGGCCGCGCGCAGCATCGTGGTGTCCAGCTTCGGCAAGACCTACCACTGCACCGGCTGGAAGGTCGGCTATGCAGTGGCGCCGGCGGCGCTGTCGGCCGAGTTCCGCAAGGTGCACCAGTACCTCACCTTCTGCACCTTCCATCCGGCGCAGGTGGCGTTTGCCGAGATCCTCGCCAGCGACCCGGCCCATTACCTCGAGCTGCCCGACTTCTACCAGGCCAAGCGCGACCGCTTCCGCGCGCTGCTGGCGCCCTCGCGCCTGAAGCTCCTGGATGTGGCGGGGGGCTACTTCCAACTGGTCGACTATTCGGCGATCCGCGACGAGGACGACCTCGCCTTTTCGCGCTGGCTGGTCGAGCACGGCGGCGTGGCGGGCATTCCGCTCACGCCGTTCTATGCCGAGTCGGCGGGCACGCGGTTGCTGCGACTGTGCTTCGCCAAGAGCGACGCGACCATGGCCGCCGCCGCGGAGCGCCTATGTCGCCTGTGAGCATGCAACCGTTGACTGTCGGCCTGGTGCAGGGCGCCACGCGCTGGCACGACGCGCCGGCCAACCGCGACTACTACGGTGCACTGGTGCGCCAGGCGAAGGGTAGCGACCTCATCGTGCTGCCGGAGACGTTCCTTTCGGGCTTCAGCAATGACACCCAGGCGAGCGCCGGCACGATGGACGGCGAGGGCGTCGCCTGGTTGCGTGCGCTGGCCGCGGACGTCGGTGCGGTCATCTGCGGCAGCCTGGCGATCAACGAGAGCGGCACGGTCTACAACCGGCTGTTCTGGATGCGGCCCGATGGCAGCCACGCGCAGTACGACAAGCGCCACCTGTTCCGCATGGCCGGCGAACACACCCGCTACGGCGGCGGCCGCGAGCGGCTGGTCGTCGAGCTCAAAGGCTGGCGCATCCTGCCGCAGGTCTGCTACGACCTGCGTTTTCCGGTCTGGCTTCGCAACCGCCGGCTGGAAAGCGCCATCGGCGGGATGGATTACGACCTGGCGTTGTTCGTGGCCAATTGGCCGGCGCCGCGCCGGCAGCCCTGGCGCACGCTGCTGCGCGCGCGGGCGATCGAGAACCTCGCCTACGTGGTGGGCGTCAATCGCGTGGGCGTGGACGGCAACGACCTGCCTTATGCGGGCGACAGCGCCCTCATCGATCCGGTCGGCGAAACGGTGATCGAACTGGGCGCGCAGGAACAGGTGGTGACAGTGCGGCTGGACCCGACGCCGCTGCTCGCCCACCGCGAGCGCTTCCCTGCCTGGATGGATGCCGACGCGTTCACGCTGGGACCCGATTGACGTCCCGACGCATCGGGAGGCCACGCATTGCAATGGCCTCCCGATGATCGGTCTTGGCTACGGGGGAGCCCGTGGCCGGGCCAGCGTCGGAATCAGGGAAGGATGTCCAGCACCACCGTGGGCGGACGCCCAATGGCGGCCCGGCCATCGGCGACCACGATGGGACGCTCGATGAGCTTCGGATGCGCGACCATCGCCTCGAGGATGGCCATGTCGCCGAGCGCCGGGTCAGCCAGACCCAGTTCGCGATATTCCGGCTCGCCGGTACGCAGCAGTTGCCGTGGCGTCATGCCCAGCAGGCGAAGTAGGGACTTGAGCTCGGACACGCTGGGCGGCGTGTCGAGGTAATTGATCACTTCCGGCTCGAAGCCGCGCGCCTGCAGCAACTCCAGCGTGCCGCGCGACTTGGAGCAGCGGCTGTTGTGGTAGATGCGCACGTTCATCGGGGCGGCGTATCAGCGGTTGCCGTGACGGTTGCCGCCACGCCCGCCTTGCGGGCGACCGCCCCCGCCATGGCCCGGCGGGCGGCTGCCACGGTTCTGCGGGCGCCCACCCCGGCCCGGCGTAGCGCCCTGCCGGTTGCCCTGGTTACCACGGTTGCCGCCACCGCCGCCGAAGCCCGCGTAGGGGCTGCCGGCGCCGCGTGCTTCGCCGCCTTGGCGGGCGCCGGCCGGCTTGCCGCCACGCCGGTTGCCACCCGCCGGGTTGTTTCCGGCACCGTGCCCGCGGCCGGTGCCTTCGCGGCTTTCGCCGGCAAACCACGTGCGCACCGAGGGCAACTCCTGGCCCGGGGCCACGCCGCGCTTGTTCTTGCGCAGGCCCGGATTGGCCGGGCGTTCGGGGCGGGCGACGTTGCCGTTGACCTCTTTGCCAGGCCGGCGACGCTGCTGCTTGCCGCGCACGGGTTCCTCACGGATGCGGTCGAACGCGCGGATTTCGCGTGCCTCATCTTGGTAGGCGCCGCTCCAGCCGCCGGTGGCGCCGCGTTCGGGACGGTACTCGGTGACGCTGCGGTTGGCACGGCGCTGGTGCAACACCGGACTAAGCGTGAGCGCCGGCTGGGCCGGGCCCAGGCCGCAGCCTTTGCGCAGATCCTTGACCGCCTCTTCGGAAAGCGCCTCGCTTTCACCGCGGCGCAGCGTGCGCGGCAGTTCCACCGTGCCATAGCGAATGCGTTTGAGGCGGCTGACCAGGAAGCCCTGGGAATCCCACAGGCGGCGCACTTCGCGGTTGCGCCCTTCGCGGATCACCACGCGGAACCAGCTGTGGCTGCCGCCACGGCTGATGATGGCGATCTCGTCGAAGCGGGCGGGGCCGTCCTCCAGCTCGACGCCGGCCTTGAGCTTCTCGATCACCTCGTCGGGCACCTCGCCGTGCACCCGGCAGAGGTATTCGCGTTCCAGCCCGCTCTTGGGATGCATCAACGCATTGGCCAGCTCGCCGTCGGTGGTGAGCAGCAAGAGGCCCGTGGTGTTGATGTCCAGACGGCCCACTGCGACCCAGCGGGCGCCCTTCAGGCGCGGTAGCTGCTCGAACACGGTCGGGCGGCCTTCGGGATCGTCGCGGGTGGTCAGCACGCCTTCCGGCTTGTGGTAGAGCAGCACCTCGGTGTCGTCGCGATTGTCGGTGGCGACCACGAATTGCTTGCCGTCGAGCACCACGCGGTCACCGGCGTGGACGCTGGCGCCGATGCCGGCCGGCGCACCATTGAGTTCGACCTCGCCGGCCTGGATGCGCTGCTCCAGCATGCGGCGGGAGCCCAGGCCGGCATTGGCCAGCACCTTGTGCAGGCGTTCTTCCAGGGCGGGGGCGGTAGCCTCGGCGCGGGTCTCGCGCTTGAGGGTCAAGACGGATTTCTGCGGCGCAGTCATGCGCGGTACTCCTCGGTGTCCCGCTCGGCGGCGTCTTCGTCGACGCCCGCCTGGGCTGCTGCCTCGTCGGCAGTGGCGGATGGGGTGGGTGCCGGGTCATCCGACGCGGCGGTGGTGGTTTCGGTGGCGTCGGCCGGTTCGGCCTCGGCTTCGACAGGCGCGGGTGCCTCGTCGACGAGCGCGTCGCGGTCGGCCTCGGCGATGGTGGTGGCGGTCTCGCCTGGTGCTTCGGCCGCGATGGCCTGGGCGTCCGCTTCGTCCGGGTCGATCGGAAGATCCTTGATGACTCGTGGCGGCAGCGGCTCCTGGTCCAGCCGCAGTTGCGGGTCTTCCATGTCGCGGATCTCGGACAGTGGCGGCAGCTCGTCCAGCGATTTGAGGTTGAAGTAGTCCAGGAAGCCGCGGGTGGTGCCGAACAGCGCCGGCCTGCCGGGCACGTCGCGGTGGCCGACCACGCGGATCCATTCGCGCTCCTCCAGCGTCTTGATGATGTTGGAGGACACCACCACGCCGCGGATCTGCTCGATCTCCGGGCGGGTGATCGGCTGGCGGTAGGCGATCAGCGCCAGCGTCTCGAGCAGGGCGCGCGAGTAGCGGCTGGGCTTCTCGGTCCACATGCGCGACACCCACGGATGCACCTCCTGGCGCACCTGATAGCGGAAGCCGGAGGCGACTTCCTTCAGTTCGATGCCGCGGCCGGCGCACTCCTCTGCCAGCGCTTCCAGCGCACGGGCGATCGCCTCGCGGTCGATCTGGTCCTCTTCGACGAACAGCTCGCCCAGCTGTGCCACGGTGAGCGGCTGGCTGGCGGCGAGCAGGGCCGCTTCGATGATCGGTTTGAGTTGCTCGATCTGCATGGCCTAGGGTTTTCGGGTGGGCCGCGCCTTATTCGGCGGCGGCGGAAACCGGCATGTCGTCCGGCAGTTCGGCGCTTTCCTCGGACAGCGAGGCCTTCGCCTTGAGGTAGATCGGGGCCAGTGGCGCTTCCTGCACGATCTCCACCAGCATTTCCTTGGCCAGTTCCAGCATGGACAGGAAGGTCACCACCACGCCCAGGCGCCCTTCGCTGACGTCGAACAGGCTCTCGAAGCGGTGGAACGCGCCGTCGTCGAGCCGGCTCAGCAGTTCGCCCATGCGCTGGCGCACGCTGAGCGCCTCACGCTTGATCGCGTGATGGCCGAACAGTTCGGCGCGATGCATCACGTCCTTGAGCGCCAGCAGCATTTCCTTCAGGTCCAGCGGCGGCGGCAGCCGGACCACGTTGCGCTCGCCCACTTCCGCGTGGACCGCCACGGTGTCGCGCTCGACGCGGGGCAGGGTGTCGATGTCCTCGGCAGCCTTCTTGAAGCGCTCGTATTCCTGCAGGCGGCGCACCAGTTCGGCGCGCGGGTCGTCCTCGAGGCCTTCCTCGGCAGGCGGACGCGGCAGCAACAGGCGTGACTTGATCTCGCCCAGGATCGCGGCCATCAGCAGGTACTCGGCCGCCAGCTCCAGCCGCATGACGTCCCGCATCATGTCGATGTATTCCATGTATTGCCGGGTGATCTCGGCAATCGGGATGTCCAGGATGTCCAGGTTCTGCCGGCGGATCAGGTAAAGCAGCAGGTCGAGCGGGCCTTCGAACGCCTCGAGAAAAACTTCCAAGGCGTCGGGCGGTATGTACAGATCCTGCGGCATCTGCAACAGCGGTTCGCCGCGCACGATCGCCAGCGGCATTTCCTGCTGCTGTGGGATCGACGCGAAGGCGTCCTGCGGTGGTGGGACCGGCTGCTGCGGATCTGTGCTCATCAATGCATGTCGTGGGGCCGCTCACGCGGCCGGCAATGCGTAAAACTGCGGTCGTCCCGGGGTGGCGCCCTGCGGACGGATATCCCCTCGTGACCGCGGCCCGGGGCCGGCAGTCGGTTCAGCTGGCTAGCCGTTTCCCTGGCCGGAACCGTCGCCGCGATATCGCATGACGAGGCCGCAGGTTGGCGGTTCGGTCAGGCGGGCGGCCATCGAGTCCAGGCCGGGACTTGAGCCCTGGCTTGCACGCGCGACAGGATGGCGACGTTGCGCCAGGGACGGTTCAAATCGGTCTGCCGGATGCCTGGGATACGTGTCGCAGTGGCCGGAACGGCTGGCACGGCGCACGCTGGAATCCGCGCATGACGACAGGTTAGCGGCACCGTCGCGGCAAGTCCAGTGTGCGCCAGGCTGCCGGCGAGTTGGCTGGCGTGGATCGGCCGCGTGGCTTGGGCAGCTTGTGACACGACGCGTCCCGCCTGACGCCGAGCACGGCACCTGGACAGCATGCTTCGTCGATTACTGGATGGTGCCGCGGGGTTCCCACGATGGCACGGCACTTGCTTCGCAGTGCCCGGAAGGACGCCGGCCGATTCACCGCGGCGCAGGCTGCGTGCTCTGGTCGCAAGGAGATCGCGGTCGGGCGCCAGCAGCCCTGTCGATGAGTGGCGGATGCGTCGTACGATCGCAGGGACGTCGCAGGAGGCGCAGGCGCGCCTCGCTTGGGGAGCTAGATGACGATCGAAGACAACGTGGCGGACGAGTCGGGCCCGAAGTTCCTGCGGCCGGCGCGCATGCGCATCGAGACGACCGTGCTGATGAGCCACGGCGTGCAGTCGCACCCGACCGAGCTGGTGGATATTTCGGCCACAGGCGCGCTGCTGCGCCGGCCGCTGGGCTGGCAGGGCGAACTGGGGCAGAACTGGGTGCTGGACATGATCTTCGGCCGCGACCTGCACATTCATCTGGAGGCAGCGGTTGCGCGCATTTCCGACCGCCACATCGGCTTTGCCTATTCACGCATTCCGGAAGACAAGCAGGTGCCGCTGTGGAACCTGCTGGGCGGCTACGCGGACATCCTGGAGCACTGGCGGGAGGAGTGAGGTCGGCGGGATGGCTCGCTGGCCTTGAAGTGGGCATCCCTCAGGCCGTGGCCTTCTTCTGTTCGTCCCGCAGCTCCCGGCGCAGGATCTTGCCCACGTTGGATTTGGGCAGGGCATCTCTGAACTCGATCAGCCTCGGGCGCTTGTAGCCGGTCAGGTACTCGTGACAGAACTGCTTGAGCGCGTCGGCGGTGAGCGAGGGATCCTTGCGCACCACGAACAGCTTGACCACCTCGCCCGAGTGTTCGTCCGGCACGCCCACCGCGGCCACCTCGGCCACGCCCGGGTGCTGCATGACCACGTCCTCGACTTCATTGGGATACACGTTGAAGCCGGACACCAGGATCATGTCCTTCTTGCGATCGACGATATAGACGTAGCCGTTCGCGTCCATGCGCGCGATGTCGCCGGTGTGCAGCCAGCCGTCGACACCGAGCACCTTGGCCGTTTCCTCGGGGCGCTGCCAGTAGCCTTTCATCACCTGCGGGCCGCGCACCATCAGCTCGCCTACTTCGCCGGTCGACAGCGGGTGGTCGTCTTCCGACCAGATCGCCACGTCCGTGGAGGGAACCGGCAGGCCGATCGAACCGTTGTAGTCCGTCAGGTCCAGCGGGTTGATGCATACCGCGGGCGAGGTTTCGGTCAGGCCGTAGGCCTCGGCGAGCGTGCAGCCGGTGGTCTTCTTCCAGCGCTCGGCGACCGCACGTTGAACGGCCATGCCGCCGCCAAGGGTCAGGTGCAGGCGGGAGAAGTCCAGCTCGGCGAAGCCGGGCGTGTTGAGCAGGCCATTGAACAGCGTGTTGACGCCGGTGAGCGCGGTGAAGCCGGATTTCTTCAGTTCCTTGACGAAGCCGGGCATGTCGCGCGGGTTGGTGATCAGCCAGTTGAGGCCGCCCAGGCGCATGAACACCAGGCCGTTCGCGCACAGCGAGAAGATGTGGTAGAGCGGCAACGCGGTGATGATCACCTCTTCGCCGGGCTTGGCCAGGTCGCCGATCCAGGCGCTGGCCTGCAGCATGTTGGCCACCATGTTGCCGTGGCTGAGCATCGCGCCTTTGGCCACGCCGGTGGTGCCGCCGGTGTACTGCAGGAAGGCGAGGTCGTCGTGGTTGAGCGCGACCGGCGGCATCGGATGGGCCGCGCCCTGCGCCAGCGCCTCGCGGAAACGTACCGCTTTGGGCAGGGAATAGGCCGGCACCATCTTCTTGACGTGCTTGAGCACGAAGTTGACCAGAGCGCCCTTGGGGAAGCCGAGCAGGTCGCCGATCCCGGTGGTGACCACGTGCTCGACCTGTGTCTGCGCCAGCACTTCCTGCAGGGTCGCGGCGAAGTTGTCCAATACCACGATCGCCTTGGCGCCCGAATCCTCCATCTGGTGCCTGAGCTCGCGCGCGGTGTAGAGCGGGTTGGTATTGACCACCACCAGCCCTGCCCGCAGCGCGCCGAACAGCGCAATCGGGTATTGCAGTACGTTGGGGAGCATGATCGCGAGGCGATCGCCTTTCTTCAGGCCCAGCACGCCGGTGAGGTAGCCGGCGAACCGGCCGCTCAGCGTGTCGATCTCACCGTAGCTCAGGACCTTGCCGAAGCTGGAGAAGGCGGGGCGCTCGCGGAACTTTCCGAAGGCTTCTTCCACCACCGCAGCGACGGACGCATAGGCGTCGACGTCTATCTGTGCGGGTACGTCATGCGGATAGTGGGCCAGCCACGGACGCTCGTTGCTCATGTAGTGTTCCTGTTCCCCGTCGGCCTTGCGGCCAAGGCATTGGAGCATACGCCCGCGCACGGCGGCAAGCCGCGCCGTGGCGCGGGTTCGAGGACATACGCGCATGCGAAAACAGTTGGGTTTATGGATCTTTGCCAGTCTCCTGGCGGCTCTTGCGGCCTGCCACCGTACGCCCGACGAAGAGCGCGTGCGCGAAGCCATCGCCTCCGCCCAGCAGGCTGCGGAACAGACCGACGCGAGCGGCGTGGTCGAGCCGCTCGGCAAGGACTTCGAGGGCAACCAGGGCAGCCTGGGGCGCAAGGACATCGCCAACCTCGTCCGTCTCGCGCACCTGCGCGGCGAGCGCATCGGCGCGACGCTGGGGCCGATTTCGGTCGAGAGGCGCGGCGAGCGGCTGGTGGCTGATTTCACCGTGACGCTCACGCAGGGCAGCCGGCTGCTGCCGGACGCGGCGGGGATCTACCAGGTGACATCGGCGTGGCGCCGGGAAGGGAGCGAGTGGCGCTGCTACAGCGCGACGTGGACGCGCCAGCTATAGCGCACCTCCTGCAGCCGTGCGCCTGCGAGCATCTACCTGCCCCCCTCGCAGGGGGGAGGAAGGGGCGGCCGCGTCCGGCCGAGCCTTCGGCTGGCGGGAAGGGCAAAAGAAAAGGCCGCCCGGAGGCGGCCTTTTCCCTGCAACTAGCCCAAGCCTCAGGCCGCCTTGCGGCCGGCCAGCTGGCGCAGCACGTACTGCAGGATGCCGCCGTGGCGGAAGAACTCGCGCTCCTTCGGCGTGAGCAGCATCACATGCACGGCGAACTCCTTCTTCGTGCCATCGGCGGCGGTAGCGACGACCTTGGCTTCCTTCGACTCGCCGCCGGCCAGGCCGACGATCTCGATCGACTCCTTGCCGGTCAGCCCCAGCGACTGCGCGTTCTGCCCGTTCTTGAACTGCAGCGGCAGCACGCCCATGCCGACCAGGTTGGAGCGGTGGATGCGCTCGAAGCTCTCGGCGATCACCGCCTTGACGCCAAGCAGCAGCGTGCCCTTGGCTGCCCAGTCACGCGAGGAGCCGGTGCCGTATTCCTTGCCGGCGATGACAACCAGCGGCGTGCCCTCGGCCTTGTACTTCATGGCCGCATCGTAGATCGCCATCTGCTCGCCGGTCGGCACGTGCAGCGTGTAGCCGCCTTCGACCCCGCCCAGCATCAGGTTCTTGATGCGGATGTTGGCGAAGGTGCCGCGCACCATCACGTCGTCGTTGCCGCGGCGCGAGCCGTAGGAGTTGAAGTCCTTGGGCTCCACGCCCTTGGAGATCAGGAACCGGCCCGCCGGGCTGTCCTTCTTGATCGAGCCGGCCGGCGAGATGTGGTCGGTGGTGATCGAGTCGCCGAACAGGCCGAGCACGCGCGCGCCGTGGATGTCGCTCACCTGGCCGACGTCCATGGTCATGCCGTCGAAGTAGGGCGGATTCTTGATGTAGGTCGAATCCTCCCACCGATACAGCGCGCCGTCCGGCGAGGCGATCTGGTTCCAGCGGCTGTCGCCCTTGAACACGTCGGCGTAGTTCTTCTCGAACATGGCCGGGCTGATGGCGCCGGCGATGGTGTCGGATATTTCCTTGTTGGACGGCCAGATGTCCTTCAGATACACCGGCTGGCCATCGCTGCCGGTGCCGATCGGGTCCTGGGTGAGGTCGATGTCCAGCGTACCGGCCAGCGCATAGGCGACCACCAGCGGCGGCGAGGCCAGGTAGTTCATCTTCACTTCCGGATGCACGCGGCCCTCGAAGTTGCGGTTGCCCGAGAGCACCGAGGCCACGGCGAGGTCACCGGCGCCGATGCCCTGGCTGATCTCGGCCGGCAGCGGGCCGGAGTTGCCGATGCACGTGGTGCAGCCGTAGCCGACGATGTAGAAGCCGACCTTCTCCAGCTCCTTCAGCAGACCGGTCTTTTCCAGGTAATCGGTGACCACCAGCGAGCCTGGACCGATCGAGGTCTTCACCCACGGCTTGGCCTTCAGGCCCTTGGCGGCCGCCTTCTTGGCGACCAGGCCGGCCCCCAGCATCACCGCCGGGTTGGAGGTATTGGTGCAGGAGGTGATCGCGGCGATCACCACCGAGCCGTCCTTCAGCGTGAAGTTCTCGCCGTCCTTCTGCGCGCCGACGCTGCCGCCGCCGGCCTTGCGGTTGGCGGTGAGCGGGCCGACCACGTCGTGGAAGCTCTGCTTGACGCCTTCGAGCAGCACGCGGTCCTGCGGGCGCTTGGGGCCGGCCATGGATGGGCGCACGTCGGCGAGGTTGAGCTCCAGCGTGGTGGTGAACTCGGCGTGCGGGGTGGTCTCGTCGTGCCACAGGCCCTGCGCCTTGGCGTAGGCCTCCACCAGCGCGATCTGCGATTCCTCGCGTCCGGACAGGCGCAGGTAGTTCAGCGCCTCCTGGTCCACCGGGAAGATGCCGCAGGTCGCACCGTACTCGGGCGCCATGTTGGCGATGGTGGCGCGGTCGGCCAGCGGCAGGTGCTTCAGGCCGTCGCCGAAGAACTCGACGAACTTGCCCACCACGCCAAGCTTGCGCAGCATCTGGGTGACGGTCAGCACCAGGTCGGTGGCGGTAACGCCCTCGAACAGCTTGCCGGTGAGCTTGAAGCCCACCACCTGCGGGATCAGCATCGACGAGGGCTGGCCCAGCATCGCCGCTTCGGCCTCGATGCCGCCCACGCCCCAGCCCAGCACGCCCAGGCCATTGACCATGGTGGTGTGCGAGTCGGTGCCGAACACGGTGTCCGGATAGGCCCACAGCTGGCCATCCTTGTTCGCGGTGAACACCACGCGCGCCAGATGCTCCAGATTCACCTGGTGCACGATGCCGGTGCGCGGCGGCACCACCTTGAAGTTGTTGAAGGCCTTCTGGCCCCAGCGCAGGAACGAGTAGCGCTGATGGTTGCGCTCGAACTCGATCTCGACGTTCTTTTCCAGCGCCGACGCGGAGCCGTAGGCATCGACCTGCACCGAGTGGTCGATCACCAGCTCCGCCGGCGCCAGCGGGTTGATCTGGGTGGCGTCGCCGCCGAGCTTGACCACCGCGTCGCGCATCGCGGCCAGGTCCACCACGCAGGGCACGCCGGTGAAGTCCTGCAGCAGCACGCGCGCCGGCATGAAGGAGATCTCGGTGTCCGGCTCGGCCTTGGCGTCCCACTGGGCGACCGCCTCGATCTCCCTGGACGTCACGTTCAGGCCGTCCTCGTGGCGCAGCAGGTTCTCCAGCAGGATCTTCATCGAGTAGGGCAGGCGCTTGAGGTCGAAGCGCTCGCCGAGCCTGGCGAGGCTGGCGTACGCGTAGCGCTGGCCATTTAGCTCGAGGCTGTCGCGGACGTTGAACGTGTCTTTCATGACGAAACTCCTGGCTGAAGCTGAGGCGGAACGGAAGGGCGTCGGTCGCACCCGCGCAAAGATCGCGATTATCGCAAATCCGCCCGTACGCGTGCCGGCAAGGCAGGGCGTCGAATGCGGGCGAAGCGGCGAAGCGGCCGGGGCAGCTAGAATCGGCCGGCTGCGGGAGCGGCGGCGATGGAAAGCTGACTCGGCATAGCTTGCGACGGCACCCGCCGCCGCACAAACGCATTTGGTGGCAGGCTGCATTCGATGATTTCGACGGCGCTCTCGGCGGTATCCCTGCGCGACCTGGCGCTGGTGCAGGCGGTGCACCGGCACGGCAGCTTCAACAGCGCCGCCCGGGCGATGCACATCAGCCCATCGGGTCTATCGCACCAGGTGCAGAAGGTCGAGCAGGCGCTGGGCGCGCCGCTGTTCGAGCGAGGCGGACGTCGCGTCGTGCCGACCGCAGGCGGGCAGCGCCTGCTGGAGCGGATCGAGGCCGTACTGGCGGCAGCCGAGCACCTGCAGCAGGCGGCCCGTGCCGGCACGGTGGCGTTCGGCGGGGAGCTGCGGCTGGGCGTGCCGGCCTCGCTCGGTCCCTATCTTCTGCCGCACCTGATCGAGCCGTTCCCGCAGCATTTCCCGGCCGCGCGGCTGAGCCTGTCCGAAGGCAAGCCGCGCGGCCTGCTTCGGCGCCTGCACGAGGGCGAGCTGGATGCGGTGCTCGCGCCGACGGTTGCCGCGGCCAGCGGCATCGCCACGCGTCCGCTGTTCTTCGAGCCATGGGAAGTGATGTTCCGCGCAGACCACCCGCTGGCCGGCCGCGCCAGCGTCGCGCTGGCCGAACTGGAGCAGGCGGAAGCCACGCTGATGGCCGAGAGCCACCCCGGCGGCATCGACGGGCAGGGCGGCCACGTGCAGGACGTCAGCCTGGAAAGCCTGGCGGCGCTGGTGGCCCTGCGTGGCGGCTACGCGCTGGTGCCGGCGCTGGCGCGCGAGCGGCTGGCCTCGATGCCGGAGCTCACGCTGGCACACGTCCAGGGCACCGCGCCGGGGCGCGAGATCGCGCTGTACTGGCGCGAGGCGTCGCCATGGCTGGCAGACATCCAGGCGTTCGCCGCGTTGCTGCAGGAGGTGGCGCGCGGACGGCCGGGGCTCAGGGTGCCACCGGAGGACTGAGCTCGCGCCTCACGCGACTGCGGGTGGAGGGCGGTCGGAAGCCGGACCTCCGTGGCCCGCGGCAGCCTCAGCCGTTGTCCAGCGTCGCCCCGGTCAGCAGGCCGCGCGCCAGCATGCTGCATTGCCTACGGTTGAGCACGATCTGCCATTGGCGCCCGCCGACCTGCCGCCACAGCACCGCCGAGCGCACGGCCGCCAGCAAGTTCGCGCGCACCTTCTCCACCACGGTCGGCTGCTGCAGGTGCTGGGGATGGCCGTTGACCATCACACGCGGGCTCAGGGTGGACAGGGTCGAGGCGTACACGTCGGCCAGGCGGCGGATCACCTGCGGCGAATCCTGGCCGAAATGCTCGACCTGGCGGCGCGTGGCGAGGATGCCTTCCTGCAGCTTCGCGGTGAGTTCGGGCCGGCGTGCCAGGCTGCGCTCGAGCCGCATCACGGTGACCGCCATCTGGGTGAGCGCCATGTCGCGGCTGCCGTCGTCCAGTTGGCCGATCAGGTGGCGCAGGCCCAGCCGCACGCCACCCACGCCGCCGTAGACGGCCGACACCGAAGGCGCATCGATGCGGAAAACGCTGGCCACGCTGGCCTCCATCGCCGTCTCGTCGCAACGCCCCTGGTTGGCTAGTTGCTGCGCCAGGCCCACCGCCTGGAACAGGCCGGCCAGCGCGAGCACGCGCGGTTCGTTGATGGCGAAGGTGTCGAGCACGTCAGGTTCCTGCTGGCATGGGGGGAAGGCCGCCGAAGGGCGCATCGGTGGCAGCGATCACGGCGCCACCCAGACAGGCTTCGCCGGCGTAGAAGACCACCGACTGGCCTGGCGTGACCGCGCGTTGCGGATCGTCGAAGCGCACCTCCAGCCGATCGGCTTCCACCTGCACCTCGCAGGCCTGGTCGGCCTGGCGGTAGCGGGTCTTGGCGGTGCAGCGGAAGGATGTCGAAGGGGGGGCGCCCGCCACCCAGCCGGGCGCATGGGCCGTCGTGCGCCGCGATTGCAGCCAGTGGCTTTCGCCGCCCTGTGCCACGTAGAGCACGTTGGCGGACACGTCCTTGCCGACCACGTACCACGGCTCGCCGCTGCGGCCCTGGCGTCCGCCGATACCCAGGCCGTTGCGCTGGCCGAGCGTGTAATACATGGTGCCCTGGTGTTCCCCCACCAGGGCGCCCTCGGGCGTACGCATCTCGCCGGGCCGCGCCGGAATGTAGCGGGCGAGGAAGCTGCGGAAGTCGCGTTCGCCGATGAAGCAGATGCCGGTGGAGTCCTTCTTCGCATGCGTCGGGAGCGCAGCCGTGCGCGCCAGTTCGCGCACCTGAGTCTTCTCGATCTCGCCGACCGGGAAAAGGGTGGCCGCCAGTTGCTGCTGGCCCAGTGCGTGCAGGAAATAGGTCTGGTCCTTGGCCGCGTCGAGCGCGCGCAGCAGGCGGTAGTGCCCGTCGCGGTAGTCGACCCGCGCGTAGTGGCCGGTGGCGATCTTTTCGGCGCCCAGTGCGCGCGCCTCGTCCAGGAAGGTCTTGAACTTGATCTCGCGGTTGCAAAGCACGTCCGGGTTGGGCGTGCGGCCGGCGCGGTATTCGGAAAGAAAATGCTCGAACACGTCCCGCCAGTACTCGGCGGCGAAATTGCGTACGTGGAACGGAAGACCTAGGCGCCCGCATACGGCCAGCGCGTCCTTGCGGTCGGCATCCGCGGTGCAGGGGCCACTCTGCCCGTCGTCCTCCCAGTTCTGCATGAACAGGCCTTCGACCTCGTGGCCGGCCCGCTGCAGCAGCAGCGCGGCGACCGAGGAATCGACGCCGCCGGAGACGCCCAGCATCACCTTCATGGCCGTGCCGACTCCGCGAGCAGGCTGGACAACGCCTCCAGCGGATAGCGCCGGCCGGCGAGCCAGGCATCGATGCTCTGCAGCACCATCGGGCTGCGCAGGCGCGGGCCAAGATCGGCGATTTCGCCGCGACCCATCCACAAGGCGCGGCGTATGCCCACGTCCAGCCGGCGCGTAGGATCGTGCGCCAGCGGTCGCGCCGCGAAACTGAAGCGCACCACGCCCTCGCCATGCTCGGTGCTGCGCCACTGGTGCACGCCCAGGAAGCACTCGGGCTGCACGGCCCAGCCGGTTTCCTCCAGCGTCTCGCGCACGGCGGCCTGGAGCAGGCTTTCGCCGTCGTCCAGGTGGCCGGCCGGCTGGTTGTAGACGAGCCGGCCATCGACCTCTTCCTCGACCATCAGGTAGCGCTCGCCCTTCGCCACCACGCAGGCGACGGTGACGTGGGGGCGCCAGACGAACGAGGCTGCGGAAGAGACGGGCATCGGGAGACGGGGGCTGGAAATGCGTCATTGTGCCATCACCTAGCTGAGGCGCAGCCTGCACGGCGGCGCGACCAGGGCTGCATCCGTCGCGGCGTATACTTCGTACCAGCAAAAAAGTCCCCACGAGCAATGGCCCACGAACCCGAACACGATCCCGGCAGCGGACACGGCCTGGCCGTCGAGACCAGCCGTCCGGAACTGGCACGGCCGCCACTTTTTCAAGTTGTGCTGCTGAATGACGATTTCACTCCCATGGACTTCGTGGTCGAGGTGTTGCGTGGCTTCTTCGCCATGGACCAGGAGCGTGCGGTGCAGGTGATGCTTCACGTCCATACCCGCGGCAAGGGGGTGTGTGGCGTGTTCACACGGGAGGTGGCCGAGACCAAGGTCACCCAGGTCAACGAGTATTCACGGACTCATCAGCATCCCTTGCTGTGCACTATGGAAAAGCTATGAGCGGCCCCATCTTGTAGCCATCGCGGCATAGCCGCCCAAGCCATCCCAAGCGGAGAAGGTCCGGATGTTCAGCAAGGATCTCGAAGTCACCATCGGCCACTGCTACAAGCAGGCCCGCGAGCAGCGCCACGAATTCATGACCGTGGAGCACCTGTTGCTCGCACTCACCGAAAACCAGTCGGCGCTCGGCGCGTTGCGTGCGTGCGGCGTGGACCTGCCGCGGCTGTCGGCCGAGCTCGAGCGCATCATCGCCGAGACCGTGCCGGTGCTGCCGCACGGCGACGAGCGCGACACCCAGCCGACGCTCGGCTTTCAGCGCGTGCTGCAGCGCGCGGTCTACCACGTGCAATCCTCGGGCCGTAAGGAGGTCACCGGCGCCAACGTGCTGGTGGCGATCTTCGGCGAGAAGGATTCCCATGCGGTCTACTTCCTGCATCAGCAGGAGATCACCCGGTTGGACGTGGTCAACTACATCTCGCACGGCATCGCCAAGATCGGCGACGAGCCGAGCACCGGCATGCCCGGCAGCGAGCGCGAGGGCGAGGAAGGCGCCGACAGCAAGGGCAACCCCCTGAACGAGTACGCCACCAACCTCAACGAATTGGCGCTGGAAGGGAAAATCGACCCGCTGATCGGCCGCCAGGACGAGATCGAGCGCACCATCCAGGTGCTCTGCCGCCGCCGCAAGAACAACCCGCTCTACGTGGGCGAGGCCGGCGTGGGCAAGACCGCGCTGGCCGAGGGCCTGGCAAAGCGTATCGTCGAGGGTGAGGTGCCCGAGGTGCTGGAAGGCGCCGTGATCTGGGCGCTGGACCTGGGTGCGCTGGTCGCCGGCACCAAGTACCGCGGCGATTTCGAAAAGCGCCTGAAGGCGGTGATCACCCAGCTCAAGAAGCAGCAGGGCGCGATTCTTTTCATCGACGAGATCCATACGATCATCGGTGCGGGCTCGGCTTCGGGCGGCACCATGGATGCGTCCAACCTGATCAAGCCGATGCTCGCCTCGGGCGAGTTGCGCTGCATCGGATCGACCACCTTCCAGGAATTCCGCGGCATCTTCGAGAAGGACCGCGCGCTGGCCCGCCGCTTCCAGAAGATCGACGTGGTCGAGCCGACCATCGCCGACAGCATCGAGATCCTCAAGGGCCTGAGGAGCCGCTTCGAGGAGCACCACAACGTCGCCTACACCAACGAGGCACTGAAGGCGGCGGTGGACCTGTCGGTCAAACACATTCCCGACCGCCTGCTGCCGGACAAGGCCATCGACGTGATCGACGAGGCCGGCGCACGCCAGCGTCTGCTGCCGGAAGGCCAGCGCGTGGGCAAGATCGACGTGCCGGAGGTGGAGTACATCGTGGCCAAGATGGCGCGCATACCGGCCAAGCAGGTGTCCGCGTCCGACCGCGACGTGCTCAAGAACCTCGAGCGCAACCTCAAGATGGTGGTGTTCGGGCAGGACCAGGCGATCGAGGCGCTGGCCGCGTCGATCAAGATGGCCCGCTCCGGCCTGGCCGACCCGAGCAAGCCGATCGGCAGCTTCCTGCTCGCAGGTCCCACGGGCGTCGGCAAGACCGAGGTGACCAAGCAGCTCGCGCTGCAGCTGGGCATCGAGATGATCCGCTTCGACATGTCCGAGTACATGGAGGCGCATTCGGTCTCGCGGCTGGTCGGCGCGCCCCCGGGCTACGTGGGCTTCGACCAGGGCGGCCTGCTCACCGAGCAGATCACCAAGCATCCGCATGCCGTGCTGCTGCTGGACGAGATCGAGAAGGCGCATCCGGATGTGTTCAACATCCTGCTGCAGGTGATGGACCGCGGCGTGCTCACCGACACCAACGGGCGCGAGGCGAATTTCAAGAACGTCATCGTGGTGATGACCACCAACGCCGGCGCGCAGCAGGCGGCGCGGCGCAGCATCGGTTTCGTCAAGCAGGACCACGCCACCGACGCGATGGAGGTGATCCGCAAGATGTTCACGCCAGAGTTCCGCAACCGCCTGGATGCGGTAATCCAATTCCATCCGCTGGACTTCGAGCACATCCTGCGCGTGGTCGACAAGTTCCTGATCGAGCTGGAGGCACAGCTGGCCGACAAGCACGTGGTGCTGGACGTTGACGCGGATGCCCGCCGCTGGCTGGCCGAGCACGGCTTCGACCCGCAGATGGGCGCGCGGCCGATGGCCCGCGTCATCCAGGAAAAGGTCAAGCGCGCGCTGGCCGACGAGCTCCTGTTCGGCAAGCTGGCTGACGGCGGCAAGGTGATCCTGGGCGTGCGCGACGGCGAACTGCACGTGGAGACCGAGGCTGCCGAGAAGATGCCGGCGGTAGTGGAGTAGCCGGGAAGGGAAGGCGCGCTTCGCCGACACCCTCTCCAGCCAGGCACTGGCAGAGGGCGTCGCCGGAATCCGCGCACGAAAAAAGGCCGCGCACTGCGCGGCCTTTTTCTTGTCTGCGACGTCGCCCTACTTCATGCGGTAGGTGATCCGCCCCTTGGTCAGGTCGTAGGGAGTCATCTCCACCTTGACCTTGTCGCCCGTGAGGATGCGGATGTAGTGCTTGCGCATGCGGCCGGAGATATGGGCGGTGATCACGTGCCCGTTCTCCAGCTGTACGCGGAACATGGTGTTGGGCAGGGTCTCCTGGACCGTGCCTTCCATTTCGATGACGTCGTCTTTTGCCATGCGTTCCGGTGTGTCTGGGCCCGGCCGTGGCGGCCGCGTAAGCGGGGAAGTATGCCACGTCCAGGCGCCTGATCAAAGAAAGCTCAGGCGGCGCGCCCGAAATACTCGTCCAGCTTGCGCCGGATCTCCTGCTCGACCATGCCCTTGAGCGGCGAAAGCATCAGACCGAGCTCGGCAGTGACGTGCACCTCGTTGGGTGCCATGGCGATGGCGCCATTCACGCCGGAGCGCGAAAAACGCAGCGTGTCACCCTGCCACTGGCTCTGCATGTCGAACTTCTCGCGCATGCGCGCGGCCACCTTGTCGACCACGGCGCGGGCCTGGTCGGGCGGCAGGTTGTGCGGGCGGCGGATATCGATCTTCGGCATCGGGAAGCGCTCCGTGAGAGCTGCCTATCTTACGCGGCCTGCGCGAAGGGCAAGGCCTGCATCTGCTAGAGTCCCGCCGTCTTTTGACTGGTTCGCAGATGCGCATCGAGTTTCCCAATTCGGCTCGCGAGGATTTTCGCTGGGCGCAGGCCGCGTTGAGCATCGGCAGTGCGCCGGACAACGACCTGCTGGTGTCCCCCCAGCAAGGCGCGTCGCATCACCTGCGCATCCGGCAGGATCGCCGCGGCTGGGTGCTGGAGGTGCTTTCAGGGGCCGGCCGCGTCTACGTCAACGCGCGCCCGGTACGCGAGCGTGCCTTGCTGCATCCGGGCGACATCCTGAGCCTGGGCGATTGCCGCATGCTGTTGTGCTCGGACGAGGATCCGGCATCGCGCGCGCCCCTGGCGTCCTCGCCGCAAGGCCAATGCACGGCCGCCCTGCGCGCGGTAGCCGGGCCGCTGTCGGGCCGCGTCTTCCCGATACGCGGGCGGCTGGAATTCGGACCGCAGGGCGACCAGTCGCTGGACCTGCCGCAGGCGGGCTCGGCCACGCTGGCGCTGTTCTGGAAGGACGGCGAACTGCGCGTGGCGGCCGGACCGACGCCGGCGCGCTACCCGCTGCGCCTCAACGGTGTGCCGGTGGAGCAGGCGGTGCTGCATCCGGATGACCAGTTGGGCATCGCCATGCACCGTTTCCTGGTCGACGCTCCGGGGCTCTTGCCCGCACCCGCGGTGACGCCCCAGGAGCCGTCGGCCGAGCGCCTGCCCGAAGATGCGGCCGGCCCGCGGGGCGAGGTGTGGTGGCTGATCGCCACGGCCGCGGTGCTGGCGCTGTGCATCGCGTTGATTCTGCTGGTGCGGTTCTAGCGGGCCCGCGCCCAGCCAGCCGCCTGCTCAGGCTTCGGCCATCCGCCGCAGATCGTCCAGCCGGTCGGCGTCGGCGATGGAAAGATCGGTACGCCAGCGCAGGATGCGCGGGAAGCGGACCGCTACGCCCGACTTGTGCCGCCCGGAGCGCTGGATCGCCTCGTAGGCCAATTCGAAAACGTGCTGCGGTTCGACCGAGCGCACCGGCCCGAAGCGCTCGATGGTATGGGCGCGTATCCACGCATCCAGTCGCGCGATCTCCGCGTCGTCCAGTCCCGAGTACGCCTTGGCCACCGGCACCAGATGCCCGCGGTCCCACACGCCGAAGGTGTAGTCGGTGAACAACCCGGCGCGCCGGCCGTGGCCGGACTGGGCGTAGATCAGCACGGCGTCCAGCGTGTAGGGATCGACCTTCCACTTCCACCAGTCGCCGCGCCTGCGGCCGACCCGGTAGGGCGAGTCCAGCCGCTTGAGCATCAGGCCCTCGGTGCGGCGCAGGCGCGACTGCTCGCGCAACTGCGCGAGGGTCTCCCAGTCGTGCGCATCGGCAGCCAGCGACAGCGTCAGCGCGGGCGGCACGTCCTGCAGCAGGCGCGCCAGCCGCTCCCGCCGCTCGCGCAGCGGCGTTTCGCGCAGGTCGGCGCCGTCCAGTTCCAGCAGGTCGTAGGCCATGAAACGCACCGGCGTCTCGGCCAGCAGCTTCGGGCCAGGCTTGAGCTTGCCGATGCGCTTCTGCAAGGCGGTGAACGGACGCGGCGCCGCGGCCAGGTCGTCCCAGGCGAGGATTTCGCCGTCGAGTACGCAACCCGGCGGCAAGGCGCGGGCGGCCTGCTCGATCTCGGGGAAGCGGCCGTCCAGCCGTTCCTCGCCGCGCGACCATAGCCGCGCCTCGTCGTCGCGGCGCATGAGCTGGGCGCGGATGCCGTCCCATTTCCACTCGGCCAGCCATTGCCGGCGCTCGCCCAGGCTCTCCACCGGGGCCTCCAGCGGCGAGGCGAGAAAGAACGGGTAGGGCCGGTGCTCGCGATGGGCGTCGTCGCCTGCCGGTTGCGCCAGCGCCGCAAGCGAGGCGGCGCCAGGTGTCCAGTCGCCGCTGAGGCGGTGGGCGATCAGGTCGGTGGGCAACTGCGACCACACGGCGAGCGCCTGCACCACCAGGCGCCGGGAGACACCCACGCGCAGCGCCCCGGTGATCAGCTTGTTGAGCAGGAAGATCTCTTCCGCAGGCAGCACGCGCCACCAGGCCTCCAGCTGCGCCACGCGAGCGGGCGGATCCAGCCGCGCCAGCGCGGGCAGGCGCTGCTCCATCCATGCGTGCAGCGGGACATCGTCGAAGGGACCATTCTCCGAAGGCAGCAGCAGCGCGATCGCCTCGGCCAGGTCGCCCACGTGCGCATAGCTCTCCTCGATGAGCCAGTCGGGGTAGCCGGTGGCCTCGCCGGTGGCCTGGCGCAACTCGGTGACGCTGGCGAGCCGGCGCAGCTTGCCGCCGCCCAGCACGTACACCGCCCAGGCGGCATCGGTCGGGGGTGCGTCGTGCAGGTAGGCGGCGATGGCGTCGCGCTTGGCGGAGGTGGCGCCGGTGCGGTCCAGCGCGGCATAGAGATCGGCAAAGCGGCGCATCAGCCGTGCCCCAATGCCGCCAGCGGCAGCGCGTCGTGGCCCTGCTCGCGCAGGTAGCGCACCAGGGCATCGCCGTCGCCATGGGTGACGTAGATGCGGCGTGCGCCGGTGTCGCGCACGCTGCGCAGCAGGCCGTCCCAGTCGGCGTGGTCGGACACCACGAAGCCACGTTCGTAGCCGCGCCGCCGGCGGTTGCCGCGCACCTGCATCCAGCCGGAGGCGAAGGCAGTGGACGCGCCGGAGAAGCGCCGCATCCACGGCGAGCCGGCGGCGTAAGGCGGCGCCAGTACCAGTTCGCCCGCCAGCGCGGCGCCGCGTGCGTTCTCGTCCAGCGGTCGGGTGGGCGGCATCGCCACGCCGGCCTCGCGGTAGATCGCGGTCAGGTGCAGCAACGCGCCGTGCAGGTGGACCACGCGGTCGATGCGCGGCGCGAGCTCGGCCAGCAAGCGCTGCGCCTTGCCCAGCGCATAGCAGAACAGCACCGCCGGCACCTGGCGGCGGACGCAGTCGTCCCACCAGGCGAGCAGCTCGTCGATCACCCGTTCCATCGGCGGCCAGCGGTACACGGGCCAGGCGAAGGTCGACTCGGTGACGAAGGTGTCGCAGGGAACCGGTTCGAAGGGCGCGCAGGTCGGGTCGGCCTCGCGCTTGTAGTCACCCGAGACCACCACCACGCGCCCGGCGTGCTCCATACGCACCTGCGCCGCGCCCAGCATGTGGCCGGACGGGTGCAGCGACACGCGCACCCCGCCGAGGACGAACGGCTCGCCATAGTCGTACGCCTCGATAGCTGCCGGTTCACCCAGCCGCTCGCGCATCAGCGCAAGGCCGGCCCGCGCCACGTGGTAGCGCGCGTTGCCCTGGCGCGCATGGTCGCCGTGCGCATGCGTGACCACCGCCTGCGCCACCGGCTCGGCCGGGTCGACGTAGAAGCCGCCGGTGGGGCAGTAGAGGCCTTCGGGGCGGGGCTGGAGCAGCGCGTCGGGCATGCCTGGATGCTGGGCGGGCACGCGTCAAGTTCGCGGCAACAGTCGCTTCAGCTCCCTCTCCTCGGGCACCGCCGGGGGAGAGGGCTGGGAAAGGGGGAGGCCTTTCGCTCGTCTGGGCGACCCTTCGACTTCGCCCTGCGGGCTACGCTCAGGGCGAACGGCTGATCGTCAGGCGACGAACTGCAGCCTCGCCAGCTCGGCGTAGAGCCCGCCCTCGGCCAGCAGGCTCTCATGCGTACCCTGGGCGACGATGCGGCCGCCATCCATCACCACGATGCGGTCGGCACGCTGCACGGTAGCCAGGCGGTGGGCGATGACCAGCGTGGTGCGGCCTTTTTCCAGGCGCTCGAGCGCCTGCTGGATCGCCGCTTCGGATTGCGCGTCCAGCGCCGAGGTGGCTTCGTCCAGCAGCAGCAGCGGGGCATCGCGCAGGATGGCTCGGGCGATGGCGATGCGCTGGCGCTGGCCGCCGGAAAGGCGCACGCCGCGCTCGCCCAATTCCGCGCCGTACCCTTCGGCCAGGGCGCTGATGAAATCGTGCGCCTCGGCGGCATGGGCCGCTTCGCGCACCTCGCCTTCGTCCGCGTCCTGCCGGCCGAAGCGGATGTTGTCGGCGGCGCTGCCGGCGAAGATCACCGTTTCCTGCGGCACCAGCGCGATGGCGCCGCGCAGCTCGGGCAGCGCCATCGCGCGCAGGTCCATGCCGTCCAGGCGGATCGTGCCGCGCTGCGGGTCGTAGAAGCGCAGCAACAGCGCAAACACCGTGCTCTTGCCGGCGCCGGACGGGCCGACAAGGGCGACCGTCTCGCCCGGCCGGACGTCCAGGCTGAAATCGTGCAGCGCAGGCGCATCCGGCCGCGTGGGGTAGTGGAAGCCGACGTGCTCGAAGCGCAGCGCGCCGCGCACCGGCCGGGGCAGCGCGAGCGGCTGGGGCGGATCGGCGATCTGCGCGCGCTCGGCGAACAGCTCGCCGATGCGCTCCATGGCGCCGGCCGCGCGCAGCACGTCGCCCCAGACTTCCGACAGGCCGGCCACCGAGCCCGCGGCGAACACGGCATAGAGCACGAACTGCCCGAGCACGCCGGCCTGCAGCGTGCCGGCCACCACGTCGCGCGCACCGGCCCACAGCACCAGCGTGATCGCGCCGAAGAACAGCACGATCACCGCCGCGGTCAGCAGCGCGCGCATGCCGATGCGCCGCCGCGCGCTCTGCAGCGCACGCTCGATGGCGCTGGCGTAGCGCACGCTCTCGATGTCCTCGCGCGCGTAGGCCTTGACCGCCGGCGCCGCGTTGAGCGTCTCGTTGGCGATCGCGGCGGCATCGGCGAGGCGGTCCTGGCTGGTGCGCGAGAGCTTCTGCACGCGCCGCCCGAACACCAGGATAGGCAGCATCACCGCCGGGATCACCAGCGCGGTGAGCCCGGCCAGGCGCGGACTGGTCCACACCATCATGGCGCTGGCGCCCAGCAGCATCACCGCGCTGCGCAGCGCCACCGAGATGCCCGAGCCGATCAGCGCCTGCACCACTTCGGTATCGGTGCCCAGACGCGAGGTGAGCTCGCCCACGCGCGAGCGTTCGAAGAAGCCCACATCCAGGCGGATCACGTGCGCATAGAGCTTGGCCCGCAGCGCCGCCAGCGCACGCTCGCCCAGCAGGGTGATGCAGAAGTAGCGCGCGGCGGTGGCGAAGGCCAGCACCAGCGCCACGCCGAACAGACCGAGGAAGGTGCGGTTGATGGCCTCGCTGCTGGCGTGCCCGAAGCCGGCCTCGATCATGTGCCGCACGGCCATCGGCAGCACCAGCGTCGAGCCGGAAGACAAGGCCAGGAACACCAGCCATCCGGCCGCCAACGCCTTGTGCGGCTTGAGGAAGGGCCAGAGCTGGCGCAGCGCGCCAATGCGGCGCCTGGATGGGTCGGTGCGGTCCGCGCTCATGCAAGGGCTCGTGTGGGTAAGCCTTGCCCAGATTGGGGCCGCCGCGGTCGATTCAATCGTCCGCCGGCCGCCCTGACGGAACGGGGCGCCGAAGCGCCGCGTCCATGCCTACGCTGGATACAGGCCTCAGGCGGTGCCGTTGCGCATCCCCATGCGCCACACCCAGCGGTACATCAACACAACTACCGCGGCGAACGCCGCACCGCCGATGAAAATCGCCCAGGTGCCGAATTCTGGGCCGACCAGCGACAGCGGCGCCTCGCGGTTGGAGAAGCCGAGCTTGTCCGAGAACGCCACCAGTGCCGCGATCACCACGCCGATGATGCTCTCGCCCACGATCAGCCCAGAGGCGAGCAGCACGCCGAGTTGCTTGGTGGAATCGGGCCGCGCGCTGCGGTCGGCGCGGCGGTCGAAGTACCAGCCGACGATGGAGCCCACCGTTACCATCAGCGTGCTGGTGGTCGGCAGGTAGATGCCCAGACCCACCGCCAGCGGCGGCAGGCGCATGTGCCGGGTGGTCCTGGCGAGCACCGCGTCCAGGATGATGATGACCACGCCGATCAGCGCACCGACCTCGATCAGGCCCCAGTCGATGTTGCCCTGGATCACGCCCTGGCCCAGCGCCGAGATCAGGCCGGCCTGCGGGGCAGGCAGGGCCGAAGGGCCGACGCCCGGCACGCCGGCGAAGCCGTAGGCCTTGTTCACCAGGTCGAGCACCGGCGGAATCACGGCGGCGCCGGCGACCACGCCGATCACCAGCGCGGCCTGCTGCTTCCACGGCGTGGCGTCGACCAGCTGGCCGGTCTTCAAGTCCTGCAGGTTGTTGTTGGCGATCGCCGCCACGGTGAACACAACCGAGGTGATGAACAGCGCGAAGGCGACCAGCGCCTTGCCTTCCTCCGGGCCGACGTGCGGCTTGACGAAGCCCACCAGCAGCAGCGCAGCGGCGATCACCACCAGGATGCCCACGCCCGAGAGCGGGCTGTTGGACGAGCCGATCAGGCCGGCCATGTAGCCGCACACGGTGGAGACGAAGAAGCCCATCAGCACCACGAACGCCACGCCGCCGATGGCCAGCACGGCGACGTGGTCGCCCAGCCCGCTGGTGGTGCCGAAGTAGCCGAGCAGCCAGGCGATCGGCACGAAGCAGGCCAGCGTGATCAGCCCGACCAGGCCGATCGGGATGTCGCGCTCGGTACGCGGCAGCGTGTCGGCCTGGCCGGCCTTGCGAACGCGCGCGGCCGCCATTGCGCCAGCCAGGCCGGCGATCACCGGACGCACCAGCTTGGCCAGCGTCCACACCGCGGACACGCCGATCGCGCCAGCGCCGACGAAGCGCACCTTGTGGCTCCAGGTGGCCTGCGCCAGGTCGGCCGCGGCGGTGGTCAGGTCGCCGCTCAGCAGCGAATAGTGCGGCACGCCCCAGCCCCAGCCGATCAACGCGCCCACCAGCATCGCGATGCCCACCGACAGGCCCACCAGGTGGCCGATCGCGAACAGCGCGAAGGAAAGGTTGAAATCGAAGCCACTGACCGAACCGCGGTCGCCCAGGCGGAAGTAGCTCACCACGTCGCTGGCGAAGACCCGCGTGGCCACCACGATGGCGAACGCCGCGGAGGCGACCGAACCCCAGATCACCGCCAGCAGGCCGGCGCGGCTCTCCTCGGTGGCCGAGGCCGAGCTGTCGTCGCTGCCGCCGACCTTGAGCACCTCGGCGCAGGCTACGCCCTCGGGGTAGGGCAGGTCGGAGTTGGTGACCAGCGCGCGGCGCAGCGGGATCGAATACATCACGCCCAGGATGCCGCCCAGTGCGCATACCGCAAAGGAGATCCAGAACGGGAAATGCGACCACCAGCCGATCATGATCATGCCGGGCAGCACGAAGATGATCGAGGACAGCGTGCCGGCCGCCGAGGCGATCGTCTGGACGACGTTGTTCTCCTGGATGGTCGAGTCGCGGAAGCCGCGCAGCAGCGCCATGGACAGCACCGCCGCCGGGATCGAGGTGGCGAAGGTGAGGCCGGCCTTCAGGCCGAAGAACACATTCGCTGCGGTGAAGACGACGGTGATCACGACGCCGATGAGCACGCCGCGCAAGGTGAGTTCGGTGCGCCGGTCGGCGCCTTGGATCTGGGCTGTCACGTGGTTTGGATCCTGAGCTTGCTGGTGGTTCCCCCGCGCGCCGACCGCCGGCACGCCCCCGTTGCGGCCGCTCCCCGCAGCCGCAACGGGAGCATAGCGTGATCGTGGCGGCGGCGGCCGCCCAGGGCGGACGATGCCGCTCAGTCGAGCCGGTGGACGCCGCCCCTGCCGCGGGTGAGGTCGACGATGCGCGCCTGCGCCTCGGCGGCATGCGCGGCTGGCAGCTTCAGTTCGAGCGTCGCACCGTCGGCGTCGAAGCTTTCGTTCTCCACGCGGGCCTGCCAGAGCGGGCAGCGCGCCTTGAGCAGGGCGAGATCGGCGAAGGTGCAATGCACGACCAGCCGCGCCATCGCCACCAGCGGCACGCGCTCGGCCAGGCGCAGGCATTCGGCAGCGGTGCCGCCATAGGCGCGCACCAGCCCGCCGGCGCCGAGCTTGATGCCGCCGTACCAGCGGGTCACCACCACCATCACGCGGTCGGTGCCGGCACCTTCGATCGCCTGCAGGATCGGCCGGCCGGCCGTGCCTCCCGGCTCGCCGTCGTCGTTGAAGCGGTAGTCCTGGCCGATGCGGTAGGCCCAGCAGTTGTGCGTGGCGTCCGGATCGGCCACCTCGTGCAGGAACGCCGTGGCCTGCTCGACCGACTGCACCGGCGCGGCCTGCGCCAGGAAGCGGCTCTTGCGGATGTCCTGCGCATGCCGGCAGACGGCGGCCAGGACGTGCAATGGATCGGGCATGCGTAGGGTGCGGTGCGGCGGCTGCGGCACGTTAGCATGCGGCACGAGGGCTCGTGCGTCGTGCGCGCTTCGCTCACCCGGAGCTGCGCATAATGTCGGGCTCGCCTCGTCAAAAGGATCGCCGATGACCGTTCCGCTGTTGATCGCACTGCTCGCCGGCGCCTGGCTGGCCGGCCGGCTGGGATGGCGCAGGGCCAGGCAGGCCGGCATCGTGCTGGCGCTGGTAAGCGTGTTCGCGGTCGGCTGCGGGCTGGTGCCCAAGGTATTGCTGAGGCCCTGGCAATCGCCCTACGCGCAGCGGCCGGCACTGGACTGGGCGCCATCCAACGCGATCGTGCTGCTCACCGCCGGCGTGACCTATCCGCCGGGCGGCCCGCTGGAGCCGGGGCATACGGCCTACTCGCGCATCGCCGAGGCGGTGTCGCTCTACCGCGGTTGCCGCATGTCCGGTGCGCGCTGCACCGTGCTGATCAGCGGCGGCGATGCGCTGTCCACCGGCGAGCCGCTGGCGCTGACCTACCAGCGCACGCTGGAGCGGCTGGGCGTGCCCGAGGCCGACCAGGTGCTCGAGATGCGCAGCCGCACCACCTGGCAGAACGCGCAGTTCGCGCGGGTGCCGCTGGCGCGCATCGACGCCGACCGGGTCTGGCTGGTGACCTCGGCGCACCACCTGCGGCGCGCGGTGTTCGCGTTCCGCCGCTTCGGCCTCGACGTGACGCCGGTGCGCGCCGACTACCTGCGCGGCGTTTGGTCGATGCTGCCCAGCGCCTACAACCTGTCGGTCACCGACGCGGTGCTGCACGAGTACGTGGGCATGGCGCTGTACCATTGGTACGCATGGCGCGGGCGCACCGACGCGCCGCCCGAGGGCGCCGGCCCGCCGGTCGACTGAAGGCGGATCAGCCGGGCCGGCGCATCACCATCAGCCGCGTCTCGCTCATGTCCTCGATGGCGTAGCGCACGCCCTCGCGGCCGAAGCCGGAAAGCTTGACGCCGCCGTAGGGCATGTTGTCCACGCGGAAGCTGGGGATGTCGTTGACGATCACCCCGCCCTGTTCGAGCTCGTCCCAGGCACGCATGGCGTGCTCCAGCGAGTCGGTGAAGATGCCCGCTTGCAGGCCGTAGTCCGAATCGTTCACCTTCGCGATGGCCTCGTCGAAGGTGTCGAACGGCGCCAGCAGCGCGAACGGGCCGAAGGCTTCCATGCGATTGGCCTTGGCCCCGCGCGGCACCTCTTCCATCAGCGTGGCCTCCAGCATGTTGCCCTGGCGCTTGCCGCCGCACAGCAGTCGGGCGCCGGCCTTGCGTGCCTCCTCGACCCAGCCCTGCAGGCGCTCGGCGGCGGCCTCGTCGATCATCGGGCCGATGAACACGTCCTTCTTTCTCGGATCGCCGGCCTTGAGCTTTTTCGTTGCGGCGACCAGCTTCTTCTTCAGCGTGTCGTAAATCGAGGCGTGCGCGTAAATGCGCTGCACCCCGATGCAGCTCTGGCCCGATTGGTAGAACGCGCCGAACACCAGCCGCTCGACGATGGCGTCGAGCTTGCCGCGCTGGTCGCCATCGACGATGCAGGCGGCATTGCCGCCCAGTTCCAGCACCACCTTCTTGCGGCCGGCGCGAGCCTTGAGGTCCCAGCCGATCTGCCCGCCGGTGAAGGAGAGCAGCTTGAAGCGCTCGTCCTCCACCAGCGGCGACGCGTGTCGGCCATCCACCGGCAGGATCGAGAACGCGCCCTTGGGCAGGTCGGTCTCGGCCAGCACCTGGCCGATGATCAGCGCGCCGATGGGCGTCTTCTCCGAGGGCTTGAGCACGAACGGGCAGCCCGCGGCGATCGCCGGCGCGACCTTGTGCGCCACCAGGTTGAGCGGGAAGTTGAACGGCGTGATGAAGGACACCGGGCCGATCGGCACGCGTTTGGTGTACCCGTGGTAGCCGTCCAGGCGCGGGGCCAGCTCCAGGGTGAGGGTTTGGCCGTCGATGCGCACGGCCTCGGCGGCGGCGATCCGGAAGGTCTCGATCAGCCGCGTGACCTCGCCGGCGGCGTCCTTGATCGGCTTGCCGGCCTCGATGCACAGCGCCATCGCCAGTTCGTCGCGGCGTTCGGTGAAGCGCGCCACGCAATGCTCCAGTACCGCCTGGCGCGCCCACGGCTTGAACGCCCGCATCGGAGAGGCGGCAGCTGCCGCGGAGGCGATCGCCTTGCCGATCGCCTTGCCGTCGGGCACCGCCACGCGCGTGGCGATCTTGCCGCTGTACTTGTCGCGCACTTCCAGGTCGGCATTGGGCTGTTGCGGACGGTTGGCCAGGAAGTAGGGGTAGGTCTTGTCGAGCATGGACGTCTCCCGGGGGCAGGGCAGGGTGCCGTCTTGCGCGTTGCCGATGCGTGAGCCGACGCCGCTACGGCTCGTCGGTCACCCGCAGGGAAAGCTCGCCTTCGGCCAGCCGCGCGCGCAGCGGCGTGCCGGCCGGGGCTTGCCTGGCGTCGCGCAGGACATGGCCATCGCGGTCGAACACGATCGCGTAGCCGCGCTCCAGCGTGGCCAGCGGGCTGACTGCCTGCAGGGCGCGCGCGGACTGCCGGAGGGTCAGCTGCGCGCGCTCCATGCGGTGGCTCATGCATTGCCGCAGCGAGCGTTCGCGCTCGGCCAGGCGCCGCTGCAGCAGCAGCAGCCGCTGGCGCGGATGCTGCGCCAGCAGGCGGGCATGCAGGCGATCGAGACGATGGGCGTGCATGCGCAGGCGCTCGTGCAGCGCGGCGTGCAGGCGCCGCTGCAATGCCGCCAGCCGTTCGCGGTCGCGTGCCAGCCGCGCCTGCGGGCGCTGCGCCTGCAGGCGGGCGAGCAGGTGGTCCACACGCTGGGTCTGCGATTGCAGCAGGCGGCTCTGCAATAGCCGCAGCCGCTGCAAGGCCTGTTCCAGGTGGCGGTGGAGCGCCTGTGCGTCGGGCACCAGCAATTCGGCGGCGGCCGAGGGCGTGGCGGCGCGCAGGTCGGCAGCGAAATCGGCGATGGAGAAGTCGATCTCGTGGCCCACCGCGCTCACTACCGGGATCGGGCTGGCATGCACGGCCCGGGCGACGGCCTCGTCGTTGAAAGCCATCAGGTCTTCCAGCGAACCGCCGCCGCGGGTCAGCAGAAGCACGTCGTGGCGCGCGGCGGCCGCGGCCTTGCGCAGCATGGCTACGATCGCCGGCGGCGCCTCGCGGCCCTGCACCGGCACGGGGAGCACCTCCACCTCGACCAGCGGCCAGCGCCGGCGCAGCACGCTCAGCACGTCGCGGATCGCCGCGCCGGTGGCCGAGGTGATCACGCCGATGCGGCGCGCATAGCGGGGCAGGGCGCGCTTGCGCGAGGCCTCGAACAGGCCTTCGGCGTCCAGCCGCGCCTTGAGCTGCTCGAACTGGCGGCGCAGCGCGCCTTCGCCGGCCAGCTCCATGTGCTCGGCCACCAGCTGGAATTCGCCGCGCGGTTCATACAGTCCGACCCGCGCGCGCACCAGCACGTGCATGCCGTCGGCGGGTTTGAAGCGCAGCCAGCCGCTCTTGGGCTTGAACATCGCGGCGCGCACCTGGGCGCCTGCGTCCTTCAGGGTGAAATACAGGTGTCCCGAGGCCGGCCGCGACACGTTGCACAGCTCGCCCTCGATCCACACCAGCGGCAGCGCGTCTTCCAGCAACCCCCGCACCAGCCGGTTGAGCGTGCTGGGGGTGAGCACGTTGCGTGGCGGGGTCGTGGAGTGGTCAGGGCTGTGCATGGACCGGCGAGCCTAGCACGAAGCGCTTGGGGAACATGCGCTTGGGCCAGGAAGTGCATGTTGGGTGTCACCTCTTGGCAGGGGCCTGCCGTCAATCCCGCCGCCTGCGCAAGCGCCACACCCTGATGGCCAGATTGAGCGCGAACCACGCGCCGAGCACGGCGATGGGCCAGCTCACCACCTTGGGCCAGACCAGCGCGACGGCGGCAAGCAGGGTCAGTACGGCGATGCCGGCCAACAGCGGGCCGCGCGCGGTGTCGCCCAGCACGCGGCGATCGGTGAGCGCGGCGCCGACGGTGTTGGCGATGCGCAGGGCGCCGGCGGCGGCGCGGCTGGAGCTGCCGCCGGGACGTTTGGGGCGCGGCGGGCGCTCGGTGCTGCTCTTGACCCGCTCGATGTGGGGGCGATGCCTGCGAGGCGCCAGCACGATCTCGGTCGCGTTGGTCAGGTCGCGCTCGTACTGGGCCTCGAGCAGGCCGGCAAAACCCGTGTCCTCCACCGCCACGTCGATCTCGCGGTTGCCCAGCCAGCTGGCGATGTTGAGGTTGGACGATCCCACGCGCGCCCACTGGCCGTCGGCCACGGCGGTCTTGGCGTGCAGCATCGAGCCGTTCCACTCGAATACGCGGATGCCCGCCTTGAGCAGCGGCCGGTAACCCGAGCGCGACATGCCGGCGACCAGCGGCACGTCGCTGGTGCCGGGCACCAGCAGGCGTACGTCCACGCCGTCGCGAGCGGCCGAGGCCAGTGCCTGCACGTACGGCGCCATGCCGACGAAATAGGCGTCGGTGATCCACAGCGTGCGCCGCGCCATCGCTGCGACCTGCTGGTCCAGCCGGTACATGCCGGCGGTGGCCGGCTGCGTGGCGATCACCCTCAGCGCGATTTCGCCGGCCGCCGCGGCGCGCGGTTCGGGCAGGGCAAGCGGCTTGCCCATGCCCGCCCAGCTTTGCGCGAAGGCCAGTTCGAGTTCGGCCACCGCCGGCCCGCGCAGCGATACGCCCGTGTCGCGCCAGGGCGGCACGCCGCGCCGCGCATCGCCCAGCCAGCGCGCGCTGATACACACGCCCGAGAGGAAACCCAGGTCGCCGTCCACCACCAGCAGCTTGCGGTGGTCGCGGGTGATCCAGCCGAACGGCTTGCCTAGTTGCGGCGGGTTGAACATCCGCGCCTCGCCGCCGGCGCGGCGCAACGGCTGCCAGAAGGCATGGCCTGACTGGCCGAGGCAGCCGAGCCAGTCGTACACCACCGCGACCTGCACGCCGGCCCTGGCCCGCTCGACCAGCGCATCGAGGAAGGCGCGGCCGACCGCGTCGTCGCTGATCAGGTAGTTCTCCAGCAGGATGCGTTGGCGCGCACCGCGGATGGCGGCCAGCCAGGCGTCGTAGTGCGCCTGGGCATCGATCAGCAGCCCGACCGCGTTGCCGCCGATCAGCGGCGCGCCGGCGGCGCGGCTCAAGGCCTGTTCGGCCAGGAAGCGGCTGGGCGAGGATGGGATCAGCGGAGTCGTCGCCATCGGGCCAGTGTAGGACATGGCCGGCAGCTTCGATGCGCCACCGGATGCGCGCGGCACGCCGCTTCTGCGATGATCCGCCCATGTCGCCCGCGCCGCGCCTCGAGGACACCGCCGCCTGCGCCAAGCTCATTGCCGACCGGCTGGGGCCGCACCTGTGCGTCGCCGCCCCGCTGGGTCTGGGTAAGCCGCATGGCCTGCTCAACGCGCTCTACCGGCTGACCGTGGCCGATCCGGCCCGCTCGCTGACCCTCTACACCGCGCTGTCGTTGACCCGGCCGCAGCCCAAGCCGGGGCTGGAGCGGCGCTTCCTCGCGCCCTTCCTCGAGCGCCACTTCGGCGCCGACTACGAAGACCCCGAATACGCATTGGCCGAGGCGCGACAAGGCTTGCCGGGCAACGTGGCCGTGCACGAGTTCTACCTGCAGTCCGGCGCCCTGCTGCATGCGCCGCGCGCGCAGCAGGACTACATCAGCCAGAACTACACCCACGTCGCGCGCGACCTGGCGACGCAGGACATCAACCTTTTCGTGCAACTGGTGGCGCGGCGCGAAACGGCGGACGGGCTGCGCTACAGCCTTTCCTGCAACCCCGACCTCACGCTCGACTTCCTGGCGCAGCGCGCGCGGGCCGGCAAGCCACGACCGCTGTGCGTGGCCGTGGTGCACCCGGACCTGCCTTACATGAGCGGCCACGCGGAAGTGGCGGCAGACTTCTTCGACCTGGAACTGGCGCCGGCGCGCTCACCGCGCCTGTTCGCGCTGCCGCGGCCCGCGGTGGACCTCGCCGAATACGCGCTGGGCCTGCATGCCAGCGCGCTGGTGAAGGATGGCGGTTGCCTGCAGATCGGCATCGGTGCGCTGTCCGACGCGCTGGTCAGGGCACTGCTGCTGCGCCAGCAGGACAACGCGGCCTGGCGCGACGGCCTGCGCGCGCTCGATGGCGAGAGCCCGACGCTGTCGCTGGCACGGCGCATCGGCGGGCTCGAGCCGTTCGAGGCCGGTCTGTACGGCGCCAGCGAGATGGTCATGGACGGCTTCATGCACCTGGCCCGTGCCGGCATCCTCAAGCGGCGCAGTTGGGACAACCTCGCGCTGGAGCGCGCCGCCATCGCGGGCCGGCTGAATCCGGCCACGCCCGGCGGGCACTGGCTGCGCGGTGCCTTCTTCCTGGGCAGCCGCGAGCTGTACGAATGGCTCGGCGCGACCGAAGCGGCCGATCCGGATGCCATCGACATGTGCCCGGTGTCCAACGTCAATCACCTCTACGGCGACCACCAGAGCCTGGCCGCGCTGCAGCGTCGTGGCGCGCGCTTCTTCAACACCTGCATGATGGCCACGCTGCTTGGCGCCGCCGTGTCGGACGGCCTGGAGGACGGCCAGGTGGTGAGCGGCGTGGGCGGCCAGTACAACTTCGTGGCGATGGCGCACGAACTGGACGACGGCCGCTCGATCCTGCTGCTGCGTTCGACCCGGCGTGAAGGCGGCCAGGTGCGCACCAACATCCGCTTCAACTATGGCCATACCACCATCGCGCGCCACTTGCGCGACATCGTGGTGACCGAATACGGCGCCGCCGATCTGCGCGGCAAGAGCGACAGCGAATGCATCGAGGCGATGCTTTCGATCTGCGACGCGCGCTTCCTCGACGCGCTGGCCGCCGAGGCCAAGGCGAACGGCAAGCTCGCGGCCGACTTCCGCATCCCGGATGCTTGGCGCCGGCATCGCCCCGAGCACCTGCGCGCGGCGCTGGCGCCGCTGCGGCGCGCTGGCCTGCTGCCGGCGTTCCCCTTCGGCAGCGATTTCGACGAGGTCGAGCAGCGCCTGATGCCAGCCCTGGGCTGGTTGAAGGAGCAGGGCTCGTCCTGGCGCGGACGGGTCGTCCTGGCCAAGGCCCTGCTGCGGCCAGGCGGGCCGGTGGCGGGCGAGACGGAGGCGATTGAGCGCATGCAACTGACCAGGCCCCGGCGCCTAGGCGAACGCCTGGAACGCCGCCTCCTGCTCGCCGCCCTGCGTCGCACTACAGCGGCGGCTTGACGACCATCAGGTAGAAGATCGCCACGAAGGCGACAAACGCCGGCACGCCCAGCGCCACCCAGGCACGGAAGGCGCGCCAGTAGGCAGGCGGCAGTGGCGCTTCCGCGGCGGCCGCCTCGGCGGCCAGGTCGCGCATGCGCACTTGCAGCGCCACCACCGGCAGCCAGCACGCCACCGCCAGCGCGTATAGCAGCACCGACCAGCCGATCCAGCCGCCGTGCCAGGGAATTCTTGCCCATCGCACCATCCAGAAGCCGCTCAGCGGCTGGAACACCACCGTGGTCGCGGTGAACAGCCAGTCGGCGATCACCACGTAGCGGGCCACCACCGCGACCACGCGCACGTCGCGGTGCAGGCTCGCCACCAGCAGGTGGAAGGCCGTGCCGATGCCGGTGCCGAACAGCAGCGTGGAGGACAACACGTGCAGCCACTTGACGATCAGATACTCCATCAGCGCCGCTCCGTGGCATACAGGGCACCGATCAGTGCCAGCATCGGCAGGTTCTTCAGGATCGGCCCGAACGGATGCAGCCAGAACGCCGGCAGGGCGACCGTGATGATGGCCGTATAGGAAAGGATCAGCGCGACCTGCGCCAGGTAGGCCAGGCGCAGCGCCCGGCCACGCAAGGCCAGCGTGGCGACGCCCAGCGCCAGGTCCAGCAGCGCCCCGCCATAGAGCGCCGCGTACGCCGCTGCACCGTGCAGCCCGACGTGGGCGAGCAGGGCGAGGCTGCCGGCCACCGGATACATGCCCAGCGAAAGCGCGGCGGTCACCAGCCACACCAGCGCCACGGCGATGCGTCCCGCCAGCGACCACACGCGCCAAGCAAGCAGTACACGCAGGTCGGCCGCCTCGGCGCGCGACAGGAACAGCCGCGGTGGCCTGGGCGGACGACCCAGCCAGTGCGTGGCGGCTGCGGCATCGGCCGTGTTGCCGCGATCGAGCATGGCCAGCGCCTCGCGGTCGACCCAGCGCCCGCCGAGGCGACCGAGCCGCGCCAGCCAGGCCGTGGGAATGCCGAGCACGCGCAGCCGGCGGCCGCCCAGCGCGTGGCGCAACAGTCCGAGGTAGCGCGCCAACGACAGCGGCCGCGGCCCCACCGCGGCCAGGCGCTCGGGGCGGCGGTCGTCCTCCAGCAGGCGCACCACCAGTGCGGCCACGTCGTTCACGTGGATCGGCTGGACGCGCTGGCGTCCGCCGCCAGGCAGCACCGCCAGCGGCAGCCACGCAAGCAGCATCAGCATGCGGCTGCTCGTGCCGGCCGGGCCGAACACCAGCGAAGGCTGCAGCACCGTGCCACCGGGCACCATCGCGCGCAGCGCCGCATCGCCGGCGCGCTTGCTGCGATGGAAGCGGCTGACCGCGTGCTCGTCGGCACCCAGCGCGGAGACCTGCACCACGCGCGCTATGCCTGCCTCGCGGCAGGCCGCGAACAACGCGCGCGGCGTCTGCGCATGGATGGGCCGGAAGGTCTGCGCACCGTGCTCGGCGAAGATGCCTACCGCGTTGACCACCGCATCGATGCCCTCGAGCCGCGGCAGCCAATCGGACGGGTGCGTATCGTGCGCGAAGTCCACCTCGACGTGGTCTACACCCGCGCCGCCGCTACCCTGCCAGTGCCGGATGCCGCGTACCGGGCGATGGCCGGCCGCCTGCAGCGCGTCGCATACGGTGCGGCCGATCAACCCGTCGGCGCCCAGCACCAGCACGCGCAGACGTGCCTTCCCCCCTCCGGAGCCTTCGCTCATGCCCACGCCGCCCGTGCGCCTGAACTCCTCATGGATCGCCCGCACCAACCTCAGCGGCGCCATTGCCGCGGTGCTGTCGAGCGTGGTGGTGGCGGCGTGTAGTGCGTGCGAAGCGCGCGCGCCGCTTGCAGGGGTGAACGCCGCGAGCCAGTGGTTCTGGGGCCGGCGGGCGAAGTGGCACACCGGAGCGAGCTGGCGCTACACGGCGGTCGGCTATCTGGTGCACCACTTCAGCTCGTTGCTGTGGGCGGGCATCTACGAAGCGTGGTGCCTGCGCCACCCTGCGCCGTCACGGGTATCGGCGGCGCGCGCCGCGGCGGTGGCGACGGCGGCGTGCGTGGTCGACTACACGATCACCCCGCGGCGGTTCCGGCCGGGGTTCGAGCGGCACATCGGTCGTACGTCGATCGCGGCGGTCTATGTGGCCTTCGGCATGGGTCTTTTCGCCGGCGCCTGGGCGCGGCGTCGCCACGCGCGCTGACGTTTTTTTCTCGGCGCCTAATGCATTGGTTCCGAGAAGGTCGGGGTGAGGGCGCAGGACTTGCGAGGAGTGGAAAGGGCGCCTTTTTTTTGTCGCCTTTTTGCGCCCTCCCCTCGACTTGGCTCGCCTGCGGCGGGCTTCCGATCGCCTGACGGCGCTCGGGTCACTTTTCTTTGCTGGCAAAGAAAAGTAACCAAAAGAAACGGCCTGGCTAAGCCCGGTGAGGGATAAGAGCCAGGCGCCGCCTCGCCTTGGTTGGTGCGTGGCATGCTCATAGAGGAGCTGCAGCCGCCTTACCGCGGGCGCTCGGGAGCTGAGGCAAGGGAGGCTGACGCTCCGCTTGCCGATCTCTGGTCCTTATGGGGGCCAGCGACGAGATGCATGTTCCGCGGATGAGGAAAGAGTGGGGTGTGAGCTTCAAACGCGCCCATCCTTGCGACGGACTCGACAGGCGATCGGAAGCCCGCCGCAGGCGAGCCAAGGCGCGGAGAAGCCACGCAAGAACGAGGAAGGTGGAGAAGCCAAGACTTACCCGGGTGGTATTCTTGTGCATTGCCGCACCCAGCGCGGCGCGACGTTCAATCTGACCCTATGAGTGATTCCGTCTCCCAACAGCTGTCACCCGCCGGCCCGGCAACGCGCCGCCCCAGCGTAGGTGTCCGCGTGGGCAAGGTTATGGTGGGCGGCGGCGCACCGATCGTGGTGCAGTCGATGACCAACACCGACACCGAGGATCCGGTCAGCACCGCCAAGCAGATCGCCGAGCTGGCCCGTGCCGGCTCGGAGGTCGTCCGCATCACGGTCAACACGCCGGCGGCCGCCGCGGCGGTGCCGCGCATCGCCGAGCGGTTGGCGATGATGGGCGTGCAGGTGCCGATCGTGGGCGACTTCCACTACAACGGCCACCAGTTGCTGGAAGCGGAGCCGGCGTGCGCCGAGGTGCTGGCCAAGTACCGCATCAATCCCGGCAACGTCGGGTTCGGCAAGAAGAAAGACAGCCAGTTCGCCTCGATCATCGAGAAGGCGATCCAGTACGGCAAGCCGGTGCGCATCGGCGCCAACTGGGGCTCGCTCGACCAGGGGCTCGTCGCCGCGCTGATGGACGAGAACGCGAAGCGCGAGCAGCCGTGGGATGCCGCCGTGGTCGCGCGCGAGGCGCTGATCCGTTCGGCGCTTGATTCGGCGGCGCGCGCCGAGGAACTCGGCCTGGCGCGCGACCGCATCATCCTTTCCTGCAAGGTGTCGGGCGTGCAGGAGTTGATCGCGGTCTACCGCGACCTTGCCGCCCGCTGCGACTACGCCCTGCACCTGGGCCTGACCGAGGCCGGCATGGGCTCGAAAGGCATCACGGCCTCGGCGGCGGCGCTGGGTGTGCTGTTGCAGGAGGGCATCGGCGACACCATCCGCATCTCGCTGACTCCCGAACCCGGCGCCTCGCGCACCGGCGAGGTGATCGTGGCGCAGGAGCTGCTGCAGACGATGGGTCTGCGCGCGTTCACCCCCCTGGTCACCGCCTGCCCTGGCTGCGGGCGCACCACCAGCGAGTTCTTCCAGGAACTGGCCAGGACCGTGCAGACGCACGTGCGGACCAAGATGCCCGAATGGCGCGTGATGTACGACGGCGTGGAGAACCTCACGCTTGCGGTGATGGGGTGCGTGGTCAACGGACCGGGCGAATCCAAGCACGCCAACATCGGCATTTCGCTGCCGGGCAACGGCGAGGCACCGTCGGCGCCGGTGTTCATCGACGGCGAGAAGGCCATGACCCTGCGCGGGGACCGCATCGCCGAGGAATTCGTCGGCATCCTCGACGACTACGTCGCCCGTAAGTACGCCACGCGCGCCGGCTGAGCGGGATGCCGGACCTCGTCGCGCGCCGGAATGTGCGCTGGTTCACGCGTCCGGCGACCACATAGACATCCGCCAGAGGCCTTGTCGACAGCGCAGTCATACCTGCGCGGTGCCGCCGGCAGCCAGCTCGACCCGCACCTGGTCAAGCTGTTCCTGATCACTACCGGGAGATCAAGTCGCTGGGCCTGACGGATGCGACGCTGCCGATGGAGCACACACACTCCCGAGCCCCTGGCCTAGAGGTAGTCGCCGGCATCCCGCGAGGCGACCTTGCGCCAATGGGCCGGATCGAACGGCTGGGCCGACAGCCGGCGCACCTGGGCCAGGAAGTCCTCGCGCGGAACCTCGCGGGCGCCCAGGCTGAGCAGATGCGGGTTGCTGACCTGTGCATCCAGCAGTGGGAAGCCCCATTCACGCAACCATGCGGCGAGCGCCACCAGTGCGAGCCTGGAACCGCCGCTGCGCGCGCTGAACATCGACTCTCCGCAGAACAGCCGCCCCACGACCACGCCATAGACGCCGCCGACCAGCGCATCGCCTTCCCACACTTCCACGCTGTGGGCATGGCCTTGGGTGTGCAGCGAGGCGTACGCATCGATGATCGCCGCGCCGATCCAGGTGCCCTGTTGCCCCGGCCGGGGCGCCGCGCAGGCGTGCATCACCCGCACGAAGGCTTCGTCCACGCTTACCCGCCAGGCGCTGCCGGCCAGCGCGCGGCGCAGGCTGCGGTTGGCCTTGAGCGTGGCCGTGTCGAACACGCAGCGCGGATCGGGCGACCACCACAGGATCGGTTCGCCGGGATTGAACCAGGGAAAGATGCCGCGCTCGTACGCGGCCAGCAGCCGGCGCGGCGACAGGTCGCCGCCGAAGGCGAGCAGCCCATTGGGCTCGGCCAGTGCATGGTGCGGATCAGGAAAGCGCCCGGGCGAAGCCGGGTCGAGCAGCGGCAGGCGGATCATGGGCAGGTGCCGGCATAGGGCGCGTGCGCGTCCAGTGCAGTCACGTAGTCGTCGATGGCATGCGCCTCGTGCACCAGCGCCTCGCGCACCGCCTGCCGGAACTGTGGGTGGGCCAGGTAGTGCCGCGAATGCGTGCGCACCGGCACGAAGCCGCGCGCGAGCTTGTGTTCGCCCTGCGCGCCCGGCTCGAAGCGACGCAGGCCGCGGGCGATCGCATGTTCGATGCCACGGTAGTAGCAGAGCTCGAAGTGCAGCCCGGGCAATTCGATGCGCGAGCCCCAGTAGCGGCCGTAGAGCGTGCTGTCGTCCTGCAGGAACAGCGCCATCGCCTCGATGCGCCTGCCCTCTATGGCGCAAGCCACCTGCACCTGCTCGCCCAGTTCGCCAAGCGCCGCGAAGAATGCCGGCGTAAGTGCCGCGTGATTGCCCTTGGCATCGAAGGTAGCCGCATAGAGCGCGTGGATCTGCCGCCAGTCGTCCGGCTCCAGGCTCGCGCCATCGCGCATGAGGATCTCCGGGCCACTGGCCTGGACATGCGCGCGCTCCTGGCGGATGTTCTTGCGCTTCTTTGCCTTGAGCGTGGCAAGGAAGTCGTCGAAATCACGGTAGCCACGGTTGTGCCAGTGGAACTGTACGTCCGAGCGCGCCAGCCACTCGCCCCCGAACGCGACCAGGTCCTGCGGCTCCAGAAAGTTGGCATGTGCCGAGGACAAGCCCAGCCGCCGGGTCTCGGCGTGGATGGCGCGGACCAGGGCCTGCCGCAGCTGCGGCGCGCGTGCGCCCTGGCCGGCGAGCAACCGCGGGCCAGGCACGGGCGAGTAGGGCACGGCGTTGAGCAGCTTGGGGTAGTACGTGCCGCCGGCCCGCTCCCACGCACCGGCCCAGCTCCAGTCGAACACGAACTCGCCGTGCGAGTTGCCCTTCAGATACAGCGGAGCGGCAGCCACCAGGCGCTCGTCTTCGTACAGGGCCAGGTGATGCGCCTGCCAGCCCCAGTCCGGGCGAATGCAGCCGGTGCGTTCCAGCGCGTGCAGGAAGGCGTGCGAAACGAAGGGACTGGCGCCACCGCCCAACGCGTCCCAGGTCGCCGCGGGCAGCTCGGCGATGGCGGGGTGGAAGCGGGCGTTGAGCATCGGCGGTGCGCAGAGAGGGCGAGAGACGCAGGCGACAAGACTAGCGAACTTGGCTCTTCCGACCCAAACGCACGGGAGTGCGGAGGATCATTGACGTCGCCATGTTGCGCCGCGCCATAATGCGATTCCTCCAACTTGGATACACGCCGTGGGCAGGGTCTGGAACTTCAGTGCGGGGCCGGCGGCATTGCCGCAGGCGGTGCTCGAGCAGGCGCAACGCGAGCTGCTGGACTGGAACGGCAGCGGCGCCTCGGTGATGGAACAGTCGCACCGCGGCAAGCGCTTCATCGCCATGGCCGAGCAGGCCGAAGCCGACCTGCGCGAGCTGCTGGATGTGCCGGACGACTACGCCGTGCTGTTCCTGCAGGGCGGCGCGACCCAGCACTTCGCGCAAATCCCGATGAACCTGGCCGGACCCGAGGACACTGCCGATTACATCGTGAGCGGCCACTGGAGCGAGAAGGCCGCCAGCGAGGCGGCGCCCTACGCGAAGGTGAACATCGCCGCCAGCAGCAAGGCGGACGGCTACATGCACCTGCCCGCACGCGACCGCTGGCAGCTCGACCCGGCCGCGGCCTACGTGCACTACACGCCCAACGAGACCATCCACGGCGTAGAGTTCCACGACGTGCCGGAGGTCGGGGCGGTGCCGCTGGTGGCGGACATGTCCTCCAACATCCTGGCCGAGCCGCTGGACGTGCGCCGCTTCGGGCTCATCTACGCCGGTGCGCAGAAGAACATCGGCCCTTCCGGGCTGGTGTTGATGATCGTGCGCCGCGACCTGCTGGCGCGGCCGGGCCGGCCGATGGCGCGCATCTTCCGCTACGCCGAGCATGCCGCGGCTGGCTCCATGCTCAACACGCCCAACACCTTCGGCTGGTACCTGGCCGGGCTGACCTTCCAGTGGCTCAAGGGGCAGGGCGGCCTGGCCGCGATCGGCGAGCGCAATCGGGCGAAGGCCACGCTGCTCTACGACGCGATCGATGGTTCCGGCGGCTACTACCGCAACCCGGTCGAGCCGGCCTCCCGCTCGCGCATGAACGTGCCCTTCACCCTGCACGACGGCTCGCTGGATGCTGCGTTCCTGGCCGAATCGGAGGCCGCCGGCCTGCTCGCGCTCAAGGGGCACAAGGCGCTCGGTGGCATGCGCGCCTCGCTCTACAACGCCGTGCCGCTGGCGGCGGTCGAGGCATTGGTGGCTTTCATGGCCGATTTCGCCAAGCGCCACGGTTGACTGGTTCTGCTAGTGTTTGGACTTCTATACGGCTGGACATCCGGATGAACGATCCCAAGGTTTCGCTTGGCCAGGTGCGCGAGCGCATCGACAGCATCGACCGCCAGATCCAGGAGCTGATCTCCGAGCGCGCCAACTGGGCGCAGGAGGTGGCACGGGTGAAGGGCGAGGGCCTGTCGGCGATCGACTATTACCGGCCCGAGCGGGAGGCGCACGTGCTGCGCATGGTGGTCGACCGCAACAAGGGGCCGCTTTCCGACGGCGAGATGGTTCGGCTGTTCCGCGAGATCATGTCTTCCTGTCTGGCGCAGGAGGACCCGCTCAAGGTCGGCTTCCTCGGGCCCGAAGGCACCTTCAGCGAGCAGGCGGTGCGCAAGCATTTCGGCCACGCCGCCTACGGCCTGCCGCTGGGCAGCATCGAGGAAGTGTTCCAGGAGGTCGCCGCCGGGCACGCCGACTTCGGCGTGGTGCCGGTGGAGAACTCGGGGCAGGGCATGATCCAGGTGACGCTGGACATGTTCCTCACCTCCGAGGCGCGCGTCTGCGGCGAGATCGAGCTGCGCGTGCACCAGTGCCTGCTGTCGAAGGCCGCAGCGCCCGGCGATATCCGCCGCGTGTTCGCGCACGCGCAATCGCTGCAGCAGTGCAAGACCTGGCTGCGCATCAACCTGCCGGACGTCGAGTGCATCGCGGTGGCCAGCAACGCCGAGGCCGCGCGGCTGGCCCGGCACGCCGACGACGCGGCGGCCATCGCGGGCAGGACCGCCGGCAAGGTCTATGGCTTGAAGCCGCTGGCCGAAGGCATCGAGGACAGGGCGGACAACACCACGCGCTTTCTGGTGATCGGTCGCTCGCTGTTTCCGCCTTCGGGCAACGACCGCACGTCGTTGCTCATCACCGTCAACGACAAGCCCGGCGCGCTGTACGACGTGCTGAGCCCGTTCGCCCGACACGGCGTGAGCATGAACCGCATCGAGTCGCGGCCGGCGCACACCGGCAAGTGGCAGTACGCCTTCTTCATCGACGTCTCCGGCCACATCGACGATGCGCCGTTGCAGGCCGCGCTCAAGGACATGGGCCCGGTCGCCACGCAGGTGCGCGTGCTCGGCTCCTACCCGGTGGCGTTGCCTTGAGCGGCGTCGGTGAGGCGGCCGGACGCCTGGACTGGATCAGTCGCCCCGCGGGGCCGCCGCTGCGCGGTGCGCTCGCCGTGCCGGGTGACAAGTCCGTCTCGCACCGCGCCCTGATGCTGGGAGCGCTGGCCGAGGGCGAGTCCCACATCCGCGGCTTCCTCGAAGGCGAAGACACCCGCGCCACCGCCGCGGTGTTCGCGCAGCTGGGCGTGTCGATCCAGACTCCCGCGCCCGGCGAGCGGCTGGTGCACGGCGTCGGCCTGCACGGTCTACGCGGCGCCAGAGGGCCGCTCGACTGCGGCAATGCCGGCACCGGCATGCGCCTGCTCACGGGCCTGCTGGCCGGCCAGGCGTTCGACTCGACGCTGGTGGGTGACGAGTCCCTTTCGCGCCGGCCCATGCGCCGCGTCACCGAGCCGCTGGTGGCCATGGGGGCACGCATCGACACGCGCGAAGGTTTGCCGCCGCTGCACATTCACGGCGGCAGGCGCCTCCATGGCATCCGCTACGAGCTGCCGGTGGCAAGCGCGCAGGTGAAGTCCGCGTTGCTGCTTGCCGGCCTCTACGCCGAGGGGGAAACCGAGATCCTCGAGCCGCATCCGACCCGCGACTACACCGAACGCATGCTGGCCGCATTCGGCTGGCCGATCGAATTCGGTCCCGGCCGCGCGAGCCTGACTGGCGGACACGCCCTGCGCGCGACCGACGTGCAGGTACCTGCCGACTTTTCCTCGGCCGCGTTCTTCCTTGTGGCCGCCAGCCTGGTACCCGGCTCGGAGTTGCTGCTGCGCGCAGTCGGCCTCAATCCGCGCCGCACCGGCCTGCTGCAGGCGCTCAAGCTGATGGGTGCCGACATCGAGGTGCTGAACGCGCGCCAGAGCGGCGGCGAGCCGGTCGCCGACCTGCGCGTGCGCCACGCGCCGCTGCACGGCATCGAGCTGCCCGGAGCGCTGGTGCCGGACATGATCGACGAGTTCCCCGCCTTGTTCATTGCCGCCGCAGCGGCGCGGGGCCGCACGGTGATCCGCGGCGCGGCAGAGTTGCGCGTGAAGGAATCCGACCGCATCGCCAGCATGGCGGCGGGCCTGCGCGCGCTCGGCGTGTCGGTGGAGGAGACGCCCGATGGAGCGCTCGTCACCGGCGGCACGCTGGGGCCGGGCACGGTCGAGGGCCATGGCGACCACCGCGTGGCGATGAGCTTTGCCGTCGCCGGCCTGGTCGCTGCGGGTGAGATCCGTATCGAGGATTGCCGCAACGTGGCCACCTCGTTCCCGGGGTTCCTCGAACTCGCCAACGGTTGCGGCTTCGCCTTGGCGGAAGCCTAGCCACGCATGACTCCCTTCTCCCGCCGGGAGGGGAACCAAGGGTTGCGCCCCATGCGATGCTAGGCTCGCCGCCTTTCCTCCAGCCATCCGAGCCATGCCAGCCCTTCCTTTCATCGTCGCCATTCCGGCCCGCTACGGTTCCACCCGCCTGCCGGCCAAACCCCTGCGCGCGATCGCAGGCGTGCCGATGGTCGTGCGGGTGGCACAGCGTGCGCTGCAGGCCGGCGCGAGCCAGGTGGTGGTGGCGGTGGACGACGCGCGCATCGCCGCGGCGCTGGAAGGGCAGGGCGTGGACATCTGCATGACCCGCGCCGATCACGCCTCCGGGAGCGACCGCCTGGCCGAGGTCGCCGCCCGTTACGCCTGGCCGGACGATGCCATCGTGGTCAACCTGCAGGGCGACGAACCTTTCGCCCCTGCCGCCGGCATCCGCGAGGTTGCTCGTGCGCTCGCCGAGGACGATGCGCCGGTCGCCACGCTGGCGACACCGGTCACCGAGGCGCACGAGCTGTTCGACCCCAACGTGGTCAAGCTGGTGCGGGCTGCGGACGGACGTGCGCTGTACTTCAGTCGCGCGCCTCTGCCGTGGGCGCGCGACGCCTTCTCGATCGACCGCAAGACCTTGCCCGCGAACGTGCCCTTCCTGCGCCATATCGGCATCTATGCCTACCGCGCCGGCTTCCTTGCCCGCTATACCGGCCTGTCGCGCACGCCGCTGGAGCAGGCCGAATCGCTGGAGCAGCTGCGCGTGCTCGAGCATGGCTTTGCGATCGCCGTGCGGCTGACGCCCGAGCCTTTCCCGCCGGGCATCGACACCGAGGCCGACTTGCAGCGTGCCGAGCGCTGGCTCGCCGGCCGCGCGCAGACGTAGCCGCCGGAACCGCCGGCCAGGCTCGTCCGGACAGGCTCGCCCGGGTTGGTCCATGCGTTCGGCACGCAGTTACGGCCTCCCGCGCCGGAGCGGCTAGAATCCAAGGCATGCAGTCCCCCCAGACGCCGCCGTTCGACGGCAAGGCCTTCGTCCAGACCCTGACCACCTCGCCCGGCGTCTACCGCTACTTCGACGCCGAGGGCGAGCTGCTGTACGTGGGCAAGGCGGGCAACCTCAGGAAGCGTGTCGGCAGCTACTTCCTAAAGCCGCGCATGGAGCCGCGCATCAACGCAATGATTTCGCAGATCGCCCGCTGCGAAACCACCGTCACGCGCACCGAGGGCGAGGCGCTGCTGCTCGAGTCGCAGCTGATCAAATCGCTCAAGCCGCGCTACAACATCCTGCTGCGCGACGACAAGAGCTACCCCTACATCTACCTCTCCGGCGGCGAGGACTATCCGCGGCTGGCCTTCCACCGCGGCGCCAAGAACCTGCCCGGGCGCTTCTTCGGGCCATACCCGAGCGCCTTCGCCGTGCGCGAAAGCCTCAACCTGATGCAAAAGCTGTTCAAGGTGCGCCAGTGCGAGGACAGCTACTTCCGCAACCGCTCGCGACCCTGCCTGCAGCACCAGATCGGCCGCTGCACCGCGCCCTGCGTGGGACTGATCGGCGTGGAGGACTACGCCGCCGACGTGCGCCATGCGCAGATGTTCCTGGAAGGGCGCAGCAGCGCGGTGATCGACGAACTGGCCGCATCCATGGAAAAGGCGGCCGCTGAACTCCATTTCGAGCGCGCCGCGGCCTTGCGCGACCAGGTCGCCGCGCTGCGCAAGCTGCAGGCACAGCACCACGTGCAGGGGGCCAGTGCCGACATGGACGTGATCGCCTGCCGCATCGAGGGCGGCATGGCGTGCGTGAGCGTGCTGTTCTTCCGCAACGGCATCAGCCTGGGCACGCGCGACTTCTTTCCGCGCTTGCCGCTGGATGCCGAGCCGGCGGACGTGCTGGCCCAGTTCATCGCGCAGTACTACCTGGAGCGTCCGGTGCCGCGCGAGCTCATCCTGTGCGATCCGATTCCCGACCAGGCCCTGCTGGCGCAGGTGTTGTGCGAGCAGGCCGGCCACGCGGTGGAGATCAAGTCCAGCGTGCGCGGGGAGCGCGCCCGATTCCTGCAGATGGCCGAGCGCAATGCGCAGGCCTCGCTGACCTCACGCCTGGCCAGCCGGCAGACGCTTGGCGCCCGCTTCGAGGATCTGCAGAAGCTGCTCGAGTTGCCCGATCCGCCGCGGCGCATCGAGTGCTTCGACATCAGCCACACGATGGGCGAGGCGACCGTCGCCTCCTGTGTGGTGTTCGGGCCGGAGGGGCCGGAGAAGTCGCATTACCGCCGTTTCAACATCGCCGGCATCACGCCGGGCGACGACTACGCGGCCATGCACCAGGCGCTCATCCGGCGCTTCCGCAAGGTGACGGCAGGCGAGGGGGCCAGGCCGGACCTGCTGCTGATCGATGGCGGCGGCGGACAGGTTGCACAGGCGCTGGACGTGCTGGCCGAGCTCGGCGTCGACGGAACCGAAGTGGTGGGCGTGGCGAAAGGGCCCGGACGACGCGCAGGCGAGGAGACCCTGGTGCTGGCCCGCTCCGGGCGCGAGATCCATCCTGGTCCGGCCTCTCCCGCGTTGCACCTGGTGGCGGCGGTGCGCGACGAGGCGCACCGCTTCGCCATCAGCGGCCACCGCAAGCGCCGCGAGAAGGCGCGCGAGCGCAGCGTGCTAGAGGACGTGCCCGGTATCGGTGCGCGCCGCCGTGCGGCGCTGCTGAAGGCCTTCGGCGGCCTGGCCGGGGTGGAGGCGGCCGGGGTGGAGGAACTGGCATCGATCAAGGGCATCGACCGCGGCCTGGCAGAGCGCATCTATGCCGCCCTGCACGGATAGCCCGCGAATCCCTGTGCCACACTGATGCCGATCACCGACGGATAGCACCATGCACATCAACCTACCCACCTGGCTGACCCTGTTCCGCGTGGCGCTGCTGCCGGTGATGGTGGTGGTTTTCTACTGGAAGTTTCCCGGCCACAACATCACCGCCGCGGTGGTGTTCCTGCTGGCGGCGATCACCGACTGGCTGGATGGCTATCTGGCGCGCAGGCTCAACCTCACTTCGGCCTTCGGCGCATTCCTCGACCCGGTGGCCGACAAGCTCATGGTCGCGGTGACGCTGTTCCTGCTGGTCGAATCCCATCGCGGCGGCTGGCCGGGCATCCTGATGGCGGTGACCGCGGCGATCATCGTGGGACGCGAGATCAGCATCTCCGCGCTGCGCGAATGGATGGCCGAGATCGGCATGCGTGCAACGGTCAAGGTCGCCTTCATCGGCAAGCTCAAGACGGTGATGCAGATGATCGCGCTGGTGGTACTGATCGTTCAGCACGAGAAGAGCGCCGAGGCGCTGCGGCTGTACCACATCGGCGAAGGTTTGCTGGTGATCGCCGGCGTGCTGACGATATGGTCGGGCCTGCATTACGTGCGCTCAGCCTGGCCGATGTTGCGCGGCGACCCACCCAAGCAGCCTGGCGAAGGTATGGATGCCGAGGCTTGACGGGTCGTTTTTCGCCGCTAAAATGCGCGGCTCCGATGCGGGAATAGCTCAGTTGGTAGAGCACGACCTTGCCAAGGTCGGGGTCGCGAGTTCGAGTCTCGTTTCCCGCTCCAGTTTCGATCGAAGCCCCGGCCATGCCGGGGCTTCGTCGTTTGGCGTCGGTGTATCGCGGGCTGCTGGCGTTGCTTGCGAGGCCTTCCCATCCGGACGCTTTCTGCTATGATTTCCAACTCTTGATGCGGGAATAGCTCAGTTGGTAGAGCACGACCTTGCCAAGGTCGGGGTCGCGAGTTCGAGTCTCGTTTCCCGCTCCAGTTTCCTGAAACCTCGGACCACCGGGGTTTTGTTTTTTGAGCGGACCGCACACGCGTTCCGCGCGCGATGGCCAGGTGGCAGAGTGGTCATGCAGCGGCCTGCAAAGCCGTGTACGCCGGTTCGATTCCGACCCTGGCCTCCATTGCGCAATCTTCGAAGGGCCCGCTACGGCGGGCCTTTTTTTTGCTTGCAGTACAAGTAGCCCGGCTCTCTTGCACACGCGACCTGCTCATGAAAAGGTAGGTGGGACTTCGCGTGCTGCTAGCATGGCTGGTTCACGCATCCGCCCGGATGGCGAAACTGGTAGACGCAAGGGACTTAAAATCCCTCAGCCGCAAGGCTATGCGGGTTCGACCCCCGCTCCGGGCACCAACTGGTTCCACGGTTTTCATGTCCATTCGGTCCATTTCCGATATGTCGGGGCAGTGCGGCGCGGCGCCGGAGGCTGCTGCGACTTCCGTTGCCGCGGTGGGGGCACCGGTAAGCGATCCGAAGCCGTTGGCGGTCCTGCTGGTGGAGGACGATGTCCTGATCCGCATGGATGCGGCCGACATGCTGAGAGACCTCGGGCACGAGGTAGTGGAAACCGAATACGGCCCGGACGCCCTGGCCGTGCTGCGCGAACGGCACATCGACGTGCTGGTCACCGACGTGGGACTGCCGGGCATGTCGGGTACGGAGCTTGCGGAGCGGGCCCGCCAGTTGCAGCCGGGCATCGGCCTGGTCTTTGCCACCGGCCACACGGAATTGCAGGATGGGGAGGAAGGGGCGCGCGTGACCGTCCTGGGCAAGCCCTACGACAGCGCGAGCCTGGCGCAGAGTCTGAGCCGCGCGCACGGCCCGGCATAGGGCCCACGCCGGACAAAAAGAAGGCCGGCATCCGCTTGCGCGTCATGCCGGCCGTCCTGCATCACTCGATGCCGTGTTGGTGGAGGTGGCGGGAGTCGAACCCGCGTCCGAAGGCGCTTGACGCCCGGTACTACATGCTTAGCTCACCGTTGGATCTCGTCCCGCGACAGCACGATGTGCGAAGCGCATCGAAGGACCAGTCTGCTAGGAGTTAGCCGAAAACTGGCAGACGGCCGTTTCCAGCGATCCTGTGATGATGACCCTACATCCACGAGCACAGGCACAAGTGGGTTCGGGGCTAGGCCTTAAGCGGCCAGAGCGTAGTTGTCGTCGTTGGCAACTATGAGTTTGCGGCTGGATTTACGAGGAAAGCTGCCCCCTCGGCATGCACCAAGCCATCTCACTACCCCCGTCGAAGCCAGGACACCCCCGGGGAAACGCTGAGCTGGTCAGTCGTGAAAGTATATGGGCCGGCGCCATGCGCTTCAATGCGCGCGGAGCTCAGCGTTCAGGCCTCGCGGTTGTGGGCGCGCATGGTGCGCTGCTTCTCGCGTTGCCAGTCGCGTTCCTTTTCAGCGTCGCGCTTGTCGTGCGCCTGCTTGCCACGCGCCAGGCCGATCTCCACCTTGACCTTGTTGCCCTTCCAGTACATCGCGATCGGCACCAGGGTGTAGCCCTTGCGCTCGACGGCGCCGATCAGCTGGTCGATCTCCTGCTTGTGCAGGAGCAGCTTGCGCGTGCGGCGGTCCTCGGCGATCACGTGGGTGGAGGCGCTGATCAGCGGCGGAATCGAGGTGCCCACCAGGAAGATCTCGCCCTTGAGCACCACCGCGTAACCGTCGCCGAAGTTGATCCGGCCGGCGCGCAGCGCCTTCAACTCCCAGCCCTGCAGGGCGATGCCGGCCTCGTAGCGCTGGTCGATGTGGTACTCGTGCCGAGCGCGCTTGTTGAGCGCGATGGTGCCGCCGGCGTGCTTGTCCTTGTCCTTCGCTTTTGCCATGTCCGCTAGACTTGCGCCTTTGCCGATGCCGCCGGAATCCGGGGCACCGGGCATGATGAGTGAGGTCACCCGTGATCGAAATCCGACGAAGCGCCCTGGTCAACTACACGCCGGCGCAAATGTTCGATCTGGTCAACGATGTGGAAGCATACCCAAAGCGCTTCTCCTGGTGTGCCGGCGCGCAGGTGCTCGAGCGCGAGGGTGACGTGCTGGTGGCGCGCCTGGACCTGAAGTTCGCCGGCTTGCGCCAGAGCTTCACTACCCGCAATACCACCGAGCCGCCGCAGCGCCTGCACATGCATCTGGTGGAAGGTCCGTTCCGCAGCCTGGATGGGGTATGGGCGTTCGTTGCGCTGGGCGAGCACGGCTGCAAGATCGCCTTCGCGCTGGATTTCGATTACGTAGGTTTGGGCGCCGGCGCGATCAAGTTGGGTTTCCAGGGCCTTGCCACGCGCATGGTCGAGGATTTCAGCCGCGAGGCCCGGCGTGCCTACGGCTGAGATCATGGTGGAGGTAGTACTGGCGCTGCCCGAGCGCGTGTTGCTGCGGCGGGTGCATCTCGCTGCGGACGCTACCGTGGCCCAGGCGGTCGCCGCCGCAGGCCTGGAAGGCGAGGGCGTGTCGGTCGATCACCAGCGGTTGGGCATCTATGGCCGGCGCGTGGCGCCGGACCAGCGGCTGCGCGATGGCGACCGGGTCGAGCTCTACCGGTCGCTCACGCTGGATCCCAAGGACGCGAGGCGCCGTCGCGCCCGCGGTCGCTAACGATCAGGGCGTGCCGCTGCCACCGGGCATGCCGGAGCCGCTGTCTTCGCCGCCGCTCTTGCTCTTGTCGCCCTGGGTTTCATCGACCGGGTAGGAGGCGTGGTACTTCTTGCTGTCCTTGAGCATCTGTTCCGGATCCTGCGCGAAGAAGTCGCCCTCGGTACGCACCAGGGTGTCGTTGTTGAAGGTGAGCGTGAACGTGCGGATCTTGATCGCTCCACCGCGATGCTGCTGGGTGGAAACGTAGTCCCAGCGGTTGTCGTTGAACGGCGTATGCACCGACGGCGAACCCAGCAACACGAGCACTTGATGCTTGGTCATGCCGGGCTGGAGCTGGTCGACGATTTTCTTGTCCAGGACGTTGCCTTGCTGCACGTCGGGGACATAGACCAGTCCACAGCCTGCCAGCGAGAGCGCCAGCATGGCCGAACCGAGCGTGCGAATCAGCTTGTGCATGCGTGTTTGCGTCCGGATCGTAAAGGTGTCGGATGATACACTAACGGCCTTGGTGCGCCGTGCTTGGAACTTGCTATGGAACAGGAAACCAGAGAACTGCGCCGGGTCGGCTTGAAGGTCACCCATCCGCGCATGCGGATCCTGCAGATCTTCGAGGAGGAGGGCGTGCAGCACCTCACCGCCGAGGATATCTACAAGAAGCTGCTCGCGGACCAGGAAGACATCGGACTTGCCACCGTCTACCGCGTCCTGACCCAGTTCGAGGCCGCGGGCATCGTGGTCAAGCACAACTTCGAAGGCGGCCATGCCGTCTACGAGCTCGACCGCGGCAAGCATCACGACCACATGATCGACGTAGACAGCGGCAAGGTCATCGAGTTCGTCAGCGAGGAGATCGAGCGGCTGCAGCAGGAGATCGCCGCCAAGCACGGCTACGTGCTGGAGGACCACAGCCTGGTGCTGTACGTGCGCTCGAAGGGGAAAGGGCGCTGAGGGGCTGAACGGCTAGCCCTCGGGCGGGTCGTCTGTTCCCCCACCCGGCCGTCCGATCTGCCCTGGAGAGCGGACATAAAAAAAGCCGCGGGAGGACTCCTGTCCACCCACGGCTGATCCGGTACCTGACGCCCGGCCTGTGCGAATTGCTCGCTTGCCCGGCGGCGCCGCTGGTATCGGCGGAACGGCATCCTGCCGTTCTTCGTGGCCACCGTCCCCACGGTGCCCACGGCACGCCATCTTGCGATGGCGGCTCCCCCACATCGATGGAACGATGCTAACGATGTGTTCACGACCGCGGTATTGGAAAAATTCCTAGGCCAGACGCCCCGGATCGCGGCCGGGCGTGCTGCTCCGCAACAAAACCCGCAGGTGCACGCCCTGATGGTTGGGTCGCAGCCGGAACAGGCCGCCGAGTGAGGTGACACGGTCGCGCATGCCTTGCAGGCCGCGGCCACCGCGGGGCAGGCGGCTGGGCAGGCCGACGCCGTCATCGCGGATATCGAGCAGGGCCAGCACGCCACCGTGGCGTTCGCCGATGCGCAGCCGCAACCGGAATTCGCTGGCCTGGGCGTGTTTGACGGCGTTGGTGGCGCTTTCCTGTACCAGTCGGTACACCGCCGTGCGGGTGTCTTCGTCGAGCAGCCGCGGATCGCCGCGCATGTCGGTGTGGAAGGCGATGCCTGCCGTGGTCAGCAGGTCGCGGATCGGGCCTTCGTCCAATGCGCGCAGCAGGCCGAATTCGTCCAGTACGGCCGGGCGCAGGTCGTCCAGCAGCCGGTGCAGCGCCCGGCGCATGTAGCCCAGGATCGTGTTGACCGAAACACTGATGTCTTCCAGCCCGGCCAGGCGCAGGCGCGCCTGGGCGAGCTTCATGTGGGTCTGGATGGCGGTGATGTTCTGGCCCAGTTCGTCGTGCAATTCGGCCGCCATGTGCCGGCGCTGGCTCTCTTCCGCCTGCAGGTTGCCGCGGGCGGCATCGCGTAGTTGGCGTGCGAGTTGGTCGAGGCGGCGGTTGACGGCGCCGAGGTATACGTTCTGCTCGGCGACTCGCTCGCTGCTTCGGCGCAGGGCATCGGTTGCGGCGCCGAGCATCAGCGCCCCTGTGCCTGCCACGGCCAGGAAAAGGTAGCCTGCCGCGTTCTGAGGATGGCCGGGCTGGTGGTCCACCGCGGTCATTCCCAGGCAGGAGATCAGCATGGCCAGCGTGGCGCCACGCCAACCGTGCCGGAACGCGAAGAACAGCACGGGCGCCAGCGACAGCACGCGGGCGAACTCCGGCTGCGGTGCGGCGTGCTCGGAGAGCATCAACAGTAAAGCCATGGCCGGCAGCATCACCAGCAGGCCGTCCATCACCAGGCTGGCCACCATCTTCCGGCTGGGGCGAGCACGCAGCAACATGATCGCCAGCGGCGTGATGAGCAGGACACCCAGATAGTTGCCCAGCAGTTCGCGCCCGAGCGCTCGCGCCATCGCGGCCGGATCGGTGTTCTCGTGCAGCAGCGCCAGGATCACCGCGTCGGCGGCCGCGACCGCGCCCACTACCAGCACGGCCGAGAGCAACAGGCGCGTGGCTTCCTCCGGGTCGCGCAGGTTCGCATGCAGGTTGACTCGCCGCAGCAGCCACAAGCTCACCAGCATCACCAGCGGCTCGGGCAGGTCGCCCACCACGAAGGTTTCCCACACCGCCGGCAGCCCGGAGCGCAGGTCGAGGATGATCGTTGCGGCCAGTTCCAGCCCCAGCAGCCAAAGCCATTGGCGTATCGGCACTATCAGCAGGGCAGCGAAACGCAGGCCGAACGGCAGCATCCAGTAGGGCTGCTGGGTAGGCAGCAGCACCAGCCACAGCGACACGTAGATCACGCCCAGCAGTGGACCGGAGTCGGGCAAGGAAAATGGCTTCGATCGCATGCGCGGATGGTACATGCCCGTGGCGCCTGCCCAGAGCGCGGGCGGCCTTGCGGGCGGTGGCCCTTCTTCTTATAGACTCCTCAGGGACAGGCGGTGACGCGGCGCGCCCGATGCGGGCGGCGGCCGGGCCGTGGGATCGCCCGAAACCTGGAAGCCAGCGGGGCACCATGTACAGCATCGTTCTGGTCGACGACCACGCCATCGTCCGCGAGGGATTCAAGCGGCTGATCGAGATGGAGCCGGATCTGGAGGTCATCGCCGAGTGCCGCTGTGCGGACGACGCGGTCGAGGCGATCAACCATCGCCGGCCGCACCTGGTCGCGCTTGATCTTTCCCTGCCCGACGGCAGTGGCCTGCCTCTGATCGAGCACCTGCACAGCCTCGCCCCGGATACGCATATCGTCGTGCTCAGCATGCACGACGGCGAGCCCTACGTATCCGAAGCGCTGCGCCGCGGCGCCAGCGGCTACGTCACCAAGGGCGCCGCGCCGGAAGAACTGGTGGCCGGCCTGCGACAGGTGATGCAGGGCGACACCTTCCTCAGCTCCGACCTGCGCCAGCGTCGTGCCGAGCGGCCGAGCGAAGCGCTCGACCCGGTCAACCGGCTGACCGTGCGCGAGCGGGAGGTTTTCCTGCTGCTGGCCGCGGGCAAAGCCCCCAAGCAGGTGGCCGCGGCGCTCGGCGTGGGTCAGAAGACGATCTACATCCACCGCGCCAGCCTGATGGGCAAGCTCGGTGCCGGCTCGGAACTGGACCTGTACCGCATGGCGAGCGAGCGCGGTCTGCTGTCGGAGCGCAAGGGGTAGGCAACGGTCCTAATCGTCCCCGCGGCGATTCCGAGCCCCCGCTCCGTAGCCAGACCGTTCAAGCGCTCTGCGCGCGCTCCAGCATCTGCTTGGCGTGAGCTCGAGTTTCGCGGGAGATCTCCACCCCGCCCAGCATGCGCGCCAGTTCGTCGCGGCGGCCCGGATCATCGAGCTTGTCGATCTGCGTGCGGGTGGTGTCGCCCTCGCTGTGCTTGCTCACGCGCAGGTGGGCGTGGCCTTGCGCGGCGACCTGCGGCAGGTGGGTGACGCACAGCACCTGGCGCTCGGCACCCAGCGCCCGCAGTTTTTGCCCCACCACTTCGGCTACGGCGCCGCCGATGCCGGTGTCGACCTCGTCGAACACCATCGTTCCGATGCTGTCCTTGCCCAGGGTCGCCACTTCGATGGCCAGGCTGATGCGCGCCAGTTCTCCGCCCGAGGCGACCTTGCGCAACGCCCGTGGCGGTTGGCCCGGGTTGGCGCTGACCAGCAGCTCACAGCGCTCGCGCCCCTGTGCGTCCGGCTCATCGCCCTCGGCAGGCTCGACTTCGACCACCAACCGGCCGCCCGCCATGCCCAGCTCGGCCATCAGCGCGCTGACTTCGCCGCTTAGCCGTCCGGCGGCGTCGCGGCGGGACTGCCCCAGTTCGCCGGCCGCCGCCGCGTAGTCGCGCTCCAGGCGGACGCGCTCGCTGGCCAGCTTTTCGAGTACGCCGCCTGCGCCTTCCAGTTCGGCCAGTTCCGCCTGCCGCGTTGCCCACCGCTCGTGCAGCTCGGCGGCGGGCAGGCGGTGGCGCCGGGCCAGTTCGTGCAGCCGCGCGAGATGATTGTCGACTTCGGTATAGCGTTCGGGATCGAGGTCCACGTCCTGCGCGTAGCGGCCTAGCCCGTCCGCCGCTTCACCGAGCTGGATCGAGGCGTCGTCCAGGAGTTCCAGCATGGCGCGCAGGCGCGGATCGATCGCGGCGAGCTTGCCCAGTTCGGCGTGTGCCCGGCCCAGCGCGCGGCGCAGCGCGAACTCGCTGTCGCCGTCGAGCAGCTCGACCACGCCGGCGGCACCCTCGGCCAGCCGGCCGGCATTGGACAGGCGCTTGTGGCTGGCTTCCAGTTCTGCCAGCTCGGCGGGTGGCAGCGCCCACTTTTCCAGTTCGGCCGTCTCGTGGCGCAGCAGTTCGAGCCGTTGTTCGCGATTCTCCCCGCCACTCAGCTTGCGGATGCGTGCGCCCAGTTCGCGCCATTGCGTCGCCAGCTCGCGCACCTGCGCGGCAAGCGCCTCGTGGCCGGCAAAGGCATCGAGCAGCGCGAGTTGGTGGTTGCGCGAGAGCAGCGCCTGGTGTTCGTGCTGGCCGTGGATCTCCACCAGCAAGGTGGCCAGCTCGCCGAGCTGGCTGGCGTTGGCGGGACGACCATTGATCCAGGCACGCGAGCTGCCTTCGGCGCGGATCACCCGGCGCAGCTGGCAGGCGCCCTCGTCGTCGAGCTCCTCGCGCTCGAGCCATGCGCGCGCATCGGGCAGGGCGGACAGGTCGAACTCCGCCGCCAGTTCGGCACGGTCGCAACCCTCGCGCACCATGCCGCTGTCCGCACGGGCGCCGGCCAACAGCATCAGCGCATCGACCAGAAGCGACTTGCCGGCGCCGGTCTCGCCACTGACCACGGTCAGGCCGGGCCCGAACGTGACCTCGGCTTCTTCGACAACGGCGAAATGGCGGACGTAGAGTGAGGTGAGCATGGACTAGGGGCGGAATGAGGTCGCGCGATTGTAAGGGCAGGGGCGAAGGGCGAGTAGCGGCGTACGCCGCGCGGCGGCACGGTTTTCTTGCATTCTTTGGCGGGGCACCTTATTTGTGTGCTGTCTCACCACCTGCAACGCGCATGCCTCTCTCCCATGGCCACGACCTCGATGCCCGTGCCCGGCGCCTGCTGCGCACGCTGATCGCGCAATACCTGGCCGACGGCGAGCCGGTCGGGTCGCGCACCTTGTCGCGCTCCTCCGGCTTGGACGTGAGTCCGGCGACCATCCGCAACATCATGGCCGACTTGGAGGAGGCAGGCCTGGTCGCCTCGCCGCACACCTCGGCCGGGCGCGTGCCGACGCCGCGTGGCCTGCGCCTTTTCGTCGACAGCCTGATCGAGCTGCAGCCGCTGCCGCGCGAGGAGATGGCCCGCCTGAAGCGGGAACTTCCGCCCGGCCCGACCACCACCCGCGACCTGCTGGGGAACGTCTCGACCCTGCTCTCGGCGATGACCCATTTCGCCGGCGTGGTGACGGTGCCGCGCCAGGGCGACTTTCCGCTGCGCCACATCGACTTCGTGCCGCTGCCCGACGCGCGCGTGCTGGTGATCCTGGTGTTCTCCGACAACCAGGTGCAGAACCGCATCGTGCAGCTGGCCAAGCCGCTGGACGGCCGCGAGCTGGAGCAGGCGGCCAACTACCTCAACACGCATTTCGCCGGGCTGCGGGTGGACGACATCCGCGCCCACCTGCTGCGCGAACTGCGCGAGGCCGGCAGCGAGCTGAACCGCCTGGTGGCCAGCGCAACCGAACTGGCGGCAGCTTCCTTCGCGCCGCAGGGGGGCGAAGACGTCCTGGTCAGCGGCCAGACCAACCTGATGGGCTATGCCGAACTGGCCGACCTGGACCGCCTGCGCGAGCTGTTCGAGGCGTTCCAGAAGAAGAACGAGCTGCTGCAGCTCATGGAAGTGTGCGCGCGGGCGCCAGGCGTGCGCCTGTTCATCGGCGAGGAATCGGGTTTCGCGGCGCTCGACGGTTGCAGCGTCGTGACCGCCAGCTACGGCGTGCAGGGACGGGTGCTGGGAGCGATCGGCGTGATCGGACCGACCCGAATGGCCTACGAGCGGGTGATCCCGGTGGTGCAGGCCACCGCCGGATTGCTCAGCGAGGCCTTGAATCGCGCCGCGACGTCCCTATAACCGCCCCCGGAGGGCGGGTTTCCCGCAGGTTTCTTTCGGTCGGCACGGAGGTGCCGGCCCGGACTTTCGTTTGGGAGTAATGCATGCAGAACAACGAGCAGACGCCGGGACAGGTGCACGAAGCAGGTTCATCCGACGCACCCGGGCTTGACGCCTTGCAGGCCCGCATCGCCGAGCTGGAGGCAAGCAATGCCGAGCTGCGCGAGAGCGTATTGCGCGAGCACGCCGAGCTGGAGAACCAGCGCCGTCGACTGCATCGCGACCTGGAGCAGGCCCGTCGCTTCGCCAACGAGAAGTTGCTCAACGAACTGCTGCCGGTCTACGACAGCCTGGAGCGCGGCCTGGCCATCGAGGGCGGCGACGTTGCCGCCGTGCGCGAAGGCCTGGCCCTCACGCTGAAGGCGCTGTTGAAGGTCGCCGAGTCCCAAGGCCTGGTGCAGGTCGATCCCGTGGGCCAGCCGCTGGATCCCGAGCGCCACCACGCCGTGAGCATGGTCGAGGCGCCGGGCAAGGCGGCCGGCACCGTGGTCAACGTGCTGCAGAAGGGCTACGTGCTGAACGACCGGCTGCTGCGGCCGGCGCTGGTCGCTGTCGCCAGGGATTGACCGGGCACCGCACTGAACGCGACATATCGGAAGCCCCGCCGGCATTGAATCGCCGTCTGCAGGCCTCCATCTGGAAAACCATCGCGGCCGCGGGGGCCGCCTAGAAAACAATTGGAGTGGAAGAGTATGGGCAAGATCATCGGCATCGACCTGGGCACGACCAATTCCTGCGTCGCCGTGATGGACGGCAGCAACGCCAAAGTGATCGAGAACGCCGAGGGCGACCGCACCACGCCGTCCATCGTCGCCTTCACCAAGGACAACGAAGTCCTGGTGGGCGCGCCGGCCAAGCGCCAGAGCGTGACCAACCCGAAGAACACCTTCTACGCGGTCAAGCGCCTGATCGGCCGCAAGTTCACCGATGCCGAGGTCCAGAAGGACCTGCACATCGTGCCCTACGGCATCGTGGCGCACGACAACGGCGACGCCTGGGTGCAGACCTCCGACGGCAAGAAGATGGCGCCGCAAGAGATCTCGGCCAAGGTGCTGATGAAGATGAAGAAGACCGCCGAGGACTACCTCGGCGAGCCGGTCACCGAGGCGGTGATCACGGTGCCTGCCTACTTCAACGACAGCCAGCGCCAGGCGACCAAGGACGCCGGGCGCATCGCGGGCCTGGAGGTCAAGCGCATCATCAACGAGCCCACCGCGGCCGCGCTGGCCTATGGCCTGGACAAGAAGGGCGGCGACCGCAAGATCGCGGTGTATGACCTGGGCGGCGGCACCTTCGACGTATCGATCATCGAGATCGCCGAAGTCGACGGCGAGAAGCAGTTCGAGGTGCTGGCCACCAACGGCGATACGTTCCTCGGCGGCGAGGACTTCGACAAGCGCGTCATCGACTACCTGGTCGACGAGTTCCAGAAGGACCAGGGCATCGACCTGCGCAAGGACCCGCTGGCCCTGCAGCGCCTGAAGGACGCGGCGGAGCGCGCCAAGATCGAGCTGTCCTCCGCGCACCAGACCGAGGTGAACCTGCCGTACGTGACGGCCGATGCCTCCGGTCCGAAGCACCTCAACATCAAGCTCACCCGCGCCAAGCTCGAAGCGCTGGTCGAGGACCTGGTCAAGCGCACCATCGAGCCGTGCCGCATCGCGCTCAACGACGCCGGTCTGCGCGTGTCCGACATCAACGAGGTGATCCTCGTCGGCGGCCAGACCCGCATGCCCAAGGTGCAGGAGTCGGTCAAGGACTTCTTCGGCAAGGAGCCGCGCAAGGACGTCAACCCGGACGAGGCCGTGGCCGTGGGCGCGGCGATCCAGGGCGGCGTGCTGGGCGGCTCGGTGAAGGACGTGCTGCTGCTGGACGTCACCCCGCTGTCGCTCGGCATCGAGACGATGGGCGGCGTGATGACCAAGCTGATCGAGAAGAACACCACCGTGCCGACCAAGGCCGCGCAGACCTTCTCCACCGCCGACGACAATCAGACCGCGGTGACCGTGCACGTGCTGCAGGGCGAGCGCGAGCGCGCCAGCGCGAACAAATCCCTTGGCCGCTTCGATCTGTCGGGCATCGACCCGGCGCCGCGCGGCATGCCGCAGATCGAGGTCACCTTCGACATCGACGCCAACGGCATCCTGCACGTGTCGGCCAAGGACAAGAAGACCGGCAAGGAACAGAAGATCGAGATCAAGGCCGGCTCGGGCCTGTCCGAGGACGAGATCCAGCGCATGGTTGCGGACGCCGAGGCAAACAAGGAAGAAGACCGCAAGTTCCACGAACTGGTCGCCACCCGCAACAAGGCCGACCAGCTGGTGCACGCCACCCGCAGCGCATTGAAGGAGCACGGCGGCAAGGTCGCTGCGCAGATCGGCGGGATCGAGGAGGCGCTGTCGGACCTGGAGAAGGTCAAGGACAGCGACGACAAGGCCCAGATCGAGGCCAAGATGCAGAAGCTCGAGCAGGTCGCGCAGGCGCTCTACGCCGCGGCGCAGGGTGGCGGCGCCGGCCCCGAGGGTGGTCCGCAGGCAGCCCCGGGCGGTGGATCGGCGCAGCCCGACGACGTGGTCGATGCCGAGTTCACCGAAGTCAAGGACGAGAAGAAGTAATCGTCGGCAGCCGGTGCCGCAATGAAACAGCCCGCGCCGGCTATCATGCCGCGCGGGCTGTTTCTTGAGGGGCCGGCACAGGATTGGAGCAGGGGCAGTCGAAAGTCATGAATGCAGCAACGGGCAAGCGCGATTACTACGAGGTGCTCGGCGTCGAGCGCACCGTCACCGAAGTCGAGCTGAAAAAATCCTTCCGCCGTCTGGCGATGAAATACCACCCGGACCGCTGTCCGGACGATCCCGCTGCGCAGGAAAAATTCAAGGAGGCCAAAGAGGCCTACGAGGTCCTGGCCGATCCGCAAAAGCGCGCCATGTACGACCAGCACGGCCATGCCGCCTTCGAGGGCGGCATGGGCGGCGGCCGCGGTGGCTTCGGCGACATGGGCGACATCTTCGGGGACATCTTCGGTGACATCTTCGGCATGGGTGGCCGTGGCCGCCCGCGTCGTGGCGCGGACCTGCGCTATGTGATGGAGCTGGACCTGGAAGAGGCGGTCTTCGGCGTCGAGAAGACCATCGAGATTCCCACCCAGGTCAATTGCCACCACTGCAACGGGTCCGGTTCGGCCGACGGCAAGACGGTGCAGTGCAAGACCTGCCATGGCCACGGCCGTGTGCGCATGCAGAACGGCATCTTCTCGATCCAGCAGGCCTGCCCGCATTGCGGCGGCAGTGGCCAGACCATCGAGAAGTCCTGCAAGGCCTGCCATGGCGAGGGCCTGCTGGAGGAGCGGCGTACGCTGTCGGTGCGCATTCCGGCCGGCGTGGACAACGGCGACCGCATCCGCCTGGCGGGGCAGGGTGAAGCCGGCCCTAGCGGCGTCGAACCGGGCGATCTGTACGTCGACGTTCGTGTGCGCGAGCACGCGATCTTCCAGCGCGACGGCAACGACCTGCATTGCGAGGTGCCGATCCGCTTCGCCCAGGCCGCGCTTGGCGCCGAGCTCAAGGTGCCTACGCTGGAGGGCGAAGTGGCGGTGTCGATCCCGCCGGAAACCCAGACCGGACAGACCTTCCGCCTGCGCGGGCGCGGCGTCAAGTCGGTGCGCTCTGGCCGCGTCGGCGACCTGATCTGCCGCGTCATGGTGGAAACCCCGGTGCGCCTGACCCGCGAGCAGCGCGAACTGCTGGAGAAGCTGGAGGCCACCTTTGCCGAGGGCGAGCCGGATGCGCATACGCCGCGGGCCAAGAGCTGGGTCGATGGCGTGAAGGATTTCCTCTCGCGGGTCACCTCGTAACACGGCCAGCCGCTCCGGGCGAGGCCATCATGCTCTGCGGGCGCCTTCCCCATAAGCGGGGAGGGCGCCTTTGCCACTCGGGGCGAGCTGCCGCATGCCACCCGGCTCGGCGCCTGGCCTACCGGCGCTGCTACGCTAGCTCCTCTCAAATACGGACCCCGCCATGCATCGACCGCTCCGCCTCGCCGTCAACGGCGCCACCGGCCGCATGGGCCGCGTGTTGCTCGATCTGTTGCGGGACGATGGCCGCTTCGAGGTGGTGGCGGCCGTGACGGCGCCGGGCATGCCGCAACTGGGCGAACGCGCTTACCACGACCGCGCCACACCCTGTCTGCGCGCCGACTGGCCATCCGAGACGCTCGACGTGGTGATCGACTTCAGCGGGCCGGCCGGGCTCGCCTCGGCGCTCGAGCATTGCCTGGCGCACGGCATCGCGCTGGTCAGCGGCACCACCGGCATCGATGCGGCGCTCGGCGGTCGATTGTCCGAAGCGGCCGCGCACATCCCGGTGATGCACGCGAGCAACTTCAGCCTCGGCGTGGCGGTGCTCACGCGGCTGTTGCGCGAGGCTGCCGCCGCGTTGCCGGACTGGGACCTGGAGATCGTCGAGGCCCACCACGGCCGCAAGCTCGATGCGCCTTCGGGCACAGCGATCTCGCTGGGCGAGGCAGCGGCCGCCGCGCGCGGCACCCATCTGGAGCGCGTGGGCGTGACCGGTGGCCGTGAAGGTGCGCGCCGGCCCGGCAGCATCGGTTTCGCGGTGGTCCGCGGCGGCGACATCGTGGGCGAGCACAGCGCTCTGCTGATCGGTCAGGGTGAACGCGTGGAACTGGGGCACCGTGCCACCGACCGGGCGATCTTCGCGCGCGGCGCCATCGAGGCGTCGCACTGGCTGTGCAGCCAGCCGCCCGGCGCATACGGCCTGGACGCGCTGCTGGCGCAACGCCTCGCCTAAGGCATCCGGCACGCCGGTCCGCGCTTGTTGCGCCGCCGTGGCGCCGCTACCATGCGCGGATTGTCATTGGGGAGTAGCCATCCTCACCCCGCGAGGGCCGCGCCTTCGTTCCCCTGAGGAATCCGCGTCAACAGACTTGGAGCGAATGCTCCATGGCGTGGATGGCCGCAGCGCCACAAACTGGCCTGCGTTGCCCGGCGAGACCTTTGGCCACGATGTGCTCGAACCCTTGCCGGGCGGGCCGCATCGTCGCGCCAAGGTTTTCTAGCTCGCCCGGCCGGAAACGTATCGATGCTCACCACGCTGTGGTTCCTGCTCTCGGCCGGCGCGATCTACGCTGCCTGCGAGTATTTCGTCAATGGCATCGAATGGCTGGGCCGCAAGTTCCGGCTCGATGCCACCGCCACCGGCACGGTGCTGGCCGCTCTCGGTACCGCGTTGCCCGAAAGCGCCGTCACGTTCATTGCGGTGGTGCTCGGGCGCACGCCGGAACAGCGTGGCATCGGCGTGGGCGCCGCGCTCGGCGGCCCCCTGGTGCTCGGCACGATCGCCTATGCGGTGGTGGGCATCGCGTTGTGGAGCAACCGGCGCCGGTTGCGGCGACCCAGCGCCGTGGTCAAGGTCGACAGCGCGCGGCTCGCGCGCGACCAGCGGTGGTTTCTATCGATCTTCGTGGTCAAGTGTGCGCTGGGGCTGGTGGCGTTCGCGTGGAAGCCCTGGCTGGGCGTGCTGTTTCTTGCCGCCTATGGGTTGTACGTATGGCGCGAGCTTCGCAGCGGCGAGGCCGCGCCCGAAGACGAGGCACTGGAGCCTCTGAAGATCCATCCGGGCGTGCCCGATCCGGCCATGTGGCGCGTGTTGGCGCAAAGCGTATTGGCGCTGGGGGTGATTGCCGTTGCCTCGCGCATCTTCGTGGCGCAGATCGAAGCGATAGGCCTTGCGATGGGGCTGTCGGCGCATCTGGTTGCACTCGTGCTGAGCCCCGTGGCAACCGAACTGCCCGAAACGGTCAATGCGTTGATCTGGGTGCGCCAGGGCAAGGAGCGGCTCGCGCTGGCGAACATCTCCGGTGCCATGATGATCCAGGCCACGATCCCGAGCTCGCTGGCGTTGTTCTTCACGCCCTGGCTGTTCGATCTTCCGTTGGTGGTCGCCGGCGTGCTGACGACGTTGGCGGTGGCCTATCTGTGGTGGCTGTTCCGGCGCGGCCAGGTCAACGCGCGCTGGATGGTGCCGGTCGGGCTGCTGTACGGCGTATTCGCCGTCTTCATGGCGTGGCGCTTGGTCTGAAATCAGTCGCGGTGCGCGGCGTTGCGGTCGCGCCCGGCACCGAACTTGCGATCCAGCGTGCCGAGCAGTTTCTTGAAGCCGCGTGCGAACTTGCCGCGGCGCGTCTTGCGCAGCTTCTCTTCCTCGCTGGTGAGCCAGGCGACCTGGATCACGCGCCGCTCGCCCTCGTAGGGCAGGTGGCCGTGGAAGGAATTGTCGCAACGCTTGAACACGGCGAACTCGCCGTACAGCGGCGTGAGTTCGGGCGCGACCAGGTCGTCGATATCGTCGATCCGGCGCAGGAAACGCAGGCAGCCGTCGCTGGTGTCCGGCCACTGGTTGTTGAGATAGATCAGCGCCGTGGCGACCTTGGACCGGCTGTCGGTGTGGATGGTGCCGTGGCGCCTGTTGAGGTGGCGGCACAGGGTGACCAGCGTCGGGTACTGGCTCAGGTCCTCGATGCCCAGGCGCGCCCCGATGGTGCGGGCAAAGGCCGGTGCGGTGAGGTTGGCCACCAGTGTGTTGATCGAAGGGCCGCAATCAGCCGGATCGTAGGGAAAGAAGCCTGCGCTGGCGTAGCGGGGGAAATCCCGATCCAGTTCATGGCGCGCATCGTCGGGTAGCTGGCCGTGGGCGATCAGGAACGGAAACGGTTCCAGCCGCACGTCCGTATCGGGACGGTCGAGGCGGGCGGGATCGAGCAGGACAGTGGCGTTCATGGACGGCCGCGGGAACGTGACGAGGGCAAGTTTAGCGCGCACCTGCAGCATCCAGGCGCACGGCTGGACGCCCTGTTCACGCTCCGGTGCGGTGGACAGCAAGGCCCCCCGCGCCTATCATTGCGTCCCGCCCAAGTCTTCTTCCGACCCCAAGGTCCACAAGCCTGCTTCCATGCGGCTTGCGGACTTTGCTGCACCTAAAGGCGGCCCCATGCCCATTTCCGCTCTGCTTGCCCTCGAAAACGGCAGCGTGTTCCACGGCTACGCCGTGGGCGCGACTGGCGAAACCGTCGGCGAGGTGGTTTTCAACACGGCGATGACGGGCTATCAGGAGATCCTCACCGATCCTTCCTACGCCCGCCAGATCGTCACCCTCACCTACCCGCACGTCGGCAACACCGGCGTGAATGCGCCCGACGCCGAATCCACGCGCGTGCAGGCCGCCGGCCTGATCGTGCGCGACGTGCCGCGGCGGCCGAGCAACTGGCGCAGCACCGAGAGCCTGCCCGAGTACCTTGCCCGCCAGGGCATCGTGGCGATCGCCGGCATCGACACGCGCCGGCTTACCCGCATCCTGCGCGACAAGGGTGCCCAGAACGGCTGCATCCTGGCTGGCGAGGGCATCGATGCGGAGGTCGCGCTGGCCAAGGCGCGGGCCTTCCCCGGCCTGAACGGCATGGACCTGGCCAAGGTGGTCAGCGTGCGCGAGCCCTACCGCTGGACCGAGGGCGTGTACGACCTGGACCGTGCTGCGTTCCGGCAGCCCGCACTGCGCCACAAGGTGGTCGCCTACGACTACGGCACCAAGCTGCAGATCCTGCGCCTGCTCGCCGAGGCAGGCTGCGACGTTACTGTGGTGCCGGCGCAGACTCCCGCCTCCGAGGTGCTGGCGATGCGGCCCGACGGCGTGTTTCTGTCCAATGGCCCCGGCGACCCGGCGGCCTGCGACTACGCGATCGAAGCGACGCGCGCCTTTCTCGACGCGAAGATCCCGCTGTTCGGCATCTGCCTGGGCCATCAGCTGATGGGCCTGGCCCTTGGCGGCAGGACCATCAAGATGAAGTTCGGCCACCACGGAGCCAACCACCCGGTGAAGGACCTCGACGATGGTCGCGTGCTGATCACCAGCCAGAACCACGGTTTCGCGGTGGACCCGGCGACGCTGCCGGCCAACGTGCGGGTTACCCATACCTCGCTGTTCGATGGCTCGCTGCAGGGCTTCGCGCTCACCGACCGCCCGGCGTTCTGCTTCCAGGGCCATCCCGAGGCATCCCCGGGACCGACCGACGTCGGCTATCTCTTCGCGCGCTTCGCGCAGCTCATGCAGGAGGCCCGCTAATGCCCAAGCGCACCGACATCAAGAGCGTGCTGATCATCGGCGCGGGCCCGATCGTGATCGGTCAGGCCTGCGAGTTCGACTACTCCGGCGCGCAGGCCTGCAAGGCACTGCGGGAAGAGGGTTACCGGGTCGTCCTGGTCAACTCCAACCCGGCCACCATCATGACCGATCCGGAGATGGCCGACGCGGTCTACATCGAGCCGATCAACTGGCAGACGGTCGAACGCATCATCGCCAAGGAGCGCCCCGACGCGGTGCTGCCGACCATGGGCGGCCAGACCGCGCTCAACTGCGCGCTGGACCTGGCGGACAACGGCGTGCTCGAGAAGTACGACGTCGAGCTGATCGGCGCTTCGCGCGATGCCATCCGCATGGCCGAGGACCGCGAGCTGTTCAAGCAGGCCATGGCCGACATCGGCCTGGAATGCCCGAAGGCGGAAGTGGCCCGCAGCTACGAGCAGGCGGTCGAGATCCAGGCCAAGGTGGGCTTTCCCACCATCATCCGCCCGAGCTTCACGCTGGGCGGCTCCGGCGGCGGCATCGCCTACAACGTCGAGGAGTTCGAGGAGATCATCAAGCGGGGCCTCGAGCTTTCGCCGGTGCACGAAGTCCTGGTCGAGGAGTCGGTGTTGGGCTGGAAGGAATTCGAGATGGAGGTGGTTCGCGACAAGGCGGACAACTGCATCATCGTCTGCTCCATCGAGAACCTGGACCCGATGGGCGTGCACACCGGGGATTCCATCACCGTGGCGCCGGCGCAGACGCTCACCGACAAGGAATACCAGCGCCTGCGCGACGCCTCCATCGCCGTGCTGCGCAAGATCGGCGTGGACACCGGCGGTTCCAACGTCCAGTTTGGCATCAACGCCGAGAATGGCCGCGTGGTGGTGATCGAGATGAACCCGCGCGTGTCGCGCTCCTCGGCGCTGGCCTCCAAGGCGACCGGCTTCCCGATTGCGAAGGTCGCCGCCAAGCTGGCCGTCGGCTACACGCTGGACGAGCTCAAGAACGACATCACCGGCGGCCTCACGCCGGCCTCGTTCGAGCCGACCATCGACTACGTGGTCACCAAGATCCCGCGCTTCGCCTTCGAGAAGTTCCCGTCTGCCGACGCGCGCCTGACTACCCAGATGAAGTCGGTGGGCGAGGTGATGGCGATGGGCCGCACCTTCCACGAATCCTTGCAGAAGGCGTTGCGCGGGCTGGAGATCGGCAAGACCGGGCTCAACCCGACCGGCGTCGACTTCGGCGGCGATGCGGGCCTGGCCACGCTCAAGCGTGAGCTGCGCGAACCTCGCCCCGATCGCGTGTTCTATCTGGCCGACGCGTTCCGGGCCGGACTGTCGCTGGAGGAGATATATGAGCTCAGCCGCGTCGACCCCTGGTTCCTGGCGGCCTTCGAGGACATCGTCCTGGCCGAGAAGGAGGTCAGGAGCCAAGGCCTGACCGCGCTCAACGCCTCGCGCATGCGCGAACTCAAGCGCATGGGCTTCGCCGACGCGCGCATCGCGCAACTGCTCAGCACCGACGAGGCGGCCGTGCGCCACCTACGCCACACGTTCGGCGTTCGCCCGGTGTACAAGCGCGTGGATTCCTGCGCGGCCGAGTTCTCCACCGGCACCGCCTACATGTACTCGACCTACGAGGAAGAGTGCGAGGCCAATCCGACCGACCGCGAGAAGATCATCGTGCTCGGCGGCGGCCCCAATCGCATCGGCCAGGGCATCGAGTTCGACTATTGCTGCGTGCACGCGGCGCTGGCGCTGCGCGAGGACGGGTTCGAGACCATCATGGTCAACTGCAACCCGGAAACCGTCTCCACCGACTACGACACTTCCGACCGCCTGTACTTCGAACCGCTTACGCTCGAGGACGTGCTGGAGATCGTCGAGCTGGAGAAGCCCAAGGGCGTGATCGTGCAGTACGGCGGCCAGACCCCGCTCAAGCTCGCGCGCGCGCTGGAGGCCGCCGGCGTGCCGGTGATCGGCACCTCGCCCGACTCGATCGACCTGGCCGAGGACCGCGAGCGCTTCCAGCAGATGATCGTGAAGCTTGGCCTGCGCCAGCCGCCCAACCGCACCGCGCGCAACGCCGACGAGGCGCTGGCGCTCGCCCGCGAGATCGGCTATCCGCTGGTGGTGCGGCCGAGCTACGTCCTGGGCGGGCGCGCCATGGAAGTGGTCTACGACGACGCCGACCTCTCGCGCTACATCCGCGAGGCGGTGCAGGTGTCCAACGATTCGCCGGTGCTGCTGGACCGCTTCCTCGACCACGCGGTCGAGGTGGACGTGGACATCATCGCCGACGGCGAAGGCAACGTGCTGGTCGGCGGCATCATGGAGCACATCGAGGAGGCCGGCGTGCACTCGGGCGATTCCTCCTGCTCGCTGCCGCCGTATTCGCTCTCCGCGGACATCCAGGACGAGCTGCGCCGCCAGGTCGCCGCGATGGCCAAGGAGCTCAAGGTCGTCGGCCTGATGAACACGCAGTTCGCGATCCAGGGCGACACCGTCTACATCCTGGAAGTGAACCCGCGTGCCTCGCGCACGGTGCCGTTCGTCTCCAAGGCAACCGGCGTGCCGCTGGCCAAGATCGCGGCCCGCTGCATGGCGGGCCGCACGCTCAGCGGGCAGGGCGCCACGCGCGAGGTGATTCCCGCCTACTTCTCCGTGAAGGAGGCGATTTTCCCGTTCCTGAAATTCCAGAACGTCGATCCGATCCTCGGGCCGGAGATGCGCTCCACCGGCGAGGTGATGGGCGTGGGCCGCAACTTCGGTGCTGCCTTCGCGCGGGGCCACGAGGCGGCGGGCATCAAGACGCCCAAGGCGGGCAAGGTGTTCCTGTCCGTGCGTGACGCGGACAAGGCGCGATTGCTGCCGGTGGCAAAGGAAGTGCTGGCGCGCGGTTTCCGCCTGGTGGCCACCAGCGGCACCGCGGCCTACCTGGACGAGCACGGCGTGGCCTGCGAGCGGGTCAACAAGGTGCTCGAAGGGCGGCCGCACATCGTCGACCTGATCAAGAACGGCGAGATCGGCTACATCGTGAACACGACCGAGGGCAAGCAGGCCATCGCCGATTCGTTCTCGATCCGGCGCGAGGCGCTGCAGCATCGCGTTACCTATTCCACCACCGTGGCAGGTGCGCGTGCGCTGGTCCATTCGCTGGATTTCCACGGCGAGGGCGACGTGCACAGCCTGCAGGAACTGCACAAGGAGCTGAGCGCATGAGTCGCGCCCCCATCACCAAGATCGGTTCGGAGCGCCTGCGCGGCGAGCTGGAGCGCCTGAAGTCCATCGAACGTCCGCGAATCATTGCGGCGATCGCCGAGGCCCGCGCGCACGGCGACCTGAAGGAGAACGCCGAGTACCACGCGGCGCGAGAACAGCAGAGTTTCATCGAGGGGCGCATCGGCGAGCTGGAGGCCGCGCTGTCGACCGCCGAGGTGATCGACGTGTCCAAGCTCGGTGCCGGCAGCAAGGTGGTCTTCGGCGCGACCGTGGACCTGGAGGACGAGGATTCGGGCGAGCCGGTGACCTACCAGATCGTGGGCGACCTGGAGGCGGACATCAAGCAGCGGCTGATCGCGGTGTCTTCTCCGATCGCCCGCGCGCTGATCGGCAAGAGCGAGGGCGACAGCTTCGAGTTCAAGGCGCCCAACGGCGTCAAGCGCTACGAGATCACCGGCGTGCGCTACGAGTGACCGCCAGCGGGCGGGCAAGGTAGGCAGCCCTGCCCAGCCCGTGGACGCCGATCGCAGGCAATAAAAAAGGCCGCATCAAGCGGCCTTTTTTTCGTCGAACCCGTCGGCTCAGCGCTGGCGCGCCTTGAAACGCGGGTTGCTCTTGCAGATCACGAAGACCTTGCCGCGGCGGCGCACGACCTTGCAGTCACGGTGCCGCTGCTTGGCGGACTTCAGAGAGGAAAGCACCTTCACGGCAGGCTCCTGGAACAATTCTGGGAAATTCAAGCCGCTAAGTGTAGCTGCGGTTTGGCCTCTTCACAAGTCCGCATCTTCCACGCCCTTGACGATCTGCAGGAACTTGGCCAGCACCGGGGACGGGTTGTCCCTCCGGCTGGCGACCGCCAGCAGCAGGTAGGCGTCCGGGTCTTCCAGCGAAACGTAGCTGACGCCGCCCAGCTGCACCACGCGCATGCTGGCCGGCACCAGCGCGAGCCCGATGCCGGCGGCGACGAGCGCCAGCAGGCCATTGATCTGCTGGGCCTGCTGGCGGATCAGCGGATGGAACCCCGCCTTGCCCGCCAGTTGCACCAGCCGGTCATACAGGGTCGCGGCCAGTTCGCGGGGCTGGCTCACGAAGGCCTCGTTGGCCAGTTCGCCGAACTGCACGCTGTCCAGCCGGGCCAGCGGGTGGCCGCTGGGTACGGCCAGCAGCAGGGGCTCGTAATCGATCACGTCGATGCGTAGCACGCGGGCGTCCGATTCATGGCGCGGCTCGTCGCGCACGAAGCCGACGTCGATCTGGTCGGCACGCAGAGCCGTGAATTGCGGCTCGCTGTACATCTCATGCAGCTGCATCCGCACCTTCGGCGCGTACTGCCCGAAGCGCAGCAGGGTCTGCGGCAGTGCACGATGGAAGGTCACCGAGATGGTGTAGGCAAGGCGCAGGACGCCGCTGAAGCCGGCTGCCGCGTCGCTGACATGGCTGCGTGCTTCCTCGGCCTTTGCCAGGATCTGTCGCGCCTGCTCCAGCAGGATCCGCCCCGGTTCGGTCAGCGCCACGTTGCGCTTGTCGCGATCGAACAGGCGCGTGCCCAGGTCCTGCTCCAGCGCCTGGATCTGTTGCGAGAGCGGGGGCTGGGAGATGTGCAGGCGCTGGGCGGCGCGGGTGAAGCTCAGCTCCTCCGCCACCGCGACGAAATAGCGGAGCTGGCGCAAGTCAAACATAGTCGAAACACGAATAAGTTGATCAGCAAATATATATTGGATATCGGTCTGGGGCGAGCGTATCGTTTGCCTCGTCCAGCCACCATCCCCTCCCCCCGGGTGGCTGTGACCCTCGCCCCGCAGCGACGCTATCCCCGCGGTATCCGGTCCTCCTCCCCCAGAGCCGATACCGACGCGTCGTTCGCGGGGCGCTTTATTTTCCGGCCAGGTTCTACAGGGACATGGCCAGCTGCGTGCCCTGGGCGATCGCGCGCTTGGCGTCGAGCTCGGCAGCGACATCGGCTCCGCCGATCACGTGCGGGCTCCTTCCCGATTGCCGTAGGGCTTGTGCGAGCGCGCCATTGGGTTCCTGACCGGCGCAAACCACCACATTGTCGACCGGCAGCACCTGTGCCTGGCCTGCCAGCAGAATGTGCAGGCCCTCGTCGTCGAACCGCACGTACTGCACACCGCCGAGCATCTGCACCAGCTTGGCCTTCAGCGAGGCACGGTGCACCCAGCCAGTGGTCTTGTTGAGGCGGGCGCCCGGGCGGCCTTCGCTTCGTTGCAATAGCCAGATTTGCCGCGCCGGTGCCTCGGGCACGGGCGGCAGCAAGCCGCCGCGGGAAGCGAGGGAGCGGTCAACGCCCCATTCATGCGCCCAGCAAACCGGGGCCAGGGTAGGCGAGGGCGGCCGCTGGGCCAGGAATTCGGCCACGTCGAAGCCGATGCCGCCCGCGCCGATGATCGCCACCCGCGCACCGACCGGCCGGTCATGCGCTAGCACGTCGAGGTAGCCGAGCACGCGCGGATCGTCGCTGCCGGGGAATCGCACCGGCCGGGGCACCACGCCGCAGGCTACGACCACTTCATCGAAGCCCACCAGCGAGGCCGGATCTGCTCGCGTGGCCAGCCGGACGTCAACGCGCATCTCCTCAAGACGATTGCGGTAGTAGCGCAGGGTCTCGTGGAACTCCTCCTTGCCGGGAATGCGCTTGGCGTAGTTGAACTGGCCGCCGATACCGTCGGACTGTTCGAACAGCGTTACCGCATGCCCGCGTTCGGCTGCCGTAGTCGCGCAGGCCAGGCCGGCGGGGCCTGCGCCGACCACCGCGATGCGCCTGGATGTTGCCGCCGGGGCGATGACCCATTCGGTTTCATGGCAGGCACGCGGATTGACCAGGCAACTGGCGCGCCTGTTCTGGAATACGTGGTCCAGGCAGGCCTGGTTGCAGGCGATGCAGGTGTTGATCGACGCGCTGCGGCCGGCACGCGCCTTGGCTGCCCATGCCGGGTCGGCCAGCAGCGGCCGCGCCATCGAAACCATGTCGGCCTCGCCATCGGCGAGCACGCGCTCGGCCACCTCTGGCATGTTGATGCGGTTGGTGGCCACCAGCGGCAGGCTCACTTCGCCCTTGAGCCGCCGGGTGACCCAGGCAAAGCCCGCGCGCGGGACCGAGGTGACGATGGTCGGCACGCGCGCCTCGTGCCATCCGATGCCGGTGTTGATGATGCTGGCGCCGGCCGCCTCGATGGCCTTGGCGAGCGCGACGATCTCGTCCCAGGACTGGCCGCCCTCGACCAGTTCCAGCATGGAAAGCCGGTAGATAATGATGAAGTCACGGCCCACCGCCTCGCGGGTGCGCCGCACGATCTCGATCGCCAGGCGCATGCGCTGCGTGGCATCGCCGCCCCAGGTGTCCTGGCGCTGGTTGGTGCGCGCGGCGAGAAACTGGTTGATCAGGTAGCCCTCCGAGCCCATGACTTCCACGCCGTCGTAGCCAGCCTCGCGGGCGAGCTTCGCGCAACGCACGAAATCGCCGATGGTCCGTACCACGCCGCGGCTGGAAAGGGCTCGCGGCGTGAACGGCGTAATCGGCGACTTCAGTTTCGAGGGCGCCACCAACAAGGGGTGGTAGCCGTAGCGGCCCGCATGCAGGATCTGCAGGCAGATGCGTCCGCCCTCGGCATGCACGGCGCCAGTCACTTTGCGGTGCCGGCCGACGTGCCAGGGCATCGACAGGCGTCCGCCGAAAGGCTTGAGCCAGCCTTCGATGCTTGGGGCAATGCCGCCGGTGACCATGAGCGCGACGCCGCCGCGGGCACGTTCGGCGAAATAGGCTGCGAGCTTGTCGTAGTCGGCTGCGCGATCTTCCAGCCCGGTGTGCATCGAGCCCATCAGGATACGGTTGGGCAGAGTCACGTGGCCCAGATCCAGTGGGGCAAACAGGTGCGGGTAGGGCATGCCGGCGTCCGTTCAAACGATCGTATGAATGTGCCGGGCGGGATGGAGGAAAGCAAGCGGCGATCGCACCCAGCCGCCCCCGGTCGCCTTGCAGGCCCGGCAAGCAGGGGCGGTGTGGGCGCGTCAGGCCAGGAGTTGCCGCACAAGCGCTATGTAGCGGCGCATGGCTTCTTCCCGCGGTATCCCGGACAGTTGCGCCCAGGCCTCGTGCTTTGCGGTGCCCACGAAGTCGAAGAAGCCCGGCAGGCCGCTCCGTACGTCGCCCTGCGAGCCCTGCTTGTACAGCGCGTAGAGCTTGAGCAATGTGTCGTTGTCCGGCCGGGTGCCAAGTCGCTTGACATCCTCGGCGGCCTGTTCGAACTCGCGGCGAAGATCGGTCATGGCGGGGCACTGCAAGGCGGGGGCGCGGCTTGATAGCACGCAGCCTGGGGGTGGTCAACGTGGGGTGCCCTACGCGGTACCATGCGTGCTTTTGCAGATGCCGGGGAGCCTCATGAGCCGCACGCAGCCGGTGCCAGTCCTGACCATCGACGGGCCGTCCGGTTCGGGCAAGGGCACCATCAGCCGCCTGGTCGCCGAGCATCTGGGCTGGCGATTGCTCGATTCGGGAGCCCTGTACCGGGCTGTCGGCTACGCGGCGGGGGCCGAAGGGCTGGATCTCTCCGATGCCGAGGCGGTGACCCGTTGCGCCCGGTGCACGAAGATCCGCTTCCAGGCCGCTGCCGGCGGCGGCGACACTCGGGTGATCGTCAACGGCCATGACGCCACGGACGAACTGCGCACCGAGACAGCCGGCGCCGCCGCTTCGGCGATCGCCTCCATCCCTTCCGTGCGGCAGGCGCTGGTCGACCTGCAACTGGGTTTCCGCAGAGCTCCGGGCCTGGTCGCCGATGGGCGCGACATGGGCACGGTGATCTTTCCGGACGCCCCGTTCAAGGTGTTCCTCACGGCGAGCGCCGCCGAACGGGCGAAAAGGCGCTATAAGCAGTTGAAGGAAAAGGGGCTGAACGTTACACTTGGTGCCCTTCAGCGCGAGATCGAGGCGCGTGACGAGCGGGATGCGTCGCGTGCGGTCGCTCCGCTTCGCCCGGCCGAGGATGCGGTTCTGGTGGATACCACCGGCATGCCCATCGAGGACGTCGTCGCGAAAGTACTTGCCGTCGTGCAGCCCCGATAAGGCTGCACGCGGCTTTAGGCGCCTCCGCCGCGGCGGGGGTTTTGGTAACGGTGCCGACAGGGCGGTCCGTCATAGGGCGCGTTTTCTGCGACACCCACAACCGGTGGGCCGGTCAGCCCGTGCGCATTTCATCCGACGGCGCGCACAAAGGGCTTTCGGCCTTTTCTCATTTCTGGAATCAACATGACTGAAAGTTTTGCCGAGCTGTTTGAACAGAGCCAGCAGGCCATCGCCAAGCTGAAGCCGGGTGCCATCGTCACCGGCATCGTTGTGGAAATCCGCAACGACGTCGTCGTGATCAACGCCGGCCTCAAGAGCGAAGGCATCGTCCCGATCGAGCAGTTCAAGGACGAAGAGGGCACGCTGGAAGTGCAGGTAGGCGACGAGGTGAAGGTTGCCCTCGACGCCCTGGAAGACGGCTTCGGCGAGACCAAGCTCTCCCGCGAGAAGGCCAAGCGTTCGATGGTGTGGGACGACCTCGAGCAGGCCTTCGACAAGGAAGAGACCATCACCGGCAAGATATCCGGCAAGGTCAAGGGCGGCTTCACCGTCGACATCAAGGACGTCCGCGCGTTCCTGCCGGGCTCGCTGGTCGACGTGCGCCCGGTCCGCGACCCGGTCTACCTCGAGGGCAAGGACCTCGAGTTCAAGATCATCAAGCTGGACCGCAAGCGCAACAACGTGGTGGTCAGCCGCCGCGCCGTCGTCGAGACCGAGTTCTCCGAGGAGCGTGAGAAGCTGCTGGAGCGCCTGACCGAGGGTGCGGTGGTCAAGGGCACGGTCAAGAACCTCACCGACTACGGCGCGTTCGTGGACCTGGGCGGCATCGACGGCCTGCTGCACATCACCGACATGGCGTGGAAGCGCGTGCGTCACCCGTCCGAGGTGGTCAACGTTGGCGATGAGCTGGACGTGCGCGTGCTCAAGTACGACCGCGAGCGCAACCGCGTGTCGCTGGGCCTCAAGCAGCTGGGCGACGACCCGTGGGTCGCTATCTCCCGTCGCTATCCGGTCGGCAGCCGCATCTTCGGCAAGGTCTCCAACGTCACTGATTATGGCTGCTTCGTCGAGATCGAGCCGGGCGTCGAGGGGCTGGTGCACGTGTCCGAGATGGACTGGACCAACAAGAACGTCAATCCGGCCAAGGTGGTGCAGGTCGGCGACGAGACCGAAGTGATGGTGCTGGACGTGGACGAAGAGCGTCGCCGCATCTCGCTGGGCATCAAGCAGACGCGTTCCAATCCGTGGGAAGCGTTTGCGGCCATGCACAAGAAGAACGACAAGGTGTCGGGCCAGATCAAGTCGATCACCGACTTCGGCATCTTCATCGGCCTGGAAGGCGGCATCGACGGCCTGGTCCACCTTTCCGACATCTCCTGGCAGGCGTCCGGCGAAGACCTCGTGCGCAACTTCAAGAAAGGCGACGAGATCGAGGCGGTGGTGCTGGCGGTCGATCCTGAGCGCGAGCGCATTTCGCTGGGCATCAAGCAGATGGAGCAGGACCCGTTCGGCCAGTTCATGGCCAACAATCCGCGCGGCACGATCGTCAACGGCACGGTGAAGGAAGTGGACGCCAAGGGTGCGGTGATCGACCTGGGCGAGGGCGTGGAGGGTTATCTGCGCGCCAACGACATCGCCAAGGAACGCATCGACGATGCGACCCAGCACCTGAAGGTCGGCGACAAGGTGGAAGCCAAGTTCACCGGCATGGACCGCAAGGGGCGCCAGCTGGCGCTCTCGATCCGCGCCAAGGACGAGGAAGAGCTGCATGACGCGATGGCCGAATACGGCTCCGCTTCCGGCGGCACCACCAAGCTGGGCGCGCTGCTCAAGGAGCAGCTCAACAAGTCTGAGTAATCCTTTAGGATTACAATGACTTGAGGTACGAAGCGGGGCGGCGCCAAGCCGCCCCGCCGTTTAACGTCACGGACATTGGGGACCCATGACCAAATCCGAACTGATCGAGGCGCTGGCGAGGCGCCAGACCCACCTTGCGTTTGGCGACGTCGAACTCGCAGTCAAGAGCGTGATCGAGCAGATGAGCCATGCACTGGCCGAGGGCGAGCGTATCGAGGTCCGCGGTTTTGGCAGCTTCGCGCTGCACTACCGGCCGCCGCGCATGGGGCGCAATCCCAAGACCGGCGAGGCCGTGGCCCTGCCGGGCAAGCACGTGCCGCATTTCAAGCCGGGCAAGGAGCTGCGCGAGCGCGTCAATCTGGCGCTGATGGCCGAACTGGCCTGATTGCGCCGCGACAGGGGTTACGGCTCCTGGCGTGTTTCGAGGCAGGCGGCGCGAGCCGTTCTGCCTTTTTTTGTCGCCCGCGTGCGGTCGCCGGTTCGAGCCGATTCGGGTAAAGTCGCGCGATGCGATTGATTGCCTTGCTTATCCTCGCGCTCTTCGTGGTCGCCGGCGTGATCGTCGGCGCGCTCAACGCCGATCCGGTGAGCTACGACCTGGCCTTCGCCAGGGTGGCGCTGCCCAAGGGGGCCGGCCTGCTGGTCGCGCTGGTGATCGGCTGGCTGCTGGGCGGGCTCACGGCCTGGCTGGGCATGAGCCTGCGTCATCGGCGCGTACTGCGACGGCACCGGTCCAGCAGGAAGACGCCGGCCAGCGCATGAACATTCTCTATGTGCTGGTTCTGCTGGTGCCGGCCGCTTTCGCCAGCGGATGGTTCGCGGCCCGCCGGGCAGCGGTGCATCGCTCCGGCATGCGGGTCAGCGAGCTTTCCTCCGATTACTTCCGCGGCCTCAACTACCTGCTCAACGAAGAGCAGGACAAGGCGATCGAGGTCTTCCTCAAGCTGGCCGAATACAACCGGGACACGGTGGAAACCCACCTTGCGCTGGGCAATCTGTTTCGCCGCCGCGGCGAGGTGGATCGCGCGATCCGCCTGCACCAACACCTGGTTTCCCGCCCGGGCCTGACCGAGGCGATGAAGACAGTCGCCCTGCTCGAGCTGGGCGAGGACTACATGCGCGCGGGCCTGCTCGACCGCGCCGAAGCGCTGTTCTCCGACCTCGTGGCGATGAATGCGCACGCCCCTTCGGCATTGCGTCACCTGGTGGCGATCTATCAGCACGAGCGCGACTGGCACAAGGCGATCGACCACGCGCGCCGCCTGGAAGTCATGACCGGCGACGACGAGTCGCCCATGATCGCCCAGTTCTACTGCGAGCTGGCCGAGCAGGCCCGCCAGCACGGCGCGTTGGCCGAGGCGCGCGGCTATCTGCGGCAAGCCTTCGAGTGCCAGGACGACTGCGTGCGTGCCTTCATGCTTACCGGCCGCCTGCATGCCGAGGCCGGCGAGCATGCCGAGGCGGTCGCGGCGTACGAGGCGGCGGTGGGCGCGGACATCGCCTTCGTGCCGGAGATCCTGCCGCCGCTGCTCAACAGCTACGCGCGCATCGGCCAGATGGAGCGCGCCGAGCATTTCCTGCGTGACATCCTCGCCCGCTACCACGGCATCTCGCCGGTGCTCGCATTGACGAAGCTCTACAACCAGCGCGATGGCGAACGCGCCGGCATCGATTTCCTGACTTCGCAGTTGCGCCAGCGGCCTTCGGTGCGCGGGCTGATGGCCCTGATCGATGCGACCATGGACAAGATCGAGGGCGAGGCGCGGGAGAACTTCCTGATCCTGCGTGACCTCACGCGCAAGCTGCTCGAAGGCCAGGCAATGTATCGCTGCAGCCGTTGCGGCTTCGGTGCCAAGGCCCATCATTGGCAGTGTCCCAGCTGCAAGAGCTGGAGCACGATCCGGCCCATCCACGGTGTCGCCAACGAGTGAGTCGCGCCGAGCCCGCCTCGTTGCTGGGATGGAGCCTGGCCGCGCTGGTGCTCGCGGTGGTGGTGGTGCGGATCGCGATTTCCTATGCGCGGCGGCGCGGCATGCTGGACCAGCCGGGCCAACGCCGCTCGCACACGCTGCCCACGCCGCGCGGAGGCGGCATCGGCATCGTGGCGGCCTGTGTGGTCGTGTTGCCGGGTGCGCTCCGCGGACTGCCTGGGGCGTGGCCCATGCAGGTGGTGGCGGCGCTGACAATTGCCCTGCTGCTGGTGGCTGCGATCGGCTGGTGGGACGATCACCGGCCCTTGCGGCAATGGCCACGACTCGGCGTGCAGCTGCTGGCGACCGGGCTGTTCGGCGCGGCCCTGCTGGCCGGTACGGACCTCTCCTGGTGGTGGTGGCCGCTGCTGGTGCTGGCGGGTGGCTGGAGCATCAACCTGCACAACTTCATGGACGGCATCGACGCTCTGCTGGCGCAACAGGGCATCGTGGTGGCCGCCGGGATGGGCTGCCTGGCCGCGAGCGTGGCGCAGCCCGCACTGGCCGGTGCCAGCTTCGCCGTCGCGGCGGCCTGCCTGGGCTTCTGGTTCTACAACCGCCCTCCCGCGCGCATCTTCATGGGCGACGTGGGAAGCGGCAGCGTGGGTCTGCTCCTGTTCGCGCTGGCGGCCATGTTGTGGCGCGTCCAGCCGATGCTGCTCTGGCCGGCCCTCATCCTGGGTTCGAGCTTTGTCGCCGATGCCAGTTTGACTTTGCTGAACCGCTTCCTACACGGGAGGCGCTGGTACGCTCCGCACCGCGAGCATCTCTACCAGTGGCTGGTACGATCCGGCCGCACGCACAGGCGCGCGGCTGGGTGGTACCTATGTTGGAACCTACTTTTCGCCGCCCCCGTGGCGTTCGCTGCCAGGGTCCATCCCGCCGTGGCATTGCCGGCCTGTCTCGCCGTCTATACGGCAGCGGGCGCAACATGGATCGTCATCAAGCGCCGGTGCGTGCGGCGTGCATCGCAGAAGGACCGTCATGTCACCCCGTAAATGGATCGGACTCATCCACCCGCGTTTCGCCGTGGTCGCACACGACCTGGCGATGGCCGGCTTCGCCTGGTGGATCGCCAAGGCACTGCGCTATGCCACCGCGCCGGGCCAGGGGAGCAGCTTCGATGCGCTCGAGTTTCCCATCGTGCTGGCGATCCAGGGGCTCATCTTCACCTGGACGGGCTTGTACAAGGGCGTATGGCGCTTCGCCAGCCTGCCGGACCTGTGGAACATCCTCAAAGCTGCGGTAGGTGGCGCGCTCGGCATCGCCCTGGCGCTGTTCGTATACGAGCGCCTGGAAGGCGTGCCGCGATCGGTGCTACTGCTCTACCCGGTGGCGTTGACTCTCCTGCTGGGCGTGCCGCGCCTTGCCTACCGGTTCTGGAAGGACAGCCGGCTGGACCTGTTCAGTGCACGCTCCTCCAGGCGCGTGTTGATCGTCGGCGCAGACCGCGCGGGCGAGGCGCTTTCACGCGACTTGCGCCGGGACGGCACCTACAGCGTCATTGGCTTCGTCGACGACAAGACCAGCCTTCGGGGTGCCTCGATCAACGGCCACCCGGTGCTGGGCAGCATCGACCAACTGCCTGAGCTGGCACGCGAGGCTGCGGCCGAAATGCTGCTGATCGCCTTGCCTGCCGCCACCACGGGCGAGATGCGCCGCGTAGTGGAACTGTGCGACCAGACCGGCCTGCCATACCGCACGGTGCCGAGGTTGGAAGACGTCGTCGCCGGCCGCGCCCAGTTCAACGAAATAAAGGAAGTCGCAATCGAAGACCTGCTCGGCCGCGATGCCGTCGAACTGGACTGGACTGCTATCCGCGAAACCCTGACCGGCCGGCGCGTGCTGGTCACCGGCGGCGGCGGCTCGATCGGTTCGGAACTTTGTCGCCAGGTCGCCCGATTGGGTGCGCACGCGCTGACCATCGTGGAGCAGAGCGAGTACAACCTCTATCGCATCGGCAAGGAGCTGCGCAGCGATTATCCCGAATTGCTGCTGGAGTGCGTGCTGTGTGACTGCGGCGACCGCATGGCGATGCACAAGGCCTTCGCCGAGAGTAGGCCGCAGGTGGTCTTCCACGCGGCCGCGTACAAGCACGTTCCGATGCTGCAGAAGCAGCTGCGCGCCGCGTTCCGCAACAATGTGCTGGGTACCCGCACGGTGGCGGATCTGGCCAACGAGTTCCAGGTCGAGTGCTTCGTGCTGATCTCCACCGACAAGGCGGTCAATCCCACCAGCGTGATGGGCGCCTGCAAGCGCGTGGCGGAAATCTACTGCCAGAACCTCAACGCCCAGTCGAATACCCACTTCATCACGGTGCGGTTCGGCAACGTGCTCGACTCGGCCGGGTCGGTCGTGCCGCTGTTCCGCCAGCAGATTCGCGACGGCGGTCCCGTCACCATCACGCACCCGGAAATCACCCGCTACTTCATGACGATTCCCGAGGCTTGCCAGCTGATCCTGCAGGCAGCCTGCCTGGGCCAAGGCGGCGAGATTTTCGCGCTGGACATGGGTGAGCCGGTGAAGATCCGTGATCTTGCCGAACAAATGATCCGCCTGGCGGGAAAGAAGCCGGGGACCGAAGTGCCGATCATCTACACCGGCCTGCGCGCCGGCGAGAAGTTGTTCGAGGAACTGTTCCATCAGCTGGAAAACTACAGCGCCACCGCGCACGCGAAGATCTTTCTCGCGCAGCACCGCGAAGTGTCCTGGGAGCTGCTGCAGGCCCTCGTCAACAAGGCCGCCGAAGCCACCGCGGACTACGACGAGGACGAGCTGCGCCGGTGCGTTTCCAGCCTGTTGCCGTCGTTTCGCTGGAGCGATACGGCGCAGCCGGACAACGTGGTGTCGATCCGGCGTATCGAACCCGCTCGTATCGAGACAGGAGAGAAGTGAGTGACCAAGCCGTTGCGCAAAGTGGTGTTTCCCGTGGCCGGGTTGGGCACGCGTTTCCTGCCGGCCACCAAGGTGGTCGCCAAGGAAATGCTGCCGGTGCTGGACAAGCCCCTGATCCAGTACGCAGTCGATGAAGCGGTGGACGCCGGTGCCGACACTCTGGTGTTCGTCACCAACCGCTACAAGCACGCCATTGCCGACTATTTCGACAAGGCGTACGAACTGGAAGCCAAGCTGGAGGAAAAGGGCAAGGACGAACTGCTTGCCCTGGTGCAGGGCACCCTGCCGTCCAACGTGCGCGCTGTCTTCGTCACCCAGCCGGAGGCCCACGGCCTGGGGCACGCGGTGCTCTGCGCCAAGCCGGTGGTCGGCAACGAGCCGTTCGGCATCATCCTCCCCGACGACCTGATCTGGAATCGAGGCAAGGGTGCGCTGGGGCAGATGGCAGCGCTGGCCGAGGCGGAAAATGCCGGCGTCATCGCGGTCGAAGAAGTACCGCACGACCAGACCGACAAGTACGGCATCGTCGACGCCGAGCCGATCGACCAGCGAAGCGCGCGAATCCGCTACATGGTGGAAAAGCCCAAGCCGGCCGATGCGCCGTCCAACCTGGCGGTGGTCGGGCGCTACGTGCTGCCCGGGCGCATCTTCGAGTTGCTGGAGCAGACCGAACCCGGCGCCGGCGGTGAGATCCAGCTCACCGACGCCATCGAGGCCTTGTTGACCGAGCACGGCAAGGTGCTTGCGTACCGTTTCGAAGGCACCCGCTTCGATTGCGGCAACAAGGCCGGCCTGGTGCGCGCCACCATGCACATGGCCATGCAGGATCCCAAGCTCGCGCCGGTCGTACGCGAGTTTGCCGCGCAGCTTTAACGCTCGACTTGCGCTCTTCCCCCCAGGGGAAGAGCGCTCCCGCGGCCAGGCACTCGTTTCAGTTCCCATGGCGGGCAGGGACGGCGCAGGCACCTAGGGGGGATCGGCGTTTTCGGGCGGGCATGGGCGGTCAGCCCTGCAATGGCGCACGAACGATGGCCCGGCGCATGCGGAAGAAACCCCCGTCGAATGAGGCCGCACGCCTGCGATATGCTCGGTCGTCGCCCGACGTGCCCTAGCCATGACGCAGTCGCCCGCCATTTCCTACTACCGCGCCACGGCCATGCCGTACGCACCGTATGCGCCGCTCGAGGGCGCGACGGAGGCGCGCGTGGTGGTGGTCGGCGGCGGTTTCGCTGGCCTCAACACCGCATTGGGGCTGGCCGAGCGTGGCGTGTCGGACGTGCTGCTGCTGGAGCGCGAGCAGATCGGCCATGGCGCCTCAGGGCGCAATGGCGGCTTCGTGTTCGCGGGCTTTTCGCTGGGTGAGCAGGCCTTGCTCGGGCAACTCGGCGAGGCGCGAGCGCGGGCCTTGTTCCGGCGCACGATCGACGGCGTGCACCGCATCCGTCGACGGATCGCCGACTACGCGATCGCTTGCGATGCGGTGGACGAAGGCGTGATCTGGGCCAATTGGTTCCGCGATCCCGGGGTTCTGCGCGCGCGCCGGCAGTTGCTGGCCAAGCACTACGGCGTGGACTGGGAGTGGTTGCCGGAAGCCGAGCTGCGAGAGCGCATCCACAGTACGCGCTACCACGACGGCTTGTTCGAACGCGACGCGCTGCACCTGCACCCGCTCAACTATGCCATCGGCCTGGCTGCCGCCGCGGCGGGGCAGGGCGTGCGCATCCACGAACACAGCGGCGTACGCCATCTGCAGCGCGTCGGCGATCGCTGGCGTGTGCGGACCACTTCGGGCGAAGTGCTTGCCGAGCAGGTGGTACTGGCGTGTGGAGGCTACCTGGCGGGCCTGGAGCGCAGCATCGATCGCGCGGTGTTGCCCATCGCCACCTACGTGATGGTGACCGAGCCGCTGGGCGATCGCCTGGCCGATTGCCTGGCCACGCGCGCGGCCATCTACGACACACGCTTCGCCTTCGACTACTACCGGCCGTTGCCGGATACGCGGCTGCTCTGGGGTGGTCGAATCTCGGTGCTCGACCGCTCCCCGCGTGGGGTGCAGCGGCTGCTGCGGCGCGACCTGCTGCGCGTGTTCCCGCAGCTCGAGCAGGTGCGCGTCGACTACGCCTGGTCGGGCCTGATGAGCTACGCCCGCCACCAGATGCCGCAGATCGGCGGACGCGGGGACGGCCTGTGGTGGGCGCAGGCCTTCGGCGGCCATGGCCTCAGTTCGACCTGCGCGGCGGGCGAGCTGCTGGCGGCGGCGATTGCCGAGGGCGATCCGGCCTGGCGCGAGTTTGCCGACTATGGCCTGGCATCGACCCACCGGCCGCTGGGTTTCCTGGCCGCGCAGGCGAGCTACTGGCGGGCGGAGTTGCAGGATTGGTTCAAGACAAGGCTGGAAGGATGACGGACGTGCAAGAGATCAGCTGGGCTGACTTCGAGAAGGTGTTGATCGTGGCCGGCACCATCGTGCGCGTGGAACCCTTTCCCGAGGCGCGCAAGCCGGCGTGGAAGGTGTGGGCCGACTTCGGCCCCTACGGCGAGCGCAAGACCAGCGCGCAGATCGCCGCGCTGTATTCGCCCGAGCAACTGCTCGGCAGGCAGATCGTGGGCGTGCTCAACTTTCCCGAAAAGCAGATCGGACCCTTCCGCTCGCAGTTCCTGCTGACCGGGTTCCACACCGATGCTGGCGTAGTCGTCACCACGGTGGAGCGGCCGGTGCCCAACGGCGCGCGGCTGGCGTGAACGCGCCGCGTGCGGTGCGCACCTCCGATGCGGGGCGGATCGCGCGGCTGTCGGGCGAGCTGCAGTATCCGGTGGACGCGACGGCCATGGCCGCGCGGCTGGGCGGCCTCATCGGCGACCCGCGCCATTGCGTGCGCGTGATCGACGGAGAGGGACGCCTGGCGGACTGGATCGCTGCCGAGCGGCGCCTGGGCCTGGTGGTCGACGGTGCGAACCGCCGGGATAGCGTGGGGCATTGGTCGCTGCCGCCGAGGCCTGGGCAGGGAGCGGGGCTCGGAGTGGGGGTCGTACGTTCGAACGTGCAGCGCCAAGCCGCGCATCCGTTCTCCGAGAGGCTGGGTTACGTGCGGCAGAAGAGCCAGCATGTCTACGCCAGGCGTCTGGGTTGAACGGCTACACGGGGACGCTGCTGCGGCTGGGGTCGCTTTCGGCAGTCGAAGCGGGCAGGGTCTTCAGGTGGCGACCGCTTGCACGAGCACGGCCCCGCTCCCGTGCATCGCCTCCACACCGGTAGCCAGGTCCGCCTGCGTGTCGTCATGCACGACCGCCAGTGCCTCGGCTGCCCCATCCGTCGCCACCACGTCCAGCAACTGGATCGCGGGCTGACCGTCCACTTCCAGTACGTCCCCCGGCGCCAGCGCGCGCGACAGCCGCAGGTGATGCAGGTGCCGCTTGCTGCCGCCGCGATAGTGCATGCGTGCGACGATTTCCTGGCCCGGGTAGCAACCCTTGTCCAGCGCCGTGGCACCCAGCTTACCCAGATCCAGCCAGGCCGGCAGCAAGCCATCGGCGCCGCCCGGCGGAAGCCACGGCCAGCCGGCGCGAAGCTGCGGCAGGCGCCACTCGTCGTCCGCTTGGTTGGCCAGCTTCAGGCCATGTGAGCCGCATCCCAGTACAAGGGTGTCCTCCTGCGCGGCGACGGCATGCACAGCCATGGCCGTCGTGGTCGACAGCTGCCGCACCGGCAGGGCGGCCACGTGCACCTTGGCGCGGAACACGTAGCGCTGCAGTTCGGCGGCCAGCGCCTGGGCTTCTCCGCCACGCAGCAGCAACCGCAAGCGCTGCCCATCCAGCCGCACCAGGTGGAACAGCGCACGCACACGCCCCTGTGCATCGAGCCAGGCGCTGAACTGCCATTGGCCATCGGCGAGCGAGGCGAGATTGCTGCTGAATTGCGCTTGCGCGAATGCGATCGCGTCCGCGCCTTCGAGGGAGACCAGCTCGGCGTTGTAGGTGCTTGGCATGCGCATGAGATAAGGGAACGCGCCCGTGAAGGCAAGGTGCGGACAGGTTTTCGCTCGGCGGTCAAGGTTGTGCTGCGCGGTCAGCGCGTATTACGCTTCCGCGGCTTTACTTATGTCCGAGACCTCCTCCCAAACCGAACCTGCCCCTGCTTCCGCGTCTGCGGAGCAAGCTGCCGTGCCCGCGCGGCCGGCTCAGGGCGAGGTACGGACGGAGCGTCCGGCGCCGGATCCCACCCGCTACGGCGACTGGGAAAAGAACGGACGCTGCATCGACTTCTGATCCGCCCATGGCGGCGCGAGCCGGCACGGGCATGGGAAGCGGGCGATCGGGCACCAGCGATTCCACTACACGGATAGCCGCCATGGCAGACACGCGACGACCGCTTTCACCCCACCTCTCCGTCTATCGATGGCAGGTGCAGATGGTCACCTCCATCCTGCATCGCGCCACCGGCATCGCCTTGTCCGTGGGTCTGCTGCTGGTCGCCTGGGGGCTCATCGCGCTGGCCGGCGGGGAAGAGCGCTTCGGCCATTTCACCGCCTTCGTCGCAAGCCCCATCGGCATCATCCTGATGATCGGCTGGAGCTGGTCGTTGTTCTATCACCTATGCAACGGTATCCGGCACCTGGTGCAGGATGGCGGCTACGGCTACGAGATCGTGCAGTTCGTGCGCTCGAGCTGGGCCTCGATCATCGTCAGCCTACTGTTGACGGCGCTGGTGTGGGCCTGGGTGCTGAAAATGGGGGCCGGGGCATGAGCGCCTATCCGAAGGAGTACCGCAACCCGCTGAAGAAGGCCCGCGGCCTGGGCTCGGCCCAGCACGGCGTGAGCCACTGGTGGGTGCAGCGCGTCACCGCCGTCGCGCTCGTCGGCCTGGGTATCTGGCTGGTCTCGCTGGTGCTGCGCGTGCTGCACGCCGACTACGCCACCGCTCGCGAGCTGGTCGCGCGTCCGTGGAACGCCGTGCTGCTGATCGCCTTCGTGGTCACCGCGTTCTGGCACGCCGTGCTCGGCCTGCAGGTAGTGATCGAGGACTACGTGCACACCCGCTGGAAGGAAGCGGCGTTGCTGATCGCGATCAAGTTCGTTGCCGTGCTCGCCGCCCTGGCGGGCTTGCTCGCGGTGCTGCGCATCGCCCTGGGAGCTTAAGTTCGATGGAAGCCTACAAGGTTCAGCAACACAAGTACGACGTGATCGTGGTCGGCGCCGGCGGCGCGGGCCTGCGCGCCACCTTCGGACTGGCCGAGAAGGGCTTGAAGGCCGCCTGCATCACCAAGGTCTTCCCCACCCGCTCGCACACCGTGGCGGCGCAGGGCGGCATCTCCGCGGCCCTCGGCAACATGGGTGAGGACGATTGGCGCTTCCACTACTACGACACCATCAAGGGCTCCGACTGGCTCGGCGACCAGGATGCGATCGAGTACATGTGCAAGGAGGCCCCGGCGGCGATCATCGAGCTGGAGCACTACGGCGTGCCCTTCTCGCGTACCGAGGAGGGCAAGATCTACCAGCGCCCGTTCGGCGGCATGACCACGCACTACGGCAAGGGCACCGCGCAGCGCACCTGCGCCGCCGCCGACCGCACCGGCCACGCGATCCTGCACACGCTCTACCAGCAGGCGCTGGCGCATGACGCGGCGTTCTTCATCGAATATTTCGCGATCGACCTGATCTTCGACGAGCAGGGCGTCTGCCGCGGCGTGCTCGCGCTGGACCTGAACGAGGGCACGCTGCACTTCTTCCGCGGCCACGCCGTGGTGCTGGCCACCGGCGGCTACGGCCGTGCCTACTTCAGCGCCACCTCCGCGCACACCTGCACGGGCGACGGCGGCGGCATGGTGCTGCGTGCGGGCCTGGCGCTGCAGGACATGGAGTTCGTGCAGTTCCACCCGACCGGCATCTACGGCGCCGGCTGCCTGATCACCGAGGGCGTGCGCGGCGAGGGCGGCTACCTCACCAATTCCGAGGGCGAGCGCTTCATGGAGCGCTACGCGCCCAGCGCCAAGGACCTGGCCTCGCGCGACGTGGTCAGCCGCGCGATGACTATCGAAATCCGCGAAGGTCGCGGCGTCGGCGAGCACAAGGACCACATCCATCTCAATCTGATGCACCTGGGCGCGGACGTGATCCACGAGCGCCTGCCGGGCATCGCCGAGTCGGCGCGCATCTTCGCCGGCGTGGACGTGACCCGCGAGCCGATCCCGGTCATTCCGACCGTGCACTACAACATGGGCGGCATCCCGACCAACTACCACGGCGAAGTGGTGCAGAAGAAGGGCGACGACGTCGACGCCGTGGTGCCGGGCCTGTTCGCCATCGGCGAGGCGGCCTGCGTATCGGTGCACGGCGCCAACCGCCTGGGCTCCAACTCGCTGCTGGACCTGGTGGTGTTCGGCCGCGCCGTGGCCGGCCGTTGCGCCGAGCTGATCAAGCCCGGGTCGCTACATCAGGACGTGCCCGCTAGCATCCTGGACAAGGCGCTGGCCCGCTTCGACGGCCTGCGCAACGCCAAGGGCAGCAAGCCGACCGCGCAGATCCGCGCGGAGATGCAGCGCACCATGCAGAAGGACGCCGCCGTGTTCCGCACCGGCGAGACGCTGGCCGAGGGCAAGCGCCGCATCTCCGAGGTCTACGAATCGTTCAAGGACGTCAGCGTCACCGACCGTTCGCTGGTGTGGAACTCCGACCTGATCGAGACGCTGGAGCTGTCCAACCTGCTGGCGCAGGCGGTGGCCACCATGCACGCGGCCGAACAGCGCCTGGAAAGCCGCGGCGCCCATGCGCGCGAGGACTTCCCCGAGCGCGACGATGCGCAGTGGATGAAGCACACCCTGGTCACGGTGGACGAGTCCGGCCAGACCAGCTTCGACTTCCGCCCGGTGCATATGTACACGCTGACCGACGAGGTCGACGTGGTGCCGCCGAAGAAGCGCGTTTACTAATTCGAGAGTGCGGCCATGGATGGCCGCTTTTTGATTTTCGCGCTCATGGATGAGCGCACAGACCAAGCGAGGTCACCGTGGCAGAGTTCACGCTACCGAAGAATTCCAAGATCCAGTCCGGCAAGCACTACCCGGCGAAGGGCGCCAAGAAGCCGCGCACCTTCAAGATCTACCGCTGGAGCCCGGACGACGGCCAGAACCCGCGCATCGACACCTACGAGGTGGACCTGGCCTCGTGCGGCCCGATGGTTCTGGACGCACTGCTCAAGATCAAGAACGAGATCGACCCGACGCTCACGCTCCGCCGTTCCTGCCGCGAAGGCATCTGCGGCTCCTGCGCGATGAACATCGAGGGCACCAACACGCTGGCCTGCACCAAGGCCATCGACGACTGCAAGGGCGGCGAAGTGGCGATCTATCCGCTGCCGCACATGCCGGTGGTCAAGGACCTGGTGCCCGACCTGACGCACTTCTACGCGCAATACGCCTCGATCAAGCCGTGGATCCGCACGCAGAGCCCGGCGCCGGCGCGCGAACGCCTGCAGTCGCCGGAAGACCGCAAGCAACTGGATGGCTACTACGAGTGCATCCTGTGCGCCTGCTGCTCGACCAGCTGCCCCAGCTACTGGTGGAACGGCGACCGCTACCTGGGGCCGGCCATCCTGCTGCAGGCCTACCGCTGGATCGCCGATACGCGCGACGAGGCCACCGGTGAGCGCCTGGACGACCTGGAAGACCCGTTCAAGCTCTACCGTTGCCACACCATCATGAACTGCGCGCGCACCTGCCCGAAGGGCCTCAACCCCGCCAAGGCGATCGCGGAGATCAAGAAACTGATGGTGGAGCGCCGCTCGTAAGGGCGCGCTCTTCGTGCCCGACGTCGCCATGAGCCTTTCCCGCCTGCGCTGGCGTGCCCGCCGCGGTACCCGCGAACTCGATGCGCTGCTGGGCGGCTGGCTGGACGAGCGTTACGGCAAGGCAGACCCGGCGACGCGCGAGGCCTTCGACGAGCTGCTCGACACCCAGGATCCGGACCTGTGGGACTGGATCATGGGGCACGCGCAGGCGCCGCGGGCCGACTGGCAGGCGATCATCGATGACATCCGCACCCGCCATCGGCTTTGACTACCGGCCGTCGCGGCGGCCGCTGCAGCTGCTGCTGGCGATCGGCGTACTGGTGCTGGTCGCAATCGCCGGCAGCGGGGCGCCGTGGGCGCTGAAGTTGCCGATGGCGCTGGCGTCGACCGCCGCGGTAGCGATCGCGCTGCGGCGCGCCTTGCGCTCGTCCGTCACGGGCGTGGCCCTGGCCGGCGAAACTTGGACGCTCTATCGCGCCTCCCGCGAGGAAAGCCCGGCCGTGCTGGCCTCCTTCCGCGTCCTGGGCACCTGCGTCCTGCTGCGGCTGAAGAGCGCCCAGGGCACGGAGGCCCTGCTGCTTGCCCCCGACAACAGCGACGCGGACCTGCGTCGGCGCCTGCGCATGCGCCTGGCCGCCATGCGGCCGGCGGAATCTTCGGCCCGGCTGTAACGGGGAGCCTGGCGTCCACGGCCGGGTGCAGCACTTTCGTCGCGCATCCGTGTCCAATTGCCCCGATAATGCTTCTTCGGGCGGCCCGCCCAAGACCGGATAAAGCGACCGTCCATGTTCCGACCGCTCGAGCTGTTCATCGGCCTGCGCTATACGCGCGCCAAGCGCCGCAACCAGTTCATCTCCTTCATCTCGACCGTCTCCATCGTCTGCATCGCGATCAGCGTGACCGCGCTGATCACGGTGATGTCGGTGATGAACGGGTTCGATTCCGAGCTGCGCACGCGCATCCTCGGCGCCATCTCGCATGCCACCGTCTCCGGCTTGCCCGGCGAGGCGGTTCGGGACTGGCCGCGCGCGGTGAAGATCGCCGAGGCCAACCCGCACGTGAAGGGCGCCGCGCCCTACGTGGAAATGGAGGCCTTCCTGCAGGCGCGCCGCCCCAGCGGCGCACTGGTGCGCGGCATCGAGCCAAGCCAGGAGCCGAAGGTTTCCGACATCAACACGCACATGGTCGAAGGCAGCCTGGACGAGCTCACGCCCGACAGCTGGAACATCGTGCTCGGCAAGGAACTGGCCCTGACGCTCGGTGTGACGGTCGGCGATCGCGTGACCATGGCCGTGCCGCAGTTCCGCGGCACGCCGATGGGCAGCGTGCCGCGCCTGCGCGGCTTCCATGTGGTGGGCGTGTTCGAGTTGGGCATGCAGGAGTTCGACTCCAATCTCGCGCTGGTCAACATGCGCGACGCGGAAAAGCTGGACAGCCTCGATGGCCCCACGGGCGTGCGTTTGAAGCTCGACGACATGTTCAACGCCGGCCCGGTCGCCCGGGAGCTGGCCAACGACCTGGGCCAGCTCTACGTCGTGCAGACCTGGATGCAGAGCCACGCCAACTTCTTCTCCGCTATCTCGATGGAGAAGCACGTGATGTTCATCATCCTCTCGCTGATCATCCTGGTGGCGGTGATCAACCTGATCTCGATGCTGATGATGCTGGTGACCGACAAGCAGGCCGACATCGCGATCCTGCGCACGCTGGGTTCGACGCCGCGGAGCATCATGGGCATGTTCATGGTGCAGGGCGTGCTGGTGGGCGTGGTGGGCATCGGCTTCGGCGTAGGCTTCGGCTCGCTGCTGTCGTGGAAGCTTCCCGTCATCGTCAAGTGGATCGAACACCTCACCGGCATCACGTTCCTCTCGCCGGACGTCTATTACATCAGCGAGGTCCCCAGCAAGCTGGTCGCCAGCGACGTGGGCTGGGTGACGCTGGTCACCTTCGCCTTCTCGCTGCTGGCGACGCTCTATCCCGCGTGGCGCGCCTCGCGCACGCAGCCGGCGCAGGCGCTGCGCTATGAATAAGCCTTCCACCATGACCGACAACATCGTGCTGCGCGCCAGCGGGATCGCCAAGACCTACGAGGAAGGCGACCTGAAGACCGAGGTGCTCACCAACGTCAACTTCAGCCTCCGGCGGGGCGAAACGCTCGCCATCGTCGGTGCCTCGGGCTCGGGCAAGAGCACGCTGCTGCACATCATCGGCGGCCTGGACACGCTGAGCCGCGGCGAGGTGGAGGTGGAAGGGCGCATCCTTTCCAAGCTTTCCGACGCCGAACGCGGGCGCGTGCGCAACCGCTCGCTGGGCTTCATCTACCAGTTCCACCACCTCCTGCCGGAGTTCACCGCGCTGGAGAACGTCTGCATGCCGCTGTTGATCCGCGGCGTGGCCATCGGCGAGGCCGAGCGCCAGGCGCGCGTGCTGCTGGACCGGGTGGGTCTGGGCAAGCGCGAGCAGCACAAGCCGGCCGAACTTTCCGGCGGCGAACGCCAGCGCTGCGCGGTGGCGCGCGCCTTGGTCACCCGCCCGGCCTGCGTGCTCGGCGATGAGCCCACCGGCAACCTGGACGAAGGCAACGCGGCGCAGGTCTACGAGCTGATGCTGGAACTCAACCGCGAAGTGGGCACCAGCTTCATCCTGGTCACCCACGACCACCGCCTGGCGGCGAAGATGGATCGCACGCTGGAGCTGCACAACGGCGAGCTGCAGGCGCGGGGCTGAGCGCTTCGCGCGGCATTCGCGGACCGGCAAACCCCTACACGCCTTTCAGCCCTGCCGCGGCCGGACCCACGCTAGGCTGCGGGCCTGGCCATGGGAGGGCGTATGCGCACGGCAGGGATGCCCGGTGCGGCGGGAGTGGGCATCGCGCTTCTGCTCGGGGTGCTGGCGGTGCAGTGGTTGCCCTCGCTGCCGCCGGCGACGTGGGGCGTGCTGCCGGGGCTGGTCGCGCTCCTGGCCAGCCGACGCTGGCCGCTGCTTGGCCTGCCGGCGATCGCCCTGCTCGGTGCGGCGTGGGCGATCTGGCGCGGCGCGCTGGCACTGGAACTGCGCCTGCCGCGCGAGCTCGAGGGACGTGACTTCGATGTCGTCGGTACGGTCGTCGAGCTGCCGCTGGCCCGCAGCGATGCCACGCGTTTCGTGCTCGACGCCGAGCACGCCATGCTGGACGGCAAGACGGTGCCGCTGCATGGCCACGTGCGGCTCAGCTGGTACGACGAGGCTCCCGACGTACCGGCCTGCTCGCAGTGGCAGCTGCGTGTCCGGCTGCGCCGACCGCGCGGGCTGATCGATCCGGGCGGCGCCGACGGCGAACGAAGCGCGCTGGAACGGCGCATTGCCGCAGTGGGCTATGTGCGGGACCATCCGGACAACCGCCTGCTTCGCACGCGCCCGTGCGTGGACGGCCTGCGCGAACGCATCGCCGCCGACATCGCCGCGCGGGTCCATGATCCGCATGACGCGGCGCTGCTGCAGACGTTTTCGATCGGCGACACCCGCGGCCTGGAGCAGGACGACTGGGAGGTCGCGCGCGCCAACGGCGTGCCGCACCTGATCGCGATTTCCGGATTCCACGTCGGCGTCGCTGCGCTCTTTGGCGTAGGGCTTGCGCGCCTGCTGTACCTGCTCTGGCCTGGGCTGGCGTTGCGGCTGCCGCGTCTGCCTGCCCAGGCCGCCGTCGCGCTGCTGGCGGCCTCGGCCTATGGCGTGCTGGCGGGGATGAGCTTGCCGACGGTGCGTACCTTGCTGATGATCGCGGTGGTGGCCATGGCCCGCTGGAGCCGCCGGACCGTCGGTGGAGCGCAGACGCTGGCGCTGGCATTGGTCGCCATCCTGCTGGCCGATCCGCTGGCCGTGCTGGCGGCCGGCTTCTGGTTGTCCTTCGTCGGCGTGGCTTTTTTGATGCTCTGCCTTACGACGCGGCCGCGGGGCTGGCGCGGTTTCCTGCACGAATTGTCGGGCGGCCAGGTGGTGATGACGGTGGCGCTGCTGCCGTTGACCCAGTGGTTTTTCGGCGAGGCGTCGCTGGTGGGGGCGTTGTCCAACCTGATCGCGGTGCCATTCGTCAGCTTCGTGATCGTTCCGTTGGCGCTCGTCGGGCTGCTGTTGCTGCTGCTCTTTCCGCCGGCGGCGACCCCTGTGCTGCACCTGGCCGCTGCACTCGCACACGCGCAATGGTGGCTGCTGCAGCGGATGGCGACCTGGCCGGGCGCGCACTGGTATCTGCCCGAGGTGCAAGGGTGGGCATTGCTGCTGGCCACCGTCGGCGCATTGTGGCTGTTTGCGCCAAGGGGCCTGCCATTGCGCGGACTCGGCCTGTTGCTGTTCCTGCCGCTGGCCTGGCCGGCACAGCGGCTGCCGACATCGGGCGGCTTCCAGGCATGGGTGCTGGACGTGGGGCAGGGGCTGTCGGTCATCGTGCGCACCCGGCACCATGCCATGGTCTACGACGCCGGCGCCCGCTATCCGTCAGGATTCGACCTGGGGCAAGCCGTGGTGGTGCCTTCGCTGCACGCGCTGGGCATCGACACGCTGGACCTGCTGATGATCAGCCACGCCGACAACGACCACGCCGGCGGCGCCGAGGCCGTGGCGAGGGCCTATCCCCAGGCCTTGCGCTATGCCGGCGAGCCGCAGCGCATGCCGATGCCCATGCAGGCCTGCCAGGCGGGCATGGAGTGGACCTGGGACGGCGTGCGTTTCCGCGTGCTCTCGCCCGTCGCCGGTGCAACCACCCGGAGCAACGACCGCTCCTGCGTGCTGGCGGTGGATGGCGCCGGCGGGCGCCTGCTGCTTACCGGCGACATCGGCAGCGGGGCGGAACCGGCGGTGGGCGAGGCCGTGGGACCGGCGCGGCCGACCGTATTGGTGGTGCCGCACCATGGCAGCCGCTATTCCTCCGATCCTGCGTTCATCGCCGCGCTGCAGCCGATCCTGGCGCTGGTCTCGGCCGGCTGGCACAACCGCTTTGGCCATCCACACCCGCTGGTGCTCCAGCGCTATCGGGCCGCTGGGGTTCCCTTGGTGAACACCGCCGCGCGCGGCGCGATCCAGATCGATGCGCCACCGGACGGACCACCTGTCGAGGCCGCCAGCTGGCGCCTGCGCGAACCGCGCTACTGGCGTGAATGAACAGTGTTTTGCAACTGCCAAGCGCGCCGCGGAACCCCGTGAAGGGACTGCTATGATGCCGCCTTCCCTTGGGAAGTAGCCGTAGCGGGAGTTGGCAGTGCTCGAAATTCTGATGGCTGGCGGTTGGGCGATGCTGCCCATCCTGGTGTGCTCGGCGGCGGCCCTGGCGATCGTGCTGGAGCGCTGGTGGACACTTCGCCGCAAGTCGGTGCTGCCCGATGGCCTGGGCGAGGAAGTGCGCCAGTGGGCGCGCAGCGGCCAGCTCGACCCCAAGCACCTGGACGCCCTCGCCGCCGGCTCGCCGCTGGGCGAGCTGCTGGCCGGCGCGCTCGCCGTGCGCAACCGCCCGCGCGAGCAGATCAAGGAGCGCATCGAGGACACCGGCCGCCACGTGGTCCACCGCATGGAGCGCTACCTCAACACGCTGGGCACCATCGCGCTGATCGGCCCGCTGCTGGGCCTGCTGGGCACGGTGATCGGCCTGATCCGCATGTTCATGCAGGTGATGGGCGGCGGCATGGCCGACCCGACCAAGATGGCCGGCGGCATCGGCGAGGCGCTGATCTGTACGGCCACGGGCCTGATCGTGGCGATCCCTGCCTACGTGCTGCACCGCTACTTCCGCTCCAAGGTGGCCGGTTACTGCATCGAGATGGAGAAGCAGGCCACCGCGCTGCTGGACGAGCTGACCGGCACCGCCGTGCCCGCGCCGCGCCCGCGCCGCGCGCCCGCCGCCGCTTCCAACGCCGGCTGAGGCTACGCATGCGTATCGGTTCCGACCGTCGGCAGGACGATTTCGAGATCAACGTGATCTCGTTGATCGACGTGCTGCTGACGCTGCTGATGTTTTTCGTGCTGACGACGACGTTCGTGCAGCACTCGCGCCTGCAGGTCACCTTGCCGCAGGCCAGCGCCGAAGATCGCGACATGCAGGCTCCGGCGCTCACCCTGATGATCGACCGCGACGGCCGCTTCTACGTGGGCAGCGACGAGGTGATGGGCGAGGGGGTCGATCCGCTCAAGCAGGCGATCGCCCGCGTGGCCGGTGAAGACCACGACCGCCCGGTCACCCTGCGCGCCGACGCCATGACGCCCCACCAGAACGTGGTGACCGCGATGGACGCGCTGGGCCAGCTCGGCTTCACGCACCTGTCGATCGCCACCACGCCCAGCCAGGAAGCCGCGCGTTGACGGCCCGCAAGGTCGCCCTCTGGGACGCCGACACCCTGCGGGTCTACAAGCGGTTGCTCGGCTACACGCGGCGATGGTGGCCGATCGGGCTCATCGCGATCGTCGGCATGGCGCTCGATGGCGGCGCGCTGGCGGCGTTCACCCAGTACCTGCGGCCGATGATCGATGATCTGTTCGCGAAGAAAGACCCGTATCTGATCTTCTGGATGCCGATATGGATCGTCACGATCTTCCTCGTTCGCGGCGTCGGCACCTTCGTCAGCAACTACGGCATCTCCTACGTGGGCCGCAACGTGGTGCAGGCGATGCAGGCGGACGTCTTCAGGGCCTACTTGCGCCTGCCGGCCGCGTTCTTCGGCAGCGAGCCCTCCGGCCAGCAGATCTCGCGCATCACCTACACCAGCGAACAGGTGGCCTCCGCTTCCACCGATGCGCTGAAGATCGTGGTGACCGAAGGCGTCACCGTGATCGGCATGCTGTACGTGATGCTGAGCAATAGCGCTTACCTGTCGCTCACGCTGCTGATGATGGCCCCGGGCATCGCCCTGGTGGCCACGGTCGTCAGCAAGCGCTACCGGCAGATCAGCCGGCGCATCCAGGGATCCATGGGTTCGGTGACCGGCGCGGTGGGCGAATCGGTCAGCGCCCACCGGGAAGTGCGCGTGTACGGCGGCCAGAAACACGAGGCCGTCCGCTTCGCGGAGGTGTCCCATCGGGCGCGCCGCCTCAACATGAAGATCGCCACCACCAGCGCCAGTTCGAGCACGGCGATCCAGACCGTGGCGGCGCTCGCACTGGCCCTGCTGGTGTATCTGGCGACGCGGCCGAACGTCATCGGCGCGATCTCGCCGGGCGTGTTCGTCACGGTGCTCACGGCCATGGGCGCCATGATGCCGTCGCTGAAACGGCTGGCGAACGTCCAGGCGAACATCCAGCGCGGCATTTCCGCGGCCGAAGACCTGTTCGAAGTCATCGACATGCCGCCGGAGCAAGACCACGGGCGCATGGCGCTGGAGCATACGCACGGCGACATCCGCTTCGAGGGCGTGCGCCTGCGCTACCCGCGCAGCGAAGCCGATGCCCTGCGCGGAGTCGACCTGCACTGTGCGCCGGGCAGTGTGACGGCGCTGGTCGGGCGCTCGGGCAGCGGCAAGAGCAGCCTGGTCAGCCTGCTGCCGCGCTTCCTGGAACCCAGCGCCGGGCGCATCGTGCTCGATGGCGCCGACTACCGCGAGTACACCCTCGCCTCGCTGCGCGCGCAGATCGGCTGGGTGGGGCAGAGCGTGGTGCTGTTCGACGGCAGCATCGCGGAAAACATCGCCTACGGAGAACTTGCCGGCGCCAGCGAGGGCGAGATCATCGCTGCCGCCGAGGCCGCCAACGCGATGGAGTTCATCCAGCGCATGCCGCAGGGCATCCATAGCCCGATCGGGCAGGGCGGCAACATGCTCTCCGGCGGCCAGCGCCAACGCCTGGCGATCGCCCGCGCGATCCTCAAGAACGCGCCCATCCTGGTGTTGGACGAAGCGACCAGCGCGCTGGACACCGAATCGGAACGGTTGATCCAGCAGGCCCTGCAGCGCCTGATGCGCGACCGCACCACGCTGGTCATCGCCCATCGCCTGTCCACCATCGAGCACGCCGACCAGATCGCCGTGATGGACCAGGGGCGCATCGTCGAGCGCGGGACGCACGCTGAACTGATCGCCCGAGGCGGCCAGTACGCCGCCTTGCATCGCATGCAGTTCCACGAGCAGGACGAGGGCTGAGGCCGCCGTGGCGCTCGAACAACGACTCGAGCATGCCTGGTACGGCGAGGGCCGTACGCCCTGGTGGACCTACCCGCTGTCCTGGCTCTACGGCGGCGTGACCGGCCTGCGCCGGGCGCTCTACCGGCGCGGCTGGCTGCGCAGCGTGAGCCTGCCCGTGCCGGTGGTGGTGATCGGCAACATCACCGTCGGCGGCACGGGCAAGACGCCGTTGACGATTGCCGTGGCCCAGGCGCTGCGCGAGCGCGGCTTCGCGCCCGGCGTGGTCAGCCGCGGCTACGGCGGACGCCAGCGCGAGCCGGTGCTGCTGACCGCTTCGCCCAACCCGTTGCAGGTGGGCGACGAACCCAGCCTGATCCGCGCGCACGGCATTCCGGTGGCGGTGGGGCGCGACCGCGCTGCCGCGGCGCGCCTGTTGATCGACGCCGGTTGCGACGTGGTCGTCGCCGACGATGGCCTGCAGCATTACCGGCTGGCCCGCGACGTGGAAATCTGCGTCATCGACGCCGTACGCGGCTTCGGCAATGGCCACTTGTTGCCCGCCGGCCCGTTGCGCGAACCGCTGATGCGCCTAGCGACCGCGGACATCCGCGTGTGCAACGGCGGCGAACGCACCGGCGCCTACCCCATGAAGCTCGTGGGCGGCGATGCCTGCTCGCTGGTCGACGAGAGCCGCCAGTCGCTCACCGCCTTCACCGGGCAGCGCGTCCACGCGGTGGCGGCCATCGGCCATCCCGCGCGCTTCTTCGACAGCCTGCGCGCCTACGGCATCCTGCCGATCGAGCACGCTTTCCCCGACCATCACACCTTCACTCCCGCCGACTTCCACTTCGGCGAGGAACTGCCGGTGCTGATGACCGACAAGGACGCCATCAAATGCCGGCGCTTCGCGCAGCCGGGGTGGTGGCGGGTGCCGGTCAAGGCGCAATTGCCGGAAGAATTCTTCGAAGTACTCGACCGGCGCGTCCGCGCGAGTCGCGAACGCATCTAGGCTGATGAACGTCGCGATCGGGTCGACGGGGGTGGAGGCGGCTCGTAAGCTATACGGTGTCTTTTGCACGACCAGCTTACCCTTGATCCATGGAATTCTGCGGCGCTCATACCGCCCACTAAGGCGTTGAACACCCCTGGCACGCAAGGCAGGCGCATCTGCTTTCGACCCGAAGCGGACATCCGAAAGCACACACCCTCGCCCCGCGGCGAGACGCGTGGATATCTCGGTTAATGTAGCCTCGCCGAGACATCGTGCGTGATGCGTCATCGGAGTACGGCTGTGCATTCACCGATCCATGGAACGATTCAGCCCGTCACGGCAACGGATCGCATTCATGCCATCGACATACTTCGAGGCATCGCCTTGTTTGGCGTGCTTGCAGTAAATCTGGTGGAAGAGTTCCGGATCTCGCTGTTTCAGCAATTTCTTCCGTACCAGCCGCGCGTGCCGCCGCTGGGCAGCGCAATCGGGCACTTCATCTCGACGTTTCTCGAGATGAAGGCGTTCGCGCTGTTCTCCATCCTGTTCGGTGTGGGCCTCGCCATCCAGTCCGAGCGGCTGTCACGCAGTGGTTCGCGACGGCGCCTTCTGGTGCGGCGTCTGGCCGTATTGCTGGTGATCGGCTTGGCCCATCTGCTGCTGATCTGGAACGGCGACATCCTTACTGAGTACGCCCTAGCTGTGTAAACCCACCAGGTTGTTCATGGTGATGCGGGTGATTGGGGCCCGGTAATCCAGGCTGGCGTGTGGCCGATGCCAGTTGTACTGGTGTAGCCAGGTCAGCCAATGGGCGGCGCGCTGGGCAGAGTGCTCGT
>NZ_DASZBU010000013.1:0-74360 GCF_035943815.1 Frateuria sp.
ACGAGCAGGGCTCGACCTCGGGGCGTAAGACGGGCATGTTTATGCAGGTTCATCCGGGGCTCCTGGTGTGCTGGTTGGGTCGCACCTCCAGAATCCCGGGATCGCCCCGGGTGAACAACCTACTGAGAGATCACAGCTAGCCAGATCTGCCCCTTCTCCCCGAGCCCGCTGGGGCAGAAGGGTATGCGGATCGCTTGTCTCCACGAAGGCGTATCGCTATCCTTCCGCTTCTTTGCCGCGCCCTGAGGCCTGGCAGGGAAGATCCGGAGAGGTGTCCGAGTGGTTGAAGGAGCACGCCTGGAAAGTGTGTATACGGCTTATCCCCGTATCGCGGGTTCGAATCCCGCCCTCTCCGCCAGTTACTGATGTGCGTGCCAGCTGAAGGCTGGCGGAAGTTTGAAAAGAAGCAGGAAGAGAGGGTGGGTGAGAACCCGCTCGGTTCGACGGATTCGCCAGGAGCGAATCCGGACAGCCGAGGGCTGGCCCCGAGCGGAGCGAGGGGTGAGACCCAGGACGGGCCGAACCATCCCGCCTCTCCGCCAGTTTCATATAGGGCGCCAAGCCCAACGTCCATGGTGGCCCCGTCGGTCCCCCCGCGACGATAGTCCGCAAACCCCGCCAGGTCCGGAAGGAAGCAACGGTAGTGGATGATTCGGGTGCCGGGGTGTGGCTGGCGGGGCCGCCGCCATTTTGGGGCCCCGACGCGTTCGGCTGACTTGCCGGCGTCGACTTGGCACAATCGTGGTTCGCCCTCAGGTATAGCCCATGTCCTATCAGGTCCTCGCCCGCAAGTGGCGCCCGCGCAAGTTCGTCGAGCTGGTCGGGCAGGAACACGTGGTGCGCGCGCTGACCAACGCGCTGGACAGCGGGCGCATGCACCATGCCTACCTGTTCACCGGCACCCGCGGCGTGGGCAAGACCACCATCGCGCGCATCTTCGCCAAGTCGCTCAATTGCGAGCGCGGCGAGTCGGCCGATCCCTGCGGCGAGTGCGCGGTCTGCACGGCGGTGGACGCGGGCCGCTTCGTCGATCTGCTGGAGATAGACGCGGCCAGCAACACCGGCGTGGACGACGTTCGCGAGGTGATCGAGAACGCGCAGTACGCTCCGGCCCGCGGCCGCTTCAAGGTGTACCTGGTGGACGAGGTGCACATGCTTTCCAAGCCGGCCTTCAACGCGCTCCTGAAGACGCTTGAGGAACCGCCGCCGCACGTGAAGTTCCTGCTCGCCACCACCGACCCGCAGAAGCTGCCGGTGACGGTGCTGTCGCGCTGCCTGAAGTTCAACCTCAAGCGCCTGCTGCCCGAGCAGATCGCCGGCCAGATGCGTCACATCCTCGACGCCGAGCAGATCGCCTATGAGGACGCCGCCATCGGCGAGCTGGCGCGCGGCGCCGACGGTTCGCTGCGCGACGGCCTCTCGCTGCTGGACCAGGCGATCGCCTACGGCGGCGGCGCGCTCAAGGCCGACGACGTGCGCGCCATGCTGGGCAGCGTGGCGCGCGGCCAGGTGCTTGGCGTGCTCGACGCGCTGGCCGAGGGCGAGGGCGCGAGGCTGATGGCCGAGTGCGAGCGCATCGCCTCGTACTCGCCCGACTTCGGCGGCGTGCTCGACGATCTCGCAGCCACCCTGCACCGCATCCAGCTGATGCAGCTGGTGCCCGGTTACCGCGGCGAGGGTGACGGCGAAGGGGAAGACACCCTGGCGGCACTGGCCGAGCGCATGCAGCCGGAGGATGTGCAGCTCTATTACCAGATCGCCACCACCGGTCGTCGCGACCTGGCGCTGGCGCCCGACGCGCGCACCGGCTTCGAGATGGCGCTGCTGCGCATGCTGGCGTTCCGCCCGGGCGTACCCGGCGAGCCGGCGCCGGCCGAACGTGCGGCGGCTCCCGCGGCCGCGCCGCGGGCGGCCACGTCCGATATGCCTGCTCCACGCACGCCTGCGGCGCACAGGGAGCCGCCCGCGCCACTTGCAGCCGCCCCGGCCCCTCCCGAGATGGTGCCATCCGCAGCCAGTGCTCCGGCCGCGCGCGCTCCGCTGGCGACCGATGCCCGTGGCCTGCCGCGCTGGGACGCGCTGATCGAACAGGCCGGCCTGCGCGGTCCGCTCGGACAGCTGGCCAGGAACGCCGCATTGCGCGAACGCGACGGCAGCACGCTGGTGCTGGCGCTGCAGCCGGCGCACATGCATCTGGCCGTCGAGCCGATGGTCGGCCAGATGGCCGACCGCATCGGCGACGTGCTGGGCGAGCGCATCAAGCTGCGCTTCGTCGCCGACACCCAGGGCGCCAGCGAGACGCCTGCCGCGCGCGCCGCCTCGGCCCGGGAAAGCGCGCAGAGCGCTGCCGAGCAGGCGATCGAGGACGACCCGCTGGTGCAGTCGCTCAAACGCGACTTCGGCGCCCGTGTGGTGCCGCAATCGATCAAACCCATCGAAAGTTGAGTGGAGTAGTGCCATGAGAGGTCAGATCGGCCAGCTGATGCAGCAGGCCCAGCGCATGCAGGAAGACATGAAGCGTGCGCAGGAAGAGATCGCGAAGATGGAAGTCACCGGCAGCGCCGGCGGCGGCCTGGTCACCGTACTGATGACCGGTGCGCACGAGGTGCGCCGCGTGCAGATCGACCGCAAGCTGTTCGCGGACGACCCGGAGATGGCCGAAGACCTGGTCGCCGCCGCCGTCAACGACGCGGTCAACAAGGTCGCCGAGGCCAGCCGCAGCAAGCTCGGCGGCGTGACCGCCGGCATGAGCTTGCCGCCCGGCTTCAAGATGCCGTTCTGAGCCGGTATTCGTGTTCGTGACGGCGTGCAGTCCCGCTTTTGCGAATCCCGTACGGTGAATCCGAAACCATGACCGGCTCCCCCCTTCTCGCCGATCTCATCGAGGCACTGCGCTGCCTGCCTGGCGTCGGCGGCAAGAGTGCGCAGCGGATGGCTTTCCATCTGCTCGAGCGCGAACGCGCCCGCGGCCTGAAGCTGGCAGGGGTGCTGCGCGAGGCGATGGAGCGCATCGGCAATTGCACGCGCTGCCGCAATTTCAGCGAGGAGCAGGTATGCGCGCTGTGCGCGAGCGCCAGCCGCGACCGCCACGTGCTGTGCGTGGTCGAATCGCCGACGGATCTTGCGGCCATCGAACAGGCGACCGGTTACCGCGGGCAATATTTCGTGCTGCTGGGGCGGTTGTCGCCGCTCGATGGCCTCGGTCCGGAGGAACTTGGCCTGGCTCAGCTGAGCGCGCGCCTGGGCGAAGGCGAGATCGAAGAGATGATCATCGCCACCAATCCCACCGTCGAGGGCGAAGCTACCGCGCACTACCTGGCGCAACTGGCCCGCGCCGGCGGGGTGAAGCCGACCCGCCTGGCCCACGGCGTGCCGCTGGGCGGTGAACTCGAATACGTCGACCGCGGCACGCTTGCGCACGCTTTCGGCAGCCGCCAGGCGCTGGAATGAGCCGATGGCCAGGTTCCGGCTGAGCGCGACACGCTCGCAGGGTATGCTGCTGCGCCTGTGAATCCGCGCGAGGACTGGACATGGGCGATACGATTTTCGGCAAGATCCTCCGGCGGGAGATCCCGGCGGACATCGTCTACGAGAACGACGATGTGGTCGGCTTCCGCGACCTGAACCCCCAGGCGCCGGTGCACGTGCTGTTCGTTCCCAAGCAGCCGCTGCCGACGCTGGACGACGCACGGCCGGAAGACGCGGAACTGCTCGGCAAGGTGCTGCTCGCCGCGGCCGACTACGCCAGGCGGGAGGGGGTAGCGGAGCAGGGCTACCGGACGGTGATCAACTGCAACGAGCACGGCGGGCAGACGGTGTTCCACCTGCATGTGCACCTGCTGGCAGGCCGTCGCATGAGCTGGCCGCCGGGCTGATCTGTCCGACCGACAATGAAAAACGCCGGCACGTGGCCGGCGTTTTTCCGTACGAGACGCTTGTCTTTATTTGCCGCTCGGCTTGGGCGCGGGCGCCGGAACCGGCGCCGGCCGCACCACGATCACCCGCGGGCGGTTCCAGAACGGATCGCCCCACGGACCCCAGTACGGACCCCAGCCCGGACCCCAGAACGGATCGTAGTAACCCGGCGGATAGCTGACGGTCACCGGGCGCTTGGGCCACAGATAGACCACGTCGGCTTCCACGCGCGGGTAGGCGTAGTCGTAGTCACCCACCTTCTTGGTCACGGTGCCGTGCAGCGTGCCGGTGACGGTCAACTCGCGTCCGCGGGTAAATACCTCCGGATCGTAGAAACCCTCGTGGCAGGCGACGAAGCGGCCTTCGGTCGCGCCGCTGGTGCCCGTCTGCGGCCGCGCCTGGTTGTCCAGCGGGCGCGAGAGCACGTAGAAGCAGGTCTGCTGTGGGCCGGGTTCGGTCGAGATGATCTCGCCACCCCAACGCACCTTGGCGCCGCCGGCGCCGCCCTGCTGGGCGCCCGCGGTGGTCACGTTGGAGTAAGTGCCCTGCAGCGGCTGGGGCACCGTTGCGCAGGCGGTCAGCAGGCCAAGGGCGGTAGCCAGGGCCAGAGGGCGATAAGGAACGGACATGGTGGTTCTCCCTGGGATAACGGTCGCGTAAGGCGACCGCGTCGACATTCATTTGACCACGCGCCGCGGCCGGAATTCCCGTACCGCTCGCTGGAACCGTCGCAGCAATTCAGGCGAGGGTTCGTCGCTGGCATAGCGCAATTCGAGATAGCGCTTCATCAGTAGCTCCAGTTCGCTGCGTTGTGCAGGCAGGGCGCGGGCCGCGCGACGCAGGTAATGCTGGGGCCCTTCGCTGCGACGGCGCGTGACGCCGCAACGGCCGAGCTTGGCCTCCAGCCGGCGCAGCGCCTGCCGCAACGGCTCGGGCCGCTCGTGCCGCCAGAGCGCCCAGCCCACGCCCAGCGCGACGAACAAGGCCGTACCGACCGCGAGCAGCAGGCCCAGCGTGGCCGTACCGGTTTCCTGTATGCCGAACGATGTGAGCAGGCCGCGCTGGCGCAGTGCATCGAAACCGATAACGCCTTCGGTCCACCAGTGGTTGACCACGTCCCAGCGGTTGCGCAGCCCCGCCAGCCAACCGCTCTGCGCCCAGCCCAGCTGATTGCCGGCGGCGGCCGCGGCGCCCAGGCTGACCCGTTCGGGCCTTACCGCGGCGGTGGGGTCGACCCGCACCCAGCCACGCCCGTCCAGCCACACTTCGCTCCACGCGTGTGCGTCGGACTGGCGCACCAGCAGGTAGTCGCCCAGCGCGTTCCAGTAGCCGCCCTGGTAGCCGGTGACCACGCGGGCGGGGATGCCGGCCGCGCGCATCAGCACGGTGAAGGACGAGGCGTAGTGCTCGCAGAATCCCTCGCGCGTGCCGAACAGGAAATCGTCCACGGCGTCGCGGCCCAGCGGCGCGGGCGCCAGCGTGTAGCGGAAGCCGCCGTCGTGGAACAGCGCCAGCGCCGCCCTCACGATCGCCGGGTCGTCCTGGCCGTAGCGCGCGCGCCATTGCGCGGCCAGCGCCTGCGTGCGCGGATTGAATCCCCGCGGCAGGCGCAGCGCGAGGCTACGGGCGGTCTGCGGCAGCTGCGCCTGGAGCCGGTAGCGCACGGCCGAGCGCATGGCGTAATGCAAGGGTTCGCGCACCGGTTGGTCGGCGAAGACCTCGCGGTCGGGGCTGAGCCGCGCGTCGGCCGGCGCGTCCAGGGGCACGTCCAGGGCCGGCAGCACGGTGCGGTCGCTCGGTTCCAGGTCGATCCGGTAGCTCGCGCTGGTGGCCGCTTCCACCGTTTCGGCCGGCCGGGCTCGGCCGTCGGCCTCGCGCCACTGCGCGTGTTCCCAACTGCGCCCGTCGTAGAGCCACATTACGTAGGCGCGGAAGTAACGCTGTTCGGGCGCCGGCGGGGGGGCGTCGAACGTGACCCGCATGGCCGGGCGATCGTCGGTCAGCAGGTCGGTGAAGTTGCCCGGCGACATGCGCTCGCTCAGGCCGGTGCGCGATTCGGCGGGGTTGGGCGCACCCCACAGGGGCGAGCTGAGCCGTGGCACCAGGGCAAAGGCGAGCAGGGCCAGCGGCACGGCCGCCAGGAGCAGCGTGAGGCCTGGCACGAGCGCCTGCGGAAGGGCGGTGGCTGGCTGGGCCGGCTCCAGCGCCCGCAGCGTGGCCAGCGCCGGCAACAGGCCGAGCGCCACGACCAGGGTCGCAACCAGGCCCTGATCAAACAGCAGTGCCGCCATCAGACCGAAGCAGGCGAAGCTGACCCCCACGCGCGCATCGCGCGGCGTCTCGCTCTCCAGCAGCTTGAGCACCAGCAGGCCCACGGCCAACGCCGAGCCCGGCTCGCGGCCGAAGATCGTGCCGTAGCTGAAGACCACCGCGACCGCGAGCAGGCCGATCAGCGGCAGCTTGAGCAGCAGCGGCGAGCGCGCGCCGTGGCGGCGGCGCTGCCACCAGCGCACGGCCAGGACGATCGCCAGGGCGGCGGTGAGCCACCACGGCAGGTGGCCTGCATGCACGCCGAGCACGCAGGCCATGGTCAGGCTGAGCAGGTCGAACGCGCGGGCGTCCAGCCGCTGATCGATCGAACGACGGCGCCCTGGCCCGATCACGGCAGCGAGGCCAGTGCGCTCATGCATCGCGCGTAGTGGCCCGGGCCGCTGCCCACCTCGATCGGCTGGCCAGGCAGCCACAGGCTGTGGCGGCGCCCCTGCGCATGGGCCTCGCCCAGCCAGCGGGCGAGCCGGGCGATACGCGCCTCCGTGTCCATGCCGTCCAGTTCGCGCCAGTCCAGGCGCCATTCGGGCCGCGATTCGGGTTGCTCGAAATCCTTGCTGAGCAATTGCCCCAGGCGTGCGCTGGCTTTCCACGCGATGTGCTTGCGCGGGTCGCCGCTGCGGTAGTCGCGCAAGGCCGCAAGGTCTTCGCCGTGGTGCAGGCGTGGGCGCAGGCCCTCATCGGCCGGCAGGCGTGGCGGCGGGCCGCCGTCCTCGGGTCGCGGCCATACCAGCACCGACTGCTCCGGATGCAGCCAGCTCCACGCGCGGAACAGTCCCAGCGGCCAGGTGGTCCACACGCGCAGCCGCGGCAGTGGTTGCCAGCCGCGCTTGACGGTGGCCAGCGGCAAGGTGACGTTGGCCTTGCCGGAGGCGTCGACGGCGAACGCCTGGCAGGTGGCGCCCAGGTCCACGCGGATCGCGCTGCGCGCCCTGGCCGACTCAAACTCCAGGGTCAGCGCGAGCATCTCGCCGGCGATCGCCTGGCCGGCACGTACGCCGGTCAGGGCGAGGCCGTCGAGCGCGCGGAAGGCGATCAGCATGCTCGCCGCGCCGGCCGCGCCGAGCATGCAGGTAAGCAGCAAGGCGGCGTTGTTGGCGTAGTTGAGTGAACCGACCAGCATCACCAGCAGCAGGATCGTGAAGCCGACGCCGAAACCGGTGGGTACGATGTAGATGCGCCTGCGGTGCAGTTCGATCGGCATGGGCTCGGCCCGCCGGAAACGGGTCAGCGCGGGCAGCCGGCGCTCGGCCAGCTGCTGCAGGCGGCGCAGGGCGTCGCGCACGCTCAGTCGACCGCGGTATCGGCCAGCAGGGCCCGGGCCAGCGCGTCGCCGCTGGCCCCGCGTGAGGGCACCAGCCGGTGCGCGGCCAGCGGCACGAACAGCGCCTGGATGTCCTCGGGCAGCACGTGGCCGCGGCCGCTCAACAAGGCCCAGGCGCGCGCGGCGCCGAGCAGCGCGATGCCGGCGCGCGGCGACAGGCCGACCCGGATGTCCGCGTGGCGGCGGCTGGCCGCGAGCAGCGCCTGCAGGTAGTCGAGCAAGGCGCCGCTGGCGGTGATGCCCTGCGCCTGGCGATGCAGCGCGGCGAGGCTGGGGGCATCCAGTTGCGGGGTCAGTTGGGCGAGCAGGTCGCGACGGTCGCTGCCGGCCAGCAGTGCGCGTTCGGCGGCGGCGTCGGGGTAATCCAGCGAAATGCGCAGCATGAAACGATCAAGCTGCGAGTCGGGCAGCGGGAAGGTGCCGTGCAGGTCCAGCGGGTTCTGCGTGGCGACGACAAAGAAGGGCTGCGCCAGCGTATGTGTATGGCCGTCCACCGTGACCTGGCCTTCGGCCATCGCCTCCAGCAGCGCGCTCTGGGTCTTGGGGGTGGCGCGGTTGATCTCGTCGGCGAGCATCAGACCGGTGAAGATCGGGCCGGGATGGAACCGGAACTGGCCGGTCTCGCGCTCGAAGACGCTCACTCCGATAATGTCCGAGGGCAGCAGGTCGCTGGTGAACTGCACGCGCTGGAACTCCAGCGCGAAGCTCGCGGCCAGCGCATGCGCCAGCGTGGTCTTGCCCACGCCGGGCACGTCCTCGATCAGCAGGTGGCCGCCGGCGATCAGGCAGGTGAAGGCGAGCTTTACCTGGCGCGGCTTGCCGAGCAGTACCCGGTTGACCTGGGCCATCGCCGCTTCCAGGCGCGGATGGAGCGTTTCTTCGGGCAGGGGAGTGGTGGCGGACATGGGTTCCTGGCAGTCGCAGACGGAACGCGGGGAGGGCCGGTCGAGTGTAGCGGCGCCTCTTGCGCGCTGGCGAGGCGCGTTCCTCATCGCGTTCGCTGCCTTGCTGGCATGCAAGTGCATCGTTGCAGCGCACATGTCGCCGTTCGGCGACGAAGCGTTCTATTGGCAGGAAAGCCGGCATCCCGCTTGGGGCTACAGCGACCTGCCGCCGCTCACCGCATGGTTGATCTGGCTGGGCGAACGTGTCGTCGGGCATGGCCTGTTCGGCATGCGTTGGCCGTTCCTGCTGCTGGGCAGCGCCTTGCCGTGGGTCATCGTCGTGTTCGGGCGCAGTGCGTTCGATGCCCGCACGGGCTGGCAGGCCGGCCTGTTGTGCCTGGCGCTGCCGCTGGCCGGCAGCCTGGGCGTCATGGCGCTGCCGGACGTGCCGCTCACGCTGGCCGCCGCCGTGGCGCTCCTTGCCTTGCTGCGCACGCTGGAGGAGGAACGCCTGCGCGACTGGCTGCTGCTGGGTCTGGCATTGGCGGTCGCATGGCTGACCCATTACCGCGCGGCGATGGTCATGCTGGCCGGCCTGCTGTTCCTGCTGTGCACGGTGCGCGGCCGGGCGCAGTGGCGCCGCGGCGGCCTCTGGCTGTCGCTGGCGGTGGCGTCGCTGGGGCTGGTGCCGCTGGCGCTTTCGAACTGGCGCCAGCACGGCGCGGGACTCGTCTTCCAACTGGTCGAGCGCAACCCATGGCAATTCCATGCCGACGCGCTCGTGCAGCCGCTGGAACAGGCGATCGCCTGCACCCCGGTGCTCTACGTCCTGCTGCTGTGGGCATGGTGGCGAAGCTGGCGCCGGCGCGGCGACGGCGCCCCGTGGGACCTGGTCGCATGGAGCAGCCTGGGCTTCCTGCTGCCGTACTTCCTGCTGGGCCTGTTCGCCGACGACCTGCGGTTCCGTGCCCACTGGCCCCTGCCGGGCTATCTGCCGTTGCTGGCCGCCTTGCCGGCGCTTTGCCGTCCGGCCGGTCGCAGCTGGCGCGTGGCCACGCTGGTCGGCGGCGTGCTGGGCGGCATCGGTACGCTGCTCGGCCTGGGCTACCTGGCGCTGGCGGCCAGTGGGCAGGGCGTGGACGTGCTGGCCGCGAGCAAGGCTTTTCCAGGCAACTTCGTCGGCTGGCGCGAGAGCGCGGTGCAGGCGCAAGCGCTGCTCGCGCACCAGGACGCGGTGCTGGTGGCCGACAATTTCATGCTCGCCGCCGAACTGGAATTCCAGCTCGATGGGCGTCGCCCGGTGTATTCGCTGGACGCCCCGCTCAACACCAAGCACGGCCGCGCGCCGCAACTGGCGATCTGGCGACGCGACGAGGCAGGGCTGCGCGCCGCGCACCCGGGCGCGCCGATGCTGCTCGTGGTGAGCGAGGTGATGCGCGAGCGCGAGAAGCTGGGCTGGCTCGGCGCGATCTGTGGACGGATCGAGGCCCCGCGATTCGTCGACCGGCTGGTGCTGTTCGATGGGCGCAAGCAATTCGCGTTCTACCGCGGTTTCGTGCCGGCCGCGCCGCCGGTGGCGCCAGCCGACCCGCGGCAGTGCCTAATCTGGCGCAATGCGGTGAGGGCCACACCGCAAGGCCGACCGAATTAGGACGCAGCGATGGCTGCCTGCGGCTAGGGCACCGCCAGGCCCGCCTCGCGCAACATCCTGGCGAGCGCGATCAACGGCAGGCCGACCAGCGCCGTGGGGTCGACGCTGTCGATGCGCTCGAACAGCGCGATGCCCAGACCCTCGCACTTGAAGCTGCCGGCGCAGTCGAGCGGTTGCTCGCGCTCCACGTAGCGTGCGATCTCGGCTTGGGCGAGCGGCCGGAACCGCACGCTCGTCGTGTCCACGTGCGTGCGCCGCCGGCCGTCGCGGGTGTCGAGCAGGCACAGCGCCGTGTGGAAACGCACCTCGCGGCCCGCGCAGCTTGCCAGTTGGGCACGGGCGCCCTCGACGCTGCCGGGTTTGCCCAGCGCTTTTCCGTCCAGTTCGGCGATCTGGTCCGAGCCGATCACCAGGGCATCGGGCAATCCATGAGCGGCGCCTTCGGCCTTGGCGATGGCCAGCCGCAGGGCGCCATCGGCAGGCGCTTCGCCTGGCTGAAGAGCTTCGTCAGCGCCGGGGGCGCGCTGCTCGAACGTCGATACCAGCCGCCGCAGCAGTTCGGCGCGGTAGCGGGAGGTGGAGCCCAGGACCAGGCGCCTCATGCGTCCGGCTCACGGCGGATGTGTTCGCGCATGGCGTCGTCCAGTTCGTGGTGCGCGCGTTCCAGCGCGTGCACCAGCGGGCGCAGGCGGGCGCGGGTCTGGCTCATGTCCGCGGCGGCCTCGTCCAGGCCCTGCTGGCTGGCGTCGGGGGCGCAGTCGCGGATCCACAGGCGCTGTTGCAGCAGTGAGCGCAGGCCGGCATCGATCGCCTGCTTGGCCTCCTGTTCGCCGGCGGCCGGCTGGTCGGGGTTTAGAGACATCACCGCGTGGGCCTGCTTCAGACCGTTGCGGCAAGTCTTCAGGTCGGCCTCGAGCTGGTCGGCAAGCTCCAGCAGCCGGTGCATGCTCTCGGTGCGCCGGTCGAGTTGCCGGCGCCGGCCCAGCAGCACGAACGATGCGGCGCCCACCATGAGCAGCAACATCGCAGCGAGGCCGAAAGCGAGGGACGTGGGCACAAGGCGGGAACCGGCAGCGGTCGGGAGGGCAGTCTGCCCCAGCGTCCGGCGGCAGGCAAAGCGAGCCTGGCGCGGTTGACTTGAACCCCCCGCGGACCTTAAGATTTCGCGATTATGTCCGTGACACTGCCAGAGTCCGTGGACGCTTGGCGCATGGTCTCGGCGCGGCGTTCGTTTGCCGGGACGCTTCCCGTGGCCGCCATGTCCCGCCTGTGCGGGATGCTGGCCGGCAACGAAGGGGCGGCGCAGTATGCGCTGGATTTCGGGCGCGACGAGTTCGGCACGAACTACCTCCAGGTGCACGTCGAGGCACCGCTGACACTGACCTGTCAGCGTACCTTGGAGCCGTTCGTGCTGCCGCTGACGGTGGACAGCCGGCTCGGCCTGATCCGCAGCGAACGCGAGGAGGCGGCGCTGCCGCCCGGTTGCGAGCCGTTGCTGGTCGACGAGGACGGCAAGCTGAATCCGGCCGACGTGATCGAGGACGAATTGCTGTTGGCACTGCCGCTGGTACCGGTCAATCCGGACAGCAGCCTGCCATCCGAAGTGACCGGCCCCGGCCCGGAGACATCCGCGGCAGAGGCTACCGACAACCCGTTCGCGGTCCTGCGCGAACTCAAGCACAACGATTGAAGCTGGAGATACACCCATGGCCGTTGCCAAGAGCCGCAAGACCCCGTCCACCCGCGGCATGCGTCGTTCGCACGACAAGCTCAAGACCGTGCAGCTGGCGACCGACCCGACCAGCGGCGAGGTGCATCTGCGCCACCACGTCACCAAAGACGGTTACTACCGCGGCAAGAAGGTGATCGACACCGCCGCGGCCGTCGACGCCGAGTAAGCGGGTTCCAGCGGATGCAGCAGGGCGGCGCGGCGACGCGCCGCTTTGCGTTTCGGCGTCCGCGAACGTAACGTTGCGGTTTCGGCGTGGCCGGAGTCTGGGTGGCGGAAGCCTCCAAGCTTCACCTCGGGCGTTTCCATCGCCCAGGCGCCAGGCCAGCACCCCCGCCTGCAGATGGAAAGTCCATGGCTTCGACCTACGCCCGCATCACCGGCACCGGCAGCGCGCTGCCCGAGCGCGTGCTGACCAACTTCGACCTGGAGAAATTCGTCGAGACCAGCGACGAGTGGATCCACACCCGCACCGGCATCCGCCAGCGCCACGTCGCCGCCGAGGGCGAGACCACCGGCGACCTGTCGTTCCTCGCCGCCGAGCGCGCCCTGGCCGCGGCCGGCGTCAAGGCCTCTGAGCTCGACCTGATCGTGCTCGGCACCACCACGCCCGACCTGATCTTTCCGTCGACCGCCTGCCTGGTGCAGGCGCGCCTGGGCGCCAACGGTTGCGCCGCATTCGACGTCAACGCCGCCTGTTCGGGCTTCGTCTACGCGCTCGGCATCGCCGACAAGTTCATCCGCAGCGGCCAGTCGAAAAAGGTGCTGGTGATAGGCGCCGAGACGCTGACCCGCATGATCGACTGGAAGGAACGCGAGACCTGCGTGCTGTTCGGCGACGGCGCCGGCGCCGTCGTGCTCGAGGCCAGCGACGAGCCGGGCATCTACGCCACCTGCATGCATGCCGATGGCGGCTACAAGGAGCTGCTGTGGAACCCGGTCGGCGTATCGGTCGGCTTCCGCGACGAGCCCAACCATGGCGTGCGCATCCAGATGGCCGGTCGCGAGGTGTTCAAGGTCGCGGTCAAGACGCTCGACTCGCTGGTGGAGCAGACCCTGCAGGCCGCCGGCATGGATGCCTCGCAGCTGGACTGGCTGATTCCGCACCAGGCCAACCTGCGCATCATCGAGGCCACCGCCAAGCGCCTGAACATGTCGATGGAGCAGGTGATCGTGACGGTCGACAAGCATGCCAACACCTCCTCGGGTTCGGTGCCGCTGGCGCTGGACTACGCGGTACGTTCGGGCAAGGTGCAGCGCGGCCAGAACCTGCTGCTGGAGGCGTTCGGCGGCGGCTTCACCTGGGCTTCGGCGCTGCTGCGCTACTGAGGCCTGTCGCTTCACTCGATGCCGCCTTCGGGCGGCATTGCCGTTGCGGGTCGAGGCAAGGCTTGCCCATTCGCCTGTCGGCACCTTCCCTCCGCAAACGGGGAGGCGCATCAGCGGATGCCCGCCAACGGTCCTCCCCTCGCCTGCGGGGAAGACGCCCGAAGAGCGGATGGGGAGGTCTCGCGACCCGACTTCACGTTGCGCCAGGCCCGATACGGCTGCGTACGCGCGCCGCTGCTGGCATCATCGCCTCTTTGGCTTTTCGACGGATCCCTTCGATGACAGACACCTCCGCTCCGCTTGCCTTCGTCTTCCCCGGCCAGGGTTCGCAATCGGTCGGCATGCTGGCCGAGCTTGCCGCCGCGCACGCGGAAGTGCAGGCGACGTTCGGGGAAGCCTCGCAAGGCGCGGGCGTGGACCTGTGGCAGCTCAGCCAGCAGGGTCCGGAGGGCGAGCTCAATCGCACCGAAAACACCCAGCCGGCGCTGCTGGCGGCGAGCGTGGCGGCGTGGCGCGTGTGGGCCAAGCTTGGCGGCGCGCGCCCGGCGCAATTGTCCGGACATAGCCTGGGTGAATACAGCGCGCTGGTCTGCGCCGGTGCGCTCTCGCTGCACGACGCGGCCTCGCTGGTGGCCGAGCGTGGCCGCCTGATGCAGGCGGCGGTGCCGGCCGGCGTGGGCGCGATGGCGGCGATCCTCGGCGGCGACGACGCGCAGATCGCGGCGGTGTGCGAAGAGGTTGCGCAAGGCCAGGTCGTGGCGCCGGCCAACTACAACTCGCCTGGCCAGCTGGTGATCGCCGGCAACGCCGAAGCGGTCGACCGGGCGCTGGCGAAACTGGCCGAGCTGGGCGTGAAGAAGGCGATCAAGCTCGCCGTATCGGTGCCTTCGCACTGCGCGCTGATGCGCGAGGCTGCGGACCGGTTGGGCGAGCGCATGGCCGGCATCGACTGGTCGCTGCCGACCATCCCGGTGATCCAGAACGCCGAGGCACGCAGCTATGCCAGCGTCGAGGACATCCGCGGCGCATTGCAGCGCCAGCTCTACCTGCCGGTGCGCTGGACACAATGCGTGCAGGCGCTCGCTGCCGGTGGCGCCACCCGCGTGCTCGAGTGCGGGCCGGGCAAGGTGCTCACCGGCCTGGTCAAGCGCATCGACAAGGGCCTGGACGCGCGCGCCATCGGTACGCCGGCCGAGCTCGAGGCCGCACTCGTGTAATCACCATCACCCGGGCGGGCATGCAGCCCGTCTGGATTCCTGCAAAAGGGCATGACGATGAGCAAGATCCTGGAAGGAGAGGTCGCGCTGGTCACCGGCGCCAGCCGCGGCATCGGCGCGGCGATCGCCGACGAGCTGGCCGCCATGGGCGCCACCGTGGTCGGTACGGCCACCAGCGAGAACGGCGCCAAGGCCATCGGCGAGCGCCTGGCCGCGAACGGCGGCCATGGCCGCGTGCTGGACGTCACCGACGGCGGTGCGGTCGAGGCGCTGATCGATGCCGTCGCCAAGGAGTTCGGCGCCGTCTCGATCCTGGTCAACAATGCCGGCATCACCCGCGACCAGTTGCTGATGCGCATGAAGGACGAGGACTGGCAGGCCATCCTCGATACCAACCTGACCTCGGTCTACCGCACCTCCAAGGCGGTCATGCGCGGCATGATGAAGGCGCGCAAGGGCCGCATCATTTCGATCGCCTCGGTGATCGGCCTCACCGGCAATCCGGGCCAGGCCAATTACGCCGCTGCCAAGGCCGGCATCATCGCGTTCTCCAAATCGCTGGCGCGCGAGATCGGTTCGCGCGGCATCACCGTCAACGTGGTCGCGCCCGGTTTCATCGATACCGACATGACGCGCGCGCTGCCGGAAGAATCCAAGCAGGCGCTGCTGGGACAGATCGCGCTGGGCAGGCTGGGCGAAGCGAGCGACATCGCCAAGGCCGTAGGTTTCCTCGCGTCGCCGGCAGCCGCGTACATCACGGGCGAAACGCTGCACGTCAACGGCGGCATGTACATGCCCTGACGTATGGCGTCGCTGTCGCCAACAAAACGTTTTTAGGCGACAATTGACCTTTCGCGCCGGCTCCCTAGAAGCCCGTGCGTTTCATACAGCCGGCGGAGCGATGGCGGCCTGGCCGCTTAGCCACTACAATCCGCCGGCCTTTGCCGGACCCGTGCCGGCCCGATAAAGCAATTTCTCCTTGGGAGGTTTGGCAACATGAGCACCATCGAAGAGCGCGTCAAGAAGATCGTCATCGAGCAGCTGGGCGTGAAGGAAGACGAAGTCACGGCGAACGCTTCGTTCGTGGACGACCTGGGCGCCGATTCGCTGGACACGGTGGAACTGGTGATGGCTCTCGAGGAAGAGTTCGAGACCGAGATTCCCGACGAGGAAGCCGAGAAGATCACCACCGTGCAGCAGGCCGTTGACTACATCAAGGCCCACACCAAGGACTGATCGAGCCGTGCCGGAACCGCGCGCATGCGCGGCTTTCCGTTCACGTGGCGATACCGAAAGCTGCGCCACCTTGGCGCAGTTTTCGTTTCCGCGTTTTGAAACGTCCGATACCGTATGGTCTGGGGACGCGGGCCGTTGCCCGGCAACGCGCCGAGAACAAGCAAGGATCCAATCCAAATGAGCGAACGACCCATGAGCAGAAGGCGCGTTGTGGTGACCGGCATGGGCATCATCTCGCCCGTCGGCAATGACATCGCCACCGCCTGGGACAACATCCTCAAGGGCGTCAGCGGCATCGGCCCGGTTACCCACTTCGACGCCACCGGCTATGCCACGCGCATCGCCGGCCAGGTGCGCGGCTTCGACCCGACGCAGTGGATGCCGCCGAAGGACGTCAAGAAGATGGACCCCTTCATCCACTACGGCATCGCGGCCGGCACCCAGGCGCTGCGCGACTCCGGGCTGGAAGTGACCGAGGCCAATGCACCGCGCATCGGCGTAGCGGTCGGTGCCGGCATCGGTGGCCTCAACACCATCGAGGACACTTCGATCGAGCTGCACGAGAAGGGGCCGCGTCGCGTGTCGCCGTTCTTCGTCCCGAGCTCCATCATCAACATGGTCTCGGGCCACCTGTCGATCATGTTCGGCCTGAAGGGCCCGAACATCGCCTGCGTCACCGCCTGCACCACGGCCACGCACAACATCGGCCTGGCCATGCGGATGATCCAGTATGGCGATGCCGACGCGATGATCGCCGGCGGCGCCGAGTTCGCCACCACCGGCACGGCCATGGCCGGCTTCTGCTCGGCCAAGGCCATGTCCACCCGCAACGACGAACCGGCCAAGGCGAGCCGTCCGTGGGACAAGGACCGCGACGGCTTCGTGCTGTCCGACGGCGCCGGCGTGCTGATGCTGGAGGAGTACGAACACGCCAAGGCGCGTGGCGCGAGGATCTACGCGGAGCTGGTGGGCTTCGGCATGAGCGGCGACGCCTACCACATCACCGCGCCCAGCGAGGGCGGCGAGGGCGCCGCGCGCTGCATGCAGGCGGCGCTCAGCGACGCGGGCCTGGAGCCCACCGACGTGCAGTACATCAACGCGCACGGCACTTCCACGCCGCTGGGCGACCTGGGCGAGGTGATGGCGGCCAAGAAGGTGTTCGGCGAGCACGCCTACAAGCTGGCGATGAGCTCGACCAAGTCGACCACCGGCCATCTGCTGGGCGCGGCCGGCGGCGTCGAGGCGATCTTCACCATCCTGGCGCTGCGCGACCAGGTGCTGCCGCCGACGATCAATCTGGACGAGCCGGGCGAAGGCTGCGACCTGGACTTCGTGCCGAACGCCGCACGCAAGGCCGAGCTGGACGTGGCGATTTCCAACTCCTTCGGCTTCGGCGGCACCAACGGCACGCTCGCGTTCCGCCGCGTTTGAAGCAGCCCCACGCGAGGGTCCTCGGCGGCCGGCGCGATCTGCTCGCGCCGGCCGCCGCGTTTTCCAGCCGCTATCCCTGCCTGCTGCAGAGCGTGGTGCACGGCACGGCGCAGGCGCGCTACGACATCCTGTTCGGCTTTCCGCAGGAGCAACTGGCGCTGCAGCCGGACGGACGCCTGACCGATGCGCACGGCCGGGCGGGGGCGGGCCGCTTCCTCGATGCGCTCGATGCGCAATGGCGGGCCGAACGGCGTGATGCGCATGACGACGGCCTGCCGTTCCATGGCGGCTGGGTACTCATGCTGGCCTATGAGCTGGCGTGCGAGATCGAGCCGCGACTGCAGCTGCACTCCGCCGGTCCGCTGCCGGTGGCGCTGGCCTTGCGCTGTCCTGCGGCGGTGATCGTCGATCACGCGCGAAACCGCACCGTGCTCGTGGCCGAGGCCGGACACGAGACCTTGCTCGACGCCATGGAGGCAGATCTCGATGCGCAGGTCCAGGTGCCGGCGCTGGCTGCTCCGCTTTCGATCGAGGAGGACGCGCCCGAACGCTTCCTCGACGGCGTCGCGCGCATCCACGAGCACCTGCACGCGGGCGACATCTTCCAGGTGAACCTCTCGCGCGCCTGGCGCGCGCGCTACGCGCACCCGCCCGCGCCGGCCGCGCTCCACGCGGCGCTGCGCCGGGCCAATCCTGCGCCGTTCGCCGGCCTGTTGCAGCAGCCCGGCTGGGCCATCGTCAGTTCTTCCCCGGAACGGCTGGTGGAGGTGCGCGGCGGCGTCGCGCAGACCCGGCCCATCGCCGGCACGCGGCCGCGCGTCGCTGGCGACGACGACGCGGCGCGCGTGCGCGAACTCGCCGCGCATCCGAAGGAGCGCGCCGAGCACGTCATGTTGATCGATCTGGAACGCAACGACCTGGGCCGCGTCTGCGTGCCCGGCACGGTGGTGGTCGACGAGCTGATGGCGGTGGAGAGCTATGCGCACGTGCACCACATCGTGTCCAACGTGCGCGGGCGCCTGCGCGAGGGCGTGACGCCGGGGCAAGTGATCGCGGCGACCTTTCCCGGCGGCACCATCACCGGCTGCCCCAAGGTGCGCTGCATGCAAATCATCGCCGAGCTGGAGGACGCGCCGCGTGGTGCCTATACCGGGGCGCTGGGTTATCTCGACCTGAGCGGCGAGCTGGACCTGAACATCCTGATCCGCACGCTGACCCAGGTCGGCCTCGAGGTCAGCCTGCGCGCGGGCGCGGGCATCGTCGCCGACTCGGTGGCCGCCAAGGAGCTGGAGGAAACCCGCGCCAAGGCGCGCGGACTGCTGCGTGCGCTGGGAGCGGCCGGATGAAGCCGCGCGTGCTCGTCGACGGACAGGTGCACGATCAGGTGTCCGCGCTGGACCGTGGCCTGGGCTACGGCGACGGGTTGTTCGAAACCGTTCGCTTCGTGGGCGCCGATGCGCCGCTGTGGGCCCGCCACATGCAGCGCCTGGGCGAAGGCTGCCGGCGGCTGGGCCTGCCGATGCCCGACATGGCGCAGTTGCTGGCCGAAGCGCGCGCGGCCTCGGACGGCATGGCGCACGCCGTCGTGCGGATCACCCTCACCCGGGGCGTCGGCGCGCGGGGCTATGCGCCGCCGGCGCGGCCCAGACCGACCCGCGTCGTCGCGGCCTTCGACCCGCCGCAAGACGAGACGACCCAGGCCGGCGGCATACGCGTGCGGCTGTGCGAGCTGCGCCTCGCCCCGCAACCGCAGCTCGCCGGTCTCAAGCACCTCAACCGTCTGGAGCAGGTTCTGGCGCGCGCCGAATGGGACGACCCGGCGATTGCCGAGGGTCTGCTGTGCGACGTGGACGGTCTGGCCATCTGCGCCACGGCAGCCAATCTCTTCGCCGTGCATGGCGGGGAGCTCGCCACGCCGGCGCTGGACCGCTGCGGTGTCGCCGGCGTCGCCAGGGCGGAGATTCTGGCCTCCCGGCCGCACGCACGGGTGTGCCCAATTACGCTGGCGAGACTTCGCCGGGCCGATGAGCTCTTCCTATCCTCGAGCGTGCGCGGCATCCTGCCCGTTCGCGAACTGGACGGCGTCGCTTTCGGGGTCGGTCCGGTGACGCGCGCGCTGCAGGCGCATTGGCGCGCGCTGGGCTTTTGAAGGAGTCATCGATGGGGCGCAAGAAGGTGCGGGGGCGCGTGTTGCGGACCCTGGCATGGCTGGTCGTGCTGGCGGTGCTGGCTGCAGCCGCCGCCGGCTGGTACGGCTTCGAGCGGTTCAGCCGCACGCCGCTGGCGGTCGGCCCGCAGCGGCAGACGCTGGACGTGGAGCGGGGCAGCAACCTGCGCGGCATCGTCGCGCAGTTGCACGCGCGCGGGGTCAGTGGCGCGCCATGGCTGTACTGGCGCCTGCTTGCCGCCCGCATGCGGGTCGCCGACCGGCTGCACGCCGGCGAGTACGCGCTCGATCCGGGCGTCACGCCCACCGGACTGCTCGGCGCGATGGCTGCCGGGCGCGTCCTGCAGCGCGACTTCACCATCGTGGACGGCTGGACCTTCGCCCAGCTGCGCGCAGCGCTGGCGCAGGTCGCCACTCTCCGCCACGACGCCGCAACGTTGGACGATGCCGACCTCATGCGACGCATCGGCGCGGGCGGCGAAGTGCCGGAAGGCCGCTTCCTGCCCGAGACCTACGCCTACGTGAAGGGTGACAGCGACCTGGACATACTCAAGCGCGCGCACCAAGCGATGGCGCACACGCTGGCCGAACTGTGGCCAGGGCGCGACAAGGACCTGCCGCTGGCTTCGCCCTACGAGGCGCTGATCCTTGCTTCCATCGTGGAGAAGGAAACCGGGCGCGCCGACGAGCGGCCCAGGATCGCCGGCGTCTTCGTGCGCCGCCTGCAGAACCACATGCTGCTGCAGACCGACCCCAGCGTGATCTACGGCATGGGCCAGGCCTACGCCGGCAACATCCACAAGAGCGACCTGACCACCGATACGCCCTACAACACCTACACCCGCCCCGGCCTGCCGCCCACGCCCATCGCGCTACCGGGTCGGCCGGCGATCCTGGCGGCATTGCATCCGGCGCCGGGCGACGCGCTGTACTTCGTCTCGCGCGGCGACGGCACCCACGTGTTCGCCAGCTCGCTGGCCGAGCACAACCGCAACGTCGCCTGCTATCAGCTCAAGCGCTGCCATGACTGAGCGGCGCGGGCGCTTCATTTCGCTCGAAGGCGGCGAGGGCGCCGGCAAGAGCACCCTGCTGGCCGGCCTGCGCGCGCACATCGAGGGGCGGGGCATCGACCTGGTGCAGACACGCGAGCCCGGCGGCACGCCGGTGGGCGAGGCGGTGCGTGCGATCGCGCTCGATCCGGCCATGCGAGGCATGGCTGCTGAAACCGAACTATTGCTGATGTTCGCCTCGCGCGCTCAACTGGTGCGCCAGACCATCGCGCCCGCGCTCGCGGCCGGGCGATGGGTGTTGTGCGACCGCTATGTCGATGCGAGCTACGCCTACCAGGGCGGCGGCCGCGGCCAACCGCCCGAGCGTATCGCCGAACTGGAGCGTTGGGCGTGCGACGGCGTATCGCCCGACCTGACCCTGCTGCTCGACCTGCCGGTGGCCACCGGCCGCGCGCGCGCGGCAGGGCGTGGCGGCGCAGACCGCATCGAGGCCGAGGCGGATGCGTTCTTCGAGCGCGTGCGTGAACGCTACCGCGCGCGTGCCGCGGCGGAGCCGGCGCGTTTTCGCGTGATCGACGCCGGCCAGTCGCCCGAGGGCGTGCTGCGCGCCGCCATCGCGGCACTGGAACCCCTATTTGCGGAAGGTGCCGCATGAGCACGCCGCCCTGGCACGAAGAACATTGGCGGCGGCTGCAATCGCGCCTGGCGCGCGGTGCGCTGCCACATGCGCTGTTGCTGTGCGGTCCGGCAGGCCTGGGCAAGCGCGCCTTCCTGCAGCGCTTCGTGCGCGGTCTGCTGTGCGAGCAGCCACGTGATGGCGAGGCCTGCGGGCAATGCCGCGCCTGCATGCTGCTCGACGCGGGCACCCACCCGGACTTCGTCACCGTCAGCTACGGCATACGCAAGGATGGCGTGCAGCGCAAGGAGATCGTGGTCGAGCAGGTCCGCGAGCTGTCGGCTCGTCTGGCCATGGCCAGCCAGTTCGGCGGCTGGCAGGTGGTGGTGATCGATCCGGCCGACGCGATGAACGCCAATGCCGCGAATGCACTGCTCAAGACGCTGGAGGAACCTTCGGCGCAGACGCTGCTGCTGTTGGTCGCCGATGCGTCCTGGCGCTTGCCGCAGACCATCCGCAGCCGCTGCCAGCGGATCGAATTCCAGTTGCCGCCGCGGGCCGAGGCCCTGGCCTGGCTCGCCGTGCAGGGCGTGGCCGATCCGGCGATCGCGCTGGAGGCCGCCGGCGGCAATCCCGGACTGGCTCGGGACTGGGCCGCGCAGGGCGCGCTGGCGCGCCGGCAGGCCGTGCGCAAGGACATGGCCGCGCTGGCGTCCGGCCGTGCCGAACCGATGGAGGTCGCGCGCCGCTGGCTGGACGCCGAGCCGGAGCAGTGCCTCTGGTTCGCCTCGCAGGCCGCCGTCGACGAAGCGCGCGCGCGCGCGGCCGGCACGTCCGCGCCGCTGGGCAGCCATCTCGACGCCGAGGCGCTCGCCGACTGGTTCGGTGCCGCCAACCGTGCGCGCGATGCCTTGCGCGGCCCACTTCGCGGCGACCTGCTGCTGCTCGAGCTGCTGGCGCTATGGCGCTGATGCCGGTTACGCGCGTGGCACGCAGGATTCCGGCCGGACGCTACACACCGCACGAACGCGGCGTACAGCAAGCTGGCACGCATCGACGCCCGCGCCCCACGCGACTGCGTTTCCCATACCCGGGCGCGGGAGGCGCCACGACATGCCGTTGAGCCCGGAGCTGTACAGCCCCGACGCGCGGACCCGCCTGCTGGTGGTCGCCCCGCATCCCGACGACGAAACCATCGGTACCGGCGAACTGTTGCAACTCGTGCGCGCCTCGGGCGGCGAGGTGCGCGTGATGCTGCTGACCGACGGCGACGACAACCCGTGGCCGCAGCGCTGGCTGGAGCGGCGCCTGTGGGTCGGCGGCGAAGACCGCGCGCGCTGGGGCCGCCGCCGGCGTGGCGAGGTGGCCCAGGCCCTGCAGCGGCTCGATATTCCGTTCGATGCGCTGCGGGCCATGGGTTGGCCTGACATGGGCCTGACAGCGCTGCTGCGCGAGCGTGCCCCGTCCGCGCTTACGCGCCTGGTCGAGCAACTGGTCGCCTTCCGGCCCAACGTGGTTGCCTTGCCGGCACTGGGCGACCGCCATCCGGATCACGGCAGCGCGCACGTGCTGGTACGGTTGGCGCTGGCCGAGGGAGGCATCGAGCCGCCGCTGTTGCTGGGCTATCTCGTGCATGGCCGCGAAGAGCCGGCCGGCGACGTCACGTTGCCGGCCGACGCTGCCCGTCACGCGGTCAAGCTCGGCGCATTGTCGGCGCATGGCAGCCAGATGGCGCTGAGCGCAGGCCGCATGCGCCGCCTCACCGACCGCCCGGAACGCTACGACCGCGTGGCACGCCCTCCCGGCGACCGCGAGGCGGGTGCGCTGCCGTGGCAACCCCGGGCATGGCATTCCCGCCTGCGCCTGACCGTGGCCAGTCCTGACGGCGTGCAGCACTGGCGATGGAACCAGGCGCCATTGCGACGCGACGGGCAGGGACGCTACCGCCTGGCCGACGTGCCCACCGCCCCCTGCTTCGCGCGACTGGACATGGACGTGCCCTCGCCGTGGATCTTCGACCGCTGGGGATGGTGCGAGCTGTAGCTTTCGCGTGGCCGTGCCGGGTTGCGGGCGCTTTGCGCCCGTTCCCCGCGCTCGCTACGATGCCGGAGCGCCGGCGCCAACGCCGGTCCGGAGCCCAAGCATGACCCCCATCGCCGCCCGCCAGGGCATCATCTCGCTGAAGATCAAGGACGCCGCGTCGCTGTACAACGCGTACATGCCGTACCTGAAAAACGGCGGCCTGTTCGCGCCGACGGCGCAGCGCTACGCGCTGGGCGATGAGGTGGTGTTGCTGATCACGCTGATGGACGAGACCGAGCGCCTGTCGGTGGTGGGCAAGGTGGCCTGGATCAGCCCGCTCGGCGCGCAGGGCAATCGCACTGCCGGCATCGGCGTGCACTTCAACGAATCGGGCGATGCCGAGGCGGCGCGCCAGCGCATCGAGAACATTCTCGCCGGCGTGCTGGGGTCGGAGCGCCCCACGCACACCATGTGACAGTCGCGCCAGCCGGCGCCGAAAGCGTCACCTTCCCGGCTGCCCGCAAGGCAGGCAACCGCATTGCCTGTCGTGTTCGCAACCCTTGGCGTTGTCCCCGCACCCGCTGATACAATGCGGCGGTTACACGAACGGAATTCGTGGAAATCGGACGCTCGCGGCCCCCACGCGTGCGATCGTGGCCGGACAGCCCTTGCCGCGTGCGGCCTGCCGAACTGGAACCTGCCGGACCGTTACCCGCGGTCACTGATGCGCCCCAAAGGCGCGGAGGTACGTTGCACCGTGCTCGCTCAATACTGGCCCATCCTGCTGTTCATCGGCGTCGCCACCGGCTTGGGGGTAGTGCTCCTGGCCATCGGCATGCTCGCCGGCCCGCGCCGTCCCGAGGCGATCAAGCTGGCCGCTTACGAGTGCGGCTTCGAGGCGTTCGAGGATGCGCGCATGCGTTTCGATGTGCGCTATTACCTGCTGGCGATCCTTTTCATCATCTTCGACCTGGAAATCGCCTTCCTGTTCCCTTGGGCAGTGGTGTTCCAGCGCATCGGCATCGTCGCGCTGATCGAGATGGCGCTGTTCCTGCTGCTGCTGGTGGTCGGGTTCGCCTACGTGTGGAAGAAAGGTGCACTGGAATGGGACTGATCTAATGGGAATGCTGTCTTCCATCGACCGGGTGATGCACAACCCGGAGCCGCTGAACCTGGTCGACGACATCCTGCGCCCGGCCGAGGACAACCCGGTCGTGCAGCGCGGCTTCGCCACCACCTCGATCGACGCGCTGATGAACTGGGCCCGTACCGGCTCGATGTGGCCGATGACCTTCGGCCTGGCCTGCTGCGCGGTAGAGATGATGCACGCCGGTGCCGCGCGCCTGGACCTGGACCGCTACGGCGTGATCTTCCGCCCGAGCCCGCGCCAGTCCGACGTGATGATCGTGGCCGGCACTCTGGTCAACAAGATGGCGCCGGCACTGCGCCGCGTGTACGACCAGATGCCCGATCCGAAGTGGGTGATCTCCATGGGCAGCTGCGCCAACGGCGGCGGCTACTACCACTACTCGTACTCGGTGGTGCGCGGCTGCGACCGCATCGTGCCGGTGGACATCTACGTGCCCGGCTGCCCGCCCACGGCCGAGGCGCTGATCCACGGCATCCTGCAGTTGCAGAAGAAGATCCGCCGCACCAGCACCATCGCCCGCGGCTAAGGCACGAGCCATGACCGATACGCAAAACACCTCGCTGGCCGCCCGTCTCGCGGCGCGGTTCGGCGACACCCTCACGCTGCTGCCCGCGCGCGGCGGCGAGACGACCGCCGAACTGGCTGCCACCGACCTGCTCAGCGTCGCCGCCGCGCTGCGCGACGAGCCGGAGTTCCGCTTCGAGCAGCTGATCGACGTCTGTGGCGTCGACTACCTCGGCTACGGCCAGGACGAGTGGGCCACCGAGACCGTCACCGCCACCGGCTTTTCCCGTGGCGTCGAAGGGCAGGCGATGGGCCGCTTCAACTGGGCCGAGCGTCCGCGCGATGCCGACATGCCGCGCCGTTTCGCGGTGGTCGTGCACCTGCTTTCGATCAGTCACAACCGGCGACTTCGCCTGCGCGTGTTCTGCCAGGACGACGCGCTGCCGATGGTGCCCTCGCTCACCGGCATCTGGCCGGTCGCCAACTGGTTCGAGCGCGAGACCTTCGACCTCTACGGCATCCTGTTCGACGGCCATCCGGACCTGCGCCGCATCCTCACCGACTACGGCTTCGTCGGCCATCCGTTCCGCAAGGACTTCCCGCTGATCGGCAACGTGGAGGTGCGCTACGACGCCGAGCAGCAGCGCGTGGTCTACCAGCCGGTGACGATCGAGCCGCGCGTGCTGGTGCCGCGCGTGATCCGCGACGACGCCGACCTCATCCAGGCCAGGGCCGAGGCCGCAGACGACTGGCGGAGCAACTGACGTGCAAGAAATCCGCAACTACACGATGAACTTCGGCCCGCAGCATCCGGCCGCGCATGGCGTGCTGCGCCTGGTGCTGGAGATGGACGGCGAGACCGTGGTGCGTGCCGACCCGCACGTGGGCCTGCTCCACCGCGGCACCGAGAAGCTGGCCGAGTCCAAGCCGTTCAACCAGTCGATCGGCTACATGGATCGCCTCGACTACGTGTCGATGATGTGCAACGAGCACGCCTACGTGCGCGCGATCGAGACCCTGCTGGGGATCGAGGCGCCGGAGCGCGCGCAGTACATCCGCACGATGTTCGATGAGATCACCCGCATCCTGAACCACCTGATGTGGATCGGCTCCAACGCGCTCGATCTGGGCGCGATGGCGGTGTTCCTGTACGCGTTCCGCGAGCGCGAGGAACTGATGGATGTCTACGAGGCGGTCTCGGGCGCGCGCATGCACGCGACCTATTACCGTCCGGGCGGCGTCTACCGCGACCTGCCCGACCGCATGCCGCAGTACAAGGAATCGCCCTGGCACAAGGGCGCGGACCTGAAGCGGATCAACAGCGCGCGCGAAGGCTCGATGCTGGACTTCATAGAGGAGTTCACGCGCATCTTCCCGTCCCGCGTGGACGAGTACGAAGACCTGCTCACCAACAACCGCATCTGGAAGCAGCGCACCGTCGGCATCGGCGTGATCAGCCCGGAGATGGCCAAGGCCTGGGGCATGACCGGCGCGATGATCCGCGGCTCGGGCGTGGAGTGGGACCTGCGCAAGAAGCAGCCCTACGCCAAGTACGCCGAGATGGATTTCGACATCCCGGTGGGCGTCAACGGCGACTGCTACGACCGCTACCTGGTGCGCGTGGAAGAGATGCGCCAGTCCAACCGCATCATCAAGCAATGCGTGGACTGGCTGCGCGCCAACCCCGGCCCGGTCATGGTGAAGAACTTCAAGGTCTCGCCGCCCTCGCGCGCCGAGATGAAGGAGAGCATGGAAGCGCTCATCCACCACTTCAAGCTGTTCACCGAGGGCTACGGCGTGCCCGCCGGCGAGACCTACTGCGCGGTCGAGGCGCCCAAGGGCGAGTTCGGCTGCTACCTGGTTTCCGACGGCGCCAACAAGCCCTTCCGCGTACACCTGCGTGCGCCGGGCTTCGCCCACCTCTCGTCGATGGATGCCACCGTCAGGGGCCACATGCTGGCCGACGTGGTGGCGATGATCGGTACCTATGACCTGGTGTTCGGCGAAGTCGACCGCTAAGCCGGCACCACGGAGATTCCCATGAAGGCCACCGGAAATTACGAGCAGGTCAAGCACGTCGATCCGCTCGTCGTGCTGAACGAGCACACCCGCCACCACATCGACCTGTGGGTCGCCAAGTTCCCGCCGGACCGCAAGCGCTCGGCGCTGATCCAGGCGCTGTTCGCAGCGCAGGAGCAGAACGGCGGCTTCCTCACCGACGAGCTGATCGTTGCGGTGACCCGTTACCTGGACCTGCCCGCAGTGTGGGGCTACGAGGTGGCGAGCTTCTACTCGATGCTCGAAACCAAGCCGGTCGGCCGCAACAACGTGGCGATCTGCACCAACATCTCGTGCTGGCTCAACGGCGCCGAGGACCTGGTGCGCCACTGCGAGAGCAGGCTCGGCATCAAGCTCGGCGAAAGCACGCCGGACGGGCGCGTGTACCTGAAGAAGGAAGAGGAGTGCATCGCCGCCTGCGTGTACGCGCCGGCGATGACGGTGAACGGGCATTACCACGAGCGGCTCACGACCGAGAAGCTCGACCAAATTCTCGACGGTCTGGAGTGAGGCATGGCTAGCAGCAACGGTCCGGTCGGACCCGCACCGCAAGACCACCAGGTCGTCTACACCACGCTGCACTTCGACACGCCGTGGTCGATGGACAGCTACGAGAAGGTCGACGGCTACAAGGCGTGGCGCAAGATCCTGGCCGAGAAGCCCGATCCGGCCGCGCTCGTGGAGGAAGTGAAGAAGTCCAGCCTGCGCGGCCGCGGCGGCGCCGGCTTCCCCACGGGCCTGAAGTGGTCCTTCATGCCCAAGGGCACGATGCAGAAGTACATCCTCTGCAATTCGGACGAGTCCGAGCCCGGCACCGCCAAGGACCGCGACATCCTGCGCTACAACCCGCACGCGGTTATCGAGGGCCTGGCGATCGCCTGCTACTGCACCGGCTCGACCGTGGCCTACAACTACCTGCGCGGCGAGTTCCACCACGAGCCGTACGAGCACTTCGAGGCCGCGCTGAAGGAAGCCTACGCGGCGGGGCTGCTGGGCAAGAACGTGCAGGGCTCGGGTATCGACGTGGACATCTACACGGCGCTCGGCGCCGGCGCCTACATCTGCGGCGAGGAAACCGCGTTGATGGAGTCGCTGGAAGGCAAGAAGGGCCAGCCGCGCTTCAAGCCGCCGTTCCCGGCCAACTTCGGCCTGTACGGCAAGCCGACCACGATCAACAACACCGAGACCTACGCCTCGGTGCCGGCGATCCTGCGCAACGGCGCGGACTGGTTCCTGAACCTCGGCAAGCCCAACAACGGCGGCCCGAAGATCTTCTCGGTCTCCGGCCACGTCAACAACCCGGGCAATTTCGAGATCCGCCTTGGCACCCCGTTCAAGGACCTGCTGGCGATGGCCGGCGGCGTGCGCAACGGCAAGCAGCTCAAGGCGGTGATCCCGGGCGGCTCCTCGATGAAGGTGCTGCCGGCATCGGCCATGCTCGAGTGCACCATGGACTACGACAGCCTGATGAAGGCCGGCTCGGGCCTGGGGTCGGGCGCCGTCATCGTGATGGACGAGACCACCTGCATGGTGCGCGCCTGCCACCGCATCGCGCGCTTCTACATGGCCGAATCCTGCGGCCAGTGCACGCCCTGCCGCGAAGGCACCGGCTGGATGTACCGCGTGCTGAGCCGCATCGTGGAAGGCAAGGGCACCGAGGACGACCTGCATCGCCTGAAGGCAGTGGCCGGCCAGATCGAGGGCCACACCATCTGTGCCTTCGGCGAGGCCGCCGCATGGCCGGTGCAGGGCTTCCTGCACCACTTCTGGAACGAATTCGAATACTTCGTGCGCAACGGCCGCTCGATGACCGACGACAAGCTTGCTGCTTCAAACCAGGGAGTCGCCGCCTGATGAGCGCGCAGCCGACCACTACCGCCCCCGACCTGGTCAACATCGAGGTCGACGGCAAGCCCACGCAGATCCGCAAGGGCGCCATGATCATCGAGGCCGCCGATTCCATCGGCGTCGCCATTCCGCGTTTCTGCTACCACCGCAAGCTCCCCATCGCCGCCAACTGCCGCATGTGCCTGGTCGACGTGGAGATGGGCGGCAAGCTGATGCCCAAGCCGCAGCCGGCCTGCGCCACCCCGGTGGCCGAGGGCATGAAGGTGATGACGCGCTCGGACAAGGCGCTGAAGTTCCAGAAAGACGTGATGGAGTTCCTCCTGATCAACCATCCGCTGGACTGCCCGATCTGCGACCAGGGTGGCGAGTGCGAGCTGCAGGACGTGGCCCTGGGCTATGGCCGCAGCGTGTCGCGCTACACCGAGCGCAAGCGCACCATCGCCGATGAAAACATCGGTCCGTTGGTCGCCACCGAGATGACCCGCTGCATCCAGTGCACGCGTTGCGTGCGTTTCACCAGCGAGATCGCCGGCACCTACGAGCTCGGCGGCATGAACCGCGGCGAGAACCTGCAGATCGGCACGTATATCGGAAAGACGGTGGAAACGGAGCTTTCCGGCAACATCATCGACGTCTGCCCGGTCGGCGCGCTGACCAACAAGCCGTTCCAGTTCAAGGCGCGCGCCTGGGAGCTGATTGCGCGTCCCTCGATCGGCTACCACGATGCGCTGGGTTCCAACCTGTGGCTGCACACGCGCCGCGGCGAGGTGCTGCGCACCGTGCCGCGAGACAACGAGGCGATCAACGAGTGCTGGCTGTCGGACCGTGACCGTTTCAGCCACGAAGGCCTGTACGCCGCCGACCGCCTGCATGCGCCTGAAATCAAGCGCAACGGGCAGTGGCAGAGCGCCAGTTGGGAAGACGCGCTTTCCGTCGCCACGGAGGCGCTGAAGTCGGTGCCCGGCAGCGAGCTCGGCATTCTGGCCTCGCCCGCCACCACCAACGAGGAAGGCGACCTGCTGCTGCGCCTGGCCCGCGGCCTGGGTAGCGCGCATGTCGACCATCGCTTGCGCCAGTTGGACCTGTCCGATCGCCCGGTCGCGATCCGCTTCGAGGTTCCCGTCGCCGAGGTGAGCCAGGTCAAGGGCGCGCTGCTGGTGGGCTCGGACCTGCGCTACGAAATGCCGTTGCTCAACCACCGCCTGCACCAGGCGGTCAAGCGCGGCGCCAAGGTGTACGCGGTCAACCCGGCGCGCTTCGGCTTCAACTACGCGCTGGCCGGCGAAGCCATCGTGTCGCCGGCGGCGCTGGTCGACGCGCTGCTCGCGCTGGCCAAGGCCGCGGTCGGCGACGGCGCCACCGCGCCCGACATGCTGGCCGACGCCATCAGCAGCGCGCAGAGCGACCAGGGCGACCGTGACGCGATCGCGGTGCTCAAGGCTGGCAAGGCCGTGGTCATCCTGGGCGAGGCGGCGGCCACGCATCCGCAGGCGTCGTGGCTGCGCGCCATCGCGCGCTTCATCGCGCAGGCCACCGGCGCCGGCTACAACGAACTGCCGGTGGGCGCCAATGCGCTGGGGCTGGGGCAGGGCGGTCTGCTGCCGGGCAACGGCGGCCTGGACGCGCAGGCGATGCTCGCGCAACAGCGCAAGGGTTACGTGCTCTACGGCGTCGAGCCGCCGCACGACTTCGCCGACGGCGCCAGGACGATGGCCGCGCTGCGTGCCGCGCAGGTGGTGGTGGCGTTCAGCGCCTACGCCAGCCCCGCGTTGCGCGAGGTGGCCAGTGTGATCCTGCCGATCGCGCTGGTGCCGGAGATCGACGGCACGCTGGTCAACGTGGATGGGCTGGCGCAGACGATCCTGGCCGGCGCCAAGGCGCCCGGCGAGGCGCGTGCGGGCTGGAAGGTGCTGCGCGCGCTCGGCGGCATGCTGCAACTGGCCGGCTTCGAGTTCGACGACCTGGCCGGCCTGCGTTCCGGCATCGCCGAGCGTCCGCTGCCGGCGCAGGCCGGCACGCTGGCCTCGCGCCAGCGTGCAGCGGACGGCCTGGTGCGCCTGGCGACCTGGCCGATCTACCGCAGCGATGCGGTAGTGCGTCGGTCCGCGGCGCTCAACGCCCACCCGATCAACCGCGCGCCGGCCGTGCGCCTGAACGCGAACGAGGCGATGCGCCACGGCCTTGCCGCCGGCGCGGAGGTGCGCGTCGGCGACTCGCCGCTGCCGGTGGTGGTCGATGCGGCCGTGCCCGATGGCGCCGCATGGATCGAGGCCGCGCACGACCTGACTGCCACGCTGCCGCCTTACGGCGCCGCCCTTACCCTGAGCAAGGCGTAACACGATGCTGGATCAACTCATCCATCAAGTGGGGCTGCCGGTCCTGTACATCCTGTGCATCGCGGTGCCGCTGATCCTGGCGGTGGCCATGTTCGTGTACTGGGAGCGCAAGGTCATCGGCTGGATGCACGTGCGCATGGGGCCGAACAAGATTGGCCCCTTCGGCATGCTGCAGGCCTTCGCCGACGTGGTGAAGCTGCTGATCAAGGAGGTGATCCTTCCTTCCAGCGCCAATCGCGTCCTCTACTACCTGGCGCCGCTGCTGGCGCTGGTGCCGGCGTTCGCCGCCTGGGCGGTGGTGCCCTTTGGCGAGAAAATGGTGCTGGCCAACGTCAATGCCGGCCTGCTCTACCTGTTGGCGATGACCTCGCTGGGCGTGTACGGCATCATCCTGGCGGGCTGGGCGTCCAACTCGCGCTATGCGCTGCTCGGCGCCATGCGCTCGGCCGCGCAGGTGATCTCCTACGAGCTCGCCATGGGCCTGTCGCTGGTCTGCGTGCTGGTGCTGGCCGGCTCGCTCAACCTGACCGACATCGTGCACGCGCAGGCCGGTGGCAAGGGCCTGTTCGACTGGTTCTGGCTGCCGCTGCTGCCGGTGTTCGTCGTCTACTTCGTGTCGGGCGTGGCGGAGACCAACCGCGCTCCGTTCGACGTGGCCGAAGGCGAATCGGAGATCGTCGCCGGCTTCCACGTGGAATATTCCGGCTCGGCCTTCGCCATCTTCTTCCTGGCCGAGTACGCCAACATGATCCTGGTGAGCTTCCTCGCCTCGATCTTCTTCCTGGGCGGCTGGTTGAGCCCGCTGCAGGGCTGGATCCATGCAGACGCTCCCGGCTGGATCAACTGGATCTGGACCGGCGGCTTCGTCTGGCTGCTGATCAAGGCCTTCCTGATGTCCTTCCTGTTCCTGTGGTTCCGCGCGACGTTCCCGCGTTACCGCTACGACCAGATCATGCGGCTGGGCTGGAAGGTGTTCATTCCCATCACGATCGTGTGGGTGCTGGTGGCCGGCTGCATGAAGTATTTCGGCTGGGTCCTGGTCGGCACGGGGGCATAAGGCATCCATGAACCGCATTACCAACTACTTCAAGAGCCTGCTGCTCATCGAGCTGCTCCAGGGCATGGCGCTGACCTTGCGCTACATGTTCAAGCCCAAATACACGGTGCGCTTCCCGATGGAGCACATCCCGCGCTCGAACCGTTTCCGCGGCCTGCATGCGCTGCGCCGCTACGCCAACGGCGAGGAACGCTGCATCGCGTGCAAGCTGTGCGAGGCGGTCTGCCCGGCGCTGGCGATCACCATCGACTCGGCCCCGCGCGAGAGCGACGGACAGCGCCGCACCACGCGCTACGACATCGACCTGTTCAAGTGCATCTTCTGCGGCTTCTGCGAGGAAAGTTGCCCGGTCGACTCGATCGTCGAGACCTCGGTGATGGAGTACCACTTCGAACAGCGCGGCCAGAACGTGGTGAGCAAGGCGCAACTGCTCGCCATCGGCGACCGCTTCGAGCCGGAAATCGCCGCGGCCCGCGCGCAAGACGCGGCGTTCCGCTAAGGGCACCGACATGATCGATACCAACCTGTTCCAACTCGTCTGCTTCTACGGCTTCGCCGCCGTCACCGTGGCCGCCGCGCTGGCGGTGATCACGCTGAAGAACTCGGTACACGCGGTGCTCTCGCTGGTGCTGACCTTCTTCAGCACTGCCTGCATCTGGCTGCTGGCCGAAGCGGAATTCCTCGCCATCGCGCTGATCGTCGTCTATGTCGGCGCCGTGATGGTGCTGTTCCTGTTCGTGGTGATGATGCTGGACATCAAGCAGGAGCACGTTCGCGAGGGCTTCATCCGCTACCTGCCGGTGGGCGTCGTCGTGGCCCTGGTCATGCTGGCGGAAATGCTGGCGCTGATCGGCGTGCGCGTGATGCACGGGCAGGTGATGGGTGCTGATCCGGCCACTGTCGCGGGCCTGTCCAATACCGCGTGGCTGGGCCAGGCGCTCTACACGCAGTACCTGCTGCCGTTCGAGATCGCTGCGCTGATCCTCACCGTGGGCGTGGTGGTGGCCGTGGCGCTGACCCTGCGCCATCGCGGCGACAAGCGCCACGAGTCGGCCAGCGAGCAGGTGCGCGTGCAGGCGCGCGACCGCATCCGCGTGGTCAAGATGGCGCCTTCGCGCCCCGACGAGTCGACCGCTTCGCAGGAGCCACGCCAATGATCACGCTGTCGCACTTCATCGTGCTGGGCGCGGTGCTGTTCTGCATCGCCGTGGCCGGCCTGTTCATCAACCGCAAGAACGTGATCGTGCTGCTGATGGCGATCGAGCTGATGCTGCTCGCGGTGAACATGAACTTCGTGGCCTTCTCGCGCTTCCATGGCGACGTGGCCGGCCAGGTGTTCGTGTTCTTCATCCTCACCGTCGCGGCCGCCGAATCCGCGATCGGCCTGGCGATCCTGGTGCTGCTGTTCCGCAACCGCAGCACGGTCAACGTCGCCGAAATCGACTCGATGAAGGGCTGAGCCGATGCAACTGTCCACAACCATCCTGCTGATCATCGCGCTCGCTCCGCTGGCCGGCTGCCTGCTCGCCGGTTTCCTCGGCAAGCAGATCGGCCGCGCCGGCGCGCACAGCGTGACCATCCTTGGCCTGGCTGTCTCCTGCGCGCTGTCGTTCTACGTGCTGTACCAGATCACTGCCGGTGGCGCCCCGTCCTACAACCAGGACATCTACACCTGGTTCGAGATTGGCCGCCTGCACGTCAGCGTCGGCTTCCTGGTCGACCGCCTCACCGCCATGATGATGGTGGTGGTGACCTTCGTGTCGCTGCTGGTGCACGTCTACACCATCGGTTACATGGCCGACGACCCCGGTTACCAGCGCTTCTTCAGCTATATCTCGCTGTTCACCTTCGCGATGTTGATGCTCGTGATGAGCAACAACTTCATGCAGCTGTTCTTCGGCTGGGAAGGCGTGGGCCTGGTGTCCTACCTGCTGATCGGCTTCTGGTACAAGCGCCCGACGGCGATCTTCGCCAACCTGAAAGCCTTCCTGGTCAACCGCGTGGGCGACTTCGGCTTCCTGCTGGGCATCGCCGCGGTGCTGTATTTCCTCGGCACGCTGGACTACGCCACCGCCTTCGCCGGCGCGCCCAGCCTGGCCGGCAAGACGCTGGCGCTGACCGCGAACATGCACTGGGATGCGGCCACGGTGATCTGCGTGCTGCTGTTCATCGGCGCCATGGGCAAGTCCGCCCAGGTGCCGCTGCACGTGTGGCTGCCCGACTCGATGGAAGGCCCGACGCCGATCTCCGCGCTGATCCACGCGGCAACCATGGTGACCGCGGGCATCTTCATGGTCGCGCGCATGTCGCCGATCTTCGAGCTGTCTTCCGGCGCGCTGAGCTTCGTGATGGTGATCGGCGCCACCGGCGCGCTGTTCACCGGGTTGATCGGTATCGTCCAGAACGACATCAAGCGCGTGGTGGCGTACTCCACACTTTCGCAGCTCGGCTACATGACGGTGGCACTGGGCGTGTCCGCCTACGCCGGCGCGGTGTTCCACCTGATGACCCACGCCTTCTTCAAGGCGCTGCTGTTCCTGGGCGCGGGCTCGGTCATCATCGCCATGCACCACGAGCAGGACATGCGCTACATGGGCGGCCTGCGCAAGTACATGCCGATCACTTGGATCACCATGTGGATCGGCTCGCTGGCGCTGGTGGCGATCCCGTTCACCTCGGGCTTCTACTCCAAGGACGCGATCATCGAAGCAGTGGGCCAGTCGCATCGCTGGGGCGCGGGCTACGCCTACGTCTGCGTGCTGGCCGGCGCCTTCGTCACCGCGTTGTACACCTTCCGCCAGATGTACCTGACCTTCCACGGCAAGGAACGCTTCGTGGTGGTCGGCCATCACGGCCACGCGCATGACGCGCATGCCGCCCACCACGACGCGCACGACCACGACGCGCACGAGGTCCACGGCGGCGAGCACCACGTGCATTCGGACGATCCGCACCATGGCCACAAACCGGGCGAACTGGAGCACGCGCCGCAGGAGTCGCCCTGGGTGGTGACCCTGCCGCTGATCCTGCTGGCGATTCCTTCGCTGCTGGTGGGCTTCTTCACCATCGGCCCGATGCTGTTCGGCAACTGGTTCGGCAAGGCGATACACGTGGAGGAAGCCAACAACGTGCTCGGCGAGCTGGGCGGCGAGTTCCATGGCGCCGCCGCGATGGCGCTGCATGGCCTGCTGAGCTGGCCGTTCGCGCTGGTGGTGCTCGCCTTCGTGATCAGCACCTACATCTACCTGTTCAACCCGGCCATGGCCGGCCGCATCAAGAACGCGCTCAAGCCGCTGTGGACGGTGCTGGACCGCAAGTACTGGGTCGACGACGTCTACTTCGCGATCTTCGCCCGTGGCGGCGTGAGGCTGGGCCGGCTGTTCTGGAAGGCCGGCGACGCCGCGGTGATCGACGGCGCCATGGTCAATGGCTCCGCCGCCCTGGTGCAGCGCATCGCCGCCGGCGTGCGCCGCCTGCAGTCGGGCTATCTCTACCACTATGCCTTCGCGATGATTCTCGGCCTGATCCTGCTGCTGGGCGGGTTCTGGGTCTTCGGGTCCGGGCTGATCGGGCAATAAGGAAGCGCGCTCCATGTTCAATCACTTGCTCAGCCTGCTGATCTGGCTACCCATCGTCGGCGCGATCCCGGTGCTGCTGGCCGGCTCCGCGCGCCCGAACCTGGCCCGCTGGATCTCGCTGCTGGTGGCGGTGCTGACCTTCGTGGCCAGCCTGTACCTGCTGCCGGCCTACAACGCCGTCGACGGCACCATGCAGCTCACCGAAAGCCATATTTGGATCGCGTCGCTCGGCGTGCACTACGGCCTGGCGGTAGACGGCATTTCCATCGCCCTGATCCTGCTCACGACCTTCGTCGGCATCCTGGTGATCGCCGGCGCGTGGCAGGTGATCCAGGACAAGCCGCACCAGTACATGGCCGCGATGCTGGTGCTCGAGGGCCTGATGATCGGCGTGTTCTGCGCCACTGACGCCTTGCTGTTCTACGTGTTCTTCGAGGCGATGCTGATCCCGATGTTCATCCTGATCGGCGTCTGGGGTGGTCCGCGGCGTGTGTACGCCACCCTGAAGTTCTTCATCTACACATTCTTCGGCTCGATCTTCATGCTGATCGGCCTGATCTACCTGTACCTGAAGGCCGGCACCTTCGACCTGCACGCGTTGGCGGCGCTGCCGCTGACCTTGAAGGAGCAGAGCTGGCTGTTCTTCGCCTTCCTGCTCGCCTTCGCGATCAAGGTGCCGATGGTGCCGGTGCACACCTGGCTGCCGGATGCCCACGTGGAGGCGCCGACCGGCGGCTCGGTGGTGCTGGCGGCGGTGATGCTGAAGGTGGGCACCTACGGCTTCCTGCGCTTCATCCTGCCGATCACGCCGGACGCGGGCGCCCATTACGCCTGGCTGGTGATCGTGCTCAGCCTGGTGGCGATCGTCTACATCGGCTACGTGGCGCTGGTGCAGGAGGACATGAAGAAGCTGGTGGCGTACTCGTCCGTGGCGCACATGGGCTTCGTCACGCTGGGCATCTTCATCGCCTTCATGCTGGTGCGCGGCAGCGGCAACCTGGATGCGGCCAAGCTCGGCATGCAGGGCGCCATGGTTCAGATGATTTCGCACGGTTTCGTCTCCGGCGCGATGTTCACCTGCATCGGCGTCATGTACGACCGCATGCACACGCGCCTGATCAAGGACTACGGCGGCGTCATTAACGTGATGCCCTGGTTCGGCTTCTTCTACGTGCTGTTCGCCATGGCCAACTCCGGCCTGCCGGGCACCAGCGGTTTCGTCGGCGAGTTCATGGTGGTGCTGGCGAGCTTCGCCGCCAACCCGTGGATCGCGCTGTTCGCCGCCTTCACCCTGATCATCGGCGCCGCCTACACGCTGTGGATGGTCAAGCGCGTGCTGTGGGGCGACATCACCAACCCGCACGTGCGCGAGATGGAGGAGATCAACGGCCGCGAGGCGTTCGTGCTGATCGCCTTCGCCGCCGCCGTGCTGGCGCTGGGCATCTGGCCGCAGCCGCTGATCCACCTGATGGACGCCTCGGTGTCCCAGCTGGTGCAGCAGCTCGCCGTTCACAAGATCTAAGCGGAATCACACGCCCATGCCGACTTTCAACGACATTCTGATCATGCTGCCGGAGTTCTACCTGGTGGCGGCGGCGTGCCTGCTGTTGCTGCTGGACGCCTGGATGAAGCCCGAGCAGCGCACCGTCCTGCACTGGATCTCGATCCTGGTGCTGGTGGTGGGCATCTATCTGGTGGTCGCCGACCAGCCCGACACGCCGGTGACCGCCTTCGACGGCATGTTCGTCCGCGACCGGGTCGCGGAGATCCTCAAGGTGTTCATCCTGCTGTGCACCGCGCTGATCTTCGTGTTCTCGCGGCCGTATCTGGCCGACCGCAAGCTGTTCCAGGGCGAGTTCTACACATTGATGATCTTCGCCACCATCGGCGCGATGCTGCTGGTGTCGGCGGGCAACCTTGTGATGATCTACCTGGGCCTCGAACTGCTGACGCTGTGCTCGTACGGCCTGGTCGCGCTCAACCGCGATTCCCCGCTGTCGTCCGAAGCGGCGATCAAGTACTTCGTGCTCGGCGCGCTGTCCTCGGGCATGCTGCTGTACGGCATGTCGATGGTCTACGGCGCCACCGGCACGCTGGCGCTGGCGCAGCTGCACGGCGCGGTGGCCCACGCCGGCCTCGACCACCTGCTGGTGTTCGGCCTGATCTTCATGATCGTCGGCATCAGCTTCAAGCTCGGCGTGGCACCGTTCCACATGTGGATCCCGGACGTTTACCAGGGTGCGCCGACCGCGGTCACGATCTTTGTCGGTTCCACCTCGAAGCTGGCCGCCTTCGGCATGGCCTACCGCCTGCTCGAGTCGGGCATGGGTGGCATGGCGGGGCAGTGGCAGATGATGCTCGCCGTGCTTGCGGTGGCTTCGCTGGCGATCGGCAACCTGGTCGCCATCGTGCAGACCAACCTCAAGCGCCTGCTCGCCTACTCGACCATCTCGCACATGGGCTACCTGCTGCTGGGCCTGGTCAACGCCGGTCCCGAGGGCTACTCGTCGGCGATGTTCTACGCGATCAGCTACGCGCTGATGAGCACCGCGGCCTTCGGCGTGATCCTGGCGCTGGCGCGTGCCGGCTTCGAATGCGAAGAGATCGACGACTTCAGGGGTCTCAACCAGCGCTCGCCGTGGATGGCCTTCCTGATGATGCTGGCGATGTTCTCGCTGGCCGGCGTGCCGCCGATGTTCGGCTTCTTCGCCAAGCTGCTGGTGCTGCAGGCGGCCATCCATGCCGGAATGATGTGGCTGGCCATCGTAGGTATCGTCTTCGCGATCATCGGCCTGTACTACTACCTGCGGGTGGTCAAGGTGATGTATTTCGATAAGCCGGCCGAGGGTGTGGAGATCCGTCCGCAGGCGGACGGATTCCTGCGCACCATGCTCTCGCTCAACGCGTTGGTGCTGCTGGCGCTGGGCCTGTACTGGGGCCCGTTGCTGGGGTGGTGCCGCGAGGCGTTCGCGGGCTGACGGAACGGCATTCGCTCCGGACGTGGCGGGGCAAATGGATGAAGAATCGTTTCAAAAAGCTTGCAAGAAATCGGCCATGCCGCTATAGTTTGCGGACTCTGATGCGGGGTGGAGCAGTCTGGCAGCTCGTCGGGCTCATAACCCGAAGGTCGCAGGTTCGAATCCTGCCCCCGCTACCAGATCTTTCTTAGAACAAGAAAGCCTCCTCGTGAGGCTTTTTTGTTGGGCGCAAGGATGCGTCGTGGTGCGACGGCCGCCAAGGTGTCCGACGCGCCGCCGGGAAGAGCCTGGACGAGTCGGCACATCGTCGGGGTAAGGGAATGGGCCGTTGCGCCCATTTTTTGTTTCTGGAACCACGCAAACGACGACTATGGACACGCAGGCACTCGCACAACGCTTCTCCGACGTCCTGGCGGATCTTGGCCTGGAATGCATCGGCGTGGAGTTTTCCCCGTCGCAGGGGCAGAGTACCCTGCGCGTCTACCTGGACGTGCTCGACCACGCCGAGGGGCGCGAGGTCACCCTGGACGATTGCGAGGCCGCCAGCCGCGAGCTCTCGGCGCTGCTGGATGTGGAGGATCCGATCCCGGGCCACTACGTGCTGGAGGTTTCCTCGCCAGGCATCGACCGTCCGCTGTTCACCGCGGAACAGTTCGTCCGGGTGGTGGGGCAGGAGGTAAAGGTGCTGCTGAAGGCGCCGATCGACGGCCGCCGCCGCCTGCGCGGCAAGCTGGTCGCGGTGGACGGCATGCGGCTCAATTTCGAAGCGGAAGGCAAGACGTTCGAATTCGACCATGACGCGGTCGAGAGCGCGCGGGTGGTGCCGGACTGGGCCGCGCTCGGCTACGTGCCGCAGCCCAAGCCCGGCAAGCAACCGGGCAAGAAGAAATAATCAGTGCGGCCTTCCTTGGGCCGCGTTCCACGGTTCTGCGTTCAGGACGAACGCGACAATTTAACATTGGGCTTCCGGATGGAGGCCCGCGGAGTTCCTGCAATGAGCAAAGAACTGTTGCTGGTCGTCGATGCGGTCGCCAACGAGAAGGGCGTGCCGCGCGAGGTGATCTTCGAGGCGATGGAAGCCGCGCTCGCTTCGGCCGCCAAGAAGCGCTATCCGGACGAGGACCCGGACATCCGCGTGGCGATCGATCGCCACAGCGGCGACTACGAGACCTTCCGCCGCTGGGAGGTCATCGCCGACGACGGCGAGATGGAGTCCCCGTTCCACCAGCTGCGCCTGATGGACGCGGTGGACGAGCGCGAAGACGCGCAGGTGGGCGATTACATCGAGCAGCAGATCGAGAACGCCGAGTTTGGTCGCATCGCGGCGCAGGCGGCCAAGCAGGTGATCGTGCAGCGCGTGCGCGAGGCCGAGCGCCAGCAGGTGGTCGATGCCTACAAGGACCGCGTGGGCGAGCTGATCACCGGCATCGTCAAGCGTGTTGAGCGTGGCAACGTCTACCTGGACCTGGGTTCCAACGCCGAAGCTTTCATTCCGCGCGACAAGACCATTCCGCGCGAATCGGCCCGCGTCGGAGACCGCGTGCGCGGCTACCTCTACGAGGTCCGTTCGGAAGTTCGCGGCCCGCAGCTGTTCGTCTCGCGTGCGGCGCCGGAATTCATGATGGAGCTGTTCAAGCTCGAGGTGCCGGAAGTCGGCCAGGGCCTGGTCGAGATCAAGGGCTGCGCCCGTGATCCGGGCGACCGCGCCAAGATCGCCGTGCTCGCGCACGACACCCGCACCGACCCGATCGGCGCGTGCATCGGCATGCGCGGCTCGCGCGTGCAGGCGGTGTCCAACGAGCTCAACGGCGAGCGCGTGGACATCATCCTTTGGCACGAGAATCAGGCGCAGTACGTCATCAACGCGATGGCGCCGGCCGAGGTGCAGTCCATCATCATGGACGAGGAAAAGCACTCGATGGACATCGCGGTGGCCGAGGACAAGCTGTCCCAGGCCATCGGCCGCGGCGGCCAGAACGTGCGCCTGGCCAGCAAGCTCACCGGCTGGCAGCTCAACGTGATGACCCAGGACCAGGTCACCGCCAAGAGCGAAGCCGAGCAGCAGGCCGCGCGCCAGTTGTTCATGGACAAGCTGGAAGTGGACGAAGAGATCGCCAACATCCTGGTGCAGGAAGGCTTCTCCAGCGTCGAGGAAATCGCCTACGTGCCCAGCGCCGAGCTGTTGGCGGTCGAGGGCTTCGACGAGGACATCGTCGAGGAGCTGCGTGCGCGCGCCCGCGACGCACTGCTGACCGAGGCGCTGGCGGTGGAAGAGGGCATCGCCGAGCCGTCCGAGGAGCTGCTCGGCCTGCCGGGCATGGACGAGGCCACGGCCTATGCGCTGGCTGCACGCGAAATCGGTACGGTGGACGACTTGGCCGACCTCGCCGTCGACGACCTGATCGACATCGAAGGCATGGACGAGGAGCGCGCCGCCGCGTTGATCATGGCGGCCCGCGCACCGATGATCGAGCGACTGGAGAAGGGCGGCTAACCGCGGACGGCGGCGCCTTCGGATGGGCGCGCCGAGGAAGCCTCATGCGGGGCTTCCGCCAGGGATGGAGGTGGACGTGCCGGCTTGGGGCCGCACGGACGATAAGCGCGGGAACGGCGGAGAAAGAACACGATGTCGGATGTAACGATCAAACAACTCGCCCAGGTGCTGGGCATGCCGGTCACCAAGCTGCTGGGGCAGCTGGGTGAGGCAGGCATGAATTTCTCCGATCCGGAGCAGGTCATCAGCAGCACCGAGAAGGTGAAACTGCTGGGCTTCCTGCGCCGTACCCATGGCAAGGGCGAGGCCGCTCCCGAGGCGGACGACAGTACGCCGCGCCAGATCACTCTCAAGCGCCGCAAGGTCAGCGAGCTGAAGGTCGCCACACCCGGCGGCCGCGGCGCGGCCAGCAGCGCCAAGACAGTCAACGTGGAAGTGCGCGCCAAGCGCACCTACGTAAAGCGCAGCGTGATCGCCGAGGAAGCGAGCGCCGAGCCGGAGCGCGAGGAGGCCGTGCGCAAGCTGGCCGAGTCGCAGCAGCAGCGCGAGCACGAGGAGCGCGAGCGCCTGGAGGCCGAGCAGCGCCGCCAGCAGGAGGCGCAGCAGCGTGCGCTGGAAGAACAGCGCCAGGCCGAGGAAGCCAGGCGCCAGACCGAGCAGGCAGCTCTCGAGCAGCCCGCCGAGGCGATGGCCGCCACGGAGGCGTCCACGCAGGAAGCGGTCGCCGAAGTACCGGCGGCCGTGGCTGCCAAGGCCACGGCGGCGGCCCCCGTGCCGCCCGCGCCCTCCGGCACCGACCACAGTTCGTTCGGCATGATCGTGCCGCGCATCCATGAGCCGCGTAAGCGCGAGAAGAAGGTCGTCGTCGCGGCGCCGGCGCCCGCGCCGGCCCCCGCGCCGGCGCCCTCCGATACCCGCGGTGGCGCCAAGGCGCGCCATGGCCGCGACCGCGACGAAGGCCCGGGCGGCAAGCGCTTCGCCGGCGGCGAGCTGCATCTGTCCGATGCCGATCGCGCGCGCCGTTCAAGCAAGCGCGGCAAGCCCGGCAAGGGCGGTCGTGAAGCGGCCCGCGGCGGTTCCGGTGCCGCGGCCGGCGCGCATGGCTTCTCCCGTCCCACCGCGCCCGTCGTGCGCGAGGTGGTGATCGGTGAGGCCAACCTGGTCGCCGACCTGGCGCAGAAGATGGCGGTCAAGGGCTCCGAGGTGGTCAAGGCGCTCTTCAAGATGGGCGTGATGGCCACCATCAACCAGACCATCGACCGCGATACCGCTACGCTGGTGGTCGAGGAGCTGGGCCACACGCCGGTCGAGGCGAGCGAGAACAACGCCGAGGCCGCGCTGGCCGCGCACACCCAGAACGCCGAGCTCGAGGGCGAGAGGTCCACGCGACCGCCGGTGGTCACCATCATGGGCCACGTCGACCACGGCAAGACCTCGCTGCTGGACTACATCCGCCGCACCAAGGTCGCGGCGGGCGAGGCGGGCGGCATCACGCAGCACATCGGCGCGTACCACGTGGACACGCCCAAGGGCGTGATCACCTTCCTCGACACCCCGGGCCATGCCGCGTTCACCGCGATGCGCGCCCGCGGCGCGCAGTCCACCGACATCGTGGTGCTGGTGGTCGCCGCCGACGACGGCGTGATGCCGCAGACGGCCGAGGCCGTGCAGCATGCGCGCGCCGCCAAGGTGCCGCTGATCGTGGCGCTCAACAAGATGGACAAGTCCGACGCCAACCCGGACCACGTCAAGCAGGGCCTGGGCAACCTCGAGGTCATCCCGGAAGAGTGGGGTGGCGATACGCCGTTCGTGCCCGTCTCGGCCAAGACCGGCATGGGCGTCGACGATCTGCTCGACGCAATCTCGGTGCAGGCCGAGGTGATGGAGTTGACTGCCGTGTTCGACGGCCCGGCCACCGGTGTGGTGATCGAGTCCAGCCTGGACAAGGGCCGCGGCCCGGTCGCCACCGTGCTGGTGCAGCAGGGTACGTTGAAGCGCGGCGACTTCGTGGTCTGTGGCGTGGAATACGGCCGCATGCGCGCGCTGGTCGACGAGAACGGCAAGACCGTGCAGGAAGCCGGCCCCTCGATCCCGGTCCAGGTGCTCGGCCTTTCCGGCGTGCCGGAGGCGGGCGACGACTTCGTGGTGGTCGCCGACGAGCGCCTGGCGCGCGAAGTCGCCGCCGAGCGCCAGCAGAAGCGTCGCGAGACGCGGATGGTCAGCAAGGCCAACCGCCTCGAGGACATCATGGCGCAGATGGGCCAGGGCGCCGAGCAGCAGACGCTCAACATCCTGGTCAAGGCCGACGTGCAGGGTTCGGTGCAGGCGCTGCGCGACTCGCTCAGCCAGATCGGCAACGAGAACGTGAAGGTCAACGTGATCGCGGCCGGCGTCGGTGGCATCACCGAGTCCGACGCGACGCTCGCGGCGGCGTCGAAGGCGCTGATCATCGGCTTCAACGTGCGCGCCGACGCTTCGGCACGCAAGGTGATCGACACCGCCGGCCTGGACGTGCGCTACTTCTCGATCATCTACGACGTCATCGATCAGGTGAAACAGGCGGCTTCGGGCCTGCTGGGCGTGGAAGTGCGCGAGGAGATCATCGGCATCGCGCAGGTGCGCGAGGTCTTCCGCAGCTCCAAGTTCGGCGCGGTGGCCGGCTGCATGGTCACCGAAGGCACGGTCAAGCGGAACAAGCCGATCCGCGTGCTGCGCGACAACACGGTGGCCTTCCAGGGCGAGCTCGAATCGCTTCGCCGCTTCAAGGACCTGGTCGACGAGGTGCGCAACGGCATGGAATGCGGTATCGCCGTGAAGCAGTACAACGACGTCAAGGTCGGCGACCAGATCGAATGCTTCGAGCGCATCGAGGTTGCCCGCACGCTGTAACTCGGCGCTTTGCTCCTTCTCCCCGGCTCCGATGAGATCAGGGGGAGAGGGCCGGGGTGAGGGGCCTGTCCGGCCTCAGGTCGGGCGGGCACGAGGCGAGCCCCGCCCCTCGCCCATCCTCTCCCCGGAAGGAGAGGCGACAAGAAGCCGCCGCTGATGCGGCGGCAACGCCATTTGATTGGAGCCCCCATGCCCTCACGCGACTTCAAACGTACCGACCGCGTAGGCGCCGAGCTCCGCCGTGAACTCGGCCTGCTGGTGCACGCCGCCGTGCGCGACCACGCGCTGCCCTCGGTGAGCGTGTCCGACGTGGAGGTCACCCGCGACCTCGACTGGGCCACCGTGTGGGTGACCGCGCTGCAACCGGAGCGTGCCAAGGAAGCGGTCAAGGCCCTCAACGAACTGGGCGTGGAGTTCCGCCGCACGCTCTCGCGCGGCATGCGCCTGCGGCGCGTGCCGGAGCTGCGCTTCAAGTACGACGACTCGGTCGACAAGAGCGAGCGCATCGAGCGCCTGCTGCGCGACTCGGGCGACATCCAGCCGGCGAGCGATGGCGAAGGCGAGCCGTAAGCTCCGGGGCTCGGGTCGCGGCTGCGCCCCCTCGCGCGACCTGCACGGCATCCTGCTGCTCGACAAGCCGTTGGGCATGAGCTCCAACCAGGCCCTTCAGGCCACGCGCCGATTGCTGCGCGCAGCCAAGGGCGGGCACACGGGTGCGCTCGATCCGCTGGCCACCGGCCTGCTGCCGCTGTGTTTCGGCGAAGCAACCAAGATCGCCGGCACGCTGCTGGGGTCGCGCAAGGCGTATCTCGCCGAGTGCCGGCTGGGCGTCACCACCACCACGGCAGACCTGGAGGGCGACCTGGTCGAGCAGCGGCCCGTGCCTGCACTCGACGAGGCGGCGCTCGAACAGGCGCTGGCCTCGCTGCGCGGCCGCATCGTGCAGGTGCCGCCCGTGTACTCGGCGCTCAAACAGGGCGGCGAACCGCTGTATGTAAAGGCCCGGCGCGGCGAGGCTGTCGACGTGCCGCCGCGCGAGGTGGACATCCATCGCCTCGAGCTGCTCGCGCACGAAGGCGACCGCCTGCGTCTGCTGGTCGAATGCGGCTCGGGCACCTATATCCGCAGCCTGGCGGTCGATCTGGGCGAACGCTTGGGTTGCGGCGCCCACCTGACCTCGCTGCGCCGGCTCTGGGTCGAACCGTTCCGCGAACCGGCGATGGTCACGCTTGCCGAACTGGAGCAGGCGGCGGGGCAGGGCGAGGCTGCGCTCGATGCTTTGCTGCTGCCGCTTTCCGCCGGGCTGGCCGACCTGCCGACGCTGAGGCTGGACCCATCCCAGGCGCTCGCGGTCGCCCAGGGCCAGCAGATTCCCTGGCCCGGCTCCCTGGAGGAGGGCCCCAGCGCCGCCTTCGCGCCTGACGGCCGGCTGCTGGCGCTGGTCGAGCCGGACCCGGCCGGCCGGGTCCGCATCGTCCGCGGGTTCAATCTGCCAAGCCCCTGAACCCCGCCTCTCGACTCCTTGCGGAGCATCTCAGCCCCGCATCCGAGCCCTTCCCCGCGAACACGGAGATGGGCTCGGCGGCAGCGAGCGCCAAATGGCGCCATTTAACGCTCTTGTTGCCAAGCGCCCGCCCTCGCTACAATAGCGAGCTTGTTCCAGAGCTTTACATCCAACCAGCGGAGCTTGTGCAACCTCATCGCGCGGTGAGGTTGCACAAGTTCCGCATCCGCATTTTGAAGGAAGAGATACCCATGTCCCTTACCGCAGAACAGACCAGCAAGATCATTGCTGACTACGGCCGCGTGCCGAACGACACCGGTTCGCCGGAGGTGCAGGTGGCCCTGCTGTCGGCCCGCATCGAGCACCTGACTGGCCACTTCAAGGAACACAAGCAGGATCACCACTCGCGCCGTGGCCTGCTGCAACTGGTCAACCGCCGCAAGAGCCTGCTCGCCTACCTGAAGGACCGCGACCTGGCTCGTTACCAGAGCCTGATCGAACGTCTCGGCCTCCGCCGTTAATCTTTCGAGGAGACCTAACGTGGCGAAAGTAACCAAGTCATTCCAGTACGGTAATCACGAAGTCACACTGGAGACGGGCGAAATCGCCCGCCAGGCATCCGGTGCGGTCATGGTCAGCATGGGCGGCACCGTGGTGCTGGTCACCGCCGTGGCCGCGGCCAAGCCGCGCGAGGGGCAGGACTTCTTCCCGCTCACCGTCGACTACGTCGAGAAGTTCTACTCCGCCGGTCGCATCCCGGGCGGCTTCTTCAAGCGCGAAGGCCGCCCGACCGAGAAGGAAACGCTGACCTCGCGCCTGATCGACCGCCCGGTCCGTCCGCTGTTCCCCGAGGACTACAAGAACGAAGTGCAGGTCATCGCACAGGTCGTCTCGCTGAACCCGGAAATCGACGGCGACATCCCGGCGATGATCGGCGCCTCCGCGGCGCTCAGCCTCGCCGGCATCCCGTTCAAGGGCCCGATCGGCGCCGCCCGCGTCGGCTACGCCAACGGCCAGTACCTGCTGAACCCGTCGGCCACCGAGCTGAAGACCTCCGATCTCGACCTGGTCGTCGCCGGCACCTCCGGCGCGGTGCTGATGGTGGAATCCGAAGCCAAGCTGCTGTCCGAGGACGTCATGCTCGGCGCGGTGATGTTCGGCCACAAGCACATGCAGGTCGCCATCAACGCGATCGCCGAGCTGGCCACCGAAGCGGCCCGCCCGTCCTCGGGCTGGCAGGCGCCGGCGCGCAACGAGTCGCTGGTCGCCGCGCTCAAGGGCGAAGTCGGCAGCAAGCTGGAGGAAGCCTTCCAGATCCGCGACAAGCTGCAGCGCCGCGACGCGATCGCCGCGATCAAGGCCGACGCGCTCGAGGCCCTCAAGCCACAGGCCGAAGCCAACGCCTGGTCGTCCGCCGAGCTGGCCAAGGAATTCGGCGAGCTCGAGTACCGCACCATGCGCGACAGCGTGCTCAAGACCAAGGTGCGCATCGACGGCCGCCAGCTCGACGACGTGCGCCCGATCACCGTACGCGTGGGCGTGCTGCCGCGCACCCACGGCTCGGCGCTGTTCACCCGCGGCGAAACGCAGGCGCTGGTCGTGACCACGCTGGGCACCACCCGCGACGCGCAGATCATCGATGCGCCGGAAGGCGAGTCGAAGGATCCGTTCCTGTTCCATTACAACTTCCCGCCGTTCTCGGTGGGCGAGGCCGGCCGCTTCGGCGCGCCCAAGCGCCGCGAGATCGGCCACGGCCGTCTCGCCAAGCGCGGCGTGCAGGCGGTCAAGCCCAGCATCGAGGAATTCCCCTACGTGCTGCGCGTGGTCTCGGAGATCACCGAGTCCAACGGCTCCTCCTCGATGGCCTCGGTCTGCGGTTCCTCGCTGGCCATGATGGACGCCGGCGTGCCGCTGAAGGCGCCGGTGGCCGGCATCGCCATGGGCCTGGTCAAGGAAGGCGACGACTTTGTCGTGCTTTCGGACATCCTGGGCGACGAGGACCACCTCGGCGACATGGACTTCAAGGTGGCCGGTAGCGCCGAGGGCATTTCCGCGCTGCAGATGGACATCAAGATCGACGGCATCACCGAGGAGATCATGAAGGTGGCGCTGGCCCAGGCCAAGCGCGGCCGTCTGCACATCCTGGGCGAGATGGCCAAGGTCATCAGCACGCCGCGTTCGGAGATGAGCGAGTACGCCCCGCGCCTGCTCACCATCAAGATCCATCCGGACAAGATCCGCGAGGTCATCGGCAAGGGCGGCGCCACGATCCGCTCGATCACCGAGGAGACCGGCACGACGATCGATATCAGCGACGACGGCACCGTCATCATCGCCTCGGTCAACCGCCTGGCGGCCGACGAGGCCAAGAAGCGCATCGAGCAGATCGTCTCCGACGTCGAGCCGGGCCGCATCTACGAGGGCAAGGTCGCCAAGCTGATGGACTTCGGCGCGTTCGTGACCATCATGCCGGGCAAGGACGGCCTGGTGCACGTCTCGCAGATCTCCTCCGAGCGCGTGGAGAAGGTCTCCGACAAGCTCAAGGAAGGCGACATCGTCAAGGTGAAGGTGCTGGAAGTGGACAAGCAGGGCCGCATCCGCCTGTCCATGAAGGCCGTGGCCGAAGACGAAGCCGCCAACAGCTAACACTCCGACGCTTTTCTCCCCTTCGGGAAAAGGCCGGTGCAAGGGGCCGGGATCGCGATAAGCGCCCCGGTCCGATTCAAAAAACGGGCCGCTGGCCCGTTTTTTTTGGGGCCGCGAAGCTGCGGCTGGGGCGAACCGAAACCTTCCGTCATACGGGTTTTGCTACGATCCCACCGATCCCCAGCAAGGCATGCCCGTGACCTCGCCGAATCCCGCCGCCGACTTCGAAGCCCTGGGCCGCCAGGTATGGGATGCCTGGAGCCGCCCCTGGGCCGGCCCTGCCGCCGCACCCGCCGCCGCTGCACCGATGCCCGGCATGGATGGCCTCAAGGGCTATTTCGACTGGATGCAGCAGGCCGCCGCCGCGATGACCGGGCAGGGCGGGCCGGTCGCATCGCCGGTCGCGCCGTTCGGCAACTGGACCCTTCCGGGCACAGGCATGCCGCCGCTCGGCTTGGACGCCCTGCGCGGGATGCTCGATACGCCGGCTTTCGGCCACAACCGCGAGCAGCAAGCCCAGCAGCAGGCGCTCATGCGCGCGCTGCTGGACCATCAGCAGGCGAGCGCGCGCTACCACGAGCTGCTCGCCCGCGCACAGGCGCAGGGCGCCGAGCGGATGCAGCGCAAGCTGGCCGAGCCCGGCTTCCAGGTCGCGTCGCTCAAGGCCGTGTACGACCTGTGGGTCGATGCGGTGGAAGAGGCCTACGCGGAGATCGCGCTGTCGGACGAGTTCCGCGAAGCCTACGCGGCACAGGGCAACACCCAGATGCGTGTGCGCCAGCTGCAGCAGCAACAGATGGAGCAGTGGTGTCGCGAGGCCGGGTTGCCTACGCGCAGCGAGGTCGCCACGCTCGGGCAGCGGGTGCAGGAACTGCGCCGCGAGTTGCGGCGCATGCAGGCGCCCAGCACGGCTGCCCCATCACAGGTCGACGGAAAGGCCGTAAAGACGCCCAAACGGCAGGCGTCCGCCAAGCCCGCCCATGGCACCCAGGCCAAGTCTGTCGCCAAGCCCGCCCGTGGCACCCGGGCCAAGTCTGTCGCCAAGGCCGCCTCCCGCCGCACGTCGCGCAAGCCGCGCTGAGGATCGTCATGAAGACCCCGTGGCCGTTGGACCCCGCCCGCATCCTCGAGGAAGTCACCACCTTCCAACGCAAGCTGGCGGCGGGCACCGCCAGCCTGCGCAGCGTGTCCGAGCCCGACTACGCCGGCACGCCGCGCGAACTCGTCTATCGCGAAGACAAGCTCACCCTCTGGCGCATGCGCGGCGAGCGCGCACCGACCGCCAGGACCCCGTTGCTGATCGTCTACGCGCTGGTCAACACGGTCTGGATGACCGACCTGCAGAGCGACCGCTCGCTGGTGCGCAACCTGCTCGCGCAGGGCGAGGACGTGTACCTGATCGACTGGGGCTATCCCGACGGCGCGGACCGCTGGCTCACGCTGGAGGACTACATTGACGGCTACCTCGACCGCTGCGTGGATGCCGTGCGCGCGCAGGCCGGCGTGGACGCCATCGACCTGCTCGGCATCTGCCAGGGTGGCGCGTTCTCGCTGTGCTACACGGCGCTGCATGGGGACAAGGTGCGCAACCTCGTCACCATGGTCACGCCGGTGGATTACCACACGCCGGACAACATGCTCTCGCACTGGGCGCGCGACCTGGACGTGGACCTGTTCGTCGACACGCTGGGCAACATCCCCGCGGCGCTGATGAACTGGGTCTACCTCACACTCAAGCCTGTGCGGCTGCTGCAGCAGAAGTACGTGAACCTGGTCGAGATCCTGGACAACCCACGCGAGCTGGAAAATTTCCTGCGCATGGAGCGTTGGATCTTCGATTCGCCCGACCAGGCCGGCGAGGCCTTTCGCGAGTTCGTCAAGGATTTCTTCCAGGCCAACAAGCTGGTCAAGGGCGGCCTCACCATCGGCGGCCGCCCGGTCGATCTGGGCACGATCAGCCAGCCCGTGCTCAACATCTACGCCGAGCAGGACCACCTCGTGCCGTCCGACGCCTCGCGGGCACTGGGCCTGCACGTAGGCAGCGACGACTACACCGAGCTGGCCTTCAAGGGCGGCCACATCGGCATCTACGTCTCCGGCCGCGCGCAGAGCGAAGTGCCGCCGGCGATCCACCGCTGGCTGCGCGAACACGACTGACCGTTGGCCGGGCCGCACCTCGTCGCGCCCCATCCAGAGCGAAGTCCACCCTGCGCCAGCGCGTGCATGGCCGCGTGCTAGGCTTTCCGATCTTCCCCTCATCCGCTCCCCATGAACGCCTCCACTGAATCCCTCCGCGAGCACGACACCATCCGCGCGGTGCAGTGGCGCGGCGACCGCCTGTGCCTGCTCGACCAGCGCCTGCTGCCGGGCGAGGAGCGCTGGATCGAGTGTCGCGACGCCGGACAGGTGACCCAGGCGATCCGCGACCTGGCCGTGCGCGGCGCGCCGGCCATCGGCATCGCCGCCGCCTGGGGCGTGGTGCTGGCGGCGCAGCAGCGTGCATCGCTGGATGACGTATTGGCGACGTTGCGCGCGGCCCGGCCGACCGCGGTGAACCTGATGTGGGCGCTGGACCGCATGAAGGCGCGCATCGCCATGGGCGCCGACGCCGCCGCGCTGGAGCGCGAGGCGCAAGCGATCCAGGACGAGGACCTTGCCGCCAATCGCCGCATGGGCGAGCTCGGTGCCGCACTGATCGCGCCAGGTTCGGGCGTGCTCACCCACTGCAACACCGGTTCGCTGGCGACCGCCGGCTACGGCACCGCGCTGGGCGTGATCCGCGCCGGCGTCGCCGCCGGGCGCATCGGCGAGGTGTTCGCCGGCGAGACGCGACCCTGGCAGCAGGGCGCTCGGCTGACCATGTACGAGCTGGTGCGCGATCGCATTCCGGCGCACCTGATCGCCGATTCGGCCGCAGCGCACCTGATGCGCTCGGGCAGGGTACAGTGGGTGATCGTCGGCGCCGACCGCATCGCCGCCAACGGCGACACCGCCAACAAGATCGGCACCTACCAGCTCGCCATCGCCGCGCGCCACCATGGGGTGAGGTTCATGGTGGTGGCGCCGTCATCGACGGTGGACATGGCCACGCCCGACGGCGAGGCGATCGAGATCGAATTGCGTCACGCCGACGAGCTGCTGTCCACCGGCGGCCGCCGCACGGTGGTGGAAGGCGCGCAAGCATGGAACCCGGTGTTCGACGTCACGCCTTCGGAACTGATCGACGCCATCGTGACCGAGCGCGGCGTGATCGAGCGGCCCGGCATGGCCGCCATGCAGGCCATGTTCGGCCGATGAGGCTCGGTCGTCAGGCCGGTCTGTTCGCCATCGGCGGCGCCATCGGCCTGCTGGTGGATGCCGGCACCGTGCAGGCGCTGGTCGCATGGGCGCACTGGAATCCGTACGTGGCGCGGGTGCTTTCGTTTCTGCTCGCCGCCACCGCGACCTGGGCGTGGAACCGCCACCGCACCTTCGCCGACCGCGCCAGCGGCCGTTCGCCATTGACCGAATGGCTGCACTGGCTGGGCCTGATGGGCGTCGGCGCGCTGGTCAATTACGCCCTCTACGTCGTCCTCTTGCTGTCGTTTCCATCGCTGTACCGGTGGCCGGCGCTGGCGGCGGCGGCGGGGTCGGCGGCCGCCGCGCTGGTCAATTTTTCGACGGCCCGCGGGGTGCTTTTCCGGCGCCCAAAACGTGTCGTGTAAGTTGCTGATTTAAAAGATTAAAAACCGGGCTTTTGCCAGGCGTTCGTGATACAATTTCACGATTGCTTGAGGGCCGCGCAACCGCGCGCACGAAGCGCGGGCTGCGCGGCCCTTTTGTTTCCATGGAAGCCGACTGGGAAGCCGATTGATGGCAGAACTCGCCAAAGAAGTCATCCGCGTCAACATCGAAGACGAGATGCGCCAGAGCTACCTCGATTACGCCATGAGCGTGATCGTGGGACGCGCCCTTCCTGACGTGCGCGACGGTTTGAAGCCCGTGCATCGCCGCGTGCTGTTCGCGATGAACGAACTGGGCAACGCCTGGAACAAGCCCTACAAGAAATCGGCCCGCGTGGTCGGTGACGTGATCGGTAAATACCACCCGCACGGCGACGCGTCGGTCTATGACGCCATCGTGCGCATGGCCCAACCGTTCTCGCTGCGCTACATGCTGGTCGACGGCCAGGGCAACTTCGGTTCGGTCGATGGCGACAACGCCGCGGCGATGCGTTACACCGAGGTGCGCATGTCGCGCCTCACGCACGAGCTGCTCGCCGACATCGACAAGGAAACGGTCGACTTCGGCCCGAACTACGACGAATCCGAGCAGGAACCGCTGGTCCTGCCCACGCGCGTGCCGAATCTGCTGATCAACGGCTCGGCGGGCATCGCTGTCGGCATGGCCACCAACGTGCCGCCGCACAACCTCAACGAGGTGATCGCCGGCACCATCGCGCTGATCGACGAGCCGTCGCTCTCGGTCGACGAGCTGATGCAGTACATCCCCGGCCCGGACTTCCCGACCGCCGGCATCATCAACGGCGCCGCCGGGATCGTCGAGGCCTACCGCACCGGCCGCGGCCGCATCCTGGTGCGTGCGCGCACCGAGATCGAGACCGAGGCGAACGGCCGCGAGACCATCCTGGTCCACGAGTTGCCCTACCAGGTGAACAAGGCGCGGTTGATCGAGAAGATCGCCGAGCTGGTGAAGGAAAAGAAGATCGAGGGCATCAGCGAACTGCGCGACGAGTCCGACAAGGACGGCATGCGCATCGTGATCGAAGTGCGCCGCGACGCGATGGCCGACGTGGTGCTCAACAATCTGTTCCTGCAGACGCAGCTGCAGGTGACCTTCGGCATCAACATGGTGGCGTTGCTGGACGGCCAGCCGCGGCTGCTCAACCTCAAGGAAATCCTCGAGGCGTTCATCCGCCACCGCCGCGAGGTGGTGACCCGCCGCACCATCTTCGAGCTGCGCAAGGCGCGCGCCCGCGCCCACATCCTGGAAGGCCTGACCGTCGCGCTGGCCAACATCGACGAGATGATCGAGCTGATCCGCAGCTCCGCCTCGCCCGCCGAGGCGCGCGAGCGCATGCTCGCACGCAAGTGGCAGCCGGGCATGGTCGGCACGCTGCTGGCCGCCGCCGGGGCGGAAGCTTCGCGGCCGGAGGACATGGATCCGCGCGATGGCCTGAAATCGGACGGCTACCAGCTGTCCGACGTGCAGGCGCAGGAGATCCTGGCCATGCGCCTGCACCGCCTGACCGGGCTGGAGCAGGAAAAGCTTTCCGACGAGTACCGGCAGATCCTCGAGACGATCCGCGGGCTGATCGAGATCCTCGAGAATCCCGAAGTGCTGCTCAAGGTCATCCGCGAGGAACTGGAGTTCATCAAGGCCGAGTACGGCGACGCGCGCCGCACCGAGATCCAGCATTCGCAGGAGGACTTGAACGTCCTCGACCTGATCGCGCCGGAGGACATGGTCGTCACGCTGTCGCACACCGGCTACGTCAAGCGCCAGCCGGCCAGCACCTACCGCGCGCAGAAGCGCGGCGGCAAGGGCCGTTCCGCCTCGGCGCTGAAGGACGAGGATTTCGTCGAGCAGCTTTGGGTGGTCAATACGCACGACACGCTGCTGACCTTCACCAGCACCGGCCGCGTCTACTGGCTCAAGGTCTACCAGATGCCCGAGGCCGGCCCGGGCGCACGCGGCAAGCCGATGGTCAACCTGCTGCCGCTGGGCGAGGGCGAGAAGGTGCAGGCGGTGCTGCCGATCCGCGAGTACAGCCCGGATTGCTATGTGTTCTTCGCCACCAAGTGCGGCACCGTGAAGAAGACGCCGCTCACCGAGTTCGCCTTCCAGCTGCAACGCGGCAAGATCGCGATCAACCTCGATGAGGGTGACGCGCTGGTGGACGTGGCCATCACCAACGGCAACAGCGACATCCTGCTGTTCGCCTCCAACGGCAAGGTCAATCGCTTCGACGAGAACACCGTCCGTTCGATGGGACGCACCGCCACCGGCGTGCGTGGCATGCGCCTGGCCGAGGGTGCCGAAGTGGTCTCGCTGATCGTGGCGGCCGAGGGCGACATCCTCACCGCCACCGAGCGCGGCTACGGCAAGCGCACGCCACTGGAAGAGTTCACCAAGAAGGGCCGTGGCACCCAGGGCGTGATCGGCATCCAGTGCTCCGAACGCAATGGCGCGCTGGTTGCCGCGGTGCAGGTTACCGAGGCACACGAGCTGATGCTGATTTCCAACCAGGGCACGCTGGTGCGTACCCGCGTCGGGGAGATCTCGCAGCTGGGTCGCAATACCCAGGGCGTCACCCTGATCCGCCTGCCGGCCGACGAGAACCTGGTCAGCGTAGTGCGGCTGGATGCCGAGGAGGGCAACGGCGAGGACGCCGAGCCGGCCGACGGAGCCGCTCCGGAAGGCCCTGTGCCGGCCCAGGACGGAACGGAAGAAGCCTGACGCAACGAAGAAAGCCCCGGCTGGTCCGGGGCTTTCTTTTTGGGTTTGGCCTGCCGGCCGCTGGCGCTTCCGCCGCCTAGCGCCGGTCGATCGAATAGCGTCCCGGGCCGGTGACGCACAACAGCAGCAGGCCGCCGATGATCGCGATGTTCTTGTAGAAATTGATTATGTTGGCCATGCGGTCTGCACCGGCCATCGTCCAGTAGTGGTGCCCGATCAACGCCGTGCCGAGCGTGTACAGGGCGAGCAGCAGGGCCAGCGGCCTCGTGCAGAAGCCGAGCGCGATCGCCAGGCCGACGAAGAACTCCATGATAACGACCACCACCGCCGCCAGGGTGGGCACCGGCAGACCCGCGCCTGCCATGTAGCCGACGGTTCCCGAGAAGTCGGTCAGCTTGTTCCAGCCGAACAGCACGAACAGGACCATCAGCAGGATCCGGGCGAGCAGGATCACCTCGTTGCTGACCTTGTCGAACAGTACGTAGCGCATGGCAGCGGCCTCCTTCGCGATCGGTTGACGTGGCAGGACTTGCTTCTCGGCATTGCGGCGCCGATCGTAACTCCCCGCCGGCCCGGCCGCGCCAGGGCCGGCGTACCGGGTGGTGCCTGGCTTCAACCGGCCGTAGGGCGGGCCTCTACACCGAGCGCCTGCAGCATGGCTTCGGCGGTGGAAACGCGGAATTCACCCGGCGCCTCCACGTGCAACTGGCGTACCACGCCGTCCTCTGCATACAAGGCGAAGCGGCGTGCGCGCAGCCCCATGCCGTAGGCGGTGCCGTCGAACTGCAGGCCCAGCGCGCTGGTGAAACTGGCGTTGCCGTCGGCCAGCAGCTTCAGCCCGGCGGGCACCTGCTGCACGGCCGCCCAGGCCTGCATCACGTAGGCGTCGTTCACGGCCATGCCGATCACTTCGATGCCATGCTCCCGGAACGTCCGGTAATGCTGCACGTAGCCCGGCAGATGGTGGTCCGAACAGGTTGGCGTGAAGGCGCCGGGAACGGCGAACAGCACGACCCGGGCATGGGCGAACAGGCTGGCGGTGGACTGGCGGCGGGCTGGTGCGCCGTCTTCGATCACGGTCACTTCGACGTCAGGTAGGGGCTGGCCGATCTGGATGCTCATGCGGATCCGTCCTTGCGGGTGGGGCAGGCATCCTAAACCCGGCCTGGGCCGCTGTCGCCTTGAATCGGCGCCGCGCGCACCTACTTCTGTGGCAAGCGGCGCAACGCCGTGACCCTTTGGAGGAGGACCCGCCCATGAGTTCGAACCGCAACCCGATGTGGAACGCCGCCAGCGCATTCCCCGAGGAAATCCGCCATGCCTTCGACCGTTTCTTCCAGCAGGAAGAGGCCGACGGCTCCAACGTGGTGACCAGCCAGTGGGCGCCGCGCGTCGACATCAAGGAGGAAGACAAGCGCTTCGTGATCTTCGTGGACGTCCCCGGCGTGGACCCGGCAAACATCGAAGTGAGCATGGAAAAGGGCATCCTGACCATCAAGGGCGAACGCACCGTGCAGAACCAGGAGCAGAACGGTCGGTTCACCCGCATCGAGCGTGCGCATGGCACCTTCCATCGCCGTTTCGCGCTGCCTGACAGCGCCGATCCGGAGGGCATCACCGCAGTGGGCCGCCACGGCGTGCTGGAGATCGTGATCCCGAAGCGGGCGGAGACCACGCCGCGGCGCATCTCGATTTCCACCGACCACGGCACGGGCGGCAACGGCCCGTCGTCCGTCAATCACTGAAGCACAAGCCCTAACGTGTCACTGGCGGCCGCTCGCGGAGCACCTCCGCGGCGGACCGCCTGCCTGTGCAGTCTTGCCGAGGAAGGGCAGTGGAATTCAAAGACTATTACGACATCCTCGGGGTGAAACCCGACGCCAGCGAGGCCGAGATCAAGGCGGCCTACCGCAAGCTGGCGCGGCAATACCATCCGGACAAGAACAAGGAAGCCGGGGCGGAGGAGCGTTTCAAGGCCATCAACGAAGCCAACGAGGCGTTGCGCGACCCCGAGAAGCGTCGCGCCTACGACCAGTTGCGCGCGGGCGGCTACCGCGGCGGCGAGCAGTTCCGCCCGCCGCCGGGATGGGGGCAGGGCGGCGGCTTCGATTTCGGCGACGTCGGGGACGGGGATTTCAGCGATTTCTTCGAAAGCCTGTTCGGCCACGCCGGTGGCGGTCCCCGCGGTTCCCGCGGACAGCCGCGGCCGCGACGGGGCCGCGACGTGCAGGCGCAGGTGCAGATCGACCTGCAGACGGCCTTCGACGGCGGCCGCACGCGGCTGGCGCTGCAGGGCAGCGGGCAGGAGCGCGTGCTTGAGGTGAAGATCCCCGCCGGCATCCAGCCCGGCCAGGTGATCCGGCTCGCCGGCCAGGGCCAGGCCGGCGCGGCCGGAGGTCCGGCGGGCGACCTGCTGCTGGAGGTGACGATTCGCGACGATGCGCGCTTTCGGCTGGACGGCCGCAACGTCCTGCACGTGCTGGCGCTGGCGCCATGGGAGGCCGCGCTGGGCGCCACGGTGCCGGTGCCGACCCTGGCCGGTACCGTGGACCTGCGTATCCCGGCCGGCTCGCAGTCCGGCCGCAAGCTGCGACTGAAGGGTCGCGGTTTGCCGGGCAGCCCGGCCGGGGACCAGCTGGTGGAACTCTCCATCCGCGCGCCGGCTGCCGAAAGCGAGGCCCAGCGGGAAGCTTACGAGGCGTTGCACAAGCAGTTCGCGGGCTACGACCCGCGGGCTTGATGCCTCTGAAGGGCATGCCGCCAGGTGGCTCGGAAAGCGAGCGCCGAAGATACGGGGCTTGGGGTAGTTCTGGCTCGCTCTCCCGCAGGGGGAGGGAGGGCTCGAAAGCGCTTCAGGCCGGCAGCAGCGGCTTGATCGTGGCGACCAGTTCGTCTTCCTTGATCGGCTTGGTCACGTAGGCCTTGGCGCCCTGGCGCATGCCCCATACGCGATCGGTTTCCTGATCCTTGGTCGTGACCAGCACCACGGGGATGTGGGCGGTATCGGGGTCCTTGCTGATCGTGCGGGTGGCCTGGAAACCATTGAGGTTGGGCATGACCACGTCCATCAGGATCAGGTCCGGACGCTCGCGACGGGCCACCTCCACGCCGGCGGCACCGTCTTCCGCGGTCAGCGCCTCATGGCCGAGCTTCTCGACGATGCGCTTGAGGCCCAGCAGCTGCGACGGGGAATCGTCGACGATCAGGATTCGTGCCATGAGGTTTGGGGGTTCCCTAGTAGTTGTCGTGGATTCTATGCCGCGCGCGGGGCGCTTCCAAGCGTGGCGTGGGCCTCAGCTACCGCCGATGCGCACCAGGGTGCGGCCGAAGGATTCGCCGGCAAGCATGTGTCCGAAAACCTCCGGCAATGCTTCCAGCGTCACCTCGCGGGTGGCGATGCGGTCCAGGTGGCGGGGCTTCCAGTCGTCGGCCAGGTGCTGCCAGATGGACTCGCGCAGGTCGCGTTCGGTACCGGCGGAGGCGATGCCCAGCAGGCTCACGCCGCGGATGATGAAAGGCATGACGGTGCCGTCGAAGGCGATTCCGCCGGCGTTGCCGCAGATGGCCACGTTGCCGTAGGGCGCGATGAGCGGCAGCAGCCCGGCCAGCATCGGTCCGCCGACGTTGTCCAGCGCGCCGCCGAAGCGAGCCGAATCCATCGGCTTGCCGCTGAAGGCGAGCTGGCGGCGGTCGATGCATTCACTGGCGCCCAGGCTACGCAGCACGTCGAAATGGTCGGTCTTGCCGCTGATCGCGTGCACCTCGTAGCCGGCGCGGCTGAAGATGTCGATCGCAAGCTGGCCCACGCCACCGCTGGCGCCGGTGATGGCGATCGGCCCCAGGTCCGGGCTCTGGCGGTTGTCCTGCATGCGCGCGAGCGCCAGGGCCGCAGTGAAGCCGGCGGTGCCCAGGATCATGCTTTCGCGCAGGGACAGCCCCTCGGGCAAGCGGATCGTCCAGCGCGCATCGAGCCGCGCGTACCGGGCATAGCCGCCGTCGCGCGTCTCGGACAGACCGCTGCCGGTGCACAGCACGGGGTCGCCTTCCTTGAAGGTCGGGTCGGTCGAGGCGACCACGCGGCCGGCCAGGTCGATGCCGCCGTTCAACGGGAACCGGCGCAGTATCCTGCCCTTGCCGGTGCCGGCCAGGGCGTCCTTGTAGTTGACCGAGGAGTACGCGACCTCGACCAGCACTTCGCCCGGCGTGAGCGCATCGGCATCCATGGTTTCGATGCCGCTGCGGTAGCCGGCCTCGTCGCTGTGGATGCGCAGGGCGCGGAACGGGGTGTTCGGGTTCATGCCTTGCCTCCTGCCTGGGTCATGCGTCGATGCTGCGATCATCCACCCATTTGGGCAGGTAGCGGCCCTCGTAGCCGGCCATCCAGTCGAACAGCCCGCCCATGTCGGGGCCGAACCAGACGTCCTCGCGCTGCTCCGGGCGCACGAAGCGCTCGCCGACCATGTGGTCCATCATGGCGCGCAGGTGCGTGTAGTAGCCGCGCACGTCCAGGAAGGCGCAGGGGTAGCGGTGCAGGCCCAGCTGCGCCCAGGTCAGCATCTCGAACATCTCGTCCATGGTGCCGAAGCCGCCGGGCAGGGCGACGAAGGCGTCGGCAAGTTCGTACATGCGGGTCTTGCGCTGGTGCATGGTGTCGACCACGACCAGCTCGCTGAGGCCCGGATGGGCGACTTCCAGGTCCACAAGCTGGCGCGGGATCACGCCGATGGCCTTGCCGCCGGCCGCCAGCACCGCGTCGGCCACCGTTCCCATCAGCCCCACCTTGCCGCCGCCGTAGACCAGCGCGATGCCACGCTGCGCCATTTCATTGCCGAAGGCGCGGGCCTGCTCGACGTATTCGGGGTGGCTGCCGCTGCTGGAGCCGCAGTAGACGCACAGGGCGGTGGGTTGGGGCATGGATATCCGGTCTGGCAGGTACGGTGACGCCGTTTCTTTGCTCGTCGTTCCCGCGAGGGCGGGAACCGGGGGGCTCGTGGCCATCGGAGCAAGATGGATGACCGGCATTCGCTGTTGAAAAGCGCCTCGCTTTCGCGGGATGGCGCCTCCGCGAGGTACGGAGGCATCCATCCAACGGAAGCGGCCCGCCCATGTCGCCACGAGCGGGCCGCGTCGGCCTTGCGTGGGCGGTCAGTTGCCCTTGTGGATGGCGCGCTTGTCGACCGACAGCGCAGCCTCGTGTACGGCTTCGGAAAGCGTCGGATGGGCGTGGACGATGCGCGCCAGGTCCTCGGAGGAACCCTTGAACTCCATCGCCACCACGCACTCGGCGATCAGCTCGGACACGCCCGGGCCGACCATGTGCACGCCCAGGATGCGATCGGTCTCGGCGTGGGCCAGCATCTTCACCTGGCCTACGCCCTCGTTCATGGCGACGGCACGGCCGATGGCGGCGAACGGGAAGGTGCCGACCTTGTACGGCACGCCTTCCTCCTTGAGCTGCTTCTCGGTCTTGCCGGCCCAGGCGATTTCCGGCTCGGTGTAGATCACCCACGGCACGGTGTCGAGGTTGATGTGGCCGGCCTTGCCGGCGATCCACTCGGCCACCGCCACGCCTTCCTCGGAGCCCTTGTGCGCCAGCATCGGGCCGCGCACCGCGTCGCCGATCGCCCACACGCCATCGACGCCGGTGTGGTTGTGCTCGTCGACCACGATGCGGCCGCGCTCGTCCAGCCTGACGCCGGTGTCGTCGGCCAGCAGGCCGTCGGTGTAGGCGCGGCGGCCCACCGCCACCAGCAGCTTGTCGACGGTGAGCTGCTGCTCGCCGTCCTTGTCCGAGTAGGTCAGATGCACCCCATCCTTCTTCACCTCGGCCTTGGAGACCTTGGCGCCGAGCTTGATGGCCAGGCCCTGCTTGGTGAATTCCTTCAGCGCGATCTTGGCGACGTCCGCATCGGCGGCGCCCAGGAAGTCGGGCAGCGCTTCCAGCACGGTGACGTCCGAACCCATCCGCTTCCACACGCTGCCGAGTTCCAGGCCGATCACGCCCGCCCCGATCACGCCCAGTCGCTTGGGCACTTCGGTGAAGTCCAGCGCGCCGGCATTGTCCACGATCGCCTTGCCGTCGAACTTGGCGAACGGCAGCTCGATCGGCACCGAGCCGGAGGCCAGGATCACGTTGGTGGCGCTCAGGGTCTGCCTGGAACCGTCCTTGCCGGTTACCTCGACCTGGTTGCCCTTCAACAGCTTGCCCTTGCCGTAGAACGCGGTGACCTTGTTGGCCTTGAACAGCTGGCCGATGCCGCCGGTGAACTGCTTGACGATCTTGTCCTTGCGGCCGATGAACGTGCCCAGGTCGACCTTGGCGCCCTCCACGCTGATGCCGTGGACGGGAAAGTTGTGCGAGATGTTCCAGAACTGGCGCGAGGAGTCGAGCAGCGCCTTGGACGGGATGCAGCCCACGTTGAGGCAGGTGCCGCCCAGCGCCTGCTTGCCGTCCTTGCCGGTGAAGTCGTCGACACAGGCGGTCGAAAGGCCCAGCTGCGCGGCGCGGATCGCGGCCACGTAGCCGGCCGGGCCGGCGCCGATGACGATGACGTCGAATTGTTGGTCACTCATGCGAGGTTCCTTGCTGGCGAGCCCTGCTCGCTGGTGAAGCGGAAGATGGGCACTGGTGCGCCGGAAACAACCAAACTGGCGTGGTTTCAGTCGGGCCCTGGCACCAGAGCTTCGTTACCTGTTTTCTGATCGCCGGGGCGGCGATCAGAGCCCGAGCAGCATCCGCTGCGGATTCTCCAGCTGGTCCTTGATGTCGACCAGGAACAGCACCGCGTCCTTGCCGTCGATGATGCGGTGGTCGTAGGAGATGGCGATGTACATCATCGGCGCGGCGATGACCTGGCCGTTCTCGACGATCGCGCGCTCCTTGATCGTGTGCATCCCCAGGATCGCGCTCTGCGGCGGGTTCACGATCGGCGTGGACAGCAGCGAGCCGAAGGTGCCGCCGTTGGTGATGGTGAAGGTGCCGCCCTGCAGGTCCTCCAGCGAGAGCTTGCCGTCGCGCGCCTTCTTGGCGTAGTCGGCGATGCCCTGCTCGATCTGCGCGAAGCCCATGTCCTGCACATCGCGCAGCACCGGCGTCACCAGGCCCTTGTCGGTGGACACGGCGATCGAGATGTCCTGGTAGCCGTGATAGATGATGTCGTTGCCGTCGACCGATGCGTTGACGATCGGGTGGCGCTTGAGCGCCTCGGCGGCCGCCTTGACGAAGAAGCTCATGAAGCCGAGCTTGATGCCGTGGGTCTTCTGGAACTGCTCGCCCAAAGACTTCCGCATCTTGACCACCTCGGCCAGGTTCACCTCGTTGAACGAGGTCAGCATGGCGATCGAGTTCTTCGACTGCATCAGGCGCTCGGCGATCTTGGCGCGCATGCGGGTCATCGGCACACGCTCTTCCGGACGCGCGCCCGGCGTGGGCTTGGCGGCCGGGGCCGGGGCAGCGCCGCCCTTGCCATAGTTGACCAGATCTTCCTTGGTCACGCGGCCGTCGCGGCCGGTGCCGGCGACCTTGGAGGGATCGATCTGCTCTTCGGTCGCCACGCGGCGGCCGGCGGGGGACAGCTCGTCCACGCCTTTGCCCGAAGTCTTCGGTGCTTCGGCCTTGGGCGGGGCGGAGGCGGTGGCCTTCGGCTCTTCCTTCGCGGCGGGCGCGGGAGCTGGCGCGGCGGCACCTTCCTCCAGGATCGCGATGACCTGCTGGCTGTTCACCGTGTCGCCGGCCTGGTGCCTGATCTCCTTGAGCACGCCATCGACCGGCGAGGGCACTTCCAGCACCACCTTGTCGGTTTCAAGGTCGACCAGGTTCTCGTCGCGCTTGACCGCATCGCCGACCTTCTTGTGCCAGCTGGCGATGGTGGCGTCGGAGACCGACTCGGGCAGGACGGGGACTTTGACTTCGATGGACATGACGGGTCCTTGGGGGGTTGGGGTGCTCGTCCATGGGCGCAGCATCTGGCGGCCGTCCTGGCCGCGTGATCCGAAAAGCTTACTCCGCCGACTGATCGTCGCCGATGGGCGCGACCAGCGCCTGCTCGACGAGCGCGGTCTGCTCGGCGGTATGGGTGTTGAGGTGGCCGGCCGCCGGGGCAGGCGAGCGCCCACGGCCGGCGTAGGACAGGCTGAGCTTGGCGCCGACGCAGGCCTGCAGGTGGTGGCGGATCTGGAACCAGGCGCCCTGGTTCATCGGCTCCTCCTGGCACCACACCACTTCCTTGGCGGACGGGTACTTGGCCAGCTCCTCGACCACCTGCGGGCGCGGGAACGGGTAGAGCTGCTCGACGCGCACGATGGCGACGTCGGCGAGCCCGCGCTTCTCCGCTTCTTCCAGCAGGTCGTAGTAGACCTTGCCCGAGCACAGCACCACGCGCTTGACCTTCTTTGGCGCAAGCTCGCGATGCTCGCCGATCACCAGCTGGAAGCCGCCGCCGGAGAGCTCGTCCAGCGAGGACACCGCCAGCTTGTGGCGCAGCAGCGACTTGGGCGTCATCACGATCAGCGGCTTGCGCGCCGGCCGCACCATCTGCCGGCGGATCATGTGGAAGGCCTGCGCCGGGGTGGTCGGCACGCACACCTGCATGTTGTCCATCGCGCACAGCTGCAGGAAGCGCTCCAGGCGGGCGGAGGAGTGCTCCGGGCCCTGGCCCTCGTAGCCGTGCGGCAGGAACAGGGCCAGTCCGCACAGGCGGTTCCACTTGGCCTCGCCCGAGCTGATGAACTGGTCGATCACCACCTGCGCGCCGTTGGCGAAGTCGCCGAACTGCGCCTCCCAGATGTCCAGCGTGTACGGGTCGGTGGTGGCATGGCCGTATTCGAAGGCCATCACCGCTTCCTCGGACAGCAGCGAGTCGATCACCTCGACGTCGGCACCCGCGCGCACGGTGGCCAGCGGCATGAAGGTATGGCCGTCCTTCTGATCGTGCAGCACCGCGTGGCGGTGGAAGAAGGTGCCGCGGCCGGAGTCCTGGCCGACCAGGCGCAGGTTGTAGTCCTGGTCGATAAGCGTGGCGTAGGCGAGATTTTCGGCGAAACCCCAGTCGGCCGGGTGCTCGCCCGTCGCCATCTTGCGGCGGTCGTCGTAGATCTTGGCCACGCGCGGCTGCAGCGTGAGGTCGGCCGGCAGGTCAAGCAGCTTGTTGGCCAGCTCCATCAGCTTCTGCTTGGGCACGCAGGTGTCGGTCTGGGTAGACAGCTTGCCGCCGATGAAGCGGCTCCAGTCCACGTGCACGTCGCGCTTGGGATCGGGATCGAGCGCCGTCATCGAGCCGCCCGCCTCGAGGCGGGCACGGTAGGCGTCCAGCTCCTTCTGCGCGTCGCCCTCGGCCAGCACGCCTTCCTTGACCAGCTGCTGCGCGTACAGGTCGCGCGTGGTCGGCCGCTTCTTGATGACCTGGTACATCACCGGCTGCGTGGCAGAGGGCTCGTCCGCCTCGTTGTGGCCGTGGCGGCGGTAGCACACCAGGTCGATCACCACGTCCTTGCGGAACTGCTTGCGGAATTCGTAGGCCAGGCGGGTGACCTCGATCACCGCCTCGGGATCGTCGCCGTTCACGTGGAACACCGGCGCGTTGACCATCTTGGCCAGGTCGGTGCAGTACAGCGTGGAGCGCGCGTCCTGCGGGTTGGAGGTGGTGAAACCCACCTGGTTGTTGATCACGATGTGCAGGCTGCCGCCGATCTTGAAGCCGCGCGCCTGCGACATCTGGAACAGTTCCATGTTGACGCCCTGGCCGGCGAAGGCCGCGTCGCCATGGATCAACACCGCCATCGACTGGGTGTGCTCGCTGTCGCGGCGGCGGATCTGCCGCGCATGCACGGAGCCGGCCACCACCGGGTTGACGATCTCCAGGTGCGATGGGTTGAACGCCAGCGCCACGTGCACGCCGTTGCCGTCGGGCGTCCTGACGTCGGCGGAGAAGCCCATGTGGTACTTCACGTCGCCCGAATGGGCCGGGTCGTCCGGATGCTCGAACTTGCCCTCGAACTCGTTGAACAGGGTCTTGGGCGGCTTGCCCAGGATGTTGACCAGCACGTTCAGGCGGCCGCGGTGGGCCATGCCGATGACCAGGTCCTTGACGCCGTTGTCGCCGGCGGAGGTGACCACGTCGTCGACCATCGGGATCAGGCTGTCGCCGCCTTCCAGCGAGAAGCGCTTCTGGCCGACGTACTTGGTGTGCAGGTAGCGCTCCAGACCCTCGGCGGCGGTGAGGCCCGCCAGCACGCGCTTCTTGCCCTTGGCGTCCAGGCCGGCGCTGCCGTTGGCCTGTTCCAGCCGGGCATAGATCCAGGCACGCTGGGCATGGTCGGAGATGTACATGAACTCCGCGCCGATGGTGCTGGCGTAGACCTTCTTGAGGCGTGCGAGCAGCTCGCGCAGCTTCATTCGCTGGCCGCCGCCGGCGAAGGTGCCGCAGTCGAACTGCGTGTCCAGGTCGGCGTCGGACAGGCCGTGGAAGGCGAGCCCGAGGTCCGGCGCCTCCATCTTGTGGGCCAGGCCCAGCGGATCCAGGTCGGCGGCCAGGTGGCCGCGCGAACGATAGGCGGTCAGCAGACGCAGCACGCCGGCCTGCTTGCGGGCGTGGGCATCGTCCACCGGGGCGGCGGCGACGCGGCGCTGCTTCTGCGCGGCCTCGATGCGGGCGATGGCGGCCGAGTGCGGGGTGTCGCTGCCGCGGCCCTTGAAGGACTCGAAGTAACCGGCCCAATCGGCGGAGACCGACGAGGGGTCGGCAAGCCAGGACTCGTAAAGCTGCTCGACGTAATCGGCGTTGCCGCCGGCGAGTTGGGAGGACTCGGAAAACTCGCGAATCAGGTTCGTGCTCACGTCACCACCGGCAGGGAGTAAAGGCTTGCGGCCGTCTGTCTGGGGAAGGGCAAAAGGCCGTATGCAATCTTAACGATTATACCCCGGGCCTGCTGCGCCGCGGCAAGCCAGGACACGCTCCGGAGGTCGCGGTAGTGGAGTCGATTTCAAGGCCGGATGCAGCCGGATCGGCATGGCGTCGTGCTTGCGGGCCCGCGCCGGTGCCGAGGGGATGGCAGGTCCCGGTCCAGCCGGCATTCAGTTCGGGGCCCCGAGGGCCGCAGGCAACGGCTCGGGCACGGAAGAACCGCCGGAACGGCAGGCGTTTCCTAGGGGACGGCGAGCGCGGCGGCGATCGCATCCTGCAACTGAGTGGCGGTAAACGGCTTGGCCACCACGACCACTCCTTCGGGCGCGCCGGAGATCGCCGCGGTATCGGCGTAACCACTGATGATGATGCCGGGCAGGCCCGGCTTGACCTGACGCAGCTTGCGGATGACCTCCGAGCCGGAGACCAGCGGCATGGCGTAGTCGCTGATGATGAAATCGACGGTAGGCAGACCGTCGGCGTCGATCAGCTCGCTCACGTGGCCGCCATCGGACGCGGTGGTTACCCGGTGCCCGAGATCCTCGAGCATGGCCGCGGTGGTGGCGCGCACGCCTTCATGGTCGTCGACCAGCAGGATATGGCGCGCATGGCTGCGCGCGGCGATGCCCTCGACCGGATGGCTTGCCGCCACGCGGCGCGCGGCCTCCGGCGCGCGCGGCAGCCACAGCTCGACCGTGGTGCCGTGGCCGAGCCGGCTTTCGATGCGCGTGGTGCCGCCCGATTGCTGGGCAAAGCCGTAGACCATGGACAGGCCCAGGCCGGTGCCCTTGCCGACCGCCTTGGTGGTGAAGAACGGTTCGGCGACGCGCTCGAGCATCTCTGGCGCGATGCCGCAGCCGGTGTCGGAAACGGCCAGCACCACGTAGTCGCCCGCGACCGTGTCGCCGTCGCCCGCGAGGCTGGCGTTGCGGCAGGCAATGCGGATCTTGCCGCCCTCGGGCATGGCGTCGCGGGCATTGATCGCCAGGTTCATCAGCGCCAGCTCGAGCTGGGTCTCGTCCGCGTAGGGGGACCACAGGCCCTCGCCCAGCTCCCACTCCAGCGTGACCAGCCCGCCCAGCGTGTGCGCCAGCAGCTGGCTCACCGTGCCGGCGAGGTCGTCCATGTCCACGCGTGCCGGCGCGAGCTTCTGCTTGCGGGCGAAGGCGAGCAGGCGCGAGACCAGTTCGGTGCCCTGCTGGGCCGCGTGGCGGGTCATGTCCAGCACCTTGCGCTGGTCGTCGGCGAGCGTGACGCGCCGCTCGATCAGGCCCAGGCCGCCGAGCACGGCGGCCAGCAGGTTGTTGAAGTCATGGGCGATGCCGCCGGTGAGCTGGCCCAGCGCGTCCATCTTGCGCACGTGCAGCAGCTGCGATTCGAGGTTCTTGCGGTCGGTGACGTCCAGCAGCGTGCCTGCATATTCCAGTGGCCGCCCGTCGGCGTCGCGCAGCAGCACCCCCTGGTCGAGGAAGTGCTTGTAGGTGCCGTCGGCGCACTGCCAGCGGTACTCCACCGCATAGGCGCGGCCGTCGCGGCGGGCGCGCAGGGCGCCGTTGACGCGCTCACGGTCATCCGGATGCAGCCGCTCCAGCCATAGCGTCGGCGTGGCGACCACTTCCTCGAAGCCGAAGCCGGTGACCGCCTTGAAGTTGCCGCTGACGAACTTGGGGATGCGCGGGACCGCGTCCTGCTCTTCCAGGTAAAGGACGATCGGCAGCGACTGGATGATCGCCGCCTGGCGCTGTTCGGCCAGGCGCAACTCCTGTTCGGCGCGCAGGCGCTCGGCGTTGGCGCGCAGGTTGGCGTCGAGCAGTTCCTGTTCCTGCCTGGCCTTGCGCCGCACCTCGCGGGTCATCAGGTACAGGTCGACGAACACCGCGGCCTTGGAACGCAACACCACCGGCTCGACCGGCTTGAACACGTAGTCCACCGCGCCCATCGAATAGCCGCGGATGAGGTGTTCGGTCTCCTTGTTGACCGCCGAGAGGAAGATGATCGGGATGCGCTTGGTCTGCTCGCGCGCACGGATGATCTGCGCGGTCTCGTAGCCGTCCATGCCCGGCATGTAGACGTCCAGCAGGATAACCGCGAACTCGCCCTTGAGCAGTTGGCGCAGCGCCTCCTCGCCGGACTTGGCGAGCACCACGTCGGCCACGTCCTCCAGCACGGTACGGATGGCCAGCAGGTTGCGCTCGTCGTCGTCGACGATCAGGATGCGCGCCCGCTCGGGCGGATCGGAGGAGCGGGTGCGCCGGGCGGCAGCCGGAAGGGGTGGGCGGGAAACGCGAACGTTCATGGGTTTCGATTCCATGCTACGACGCGGCGACCGGCGTGCGCTCGCGCGCACGCGCAATCCACACGCGCAACAGGGCGAGCAGCAGCTCGATGTCCACCGGCTTGGCGATGTAATCCGAGGCACCGGCGTCCAGGCATTTCTGGCGGTCGCCCTTCATGGCCTTGGCGGTGACGGCGATCAGCGGCACTTCGGTAAGGGCCGGCTGCGCGCGGATCTGCTGCATGGTCTCGTAGCCGTCCATCTCCGGCATCATGATGTCGATCAGCGCGATGTCGATGCCCGGCGTCTGCTCCAGGATCAGGATGCCTTCGCGGCCGCGTTCGGCGTGCAGCACTTCCACGCCGTGGCTTTCCAGCACGCTGGTCAGCGAATAGATGTTGCGGATGTCGTCGTCGACGATGAGGATGCGCGCGCCGGCCAGTTCCGGCACGGGACGCAGGCCGGCGGGCGCCTCGGGCGGGCGCGGGGCGGGTGTCTTGCGCACGTGGGCCGCCAGGCGGGCGAACACCTCGCTGAGTTGTTCCGGTGCGGCCGGTTTTTCGGTGACTCCGAACGCGCCCTGGTCCAGTGCCGAGGCGAGCTTGTCGGCGCCGGAGATCACCTGGATCGGCATGTGCATGGTCTGCGTGTCGTGCTTGAGCAGGTCCAGCAGCACGAAGCCGTCGATGTCGGACAGACCCAGGTCCAGCGTGATCGCGTGTGGCTGCAGCTTGCGCGCCAGCGCCAGCGTGCCGGCGCCGGCGGTCGAGACCACCCCCTTGAGCCCGGCATCGCGGGCGATGTCCAGCAGGATCGAGGCGAAGGTCGGATCGTCCTCGACGATCAGCACGAACGGAGCGTCGCCCAGCGCATCGCGATCGTCGGTGACTTCCAGCTGCGTCGGCAACGCACCGGGCACCATCGCGCCGCTGTTGTCGTAGCGCGCGTCGCTGCCGCCCGGTGGCAGGGCGGCCATCGATACCGCTTCCATCGGCACGAACAGGGTGAAGGTGGAACCCTCGCCCGGGGTCGAGCGCACCTGCAGCTCGCCGCCGATCAGGCGCGCGATCTCGCGGCTGATCGACAGCCCCAAACCGGTGCCGCCGTACTTGCGGCTGGTGGTGCCGTCGGCCTGCTGGAAGGCCTCGAAGATCAGCCTCTGCTTGTCCTTGGGAATGCCGATGCCGGTATCGGTGACGGCGATCTGGATGGCCCGGTCGGTGTAGCGCAGCACCGGATGGTTGGTGCTCCAGCCACCCGACACCGGCCGCACCGCCAGCGTGACGCTGCCCTCGGCGGTGAACTTGAAGGCGTTGGACAGCAGGTTCAGCACCACCTGTTGCAGGCGCTTCTCGTCGGTGCGGATCGCCGCCGGCAGCGCCGGGTCGAACTCCACCTTGAATTCCAGCCCCTTGTCGCTGGCGAGCTGGCGGAAGGTGCGTTCCATGTGCTGCTTGAGCCCGCTCATCGGCATGTCGCCGATCTCGATCGAGACCGTGCCCGATTCGATCTTGGACAGGTCCAGGATGTCGTTGATCAGGCTCAGGAGGTCCGAGCCGGCCGAATGGATCGTGCGCGCGAACTCGGTCTGCTTCTCGCTCAGGTTGCCCTGCGGGTTGTCCGCCAGCAGGCGCGAGAGGATCAAGAGCGAGTTGAGCGGCGTGCGCAGCTCGTGGCTCATGTTGGCCAGGAACTCGGACTTGTACTTGGAGGTGAGCGCCAGCTGCTCGGCCTTCTCCTCCACCGCGCGGCGGGCCATCTCGATCTCGAAGTTCTTCGCTTCCACCTGCTTCTTTTCGTTTTCCAGCAGCTGGGCTTTTTCCTGCAATTCCTCGTTGGTGGTGTGCAGCTCTTCCTGTTTGGTGGTCAGCTCGGTCTGGCGCGACTGCAGTTCCTGCGTGAGCAGCTGCGACTGCTTGAGCAGGCCCTCGGTGCGCATGGTGGCGGCGATCGTGTTGAGCACGATGCCGACCGATTCCATCAGCTGGTCGAGGAAGCTCTGGTGGGTCTCGTTGAAGTGGTTGAACGAGGCCAGCTCGATCACCGCCTTGACGTCGTCCTCGAACAGCGCCGGCAGGATCGCCACGTTGGCCGGCGCCGCGTGGCCCAGCCCCGAGCCGATGCGGATGAAGCCGTCCGGGATATCGGTCAGCAGCATCGCGCGCTTGTCGGCGGCGCACTGGCCGACCAGGCCTTCGCGCAGCCGGAACGTGGGCTTGAGCTGGTCGCGACTCTCGGCACCGTAGCTGGCGACCAGGTCGAGCACCGTCTCGTTGTCCTCGCGGCGCGCCACGTAGAACACGCCGTACTGCGCGTTCACCAGCGGCGCAAGCTCGGACATGATCAGGTTGGACACCGTGGCCAGGTCGCGCACGCCCTGCAGCATGCGCGAGAAGCGCGCGAGGTTGGTCTTGAGCCAGTCCTGCTCCGCATTCTTCAAGGTCTGTTCCTTGAGGTTGCGGATCATCTCGTTGATGTTGTCCTTGAGCGCGGCCATCTCGCCGGAGGCGGCCACGGCGATCGAGCGGGACAGGTCGCCCTTGGTCACCGCGGTCGCGACGTCGGCGATCGAGCGCACCTGGTTGGTCAGGTTGGCGGCGAGCTGGTTCACGTTGTCGGTGAGGTCGCGCCACAGTCCCGCGGCGCCGGGCACGCGCGCCTGGCCGCCCAGCTTGCCCTCGATACCGACCTCGCGCGCCATGTTGGTCACCTGGTCGGCGAAGGTCGCGAGCGTCTCGATCATGCCGTTGATGGTGTCGGCCAGGGCGGCGATCTCGCCCTTGGCGTCCACCTGCAGCTTGCGCTTGAGGTTGCCCTGCGCCACCGCGGTCACCACGTCGGCGATGCCGCGCACCTGGTTGGTGAGATTGGTGGCCATCAGGTTGACGTTGTCGGTAAGGTCCTTCCAGGTGCCGCCCACGCCGGGCACCTGCGCCTGGCCGCCCAGCTTGCCCTCGGTGCCCACCTCGCGCGCCACGCGGGTCACTTCCGAAGCGAAGCCGTTCAACTGGTCCACCATCACGTTGATGGTGTCCTTCAGGGCGAGGATCTCGCCCTTGACGTCCACGGTGATCTTCTTCGACAGGTCGCCGCGCGCCACCGCGGTGGTCACGTCGGCGATGTTGCGCACCTGGCCGGTGAGGTTGTCGGCCATCAGGTTGACGTTGTCGGTGAGGTCCTTCCAGGTGCCGGCCACGCCGCGCACCTGGGCCTGACCGCCCAGCTTGCCTTCGGTACCGACCTCGCGCGCCACGCGGGTCACCTCGGAGGCGAAGGAGTTCAACTGATCCACCATCGTGTTGATGGTGTTCTTGAGCTCGAGGATTTCGCCCTTGACGTCCACGGTGATCTTCTTGGAAAGATCGCCCAGCGCCACGGCGGTGGTCACCTCCGCGATGTTGCGCACCTGGCCGGTGAGGTTGGCCGCCATCGCGTTCACGTTGTCGGTCAGGTCTTTCCAGGTGCCGCCCACGCCCGGCACCTGCGCCTGGCCGCCGAGCTTGCCTTCGGAGCCGACCTCGCGCGCCACGCGGGTCACCTCGGAGGCGAAGGAGTTGAGCTGGTCCACCATCACGTTGATGGTGTTCTTGAGCTCCAGGATCTCGCCCTTGACGTCCACGGTGATCTTCTTGGAAAGATCGCCGCGCGCCACGGCGGTGGTCACCTCCGCGATGTTGCGCACCTGGCCGGTCAGGTTGCCGGCCATCAGGTTCACGTTGTCGGTGAGGTCCTTCCAGGTGCCGCCCACGCCCGGCACCTGCGCCTGGCCGCCGAGCTTGCCTTCGGAGCCGACCTCGCGCGCCACGCGGGTCACCTCGGAGGCGAAGGAGTTCAACTGGTCCACCATCACGTTGATGGTGTCCTTGAGCTCGAGGATCTCGCCCTTGACGTCCACGGTGATCTTCTTGGAAAGATCGCCGCGCGCCACGGCGGTGGTCACCTCCGCGATGTTGCGCACCTGGCCGGTGAGGTTGGCCGCCATCAGGTTGACGTTGTCGGTAAGGTCGGCCCAGGTGCCGGCCACGCCGGGCACCTGAGCCTGGCCGCCCAGCTTGCCCTCGGTGCCCACCTCGCGTGCCACGCGGGTCACCTCGGAGGCGAAGCCGTTCAACTGGTCCACCATCACGTTGATGGTGTTCTTTAGCTCCAGGATCTCGCCCTTGACGTCCACGGTGATCTTCTTGGAAAGATCACCCGAGGCCACGGCGGTGGTCACCTCGGCGATGTTGCGCACCTGGCCGGTGAGGTTGTCGGCCATCAGGTTCACGTTGTCGGTGAGGTCCTTCCAGGTGCCGGCCACGCCGGGCACCTGCGCCTGGCCGCCCAGCTTGCCCTCGGTGCCCACCTCGCGGGCCACGCGGGTCACCTCGGAGGCGAAGCCGTTCAACTGGTCCACCATCACGTTGATGGTGTTCTTGAGCTCCAGGATCTCGCCCTTGACGTCCACGGTGATCTTCTTGGAAAGGTCACCCGAGGCCACGGCGGTGGTCACTTCGGCGATGTTGCGCACCTGGCCGGTAAGGTTGTCGGCCATCAGGTTCACGTTGTCGGTGAGGTCCTTCCAGGTGCCGCCCACGCCCGGCACCTGGGCCTGGCCGCCGAGCTTGCCCTCGGTGCCGACCTCGCGCGCCACGCGGGTCACCTCGGAGGCGAACGAGTTGAGCTGGTCCACCATGGTGTTGATGGTGTTCTTGAGCTCGAGGATCTCGCCCTTGACCTCCACCGTGATCTTCTTGGAAAGGTCGCCGGAGGCCACCGCGGTGGTCACCTCGGCGATGTTGCGCACCTGGCCGGTCAGGTTGGTGGCCATGGCGTTGACGTTGTCGGTGAGGTCCTTCCAGGTGCCCGCCACGCCCTTCACGGTTGCCTGGCCGCCCAGCTTGCCCTCGGTGCCGACCTCGCGCGCCACGCGGGTCACTTCGGAGGCGAACGAGGCCAGCTGCGCCACCATCGTGTTGACCACCTTGCCGATGCGCAGGAACTCGCCGCGCAGCGGACGGCCGTCGATCTCCACGGTCATGGTCTGGGAGAGATTGCCCTTGGCCACCGCGCCGATCACGCGCGCCACCTCCGCGGTGGGCTGCACCATGTCCTCGATCAGTTCGTTGACCGAGCGGATCGCGCTCTCCCAGCCGCCGGTGGCCGATTTCACGCGGCCGCGCTGGTTGATGCGGCCTTCCTTGCCGACCACGACGGAGAGCCGGGCGAATTCCTCGGTGAGCTGGCGATTGAGGCCGACCACCTCGTTGAACAGCCGGGCCACTTCCGGATCGGCGCCGGGGCCGGTCTCCGGCAGGCGCACGCTGAAGTCGCCGCTGCGCAGGCTGTGCAAGGCGGCGACCAGCTGGGGACGGTCCAGGATTTCCTGGCGGATTTCGGCGTTCACATGAGCCTCCTGTGTCGTGACCAGCACGTCCTGCACAGGTCGATCATGATGGGCGACGCGCCCGGCGAGAAGAAGGAAAGCCGCCGAGGTTGCACGTTCCACGCTGAACCCATGCTTCAATCCGTCGCGCGAGCGTCGGCAAGCCCCGCCCGGGGCCTGTCGATCGCAAGGCGAGCAGCGCGCGCCGATACGGGTTTGCCGCGCTTTAGCGGTTCCGGAACGTCGCCGCCTCCCACTTCGCAGCGCCGCGCACCATAGCATGGCGCCGGGTTGGCTTCGCGCGAAGGAGTCCATAGAATGCGGGCGGTCGTTGCATCAGGTCGCTCCACTCGGGACCGGCTTTGGGGACATCCCGCGGTGATCCGCCAGACAAGGGGGCGACTTTCGGAATGCCATTGGAGAAGGATGTAGCCGGTTTTCTGCGGTCGACATTCCGGTCCATCTGGTCGATGGAGCTGTTGTTCCTGCTGCTGCACGACCCCTCGCGCCGCTGGTCTCCGCCGGAGCTGGTCGACGCGCTGCGCGCAAGCGAGCTGGTCGTGAGCCAGGCGGTGGAATCGCTGCATGCCGCGGGACTGGTCGTATGCGAAAGCGACGACCTGGTGCGCTACGGCCCCGCCTCCGACGAACTTCACGAGCTGGTCCTGTCGACCCAGGCGCTCTATCTGAAGTCGCCCGATGCCGTCATGCGGCTGATCATGCGATCACGGTCGGACAACCTCGTCGCCTTCGCCGACGCCTTTCGATTCCGTAAGGACTAGCGCGTGTCATTCAATTTTGCACCGGCCGTCTATCTGCTGTGCTTCTTCACCAGTTCGATCTGCGCGCTGATGCTGGGCCGCAGCTTCCGCCGCACGCGGGCCCGGTTGTTGTTCTGGAGCGCGCTGTGCTTCGGGCTGCTGGCGTTGAACAACCTGCTGCTGGTGCTGGACCTTGTGGTGTTCACCACTTCGGTGGACCTGGCCCTGCCGCGCGGTCTGGTCGCGCTGGCGGCGGTGGCGACGCTGCTGTTCGGCTTCATCTGGGATGCGGAGGAGTGAGGTGATGATGTACTTCCTCGGCGGTGCGATCGCCTGCGGCCTGTTCGTCGCCGCCCTGTTCTTCCTGCGCTTCTGGCGCCGCACCGGCGATGGGCTGTTCCTGGCCTTCTCGGTGGCGTTCGGGCTGATGGGCCTGGCGCAGATCGTCATCGCGACGATCAACATCTATTTCGAGGACAGCAGCCCGGCCTACCTCATCCGGCTGGCCGCCTTCGCCATCATCATGGTGGCGATCGGCCGCAAGAACCGTAAGTCGACCTAGCTGTGTAAACCCACCAGGTTGTTCATGGTGATGCGGGTGATTGGGGCCCGGTAATCCAGGCTGGCGTGTGGCCGATGCCAGTTGTACTGGTGTAGCCAGGTCAGCCAATGGGCGGCGCGCTGGGCAGAGTGCTCGT
>NZ_DASZBU010000014.1:0-293160 GCF_035943815.1 Frateuria sp.
ACGAGCACTCTGCCCAGCGCGCCGCCCATTGGCTGACCTGGCTACACCAGTACAACTGGCATCGGCCACACGCCAGCCTGGATTACCGGGCCCCAATCACCCGCATCACCATGAACAACCTGGTGGGTTTACACAGCTAGCGGTTGCCGCGCGCGCGCACGCGCGCCTCGTGCAGCTTGGCGTATTTGAGGAACGCATAGAACGCGTGCACGCGCGCGGCGATGAACCCCGCCCAGCCGGCGCGCCAGTGCCCGCGCAACAGGTAGTAGCGCAGGAACGCGACGCTCGGGTAGGCCACCAAGCGCCAGCCAAGCCAGGCGTGCTGCCGCCGCACGTCCGCAGCCTGCAGCGAGGAGTAGCGGTTGGCCTTGTCCACGCGCCCGGCGATGTCGCGCTCGCCGTAATGGTCCAGCACGAGCGCCAGCACGCCTACGGGCCCGTCCACATGCACGGTCTCGTGCACGCTGTGCCCGCTCATGCGCGCGCGCTGGCGATCGAACAGCCGCACGTAGTGGTTGAGGCGCGCACGCGGCGATTGCCAGCGCCAGAACACCCACTCGCGCCGCCATAGCTGATAACCCGCGCAGGCGGGGTCCTGCAGTATCCGCCGCACGATGTTCGCCGCGTCCGGCGGCAGCGCTTCGTCCGAGTCCAGCAACAGCACCCAGCGGTGCGAGGCCAGGTCGATCGCCGCCTGCTTCTGCGCGCTGTAGCCGGCAAACGGCTGCACGTGGACGCGCGCGCCATGGTGCTGCGCGATCGCCACCGTGGCATCGGCCGAGCCGGAGTCGAGCACGACGAGCTCATCGGCCCAGCGTGCCGAGGCCAGGCACGCCTCGAGCGTGTCGGCGCTGTTGTAGGCGGTGACGACGACCGACAGCAGCTCAGCCATGCGCCTGTGCCATCGGCGGGTCGCGGTCTGCGTAGAGGGCCGCGCACCACAGGCCCAGCAGCCAGGCGAACAGCAGGCCCCACCAGGCCGAATAGAAGGCCAGATGCGTGTTGAGCGGGAACAGCATGACGCCGAGCGCCACGGTCGCCGGAAACGCCCGCGCGCGCGCCGCCGGCCCCGCCCGCCGCCACGCCCGCACGGCCAGCACGGTGCCGGCCAGCCAGAGCAGCAGCCCGGCTGAACCCGTCTCGGTCAGCACCTCGAGCACCAACTGGTGCGCATGGCAGGCGCCCTCGCCCACGCCACAGGCCTCGGCCACCAGGAAATGGTCGTTGGCCGGGGCATAGTCCGGGTAGGCGTAACGGAAGCCGCGCACGCCCACGCCATTCCAGGGATGGTCGGCGATCATCCGCAGGCTCGCGCGCCAGATCGCCGGCCGGCCGGTCAGCGCCTCGTCCAGGCCACTCGCGTTGCCACCCAGCACGGCCAGCGTCCGCTCCATCCGTTCGTGGAAGCGCACCGAGGTGCGCCACGCCAGCGCACCGGCCAGCCCCGCCAGCACCATGCCGAACATGCACCACAGCGCGAAGCGCCGCACCGTGCCTGCCTCGCGCCAGGCAAAGGCGAGAGCGGCCAGGCCGTAGCACAGCCAGCCGGCGCGCGAGCCGGCCAGCAGCACCGGCCCCAGCAGCACGAGAAAGACCAGCACCAGACCGGCACGCCCCCATCGCTCGCGCGCCGCCCACAGCGCGAATGGCGCAAGCACGGCCAGCGTGGGCCCGAGCTTGAGGTTGTCCGCACCGAAGATGCCGGAGATGCGCTCGGCCTGCGCAGGCCCGCCCAGGCTCCAGCCGGTGAGCGCCTGCAGCCAGGCATCGGCGACCCACACCGCCAGCACCACGGCGACGGCCCAGTAGAGCGCGCGCAGCCCGCTGTCGCGGCAAATCACCAGACAGGCATACAGGCCCAGCGGCAGGTAACGCAGCAGACCCGCCGTGGTGCCCCAGCTCTTGCCCGGCATCACCGCGTCGATCGACGACAGCAGCGCCGCACCGATGTAACAGGCGAGCAGCCCCAGCAGCAGCCAGGCGCCGGCGTGCCCGCGCAGCGCACCGGGCCGCCGCGCCAGCAACAGGGCCATGCCGACCAGGCACGCCGCCGTACCCAGCTCCGAGCTGCGCCCGAACGGCAGCAGCGCCACCACCAGCCAGAACGGCAGCAGCGGCGAACCCAGGAAACGGACGAGGGCGCGTGCGGGAGACATCACGGCATTGTAGGCGGAGCGGACACCTTCGTTCCCTGGACAGCCGACGCCCGGAATTGTCGGCTGCCGCTGCGCGGCGAGCGGGGTCAGCCGGCCACTTCGCCGTACAAGGCCAGCACGGCCTGCTGCATGTCCGACAGGCGGTAGCTCTGCAGCATGGGAATGGGCGGTGCCACGCGCAGCAGTTCGGCCGCACGCTCGACCAGCTTTTCGCGGTCGCCCAGCGGCACGCGGCCGGCCGGATACAGCTCGGCCAGCAACTCGCCGACACCGCCGTGGGCGTAGCCGAGCACCGGGCGGCACAGCGACAGGGCCTCGACCACGGTCCGGCCGAACGACTCGGGCTTGGTCGACAGCTGCAGCACCAGCGCGGACATCGCATAGATGTCGCGCACGTCGTTGCGTGGCGGGGTGAGTACCACCTGCGCATCGAGGCCACGCTCGCGGATCAGCCGCCGCAGCTCCTCCACGTAGGCCTCGCGACCGGGCTCGATCACGCCCAGCAGAAGCAAGCGCACCTCGATGTCGCGGCGCTTGAGCTCGGCGATCAGCTCGATCGCCTCGTGATGGCCCTTCAGGCGCGTGCCCCGTCCGGGCAGGGTCAGCAGGGGCGCGCCGGCCAGCTGCGGGAACTCGGCCAAGAAGGCCCGCTGCCAGGCGTCATCCGGACGGTGGCCGTAGGGAAACGCCTCCGGGTCGATGCCCCGCGGGATCACCCGCACCCGCGCCGGATCCAGCCACGGGTAATGGCTGAGCACGTAGTCGCGCATGGTCTGCGACACCGCGATCACCCGCTCGCCGCGCAGCAGGATCGAGCTGTAGATGCCCGGGGAGTTCAGGCCGTGCACGGTGGTGACGAAGCGCGGCCGCGGCGCCATCCCGCGCAGCGCCCACCACGCCAGCCAGGCCGGCAGGCGCGAACGGGCGTGCACGATGTCCGGCGCCAGTTCGCGCAGCTGGCGCCGCAACGCACCGATGCGCAGCAGCGAGCGCGGCGACTTGGTGCCGATGTCCAGGGCGACGTGCTCGCTGCCCTCCGCCTCCAGCTGGGCGACCAGGCGGCCGCCGGCGGAGATCACCACCGAGCGGTGCCCCGCGGCCACCAGCGCGCGGGCCACCTCCAGCACCGAACGCTCCGCCCCGCCGGAGTTCAGCGCCGGGATCAGCTGGACGACGACCAGACGCCGGGTGGGGGTGACGACGGCAGACATGAGGGGGTGTTGGGTGGCCTTCATCCAAAGGGACAAGCAGCGATCGTGCCGATGCGCCGGTGGATCGGCCGCCGCCGGGGGCCGCCTTCAGTCGCGCAGGACGTAATGCGCGCCGCAGTAGGGGCAGACCGACTCGCCGCCGTCCTCGACGATCGGCAGGTAGACCTTCGGATGGGAGTTCCACAGCGACATGGCCGGCATCGGACAGGACAAGGGCAGGTCCTTGCGCGTCACTTCGTAACGATTTTCGGCATTCGCCGGGATCGGCGCGGCCTCGGACAGGGGGCGCGACATGGCAGGCTCCAGGAAGGGCTCGGAAACCGGGCATGGTAGCAGGGCGCGCCGGTCGGCAACCGGCTCACGCCCCGGCGGGCGCTGCATTAGATCCCACTGGACTTCGCCCCGCCGTTGGCCTCAACTTGTGCGCGCTGGCGGCGTCCGAGGGGGGACGGCGCCTGGGGGGCGAGCAGGGGTGCCGTGCGGCCAGCCAAGGCCGCAGGCGGCCTGGCAGCGCCCGTCGCAGGATCAACCTGTCGCAAGGGGATAGACCATGGACTTCGGAAAGATCACCGCCCGCGTCAAGGGCATGCTCGCCACTCCCAAGACCGAATGGCCGCTCGCGGCCGCCGAGCCGGCCACCGTCGGCAGCCTGTACGCCGGCTACATCGCCTGGATCGCCGCGCTGCCGGCGATCGCCGGCTTCATCAAGGGCAGCCTGATCGGCTATGGCGCCTTTGGCATCAGCTATCGCACCCCGATCGGCGCAGGCATCGGCGCGATGGTGCTGCACTGGGTGCTGTCGCTGGCGGTCGCCTACGTCGTCGCGCTGATCATCAACGCGCTGGCCGGCACCTTCAACGGCCAGAAGGACATGGTGCAGGCGCTCAAGACGGTGGCCTACTCGTGGACCGCCGCCTGGGTCGCCGGCATCGCGGTGATCATTCCCTGGCTGGGCTGGCTGATCGGCCTGCTCGGCGCGATCTATGCGATCTACCTTTTGTACCTGGGCCTGCCCTTCACCATGAAATGCCCGCCCGAGAAATCCGGCGGCTACACCGCGCTCTCCGTGATCGTGGCGATCGTTCTCTCCTGGATCGTGAGCCTGGTCGTGGCCGGCGTGATCGGCACCGCCGTGCTCGGCGGCGCGGCAATGACCGGCGCGCACCTGGGCAGCACCAGCGGTGACAACGTCACCGTCGATCCCAACAGCGCACTGGGCAAGCTTGCCGCCATGGGCGAGCGCGCCGACCAGGCCAGCAAGGAGCTGGACGCCGCGCAGAAGTCCGGCGACAGCGCCGCGCAGCAGGCGGCGGCGGGCAAGATGATGGGCGCCGCGATGGGCAACGACGGCACCGTGCAGGCGCTGTCCACCGACCAGGTCAAGGCCTTCCTGCCCGACACGCTGCTGGGCCTCAAGCGCACCAGCAGCTCGGCCCAGCGGACCAACGCGATGGGCATGCAGGTGACCGAGGCGCATGCCGAATACGGCGACGGCAATGGCCGCAACCTCACCCTGGAAGTCACCGACATGGGCACCGCCAAGGGCCTGATGGCGATGGCCGGCGCGATGGCGCCCGAAGAGGAGCGCACCACCGACCACGGCTATGAGAAGACCTACACCGCCGGTGGCCGGCTCACGCACGAATCCTGGGACGAGCAGAACAAGGACGGCGAGTACAGCGTGGTGGTCGGCCAGCGTTTCACGGTCAAGGCCAACGGCAACGCCAACAGCATCGGCGAGCTCAAGCAGGCGGTGGCGAGCGTCGACCTGGGCAAGCTCGAAAGCCTGAAGAACGAGGGCGCCGCGGCGCACTGACGCCCGGGCGCCGTGCAAAGAAAAAGCCCGCGCAAAGTGCGGGCTTTTTTTCTTTTCCAGGCAGCGGCCGGTTATTTGGCGGCCGAGCCCTCGGTGGTGATGTGCAGGCTGATCTCGTCGCTCACGTTGGGCACGTAAGCCGACACGCCGAAATCCGAGCGCTTGAGGGTGCCGGTGGCGTCGAAGCCGATCGACTGCTTGCCGCTCATCGGGTGCTTGCCGACCTTGTTGAGCGTCGCATCGAGCACCACCGGGCGGGTCACGCCGTGCACAGTGAGATCGCCGGTGACGCGGAAATGTCCGTTGCCGATCGGCTCGACACGGGTGCTCTTGTAGGTCGCCAGCGGGTACTTGGCCGAGTCGAGGAAATCGGGCTTGGCCAGGTGTTCGTTCAGCGCGGGCACGTGCGTGTCCAACCCCGACATCGGCAGAGTCACCTCCACTTTCGCCTGTTCCGGGTGCTGCGGGTCGAACGTCAACGTGCCCTGCCCCAGGCCGAGTTCGGCGGTGGGATGGGAGAAGCCGAAGTGGCTCCAGCTGAACAGCACCATGGTGTGGTGCGGGTCGAGCGTGTAGGTGACCGGTGCCGCCTGGGCGATGGCGGCGGCGCCGAGCAGGCCGGCGAAGAGGAGGGCTTTGAACGTGCGCATGGGTGGGGCTCCTGTGGAGGGCGTTTTCAGACGACGCGGCAGGCTTCGTCGAACGTGAAGCGTTCTTCGCGCGGCCGCAGCACGGCGGGGTTGCCGTAGCCGATGTTGATGAGGAAGTTGGAACGCACCTGCGTGCCGGCGAAGAACGCCTCGTCGACCATGGCGTTGCGGAAGCCAGACATCGGGCCGCAATCCAGGCCCAGCGCGCGCGCCGCCATGATCAGGTAGGCGCCCTGCAGGCTGGAGTTGCGGAAGGCCGTCGAGTCGATCGCCGCGGGCTTGCCGGCGAACCAGCTGGTCGCATCGGGCGATTCCTTGTACAGGCGCGGCAGATGCTCGTAGAAGGCATGGTCGGCCGCGACGATCACCGTCACCGGCGCGGCCATGGTCTGGGCGAGGTTGCCGCGATCCAGCGCCGGCTCCAGCTTCGCCTTGCCCTCGGGCGAGCGCACGAACACGAAGCGTGCCGGCGAGGCGTTGGCGCTGGTGGGCGCCAGCTTGGCCAGGTCGTAGATCGCGTGCAGCTGCGCATCGCTGACCGGCTTGTCCAGCCAGGCGTCGGCCGAGCGGCGGTAGGTGCGCGCGGTGCGGAACAACTGGTCGAGGGCGGCCTCGGAAAGCACTTCGCTCATGGGTATCCTTTGGGCGGTCTGGGGCGCGCCATCCGGCGCGGTCGATCCGCAAGTGTAAGCCCAAGGCGGTGGTTGGTCCGGGTGTCGAAAAAGGAACCGAGCGTGCACGATCCGTCAACAATCGACCGCCCCGCTACCGCATGAACGCGCCACGCCACGAATGCTGGGTGATCACCGACGCAGCCGCCGGCAACCAGCGCCAGGCGCTGGCGCTGGCCGAACGCCTGGACCTGCCGATACGCCCGCTGGTGCTGGAGGCCCGCGCGCCGTGGTCGTGGCTCGCCCCGCGGGTGATCCTGGGCGGCAGGCTCGCCCTGCCGCCGGGCGAGCGCGCGGGATTCGCGCCGCCGTGGCCGCGGGTGGCGATCGGCTGTGGCCGGACCGCGGCGCTGTTCACGCGGATGCTGCGCACGCTTTCACACGGGCGCTGCCATACGGTGCAGATCCTCGACCCGCGCATGGACCCGCGCCACTGGGACACGCTCATCGCGCCGCGCCACGACGGCGTCGCCGGTCCCAACGTGCTGACGCCACTGGGCTCGCTCAACCCGGTGGACGAGGAGTGGCTGGCGGACGCCCGTGAGGCCTGGCCGCACCTGGCCGAGCTGCCGGCGCCACGCATCGGCGTGCTGCTCGGCGGCCCGCGGCACGGCATCGCGATGGACGCGGCCTGGACGCAGGCGTTCATCAGCGGCCTGCGCGCGCTGCACCAGCGCCGCGGAGGCAGCCTGCTGGTGCTGGCCTCGCGGCGCACGCCGCCCCGCCTGGGCGGCGCGCTGCGCGAAGCTTTCTGTGACGTGCCGGGCCTGCACTGGACGGGCGCCGAGGGTCCCAATCCTTACCCTGGCGTGCTCGCCTGGGCCGACCGCCTGGTGGTCACCCCCGACTCGGTGAACATGCTGTCCGAAGCCTGCGCCGTCGGCTGCGCGGTGCACACCTTCGCGCCCCCTCCACTGCCGGACAAGCTCGCCCGTTTCCACCGCGCGCTGCGCGAAGCGGCCTTGCTGCACGACCTCGACGGCGACGCTCCCGATCGCCAGCCGCCGCTGCGCGAAACGGCCGCGATCGCCGCGGCAACGCGCCGGCGGCTGGGCCTCTCCGGCGAAGGCCAACCGTGAGCCTGGCATCGGTCACGGTCCGCAACTGAATCGGGCGACATCGCGGCCGCCCATGCGCTGCTCGGGCGGAACGGCTGGGCGCAACGCATCGGCAGCGGGAACGCTTCGCCTTGCCGCTCGAGCTCTCGCAACGCATCGCCGTGGCAGTGCTGGACGGGGAGGTGGTCGGCTTTGCCTGTGCCCTGACCGACGGGCTCTCCAACGGCTACCTGTCCATGGCCCTGATGGCGCCAGAGCAGCGCGGCCGCGGCGTCGACAGCGCAACGGTGCGGCACGTGACGGGCGACGATCCGGCGATCACCTGGTGCTGCGCGCGGGCCGCGAAGGTGCAGGCGGGTTCTTCGAGCGGCTGGACTTCCATACCCCCACGCTTGCGATGGAACACTTGCGCCGCTGAAGCGCAACGGCCGGCATAGATCAGAACCCGAAACCCAGCGCGCCGGTGACCGCATGCACCTGCCCGCACCAGGCCTCCAGCGTCGCGTCACGGGCCGCGAGGCGCGGGCGCAGGTCCAAGGTGCAGGCCAAGGCACGCTCGATCAGGTCGGCATGCACCCGCGCGAGCGTGTCCGCCTGCGCCTCATCGAGCAGGCCGGCACGCCGGCAGGCCTCGATCAGCGCCGCATTGGCGGTCTGCTCCAGCAACTGCGGGTAGGCCGCGGCATGGGCGAGCACCAGCCCCTGCAGCGCGAATTCGATGTCCAGCAGGCCGCCCTGCCCCTGCTTGAGATCGAACCACGCCGCGTCGGAGCGATCGCGCTCGGCGCGCCAGCGCTGGCGCATCTGGCTGACGTCGGCAAGCACCGCCGCGCGCTCGCGTGGCACCGCCAGCACCTCGCGGCGCACCCGGCCCAGCGCATGGCCGAGCACGGCATCGCCGGCCACCGGGCGGGCACGCAGCAGCGCCTGGTGTTCCCAGGTCCAGGCACGGCTGCGCTGGTAGGCGTCGAAGGCTTCCAGGCTGCTCACCAGCAGACCCTTGGAGCCGTCCGGCCGCAGCCGCGTGTCGACCTCGTACAGCCGCCCGGCACGCGTGAGCACGGTCAGCCAGTTCATCACCCGCTGGGCCAGGCGCTGGTACCAGCGCGCGCCGTCCAGCGGCCGCGCGCCATCGCTGCTGGCCTGGGTGCGCGCGCCGTCGAACACGAACACCAGATCCAGGTCGGAGGCGAAACCCAGCTCCTCGCCGCCCAGGCTGCCGTAGCCGTACACGGCGAAGCCCGATCCTTCGCCCGGCAGGCGGCCATGCTGCGCGACCAGTTCACGCTCGGCCAGCGCGGTGACCGCCTCGACCACCGCGGCCGCCAGCGCGGCGAGCCGGCGCGCGGTGGCCACCGCGTCGGCACGCCCGTCGTTGAAGGCCAGTCCCAGGCGGAAGGCGATGCTGTCCTTCAACTCGTTGATGCGCTCCAGTTCGGCCTCGGCCTCGCGTTCGTCCAGCGTGGCCAGCACCCGGCTGATCTCGGCGCTGATGTCGGCACGCTTCAACGGCAGCTGGTCGATGCGCGGGTCGAGCACGTCGTCCAGCAGCAAGGGCTGGGCGATCACCCGCTCGGCCAGGAAGGCGCTATCGGCGAACAGCGAGGCCAGCCGCGCACGCGCTGCCGGCTGCTCCTCCAGCAGCGCGAGGTAGGCCGAGCGCCGCGCCACCGCCTGCACCAGCCGGCACAGCCGCAGCAGGCACGGCAGCGGCGCGGCGCTGGCGCGTGCGGCGCCGATCAGGTGCGGCATCAGGTGATCGAGCCGCTCGCGCGAGCGTGGCGACATGGCGCGCACGGCGGACGCCTGCGGCAGCTTGGCCAGCGCCTCGGCTGCCTCGCCTCCGGGCACGAAGCCGGCGGCCTCCAGCGCCGCCGCCTCCGGCAGGCCTGCGCAGGCCTGTTGCCACAGCGTGGCATCGGCGACCCCCACGCTGGCCGCGCGGCCACCGGCAGGCATCAGCACGGTGGCGAACTCCTCGCTGACGAGGGCGCGGTGGTGCGCCAGCTCCGCCTCCAGCGCCTGCCAGTGCTCGTGCCCCAGCCCATGTGCGATGCGCTCGCGGCTGAGCGGGTCGCCGGGAATATCGTGGGTCTGCGCGTCCCGCAGCATCTGCACGCGGTTCTCCACCCTTCGCAGGCAGCGGTAGGCCTCGCGCAGCGCCTTGGCGCGCGCGGCGCCGATGTGGCCGCGCGCCTCGCAGGCGGACAGCGCCGGCAGCAGTCCACGCACGCGCAGGGAGGGCTCGCGGCCGCCGCGGATCAGCTGGGTGAGCTGCACGATGAACTCGATCTCGCGGATGCCTCCAGGGCCGAGTTTTAGGTTGTCGGCCAAGTCCTTGCGCGCGACTTCGGCGTCGATCAGCGCCTTCATCTCGCGCAGCCCGGCGAAGGCGGTGTAGTCGAGGTACTTGCGGTAGACGAACGGGCGCAGGAGCTCCTGCAGCTGCTTGCCGGCCGCACGGTCGCCCGCCACCGGGCGGGCCTTGATCCAGGCGTAGCGTTCCCAGTCGCGGCCCTCGCTCTGGTAGTACTGCTCCATCGCGGCGAAGGAGAGCGCCAGCCGCCCCGCGTTGCCGAACGGGCGCAGGCGCAGGTCCACGCGCGCGCAGATGCCATCGTCGGTGGGTTCGTTGAGCAGGCGCACCAGGTGGCGACCCAGCCGCACGAAGTATTCGCTGTTGTCCAGCGTGCGTACGCCGTCGCTCTGGCCGCCTTGCGGGTAGGCCAGCACCAGGTCGATGTCGGAGGAGAAGTTGAGCTCGCCGCCGCCGAGCTTGCCGAAGCCGACCACCACCAGCCGCTGCAGCGCACCCTCGGCACTGCGAGCGTGGCCGAAGCGCGCGGCGAGCGAACGCTCGGACCAGTCCAGCGCGGTGCAGAGCAGCGCCTCGTACAGCGCACTGGTGGCCGAAAGCGTTTCGGCCAAGTCGTCCAGCCCGTTGACGTCACGGAACACCAGCCGCAACGCCTCGGCGTGGCGGAAGCGGCGCAGCGCGGCCAGTGTGGCGAGCTCGTCCTGCGGCAAGGCCAGGGCGCCGATGCGGGTGCCCGCGTCACCGCCGGCCCGCAGACGCTCCAGCCCAGCCGGCGCAAGCAGCTGCGGCTGGCGCCGCCAGACCTCGAAGGCGAAATCGCTGGTCGCCAGCGTGGCGCGGATGCGCTCGGCCACCCCGGCGTCGTCGTGCAGCGCGACCCCGGTGGCTCGACAGCGGGCGGCCAGCTCGGCGTAGCGGTCATCGATCAGCGCGCGCAGCGCGGGGCTCTCGGGTGCAGGCATCGGGCCATTGTGCCGCAGCCCGTGCCCGCATGAACCGCCAGCAACCGCTCTGGCCGGACGAACGAGTAGTTCATTTCCGCCCGATTACAGTCATTCTTCCCCATGTGATACCGGCGAGACATCCGCATGTCCCACCCTTCCCACCCAACGACCGCGCGCTGGCGACCGCTTGCCGGGCGTGTGACGGCCGTGGTGCTGATGAGCCTGGCCTTCGTGCTCCTGACCGGCCTGGTCGACGGCGGCGTGGGCGTGGTGCCACCGCGGATGCTCGACCAGGCGCGCTTCCCCCTCGCCAACGCCTGGCCGGGGCTGCTGGCCGCGTGGCTGCTGCTGGCGTTGACGCGGCGGCTGCTGTTTTCCTTCGGCCTGGTGTTCCTGTTGCAGGGGCTGGTCTACGGGGTCAACGCACTGAAGATCGCCAACCTGGGCAACCCGCTGATGCCGGCGGACTTCCTGATGGTCGACCAGTTGCGCAAGGGCGGCGCGCACGTGCTGCTGGGCTACCTGCCGCACAGCCCCTGGCCCTACCTGGGGATGCTGGCCGGCATCGCGTTGGTGGTGGCGATGTGGCGGCTGGAGCCGCCGCTGTTCGCGCGGCGCACACGCGGCGGGCGATTGTTCTCGGGCGTCGCAACCGGCGTGCTGTTGGTGAGCCTGCTCGGCGGCGTGGCGGCCTGGGGCAAGCTCTACAACGGGCGCGTGCTGTGGCTCGAGCCCTGGTCGGCCAGCTCGACCGCCACTCATTCGGGGCTGGTCAGCTCGCTCCTGATGTTCCACCTGCAATATGGGCACGGCAAGAAAGTGGCCGACCCGGCGGCGGCCAAGGCGCTGATCGCGCAGAACAGCCAGGCGCTGCACGACCACCTGCAGCCGGTGTCGCCGCCCAGCGGCGAGCTGCCGGACATCGTGGTGGTGCAGAGCGAATCGTTCTTCGACCCGCGCATCATGCGCGGCTACGAGGAAAGCGACTTCACGCCCAACCTGGTGCGCCTGGAAAAGCACGGCCTGAGCGGCCCGCTGCACGTGCCCACCTTCGGTGGAGGCACCATCCGCACCGAGTTCGAGGTGCTCACCGGGCTGTCGCTGCGCTACTTCGATGAACTGCAGTTCCCCTACCTTACGCTGCACCAGAAGGTGGTGCCCAGCCTGGTCCGCACGCTGCGTGCGCACGGCTACACGACCACCGCGCTGCACGGCAACGATCCCTCGTTCTGGAACCGCACCAGCGCGTTCAAGGCGATCGGCTTCGACCGCTTCATCTCGCAGTCCTCGTTCCCCAAGAACGCCCCAAATGACGGCAAGTACATGGCCGACAGCGCGATGACCGACGAAATCTTGGCGCAGCTCAAGGATGCCGGCCCGCCGCAGTTCCTGTTCGCGATCAGCATCGAGGCGCACGGCCCCTACGACGTGCCGCCGGCCAACACCGCCGAGCGCGACGCCATCCCCGTGCCTGACGGCATCAGCGGCAAGGACAAGCTGGAGTTGCAGACCTACCTCTATCACGCGCGCCATGCCGACGCCGAGCTGGGCCGGCTGGCCAAGCTGCTGGCGCAGCGCGGCCGGCCGACCCTGCTGCTGTTCTACGGCGACCATCTGCCGGCGCTGAGCAACAGCTACGCGATCACCGGCTTCGCCGACAATGGCGACATGTTGCGCGAGCCGGGCGTGTGGCTGCTCATCGACCCGCGCAACCCCGGCGCGCCCCAGCGCGAGAGCCTCGCTTCCTGGATGCTGCCGGGCCGGTTGCTGGAGAGCGCCGGCATCCACCGGGACTCCTATTTCGCACTGACCCAGGTGCTGGCGCCGCAACTGGCGGACCTCACCTACGCGCCCGGCGCGCCGCCGCCGGACGAAACCGCGGAGCAGCAGGTGATCGACCAGGACATGGCCAGCGTCGCCCTGCTGCGCATGAAGGGCAAGCTGGACGCGTTGATGCCTGCGCAGCCGGTGCCCTCGTCCGTCGCGGCGGCGCACGAGCCGCTGCCGGCACCGGACGCTGCCTACGGCGCGCACCGCTGACTGCCCGGCGGCACGGCGGCGCCACGCAGACGCGGCCGTCGGCGCCGGCGCCGGCGGTGCGAAGCCAATGAGCATGAGCATAGGCATGGCGGCTTCCCCAGGCTGTTCGAGAGCGCGCCGCTGCCGCCTGCGCTGGACCTTTCCGGCAAGCCGTGGTGGCGCTCGGCGGCGACACCGGCATGGACCGCAACCGTACGGCGCTGCGTCTGGGCGCGGCTTCGGTCACCTGCGTCTATCGCCGCGGCGAGGCGAGCATGCCCGGCTCCGTGCGCGTGGTCGCTACAGCCCAGAGGAAGGCGTGTGCCTGTTCCGTCCTAGCTCCCGCACGGTGCGAGGCGCATTGGGCCGCGGCCCGACGGCCGGCTGAGGGCCGGCGGCAAGCGCTTACTACGAAGGGCGGCGCTTGAGACCGCCTGAGCCGTGGGCCCGGCGGCGAGGGCGGCCACCATTTCCGCCCAGCGGCGTTTTTTTCACCGCGCGTGGACGTCGCCGCGTTCATTGATCTGTCCCCGCGCTTAAGGCCGCAGGCGACGCTTCACAGACCGCTCGGGTTTGCGCGCCTAGCGTCGGCACGGTTGTAACCGCCCGCACAATCAGCCCACGGAGCGACCTATGCACAAGATCCTGCCAGCCCTCATCGCCGGTGCCAGCGTGTTCGCCATCCCCACCTTCGCGCAGGTCATTCCCGGCCAGTCCACCACCGGCGCACAGGGTTCCACGCAGGCGAGCGTCTCGGGTACCGGCATGCCCTCGAACACGGCCGTCGGTGCAAACGCGAGCACCGGCACCGATGCCTCGGGCAATTCGACGCTCGGCTTGGGCGGTCTGCTCAGGCAAACCCAGGGCGACTCCTCGGCCACGTCTGTAGACGAAGGCGCCGGCCCCACCGGCTCGCTCGACACCAGGACCGATGCGAAGGCCCGCCTGAAGAAAGCCCGCGCCGCGCACGGGCACTGAGCTTGGGCCAGGGTGACCGGGCGCCTTTCCCCCGGCACGGGAAGGGCGCCCCGGAGCCGCTCAGGCCAAGACATCCTCCGCCGCCACGAAGCCGCCGGTCTGGCGCTCCCATAGCCGGGCGTACAGGCCGCCGTGCGCGATCAGCTGCGCGTGCGTGCCGCTCTCCACGATGTGGCCTTTGTCCAGCACCACCAGCCGGTCCATGCGCGCGATGGTGGAGAGCCGGTGCGCGATGGCGATCACCGTCTTGCCCTGCATCAGCAGGTCCAGGCTTTCCTGGATGGCCGCTTCGGCTTCGGAATCGAGCGCACTGGTGGCCTCGTCCAGCACCAGGATCGGCGCGTCCTTGAGCAGCACGCGGGCGATGGCGATGCGCTGGCGCTGGCCACCGGAGAGCTTGACGCCGCGCTCGCCCACGTAGGCATCGCAGCCGCGCCGGCCCTCGCCATCGGAGAGCGTGGGGATGAATTCGTCCGCGCGCGCCTTGCGCACGGCGTCCGCGATCTGCGCGTCGGTCGCGGCGGGACGGCCATAGAGCAGGTTGTCGCGGATCGAGCGATGCAACAGTGAAGTGTCCTGGGTGACCACGCCGATCTGCGAGCGCAGGCTTTCCTGGATGACTGCGGCGATGTCCTGGCCATCGATGAGGATGCGCCCGCCTTCCAGGTCGTAAAGCCTGAGCAGCACGTTCACCAGCGTGGACTTGCCCGCCCCGGACGGACCGACCAGGCCGATCTTCTCGCCTGCGCGCACGGTGAGGTCCAGCCCGGCGATCACGCCGCCGGCCTTCCCGTAGTGGAAGTGGATGTCCTGGAAGCGCACCTCGCCGCGCGTGACGGCGAGCGGGCTGGCGCCGGGCGCATCCTGCACCGCGCGCGGCTGCGCGATGGTTTCCATGCCGTCCTGCACCGTGCCGATGTTCTCGAAGATGCCGTTGACCACCCACATGATCCAGCCGGACATGTTGTTGATGCGGATCACCAGGCCGGTGGAGAGCGCGATCGCGCCCACGGTCACATGGCCGCGGCTCCACAGCCACAGCGCCAGCCCCGAGGTGCCGACGATCAGGAAGCCGTTGAGCGTGGTGATGGTGGCGTCCATGGCGGTGGTCTGGCGGGTCATCGCGCGCGTCTTGTCGACCTGCTCGTGCAACGCGTCGGCCACGTAGGTTTCCTCGCGCCGGGTGTGCGCGAAGAGCTTCAGCGTGAGGATGTTGCTGTAGCCGTCGACGATGCGCCCCATCAGCTTCGAGCGCGACTCCGAGGCCTTCCACGAGCGCTGCCGCGTGCGCGGGATGAAGAACGCCAGAGTGGCGATGTAGAGCAGCAGCCACAGCACCAGCGGCGCGGCCAGCCAGGCATCGGCCTTGGCGAACATCACGATGGCGCTGCCCGTGTAGATCGCCACGTACCAGATCGCATCGACGATCTGCACCGCCGATTCCCGCAGCGAGCTGCCGGTCTGCATGATGCGGTTGGCAATGCGTCCGGCGAAATCGTTCTGGAAGAACGAAAGGCTCTGGCGAATCACATAACGATGGTTCTGCCAGCGGATGCGCGCCGTCACGTTCGGCACGATCGCCTGGTTGACCAGCAGGTCGTGCAGCGAGTTGAACAGCGGCCGGGCGATCAACGCCACGAACGCCATCCAGGCCAACTCGCGGCCGTGCTGGCGGAAGAACGCCGCACCCTCGGCGACCTTGGCCATGTCCACCAGTCGGCCGATGAAGGCGAACAGCGACACCTCGATGACCGAGACGAAGAAGCCGACCACCAGCACCGCCACGAACATCGGCCACACCTGGCGCAGATAGAACAGATAGAAGCGCCCGGGCGTGCCCGGCGGCATCACGTCGGCCGGTTCCTTGAACGGATCGATCAGCGATTCGAACCAGCGAAAGAGCATGGGGAAAGCGCCACCTTTGGGGAATGACCATTGTGGACCAGCCACCGGCGCGACCGCAGTGAACGCCAGCAGCCCCGACGAGCGCGCGCCAGGCGCGACCTCGCGCCGGGGAACCGTTACACGGCCTACGCGGCCGCCCGGCCACCTCCCTTGCCCCGCTCCCCGAGCGCCGGCAGGCGAGCCAAGTCGCGAGGAGCCACCATTTGGCCAACCCGAAAGGCTGACGAAGCCCCAGGCGCAGGGAGGAACCCCCCTGGTCGCGCACAGGTGCGCTCCTACGGGCCGTCGAGGCGAAAAAGAAAACCCCGCACCAGGCGGGGTTTTCTCGGTACTGCGGAGGAAAGCCGGACTTAGAAGTCCATGCCGCCCATGCCACCCATGCCGCCCGGGGCGCCACCGTGGCTGTGCTCTTCCTTCTTCGGGAGCTCCGCCACGATCGCCTCGGTGGTGATCGCCAGGCCCGCGACCGAGGAGGCGTGCTGCAGCGCGGTGCGGGTGACCTTGGTCGGGTCCAGGATGCCCATCTGCACCATGTCGCCGAACTCGCCGGTGGCGGCGTTGTAGCCGAAGTTGCCCTGGCCGTCCTTGACCTTGTTGAGGATCACCGAGGGCTCTTCGCCGGCATTGGCGACGATCGCGCGCAGCGGCGCTTCCAGCGCGCGGCGGGTGATGGCGATGCCGAGGTTCTGGTCCTCGTTATCGCCCTTCAGGCCTTCGACGGCCTTGAGCGCACGGATCAGGGCGACGCCGCCGCCCGGCACCACGCCTTCCTCGACCGCCGCACGGGTGGCGTGCAGGGCGTCTTCGACGCGGGCCTTCTTCTCCTTCATCTCGACCTCGGTGGCGGCGCCGACCTTGATGACGGCCACGCCGCCGGCCAGCTTGGCCACGCGCTCCTGCAGCTTCTCGCGGTCGTAGTCGGAGGAGGTCTCCTCGATCTGCGCCTTGATCTGGCTGATGCGCGACTGGATGCGCTCCGCCTCGCCCGCACCATCGATGATCGTGGTGTTTTCCTTGGTGATCACCACGCGCTTGGCGCGGCCCAGGTCGTTGATGGTCGCCTTCTCGAGCTGCAGGCCGACTTCCTCGGAGATCACCTGGCCGTTGGTCAGGATCGCGATGTCCTCGAGGATGGCCTTGCGGCGGTCACCGAAGCCCGGCGCCTTGACGGCGGCGACCTTGACGATGCCGCGGATGGTGTTGACCACCAGCGTGGCCAGCGCCTCGCCCTCGACTTCCTCGGCGACGATCAGCAGCGGCTTGCCGGCCTTGGCGACGGCCTCCAGCACGGGCAGCAGCTCGCGCACGTTGGAGATCTTCTTGTCGTGGATCAGGATGAACGGGTCGTCCAGTTCAACCTGCTGCGACTGCTGGTTGTTGATGAAGTACGGCGAGAGGTAGCCGCGGTCGAACTGCATGCCCTCGACGACGTCGAGCTCGTTTTCCAGGCCCGAACCTTCCTCGACGGTGATCACGCCTTCCTTGCCGACCTTCTTCATCGCGGTGGCGATGATGTCGCCGATGTTGGCGTCGCTGTTCGCCGAGATCGTGCCGACCTGCGCGATCGCCTTGTCGTCGGCGGTCGGGTTGGACAGCTTCTTGAGCTCGCCCACGGCCGCGATCACGGCCTTGTCGATGCCGCGCTTCAGGTCCATCGGGTTCATGCCGGCGGCAACGGCCTTGAGGCCTTCCTGGATGAACGCCTGCGCCAGCACGGTGGCGGTGGTGGTGCCGTCACCGGCGACGTCGGAGGTCTTGGAGGCGGCTTCCTTGACGATCTGCGCGCCGAGGTTCTCGTACTTGTCCGAGAGCTCGATCTCCTTGGCGACGGACACGCCGTCCTTGGTGATCGTCGGGGCGCCGAAGCTCTTCTCGAGCACGACGTTGCGGCCCTTGGGGCCCAAGGTGACCTTGACCGCATTGGCCAGGGTGTTCACGCCCTTCAGGATGCGCGAGCGGGCGTCTTCGCCGAAGCGGACTTCTTTGGCTGCCATAAATTTTTTCCTTGAAAAAATTTGAAATTAGGTACGGAGAATTCCGCGAAAGGGGTGCAACAAGGAGCCGAAGGCGACTGGCGTGCGCGCTTTGCTTCCGCGCTCACCAATCACAGCCAACTCAGCCCTCGATCACCGCCACGATGTCGTCTTCCTTCAGGAAGACCAGCTCTTCGCCGTCGATCTTGATTTCCTGGCCGGCGTACTTGCCGAACAGCACCACGTCGCCTTCCTTCAGGCTCATCGGACGGACGTTGCCGTCTTCCAGGATGCGGCCGGTACCGGCGGCGATGACCTTGCCGCGGGTCGGCTTCTCGGTTGCGCTGTCGGGGATGACGATGCCGCCGGCGGAGACGCGCTCCTCTTCCAGGCGCTTGACGATGACGCGATCGTGCAGCGGACGCAGTTTGCTCATGGACGGAACTCCACAGTTCAGGGTTGAAAGAGGTGAGGATCACCGGAACGCTGTTAGCACTCGGTGATGGTGAGTGCCAATTCTACCGGCGCGACCGGCCTCTGCAAGAGGTCGGAACGCGAATGGCTTTGCAGGTGGGGGGCGCTCGGCGTGTTTCAAGGCTTGGCTTTGGCGCCGGAGGCATCCGGCACTCTTCGATTGGCGCCGCCCGAGGGCTACCATGCCGCGCCATGTCCGACCCCGTCCTGCTCTGCTACTGCACCTGTCCCGATGACGACAGCACCCGACGCATCGCCGAGGCATTGGTGAGCGAACGCCTGGCCGCCTGCGTGAACCGGTTGCCGGGCATCGCTTCGACCTATCGCTGGCAGGACCAGGTCGTCACCGACGCCGAACACCTGCTGCTGATCAAGACCACCGCCACCCGCTTCGAGTCCCTGCGCGTGCGCCTGCTGGCGCTGCACCCATACGAGCTGCCCGAACTCATTGCCGTGCCCATCGAGCATGCCCACGAGCCCTACCTGGCCTGGGTCCGCGAAGCCACCGGCGAGGCGCCGCAAGACTGCTGACAGACCTTGTCAGTGGCACTGCCTCAAACTCGCATCTCCCACTCCCGCCAGCCCCACCATGAAGAAGATCGAATACGCCGTCCTGCTCTCGCTGGGCGCCCTGTGGGGCGGCTCGTTCCTGTTCATGCGCATGGGTGCCGGCGCCTTCGGCGCGCTGCCGCTGGCCGGCCTGCGCGCGATCGGCGCGGCGCTGTGTTTCCTGCCGCTGCTGGCCTCGCGCAAGCGCCTGGCCGAATGGCGCACGCACTGGCGGCCGATCGCCGTGGTCGGGCTTGCCAACTCGGCGTTGCCGTTCCTGCTGTTCACATTCGCCACCCGCAGCCTGCCGGCGGGCCTGGCCTCGATCATCGATGGCATGACGCCGATGTTTGCCGCGCTGATCGGCTGGCTGTGGCTGGGCCAGCGGCTGGATGCCTGGCGCGGCGCCGGGCTGGCGGCCGGCTTCGCGGGCATTCTCTGGCTAGCCGAGGGCAGCCTGGCGCTCGGGCCGGGCGCAGGCTTCGCGCTGCTTGCCTGCGTAGCCGCCACCGTGCTGTACGGCTATGCAGTGCATTACACGCACCTGCGCCTGGCGGGCGTCACGCCGCTGGTGGTGACGGTCGGCAGCCATATGGTCGCCGCCGTGGTGCTGCTGCCGACGACGCTGCTGGCCTGGCCGACCCAGGCGCCGCCGCTGCAGGCATGGCTGGCGGCCGCAGGCCTTGCCGTACTGTGCACCGCGCTGGCCTACGTCCTGTTCTTCTGGGTGCTGGCGCGGGTCGGCGCGGTGCGGATCATGGTGATCCCCTACCTGATTCCCGCCTTCGGCGTACTGTGGGGTGCGCTGCTGCTGCACGAACCGGTCACCGTCCGCATGCTGGGCGGCTGCGCGGTGATCCTGCTGGGTACGGCGCTGACCACCGGGCTGGCCCGTCCCCGCCGAGCCATGCCGGCGCTGGAAGCCGGAGAGACATAAGGCCGCAACGAACGGAGCCTCGCCCGGCGTGGTCCATAATGGCTCCCCCCACCGTTGTGCCGCTGGAGTCGCGATGCGCCCGATCACCGGCCGCCTGGCCGCCCGCCTGCCGTTGCTGGTGCTGCTGTTGTGCCTGGCCGCGCTGGCGCAGCCGCTGAGTGCGCAGGAAGACGACGGCCTGCTGCCGGTCACCCAGGCCTACCGGCTCTCCGCCGACACATCCGTTCCCGGCACGCTCAAGCTGCACTGGGAGATCGCGCCGGACTACTACCTCTACCGCGGCCGCATGAAGTTCAAGCCGGCTGACGGCGTGACGCTCGGCGCACCGGCCTTCCCCGACGGCGAGAAGCACCACGACGAATACCTGGGCGACGTGGAGATCTACCACCACGCGATCGATGCCAGCGTGCCCTACACGGTGGCGCCGGGCACCAGGCGACTGCGCGTCGGCGTGCAGTTCCAGGGCTGCCACGAAGTCGATCCGAAGATCTGCTATCCGCCGCATTCCGAGCAACTGGACCTGCCGCTGCCGGCGGCGCGCGCCGCGGCCGGTGGGGGGTCGCTCGGTGCCGCGTTGCAGAGCCTTGGCGCAACCCACGGTTCCACCGGCAGCGATGCGCCGCTCGCCGCCGAGCAGGCATTCAAGCTCGAAGCGCTAGCGCAGGACCCGCAGCACCTATTGCTGCGCTGGACCATGCCGCCCGGCTACTACCTCTACCGCGACCAGACGAAGCTGCGCCTGCGCGACGGCCGGGGCCTGACGCTGACGCCGCAATGGCCGGCCGGCACGCGCAAGGACGATCCTCACTTCGGCGGCGTCACCGTCTATTTCGGCGAGCTGGACCTGCCGGTGGTCGTCGGCGGCGACCTTGCCGGCCGCTCGCACCTGGCCCTGGACGCCAGTTTCCAGGGCTGCCAGGACGGCGGCCTGTGCTATCCGATGACTACCCGCGCGCTGGAGATCGACCTGGGCCCCGCGGCGCCGGCGATCGGCGCGCCCACCGCCACGGCGCCCGAAGCTCCGCCGGCCTCCGCCGAGCAGGGCACGCTGCAGACCAGCCTGTGGCTCGCCCTGCTGCTCGCCCTCGGCGGCGGCCTGGTGCTGAACCTGATGCCCTGCGTGCTGCCGGTGTTGTCGATCAAGGCGGTCGGCCTGCTCGAAAGCGGCGAGAGTCCGGCGCGCGCGCGGACGCACGCGATCGCCTACACCGCCGGGGTGCTGCTCAGCTTCATGGTGCTGGGGCTGTCCATCCTCGCGCTGCGTTCGGCCGGCCACGCGCTCGGCTGGGGCACCCAGCTGCAGCAGCCGCTGCTGGTCGGCGTGCTGGCGCTGGTGATGCTGGCGGTGGGCCTGTCGATGTCAGGGCTGGTGCAGTTCGGTGCCTCGCTGGGCAACACCGGCGCGGGACTGGCCACGCGCGGCGGCATCGCCGGCGACTTCTTCACCGGCGTGCTGGCGGTGGTGGTGGCCAGCCCCTGCACGGCGCCCTTCATGGGCAGCGCGCTGGCCTACGCCTTCGCCGCGCCGGCGATGCACGCGCTGCTGGTGTTCGTGGCGCTGGGCATTGGCCTCGCGCTGCCGTTCCTGCTGGTCGGCTTTGTGCCCTCGCTGGCACGGCGGCTGCCACGGCCGGGCCGCTGGATGGAGACGCTCAAGCAGCTGCTGGCCTTCCCTATGTATCTCACCGCGACGTGGCTGGCCTGGGTGCTGGCCAACCAGCGCGGCGCCGATGCGGTGGGACTGCTGCTGGTCGCCGCGGTGTTCCTGGCATTGACCCTGTGGTGGTTCGAGCGCAGCCGCAGCCGCGGCGGCCTGGTGCGGGCGCCGCTGCTGCTGGCCTTGCTGGCCACCCTGGCGCCGTTGTACGCGCTGTCGCAATTGCCCTCGCCAGTCCGTCCGGCGCAGGCCGACAGCGGGGTGGTCGCCTACAGCCCGGAGAAACTGGCCGGGCTGCGCGCCGCCGGCACGCCGGTGTTCGTCGACATGACCGCCGACTGGTGCGTCACCTGCAAGGCCAACGAGCACACCGTGCTGGACACGGCCGCCTTCCGCGCCTTGCTCCAGCGCACCGGCGCGGTCTACATGAAAGGCGACTGGACCGACGTCAACCCGACCATCACCACTTTCCTGGAGCACTACCACTCCCCGGGCGTGCCGCTGTACGTGGTGTTCCCGCGCGGCGGCGGCGAGGGGCGCAAGCTGCCGACGGTGCTCACCGCCGGCCTGGTCGAAAAGGCTCTGACCGAGGCGGCGCGCTGACATGATGAGCCGGGCGAGCTGGCTGATCCTGCTGCTGGCGGTGCTCGCCGCCGCGGGCGGCGGCTGGCTGCAGCACGCCTCGCGCACGCGGCACGGGCCGTACCTGGCCGGCCAGCCCGCGCCGGCGATGCAGCTGGCCGACCTGCAGGGGCGCACACACGCCTTGTCCGACTATGCCGGCCGTCGCGTGCTGGTCAACTTCTGGGCCAGCTGGTGCGGGCCGTGCCTGGAGGAGATGCCGGCGCTCGCCGCGGCGCAGGCCCGGTTCGGCGGCAACCGCCCGGTCGTGGTCGGCATCGCCATGGATACGCCGGACAACGTGCGCGCATATCTCCATCAGCATCCGGTCGCCTACCCGATCCTGCTCGGCCGACTGGACAGCCCCGACAGCGCGCAGCAGCTGGGCGATGGCGAGGGCGTGCTGCCCTACAGCGTGCTGCTGGGCGCGGACGGCAAGGTGCTGGAAAGCCACGCCGGCGTGCTGGATGCGGCCACGCTGGAACGCTGGCTCGGCAAGGGCTCCCCGTAGCGGCGCACGGGTGCGCAAGCGCGGATCCTCCCTGCCTGACAGGCAGCGGCAGGCAGACACCCGGCCCGGCGCCTCGTCCACCGGCCTCTCCCAGCTGGGACCTAAAAGCGTCCAGGGCCGCGATATCCGCAAGCCACATACGCCTACGCACGGTTTGTTCGTCGGTTCTCCGTCAAACATCGCCGATCTGCGCCGAAGTGGACAACATCGACCGGCGCGCGCAAACTTCGCTCCTTCGCCGGACCCGTCCGGCTGGCTGCAAGGTGTCGCGTGGCGAAGCTGCTGGTCCTGCACGGACCCAACCTCAACCTGCTGGGCTCGCGCGAGCCGGAGATCTACGGGCGCGACACGCTCGCGGACGTCGATGCGCGACTGGCCCATAAGGCGCAGGCGGCCGGGCACGCGCTCGCCAGCTTCCAGTCCAATGCCGAGCACGCCCTGGTCGAGCGCGTACAGCAGGCACGCGCCGAGGGCGTCGACTGGATCCTGATCAACCCGGCGGCCTTCACGCACACCAGCATCGCCCTGCGCGACGCACTGGCGGCGGTGGCGATCCCATTCATCGAGGTGCACCTCTCCAACGTGCACGCGCGCGAGCCGTTCCGGCGGCATTCCTATCTTTCCGATCTCGCGGTGGGCGTGATCTGCGGCTTCGGCGCCGACAGCTACGCGCTGGCGCTGGATGCGGCGTTGCGCCGGCTGAACTGACTCCCCTTGAACCCGTGCCGCCGCGGCGGCCCCTGAAACAAAGGCACTCCCATGGATCTGCGCAAGATCAAGAAACTGATCGACCTGCTCGAGGAATCCAACCTCGCCGAACTGGAAATCAAGGAAGGCGAGGAAGTGGTCCGCCTTTCGCGCGTGCCCACCGGCGGCATGACGGTAGCCGCCGCGCCGGTCGCGCTGCAAGCCGCGCCGGCCGCCCCGGCGCCCGCCCCCGCAGCCGCACCCGTAGCCAGCGAAGCCGCCGCACCCGCCGCCAGCGGCCTGCCCGAAGGCCATGTGGTCAAAGCGCCGATGGTCGGCACCTTCTACGCCTCGGCCACGCCGGGCGCGGCCGCCTTCGTCAAGGTCGGCCAGCAGGTCAAGGCCGGCGAGACGCTGGGCATCATCGAGGCGATGAAGATGTTCAACCAGATCGAGGCCGACGTCGCCGGCACCGTGCAGGCGATCCTGGTCGAGAACGGGCAGCCGGTCGAGTTCGACCAGCCAATGTTCGTTATTGCCTGATCCGGCGGGACTTATCCGATGCTAGAAAAAGTCGTCATTGCCAACCGCGGCGAGATCGCGCTGCGCGTGCTGCGCGCGTGCCACAGCCTCGGCATCAAGACGGTCGCGGTGCATTCCACCGCCGACCGCAACCTCAAGCACGTGGGCCTGGCCGACGAGGCGATCTGCATCGGCCCGGCGCCCTCGGCCGACAGCTACCTCAACATCCCACGCATCATCGCGGCGGCAGAGATCTCCGACGCACAGGCGATCCACCCCGGCTACGGCTTCCTCTCCGAACGCGCGGACTTCGCCGAGCAGGTGGAGCAGTCCGGCTTCATCTTCATCGGCCCGACCCCCGACGTGATCCGCCTGATGGGCGACAAGGTCGAGGCGATCAAGGCGATGAAGGCGGCGGGCGTGCCCTGCGTGCCCGGCTCCGGCGGCCCGCTGGGCGAAGACGTGGAAGCGAACCTCAGGATCGCCCGGGAGATCGGCTACCCGGTGATCATCAAGGCCGCCGGCGGCGGCGGCGGCCGTGGCATGCGCGTGGTGCGCACTGAGGCGCACCTGGCCAACGCCATCACCATGACCAAGCAGGAGGCCAAGGCGGCCTTCGGCAATGACATGGTGTACATGGAGAAATTCCTGGAGAACCCGCGTCACGTGGAGATCCAGGTGCTGGCCGACGGCCAGGGCAACGCCATCCATCTGGGCGAGCGCGACTGCTCGATGCAGCGCCGCCACCAGAAAGTGGTCGAAGAAGCGCCCGCGCCGGGCATCACGCCGGAGCTGCGCGCGCAGATCGGCAAGGTCTGCGTGGACGCCTGCATCCGCATCGGCTACCGCGGCGCCGGCACCTTCGAGTTCCTCTACGAGAACGGCCGCTTCTACTTCATCGAGATGAACACCCGCATCCAGGTGGAGCACCCGGTGACCGAGTTCATCACCGGCGTGGACCTGGTCCGCGAGCAGCTCCTGATCGCCGGCGGCGAGAAGCTCTCGATCCGCCAGGAAGACATCCAGATCCGTGGCCACGCGATCGAGTGCCGCATCAACGCCGAGGACCCGGACACCTTCATGCCCAGCCCGGGGACGGTGAAGCGCTTCGAGGCACCGGGCGGCCCCGGCGTGCGCGTGGACACGCATCTGTACGACGGCTACCGCATCCCGCCCAACTACGACTCGATGATCGGCAAGCTGATCGTGTACGGTCCTGACCGCGAGACCGCGATCGCGCGCATGCGCCTGGCGCTCGCCGAGACGGTGATCGAGGGCGTCAAGTGCAACATCCCGCTGCAGCAGCGCATCATGGCCGACGCCGGCTTCCAGCACGGCGGCCAGAACATCCATTACCTGGAAAAGCGCATGGCCGAGCAGAAGGAACAGAAGGGCGGCGGGGAGTAACGCCGCGACGCCCGGCCAAACGGGCGTCATTCCCGCGCCACGGTAGGTTTGAAGCCTTTCCGCACGAAGCCACCCATGCCCTTCCTCGAACTCGCCCTCACCCTCCGCGCCGAGCAGCAGCCGCGCGTGGAGGAAGCCCTCGACGACCTCGGCGCCCTGTCGATCACCCTGCGCGACGCCGACGCCGAGACGCCCGATGAGCAGGCGATCTTCGAGCCGGGCGTGGGTGAGCTGCCGCTGTGGCCGACGATCACCCTGGACGCGCTGTTCGACGCCGGAACCGACCGGCGCGGCCTGGCCGAAGCGCTGGGCGAACTGCTGCCCTGGCTGGAACCCTCGCAGCTGAGCTTCCGCGAGGTGGCCGACGAGGACTGGGAACGCGCCTGGATGGACCAGTTCAAGCCGATGCCGTTCGGCCGGCGGCTGTGGATCTATCCGTGGAACATCGAGCCGCCCGCAGGCGAAGACATCGTGGTGGTTCGGCTGGATCCCGGCCTGGCCTTCGGCAGCGGCACCCATCCGACCACCGCGCTGTGCCTGGAGTGGCTCGACGGCCTCGAACTCGCCGGCCGGCAGGTGACCGACTACGGCTGCGGCTCGGGCATCCTGGCCATCGCGGCGCTCAAGCTCGGCGCAGCGGGCGCGACCGGCGTGGACAACGACCCGCAGGCACTGACCGCCTCGCGCGACAACGCCGAACGCAACGGCGTGGCCGACCGGCTCGCCGTGTTCCTGCCCGGGGACGAACCAGCCGCGCCGGCGGACGTGTTCGTCGCCAACATCCTGGCCGGCCCGCTGGGCGAACTCGCGCCGACTTTCGCCGCCGCCTGCAAGCCGGGTGCGCCGTTCGCCATCTCGGGCATCCTCGACGGCCAGCAGGACGAGTTGCTCGCCCGCTATGCCGAATGGTTCGACGGCCTGCGCGTGGACGCACGCGAGGACTGGGTGCGCATCAGCGGTCGCCGTCGCGACGCTTGATCCCTTTCCCCGCGAGGGCGAGGGCTGCCCGTAAGGCAAAAGAGGCAACCTTGGGCGAACCATCCGCCGCTGGCGAGTTGGCTGGCCAGGCGCCAAGCGCGCCCCGAAAGCCTCGGCGCCTTCCCCCGCTTCGGGCCTAAGGATCGGCAGCATCGCCCAACGTGCGCTTGCACTCCGACAATCGCAGGCTTTCCCTTTACTCTTGCGCGCATGTACGCCCAGTGCCCCGATTGCCTGACCGTGTTCTCGCTCGATGCGGAAGCGCTGGCGCAGGCGCGCGGCGGGGTGATCTGCGGCAACTGCGAGATGCTGTTCGACGCACTGGACACCCTCGCCGGCCAGTTGCCGCCTGAACCGTTCCGCCTGCTGCCGGCGCACGTCCGTTCCGAGCAGGCACCCAAGCTCGACTTGGCCGTCTACCGGCCGCACGCCAACGCGGCGGCCGCTGCGGCGCCGGCCCTCGCCGCGGCGCCGGCCGAGCCGGCATTCACCCCGCATTTCGTGCACGACCGCCGCGCGCCGCGCCGGCGCGCGCGGCGCTGGCCATGGATCCTCACCTGCCTGCTGCTGGCCCTGCTGCTGGCGGCGCAGGTGGCCTGGGCCAAGCGCGCCGAGCTGGTCGCCGACCCAGCCATCGGCGCCTGGCTGCGCCAGGCCTGCGCCGGCCTCGGCTGCCAGCTGCCGCTGGTGCGCGACGTGCGCCAGTTGCGCGTGGTCGCCCGCGACGTGCAGGCACACCCGAGCGTGCCCGGCGCGCTGATGGTCAGCGCCACCATCCGCAACGATGCCCCTTTCGCGCAGCCCTTCCCGGTGGTGACGCTCACCCTCTCCGATGCCGACGGGCACCGCCTGGCGATGCGCCGCCTGCACCCGTCCGAGTACCTCGACGACGCCGCGGCGATCCGTGCCGGCCTGGCGCCTGGCGCGAGCACCGCGCTGCTGATCGAGGTGGCCGATCCGGGCGCCCGCGCGGTGGCCTTCGAATTCGGTTTCGAGTGAAACCAACCGGCTGCACGCAAGCACTTAAATTTATCCCCCCGCGCCGGTACACTCCGCCTTTGCGCACGCTCCGACGCATGCCAAGCGCGCCGCCGCCAGCGGCAGATCCGACATAACCATTGCAGCGGCCCAAGCAGCCGCCGCCTCGCTCGTGAGGGAATGCCCGTGAACGCCGTCCGATTGCCTGTCACCGAGGCCGTCCGGGAGACTCCGCCGTCGCAGAGCGCACTGGGCGAATGCGTAAGCCGCACCGTGCGTCGCTACCTGGCCGACATCGGCGATACCGCTTGCGACGAAGGCCTGCACGCGCTGGTGATCAACGAAGTCGAAGGCCCGCTGCTGCGCGAGGTGCTGGCCTTCCACGACGGCAACCAGAGCCGCGCCGCCGCCGTCCTCGGCATCAACCGGGCCACGCTGCGCAAGAAGCTGGCCGCGCACGGCCTGCTGTAAGGCTTTCACGCCGTGCAAAGCAGCTCAGCCTTGCGCTCGAGTCAAGCTTGGCCGTCTAGCCGTCCAAACAAATAGCCACACCCAGTCGGGCTATAATTGCAGGCTTCCCCCCTTCTGGAAGCCGCCATGTCCGCCGCCGTCACGCCCGTCCGCCGTGCCCTGCTCAGCGTCTCCGACAAGACCGGGCTGATCGACCTGGGGCGCCGGCTCACCGCCCGCGGCGTGCAACTGCTTTCCACTGGCGGCTCGGCCCGTGCCTTGCGCGAAGCCGGCATCGCGGTCACCGACGTCAGCGAGCTCACCGGCTTTCCCGAGATCATGGACGGCCGCGTCAAGACGCTGCACCCGAAGGTGCACGGCGGCCTGCTCGGCCGACGCGGCACGGACGACGCCGTCATGGCCCAGCTCGGCATCCAGCCGATCGATTTGCTGGTGCTCAACCTCTACCCGTTCGAGCAGACCGTGGCCCGGCCCGACTGCACGCTGGAACAGGCCATCGAGAACATCGACATCGGCGGCCCGGCGATGCTGCGCTCGGCCGCGAAGAACTGGGCCGACGTGGCGGTGCTGACCTCACCCGACCAGTACCAGGACGCGCTCGTCGAGATCGAGCGCGACGGCGGCCTCTCGCGCGCCACCCGCTTCAGGCTCGCGGTGGCCGCATTCAATCGCGTCTCCGACTACGACGGCGCGATCAGCGACTATCTCTCGAGCCTGAAGCTGAACGAGGCGCACGACGCCATCGCCGGCCACGAGATCTTCGGCGGCCAGGCCAACGGCCGCTTCGTCAAGCTGATGGACCTGCGCTACGGCGAGAACCCGCATCAGCAGGCCGCGTTCTACCGCGACCTGCATCCGTCCCCGGGCACGCTGGCGACCTTCCGCCAACTGCAGGGCAAGGAACTTTCGTTCAACAACATCGCCGACGCCGACGCGGCATGGGAGTGTGCGCGCAGCTTCGTCAAGCCGGCCTGCGTGATCGTCAAGCACGCCAACCCGTGCGGCGTGGCGGTGAGCCTGGAGGGCATCGGCAAAGCCTACGATCTGGCTTTCCAGACCGACCCGACTTCGGCTTTCGGGGGCATCATCGCATTCAACCGCGAGGTCGACGGTGCCACCGCGCGCGCCATCGTCGAGCGGCAGTTCGTCGAAGTGGTGCTGGCGCCCGGTTATGCGGAGGACGCGTTCAAGGCCTTCGCGAAGAAGGGCAACGTGCGCGTGCTGGAAATCCCGCCGCCTGCAGACGGCGACCTGCGCGCCCCGCACCCCGGCATGAACGTCAAGCGCGTGGGCTCCGGGCTGCTGATCCAGACCGCCGACACCGGCATGATCGGCGCCGCTGACCTCAAGGTGGTGACCAAGCGCGCGCCCACGCCCGAGCAGATCGACGACCTGATCTTCGCCTGGAAGGTGGCCAAGTTCGTCAAGTCCAACGCCATCGTCTACGCGAAGCATCGCCAGACCATCGGCATCGGTGCCGGCCAGATGAGCCGCGTGTACAGCGCGAAGATCGCTGGCATCAAGGCGGCGGACGAGAAGCTAGAAGTGCGCGGCTCGGTGATGGCGAGCGACGCGTTCTTCCCGTTCCGCGACGGCATAGACGCCGCCGCCGAGGCCGGCATCGCCGCGGTGATCCAGCCGGGCGGCTCGATGCGCGACGCCGAGGTCATCGCGGCCGCCGACGAGCACGACATGGCCATGGTGTTCACCGGCATGCGCCACTTCCGCCACTGAGCCAAACCGGAACAGGATTCGGGCGAAGCGCGACCCCCGAATCCTCTTCCGCCGCTATGGCGTCACCCTCGTCCGGCGGATGAGACGCTACATGAAGCGCTGCAGCAGCCGGCGCCACTCCTGCTCCGGCGGATCGTTGCAGAACGGCAACCCCGCGCGCGCATACCAATAGCCGGCGTTGTCCAGGTCGCCCTCGAGCCTGTGCACGTGCGCGTGGATCGCCGCCGCGCCGGCGTCGTCCATCAGCTGCACCAGGTGATGCGCGCGCTCGGGCTCGCCGCGGCCCAGCCACCACAGTGCCTGCAGGTGGCCGGACAGGTCGGCGGGTGGCATGCCGCTTTCGAGCGACGCCTGGAACTGGGCCGGATCCATAGGCTGGCGATTGTGCGCCCTCACGGCGCCTTGTGGTGTGGATTGCGAGGCTTTGGCGGTACGCGGAGTCCCAAGCCATGACCTACGAGCTCTACTACTGGACCGGCATCCAGGGCCGTGGCGAGTTCGTGCGCCTGGCGCTAGAGGATGCCGGCGCCGACTACGTGGACGTGGCGCGCGAACGCGGCGATGCGGTCATGGAACCCTTCCTGGCCGGCGAGCACGACGAGCCTCTGCCCTTCGCTCCACCCTTCCTCAAGGCCGGCCACCTGCTGATCGCACAGACCGCCGCCATCCTCGACTACCTGGGCCAGCGCCTGCCGCTGGTGCCCGAGGGCGAGGCGCGGCGCATCTATGCCAACCAGTTGCAGTTGACCATTGCCGACCTCGTGGCCGAGATCCACGACAGCCATCACCCGATCGCCGCCGGCCTCTACTACCGCGACCAGAAATCCGAAGCCGTGCGACGCGCCGCCGACCTGCGCCAGCACCGGCTACCGAAGTACCTGGGATACTTCGAGCGCGTGCTCGGGCGCGGCGACGGCCGCCATGCGCTGCGCAGCCATTCCTACGTGGACCTGTCGCTGTTCCAGCTGCTCGCCGGCCTGGACTACGCCTTTCCGCGCGCCATGGCGCGCCTGCGCCCCGGGCTGCCGCGGCTGGGCGCGCTCGCGGCGGAAGTGGCCGCCCGCCCGCGCGTCGCCGCCTACCTTGCCTCGCCGCGGCGACTGCCGTTCAACGAGAACGGCATCTTCCGCCATTATCCGGAACTGGACGATTCGGCCTGACCGCAACGGCGCTCAGAACAGCGCGATGACGATCGCGCCGACCACGATCAACGCGCCGCCCACCAGCAACGGCAGGCTCGGTCGCTCGCCCAGGAACACCAGCCCCAGCATGATCGCCATCGCCACGCTGAGCTTGTCGATCGGCGCGACCTTGCTCACCGGCCCCAGCTGCAGCGCCCGGTAGTAGCACAGCCACGAAAGCCCGGTGGCGATCCCGGAGAGCACCAGGAACAGCCAGCTGTGCCAGGGCAGGCCTGCGGGCCGTGCCCATTCGCCGCGCAGGCTCAGGATGCCGGCAGTGACGGCGAGGATCACCACCGTGCGGACGAACGTGGCCAGATTGGAATTGATCCCCGCCACGCCGAGCTTGCCGAAGAGCGCCGTCAGTGCGGCGAAGAAGGCCGAACCCAGCGCGAACAGCAACCAGCTCTGGCGCAGGCCCATGGCGGCGCCTCAGTCGCCGTTGCCGCCCGCGGAGGCCGCCGGCGCCGGCTTGCTCTTGCCCCACTCGAGCACCTTGTACATCACCGGCCGCGCCGGCTTCTGGCCATGCTCGTCGACCAGCCGGCCGCTGGGGTCGACCATGTAGGTCTGCGCGATGCCGTTGGGCGGCGTTACCACCACCATGTAGAGCTGTCCGTTGCGGCGGTATTCCTGCACGGTGTTCTCGCCCTGCTGGTGCACGCTCACTTCCGGCAGCGGCTGGCCGGACCTGATCGGCGCGGGCATGACCGGCAGCAGCGACGTGCTGTCATGCGCCGGGGTGGCGGCGGGCGATGCCTGGGGAGAAGCGGGCACGCTCGCATGCACGCCCGGATCGTTCATGCCCGGGGGCGGCGGCGCGTTGACCGGCGGCCGGGTCTGCGCGAAAGCGGGGGCGGTGGCCAGCGCGGCGGCGAGGACGATTGCGGCAGAAAGCTTCATGGGGGGCTCCGTCGGTGTGCCGCGAGCATAGCAGCGGCCCTGGTGCGGCCCGGTGAACCGCGACTCGATGGCACGCGTGCGAGAATCGTTCCATGCCCAAGCTCATCCTGATCGATGGTTCGTCCTACCTCTACCGCGCGTTCCATGCGCTGCCGCCGCTGACCAACGCGCGCGGGGAGCCCACCGGCGCGCTGTTCGGCGTGGTCAACATGCTGCGCGCCACGCTCAAGGCGCAGCCCGAATACCTGGCCTTCGTCTGCGACGCGCCCGGGCGCACCTTCCGCGACGAGATCTACGCCGAGTACAAGGCCAACCGTCCGCCGATGCCCGACGACCTGCGCGCCCAGGTCGAGCCGATGATGGCCATCGTCGGGGCGCTGGGCTTCCCGATCCTGTGCATCCCCGGCGTGGAGGCCGACGACGTGATCGGCACCCTGGCCCAGGCGGCCGCGGCGCAAGGCATCGACGTGACCATCTCCACCGGCGACAAGGACCTGGCCCAGCTGGTGGGGCCACACGTGACGCTGGTCAACACGATGACCAACGTGACGCTGGACATCGCCGGCGTCACCGAGAAGTTCGGCGTGCCGCCCGGGCGCATCGTCGATTTCCTCAGCCTCACCGGCGACAGCATCGACAACGTGCCGGGCGTGACCAAGTGTGGCCCCAAGACGGCGGCCAAGTGGCTGGCCGAGTACGGCTCTCTCGAGGGCGTGATTGCCAACGCGGACCAGGTCGGCGGCAAGATCGGCGAGTACCTGCGCGAGGCGCTGCCGAGCCTGCCGCTGTCGCGCGAACTGGTGACCATCCGCACCGATGTCCAACTCGAACACGGTCCGTCTGACCTCACCCTGCGCGAACGCGACACCGCCACGCTGCGCGAGCTGTTCACCCGCTACGAGTTCAAGGCCGCATTGAAGGACCTCGATGCCGAGGCCGGCGGCCCGGTGGCGGCGCCCGAGGTCGCGCCCGCGCCCCCCGTCCAGGCGACACCGAGCGCGATGGACGCACGCCCGGGCGAATACGAGCTGGTCACCACGCCGGAGCAATTCGAGCGCTGGCTCGGCAAGCTGCGCGAGGCGCCGCTGATCGCCTTCGACACCGAGACCAGCAGCATCGACGCGATGCGCGCCGAGCTGATCGGCCTGTCGTTCGCGGTCGAGCCGGGCAAGGCCTGCTACATCCCGGTGGCGCACGACTACCCGGGCGCGCCCTGGCAGCTGGACCGCGACCAGGTGCTGCACGCACTCAAGCCCCTGTTCGAGGATCCCGCGCGCCCCAAGCTCGGCCAGCACTCCAAGTACGACATCAACGTGCTGTCGCACTACGGCATCGGCGTGCAGGGGCTCAAGCACGATTCCATGCTCGCCTCCTACGTGTGGAACGCCACCGCCACGCGCCACGACATGGACTCGCTCGCCGCCCGCTACCTGGGCTACCAGACCATCAAGTACGAGGAGGTCGCCGGCAAGGGCGCCAAGCAGATCCCGTTCTCGCAGGTGGACCTCGACACCGCCTGCCGCTATGCCGCCGAGGACGCCGACATCACCCTGCGCCTGCACCAGGCGCTGCAGCCGATGCTGGAAAACGTGCCGGCGCTCAAGCGCGTGTACGAGGAAATCGAGATGCCGCTCGTGCCTATCCTGGGCGGCATGGAGCGCAAGGGCGTGCTGATCGACATCGACGAGCTGCGCAGGCAGAGCCAGGAGCTGGGCAAGCGCATGCTCGAGCTGCAGCAGCAGGCCTATGCGCATGCCGGGCGCGATTTCAGCCTGGACTCGCCCAAGCAGCTGCAGGCGATCCTGTTCGACCAGCTGGGGCTGGCAGCCAAGCTGAAGACGCCCAAGGGCCAGCCCTCTACCAACGAGGAAGCGCTGGAGGCGATCGCCGACGATCACGCGCTGCCGCGGCTGATCCTGGACTATCGCGGCCTGGCCAAGCTGCGCTCGACGTATACCGATAAATTGGCCTCGATGGTCAACCCGCGCACCGGCCGCGTGCACACCTGCTACCACCAGGCGGCGGTCGCGACCGGGCGCATCTCCTCCTCCGACCCCAACCTGCAGAACATCCCCGTGCGCACCGACGAGGGCCGGCGCATCCGCGCCGCCTTCATCGCCCCGCCGGGCTGGGTGGTGATGGCGGCGGACTACTCGCAGATCGAGCTGCGCATCATGGCGCACCTGTCCGGCGACGAGGCGCTGCTGCGCGCCTTCAGGAGCGGCGGCGACGTGCACCGCGCCACCGCCGCCGAGGTTTTCGGCGTGGCGCCGGAAGACATCACGCTCAACCAGCGCCGCGCCGCCAAGGCGATCAACTTCGGCCTGATGTACGGCATGAGCGCCTTCGGCCTGGCCCGGCAACTGGGGATCGATCGCGGGGAAGCGAGCGACTACATGGCACGCTACTTCTCACGCTTCGCCGGCGTGCGTGCCTTCATGGACGCTACCCGCGAGCAGGCGCATCGCGACGGCTACGTGGAGACCATCTTCGGCCGCCGGCTGTACCTGGAGAACCTCAAGGCGCGCAACCAGGCCCTGCGTGCCGGCGCCGAGCGCGCCGCGGTCAACGCGCCCATGCAGGGCAGCGCGGCGGACATCATCAAGCGGGCCATGATCGCGATGGGCCTGTATCTGTGCGAGCGCACCGACGCGCACATGCTGATGCAGGTGCACGACGAACTGGTGTTCGAGGTGCAGGAGGACGCCGTGGATGCCATGCGCCGGGCGGTGACCGAGCGCATGTCCGGTGCCGCCGAGCTCGCCGTGCCGCTGGTAGTGGACGTGGGTGTGGGCGCGAACTGGGAGCAGGCACACTAGCGTGAGCCGCTTCGAGCCTTCTCGTTACTCATTCGCGGTCGCAGCGGGTGGGGAGGTCGGGCTCGCGAAAATTTTCGTTAGGCGGCTTTTCCTGGGGCCCCCAAGCGCACGCTTCCCTGCAAGCCCCACCTCCTAACCCCGGCCCTCTCCCCATCCTCGATGAGGATGAGGAGCCCGGTTCGCTGCGGATGAACGGATCCTGACCTGTTCCGGATATCTCGCACGCCGTCCTTGAAACTTTCCTGCTCCATCCGCATCCAATGTTCCGGATGCACGCAACGGCATCCACGACCCGTCCACCTCCCTGAGCGGGTCACCAAGGATGCGAACCTCTCCCCTGGGCTTCGCATCCATCCCCGGCCCCGAAGGTTCCCCCTAGCCTTCGGGGCTTTTTTTGTCTGTCACGGCCGCGCCCGCTATGCTCGGGCAACCCAACGAGTTGGAGACAGCGCATGCGTGCAGGACTCGTCATCGTCGGCATCATCCTGCTGGTCGCAGGCATCTGGGTGACCCTGGGCAACGGTAGTTACAGGCAGACCGAGACCGTGGCGCAGCTCGGTCCGGCCAAGATCGAGGCTACCCACGAGAAGGCCGTGCCGCAGTGGCTGGGCATCGCCGGCATCGTGGTGGGCGGTCTGCTGGCCATCGGCGGCTTCGTGAAGAAAGGTTGAGTTTCGACGCGCCGCGTTTCGCGCGGCGCGGTCGACATGCACCGGTACAATCGGTGGATGGATGTTTCGTACCTGATCGATTCGTTGAACGACGCGCAACGCGAAGCTGTCTGTGCCCCGCCCGGCCACTACCTCGTCCTGGCCGGCGCCGGTTCCGGCAAGACCCGCGTACTGACCCACCGCATCGGCTGGCTGACCCAGGTCGAGCGCGTGCCGCCGTGGGCGATCCTGGCGGTCACCTTCACCAACAAGGCCGCCGGCGAAATGCGCGCGCGGCTGGAATCGCTGATTCCCGGCGGCACCACCGGTCTCACCGTGGGAACCTTCCACGGCATCGCCCACCGGCTGCTGCGCAGGCACTGGCGCGAAGCGGGCCTGCCGGAAGGTTTCCAGATCCTCGATGCCGATGACCAGCAGCGGCTGGTCAAGCGCGTGGTGGCCGGCCTCGGCCTGGACGAGGCGCGCTTCCCGCCGCGCCAGGCGACCTGGCAGATCAACGGCTGGAAGGACGAGGGCAAGCGCCCTGACGCCATCGAGCACGGCAACCATCCCGTCACCCGCACGCTGGTGCAGATCTACACCGCCTACGAGGAAGCCTGCCGCCGCGCCGGTCTGGTCGACTTCGCCGAACTGCTGCTGCGCGCGCACGAGCTGTGGCTCAAGAACCCGGCCGTGCTGGAGCATTACCAGAACCGCTGGCGGCACCTGCTGATCGACGAGTTCCAGGACACCAACACGCTGCAGTACGCATGGATCCGCGTGCTGGCCGGGAACGTGGGCAAGGTCTTCGCCGTGGGAGACGACGACCAGTCGATCTATGGCTGGCGCGGCGCCAGGGTGGAGAACATGCAGCAGTTCCTGCGCGATTTCCCCGGCGCCCGCACGATCAAGCTGGAGCAGAACTACCGCTCCACAGCCACCATCCTGAAGGCCGCCAACAGCGTGATCGCGCGCAACGGCGGACGCCTGGGCAAGCAGTTGTGGACCGCCGGCGAAGCCGGCGAGCGCATCTCCCTGTACGCCGCCTACAACGAACAGGACGAGGCGCGCTTCGTCATCGAGCGCATCCGCGAGTACGTCGCCGAGCATGGCAGCGCGAAGGATTGCGCGATCCTCTACCGCTCCAATGCGCAGTCGCGCAACTTCGAGGAACAACTGAGCCAGCGCAGCATTCCGTACCGGGTGTACGGCGGCTTGCGCTTCTTCGAGCGCGCCGAGATCAAGGACGCGCTGGCTTACCTGCGCCTGAGCGCCAACCGCCATGACGACGCCGCCTTCGAGCGCGCCGTGAACACGCCGCCACGCGGCATCGGCGACCGCACGCTGGACGTGCTGCGCCGACGCGCGCGGTCCGAAGGTGGTTCGATGTGGGAAGCCGCGCTGGGCGAGCTCACCGACGGGCGCGAGCTGGCTGGCCGCGCGAAGAACGCGGTGAAAGCCTTCCTGGCCTTGATCGACCAGATGGCCCGCGACTTCCAGCCGGCCGCAACCGGATCCCTCTCCCCCGGCCCCGCCGGGGGAGAGGCTTGGGGAGAAGGGGAGGCCTTTCCGCCCGCCGCACCCTCCCCCCCAGCCCCTCTCCCGCCGGGAGAGGGGCGCGAAAGCCTCACCCTCGCCGAACAGGTCGACCACGCCATCACCCATACCGGCCTGCGCGATCACTACGAGAAGGACAGCCGCGGCAATGGCGAGGCGCGCGTGGAGAACCTCGACGAACTGGTGAACGTCGCCAGCCGCTTCGCCATGACGCCGGACGATGTCGAAGCGGGCCTCACCGAACTGTCCGCCTTCCTATCGCATGCCGCGCTCGAGGCCGGCGAAGGCCAGGGCGAGGCCTGGGACGACTGCGTCCAGCTGATGACGCTGCACTCGGCCAAGGGCCTGGAGTTCCCGCTGGTGTTCCTGGTCGGCATGGAAGAGGGCCTGTTTCCCAGCCAGCGCTCCACCGAGGACGAGAGCCGGCTGGAGGAGGAACGCCGCCTGGCCTACGTGGGCATCACCCGCGCACGCGAGCGGCTGATCGTCACCCACGCCGAATCGCGCCGCATGCACGGTACCGAGATGCTCGCCCGCCCCTCGCGCTTCCTCGCCGAGATGCCGGCCGAGCTGATCGACGAGGTGCGCCCGCGCGTGCAGGTCAGCCGCCCGCTCTACGGCGGCCGCCACACGGCTGACGCTTCCCTGCAGGAAGACCTGCCGATCAAGCTCGGCCAGCGCGTGAGCCACCCGAGCTTAGGCGAAGGTGTGGTGATCAGCGCCGAGGGCAGTGGCGCGCACACGCGCCTGCACGTGAACTTCGAAGGTGCCGGCAGCAAATGGCTGGTGGCGGCGTACGCCAACCTCACGCCGCTGTAGAGGAGCGGTGTGCCCGACCACTTGGATACCCAGTGACCACGATACGCAAGGCTCGCCCGGCCGACGCCCTGCCTCTTTCCCAGCTCGCCGAGGCGAGCTTTCGCGACACCTTCGGCCCCGTGAACACGGCCGCCGACATGGACCTGCATTGCCGCAGCAGCTATGGCGAGGCGATCCAGGCGCGGGAGATTGCCGATCCGGCGAGGCTGACCCTGCTCGGTGAGTGGGACGGGCAGCTGGCCGGTTTCGCGCAGCTTCGCTGGTCGGATGCGCCCGGCGGCGTGGTGGCGCGGGTGCCGGGGGAAATCCAGCGGTTGTACGTCGGCCGCGACTGGCACGGCCGGGGCGTGGCGCAGGAGCTCATGCGCGCGTGCATGGAAGCGATGCGGGCGCGGGGTTCGGACATGGTCTGGCTAGGCGTCTGGGAACACAACCCGCGGGCGATCGCGTTCTATCGCAAGTTCGGCTTTGTACCGGTGGGCGATCACGTGTTCGCGCTCGGCAGCGATCCGCAGCGCGACCTGATCCTGGCGCGGCCCGTGGCGGGTGCGCTGACGGGCTAGGGCGGGAGGCGAGGCGGGCAACGGTCCCGGGCCCTTGCACGCGACGGTTGCCGACTCGCACGCGACCCGGAACACCTGCCTGCGACCCGAGGCGCTCGCTCGCGCCGGACCGCTCCGCTGCGCGCGTGTCGCACGCAGCCTTGCACGGGAGCCCGTTACTCCGGCGCGACCTGCGGAACCTTGCGCGCACGGCTTTTGCATCGCCCTCGCGCCTTCCCCGGGGCAACGGGGGCAAGGGCTGGAATCAGAGGGCGGAAAGGAAGGCCACCAGGTCGCTCTTCTGCTGGGCGCTCATGTGGACATGGAAGCGGGTGTCGTAGAAGTCGACGACCTCGCCCAGAGTGGCGGCCGAGCCGTTGTGGAAGTATGGCGCGCGCGCCGCCAGGCCGCGCAGGATCGGGCCCTTGAACTTGCCGATGTCGGCCCACTTGCCGGTGAGCATGGCCAGGCCCGGATCGGTAGTCTGCACGCTCTGGCCGGTGGCAGTGTTGGTGAGCGTGTACAGCGGCATGTCCGGGGTGCGCCGGCTGGCGTCGGAGATGCCGATGTTCACCGGCAGCGCGACCGAGTGGTTGCCGATGTTGGGCGCGTCGTGGCAACTGCTGCAGCTGCCATGGATCACCGGCAGGCCGGTGACGTCGTTGAGCCCGGCCACGCCGCGGATGTCGATCGGCATCGAATCGAACAGCCTCTCGCCGCGGGCGATGGCGGCACGCGCACGGCTGCGCGGATCGCGGAGAAAGAGCGTATCGGGGTTGTACCAGCCATCGAACAGGCGCATGGATCTGGCGTCGAAGGCATCGCCGCTGGGGTCGTTGCCCAGGGTGTCGTTGATGCCGATCCAGAAGCGCTGCTGCACGAGGATGTTAGGGCCGCCCATCGCGTCGTCGGCGTTGAGCCGGCCGGCGGCGTTGTCGGCGGCCTGCGCGGTGACCATATGCAGTTCGAACTCGACGATGCGGTCGATGACGGCCTGGTCGGGCGCGCTCGCCGCCTGCTCGTGGCCGAGAATGGCGTGGCGTGCCTGCGAGCCGAGGCTGGTACGCAGGTTCTGCAGGTCGATGCCTTCGTCCATCGGCGGCTTGAACGGCGTGAAGGTCTCGCGGCCGTCCCACATCACCGCGGTGAGCCAGATCAGGTTGGTCGCCGGCAGCGGCCGGCGGAACAGCGACAGTTCGTGCGCGCTGGCATAGCGGTAGGGGTCGTCCACGCGGGTCAGGCGGAACTGGGCGTTGGCCGGCAGCGGCAGTCCCACGCGGATCAGGCCGCGGTCGAGCAGCATCGCGTAGGCGCTGCGGCGGGCGTAGACGGTGGACACGTCGGCCAGGGGCGAGACCGCGCCGTCGACCGGGGAGAACACCGGATCCATGCCGGCGGTGCGGGCAAAGCGCTGGCGCAGTTCCTGCGGCGTCATCGTCCAACCCTGCGCCTGGCGGTGGCAGGAGTTGCACGAGCGGCCATTGCTGCCCAGTCCCTGGAAGAACGGATTGCCCGTGTCGATGCGACCGGTGGGCGTGGAGGTCTGCAGCCAGCCGGAAATGTCGGCGGTGGTCAGCCCGTCGCTGTGCGAGGGTCCGGCCTGGGCGTGGACGGCGCCGGTCCCGAGCAACAGGCCGGCGAGGAGGATGGAAAGCCGCCGGCGGGCGGCGGTCCTGAAGAAGCGATGGTCGGACATGCGATGGTCCCCGTGTCGGTGGTGCCTGCAAGACGGGGAACACCGGGCGGCGACGAAGTGCGACATGGCGGCTCGCGCGCTGGAGCGCACTCGCCACTGCACCCACGCACCCGCACGCAAAACCTACGGCCGCCCGCGCTCGTCCGCGCGCCATTGCGCCAGCCGGACACCCACCGGCCAGCTACGGATCCGGCCAAGTGCGGCATCGAGCGCCGGGCCATCGCTTGCCGTCGCCGCGTGCGCGGCGGCACCCGCGTCAGCCAGCGTGAGCTCCGCCTCCAGCCGCCACGGATCGCTGGGCGATGCCTGCGCCCGGTCCAACGCGCCCAGCAATTGCCGTGCGGTGCGCGCAGCTTCGTCACCATGGCCCAAGCTGCCGGCCAGACGCGTTGCCTCGATCAGGTAGAGCGGCCAGGACAGCGGGTCGTCGGCATGCACGCGCGCGTTCGATGCAGCGGCGGCGGCGTAGGCCGCCTCGGCGCCGGCACGATCGCCTGCGGCGGCCAGCGCGCGGCCGCGCTCGAGCCCTGCCAGTATCTGGGTGACGTCGGTGCCGGTGTGGCAGGCGGCGCCGTCGTCGAACGCGCGCGCGGCGGCCGCGGCGGCCTCCTGCGGCTGGTGCAGCAACAGCTGGGCGCGCGCCTGCTGCAGCTCACTCCAGGCGATCGCACAGCGCGAGGCCTTGCGCGCGTGCTGCACGACCAGCAAGGCCTGCGCCTGGGCCAGCGCGTCGCCAGCGTTCTCCCGCGCCAGCAGCACGTCGATGCGCTGCGTGCGTGGCTCCAGCGGCTTGCGGTGCAGGCTGTCGCCGAGCGAATCGACCAGCGCCTGCGCCTGCAGCGCATCGGCTTCGGCCGCATCGAGCCGGCCGCGGTAGAGCGCGATCTTCGATTGCAGCTCGACCGTGTTGGCCAGGCTCATCGGCGTGCCATCGCGGCGCTTGCGTGCCAGCGCCTCGTCGGCGAGGCCGCTCGCCTCGGCGACGCGGTCGGCGTCGAGCAGCACGCTGGCCAGGTCGTGGGTGGCGAAGCCGAGCTGGTCGCAGCGCAGGCCCGCCGCGCAGTCGTCGCGATAGGACTTGATCATCTCGCGCCCATAGGACACGGCGCGATCCATGTCGCCGCGGCCGTCCTCGACCACCATCGCGATCTTCAGCAATTGGCCGCGCGGCGCATCGGCCGGCAGGCGCCGCGCGGGGATCGCCAGCAGCGGCGCGAGCCGCTGTGCCGCCTCGTCGTAACTACCCCGGCGGATCAGCGTGCGCACCAAGCCGATGCCGGCCTGCACCCGCACGGAGGAAGTCTGCGGCAGCGTTGCGGCGTTGGCGGCGGCCTCGCGCAGCAGGGTTTCGGAGCGTTCGGGGTCGCCCATGTCGCGCAGGACGTTACCCAGCGTGTAGAGCAGCTCGGCATGCAGGTCCGGCTGGTCGCGCAGCTCCCGCGGCAGGCTCGCGGCGGCGGTGTAGACCAGGGTCGGTATGTCGGGGCGATGGCTGGCCGGCACGTCGGGCGCGGTCTTCTGCAGCAGGGCGACCACGAAGTCACGGATTGCCTCGGCGCGCTGCGCCTCGTGGCGCGCTACCCGCGCCTGCCACAGGGCGATCGACAGCGAGGCGAGGATCGCCACCATGAACGCCGCGGTGATGGCCACGCCGCCACGGTGCCGCGCCACGAACTTGCCCGTGCGGTACCAGCGCGAGGGCGGATGCGCCTGTACCGGCAGGCTGTCGAGATGGCGCTCGATGTCCTCGGCCAGCGCGCCGGCCGAGGCGTAGCGGCGGTCCGGCTCGCTCGCGGCGGCCTTCAGCACGATGTTGTCCAGGTCGCCGCGCAGCTTGCGCCGGATCGGCGCCACCGCGGCCAGCGAGGGCGCCACACCATAGGCGGTCGCAAGGGATCGAGCGTCGATGCGCGAGGGCAGCGTGGCGCCTCCGCCGGCCGCGCGGTGGCGGCCGCTGAGCAGCTCGTCCAGCAGGATGCCCAGCGCATAGACGTCGGTGGCGGTGGTGACCGGCTGCTGGGCGAACTGCTCCGGTGCGGCGTAGGCGGGCGTCAGCGCGCGGTGCTGGGTGCGGGTGGCGCCGGAGGGATCCTCGTCCAGCAGCTTGGCGATGCCGAAGTCGAGCAGCTTGACCTCGCCCTCGGCGGTGACCAGCACGTTGGACGGCTTGATGTCGCGGTGCACGATCAGCGCGCGGTGCGCCGTCTCCACCGCGCGGCAGACGCTGAGGAACAGCACCAGCCGCTGACGCAGGCCCAGGCGCCGCTCGCGCGCGTAGCGGGTCAGCGGCAGGCCGTCGACCAGCTCCAGCGCGATGTATGCCAGGCCTCCGTCGGTGATGCCGCCTTCGATCAGCCGCGCGATGCCCGGATGGCGCAGGCGCGCCAGCGCCTCGCGCTCGCGGCGGAACTGGCGCTGCGCATCGGCGGTGTACAGGCCGCGCGCCAGCAGCTTGAGCGCGACCTCCTGGCGCACGCCCTCGGCTTCGCGGAAGGCACGGAATACGGTGGCCGAGCCGCCCTCGCCAAGCACCTCCACCAACTCGAACGACCCGATGCGGCTGCCCCCGGGCAGCGCCTGCGCGACGCTGGTCTCGCCGATCGCGCTGGCCGCGTGCGCGGCATCGCCGGTGACCAGCAGTTCGCCTTCGGTGGCGTCGGCGGCGAGCATGCGTTCGACCTGCGCGCGGCGCAGCGGATCGGCGCAGCGCTCGGCCAGCAGCCGCGCACGCACATCGGCGGGCAGCGGCAGCGCCGCTTCGAACAGCTCGCGCAAGGACGGTGTGGACGCCATGGCGGACTCCTCAGGACACTCCTGTCCTCGATGAACACCGGACGCACGCCGATTGCGACCTCGACCGCAGTCGGGCGCTAGGCCATGCGCGCCTTGATGAACGCGCGCGCAAAGCGCCAGTCGCGGTCGATGGTGCGCCGGCACAGCCCGAGCGTTTCACCGACCTGCTCCAGGCTGAGCCCGGCGAAAAAGCGCAGCTCCACCACCCGGGCGGCGCGCGCATCGGCCTGCGCCAGTTCGTCCAGCGCGACATCCAGCGCCAGCGCCTGCTCGGCCGTATCGAGCGCCAGCTTGAGCGACTCGTCGTCCAGCGTGACCCGCTGCCATTGTCCGCCGGCGCACAACCGCAGGCGGTCGCGAGCGCGGTTGATCAGCAGGTGGCGCATGGCGCGCGCGGCATAACTGAAGAACTGCGCCGGGTGCTCGAACTGCAGCCCGTCGCGCTGGCCCATGCGCAGGTAGAGCTCGTGCACCAGCTCGGTAGTGTCGAGGGTGGCGTGGCGGCGCCCGGCCAGTTGTCGGGCGGCCATGGCCTTCAGGCGCGCGTAGACCGTGACGAACAGCGCCTCGGAGGATTGCTCGAGCGGGATCTGCCGGCTGTCGGCCATGGCACGCACACCATCGATGCAGGCCTGCAACGGGGGCATGGTACGCCTGCGCCGGCCGGCCGGCGCAGGATGGGCAAGGCCGGGTTCCCACACGCCGTGGCCTGCGCGAGGCCGGCCTTCCCGGGAAGCGGCCTGGGCGGCCCGGACGGCTGCGCTACTCGCGCAGCCTCGGTACGCCGTGCTGGTCGCGCTCTTCCACCGCCAGCGAGCGCGTGTCCGGATGCGACAGCCGGCTCTCGCGCGGCAACTCGACAGCGGCCTCGCTGCGGGTGAGTGCCAGCGCGTTGCGGTAGCAGCGCTGGGCGAGCGGGATGTCACCCTGGCCGACACAGGTATCGCCCAAGGCTTCCCATGCGCCGGGGCCCGGAGCGATGGCGAGCGAGCGTTCGAGATAGCCGCGCGCCTTGCCCCAGAGTTGCTGGCGCACGCACATGCGGCCGAGCGCGAGCAGCAGGCCCGGGTCGTTGGGGTGGGCGTCGAGCCAGGCTTCGGCGCGGCGCAGGCGAGCGTCGAGGTCGTCGCCACCGAGCGCACCCCAGGTCTGCGCCAGCTGCGAAGACCATTCGCGGCGCAGCGCGGATTCCAGTTCGTCCATCGCCGGCAGCACCAGCCCGAAGGCGGCCGCGCGGCGGGCATAGGCGTCGACCACGGCGCTCGCGCGGCGCTGGCCCTTGCCCAACTGCGACCACAGGGCGTTGAGCGCCTGGCCGTCCGGCGCGGCATCGATCGCGGCGACGAGCACCTGCGCTTCCAGCGCGGCGAAGCGCTGCGTGCCCAGCGCGCCGCTTTTCTGCAGCGGCTCCAGTGCGCTCATGGCGCGGCGCGGGTCGCCGTTGGCGAGCGCGGCCAGCGCCAGTTCGTGCCAGCCGCCGGGCGTCAGGCGGCCGCTGTCGGCCTCCGGCGCAAGCAGTGCGAGCGCTTCAGCCGGCTTGCCGTCTCGGCGCAGCACGCGGGCACGCACCACGCGGGCCGCCTGTGGCGCGGCCTGGCCGGCGCGATTGAGTGCCTCCAGCGCGCGCGCCGGTTCTCCGCGGCGGGACGCCGCTTCGGCCGAAGCCAGCAGGGCCGGGCCACGCAACGCGTCCAGGCGCGCGGCGCGTTCCAGGTCGCGCTCCGCATCGCCGTGGCGGCCTTCCATCAGCGCGACCAGGCCGCTGGCCAGCCGCTGGCGGCTGATGCGCCGGTGCCGCCGCGTCATTGCGCCGAAGGGCCAGCGCAGCAGGCGCCACAGGCCGGTGAAGACGACCCAGGCCAGCAGCACGATCACCAGCGCGACCACCACGGTGGTCTCCACGCGCCAGCCGCGCAGGCGCACCAGCACGTAGCCGGGGTCGTCGGCGACCCAGTGCCAGCCGAACGCGGCGAGCGCCGCGACGATGATCAGCAACAACAGCCAGCGCCACAGCTTCACGGCCGGCGCCCCGTGCTGGCGGCGCGCGCGGGTACGGCGTCGACCGCCTTGAGGGCATGCACCGCGCGCAGGTTGCGCAGTTCGGCCAGCGCGGCGCCCAGCTGGACCGGGGCGGTCGGCTTGAGCGACTGCGCCAGCGCGGCCAGCTGTGCCTGCACGTGCGCGACCGCCGCGTCGGCGGTGTCGAACTGTGCGGCCAGGGCTGCCTGCGCGCGCGCGATCGCCGCATGCGCCGCCTCGACATCGGCCCCCAGCAACGCGGCCTGGGCCTGCGCCAGGTCCAGCGCGGTCAGCTCGCGGGCGAAGCGCGCGTCGGCGACCGCCAGCGGCGCCCCGCTGTCGCGCTGCACGCTGACCACGCTCGCCAGCGCGTGGCGGATGCGCTCCCAGGCTCCGGGACTGGCGCTGGCGGCCGGCATGTCCTGCGGCTTGAGCGGCAGCGTCTGCAGCGCGCCGCGCAACTGCTGCAGGGTATCGACAGCGTTGGTGCGCGGCTGGCTCTGCTCCAGCGCCTCGCGTTCGGCGGCGATGCTCTGGCGCACGCCGGAGAAGGCACCGTCGTTGACCGCCGCCAGCGCCTGATCGGCCAGCCCGTAGGCAGCCGCGGCGCCCTGCGCGTCATGGAACAGCGCGTAGCGTTGCTGACCCATGCGCAGCAGCGTTTCGGTCTCGTCCAGCAGCATGGCGTCGTGGCCGGAGAGGCTCTTTTCCGAAAGCTTGGCGACCGCGTCCTCGAGATTGCGCAGGCGCTCGGACTGGCCGAGCAATTCCTCGCGCAGGCCGCGATTGACCTGCTCGGCATCGCCCAGGCGCTGGCGCAGCAGGGTGCGTTCGTCGCCCATGCCGGCAAGCGTGCTTTCCAGGTGACCGACGCGCTCGTCCAGGCCGTTGAGCGTGCGGCTGTCGCTGGCCGTGCCCTGCGCCTGCTGCCACTGGCGCCAGGCCACGTAGCCGGCCAGCACCAGCGCGAGCATGGCCAGCAGCAGGGCCAGCGCAAGCGCGCCGCCGCGTCGCGGCGCGGGCGCAGGCACGGGGCGGCGGGCGGGCGCGGCGGCCGGAGTCGGCGCGGCGGGACGATCGGCGTCGAGGTCGTCTTGGCTCATGCGCGCCATGCTAGCAGCCCGCATGCGGGGCTTCGCATGGCGGGCGTGAAGCCGGGGCCTCGGCTGCGACGCCCCCGCTCGCGCGGGCATCGGTCGCCCGCGTCGCGGCTCAGCGTGCTGCGGCGAGCAGATCGGCAGGCATCGCCGAAGCCGCGCGGCGGACGCGGCCGAAACCGGCTTCGCGGGCGGCGACTTCCAGGCGTTCGCTGCTGGCGACCGCGACAGTCCTGCACAGGCGCGCCCAGGCTGGCGCCGGCAAGCCCTCGCGCAGGTTCGCCAGCGCCTGCGCGCTGGAGAGCAGTACGCGGGCGCTGATCGGCAGATGGGACACCGCTTCGACATGGCGGCGGTCCAGCCGTGGCGCGGCGCGCCGGTACACCTGCACTTCGCGCAACCGCGCGCCGCCCTCCACCAGCCGCTGCTGCAGCAGGCCGCGCCCGCCCGCCGCGCCGACCAATGCGACGCCACGGCCGCGCAGGTCGCGCAGCGCGGGCAGGTCGAGCAGGCCTTCGCTGTCCTGCCGCCGGGTGGGCGCCTGCACGGCGAGGCCATGCCGGCGCAGCGCGGCGGCCGTGCCCTGCCCGACCGCCAACACCGCCGCACGCGTGCGCAGCGGCGCCAGCGCCGCCGCGAAGCGCACCGCGGCCGGGCTGGTGAACAGCAGCAACGGGTCGGAACGCAGCGCTTCGCGCAATTGCGTGCCTGCAAGCGCTTGGTCTTCGGCCGCGCGCAGCGCCAGCCCGGGCAGCAACAGTGGCACGCCGCCGCGCGCGCGCACCTGGCGCGCGAACGCCGAGACCGTGCCGGCAGGCCGGGTGATCACGATCGTCCGGCCCTTCAGTTCCTCGGTGCGGGCATGCGCCACCGCTTAGGCTCCCTGCGGAAAGAGGCTTCCAGTGTAGCCCGCTACAATGACGGCCTTTCCTTCGACGCCCTGACTCGTGACCGACCCGCAACAGCTCGTCGACGACCTGCTCGACTTCATCCGCACCAAGATTCCGCTCGCCCGCGCGATGGACCTGCGCCTGCACCATTACTCCCGCGACATGCTCGCCCTGGCCGCGCCGCTCGCGCCCAACGTCAACGACAAGGGCTGCGCCTTCGGCGGCAGTCTGGCCAGCCTGATGACGCTGGCCGGCTGGGCGCTGGTGGAACTCCGACTGCAGGAACGTGGCGAGGACTGCGACGTGTTCGTCGGTGGGTCGACCGTGCGCTACCTCGAGCCGGTGTGGAGCGACTTCCAGGCGCAGGCGCAGCCGGCTCAGGATGCCGACTGGAACACGTTCTTCGGTACGCTCGATACGCTCGGCAAGGCACGCATCGAGGTGTTTTGCATGGTGCCGGGCAACGAGCGCCGGGCGGCCGCCACGCTGCAGGCGCGCTTCGTCGCCAAGCGGCGCGCTTGAGGCACAATGAAGCTTCGCCATCCGGGGACCGTGTCCATGCGCCGCTATTTGCTTCCGCTGCTCGCGCTCGCAGCCATGCTGTGCGCCGGCTGCGCCACGGACCAGCGCAACCAGGCACTGATCACCACGCTCAATGCTTACGCAGGCACCCTGCGCTGGGGTGACTTCCAGAGCGCGCTGCAGTTCATCGACCCCAAGGTGCGCGCGACGCACACGCCCACGTCGCTGGACCTGGCGCGCTACCAGCAGGTGCGCGTGACCGGCTACGACGAAGGCGCCGGCCCGGTGCCCGACGGCGAGAACCAGGTGCGCCAGGTGGTGCAGATCGGCCTGGTCAACCTCAACACGCAGGCCGAGCGCACGGTGATCGACCGCCAGACCTGGCGCTACGATCCGGAAAAGAAGCGCTGGTGGCTGACCACCGGCCTGCCGGACATCACGCAGGACTAAGCCTCAAGTTCCCCAACTCCGTCATCGTCGATGACGGGTAACGGCTCCGATGGTCCTTTGCGCCCGCCGCGGCGCTCCCGGATAATCGCCGGTTTGCGCACACTGCCGGGCCCAGCGACCGATGAACGATTTCCTGCACAAGCTGCCGACCTTCGTCGGCAACCACCTGGCGCTGTCGGCGCTGTTCGTGATCATCCTGCTCGCGCTGGTGGCGCTGGAGTTCGGCCGCCTGCTGCGCAAGTACAAGGAGCTGACGCCCGCCGGACTCACCCTGCTGATCAACCGCGAGAGCCCGCTGCTGGTGGACCTGTCCGCCCGCGCCGACTTCGAGAAGATGCACGTGCCCGGCGCGCGTCACGTGCTGCCCAGCCAGTTCGATCCCGAACACAAGGACCTGGCCAAGGCCAAGGACCTGCCGGTGGTGGTCATGGACAAGGACGGCCGCGGCTCGGACAGGGCCGCGCAGCGCCTGGTCAAGGCCGGCTTCACCAAGGTCTATACCCTGGGCGGCGGCGTGCTGGCCTGGCAGCAGGCGCAGTTGCCGCTGGCCAAGGGAAACAAGTAACGGCAGCAGGCAGTTAGCCTTCGATGCCGGCACGGCCGGCGAGGATCTGCGCCAGCACGTCGGGCGCGTAGTCGAACGAATCGAAGTACAGCCGCTCTTCGGGCAGGCCGGCCTCGGTGAACAGGCGCCGGCCGGCATCGACCATCGCCGGCGGGCCGCTCATGTAGACCTCGTGGCCGGACAGGTCCGGCACGTCCTCCAGCACCGCCTCGTGCACCAGGCCGGCGCGCAGGCCGGCGGCCGCGGCCTGTTCCGGATCGGACAGCACCGGATGGAAGGTGAGGTTCGGCGCCTCGCGCGCCCAGCGCTCGGCCAGCGCGCGCAGGTACAGGTCGCCTGCGCTGCGCGCGCCCCAGTACAGCGCGATCGGCCGTCGCGTGCCCAGTGCGAGAAAGTGCTCGACGATCGCCTTGACAGGGGCGAAGCCGGTACCGCCGGCCATGAACACCATCGGCCGCTCCGAATCCTCGCGCGGCACGAAGGTACCCAGCGGTGCCTCGATGTGCAGGCGGTCGCCGATCTTCAGCCCCTCGTACACCCACGAGGTGAAGCCGCCGCCGGCCACGTGGCGCACGTGCAGTTCGATCAGGCCGTCCGCGCGCGGACCGCTGGCGATCGAGAACGGCCGGCGCTTGCCCCCCTCCAGCAGGACGTCCAGGTACTGGCCGGGCAGCCACTTGAGCGGCGCCTCGCCCGGCGCGGGCCGCAGCATCAGGCCGGTGGCGTCCGCCGCCAGGGGGTGCTTGCCGACCACTTCGACGACGAGCCGGCGGCAGGCAATGTCCTCGACCGACGCTACCTCGCGCGCGGCGATCACCAGGTCGCTGGCCGGCACTGCCTGGCACATCAGGATCGCGTGCCCGGCCGCTGCCCGGGCGCCCAGCGCTACCGGCGGGTTGCGCGGATAGTCGCAGCGGCCGGAGATAAGCGTGGCCTTGCAGCTGCCGCACACCCCCGCGCGGCAGGAATACGGCAGCGCGATGCCGGCGCGCTGGGCCGCCTCGAGCACGGTTTCGCCCGGCGCCGCCTCGAAGCGGCGGCCGGATCTGGAGAGGGAGATGGTGAACACCCGCGCATTGTCGCCGCGAGGGCCGTGGACGGACAATGCATGCTTTCCCACGAACGGCTCACCCCATGGCGATCTGGAAGCAGGCACCCGACCTCGAGCGCATCAACGGCTGGAGCCGGAACACGCTGATGCAGGCGCTGGACATCCGCATGACCGCCATCGGCGAGGACTGGCTCGCCGGCACCATGCCGGTGGATGCGCGCACACAGCAGCCGTTCGGCCTGCTGCACGGCGGCGCCTCGGTGGCGCTGGCCGAGACGCTGGGCAGCACCGCCGCGCTGCTGACGCTCGATCCGGAGCAGGAGGTGGCGGTAGGCCTGGACATCAACGCCAACCACGTGCGCGGCGTGCGCGCGGGTGTCGTCACCGGCACGGCCAGGGCGCTGCACCTGGGGCGCTCCACGCAGGTGTGGGAGATCCGCATCGAGAACGAGGAAGGCACGCTGGTGTGCATCTCGCGGCTCACCATGGCGGTGGTGCCAACCAGAGCGGTGGTGCGTTGAGCGCATGAGCGCGACACCCTACGCCAACCTCACCCCCGACCTCGTGCTCGACGCGGTCGGCGCCTGCGGCCTGTGGCCGGACGGCCGGTTGCTCGCGCTCAACAGCTACGAGAACCGGGTCTGGCAGGTCGGCATCGAGGACGCCGCGCCGGTGGTTGCCAAGTTCTACCGGCCCGGCCGCTGGAGCGACGCGGCGATCGCCGAGGAGCACGCCTTCGCGAGCGAGCTGGCCGCGGCCGAGCTTCCGGTGGTCGCGCCGCTCGCCTTCGAGGGGCGCACCCTGCTCGCGCATGCCGGCTACCGCTATGCGGTCTACCCGCGCCACGGCGGGCGGGCGCCCACGCTCGAATCGGCCGAACAGCTGCAGTGGCTCGGCCGCCTGATCGCGCGCCTGCACGCGGTCGGCTCGCGCCAGGCCTTCCGCCACCGCGAGCGCGTCGATCGCGCCACGCTGATCGAACGCCCCGCGCAGGCCGTGCTGGCCTCGCCCCTGCTGCCGGCCAACCTGGCCGATCGTTACCGCGAAGCCGTGCGCCGGCTCGACGCCGCGGTCGCGGCGCGCCTGGACGCCGTCGGTCCGGTACGCGGACTGCGCCTGCACGGCGACTGCCACCCGGGCAACCTGTTGTGGACCGACGCCGGCCCGCATTTCGTCGACCTGGACGACGCGCGCACCGGTCCGGCCGTGCAGGACCTGTGGATGCTCGCCCACGACCCGGCCGCGATGGATGCCTTGCTGGAAGGCTACGGCTCGATGCGCGACTTCGACCCGGCCGAACTCGCCCTGGTGCCCGCCCTGCGTGCGATGCGCCAGGTCCACCACGCGGGCTGGATCGCGCAGCGCTGGGCGGATCCGGCCTTTCCTTCCGCGTTTCCGTTCGCCGCCGAGCCGCGCTGGTGGGAGCAGCACGTGGCCGACCTGCACGAACTTGCCGACGCGCTGGACTGAGCGCAGACGGCGCGCCGCAAAACCGGCACACTCCGCGCCTGCCCAACGCCCGGAACCTTCGAATGCGCAGCTTCCTCTTCCGCCTGATCGGCATCCTAGAAATCGCCGGCGGCCTGTACGGCGCCGCGGGCGCCCTGCATCGCCTGCTGCGCATGGGTTCGACCTACGACACCCTGCACGCGGCGCTCGCGCTGGTCGCCTTCGGCTTCGTGCTGGTCGCGGGCGTGCTGCTGGTCGAGGGCAGCGAACGCGGCGTGGCGTTCTCCCGCGTCGCCCAGCTGCTGCAGCTGCCGCTGATCGCCACGCCGGTCTTCAGCTATGGCCTGCATGCCGGCGCTTTCCTCAACGTCTACACCACGATGCACCTGGCGCGGCCGTGGCTGGAATGGAACTTCGGCACGCAGGGGTTCGCGCTGGCGATCGCCGGGCCCTCGACGGCGCGCTTGGGCGCCAACCTGCTCGCGGTGCTGTCGTGGCTGGTGCTCCGGCTGCGCTGACGCCAGCGGCTATCATGGGCGGATGACCACGCCCGCCGAACTGCCCATCGTCCGCCTCAAGTCCGACCGCGCACCCGGCCATCCGTGGGTATGGTCCGCCCAGGTATACAAGCCGGAAGGCCGGTTGCCGCCGGGCAGCGTGGTGGAGGTGATGGACAGCAAGGACCGCTTCGTCGGCCGCGGTTTCTGGAACGGCCATGCGCGCATTGCGCTGCGCCTGCTCAGCCGCGACCCGGCCGAATCGATCGACGCGGCCTGGATCGCAGCGCGCATCGGCGAAGCGGTGGCGCTGCGCCGCCAACTGCTGCAACTGGACGAGGCCAGCGACGCCTGGCGCGTGGTGCACAGCGAGGGCGACGGCCTCTCCGGTCTGGTGGTCGACCGCTACGCCGACATCCTGGTGGTCGAGTATTTCGCCGCCGGCATGTGGAAGTTCCGCGAGGCGATCCACGCCGCGCTGCTGGAGCACTTCCCGGGCGCGCGGCTGTACTGGTTCGCCGAGAGCCATGTGCAGAAGCAGGAATCCTTCGACTGCCGCAGCCCCGAGCCGCCCGCGCCGGTTGAGGTGCACGAGCACGGCCTGGCCTTTCACGCCGCGCCTGGCTATGGCCACAAGACCGGCTTTTTCGCCGACCAGCGCGAGAACCGCCGCCGCTTCGCTGCGCTCGCCAAAGGTCGGCGCGTGCTCGACCTGTGCTGCAACGCCGGCGGCTTCGCCGTGCACGCGATGGCCGCCGGCGCGCGCGAAGCCACCGGCGTGGACATGGACCCGGGCATCCTTCAGATCGCCCGCGCCAACGCGGCGGCCAACCAGCTGGCGGTGGATTTCCAGCAGGCCGACATCTTCGAGTGGCTGCGCGCGGCGATCGGACGCGGCGAACGCTACGACGCGGTGGTGCTGGATCCGGCCAAGCTCACCCGCGACCGCAACCGCGTCACCGATGCACTGAAGAAATACTTCGCCATGAACCGTCTGGCGCTGGAGGTGATCCCGCCCGGCGGCCTGCTGTTGACCTGCTCCTGCACCGGCCTGGTCGAAGAGGCAGCGTTCCTGGAGATGCTGCGCCGCGTGGCGCTCAACGCCGGCCGCGCGATCCAGGTGCTGGACGTGCGCGGCGCCGGCGCCGACCACCCGTTCCAGGCCGAGGTGCCGGAAGGGCGCTACCTCAAGGCGGTGTTCTGCCGGGTAGAGTAGGCGCCGCTGGCGAGCCTCGCCACGCGAAGGATTCCGGGCCGGCAGCGTTCAACCATCGTGCGGGATGCCCCCGTTGGGGAGACGGCCTGGCGCAAGGCCCGTGCACACGGCCTTGATCGATGCAGCCGCCACACTTCGGGTCGATGAACACCTGCCCCAGTGGAGTCGATCCGGCGCTGCGCGCCGAGGTGCGTGCGGCCGGCCTGGTCTACGTCAGCGACACGCAGCCGGGCATCCGCCGGCTGCGCCGGGGCAAGGGCTTCGGCTATTGCGACGCCGACGGCCGGCCGGTGACCGACCGCGCCGAGCTGGCGCGCATCCGCGCACTGGCCATCCCGCCGGCCTACGAGGGGGTATGGATCTGCGCCCATCCCGACGGCCACCTGCAGGCCACCGGACGCGATGCGCGCGGCCGCAAGCAGTACCGCTACCACCCGGACTGGCACGCGCTGCGCGACCACGGCAAGTTCGATCGCATCCTGGCCTTCGGTGCCGCCCTGCCCAAATTGCGGCGGCGTGCCCGCCAGGATCTGGCGCTCACCGGCCTGCCTCGCGAGAAGGTGCTGGCCTTGCTGGTACGCCTGCTGGACGAAACTCTGATCCGCGTCGGCAACGAGGCCTATGCGCGGGACAACGACAGCTACGGCCTGACCACGCTGCGCTCGCGCCATCTGCGTGTGGTGCGAGGCCGGCTGCGCTTCTGCTTCCGCGGCAAGAGCGGCCAGGAGCAGGAGGTCGAGCTGGACGACAAGCGCCTGGCGCGCATCGTGCGCCGCGTGCAGCAACTGCCGGGCCAACGGCTGTTCCAGTACCTGGACGATACCGGCGAACGCCAACCGATCGACTCGGGCATGGTCAACGACTACCTGCGCGAAGCCTGCGGCGAGGCCTTCAGCGCCAAGGACTTCCGCACCTGGGGCGGCACCGCCCATGCCGCCGGCGTGCTGGCGCGCACGCCGCTGCCCGAATCGGGCGGCGAACGCGCGCGCCGCCACGTGCTGGTCGAAGCGGTCAAGCAGGTGGCCGAGGTGCTGGGCAACACGCCGGCGGTCTGCCGCAAGTCCTACATCCATCCCGAGATATTCGAGGGCTGGCAGGACGGCAGCCTGCATCGCGCGATCAGCCCGGCCTGCGCCGGGCAACCCCGGCAGCTCGAACGGGCCACGCTGCGCTTCCTGCGGCAACGACTCCAACCGAAGCGTCGTCGCGGCGGCTGAGACGGCTGCGCGTAAACTGGACGGGTCATCGAGAGAATTTCCCTATGTCCACCCAAGCCATGCTTGCCTTTCTTGTGGTCGTCGTCTTCCTGCTGCAGCTGGCGTTGTTGCTGCGCGGCCGCAACCCATCGCGTGGGCTCGATCCGGAGATACCCGCTCGCCTTGCCCGCGCCGAAGCCCAAGCAGAACGGATCGGCCCACTCGAGCAGCAATTGAACATGGCGCGCGAGGAGTCTTCCACCAAGCGCGCGGAACTGGCGGCCGCGCTCAGCCGGTGCGTAGCAACGGAACAGGCCCTGGCGACCGCAAACGAACAACTTGCTTCCATCAGTCGCGCAACCGAGGCCTTGGTTGGCGAGCGTAACGCTCTGGCGGAGGCTAACGCCCGCCTCGAACAAGAAGTGAGATCGACGCGACAGCGGGAGGCGGAAACGGACAAGCTTCTCGCAGACGCGAAGGAAGCCATGGCAAAGGAGTTCCGTCTTGCCGCCAGCACGCTCCTGGAAGAAAAAGGCGCCAAGCTCAACGAGCAGCAGAAGAGCATGCTGTCCGACCTGCTTGCGCCTTTCAGCAAGACTTTGGATGACTTCAAAGGCAAGGTTGAGGCCACCCGCGAGGCCGATCTGACGGCCCGTGAAAGCCTGATCGCACAGATCCGCCACCTCACTGAGCTGAACCAGGACATTGGCGCAAAGGCGCAGTCCCTTACCAATGCGCTGCTGGGCGAAAGCAAGACCCGCGGCATTTGGGGCGAGGCCGTGCTTCAGCGCATCCTCGAGCTGGCTGGTCTGCGCGAAGGTGTCGGCTTCCGCACCCAGGCCAGCCACCACGACGAAGACAGCGAGAAGCGGCTGGTTCCTGACGTGGTGCTCGACTTGCCGCAGGAGCGTGCGATCGTGATCGACGCGAAAGTTTCGCTGGTCGCCTATGAGCGGTATGTGTCCGCCAGCGACGAGGAAGCAAAGGCACTGGCGATCAGCGAGCATGCCACCTCGGTGCGGCGCCACATCAACGATCTTTCGAAGAAGAACTACCCTGCGCTTTACCAGCTGAAGAGCGTGGACTTCACGTTGCTGTTCGTGCCGATCGAAAGCGCGCTCATGGCTGCCAGCGAAGCGGACCCCGACCTGGCGCAGTACGCGCTCGAGCGAGGCGTGGCGCTGGTTTCGCCCAATACACTGTTCACCGTGCTGCGCACGGTCGAATACATCTGGCGCGTGGAGAAAACCACCCGCAACATGGAAGAGATCGTCAAGCGCGGCGGACTGATGTACAACGCCGCCGCGCAGTTCGCTGAACACGTTACTTCGATCAGCGACGCGCTGGGCAAGGCTACCCATGCCGTGCAATCGGCCGAGAAAGCGCTCAAGGATCCAAGCCGGGGACTGGTCCGCCAAGCCGAGCGCCTGCGTGAACTGGGCATCAAGCCCAAGCGGGCCATGCCCAAGAGACTTTCGCCGGATGTCGAGGAGGCGGATGCCGCATCCATGGAGCAGATCGGCAGCGACCTGGTCGAAGACGACGCATAGCGGTCGAGACTCCGAGCCCAAGCGGCCTTGCCCTCGGCAACGTCGCCGGGCGAATGCTTTACACACCCGCCAGGTCGGCTGGCTTGACACGCTCGCTACACTGGAAAACCACGACACATAAGTGGCAAGCCACAAATCTCCCGGCCCAAGGCATCCGCGATGAGCGAACCGAGTACCCCCAACGACGTCACCCAGGCCCAGGCCGAGGAAGCCGTGCGCACGCTGCTGCGCTGGGCCGGCGACGACCCCTCCCGCGAGGGACTGCTGGACACGCCGCGGCGCGTGGTCAAGGCCTACCGCGACTGGTTTTCCGGCTACGCCGACGATCCGTCCGAATTCCTAAAGCGCACCTTCAAGGAAGTCGAGGGCTACGACGAGATGGTGGTGCTGCGCGACATCGAGTTCGAAAGCCACTGCGAGCACCATATGGCGCCGATCATCGGCCGCGCCCACGTGGGCTACCTGCCGACCAACCGCGTGGTCGGCATCAGCAAGCTCGCCCGCGTGGTGGAGGGCTACGCGCGCCGTTTCCAGGTGCAGGAGAAGCTCACCGCGCAGATCGCGCACTGCATCCAGGAACACCTCAAGCCGGTCGGCGTGGCGGTGGTGGTCGACGCCAGCCACGAGTGCATGACCACGCGCGGCGTGCACAAGCGCGGCGTGTCGATGGTCACCAGCCAGATGCTGGGCGCGTTCCGCGACGACGCGCGTACGCGCGCGGAGTTCCTGCAGTTCATCGGCATCCACGGCGCACGCTGAGGTTTTCCCACCGTCGGCCGACAACGCAGGACGTCTTGCGACCATCGGTTTCGTGTCGATCGGCGTCGCGTTGCGCGAGACCGATCGACACGACGCCGATGCGCTGATCCGCCGGGCCGACCGCACCCTCTACGAAGCCAAGTAGGCCGGGCGCAATCGCATCGCCGCTCCGCTTTGCACGGCCTGAGCGCGCTGCCGCAGGCGCTTGCCATCGCCGACGGACGGCTGCTCCAATGCGCCGATGCGACGCCTGCTCCCACTTTTCGCCCTGCTCTGTGCGCACGCCCGGGCGCAGGACTACCCGGCCTCCGCCGCCGACTACCTGGCACGCTTTGACCGCAATGGCGACGGGCGCATCAGCGAACAGGAATACGTGGACTATCTCAGCGCCGGCTTCGCCGCGATGGACGCCAACGGCGATGGCGTGCTCGAGGCGGACGAGCTGCCGCCCGGCCCGCGCCGCACGCCGCGCACGCTGGCCGACTTCCAGGCCGACCTGCGCGCGCAGTTCCACCGGCTGGACCGCAACCACGACGGTTTCCTGAGCGCGCGGGAGCTGGCCCAGCCGCCGCGCTGAGGAGTGGTTGAAACCGAACCGCTGACGCCAGTTGCGCGCCACATCCGCAGGGAAGGATCCGGGAGCGGGTGTTGCCGCCTGCGGCGAGGGATAGGCAACGGGCTATTGCCTGGGCCGCAGCAATGCCGGCGCGCCTTTGCGCTATCGTGCGCGCTTCACCGGCCCGACCCGCGCGCATGGACTCGACCCACACCGCCCTGAGCGACACGCGCCGCCGCGCCGCGGTGGCCTTCATCTTCGTCACCGTATTCCTGGACATCCTGGCCTTCGGCATCGTCATTCCGGTGCTGCCGCACCTGATCGAGCAACTGGCCGGCGGCGGCATCGCGAAGGCCGCGTGGTGGGTGGGGGTGTTCTCGACCGTGTTCGCGGTCGTGCAGTTCGCGTTTTCGCCCGTGCAGGGTGCGCTGTCGGACCGCTTCGGACGCCGGCCGGTGATCCTGATCTCCAACCTGGGGCTGGCGATCGACTTCGTGGTGCTCGCGCTCGCGCCCACGCTGTGGCTGCTGTTCGTCAGCCGCACGTTGCTGGGCATGACAGCGGCGAGCTTCACCACCGCCAACGCCTATATCGCCGACATTACGCCGAAGGAGAAGCGCGCGGCGGCCTACGGCGTGTTGGGCGGCGCCTTCGGGCTGGGTTTCATCATGGGGCCGGGACTGGGCGGCTTCCTCGGCGACATCTCGCTGCGGCTGCCGTTCTGGGTCGCCGCGGGGCTGGCGGCGTGCAACTTCCTGTACGGCTTCTTCATCCTGCCTGAGTCGCTGCCGAAAGAACGGCGCACGCCGCGCTTCGAACTGCACAGCGCCCATCCGCTGGGCTCGCTCAAGCTGCTGCGGCGCTACCCGCAGGTGCTCGGGCTGGGTGTGGTGATGTTCCTGGTGTACCTGGCGCACTACGTGCTGCAGACCACCTTCGTGCTGTACGCGGACTACCGCTACGGCTGGGGTCCGCAGGCGGTCGGCTTCGTGCTGATGCTGGTGGGCGCCTGCGACGGTTCGGTGCAGGCCTTCCTCACGGGTAGGCTGACGCCGCGCTTCGGCGAACGGCGCGTGCTGCTGGCGGGCATGCTGTTCGGCATCGGCGCATTCCTGTTGATGGGCGTGGCGAGCCAGGGCTGGCTGTTCCTGGTCGGCATTCCGCTGATGGCGCTGTGGAGTCTGGCCGGTCCGCCGATCCAGGCGATCATGACGCACCAGGTCGATCCATCCGAACAGGGGCGGCTGCAGGGGGCGATCACCAGCCTGGGCAGCTTCGCCGGCATCTTCGGCCCGTATCTGTTCGCGCAGGTGTTCGCCTTCTCGATCGCGCCCGGCTCGCCGGTGCACCTGCCCGGCCTGGCCTTCGTGCTGTCCGCGCTGCTGCTGGCCGTCGGCGCCGTCATCGCCGCGCGCGTGACCTCGCATACCGCACCCTTGGCAAGCGCGCCGCCAGACCCCACCGTGGGACCTTCGAGCGCGCTGCCGCACGACCCTACCCACTGACGCTGGAGTTCTCCATGACGCTTTCGATGTACCAGGCTTCCGTACCCGTGTTCGAGCGCGCGCTGTCCAACCTCCTCCATGTGCTCAAGAAAGGCGAGGCGCACGCCAAGGCCAAGGGCGTGACCGACGAAGTGCTGCTGGGCACCCGCCTGATCCCGGACATGCTGCCGCTGACCAAGCAGGTGCAGATCGCCTGCGACATGGCCGCGCGCGGCACTGCCCGTCTCGCCGGCGTGGAACCGGCCTCGTTCGAGGACAACGAGACCACGCTGGAGCAGCTCTACGCCCGCATCGAAAAAGTCATCGCCTATATCAAGGGCTTCGAGCCCGCGCAGATCGACGGTAGCGAAACGCGCGCCATCGAGCTGAAGATGCGCAGCGGCGAGCTGAAGTTCACCGGGCAGGAGTACCTGCTCACCTTCATCGTCCCGAACCTGTATTTCCACTGCACCACCACCTACGTGATCCTGCGCGAGGCCGGCGCGGACCTGGGCAAGACCGACTTCATCGCCGGCGCCCAGCAGTAAGGTCCGAGCGGGCGCGGCGGCCTGCCGCCGCGCCCGGCTGAACCTTGGCGGCACGCCGATCCGCCGCATGTTGCGAAACGTGATGGGCTTCACGCTGGCCGGCGGCCACTGGCCCGCCTTCTGCTTGCTCCTGCGCGAGCCCCACTCGAGCAGACCCATGGAAAACTTCGTCGAATGCATCATCGCCGGCGGCCCGCAGCACGGGCTGGTCTATCGGCGCCCGCTGGATACCGCCCGTCCCACGCCGCTGGCCGTGGTCACCGATGACGGTGAGCTGTGCACGCCGGCCGCGCGCAAGTACGGCTCGCGCGTCGTGCTGCTGCACCCGCGGGCCACCGGCGCGCAGTTCCTGACCATTCTTGCCGCCTGAGGCCGATGCGGCATGGACTGGAATGCGCCGGCGTTGAGCACCTGAGGGCAAGGCCTGTCCCGATGCGTCACCCGCCGGCTCGCCTTGTCCAGGCCCGCCCCTCGCACGGACAATACGCAGCCTGGCGCGACGGACCGATCCCGGTCCCGGCCACCAACCTGCCGGCTCCATGCTGCGACTGACCGACCTCAAGCTTCCGCTAGACCATCCGCCCGAAGCGCTGGACCGCGCCATCCGCGAGCGGCTGTGCATTCCCGCGGAGGCGTTGCGCGGCTACAGCGTGTTCCGCCGCGGCTACGACGCGCGCAAGCGCGGTGCGATCGCGCTGATCTACACGCTGGACGTGGAAGTGGCGGACGAGGCGGCGGTGCTCGCGCGCTTCGCCGACGATCGCCACGTGCAGCCCACGCCCGACACGAGCTACCACCCGGTCGCGCAGGCGCCCGTCCGGTACGCACACCGCCCGCTCGTGGTCGGCTTCGGCCCGTGCGGCATCTTCGCCGCGCTGATCCTGGCCGAGCTGGGCCTGGCGCCGATCGTGCTCGACCGCGGCAAGGCAGTGCGCGAGCGCACCAAGGACACCTGGGACCTGTGGCGCAAGCGCAACCTGCATCCGGAGTCGAACGTGCAGTTCGGCGAGGGCGGTGCCGGCACCTTTTCCGACGGCAAGCTGCACAGCCAGATCTCCGACCCGCACCATCACGGCCGCAAGGTGCTGACCGAGTTCGTCAAGGCCGGCGCGCCGGAGGAGATCCTCTACGTCAGCAAGCCGCACATCGGCACTTTCCGTCTGGTGACGATGGTGGAGAACATGCGCGCCACGATCCAGGCGCTGGGTGGCGAGATCCGCTTCGACCAGCGGGTGGACGACCTGCTGGTCGAGACCGGCGCCGACGGCGCGCGCCACGTGCGCGGCGTTCGGCTGGCCGACGGCGAGGAACTGCGCTCGGATCATATGGTGCTGGCCGTGGGCCACAGCGCGCGCGATACCTTCGAGATGCTGCACGCACGCGGCGTCCACCTGGAGGCCAAGCCATTTTCGATCGGCTTCCGCATCGAGCATCCGCAATCGGTGATCGACCGCGCCCGCTTCGGCTCGCAGGCCGGGCACCCGGTCCTGGGCGCGGCCGACTACAAGCTGGTCCACCACGGCAACAAGGCCGGCCAGAGCGGGCGGTCGGTGTACAGCTTCTGCATGTGCCCCGGCGGCACGGTGGTGGCCGCCACCTCCGAGCCGGGCCGCGTGGTCACCAACGGCATGAGCCAGTACTCCCGCAACGAACGCAACGCCAACGCGGCGATCGTCTGCGGCATCACGCCGGAGGACTTCGCGCCCTACGGCGAGGGGCCGCTGGCCGGCATCGCGCTGCAGCGGCACTGGGAGTCGCATGCCTTCGCCATGGGCGGCGGCGACTACAGCGCGCCGGGCCAGCGCGTGGGTGACTTCCTCGCCGGTCGTCCCTCGAAGGCCTTCGGCGAAGTGCTGCCTTCGTACAAGCCTGGCGTGCACCTGGCCGACCTCTCCAGCGCATTGCCGGACTACGCCATCGGCGCGATCCGCGAGGCGCTGCCGATGTTCGACCGGCAGATCCGCGGCTTCGCCATGCACGATGCAATGCTGACCGGCGTGGAGACGCGCACGTCTTCTCCGGTGCGCATCCGGCGCAACGAGGGCGACTATCAGAGCCTCAACACGCGCGGGCTGTTTCCCGCGGGCGAAGGCGCGGGGTATGCGGGCGGGATCCTTTCCGCTGCGGTGGACGGGATCCGCGTGGCGGAGGCGGTCGCGCGGGATATCGTCGGGCAGTAGCGCGCGCTGCGGCCGTGCCGGGAACTACACCTCGTTCCGCAACCATTGCCCGATCGGCGCCGGGCGACCCAGCAGATAGCCCTGCCCCAGCTCGCAGCCCATGTCCAGCAGCGCCTGGCGCTGGGCCGGCGTCTCGATGCCTTCGGCGATCACCTGGATGTTGAGCGCGCGGGCCAGCGCCAGAATCGCGGCCACGACGGTGGTCGCGGTGCTGTGCTCGTCCTCGCCCAGCGCATGCACGAATGCGCGGTCGATCTTGAGCATGCGCAGCGGCAGCGAGTGCAGGTAGCTCAGCGACGAGTAGCCGGTGCCGAAATCGTCCAGCGCGGCGCCCACGCCGATCGCCCGCAGGCGTTCGAGCATCGTGCGCACCTGTTCGGGGTTGTCCAGCAGGGAGCCCTCGGTGACCTCCACGATAAGCCGCCAGGGCGGCAGCTTCATGCGCTCGAGCAGGCGCACCAGGCGGACGTCGAAATCGCCGTGGCGCAGGTGCAGCGCCGAGACGTTGAAGGTCAGGAAGGTATCGGTGTCCGAAAGCCGCAGGAAGCGCTCGCAGCTGCGCTCGAACAGCCGCCAATCGATGGTCTCGATGTGCCCGCTGTCCTGCGCCACCTTGAGGAAGTCGGCCGGCCCGAGCACGCCCAGCACCGGATGGTTCCAGCGCAGCAGCGCCTCGTAGCCCACCACCCTGTTGTCGTCGAGCCGGCAGAACGGCTGCAGGTAGGGCTCGAACTCGTCGCGCTGCAGGGCCTGGCGCAGTTCGCCTTCCATCATCAGCACGTCGACCGCGTTCTTGGCCAGCGTCTCGTCGAACAGTTCGTAGCGGTTGCGGCCCTGCTCCTTGGCTCGATAGAGCGCGATGTCGGCGTCGCGCAGCAGTTCGTCGGCGGTCTGATAGGTGTTGTCGCCAACGGCGATACCCATGCTGGCCGATGGCGCCAGCTCGCGGCCGGCGACCTGCATCGGCACGCTGAGCGCATCGAGCACGCGCTGGGCGACCGCCACCGCAGCCGCCGGCACCTCCACGTTCTCCAGCAGGATCGCGAATTCGTCGCCGGACAGCCGCGCCACCACGTCCGGCTCGCGCATGCAGATTTGCAGGCGGTGTGCGATCTCCTTGAGGAAGGCGTCGCCGGCGAGATGTCCGAGGCTGTCGTTGATCACCTTGAAGCGGTCCACGTCCAGGTACAGCAACGCGCAACGCCGGCCGGGCTCGTGCTGCAGGATCGCGAGTGCGCGCTCGAGGCGCTCGCGCAGGAAGCCGCGGTTGGGCAACCCGGTGAGCGCATCGTGCATCACCTCGTGCTTGAGCTGGTCCTGGACGCGCTCGCGTTCGGCGATCTCCTGGCGCAGCTCGAAGGTGCGCTCCTGCACGCGCAGCTCCAGCTCCGCATAGGCGCGCTGCAGCGACGCCGCCGCGCGGCGACGATGAATGCTGTTGGCGATTTGCAACGCGGCGAAGGTGAGCAGCTCCTGATCGGCCTGGTCGTAATCGACCGAGGGCGTATAGCTCTGCACCGCGACCAGGCCGATCGCCTCCTCCGCGACCCGCAGCGGCACCCCGAGCCAACACACGGCCGGCCGGCCGACACGCTGCAGGTCCACCTCGCCCTGGCGGGCCAGCGCGAGCGTGTCATCCTGGAAGGCCAGCAGCGGCCGGCCGGTGCGCAACACGTATTCGGAGAGGCCGCGGCCGAGCGCGCGCTCCTCCGCCTTGCGCACGCCGGCGTCGACGTAATAGGGGAACACCAGCCGCTGGCGGTCATCCGAGAGCAGCGCGATGAAGAAGTTGTCCGCGTTGATCAACTCGTTGACCACCGCATGGGTGCGCTCGTAGAACTCGTTCTTGTCGATGTCGGCGGTGGCCAGCTGCGCCAGGTGGAACAGCGCCGCCTGCAGACGCTCGGCGCGCTGGCGTTCCAGCACCTCCTGCTGCAGGCCGCGGTTGGCCGCCGCCAGTTCCTGCGTGCGGAGGCGCACGCGCCCTTCCAGTTCGGCCTTGCTCTGCTTGCGTTCGAGCGCGGTCAGCACGTGGCTGCCGACGAACTCCAGCAGGGCGCGGTCCTCCTCGGAAAAGCCGATACCGGGACGGTAGCTCTGCACCACCAGCGCGCCATGCACCTGGCCGTCGCGCAGCATGGGCACGCCCAGCCAGTCGACGCTGTCCGGCCCGGACGGCGAGAACGTGCCGGTGACCTTGCGGCTGATCTCTTCCAGGCTGCCCATCAGCGCCTTGCCACCGGTGAGCAGGTGCCAGGTGAGCGAATTGCGCAGGCTAGCCAGCGGCACGTCGTGACTGGTATCGGGTGCGTCGGTGTCCTCCACGTCGACGTAGTAGAGGAAGCGCATGGTGCCGTGCTGGGGGTCGCTGCGTACGATGAAGAAGTTCTCGGCGTACATCAGCGAGCTGATGATGCCGTGGATGCCGCGCAACATCTCCGGCATGTCCAGTTCGGAACCGGCCAGGTCGGCGATGGCGAACAGGGCGCGCTGCAGCGCCTCGGAGCGCGCCAGCTGCTTGTGCGAGTCCTGCAGGTCGGTCAGTTGCAGCACTCGTTGCAGGTGCTGGCTGGCCAGTTCGAGGAACGGTTCCAGCGATGCCATCAGCGGTTCGGCCTTCTGACCCTCCTTGAGCGCCAGCAGCAGCATTGCGCGCTGTTGCGGCAGCAGGCGGATCGCCAGGTGGCAGCCGATGGTCACGAAGGGAGCGGTGGATGCCTCCAGCATCGTGCGTGCGTGCGCTACCTGCTCGGTATCGGGAGGGGGGCCGCTCGCGCTGCAAGCAAACGGCATGCCCGAGCCGATCCAGGTGACGGCCGCGTCGGCGCAACCCTGCGCGCGCGCGAAGGCCGCGATGGTCGCGCCCACCGTCACCGGCGTGGCGGCGGCGACCAGTCGCCTGAGCCAGGCCAGCTGCCCGGTTTCCGCCGCTGGCGACGGCGTGTCGCGTGAAACGTTCATGCGAGCCATCCTCGCCGGTTCGGTGGCCCGGACCCGCAGGCATGCGGGTCCAAGCCATGCCCCCTTATGCAACTACTGTAATGTCCTCGCGCGCAAGTCATCATCGGCTATCACCGGATCGGCCGCCACGACCATATCTTGAGCCGTGTCTCGAGCTTGCGAGGGGCGCTGCAGCACGCGCCCGGCTAGAATCGGGCGATGCTCACCGACCCCACCAAGGACGCGATCCGCGCCGCCTACGCGCGCCTGAAGGAAGGCTTGCCCGGCTTCCGCCCACGCGCCGCGCAGGGGCGGATGATCGCCGAGGTGGCCAAGGCGCTGGCCAGCGAGGGCGGCGCCGCGGCGATCGAGGCGCCGACCGGCACCGGCAAGTCGATGGCCTACCTGATCGCGGGCATGGAAGTGGCCCGCGCACAGAAGAAGAAGCTGCTGATCGCCACCGCCACCGTGGCGCTGCAGGAGCAATTGGTCGAGCGCGACATCCCGCTGTACCTGAAACTTGTCGGGTACCAGGCCAAGGTCGCGCTGGCCAAGGGCCGCGGCCGCTACCTGTGCCCGCGCAACCTGGCGATGGCCCGCCAGAGCATGGGCGCCGAGGCCAGCCAGCTGGGCCTGGGTTTCGATGCCGACCTCGCGCTGTGGTCCAAGCCACCGGCCGAGCGCGACAAGCAGGCGCTGTCCAAGCTCGCCGGCGCCTTCGAGCGCGGCGAGTGGAGCGGCGACATGGATGCCGCGCCCGAGCCGGTCGGCGACGTGCTTCGCCCGATGCTGACCACCAGCGCCGGCGGCTGCACCTCTCGCAAGTGCATCCACTTCATGAACTGCCCGTTCTTCGCCGCGCGCCGCGCGGTAGCCGACGCCGAGCTGATCGTCGCCAACCAGGACCTGGTGCTGGCCGACCTCACCATGCCCGGCGAGGACGAGGGCTGGGGCGGCGTGATCCTGCCCAAGCCGGCCGAGACGCTGTACGTGTTCGACGAGGCGCATCACGTGCCGGCCAAGGCGATCGACCGCGGCGCCGCCGAGGTGTACATGGGCGCCAGCGTGCGCCAGCTGAGCCGCCTGGCGCGCCAGGTGCACGCGGCCTATTCGCTCACCGACAAGGAGTCGCTGGGCAAGCTGACTCTCGATGCGGGCGACACCAAGCTGCAGGAGTTGAGCGACGGCCTGGAGGAATTGGAAAAGGCGATCCGCCTGGCCTGGCTGCCCGACCCGGGCGAGAACGAGCCGATGTACCGCGGCTCGCTCGGCCAGCTGCCGGAAGACTGGGTGATGCAGGCACAGGCGCTGCATGCGCAGACTGCCGAGATCCAGCGCTGGCTCACCGCCGTGCGCCGCGCCGTGGTCGAGATGACCGACGGCGGCCCGACCCAGGAGGCGCTGGCGCGCGAGCTCGGCATGGCACTGGAGCGGCTGGACCGGCAGGAACGCACCTGGCGCGCATGGTCCGACGAGGATGCCGAGCATGCGCCGCCGCTGGCACGCTGGGTCACCCTGGCCGGCGACCAGCAACTGGTCTGCCATGCCTCGTCCGTCTCCGCCGGGGGCCTGCTGCGCCACGTGCTGTGGAACAACGCCAGCGGCGTGGTGCTGACCTCGGCCACGCTGAGCGCCGGCGGCAACTTCCGCGGCTACGCCGATGCGGTGGGCCTGCCGGACCAGGCGGTCACGCTGAGCCTGCCCTCGCCGTTCGATCTCGCGCGCCAGGCGCGGCTGGAAGTCCCCGCTCTCGATGCGCTGCCCGACGCGCGCGAGGAGCACGCCCAGGCGATCTGCGACTGGCTGGCCGGGCACCTGGACTGGGGCGCCGGCAACCTGGTGCTGTTCACCTCGCGAGCCAAGCTCGACCGGGTGCTGCAGCGCCTGCCGATCGACAAGGTGCGCAAGGTGCGCGCGCAGGGCTCGTTGGGCAAGGCGCAACTGATCGCCGAACACGTCGCTGACATCGAAGCCGGCAAGGGCAGCACGCTGTTCGGCCTGGCCAGCTTCGGCGAGGGCCTGGACCTGCCCGGCAAGTTGTGCGAGACGGTGGTGATCACCCAGCTCCCGTTCGCCGTGCCGACCGATCCGGTCGGCGCCACCTATGCCGAGTGGCTGGAATCGCGCGGGCGCAATCCGTTCCTGGAAGTGAGCATTCCGGAGGCCACGCGCCTGCTGACCCAGTACTGCGGCCGCCTGATCCGCAGCGAGGCCGACCGTGGGCGCATCGTGCTGCTGGACCGCCGCGTGGTCACCAAGCGCTACGGCGCCGGCATGCTGCGCGCGCTGCCGCCGTTCGAGCGGGTGATCACCTGAGGCCACCGGCTCGCACGCGGGGAAGACTCGCCGCCGCGCAGCCTCGTGAGAGGCCTTCCCCCGCTTGCCGGGAGAAGAATCGACTGCGCTCATGGGTAATCGAAATCACCCCTACAATCCCGCCGCTCCCGCCAGCAAACCACCATGCCGATCCTGCACCTGCACGACTGCCCCGCCCAGCCCTGGAAGAATGGCCTGGGCCGCACGCGCGAGCTCGCCGTCGAGCCGCCGGGGGCCGGCATGGAGGATTTCCTCTGGCGCGCCAGCATCGCGGAGGTGGACAGCGCCGCGCCGTTCTCCGCCTTTCCCGGCGTCGACCGCAGCATCGTGCTGCTCGAAGGGGAGGGCTTCCGCATGCAACTGGATGACGGGCGCGGCCACGACCTGACCGAGCCATTCGCGCCCTTCGATTTCCGTGGCGAGGCGAAGGTGACCGTGGCGCTGGCCGGCGGCCCCACCCGCGACTTCAACCTGATGACGCGACGCGGTCGCGCGCGCGGCCGGCTCACGGTGTGGCGCACGCCGGCGGATGCGACGATCCACCCGGACACGGTGCTGGTCTACCTCGCCCGCGGCACGCTCGTGCTGGATGGCCGCACGCTGCAGGAAGGCGACATCTGGCGGCGGCAGAACGAGACCCCCTCGCGCATCCTGCTGGCGCCGCAGGGCGTGGCGCTCGCCGTGCAGGTGCACCGCCTGGACTGAAAGCACGCCAGCGGCCAAGCGAGCCCGTCACACGGGCCCGCCGCCTGCATCCTATGATCGGCCGCGGGCCCTCACGGAGAAACGCGATGCAGATCCTGATCTTCGGCCTGTTCGCCTTCTGCGGCGTGCACCTTGTGCGCCTGCTCGCGCCGCGCTGGCGCGAGCGGCAGATCGCGCATTTCGGCGAGAGGCCGTGGAAGGGACTGTTCGCGCTGGTCGCACTGGCCGGCCTGGTGATGATCTGCTGGGGCTTCGGGCTGGCCCGGCAGCTGCCGCTGGTGCTGTATGCGCCGCCGGCCTCGCTGCGCCACCTCACCGCGCTGTTCACGCTGGTGGCCTTCGTACTGGTGGCGGCCGCGTACGTGCCGCGCAACCACATCAAGGCCGCGCTGGGGCAACCAATGCTGTTGGGTGTGGTGGTGTGGGCCTCCGGGCACCTGTTGTCCAACGGCATGCTGCACGACGCGGTGCTGTTCGGTGCCTTCCTGTCCTGGGCACTGCTGATGGCCCTCGCCCTGCAGCAACGCGACCGACTGGCCGGCGTGCGTGCTGCACCGGGCACGCTGCGCGGCGATGGGATCGCGCTGGTGGTCGGCACCGTCGCCTGGGCGGTGTTCGCGTTCTGGCTGCACGGCTGGCTGATCGGCGTCGATCCGATGGCAGGCATGCACTAGCGAGCCTTCGAAAGGCAATACGCGGGTGCCGGGAGGCATCTACGCGATGCCCCCGTGGCGCGCTAGAGTCGCAGCATTTCCACTGCCCGAGGAATGGTCATGGTCGGTTTCCTGCTCTGGCTTCTGCTGCTCGTGTTCTGCTGGCCGCTCGCGCTGCTGGCCTTGGTGCTCTACCCGATCGTGTGGCTGGCCTCGCTGCCGTTCCGGCTGGTCGGCATCACGCTGCACGCCGTGTTCGCCTTCCTCGCCGCATTGCTGTTGCTTCCGGCGCGCGTGCTGCGCGGCCGCCCCGCCTGAGCATGCCTTGGCATGGTGCGGACCCGCACTTGAGGCAGGGTTGAGCGGCACGTGTGCCGCCTGGGCCGAGTGCACGCGCATTTGCAATTTTTTCGCGACGCGGCAGGATGGGCTTGCTGTCTTGCTGCGGACTTCCTTACCACGTGCGCGCCGTCGACACCCTCACGCCCTGCCCTTGCGGCAATGCCAGCGGTTACGCGCGCTGCTGCGGTCCGCTGCATGAAGGCAGGCCCGCCTCCTCGGCCGAGGCGTTGATGCGCTCGCGCTACAGCGCCTACGTGCTCAAGCGCGAGGATTACCTGCTAGCCACCTGGCATCCGAGCACGCGGCCGGCTCACCTGAAACTGGCCACGCAACAACCGGCGCCGAGCTGGCTGGGACTATCGGTCAAGCGCCACGAGGACGGCGCTACCGAGTCGGTAGTGGAGTTCGTCGCTCGCTTGCGCTACGGCGGCGGGCGCGCGCAGCGGCTGCACGAGGTCAGCCGCTTCCGGCGCGATGACGGGCGCTGGTACTACCTCGACGGCGAGATTCTCACCTAGCGGCCACTGCAGCCTGCCCACGCCGGCTGCCCGGCACACCCGCCGACCGGTCGAATCCGCGCGCGAGATTCAGAAGCCCGCGACACCAGCCTCGTGCAATCGATCCGCCAGCCGTTGCACTTCCGGATGATGGAAGAACGCCCGCAACTGCGCCGCCCGTCCCGGGCCAACGCCCGGTTCGCTCTCCCACGCGGCGGCATCGCGTCGCGACAGCGACCGCCAGTCGGGCAGCGAGGCCTTGCCTGCCGGCGGCATGCCGAGCGCGGCAAGCCAAGACGTGAAGGCTTTGCCGCGGCTGCGCGCGAAAGTCCGGGCCAGATGCGCGGCGCGCCCCGGCCCGATCCCCGGCACTACCGCCAACTGCGCGGGCGTCAGGTTCATCCAGTCGAGCAGGCCATGTACCAGTCCGGCATCGATGAGGGCGCTCCATGTCGCCTCGCCGGCACCGTCCAGAGCCAGCCCCTGGCGCCCGCCCAGCCACACCAACCGCGCCAGGAACTGGCGTCGGCAACCGGCCTGCGGATGCCAGCAGTCCAGCCCGTCGCGTGCTTCCTCGTCCGGCATCGCCACCGCCGCGCGCTCGCGCGTGCGCCAGACCACCGCATCGAAGCGCGGGATGGTCAGGCCCGCCAACGACAGCGCGACCTGGTCGCCTGGCCGCACATCGAGGCGGCGCCAGTGTTCGATCGAGCCCACGCTCACGCGGCGCACCGTGCGGTCGTCCAGCACCACCGGCTCCAGTTCCAGCACCACGCTGATGCGGCCGCGCCGGCCACGGCGGAAGTCGACAGCGCGCACCGTGGCCAGCGCCTGTGCTGGCGGGTATTTCCACGCGACCGCCCAATCCGGCGGCGATGCGATCCATTGCGCCGCGGGCGGGCGACCGCCCTGGCGCAGGACGGTGCCGTCGGTGGCGAAGGGCAAGGCGCCGCGATACCAGCGATCGCGCCAGCGGCGCACCTCATCCAGGTCGCGCACAGGCTCGGTCAGCGCGGCGCTGGCGCCCAGGCCCATGGCCGCAAGACCGGCCAAGCGGGCACGCATGTCGGGCGGGCCGCTCGGCCAGTCCCACACGAACAGGTCGATACGCTCGCCCACCCGCCCGTCGAACGGTTCGCGTGCCAGTGCACCGGCGACATCGGCGCGTGCACGCACGCCGCCGTCCTGCGCCTGCCGATGACCGGGCAGGCGCCACACCAGCTCACCCTGCAGCACGACGCGAGCCGGTGCCTGCGGCAGTTGCTTTGGCACTGCCGCGATGCGCTGCACCTTGGCTGTCCAGTCCGAGCCGCGCACGCCGTCGCCGCGGCTCACTGCCTGGCGCAGCCGGCCATCGACGTAGAGCAAGGTCACGGCCACGCCATCGGCCTTGGGTTGCACCCACAGGTCGCGCCCGCCGCGCGCGTCCATCCAGGCCTGCACGGCGGCAGCGTCGTACAGCTTGGCCAGACCGGTCTGCGCGACCGGCGCGCGCACCGGTCCGGTGGCATCGGCGAGGTGCGCGAGGGGTGCGGGTGCCTGTGCGGGAAAACAGACGAGCCAGCTTTCGTAGCGCTCCAGCGCCTGGTCGTAGATCGCATCGTCGACCGGCGAACGGCCATCCGTGCGGTAGGCATGGTTCCAGCCGTCGAGCTGGTCGTGCAGTGCGCGCAGCTCCTGGCTGGCGCGCTGGGCGTTCCATGCCGGACAAACGGCGTGGCACGGCGCCGCGAGCCAGAGTCCGGCCAGCAGCCCGCAAGGGTATCGCCATGGCTTGCGCATCGGTCGCATCCTGCGGTTGATCCTTCGGCCACGGTACGCGCCAGGCCGGACCGCCGCATGGGCGGGAGGCCCACCGGATGCGTAAGGCAACGGGGATGCGCCGCGTGCGCGTTCAGGCAGGCGTGGACACCGCCCGGCCAGCGACGACCCACGCTACGGCGCGCGTGCGTGCTCGGACGGCGCCCATTGCAGCGAGGTCTCGCCCTCGGGGCGCCCGCCGGGACCAAAGCGGCGCTCGATGATGCGGCCGCCGCCGGCATGATCGATCGCCACCACGGTGCTCGCGCGGGTGCCGTAGGTCTCGCCGCGGATGAACGCGGCCGACAGATGGCGCTCGCGCTCGCGGCCGATGCCGGTGTCGGGCAGTTCCTCGTCGCTCGCAGGAAGCTCGTCGGCCAGGGCTTTGAACAGCACCGCGAAATCGTCCGGCGTGGCGTCCTCCAGCCAGGCTTGCAGGCGCGCCATCAGCCGGCGCGTCTTCGGCCAGGTCGTGTTGAAGTCGGCGTTGGAAAGACCGTGCACGCCAGGCGCCACCGGCTGCGCACTGGGTCCGGGCCTGTTGCCCAGGTAGAAGGCGGCTTGGTCGTCGAAGGTGAGCAGGTTGAAGGGCCGGTAACGGACCGCGAGCTGGTGCAGGGCACGCGCGTGCATGGGGGCATCCGACGTCGCGAGCAGCCAGTCGGTCACCAGCAGACCGCGCGAGAGGCCGTGTTGCGGATCGCGCGGGTCGCGCACGTTGGTCACCACGCCGCAGCGGCCCGACGAGTTCACGCCGAGCCAGGTGCCGCCGCCTTCCAGGTCGCGCCCGGCGATCAGCGGTAGGCCGTCCCAACGTGCAAGCGGGGCGCTCGCCCGCGCATGGAATTCGTCGCGGTTGCCCGCCAGCACCAGCCGCCAGCGCGGGTGCGACAGCCAGGCGAAGGCGATCAGGCACATGGCGTTCCTATCGACGGCAAAAAAAAGCGCGCGCCGAACATCGACGCACGCACGGCATGATGCCAGAGCACCTCGCCCGCGACGGTGCCGCGGGCGAGGTGGCTGTCTTACAGGCGCACCTTCACACCCAGGTTGTAGAAGCGGCCCACGACGCCCGCCTGCGACCAGGTCGGGTTGTAGTTGGCGCCCGCGCCGGCGTAGTTGGCCGGGTCGAACGGCGGCTTGTGATCGAACAGGTTCATGATCGAAGCGGTGAGGCTGACCTTGTCGTTGAAGGCGTAGCTACCGGTCAGGTCGAAGTCGTAGAACGAGCCCACATGGCAACTCGCCGGGAAGTTGGTGCCCGCCGGCGTGGTGGACAGGCAGTCGCCGTCGAACAAGCCGAGCACACCCACGTCCGCCGCGATCTCCTTATAGCCGCTGGTGTAGTAGAGCGTACCTGTGACCGTGAGCGGGCCGGCTTCCAGCGTATTGGCCCACGACGCTCGGGTGCGCGGCGTGCCGGCGCCGGAGGACAGGTTGTACGGACCCTGTGTGCCCACGTAGCTCTGGCTGGTGCCGTCAGGCAGCCTCAGCTTCCACTGGAAGATCTGCGTGCCGGTCAGCTCGGTGGTGTAGCGCATGCCGTTGGGGAAATCGAAATGGGCCTGCAGGTCCAGGTCCACGCCGGTGGTCTTGAGCTGCTGCGCGTTGAGGTAGGAGCCGATCAGTTCGGCGGGTCGCGGCTGCGCGGCCGGATTGGCCGGGTCGGGCAGGTCGGGCACCACGGTCACGCCGGGCGATTGCGGCAGGCCGGCATAGTAGTTGGCCAGCGCCGCCGACGTGTCGGCCTGCACGATCAGGTTGCTCTTCCTGATGTTGTAGTAGTCGATCGAGGCATTGAGCCAGCTGGTCGGCTGCAGCACCACACCCAGGGTGAAGCTCCTGGACTTCTCCGGCTTGATGTTGGGGTTGGCCAGGGTGTACTCCGACAGGCCGTAGGGCACGGTCACGTAGGTACTGCCGCCGTGCAGTGCCTGGAAGGCCGGCGGCGGCGTGTAGGTGATGAAGCCCTGGGTCGAACTGGAGCCATTCTCGGCGAACGCCGGGGCGCGGAAACCCTTCGACCAGGTGCCGCGGATGGCCACCCAGTCGAACGGCTTGTACTTGATGCCCAGCTTGGGCGAGAAATTGTTGCCCACGTCGGTGTAGTGGTCGAAACGCCCGGAGGCATCCACTTCCAACTGCTGGAACAGCGGCAAGTCAAGCTCGGCATAGGCGCCGCTCACGTCGCGGCTGCCCTTGGTCTGCGCGTTGCCCAGGCCCTGGAACTCGAAGTTGGGATTGAGCGTGGGATCGTTCTGCGCCTCATGCCGCAATTGCACGCCTAAGGCGAGGCCGGCCGAGCCGCCGGGCAGATCCCACAGCGAGCGGTTGGCCGACAGGTCCAGCGAGTCCAGATCGGTGGTGGAGGTCTTCTGGTAGCCCGGCGCCAGTGACGCGCGGACCGCAGCGGAATTGGCGCTGGGATTGACGAAGTTGTAGGAACCGTTGGCCACAGCGGCGAGCAGGCCCTGGTAGCTGATGAAGCCGTATTGGGTAGTGTCCAGCCAGGCGTGGTTGATCACCGCGGTAGCGTCCCAGTTCCAGTCGGACCACTGGCCGCGGACGTCGCCCACGATGCGCGCGTTGTGATTGTTGTAGTTGAAGCCGCTGGGAATGTCGCCGAAGCTGTAGCTGATCAGCGCCGGCACCGCGAACGGATTGGACGGGTTGCCCACAGGCAGGGTGATCCCACTGGTGTTGTGCGGCGTGCTGTTCTGGATCGGCCGCGGGCCGCCCGGAGCTTCGGTCTTGGCCTCCATGTAGCTGGCTTCGAGGTAAGCCTGGGTGGTGTCGTTCAACTTGATGGTAAAGCGCCCGGACACGCCGCCCTGTTCCATCGCCGGTTGCAGCTGACCGAACAGGTTGACCGGGTCGTAGCGGCAGTAGCTGCCCGTGGCATCGGTGACCAAGGGTCCTGAAGTGCAGGCCTGCAGGGGCTGCCACAATCCGCCCGTGCTGGGCATGATGGCGCCGTTGGTGCCGCCGGCCCGCGCCGCCGGGCCGCCCAGCCCCGGTCCGCCGAGCGAACTCAGGTCACCCGTGTTGAACGGGAAGGAGCGCTGCCGGGTCCAGATTGGGTTGTCCTTCTGGTACTGCACGCTCATGTAGCCGTTGTAGCGGTCCTTCTCCAGGTCACCGCCGCCGGCTAGCAACGTGGCCTTGCGGGTGAACCCTCCGCCATGCTGGGAGGTGCCCACGTCGGCGGTGGCCTCGATGCCCTTGAAGCTGGGCTTCATGATGATGTTGACCACGCCCGCGATGGCGTCGGCGCCGTACAGCGACGAGGCGCCGTCCTTCAGCACTTCGATGCGCTCGACCGCGGCCAGCGGAATGGTGTTGAGGTCGACGAAGGAACGTTCGCCGTCATCCGCCACGGGGTAGCTGGTGACGCGATGGCCGTCGATCACCACCAGGGTGGAATTGACTGTCAGGCCACGCAGCGCCACACCCGAAGAACCCGCAGCGAAACCGTTGCTGAAGGCGTTCGGGATCGAGCCGCTGTTGTCGGCCGAAATCGCGCGAACGACGTCCGATATCGTCGTCAGACCGCTGCGCGCGATCTGGGCAGCGGTGATCACCGTGACCGGAGAAGGCGTTTCCACGTCGATACGCGGGATGGCCGAGCCGGTGACGGTAATGGTCTGCAGTTGCTTCGCCTGTTGCGGATTGGCCTGCTGGTCCGGTGGCGGATTCTGCGGGGACGCGTTGCCGGTGGGAGGGGTAGCTGGGGTGGTCTGCGCGAAGGCAGTTCCAAGAGGCGTCAACAGCAAACCAGCCAACGCGAAAGCGAGCTTGTTAGGCTTCATGACTCAAGTCCTCGGATTATGGGTGCGCAACGCGCCCGAGGACTGGGGTGGATGATGCGACGCCACCAGCTCGACGGGCGAGGGGAGTTGCGGCTCGGAGTCTTCCACTTTGTGCCATCACTTACAAGCACTTAACTTCAATATCCGGCAAATTAACGCGCAAGATTTTACGCTTGCAGACACGCTGCCGTGTGGCCGTCTAGGCGTCCAAATGTCGAGCTCGCCAGGGTCCGGGGGGCCGTGGCGGAGCATCTGCTGCAGAGTCCGAACCCGGGCTTTCCTCGGCGGCGACCGGACCGGTGGTGGCCTCGTCCAGCCGGCGCCAGGGCCATTCCGCCCTACCGCGCGCCCGCTTCGGGGATAATCGGGCGCCATGCGCCGCCCCTCCCTTCGTATTCTCGTCCGCCTGACGGCCCTCATCGCTCTGATCGCCGCGGTCCCCGCCGGCGCGCAAGAGTCTTCCCGCCACAAACAGGCCGAGGCCAAGCAGCAGCTGGCCGAACTGCGCAGCAGGATGGAGGCGCTGGCGAACGAGCAGGCGCAAACCGCCGCGCGGCGTGACAGCGCCAACGCCGAGCTGGCGCGCCAGGCCGATGCGCTGGCCGCTGCAGCCCGCGCCCTGCGCGAGGTGGATGCCGCAGTGGCTGCCAAGCAGCAGGACCTCGAGCAGCTGCAGGGGCAACGCGCCGATCTGGAGCGGCGCCTGTCCGGCCAGCGCGCCGCCATCGCCGACCTGCTGCGCGCCACCTACACGCTCGGCCGTGGCACCGACCTGCGCCTGCTGCTGGGCGACCAGGACCTCGCGCAGATCGCGCGCGCGCTGACCTATTCCCGGTACTTCCAGCAGGACCGCGCCGCGCGCGTGGCGCAGTTGATGGGCGAGCTCAGCCGCCTGCAGCAACTGGAGGCCCAGATCACCGCCGAGCAGCAGGCGCTGTCCGCCACCCGCGCCGAGCGCGCCGGCAAGGCCGAGGTGCTGGCGGTACAGCGTGCGGCACAGAAGAAGCTGGTCGCCCAGGTGGATGCCAAGTACAAGGACGAAGCGCAGCGCCTGACCGCGATGAAGCAGAACGCGCAGTCGCTCGATCACCTGGTCGACCAGTTGCAGCGGGCGATCGACGAGGCCGCGCGAGAGGCCGCGCGCAACGCGCGTACCAGTCCGGCCGCGCCCAGCCGTGCCGGCGGCAAGGCCGACATCCGAGGCAACCTGCCTTGGCCTGCGGCCGGCGCGGTGGTCAGTTACGGCAACGGCGTGCTGATCAAGGCCCAGGGCGGCAGCGAAGTGCATGCCGTGGCGCGCGGCCGGGTGGTCTACGCGGCGTTCCTGCGCGGCTACGGCCTGCTGGTCATCCTCAACCACGGCGATGGCTGGCTGAGCATGTACGGCAACAACGAGAGCCTGCTGCAGGGCGTGGGCGACCAGGTCGAGGCCGGCCAGACCATCGGCACCGCCACGCCACTGCTCGGCGTCAACACCGGCGTGTATTTCGAGCTGCGCCACAACAACAAGCCGGTCGATCCGCGCAGCTGGCTGGCAAGGCGGCGTTGACGCGCCCTTCCTCCGGCCGCAGGCTTGCGTTTGAACGACCGCGCCCGCGCGCGGTCCAAGGCCATCCGTCCGGCGAACCCCATCGACGCAGGAGTCATCGCATGCAACCGTCCCCCCGTGCCCTGGCCTGCGCCGTGTGCGCCGCGCTGCTGCTCGCTCCGCTGCATGCGCAGCAGGCTCCGGCCCATGCCGTGAGCGCGCCGGCGGCCGCGGCCAGCGCGCCCGACCGCGTCGATCTGGACGACGTGCGCAACTTCAGTCGCGTCTACGAGGTGATCCGCCAGGCGTACGTCGAGCCGGTCGACAACAAGACCCTGATGAAGGCCGCCATCAGCGGCATGCTGAGCGGACTGGACCCCCACAGCGAATACCTGGACAAGCAGGGCCTGGAGCAGCTCTCGGAAGACACCACCGGCCAGTACAGCGGCTTGGGGATCGAGGTGCTGGAGGTCGACGGCACGCTGCGCATCGTCTCGCCGATCGACGACACCCCTGCGGCGCGCGCTGGCATTAAGCCCGGCGACACCATCGTCAAGATCGACGGCAAAGCGGTCGACCCGGACAACGTCGACGACATGTTCAAGCTGCTGCGCGGCGAACCGGGCAGCAAGATCACCCTGACCATCCTGCACGAAAAGAGCGACAAGCCGGTCGACATGCATCTGGTGCGCGAGCAGATCTCGGTGACCAGCGTGAAGCTGCGCGAGCTCGAGCCCGGCTACGTCTACATCCGCATCAGCCAGTTCCAGGAAGACACCGCCGGCGACCTCGAGAAGAAATTCGCCGACTACGCGGCCAAGCATGGCCAGCCCAAGGGCGCGGTGCTGGACCTGCGCTCCAATCCCGGCGGCCTGCTCACCACCGCGGTAGCGGTCAGCGACGACTTCCTCGATGCGGGTACGATCGTCACCACGCGCGGGCGCCTGGCCGATGCGAACCTCAAGTTCGCCGCGCACCCGGGCGACCTGCTCAAGGGCGCGCCGATCGTCCTGCTGGTGGACAACGGCACCGCCTCGGCCGCCGAGATCGTTTCCGGCGCGCTCAAGGACAACCGCCGCGCGCTGATCGTGGGACGGCGCACCTTCGGCAAGGGCGTGGTGCAGACGGTGCTGCCGCTGGACGCCGACCACGCGGTCAAGCTCACCACCGCCCGCTACTACACGCCCAACGGCACCTCGATCCAGGCGGCAGGCATCAAGCCGGACATCGCCCTGGCCGACCTCACCGTCAATCGCGCCGACAACGGGCCTGAGCCGATCTCCTCCGAGGCCGACCTCAGGCATCACCTGGCCAACGAGAACGCCGGCGCCGGCAAGGACATCGACAACGACGGCAGCGCCGCCAACGCCAAGCTCGCCACCGAGGACTACACCCTGGCGCAGGCGCTGAACATCCTCAAGGGATTGGCGCTCGGGCATCGCGCCAGTACGGCGCGGTAGTCGTCGGGACTCCTCGCTCTCCCGAGGGAGCGGAGTCAGGCGTGCGACTCGTCCGAAGCCTCGCGCGGCTTGACCAGCCAGCGCACCGCCAGCACGCCCAGCTCATAGAGCAGGCACATCGGCACTGCCAGCATGATCATCGAGGTGATGTCCGGCGGCGTGATCACCGCGGCGATCGCGAACGCGCCCACGACCGCGTAGCGGCGCACGCTGCGCAGCTTGGCCACGTCGACCACGCCCACCGCAGCCAGGATCACCACCGCCACCGGCACCTCGAAGCACAGGCCGAAGGCAAAGAACATCAGCATCACGAAATCCAGGTAATGCGTGATGTCGGTCATCATCTCCACGCCCGCGGGGGTCACCGCGGTGAGGAAGCGGAACGCCGCCGGCAGCACCAGGAAATAGGCGAAGGCGCAGCCGATGTAGAACAGCACCATGGCCGCCACCAGCAGCGGCCGCGCCAGCCGCTTCTCATGCTTGTACAGGCCGGGGCTGACGAACGCCCACAGCTGGTAGAGGATCACCGGCATGCTGATGAACAGCGCGGTGTAGAAGGCGAGCTTCAGCGGCGTGACGAACGGGCTGGCCACTTCGGTAGCGATCAGGTGCGCGCCTTGCGGCAGCCGGGCCACCAGCGGCGCGGCCAGCAGCGAGTAGAGCCGGTTGGCGAAGGGGATCAGCGCCACCAGCACGATGAGCACCATCGCGCAGGCCTTGAGCAGGCGCGAGCGCAGTTCGATCAGGTGCGAGAACAGGCCCTGCTGCAGATCCAGCTGGGGCTGGGGCTCAGGCGAGGCCATGCGGATGTTCCTTCACCGGGGCATGCTGCGGGTCGTCGGCGAACAGGTCGCCAGTCAGGGTATCGCGTTCGGGCGGCGGCTCCTCGAGTGGAGCGGACTCGATTTCCGGTTCACCGGCCAGGCGCATCGGCTCCGCCACCGGCGCGGATGCCGGCGCGGCCGTCACCGCACTGACCGCCTCGCGGACTTCGCGGGCGGTGGCATTCATCTGCTCCTGCGCGGCCTCGGCGCGCGTGGCCGCCTCGCGCGCGGCGCGTTTGATCTCCTCGATCTCCAGTTCGCGGGTGACCTCCGCGCGCACGCTTTCCCAGCTGTTGCGCACGCGCCGCACCAGCGCGCCGGCGGTGCGTGCTGCGCCGGGCAGCTTCTCCGGCCCGAGCACGAGCAGCGCAATGAGCGCAAGCAACAGCAGCTTGCCGAAGCTGATCTCGATCATCGCCGCGCCACCGCGCGCTTACTTGGTCTGGCTGGTGTCGCGCGCCTTGCTGGCGGCGCCCTCCGGCGCGGGCGGGTCGGCGCGCAGCTGCTCCTGCGACTTGCGCTTGGCCTCTTCCTCTTCCTCGTCACCCTGCATGGCCTTCTTGAAGCCGCGCACGGCGTTGCCAAGATCCGGGCCGATCTTGGAGAGCTTGCTGGTGCCGAAGATCACCAGCACCACCACCAGCAGAATGATCCAATGCCAAAAACTGTCCAGACCCATGACTGCGAACCTCTGACGGACTGAGCCGAAAACGTAGCGTTGCCGCCCACCATGCCAGCAACGCGGATCAACGCGAAGTGTACTCCTCAAGCTGGTCGCGGAAGTCCACGACCGGCCCCGGCACATTGGCGACCCCGCCTTCGAAGATGCGCCGCGGCGTGACGCCTGCGCCATAGATGGCGGCGTTGGCGTCGTAATCGATGCGCAGCACCGAGCCGTCCAGCGCCACGCCGGCGAACAGGCCGCGCGAGCGCGAGTAGGAGTAGATCTCCGCCTTCATCTGCTCGTCGGTGGCCGCGGTGGCGGTGCGGCCGACCGGGCCGGCCGCGGCGGCCGCGTCGGCGCCCATGGTGAACTTGCCGTTGACGATCGAGTCCACCCCGCGCTGAGTGCGGAACACCAGGATCACGTCGGTCGAGGACACGCCTGCCTGGAAGCCCACGCTGCCGCCGGTTAGCGTGATGAAGCTCGGGTTGGACCAGGTGCCGTCCGGACCCTTCACCGAGATCAGGCCTTCGCCGCGACGCCCGCCGAAGATCAGCCCGGCCTTGACCATGTCGGGAATCACCGCGATCGCCTTGGCATTCTTGAGCAGATCCTGCGGGATCGCCTTGTCCGGCGCCTGCATGACCTCGCGCAGCACGCGCACGGCATTCTGCGAGCGCACCAGCGGCGGATCTTCCGCATGCACGGCCATCGCCGGCAGCAGCAGGGCCAGAGCGATCAGCGAGCAACGACGCAATGCCTTGAACATGGGATGCTCCTTCCACCAGGGATGTGAGGGCGTACCGACGGCTTGTGGCAGACTCCACCGCCTGCCCGCGCGCCACCGGTCCGTTCGATGCCACAGTCCAACCACTATACCGGCCCTGCCGGCACCGCCCCTGACCGCGGCGTTCAGGCTGGCGCCCCGGCAACCGGCGTGCTGCTGGTGAACCTGGGTACGCCGGAGGCGCCCACGCCACGCGCACTGCGCACCTATCTGGCCCAATTCCTTTCCGATCCGCGCGTCATCGACTATCCGCGCTGGCTCTGGTGGCCGATCCTCAAGGTCATCCTGGCGATACGCCCGCGCCGCTCGGCCCATGCCTACGCGCGCATCTGGACCGCTGCCGGTTCGCCGCTGCGCGTGCTCAGCGAGGCGCTGGCCCAGGCGCTTGCGACCGAACTGGACGGACGGGCGCAGGTGGCGCTGGCGATGCGCTATGGCGCGCCGTCGGTGCAAGCGCAGATCGACCGGTTGCAGGCGGCTGGCGTCCGTCGCCTGCTGGTGATTCCGCTGTACCCGCAATACTCCGCCACCTCCACCGGATCGGTGATCGACGCCGTCGCGGACGCACTCAAGCGCCTGCGCTGGCCGCCGGAATTGCGCCTGGTCAGCGACTACCACGACGAACCGGCGCATATCGAGGCGTTGGCCAGCAGCATCGAGCGCTGGTGGGCCGAGCACGGCCGTGGGGAGAAGCTGCTGCTGTCCTTCCACGGCATCCCCGAGCGCTATGTGCGGCTGGGCGATCCCTATCTGGATCAGTGCCAGGCCACTGCACACCGCCTGCGCACGCGGCTGGGGCTGGATCCGGGCCAGTTGCTGCTGAGCTTCCAGTCGCGTGTGGGCCGCGAGCCATGGTTGCAGCCTTACACGGACGCCACCGTGCGTCAGCTCGCCGCCGAGGGGGTTCGGCGGCTGGACGTGGCCTGCCCCGGCTTCGCGGTGGACTGCCTGGAGACGCTGGAGGAAATCGCCATGCAGAACCGCGATTTCTTCGTTGCCGCCGGCGGCAAGGAGTTGCGCTACATCCCTGCACTCAACGATTCGCCCGAGCAGGTGGCGAGCCTGGCCGCACTGGTCCGCCGGCACGCGCAGGGCTGGCCGGATTCCGGCGCGTAGCGTTTGCGGTTGATCCCTCACGTGCGTGAGGGATCGACGTCAGAGCCGCCCGCCCTGATCGGCTGCCAGCAATTCGGCGGCCAGCGGAAGCGCATCCAGGCCGCGCGCGAACAGCATGGCCTGGAAGCGTTCGCCCATCTGTTCGGGCATCGTCAGCCGGCGCACCTCCTGCGCCAGCCGGTGGCGAGCGAGGTCGTCGGCCGCTTGCGCGTACGCCTGCTCGAACACGCCCTGCAGGCCGCTCGCCAGCAGAAACGGCGCCTGCGGCAGGTACGCCGCCACGCCGAAACCGGCGCTGTTGCCAGCCTCCGCCAGCGCGGTGAAATCGACCGAGGCGGTCAGGTCGTTGAGCCCGGGCAGGTAGAGCGGATCGGCGTGGGCGTGGTGGCGGTAGTGCGCCATCAGCGTGCCATCCCGGCGTTCGGCTAGGTAGTACTCGCGGCGCACGTAGCCGTAGTCGACGAACAGCATCACGCCGGCCTCGAGCGAGCCGGCCACCGCCTGGATCCAGTACGGCAGCTGCGGCAGCACTTCGGAGCGGTAGCCGTCCTCGAACGGCCGGCCGAGGTCGCGCTCCAGGTGGCGCACGGCGCCGGCGACCAGCGCGTCGGCCGGACGGTCGGTGCGCATCAGCCGGCCTTCGCCATCCAGCGCCACGTGTTCCTCGTAGACCTCGCCGGTGCGCAGGGTGAAGCGCGTGGTCGGCAAGGCGTCGACGACCTCGTTGGCGAACAGCACGCCGCGCCAGCCATCTTCCGGCGGGCGGTCCAGCCAGGCCACGCGCGCGTTGAGCCCGGCCGGCAGGGCGGTGGCGAGCCGTTCGCGCTGGCGCTCGCGCAGGTCGGCGCTGGGTTCCAGGATCAGGTAGCGGCGCGGCGGCACGCCGGCGTCGGCGAAGGCGAGCAGCGCGGCCTCGGCGAACGCGCCGCTGCCGCCGCCGAGCTCGAGGAAATCCGCCTGCTCGCCCAGCATCGCCATGACCGGCTGCACCGCGTTGACCACGCAGCGGGCGAACAGGCCACCGAGTTCCGGCGCCGTGACGAAATCGCCCGCCGCGCCGAACTTGGTCTTGCCCGCGCTGTAGTAGCCCAGGCCCGGTGCGTAAAGGCAGCGCTCCATGTACTGCGCGAACGGCATCGGGCCCTGCGAGGCGATCTGCGTGCGCAGCAGCTGCAGCAGGCGTTCGGAATGCGCGCGCTCGTCGGCGCCAGGATCGGGGAGTCGGGAGGCCATGGGTCGCGGCTGGTGCAAAAGGTGCACAGGGTAGCCGATGCGGCGTGGGCATCCTGTTTTGGACGCCACGCTGGCCTCCGGCTCATGCGCGGGAAGGAGCTGCCGCTCAAAAATCCTTCTGCAGACTGAGGTACACCCCGCGCCGTGGGCCGAACTGCGGCGCGCCCACGCCGATGCCGCTGCCGTCGCGTAGCTCGTAGCTGCGATCCAGTGCGTTGATGACCGCCAGCTGCGTGTGCAGGTCGCCCAGGTGACCCCAGCTGAAGTCGTGCGCAAGGCTCAGGTTGAGCTGGAAGTATGCCGGCAGCGAGGCGCCGTTGGGCACGCGGCCGTTCTTGCGCAGGCCGCTGCCGAACAGGTAGTCGGCGCCCACGCGGGTCTTGTCCGAAAGCGTGTAGCTCAGGCCGCCGGAGGAGGAATACGCCTGGTCGTGGTCGAGGAAGATGTAGTGGTCGGCGAGGTAGGCCAGATCGCCCGGGTCGAAATGGTACTGGCTGGTGATGACCCGGCTGCCGATCGCCTGGCTGGCTGCCAGGTTGAAGTAGGCGCTGAACGGGCCGCTGTCGTAGTTGGCGGTGAACTCCACGCCCTTGATCCGGCCTTTTGCGTAGTTGAAGGTGGAATACACCAGCGCGGCGCCGAACTGGCCTTCGTCCTGCAGGCGCCGCACCTTGCGGTAATAGGTGTCCAGGCCCAGGGTGAGAGGACCAAACTGCTGCTGCACGCCGACATCGAAATAGTCGCTGCGCTCGCTCAGCGGCGTGTTGTCGCCGGCGTGCGGCAAGGCATTGGTCGTTCCATCGAACTTTTCGATATTCGTCGTGGTGATCGCCTCGGTCGCCGGCGGCGTGAAGTAGCGGGAGTAGCCGGCGTGCAGCACGGTGCTGTCGGTCGCCTGGTACACCAGGCCCAGGCGCGGGCTGAGCTGGCTTTCGGTGCGGAACGCATGGTAGCGGTCGCCGCGCAGGCCGTAGTTCACCGTCAGCTTGTCGCCGATGCTCCACTCGTCCTGCAGGTAGGCCGACCACGTCCTGGCGGTCAGTCGGTTGCCGTCCGCGATGAGGATCGGCGTGGTGCTCGCCTGGTTGCCGGTGGCGTCGGTCGGGAACACGTAGGCGTCATTGCGGCTAGGCGCGCGCTCGAAGCTGCCGTAGACGCCGTAGCGCAGGGTGTGGTTGTCGCCCAGCGGCGTGGCGAAGTCGGCCTGCAGGGTGCTGGCGCGGTTGCTGCGGTCGATGGTCGAGGCGACGCCGTTGAACATCAGGTCGCCGACGAGGTCGGGGATGAACTGGAGGCTGGAATAGCGCTGACCCAGCGACACCTGGTAGTCGGTGGCGCCCAGCTTGCCCTGCAGCGAAAGCACGCCGAAGCGGGTGTTCTCGCGCTGTCGCTCATCGAGCCGGGCGGAGTCGAAGTACACGGTATCCAGGTAGCCGAACTGCGGCGACTGCCCCGGATTGTTCGGGATATGGAAGCGGTTGTTGCTGACCCCGAACAGCAGGCTCAGGCGCGTGTCGTCGTCGATCAGGTAGGAGACGTCGCCGAAACCCTTCACCTGGTGGGTGCGGTCGTGGATCGGCCTGCGGCTGGACGTGGGGTTCTCCACGCCCACGTCGCTCTGCAGGTAGTTGGCGGTGAAGAAGAAGCTCCAGCGGTCGTTGCTGCCCCACAGCGAGGCGTTCGGATTGAGCATGCCGAACGAGCCGCCGGTGACTCCGACGCTGCCGCCGTCGCCGAGCTGGCGTCCGCTCTTGGTGGTGATGTCCACCACGGCGGCGGTGCGCAGGCCGTATTGCGCCGGCAGGGCACCATCGAGCAGCTTCACGGTCTCCACGGTGCGCGCATCCAGCGCCTGCCCGAAGCCGGCGATCGATTCGGGGATGATCACGCCGTTGATGCGGTACTGCAGGTTGGCGTGGTCGCCGCGCACGTGCAGACCGCCGTAGGAATCCTGCACCACGCCCGGCGCCTGCAGCACGACCTGGTTGAGCGGCGTGGACGCGCCAAGCGGCAATTGCTGGATCGCCTTCTCATCGATCACGTACTGGCTGGAACCGGTATCGGGCGACAGCGCGTTGCGCGACCGGTCCAGGGCGCCGCTGACGTCGACCGTGCCCAGCTGGCGCACCTGCGGCGGAGCGGTGGCCGCCGTCGTCGTATTGTCGGCAAAGGCCGGGGCCGCCAATGCCAGAGCAAGACTGGCGGCGAGCAGGGGGCGGTTCATCGTGGCTCCGTCGGCGGAATGAGGTTCTTCTTTAAGATATATTATAACGTTTCATTCGGACTCCGACAAAGATCATGGGCACTGCGTTCCCGCCCATTCACGTCCTCCCACCCACACTGGCGTTCTCCGCTTGGAAGGACGAACCATGGCCAAGCCGCCGATCCAAATTCCCGCCGTGCCCGCAACCGCCGATCATGGGCGGCTCGCAACGGCGATCCTCGATTTCGCCAGCCAGATTCCGGATAGCCAGGTCCATCGCGGCCTCCATCCCGAAGCGAAGGCCCAGGAGCTGGTCCGCCAGGCGGCACGCAAGGCGGCGCTGACGGCCGGCTCGCTGGCCTTGCCGCCCGGGCCGCTGGGATGGTTGACGGTGCTGCCCGAACTGGTGGCGATCTGGCGCATCCAGGCACAGATGGTCAGCGACATCGCCGCGGCCTACGGGCAGCACGCCAGCCTCGGCCGCGAGCAGATGCTCTGGTGCCTGTTCCGCCACACCGCCGCGCAGGCCTTCCGCGACCTGGTGGTACGCCTGGGCGACCGGCTGCTCTTCCGCCAGCTTTCCGCCACAGTGGCCGAACGGGTGGCACGGCGCATCGGCATCAGCCTGTCGCAGCGCGCGGTGGGCGCCGGCATCTCGCGCTGGCTGCCGGTGGTCGGCGCCGCCGGCGTGGGCGCCTACGCCTGGTACGACACCCGCAGCGTGGGGCGCACGGCGATCGAGCTGTTCGGCAGCGGCAGCCTCGTGCAGACCGAACCGTTGGCGACGCCAACCGACTCCATGCAGGAACCCGACGCGGGCGTTTCGCCGCCGGATCGGTGACGCCCCGCCCGCTTTGCGGCAAGCTCGCCGCATGAGCACCGAGCCTTCCCGCCCCGTCGCCCTGGTCACCGGCGCTGCCCGCCGCGTCGGCGCGACCATCGCCCGCACCTTGCACGCAGCCGGCTACGACATCGCGCTGCACCACCGCCACTCCGCCGGCGAGGCGGCGGCGCTGCGCGCGCAACTGGAACGCGAACGGCCCGGCAGCACGCTCGGCGTGCAGGTCGACCTGGCCGCGATCGAGCACCTGCCCGCGCTGATCGAAGACGTGCTGGCGCACTTCGGCCGGCTCGATGCGCTGGTCAACAACGCCTCGGCCTTCTATCCCACGCCCATCGGGAGCGTTACGCCAACGCACTGGAACGAACTGTTTGCCTCCAACGCGCAGGCGCCGTTCTTTCTCGTCCAGGCCGCCTTGCCCGCGCTGCGCGCGGCGCGCGGCGCGATCGTCAACCTGGTCGATATCTATGCCGAGCGCGCACTCGCCGGCCATCCGGTGTACGTCATGGCAAAGGCCGCCCTGGCCGCGATGACGCGCACGCTGGCGCAGGACCTGGCGCCGGAGGTACGCATCAACGGCGTCGCCCCCGGCGCGGTGCTGTGGCCGGCCGAGGGCAAGGATTACGACGATCGCGCCGCGCTGCTGGCGCGCACGCCGCTCGGGCGCGCCGGCACGCCGGAGGATGTCGCCTCCGCCGTGCTGTGGCTGCTGCGCGATGCGCCCTTCGTCACCGGCCAGATCATCCGCGTGGACGGCGGCCGTACGCTGGCGGTCTAGCCGTCACTTCTTCGTGCGGAAAGCGTTTTCCAGCAGCGCTTGGTCGAAACCGGCGCCCGCCTGGCCGACCTCGGCATAGCGGTACAGCGCCGCTGCATAGATGCCCTGCAGCGAGGCCTGCACCAGGCTGAGCAGCACCAAGGCGACCACCACCACGCCCACCGCCACCACCAGCGCCGGCAGCGAGTGCAGCGCCACTGCGCCGCCTATCAGCACCGCGCCGGCCAGAATGGCGAGGAAGGTCATCAGCCCGAACGCGGCACCCAGGCCGACGCTGCCGATCAGGTTCTCGCCCCAGGTGCGCTTGAGCAGCTCTACGCTGCGCTTGACCGCATCGACCGGTCCGATGTCCTGGCTGGCCAGCACGGGCACCACCAGGAAGGTCGCAACCGTCCACGCCAGACCGAGCAGGCCGGCCACCAGCCGCCCGATCAGACCCAGTCGCTCCTGCAACGCGCGCAGGAACAGGCCCACCGTCGCGGCGATCAAGGCATAGCCCAGGATGCTGGTCCAGCGCGAGCGCGCCAGGGCGAGGCCATCGGACAGGCTGGTCGGCTCGCCGCGCAGGTGCCGCAGCGCACAGCCGGCCAGCGCCGTGTTGAAGAACACGATGACGAAGTACTGCACCAGGTAAAAGGCGAAGAACACCAGCCAGGTGACCGGCGACCAGCGATGGGCCTGACCGGCCAGGTGGGCGTCGTCCGCCAGCACCGCCAGCGCCACCGGCACCAGGAAACTGGCCGCCACCACCAGCGAGCAGACACCCGACAGCAAGGGGAAGGCCAACAGTGCCTTGTCCGAGCGCAGCATCGCCGCACTCGCCTTCATCAACGACCAGCTGCGCGCGAACTTGCCTGCCATAAGCCCCCCTCGATCCGTGAATGCCAGGCGCCTTTCTAGCATCGGCGTCGGCAGCGCGACAGTGGCGCAGCGGCTAAGGCCAGGGCAGCGGCTCGGGCGTGAGCGGCTCGCTTTCCTGCGCGAACGCGGCCCACAGGTCGGCCATGCGGCGGCCGTCGCTTGGATGGCGCGCGTCGGGCGCGATGTCGGCCAGCGGCCGCAGCACGAAGGCGTGGCGCAGTTCGTCGCGCGGCACCTGCAGGTGACCTGACCCGTCGATCACCGCGTCGCCGTAGAGCACCAGGTCCACGTCCAGCGTGCGGTCGGCATAGCGCGGCACGTCACGGCGGCGGCCGTGGCGATCCTCCAGCGCGTGCAGCCAGCCGTTCAGTGCTTCGGGCGACAGGTCGGTATCCAGGCCGACCGCGAGGTTGATGAAATCCGGGCCGTCGAAGCCCACCGCGCGGCTGCGGTAGGCGGGTGATACGGCCAGCTCGCCGAAGCGGGCCTTCAGCTCGTCCAGCGCGGCGCGCAGATAGCGGTGCGGCTGCAGGTTGGAGCCGAGGCTGAGATAGGCGCGCGTCACGGCCGCGTGCCGCGCTCGATGCGCACGCCCACCGCGCGCGCGCCGCGCACGGCGCCCGGCTTGGAGAGTTTCAGCCGCACCCAGGCGACGCCGAACTCCTCAAGGATGATCGCAGCGCAGCGCTCGGCCAGCGTCTCCACCAGGCCGAAGCTGGAATCGCCAACGTACTCGATCAACCGCTTGGACACGTCCTTGTAATTGAGCGTATGGGCGATGTCGTCGCTCGCCGCCGGCACGGTGTTGTCGAAGGCCATCTCGATGTCGAAGGCGAGCGTCTGGCGCACCCGCCGCTCCCAGTCGTAGATGCCGATCACTGCGTCGATGCGCAGGTCTTCGATGAAAACGATGTCCATGCGGCGAAGGGTCGGCAACTTGGCCGGGCGATGCAAGCGGCGTGTCGCAGCCCCGGGCCCGGGAGCGCCGATCCGCGCGGGTTCTCCCGCCCCGCTAGGACGATGGCGCCCCGGCTATACCGCCGGCAGACTTTCCAGATCCCACCGGGGCGACACGCGCACCGCGTCGTCCTGGCCCTGCCCCGCCGCCAGCCGGATCGCGCCTGCCAGCGCGATCATGGCGCCGTTGTCGGTGCAGAACTGAAGCCGCGGGAAATACGTGCGGAAACCATCCTTCTGGCCGGCTGCCGCCAGCGTGTCGCGCAGGCGCCGGTTGGCGCCGACGCCGCCGGCGATTACCAACCGCTGGGTACCGGTGGCCTCGAGCGCGCGGCGGCACTTGATCACCAGCGTGTCGACGATGGCTTCCTCGAATCCGCGCGCGATGTCGGCACGGGTCTGTTCGGACTGGTCGGAGTGCTGCCAGGCGAGCAGTACCTGGGTCTTCAGGCCCGAGAAGCTGAAGTCCAGTCCCGGCCGGTCGGTCATCGGGCGCGAGAAGCGGAACACACCCGGCCTGCCCTGCTCGGCCAGCTTCGCCAGCGCCGGGCCGCCCGGATAAGGCAGGCCCATCAGCTTGGCGGTCTTGTCGAAGGCCTCGCCGGCCGCGTCGTCCAGGGTGTCGCCGAGGATGCGGTAGCGGCCGATCGCGGCCACCTCGACCAGCATGGAGTGGCCGCCGGAAACCAGCAGCGCCACGAACGGCGGCTCGGGCGGATCGGCCTCCAGCAGCGGCGCCAGCAGGTGGCCTTCCATGTGGTGCACGCCGATCGCCGGTACGTTGAGCGCCCAGGCCATCGCCCGCGCTGCGGCGGCGCCGACCAGCAGCGCACCGACGAGGCCGGGCCCGGCGGTATAGGCCACACCGCCGAGATCGGCCGGGGTCAGGCCCGCCTGTGCCAGCGCCTCGCGTACCAGCGGCAGCAGTTTGCGCACGTGGTCGCGGCTGGCCAGTTCCGGCACCACGCCGCCGTAGTCCGCGTGCAGCTTGATCTGGCTGTAGAGCGTGTGCGCAAGCAGGCCGCGGCCGGGCTCATCGGGCTCCCAGCGCAGCAGCGCCACGCCGGTCTCGTCGCAGGAGGTTTCCACGCCGAGAACGGGCTTGCCGAGCGGGTTTGAAAGTTGGCTGGTATGCACGCTATACTTCGCGGCTCGCCCTATTCTGAAGGCGCGCCAGGTTGGCGGGCCAGTTTACCACCCGGAGTTTTCATGCCCAGCGTAAAAGTTCGCGAGAACGAGCCGTTCGAGCTTGCCCTGCGCCGTTTCAAGCGTACCTGCGAAAAGGCCGGCGTCCTTGCCGAGACCCGCAAGCGCGAGTTCTACGAGAAGCCGACCCAGGAGCGCAAGCGCAAGCGTGCCGCTGCGGTGAAGCGCCACCTGCGCCGCCTCTCGCGCGACGTTTCGCGCAAGACCCGGATGTACTGATCCACCTCGCCGCAGCGCAGCGCGCGGCAAGGAGATCTTCCGGCGGCACGACCGCCACATCCCAAGGGCCGGTGTTGCCGCGTGGCAACGCCGGCCTTTCGCATTTCCGGAGCCCAACCATGAGCCTCAAGCAGCGGATCAGCGACGACATGAAAGCCGCCATGCGCGGTGGCGAGAAGGAACGGCTGGCGGTGATCCGGCTCATGCTGGCCGCGATCAAGCAGCGCGAAGTGGACGAACGCATCGAGCTCGACGATACCCAGACGCTCGCCGTACTGGAGAAGATGCTCAAGCAGCGGCGCGATTCGATCGTGCAGTACGACGCCGCCGGCCGCGTCGATTTGGCCGACGTCGAGCGCGCGGAGATGACGGTGATCGAGGGCTACCTGCCGGCCAAGCTTTCCGAAGCCGAGGTCGATGCGCTGATTGATGACGCCATCGTGCAGACCGGCGCCAGCTCGCCCCGCGACATGGGCAAGGTGGTCGCTTCAGTCAAGCAGCAGGCGGCCGGACGCGCCGACATGGCACAGGTCTCCGCGCGCATCAAGGCGCGCCTGGGCGGCTGACCGGCGGGCTTTTGCTTTTTTCCCTCCCTCCCCGGGAGAGGACCGAAGCGCCGCTCGGGTGGCTGGACGCCGCCGAAATCACCTCAGGGCGCCCAAGCTCTTCCCCGCAGCTCGCTCGTTACACCGTTCTTCGGAGAAGGGAACGGCAGGGCGAACGTCACGCAGCGCACAGCGAGCTGATGCGCAGCTTTCACGCCCGATCGCCTACAACGGCCCGGCATCGCCGGACCGGAGGCCTCCGCCCCGGCCGCACGACCAGGGAGAAGCCGCATGCTCAAGTGGGCCATCATCTTCGCCATCATCTCGCTGGTCACCGGCTGGCTCGGTTTCGGCGGCATCTCGGGCGTCACCGGGACCATCGCCAAGGTGCTGTTCGCGATCTTCTTGATCCTGTTCCTCATCGCCCTCTTGGCGGTCATCGGCGTATTCCACATCCTGTAGCGCGCGCTCCATTCGTCGGTGATCGCGCACGGCGCCCTGTGTATTGGCCAGCCGCGTGCGTCGTTCCCGGATCGCGGCAAAGCCCAGCCCCCCGTAGTACAGGGCCTGGGCGCGCGGGTTGCTGCAGGCAACTCCCAGGCGTGCGTGGGACGCCCGGCGGCGGTCTTAGGCCAGTTTGCCGGGCCTGGCCGCGCGCTCCCGCGCCCTCCTCCGCCGCCGACATCCCGCAACCTCTAAACTAGCGGCATGCGCGGCCGTATTCCCGACAACTTCATCGACGAACTGCTTGCGCGGGTCGACATCGTCGACGTGATCGAGCGGCGCGTGCCCTTGAAGAAGGCCGGGCGCGAGTGGACTGCCTGCTGTCCGTTCCACAACGAGCGCACGCCCTCGTTCTACGTCAGCCCGACCAAGCAGTTCTTCCACTGCTTCGGCTGCGGCGCGCACGGCAGTGCAGTGAAGTTCCTGATGGACTACGAGCGGCTGGAGTTCCCCGACGCGGTAGAGGAACTGGCGCAGTCGGTCGGCCTCACCGTGCCGCGCGAGGGTGGCCGCGAGGCCGCGCCGCGCGAGGACAAGAGCGACCTCTACGCATTGCTCGACGGCGCCGCGCGCTGGTACGAGAACGAACTGCCCAGGAGCGCCGAGGCGCAGGCCTACTGCGCGAAACGCGGCCTGGACGCCGGCACCATCGCTCGCTTCCGCCTGGGCTGGGCGCCGGCCGGCTACGACGGACTGATCAAGGCATTGGGCGGCAGCGACCGGCGCATGCAGTTGCTGACCGAGGCGGGCATGGTGGCGACCGGCGAACGGGGCCATCGCTACGACCGCTTCCGCGAGCGGCTGATGTTCCCCATCCTCGACCGCCGGGGAAGAGTCATCGCGTTCGGCGGAAGAATCCTTGCAAAGCCCGAAGGGGGATCGCCGGTTCATGATTCAGGCGCGCAGGACGCGCGCAAAAATGACGGCCCCAAGTACCTCAACTCGCCGGAGACCCCGCTGTTCCACAAGGGTCGCGAGCTGTTCGCGCTGTGGCAGGTCAAGCAGGCGAACAGCAGCCTGCAGCGCATCGTGGTGGTCGAGGGCTACATGGACGTGATCGCGCTTCACCAGGCGGGCCTGCCGATCGCGGTCGCCACGTTGGGCACCGCGACTACGCCAGAACACACCGAAGTGCTTTTTCGTGCAGCGCCCGACGTGGTGTTCTGCTTCGACGGCGACCGCGCCGGTCGTGCCGCTGCCTGGAAGGCGCTGGAGGCCGCGCTGCCGCGCCTGCGCGACGGGCGCCAGGCCTACTTCCTGTTCCTGCCCGATGGCGAAGACCCGGACACGCTGGTGCGCAAGGAAGGCAAGGACGGCTTCGAGCAGCGGCTCAAGGCGGCCACGCCGCTGTCGGACTATTTCTTTGGCGAACTGGCGCGCGACGTCGACACCGCCAGCCTCGACGGCCGCGCGCGGCTGGCCGAGCGTGCGCGGCCGCTGATCGCGCGCCTGCCCGATGGCGCCTTCCGCGACCTGATGGCGGACGAGCTGGAAAAGCGCACCGGCGCCCGTGCCAACGTGCCGCCGGAACCGGCCGCGCATCGGGCCGTGCAACGGCCGGTGGCGGTGCAGCGCTCGCTGGTGCGCAGCGCGGTCGCGCTGCTGCTGGCGCAACCGGCGCTGGCCGACCTGGTCGAACCGCCCTACCGCTTCCTGCGCCTGGACCGGCCCGGCGTCGGCCTGCTGGCGGAACTGCTCGACCTGGCGCGCGCGCGTCCGGGCATCAACCCCGCCACGCTGGTGGAGCATTTCGCCGAGCGCACCGAATACGCTTCGCTGCAGAAGCTCATGGCGGCGACCGCGGTGGGCGAGCCGGAAGCGCAGCGCGAGGAATTCCTGGACGCCCTGGCGCGGATGGAGGAACAGGCCACCGCGCTGCGCCGCGAAGCGCTTGCCGCCAAGCACCGCGAAGGGACGCTGAGCCAAGCCGAAAAGGCCGAGCTGCGCGAGTTGCTGGCGGCGCGCAGCCCCTCCGCCATGCAGGGCTGACCGATGGTTCACGTTACCGCGCGCTTGCGCCCTCATGCCACGGCGCGCGCGCCAGGCCAGGCCCACGATGCAGTTGCTTGAGCGGCTGATCCTGCTGTTTGCCGAGAGCGGCTACGCGGCGGTGTTCGTCGCGCTGCTGCTGTGCGGCGCCGGCGCCCCACTGCCGGAGGACATCACCCTGATAGCCGGCGGCGTGATCGCCGGGCTGGGGTACGCCAACGTGCACGCGATGGCGGCAATCGCGCTGGTCGGCGTACTGGTGGGCGACGCGGCGATGTTCCTGCTCGGCCATCGCCATGGCGCGCGCATCATGCAATGGCCGCTGGTCGCGCGGCTGCTCACCCCGGCCCGGTACGCGAAGGTGCAGGAGAAGTTCGCCCGCTACGGCAACCGCCTGCTGTTTCTGGCGCGCTTCCTGCCGGGCATGCGCACGGCGGTGTACGTCACCGCCGGCGCCACGCATCGCATATCGTTCCTGCGCTTCCTGCTGCTCGATGGGTTGGCCGCGCTGATCAGCGTGCCGGTGTGGGTGTACTTAGGCTATGCAGGCGCCAACAACCGCGAATGGCTGGCCATGTGGATCGGCCGCAGCCAGAACGGCATGTGGGTGCTGGCCGTCGCGGCCGCGCTGGTCGCGGGCTGGCTGTGGTGGCGGCGTCGATACCGTGCGGGCCGCTGCGACGGCTGAAGCCGCATCCACGCACGCGCCACTACAATGGGGCGCCATCTGGCACACCGCTTCGCCATGCCCTATCTCTCCCTGCGCCGGCTGTTGCCGGACGGTTTCACCCTTGCCCTGATGGGCACGGTCGGTCTGGCCAGCGTGCTGCCCTGGTCGCAGGGCAAGCCGGCGGGCTGGGCGCGCTGCTGCTGCCGCTGATGATCTTCCGCCAGCTGCAGCTGATGGTGTGTGCTGGCGCGGTGCTACGCCGCCCACCACGGCTGAAGATGGGACGCCCGCGGAGCCTCAGTCGGGCAAGGCCATGTTCAAGCCCAGCGTGAACCAGCGTCCGGGACGCCGGCCGCTCGCGCATCCGGCCAGCAGGTCCAGGCTGGCGGTTGCGTCCAAGGCGCGACGCAGACCGAGTTGCCTGTCCATCTCGCCGCTGCCGTCGGCATAGAGCTCGGCCAGCACGCTCCACTGGCCGGACAGCCGGTGCTCCAGCGCGAGCCCGCCGGCCAGCGCGCCCGCGGCGCCGCGCAGCTTGCTCCAGCCCAGGTCGGCATGCAGCAGCGTGCGCCCCTGCGCGTCCACCGCCAGCGTGACGGGCACGGTGAGGTTCCAGCCCTCCAGGCGCCGCTGTGTGACATCCCACGCCGCGACGAGGGAAATCGCGGCGCCCCAGGCCTGTCCGTCCGGATCGCGCAGCGTGCGCTTGATGCCCGGCGTGAGCAGCAGATCGTGCGGGCGGTCGTAGCTGCTCACCCCCAGGCTGTATTCGACGCCGCCGCGTGTGCACGCCGGCACGGCGCTCCACTCCTGGCCTGGCGCATAGCTGCGTGTCCAGCTCTCCAGCTGGCAGTGGCCGGGCGGCGTGGTCCCGGCGTCGTCGACGTAGAGACTCGCGCCGGCATGCACGGCGCGCGCGGTAGCCAGCAGAGGCAGGCCCAGGGCAAGGAAAGGTCTCAGCTTCATGCACGATTCCGCTCCGCCGCATGCGGCGGAGTGTCGTTTGGTTGTGCGGGGTCGGCGCGGCGTGGCCGCGCTTGCCGGAGAACGCCGCTCTACAGCCAGCGGCCGTAGCGACGGATGTAGAGCAGCTTGACCAGCTGCGTGAGCGCGCAGTACGTGAGCACGGTGAGTGCCACCCAGCCGAAGTAGGCCGTCGGCAAGGGCACCATGCCGATCTTCGTGCCGAAGGCGACGAACGGGACTGCCAGGCCGATGGTGATGATCGCGCCCGTGAGGGCCAGTACCGGCGCCGACGCCACGCTCTGCAGGAACGGGATTCGGCGCGTGCGGATCATGTGCACCACCAGCGTCTGCGTCAGCAGGCTCTCGATGAACCAGCCGCTCTGGAAGAACGACTGGTGCGCCGCCGAATTGGCGCCGAACACGTGCCATAGCAGCAGGAAGGTGGTGACGTCGAAGATCGAACTGACCGGGCCGATCCAGATCATGAAGCGGCCAATGTCGCTGGCGTCCCACTTGCGCGGCTTGGTGAGATATTCCTCGTCCATGCGGTCGAACGGAATGGTCAGCTGGGAGATGTCGTAGAGCAGGTTGAGCACCAGCACCTGCAGCGGCAGCAGCGGCAGAAACGGCAGGAAGGCGCTGGCCACCAGAACGCTGAACACGTTGCCGAAGTTGGAGCTGGCCGTCATCTTGATGTACTTGATGATGTTGCCGAAGGTGACGCGGCCCTCGAGCACGCCCTCCTCCAGCACCATCAGGTTCTTCTCCAGGAGGATGATGTCGGCCGACTCCTTGGCGATGTCGGTGGCGCTGTCCACCGAGATGCCCACATCCGCCGCACGCAGCGCCGGCGCGTCGTTGATGCCGTCGCCGAGGAAACCCACCGTGTGGCCCTGGCGCTGCAACGCCTCGACCACGCGCGCCTTCTGCAGCGGCGACATCTTGGCGAACACCGTGGTGCGTGCCACCACGCCATCGAGCGCGGCCTCGTCCAGCGCATCGATGTCGCGGCCCTGCACCGAGTTGCTGACGTCCAGCCCCACCTCGCGGCAGATCTTGCGCGTCACCGCTTCGTTGTCGCCGGTGACGACCTTCACCGCCACGCCGTGCTGGCGCAACGCGGCGATCGCGGTGGCCGCCGAGTCCTTGGGCGGATCGAGGAAAGCCAGGCAACCGATCGCGGTCAGCCCCGCCTCGTCGGCCAGGCCGTAGGTGTGCCCGCTCGGTTTCTGTCGCTTGACCGCGACCACCAGCACGCGCAGGCCGTCCTCGTTGAGGTGCCGGGTCATCGCGCGGATCTCGGCGCGGCGTGCATCGGTGAGCGGCACGTCGATGCCGTCCTGGCGTGCGGCGGTGCAGATGGCGAGCATCTCCTCCACCGCGCCCTTGCACACCAGCAGGTGCTGGCCGTCACCGCCGGAAAGGACCACCGACATGCGCCGGCGCTGGAAGTCGAACGGGATCTCGTCGACGAGCTGGAAGCGCCCAGCCATCGGCTCAAGATTCCGGTGCGCCAGCACCGCCTTGTCCATCAGGTTCTTCAGGCCGGTCTGGAAGCGGCTGTTGAGATAGCCGAACTCCAGCGCCTCGCCCGAGGCCTCACCATCCAGGTCCAGGTGGCGCTCCAGCACGATCTTGTCGAGCGTCAGCGTGCCGGTCTTGTCGGTGCACAGCACGTCCATCGCGCCGAAGTTCTGGATCGCGTTCAGGCGCTTGACCACCACCTTGCGCTTGGACATCGCCAGCGCGCCCTTGGCCAGGTTCGCGGTGACGATCAGCGGCAGCATCTCGGGAGTCAGCCCCACCGCCACCGACAGCGCGAACAGGAACGCCTGCAGCCAGTCGTGCTTGTCCAGGCCGTTGATCAGGAACACCACCGGCACCATCACCGCCATGAAGCGGATCAGCAGCCAGCTCACCGAGCGCACGCCGCGGTCGAAGCTGGTCTGCACGCGCTCGCCGGAGAGCGTGTGCGCGATGGAGCCCAGATAGCTGCGCGCGCCGGTCGCCACCACCGCGGCGGTGGCGGTGCCGCTGATCACGTTGGTGCCCATGTAGCAGACACTGGGCAGATCCAGCGGGTTGGCAGCCGCGGCCGCGGCCGCGACCATGCCGTGCGCGCTCGGCGCGGCCTTCTCCACCGGCAGCGACTCGCCGGTGAGGATGGCCTGGCTGATGAACAGGTCCTTGGCGCTGAGCAGGCGCAAGTCCGCCGGCACCATGTCGCCCGCGCCCAGGTGCACGATGTCGCCGGCGACCAGCTCGGCCACCGGCACCTCTATCCGCTCGCTGTGGCCGTCGCTGGCGCAGCGGGTGACCGTGGCGGTGTTGCGCACCATCGCCTTGAGCTTCTCGGCGGCGCGGGTGGAGCGGTATTCCTGAATGAAGCTCAGCAGCACGCTGATCGACACCATGGCGCCGATGATCAGCGGCCCGGCCAGGTCACTGCTGTCGGTGCCCAGCTGTACGCCGGCCAGCACCAGCAGCACCACGATGAAGGGGTTCTTGAACGCGCGCAGCAGCTGGCGCGACCAGTGCGGCGGCTTCTCGTGCGCCACCTCGTTCGGTCCGTCGCGGTGCAGGCGCTCGGTGATCTGCGCCTCGTCCAATCCGGCGGTCGAGGTCGACAATGCCGCCAGCAGCTCGTCGTTGCGGCGCAAGGCCTGCTCGGCGGCCACCACGCGCGCCGGTACCGCCGCGCCCTTGCCGACCGCCTTGGCGGTGTTCTGGAGGGTTTTCCTGATCATCTGTCCGCTTCCCGTTGATCGCTTGGTGCCGGTGCGGACGAACGCGCGCGCTCTACCGCCCGTGGGCGTGGCCGCGAGTGCGGCCGACGGGCTTTCCGGCTGGCGGAGGCCAGCCCTTGCACAGTGGGCGAAGAATCATGCGTTGGCCGCCCGCGGCAGCGACGGCGCGGTCGGCGCCTGCACGACCGGGCGGCGCAACTCGACCACGTTGCTCGCCGGCAGTGGCGCCGGCACGGTGACGCTGTAGGCCTGCGGCGCGCGGCGCCCACGGCCGGCGGCCAGTCGGCGCAGCGCGCGCCACCAGGAGGGATTGCGAAGGAGTTTCATGGCCTGCTCCTCGAAACGGTGCCCGCGGCACCCCTCGGGATCAGGCCGGGCTTCCCTAGTCGAGGAAAGCGCCGGCCGACCGCAGGCGGTCGCCGCAGACGATCAGCTTGTAATGCGACGCCGGCACCCGATGCTCGCGGATGTCGACGTTGCGACTAGGGTAGACGTCCATATGCCTTGGAAGGTCTTGGGGAATGCCGCGGCGCAAGCGCGCCGGTGGGCGCGCGCATTGTGGTCACGGAGCGCGCTCATGTCAAGCGCGCAGCGGCTTCACGTCGCGTGCTGCAGCACGAAGCCCGCATCCTGCACGGGCGCGAGCAGCCAGTGGTCGGCCAGCAGGAAGGCGAACAGCGCCATCAGGTACACGATCGAGTACTTGAACACGCGCATGGCGAAAAACTCGTCCGGCGGATTGAGCAGGCGCACGGCGTAGTAGAGGAAGCCGCCGCCGAGCACCATGGCGCCGCCCAGATAGACCGCGCCGCTGAAGCCGGTCAGCGCAGGCAGCAGCGTCACCAGCACCAGCAGCACCGTGTAGAACAGCACGTGCCAGCGCGTGTAGGCGACCCCGTGGGTGACCGGCAGCATCGGGATCTGCGCACGTGCGTAGTCGTCCCGGCGGAAGATCGCCAGCGCCCAGAAATGCGGCGGGGTCCAGACGAAGATGATCAGGCACAGCTGCAGCGCGAAGGCATGCAGCTGCCCGGTCACCGCGGTCCAGCCCAGCACCGGCGGGATCGCGCCGGCCAGGCCGCCGATCACGATGTTCTGCGGCGTGGCGCGTTTGAGATAGGCGGTGTACACCAGCGCGTAGCCGATCAGGCCGCCGAAGGTGAGCCACGCGGTCAGCGGATTGACCAGCAGCGCCAGCACCAGCATCGAGACGACCCCTAGTGCGATGGCGAAAACCAATACCTGGCGGGGCTTCAGCGCACCGGTGGCCAGCGGCCTGCGCGCGGTGCGTGCCATGAGCTTGTCGATGCGCTCGTCGATCAGATGATTGAACGCGGCGGCCGAGCCGGACGCCATCCAGATGCCGAGCGTCCCGAACACCAGCGCACGCCACGGCGGGATGCCCGGCACCGCCAGGAACATGCCGATCACCGAACAGAACACCAGCAGCGCGACCACGCGCGGCTTGGTCAGTTGCAGGTATTCGCGCAGGTGCGCGCTCATCGCGGTAACTCCACGGATGCCGATGCCGCATCATCCGTGCGCGGCTGCGTGCGTGCCAGTGTCGCCAGCAGCGTGAACAGCAGCAACGCGGCCACGCCGTTGTGGGCCGTGGCGACCGGCAACGGCAAGCCAAAGTGCACGTTGCTGATGCCGAGCAGGACCTGCGCGAGGAGCACCACGCCGATCGCCGCGCCTGCCAGGCGCAGGCCACGCCGGGCAAGGCGATGCCCCAACCACAGGAGGTAGGCGAACACCACCAGCGCACCGATGCGGTGTGCGATCTGGATCGCGCTGCGCGCCGCCATGTCCAGCACGCCGCCCTCGTAGTTCACGCCTATGCCACGCCAGAGCACGAAGCCTTGCTTGAAGTCGGTCGGCGGCGCCCATTGCCCGAGGCACTTGGGGAACGCGTCGGGACCGGTGCCGCAGGCGAGCGCGGCATAGTTGGACGACGTCCAGCCGCCGAGCGCGATCTGGCACGCCAGCAGCACGATGCCCAGCGCGATCCATCGGCGCAGGGACGCATGGCGTGCGTCCGGCGCGCCGACGCCGGCCAGCCGCAGCGCGACGTAGGCAAGCAGCGCGAAGGTGGTGATGCCGCCCAGAAGGTGGCCCATCACTACGATGGGCTTGAGCAGCAGCGTCACCGTCCACATCCCAAGCATGGCCTGGAAGATGATCACCGCAAGCGCCAGCACGGCCAGCCGCCAGGCGCCGGGACGTGGAAGACCGGCCGCCGTCGCCAGCGGCAGCGCGATGGCGATCACCGCCAGCAGCGAGGACCATGCATGTTCGCCGTGCATGTACAGGCTTACCCCGCCGGCCGCGAACACGGCGCCCAGCACCACGGCCAGTCGCGCCCGGCGCGGTCGCCAGGCGGCGAGCAAGGCCAGGGCCAGCACCAGAACACCCAGCGTGCCCGCGAGGAAGCGATGCACTTGCTCGCGCCAGGCCTTGGTGGCCTCGTACGGGCGATCCGGGAAGGCCGCATCGGCACGTGCCACCGCCTGCTCGTGATGCGGCCAGGTCACCTGTCCATAGCAGGTGGGCCAGTCCGGACAGGACAACCCCGCATTGGACAGCCGCACGAACGCACCGAACATCACCACGCCGAAGGCGAACACCGCCGCGCCCAGCGCCAGCCAGCGCATGATCCGGCGCAGCTTGCGCGCACCCGCCTCGCCGGAAGCGCCGGCATGGGCATCCACGTTCGCCTGCATCGTCTTGTCGTGCGCGCTCATTTGACCACCTTGATCACGTCCCGCATCAGGCCCGTGCCGTCGAAGCCTGCCGGATAGAAAGCCAAGGCCGTTCCGTTGGATTCGACCAGCAGCGCGCTCACGCTGTCGGCCGTGGCGGGTCGGAAGGCCGCCAGCTTGCCCTCGTCGTCGCGCCCGAACGTCCAGTACGTCTTCACCGCCGCCTGCTGGGCAGGGTCGGCCGGCGGCTCGCCCAGATACAGGAGCCGCAGGCGCTGCTGGTTGCGATTGAGCATGACCCAGGCCTTGGCCATGCCGCTCAGCGCATCGAAGCAGCGCGCAGCGCAGCCGGGTCCGGCCAGCGCGACCAGCGTCATGCGCGGCTGGGCCGGATCGCGCCAGGCGTAGTCGCCGCCGCCGGCCAGACTCACGCGCAGATGCTCGTCGACGAAGTTGCGCTGCGGCTGGACCGGCTGGCCGTAGCCCTTCCCGCCGGGCTGCCAGCCGGCGAAGGTGAGCAGGCCGGCGACGATCATCGGCGCGGCGAAGACGGCCGCGATGGCCAGGAGCTTCAGGCGGGCGGCCTTGGGCGGGGATGGCGCAGGTGTACTCATCGGTTGTCCGTGCGTCGGGGGCGGCGCTTGCGGTGCAGGATCGCGAAGATCACCAACACCGCCACCGCAAAGCTGAACCATTGGAAGGCGTAGGCCCGATGCCGTGCCGGCGGCATCGAGGAGAAATCGAACGCATGCACGCGCTGGTAGATCGACGCCGGATCGGCATCGAGCGCGAGCACGCGCGGATAGAGCGGGCGCCCCAGATCCTTGGCCACCTGCGCCAGGTCGAGGTAGATCGTGGTCTTGGGCCAGTGCGATTGGCTGGTCAGCGCATCGCCGCCCAGTTCCAGGCCGACGCCCGGTGGCGGCAGATAGAGTCCGTGCAGGCGCACGTCGCTCAGCGGCAACGGTGGCAGTTGCGGCGCCTTGTCGCTGCCGGTGCCAGGCAGGAAGCCCAGGTCCACCAGCAGCAGCCGGGGCTGTCCCGCCAGTTCCAGCGGCACATAGGCCTCGACCCCGCCCCGCGCGTCGTGGTGGGGATTGTCCAGCAGGAAGATGCGGTCGCCGAGATAGCGGCCCGTCACCGCCACCCGCGGAAAGGCGTCGGCCGGCGGCGCCGCGGCCACCTGCCCGAAGGGCACCGGCGCGGCGGCCGCCGCGGCGGCATAGCGTCGCATCAGGCTGTCCTTGTAGTCGGCCCGGTGCAACTGCCACACGCCCAGACGCACGAACAGCGCGGCCGCAGCCACGGTCAGCAGCACGCTCCACCAGGCCGGCCTGCGCCAACGTGTCACGGGGAGGCCTCGGCGGCCGTGGCTATACTGCCGGCTCGGAAGTCGTTCGGACCGCTCACGTGGAAACCATCTACAAAATCGCGCTGGTGATCATGTTCCTGATCGTGGTGTTCAACCTCGGCCAGGCGCTCTATTTCATGATGACCGACAAGGACGGCAGCAAACGCACCGCCTGGGCGCTGACCCGGCGCATCGGCCTGTCGATCGTGCTGATCGCCATGATCATGCTGGGCATCTGGATGGGCTGGCTGCAGCCCCATGGCGTCGGCCGCTAATTGTAGCCGGCGGCGCCGGCCGGGGCCGCGAGCGCGACATTTAGTGCACGACCGCCCACGTCGCCCCCGGTCCGGCGTCCAAATAAAAAGCCCGCCATCCGGCGGGCTTTTTGCTCTGCGGAGCGTGGTGTCGCTCAGAGGATGTAGACGAACATGAACAGGCCCAGCCAGACCACGTCCACAAAGTGCCAGTACCACGCCACCGCCTCGAAACCGAAGTGATGCTCCGGGGTGAAGTGGCCCTTGAGCACACGCAGCCAGATGACCGCCAGCATGATCGTGCCCAGCGTCACGTGCAGGCCGTGGAAGCCGGTCAGCATGAAGAAGGTCGAGCCGTACACGCCGGTGTGCAGGGTGAGGTTGAGCTCCTTGTAGGCCTCGATGTACTCGTGCGCCTGGGCATACACGAAGGTCGCACCCAGCAGCACGGTCAGCCCCAGGAACACCAGAACCTTGTTGCGATGGCCGGCCCTCAGCGCATGGTGCGCGATGGTCACGGTGACGCTGGAGGTAAGCAGGATCAGCGTGTTCAGCAGCGGCAGGCCCCACGGCGCCACCGTCTGGAAGTTGCCGCCGATGTTGGCCGGTCCGTTGCCGCCGCCGGCGCCCCACGCTGCGGCGTAGTCGCTCCACAGGAACTGGTGGGTCAGCACGCCGTGGCCCGCGCCGCCCAGCCACGGCACCGAGAACATGCGGGTGTAGAACAGCGCGCCGAAGAAAGCCGCGAAGAACATCACCTCGGAAAAGATGAACCACATCATGCCCATGCGGAACGAGCGGTCCACCTGGGCGTCGTAGCGGCCGGCCAGCGATTCATGGATCACCGAACGGAACCAGCCGAAGAACATCAGCAGGATGCCGATGAAGCCGATGGTGATGACCGTCTTGCCGAAGCCCGCTTCGCCCGGCGCGGCATTCAACCAATGCGCGGCACCGAGTACGGTGATGAACATGACCACCGCGGCCACGATCGGCCACTGGCTCTTGGCCGGTACGAAGTAAGCGCCTTGCTGCTGACCCATGAGTGATCCCCGTGGATATCTCTTGATTTGCTTCCATCCCCGCCATGCCACACGGGGAACTGCTGCCGACGCGCCGCGGCGCGCCGGGGAAAAACCCTTAACTAGCCGATCTTGAACATGCTCAGGATCGAGAGCAGGAAAAACGCCACCGCGATCGTTCCGGCGATCCAGAGCGTGCGCCGCACGCCTGTCCGGTACGACGGCTCCCGGTCTTTTGCCTGCCCTTTCATCGTTTCGCGCCCACCCGACGCACCCGCCGCCAGGACGGGTGCGCCCGTTGCATCACTCATCGACGTGGCCGTGGGCCAGTTCTTCATCATGGATCACCGGCGGCAGCGCGAAGGTGTGGTGCGGGGCCGGCGAAGGCACCGTCCACTCCAGGCCGCGCGCGCCTTCCCACACCCGGTCGGGCGCCTTCTTCTTGGAGAAGAACACCGCGTGGATGATCACGCCGAGGAAGATCAGCTGCGAGGCACCGAACAGGAAGCCGCCGATCGAGCTGACCATGTTGAAGTTGGCGAAGGCCACGTTGTAGTCCGGGATGCGGCGCGGCATACCGGCCAAGCCCAGGAAGTGCTGCGGGAAGAACAGCACGTTCACCCACACCACCGAATTCCAGAAGTGCATCTTGCCCCAGAACTCGCTGTACATGTGGCCGCACCACTTGGGCAGCCAGTAATAGGTGCCGGACATGATCGCGAACGCGGCGCCGGTCACCAGCACGTAGTGGAAATGCGCCACCACGAAGTAGGTGTCGTGGTACTGGAAGTCGGCCGGAACCAGCGCCAGCATCAGGCCGGAGAAGCCACCGATGGTGAACAGGATGACGAACGCGATGGCGAACAGCATCGGCGTCTCGAACGTCAGCGAGCCGCCCCACATCGTGGACACCCAGTTGAACACCTTCACGCCTGTGGGTACCGCGATCAGCATGGTGGCGTACATGAAGAAGATCTCGGCGCCCAGCGGCAGGCCCACCGCGAACATGTGGTGCGCCCACACGATGAACGACAGGAAGGCGATCGAGGCGATCGCGAACACCATCGCCTTGTAGCCGAAGATCGGCTTGCGCGAGAACGTGGGAATCACTTCCGAGATGATCCCGAACGCCGGCAGGATCATGATGTACACCTCGGGGTGGCCGAAGAACCAGAACACGTGCTGGTACAGCACCGGATCGCCACCGCCGGCGGCGTTGAAGAAGCTGGTGCCGAAGAACTTGTCGGTCAACAGCATGGTGACCGCACCGGCCAGCACCGGCATCACCGCGATCAGCAGGAACGCGGTGATCAGCCAGCTCCACACGAACACCGGCATCTTCAGCAGGTCCATGCCCGGCGCGCGCATGTTGAGGATGGTCGCGATGATGTTGATCGCACCCATGATCGAGCTGATGCCCATCAGGTGGATCGCGAACACGACGTAGGGCAGCGAATCGCTCTGCAGCGACAGCGGCGGATACATCGTCCAGCCGCCGGCCGGGCCGCCGCCCGGCATGAACAGCGTGGACAGCATCAGCGCGAAGGCGAACGGCAGGATCCAGAACGAGAGGTTGTTCATGCGCGGCAGCGCCATGTCCGGCGCGCCGACCATCAACGGGATCATCCAGTTACCCAGGCCCACGAAGGCCGGCATGATCGCGCCGAAGATCATCACCAGCGCATGCATGGTGGTCATCTCGTTGAAGAAGTACGGCTGCACCAGCTGCATGCCCGGCTTGAACAGCTCGGCGCGTATCACCATCGCGAAGCTGCCGCCGATGAAGAACATCGTCAGCGAGAAGATCAGGTACAGCGTGCCGATGTCCTTGTGATTCGTGGACATGAACCAGCGCGTGAAGAAATTCGACGGCGCGCCGTGGTGCTCGTCGTGGTGATCGTGGGTCGCTGCGTGGGCCATGGCCTTGCACCTCTACCTAATGCGAATACTTGGAAAGCGGATGGACGGGCGGAGCCTTAGCCCTGCTTGCCCGCGGTCTTTGCAGCCGGGTTGGCCGGTGCCGCGGCGGTCGACGCCTTCGCGGGCATCGGCGTCGCTGGCGTGGCCGGCGGCGCCTTGGTGGCGGCTTCCTGCTGCGCCAGCCAGCGGGCGAACTCGGCCTTCGGCAGCGCCTTCACCACGATCGGCATGAAGCCGTGGTCCTGGCCGCAGAGTTCGGCGCACTGGCCGCGGTAGGTGCCGGGCACCTTGATGTTGGTCCAGGCCGCGTTGACGATGCCCGGGATCGCGTCCATCTTCCAGCCCAGCGCCGGCACCCACCAGGAGTGGATCACGTCGCCAGCGGTGATTACGAAGCGGATCTTGGTGTCGACCGGGACTACCAGCGGCTTGTCCACGTTGAGCAGGTAGGTGTTCTCGTCACCGACCTTGACAGCGCGCGGGTCCAGGCCGGAGTCGAGCTGGCGGGTCTCGTTGCTCTGCTCGTCGAGCTTGGACATGAAGCCGACCTTGTCGATCGCCTTGCCCTGGTAGTCGACGTAGTCGTACCGCCACTTCCACTGGTAGCCGGTGACCTTGACGGTCATCTGCGAGCCGGTGGTGTCGGCGAAGGAAGTCAGGCCCCCGGTGGCCATCCACGCCAGGATGATCAGGATGATCACCGGGATGGTGGTCCACACCACTTCGAGCATGGTGTTGTGCGACCACTTCTCCGCCACCGCGCCCCGCGATTTGCGGAAGCGGAACATGGCGATGAACATCGCGCCGAACACCAGGACGCCGATCACGATGCACACGCCGAGTGCGACGTTGTTGAGGAAGTAAGGCTCGGACGACCACTCGGTCACGCCGCGGGTCATGTTGAGCTGGCCCGGCTGAGGGTTGGCCCACGCCGTACTAACCCACGCCGCCCCGCCGAACAGCGCACAGGCTGCTGCCGCCCATGCCTTGAACCTGATGCCGCCAGATGTCATGTCCTGCACCTTTGTTGTAGCTACCTGCACGGCTGGCCTTGCACATCGGCCAGCAGCACCTTGAGTTTTCCAGCCACCTCGGCGCGTTCCTCCTCGGCGAGGAAAGCTCCGATCTCCAGCTCGCGTCCATGCGACCCCAGCAGCAGACGGTCGTGCCCATTGCCCGGCGCCAGCCGCACACGCACCCAGTAGGACTGGAAGCAGGCGCGGCGTCGCCCGGGCAGCGAGCGCACTTCCAGCGACGAGGCGTCGAAGGTGATGCGTTCGCTGCGGTCACCCGCGCGCCAGGCCTGCCTCAGGGCAAGGGCCATCGCGCAGGACTCGACCAGGGCAAACAGCGGAGCGAACACATTCCCCTGCCACGCGCCCAACCCGGCCGTCGTCAGCGCCAAGGCCGCCAGAACCACGATCAAGCGACGCAGTCCGCGTCGGCTGAGTGCGCGATTGGGCCGAAGCCACATCGTCACGCACGGCAGGCCGGCGGCAGCTGGTCGAAGCACGATCATGGGGATCCGGCGTGCCTGGAACAGCGGAATGATAGGCTGCCGCATCGCAAGGTGGCAAGAATGTCGCACCCGACTGACCTGGATCATGGTGCCGGGAAACGAGCGGCAGCGACCGGTGGACGCCCACCGCACGGTGCGTAATGCATGGCTGCCGCTCCGGTCACCGCTCGTTTCCGGCAGGACGGCCGCGGCGGAAGCGCATCAGTCCGAGGGCGTGCCGCCGCACACGGATGCGTGCGCCTGCATGCGGGGCGTACAATCGCCGGCTCCCCGCCGCGCCGGCGGTTCCCGACGAACATCCCGTGATCGAACCCATCCTCAGCCCCGAACTCCCCGCCGGCGCCGAGCCGGCCCGCGCACGCATCACCGCGGCCTGGCTGCGCGACGAGACCGAGGCGGTCAATGACCTGTTGACCCAGGCCACGCTGCCCGCCGTCGAGCGCGAGCAGGTGATCGACCTGGCCGCCGACCTGGTCAGCCGCGTGCGCGCCCGCGCCAGGGATCAGAGCGCGGTCGAGTCCTTCATGCGTCAGTACGACCTCTCCTCCGAGGAGGGCGTGCTGCTGATGTGCGTGGCCGAGGCGCTGCTGCGCATCCCGGACAAGGTCACCGCCGACAAGCTGATCCGTGACAAGCTCGGCGATGCCGACTGGAAGAAGCACCTGGGCCAGAGCGAGTCGCTGTTCGTCAACGCCAGCACCTGGGGCCTGATGCTCACCGGCAAGCTGGTCAACCTGGCCGAGGAAACCCGCCACGACTTCACCGGTGCGCTCAAGCGCCTGGTCGCGCGCGCCGGCGAGCCGGCGATCCGCCTGGCCGTGCGCCAGGCAATGCGCATCATGGGCCACCAGTTCGTGATGGGCCGGACCATCGACGAGGCGCTGGACCGCTGCGCGAAGAAGGAATACGCGATGTACCGCTATTCCTACGACATGCTGGGCGAATCCGCGCTCACCGCCGAGACGGCCGAGCGCTACCAGGAGGACTACCGCCGCGCGATCGCGCGCATCGGTGCCCGCGGCCCGTTCGCCAACCACACCGTCGCACCGTCGATCTCGGTCAAGCTCTCGGCGCTGCACCCGCGCTATGAGGTGGCCAACCGCGCGAGCGCGCGGCGCGACCTCACCGCCAAGCTGCTGGAGTTGTCCCAGCTCGCGATGAAGCAAGGTATCGCGCTGTCGGTGGATGCCGAGGAGGCCGACCGCCTGGAGCTGTCGCTGGACATCATCGGCGACGTCTTCGCGCATCCCTCGCTGCAGGGCTGGAACGGCCTGGGGATAGTGGTGCAGGCGTATTCGAAGCGCACCCCGTTCGTGATCGACTGGCTGATCGAGACGGCCCGCGCCACCGGCCGGCTCTGGTACGTGCGCCTGGTCAAGGGCGCCTACTGGGATGCCGAGATCAAGCGCGCGCAGGAGAGCGGCCTTGCCGGCTACCCGGTCTATACGCGCAAGCCGAACACCGACGTTTCCTATCTGGCCTGCGCGCGCAAGCTGTTCGATGCCGGCGTGGAACTGATCTACCCGCAGTTCGCCACGCACAACGCGCACACCATCGCCGCCGTGCACCACCTGTCCAAGGGGCGGCCGTTCGAGTATCAGCGCCTGCACGGCATGGGCACCGACCTGTACGCCGAGGTGATCGGCGCGCAGAACCTGGACGTGCCCTGCCGCGTCTACGCGCCGGTCGGCACGCACGAAGACCTGCTGCCCTACCTGGTACGTCGCCTGCTCGAGAACGGCGCCAACACCAGCTTCGTCAACCGTGTGGTGGACGAGAGCCTGCCGGTGCGCGAACTGGTCGCCGACCCGTGCGAGACGGTGCGCAGCTTCGCTTCGATTCCCCACCCGCGCATTCCCCTGCCGGTCAACCTGTACGGCGAACTTCGGAAGAATTCCATGGGCGTGAACTTCTCCAACGACAACGAACTCCGCTCGCTCGCCGACGCGGTCAACAGCCATGCCGGCCCGTGGCAGGCCACCCCGCTGGTACCGGGCGGCGCGAACGCCGGCGGTGCGAGCGTGCAGGTCACCAACCCGGCCGACCGCCGCCAGGTGATCGGCAGCTATGTCGCCGGCGACGCCGCCATGGCCGACAAGGCGCTGGCCAACGCGGTCGCCGCACAGCCCGGCTGGGATCGCCTGCCGGCCGCCAGCCGTGCCGCCATCCTGGAGCACGCCGCCGACCAGCTCGAGGCGCGCCGCGGCGAATTCATCGCCCTGTGCGTGCGCGAGGCCGGCAAGAGCCTGCCCGACGCCATCGCCGAGATCCGCGAGGCGGCCGACTTCCTGCGCTACTACGCCACCATGGCGCGCCGGCTGTTCGGCCAGCCGGAACAGCTGCCCGGCCCGACCGGCGAGAGCAACCAGCTGTTCTTGAACGGCCGCGGCGTGTTCGTCTGCATCAGCCCCTGGAATTTCCCGCTGGCGATCTTCCTCGGCCAGGTCTCCGCCGCGCTCGCCGCCGGCAACGCCGTCATCGCCAAGCCCGCGGAACAGACCTCGCTGATCGGCTACATGGCGGTCAAGCTGCTGCACGAGGCCGGCATCCCCGCCGAGGTGCTGCAGTACCTGCCGGGCGACGGCGCCGTGGTCGGCGCCGCGCTCACCAAGGACCCGCGCGTGGCCGGCGTAGCCTTCACCGGCTCGACCGAAACCGCCTGGGCGATCAACCGCGCGCTCGCCTCGCGCAACGCGCCGATCGCCGCCCTGATCGCCGAGACCGGCGGCCAGAACGCGATGATCGCCGACTCCTCTGCCCTGCCCGAGCAGATCGTCAAGGACGTCATCTCCGCCGCTTTCCAGTCCGCCGGCCAGCGCTGTTCGGCCGCGCGCGTGCTGTTCGTGCAAGAGGACATCGCCGACAAGGTGATCGGCATGCTCGCCGGCGCGATGGCCGAGCTCAAGGTCGGCGATCCGGGACTGCTCTCCACCGATGTCGGCCCGGTAATCGATGCCGACGCGCTTAAGATCCTCGTCGAGCACGCTGCGCGCATGGACAAGGAAGCATCGAAGATCGCCGAGGTCCCGCTCGATCCGGCGACCACGGGCCACGGCACCTTTTTCGCGCCGCGCGCCTACGAGATCCCCTCGCTCAAGACGCTGACCCGCGAAATCTTCGGCCCCGTGTTGCACGTGATCCGCTGGAAAGCCAACGAGCTCTCCAGCGTGATCGACCAGATCAACGCCACCGGCTACGGCCTCACGCTCGGCATCCACAGCCGCATCGACGATACCGTGCAGTTCATCCAGAGCCGCGCGCGCGTGGGCAATTGTTACGTCAACCGCAACCAGATCGGCGCGGTGGTCGGCGTGCAGCCCTTCGGCGGCGAGGCGCTGTCGGGTACCGGCCCGAAGGCGGGCGGCCCGCACTACCTGCTGCGCTTCGCCGGCGAACGCACGCTCACCATCAACACCACCGCTGCCGGCGGCAACGCCTCGCTGCTGACCATCGGCGAGTGATGCCGACGCCGCCCGTGCCGTTGCCTGGCACGGGTGGCGCGAGTACGGTTTGTGGGCCAAGAGGGCTTCCACATGTCCGTACGAAAAAAGGGCCTGGCCGAGTTCGTCCGATGGATGGGCCCGCTACTTGATTGTCTGCGTGCACTCGGCGGCTCGGCCAAACCCGCAGAGGTCTCGGGTTGGATCGCGCGCGAACTGAAGCTGCCCGCGGCGATCACCAACGCCGCGCTCAAGTGCGCTGCCAACCGCTTCCACAACCAAGTGCGGCGGACGCGCCAGTATTTCGTTCGGGTCGACCAAGCCCTCTTCGGCGACTTCCGCCGCCAGGTCGCCTGATGCACGGCCAAGCGCTTCCACTGGACGCAACACTCATCCGCCTGCGCGAGGCGCAATCGCGCGATCCCCAGCCGTCGTGGCACGTGCGCGCCGATCGCCTGCACCGCCTCGCGCGCATGCTGCGCGAGCAACGCGGCGCCTTTGCCCGGGCCATCGATGCCGACTTCGGCCAGCGGCCGGTGGAGGAGACCGAGTTGCTGGAGCTGTTTCCCGCGCTGTCGGCCATCCGCTACGCCCTGCGTCGCGGCAAGCGCTGGATGCGGCCGCGGCGGGCACCGACCGGGCTGGCCTTCCTGCCGGGGCGCAACCGCCTGCTGCCGCAGCCGCGCGGCGTGGTCGGCATCGTGGTGCCGTGGAACTATCCGCTGTACCTCGCCGTCGGCCCGCTGGTGGATGCGCTGGTAGCCGGCAACCGCGTGATGGTCAAGATGAGCGAGTACACGCCGCGCTTCTCGACACTGTTTGCCGAGCAGGTGGCGCGCAGCTTCGCCGATGACGAGGTGGTGGTGGTGACCGGCGATGCCGCCGTGGCGCAGGCGTTCACCGCCTTGCCGTTCGACTACCTGCTGTTCACCGGCTCGACCGCGGTGGGCCACCAGGTGATGCGCGCGGCTTCGGCCAACCTCACGCCGGTGACGCTGGAACTGGGCGGCAAGTCGCCGGCGATCGTGGGACCAGGGGCCGATCTTGCGCAGGCGGTCGAGCGCATCCTGGTCGGCAAGCTGGTCAACGCCGGGCAGACCTGCATCGCGCCGGACTACGTGCTGTTGCCGCGCGCACGGGTGGAGGACTTCGTCGCCACCGCGCGCGAGGCGGCGGCCCGGCTCTATCCCGACCTGGCGCGCAACCGCCAGTACGCCAGCCTGGTTTCCGAGCGCCACTTCGCGCGGATGGTGCGGCTGCGCGATGAGGCGGCCGCCGCCGGTGCCCACGTCCAGACGCTTGGCACGGCGAGCGAGGATCCCGCGCTCCGCCTGTTTCCCCCGCAGCTGTTGCTGGACGTGCCGCAGGACGCGGCCGTGATGCGCGAGGAGATCTTCGGGCCGCTGCTGCCCCTGGTCGCCTACGATACGCTGGAGCAGGCGATCGACTACGTCGCCGCTCGGCCGCACCCGCTCGCGCTGTACTTGTTCGAGCGCGACCGCAGGGTGATCGAGCGGGTATTGCAGGCTACCCAGGCCGGCGGCGTCACGCTCAACGACACGCTCTACCACATCGCCCAGCACGGCCTGCCCTTTGGCGGCGTGGGTGCCTCGGGCATGGGCGGCTACCACGGCAGGGCCGGTTTCGACACGTTCTCGCACGTCAAGCCGGTGTTCGCGCAATCGCGCTGGAGCGGCGCGGGGCTGCTGCGCCCGCCCTACGGTCCGCGCTTCCGGCGCATGCTGGAACTGTTGCTGCGCCACGGCTAAAGGCACGCCCGCAACCGTGCTTGCGCGCCGGCGACGGTGCGCTGGCGACACTGCACGCGGATCATCGCAGTGAGCCTGCCATGCCCAGATCGCATCTTCCCCACGACGAGCCCGCCCCGGATCCTGCGGGCGTCGACGCCGGCCCCCAAGGCGACGCAGGCGGCGGCGAGCCCAAGGGCGCGCAGCTGAAACCACGCGACAACGCCTGATCGGCGAACGCAGAGAAAGTCGACCGATCGCGCCGCGAGCACTCCTCGGACAAGGCGCAGCCGGACTATCGCGCGCGCCCCGCCGGCCAGAGCGGCATCGGCGAGCAGCCCGATCACCCTTCGCCGCTGCGCGAGCCGCAAGGCAAGGGCAACTACATCGCTACCGACCGCGGCGACAAGCCGCTGCGCAACGGCTGACGAGGGGCAAAAAAAACCTCCCCGCTCACGCGGGGAGGCTCGTATTGCAACCGATCAGAACTTGTACTGCGCCGACAGGCTCAGCAGGTTGCCGTAGTCGTTGAAATTGCCGGCCAGCACGTCGCCAGTCGCGCTGGCGGCTCCGTTCACGCCCGCATGGCTGACGAAGATATGCGCGTAGGAGGCGTTGATCTCGAAGTGGTCGTTCGCCTTGTAGCCGATGCCGACGGTGGCCATGCGCCGAGCCGCATCAGGCACGCGCGGGTCCCGGTTGGCGGCGTTCATCGGCGCCTGGTCGATCGCCAGGCCGGCGCGCAGGGTCAGCTTGTCGGTGGCGTAGTACTCGCCGCCCACCGAGGCATACCAGGTGTCACGCCAGTTGAACGGCAGCGTGGTGGTCGGCTGCAGCGGATTGGCGTACTTGAGGGTGAGCGCGCGCATCACGCTCCACTGTGTCCATGCCACGTCCATACCGAGGCCGAACTTCTCCTCCTGGTGCCAGTAACTCAGGCTGGCTACCGCCGGGTTGGTTAGGCGCGCCTTGCCGGCGGTGCGCTGGAACGCCGGGATGCTGCCGGACAGCGCCGGGTTGGCCAGCAGCAGGTCATAGCCTGGTGTGGTGGTGAAGTTGGCGGTGCCGTCGATGTCATGGGTGATGCGCGAACGGTAGTTCAGCGCGACCCGATCGTTCGCAGTCGGCTTCCAGTACGTGCCGACCTGCCAGCCCCAGGCCCAGCTGTTGCCCTTGACCTCGGCGTAGCCGTCGGCGCCCTGCGGGGTCACCGCGGCCACGCCGGCCGCAGCAGCCTGGCCTTGCTGCGCAGCGGCTTGGATCATCGCGGCGGCCTGCGCGGGCGGGATCTGCCCCGCTGCCGCTGCGGCCTGGATCTGCGCGATGCCGGCAGCCGTCTGCGCGGCGATGCCTTGCTGGATGCCCAGGCCCACGCCGTTGAAGTTGATTGCGTTGGTGAGGTCGGCATTGGTGCGCTCGGCGATCGCACTGGCGCCCACGCTCCACTGGTCGTTGATCTTGAACGAGGCCGACAGCGTGCTGTCGAACGACTGCAACTTGGTCTTGATCGCGTCGTAGCGGCCGACCCAGTCGCGGTCATACTCGGTCTGGAAACCGAACGGCACGTCGAGGGCGATGCCCAGGTTGACCCGATCGCTCATCTTGGTGGCGAAGGCCAGCGCCGGCACCGGCAGCGTGGTCCCGGCGTCACCGCCGTTGCCGCCGCTGATCGGACGGCCCAGCGCGTCGTGCGCGCCACCGGTGAACTTGGCGCTGAAGTTGATCGCGGTGAGATCGGCCTGGAAATAGGTGCCGTCCAGGTCGCTCATCGCCGCCGGGTTGTTGGCCACCACCGAGACATCGCCGCCCGCGGTCGCCGAGCCGGCATAGGCGCGGCCCAGGCCCTTGGCGCTGTTTTCCTTCAGCTGGAAGGCGCTGGCGTGTGCGGCTTCTGGCAGCGCAAGCGCACCGGCGACGGCAAGGCTCAGTGCGGCCAGCGCTAGGGGCCGGGCTACGCCCGGGAGGGAACGAAAAGACATAGGCATTGCTTGCTCCTGCTTATCTTGGACGCGGCTCGGGGTGGCACGGGATCGTCGTCGCCGGCTTTTTTCATACGCGCGTTTGACGCCCCCGCGCGACACTCTGCCCAGCCACCCAGGGGCTTGCAAGTGCGACCGCAGCATTTGCGCGACACGCTGCTACCCTTCGCGCCCCCGCTCTCGCCGCCCATCGGAGCCGCCCATGCATTGTTTCGTCTACTCCAGCCAGCGCAAGCCCGATACCTACGTGTGGCTCGCCGCACGCGACGAATTCGGCGTGATTCCCGAGTCGCTCTCGATGTTGCTGGGCGACTTGCGCTTCGTGCTCGAGGTGCAGCTGGACGAGCAACGCCGGCTGCCGCACGAGGACAGCCGCGTCGTGCTCGACCATTTGCGCACTCAGAGCTGGCACCTGCAGTTGCCGCCGCAGGAAACGCTCGCCGTGGCCAACCAGGCGCAACGCGCCATGCCGGACGATCGCGACGCCTGATTGTGGCCCCGTGGTTAACGCGACGTTACCGTCTGGCGCTTCGACGCTTCCTATACTGGCGCAATGACTGAGCCCCGAACGCGCCACCGCCCGCCCTCCCTGCTCCGCGGAGCGGCCTGGTTTCTGCCCGGATGGGCCGCCGTGGCGATCGCCGCGCTCGGGGTCCATCCGCTGGCGCTGATCCCGCTGCTGCTGGCCAATGCGCTGACGATGGCGGCGGTCTGCCACGCGATCGGCTTCGACCCCGAGCCGCGCTTCGGCCGCACCGTGTTGCGTCGGGGCGCCGCGCACTTGGTGATGTTCACCGGCTACGTGGCGCTGGTGTTCCTGCTGATCGCCTGGCCAATGCTGCTGCTGCACCAGCTGCCCAGCCTCGGCGGCGCGCTGATGCTGGCTGCCGCGCTGGTGGTGGCGCTGGTGGCGCTGTGGCGCGTGTGGCCGGCATTCGGACTGGTGTTCGTCTGGGACGACGCTTACCCCGCACAGAGCGAGGGCTCCTGGATCTTCACCGCGACCGCGCGCAGCCTCGCCTTCGGGCGCCACCTGGCGCGCGAGGAGCGTTTCTTCAGCCACTTCCTGCCAGCCTCCTTCATGCTGCTGGTACTGGCCTTCGGCGCCATCGCACTCACCGGCCTCTACGGCGTGCTGCCGACCGAGCTGCGCACAGCTGCGCTGGTGGTCTACGGGCTGGCGGTACTGCCGCTGGGCTGCCTGCTGATCGCCAACCGCACGCTGCGCGCCCTGCTGTGCGAGCGCACGCGCCCGCGCCGCCGCGCCGAGGATGTGCACCTGCCGGCCGACTTCCCGGCGGCGACCCCGCGGCCGGTCACGCTCAGCGAGGAAGAGCGCACCGCCGGCGCGCCGGGGCAGGACGCGGCCTTGCTGGCGGCGGCTCGCGAAGGCGACATCGAACGCGCAATGGCCCTGCTCGAAGCCGGCGCCGATCCCAACGCCGCGCCCGCCACGGGCGAGCGTGACCAGCGCCCGGTGCTCACCCTGGCCGCCCTGCTGCCCGACACACGTCTGCTGCGCGCGCTGATCGCCAAGGGTGCCGACGTCAACCATGCCAGCGGCGGCCTCACCGCATTGCTCGCGGCCACCCGCGACAGCTGGCATGGCCGCGCCGAAGCGGTGATGACCCTGCTCGCCAACGGCGCCAGTCCGCTCGCCGCCGACGGCGAAGGCAACACGGCGCTGCACGGCGCGGCGCTGAGCGAGGAGCCGATCGTCGCGGCGATGCTGCTGGATGCGGCCGCGCCGGTGAACGCACTCAACAAGGCCGGGGTCAGCCCGCTCGCCGCAGCCTGCCGCGCGGCCAACTGGCCACTGGCGAAATTCCTGTTGGAGCACGGCGCTAAGCCCGCGCCCGCCCAAGGCGAGCCTGCCCTGGTCGCGGCCGCCGGCATCGCCGATGACGATCCGGCGGGCGTCAAGCTGCTGCTCAAGCATCGCGCGCCGGTGGATGGCGCCGACGCGCACCAGCGCAGCGCGCTGATGGCCGCTGCCGCCGAAGGCCACGAGCAGGTCGCCCGCGCCCTGCTCGCTGCCGGCGCCGACCCGAACCTGGCCGACCGCCACGGTTCCACCGCGCTCATGGAAGCGGCTCGCAGCGGCGCCGGCTCGCTGGTGCAGGCCTTGGCCGACGCCCACGCCGATGCCATGGCGCGCGACAACCACGGCCGCGACGCGCTGACGCTCGCCTGCCAGTCCCCGCGTGCGCATGCAGGCACCGTGCGCGCACTGCTCGCGCTGGGCGCAGATCCGAAACGCACCGGCGGCGACGGCCGCAGCGCGCTCGACCACGCCGCCGCGGCCGGGCGCTGGGACCTGGTCGCACTGCTCGATCCGCAGTCGCCCCTGCCCTCGAGCCTGGACAGCGACGACGAGGAAGACGCGGACACGCCCGTGCGCCTGCTCCAAGCGCTGCGCCAGGGCCAGTGGGCCACGGTCGCCGCGTTTGCCGAACGCGCCCGCCGGTGGCCGCAGGCGCAACTGGCGCAACTCTATCTGGACCTGTCCGCGCCCGGCCTGAGCGCCGCACGGCATTGGCTGCTCGAACACGGATTGGCATCCGAGGCGCGCCTGCCGGCTCCGGTCGAAGCCGCCGGGAGCACCTATCGAGCTACCGGGCAGCGCCTGTTCGATGCCTTGCTGCCGCAGCTTCCCGCGGCGACCGAGGCAGTCGACGACCTGCTCAAGGCCGGCGCCTCGCCGGCCGGTTGCGGCCTGCTGGCGCAGGCGTTGGCCGCGCTGGGCGACAGCGTGCAGGGGGCCGCCCTGCCGTTGAAGCTGCTGGAAGCCGGCGCCGACCTGTTCGGTGTGGACGCACGCGAGCGCACACCGCTGCACCTGGCCGCCAGCCACCGCCATGCCGCGCTGCTCGACGCCCTGCTGGCGCGCGGCTGCAACCCCGATGCGCGTGACGGCTGCGGCCGCACGCCGCTGTTCGCGGCCATCGAGCACGGCGAAAGCGGGTTGGGGCTGGTACGCGCGCTGATCGCCCACGGCGCCGATGCCGAGGCAGCCGACGCCAACGGTGAAACGCCGCTCGGCCTGGCGCTGGAACATGACGCGATCCAGCACTGGCTCGACTGGGGCGAGTGGTTGCGCCCGCGCCGTGCCCTCGCAGCCACGGATCTGCCCGCCGCCACCCGCAGCGGCGCCCTGACTGCCGTCGAGCGCCTGCTGGAATTGGGCTTCGCCGTGGACACGCGCGATGCGCAGGGCGCCACCGCGCTACTGCATGCCTGCGGCGGCGGCCACCGCGAGATCGCCACACGCCTGCTCGATGCCGGCGCGGACCCCTCGCTGGCTGCCGACACCGGCGTCACGCCGCTCGCCGCCGCGGTGGGCGCGCGCCGCGATGCGCTGGTGGACCTGCTGCTCGAGCGCGGCGTGGCGACCGACCAACGCCTGCCGGGCGAGACCACGGCATTGATGGTGGCCGCGGCGCTGGGTTATCCGGAGATCGTCGAGCGCCTGCTGACCCACGGTGCGGACATCCATGCGCTGGATGCACGCGGCCGCAACGCGCTGCATGCCGCCGCGCAATTCGGCTTCGAGCACAACGACAGCCTGCGCGTGCGGCGCCTGTTCGACGCGCTGCTCAAGCACGGTGCCGAGGTCAACCACGCCGACGCCGAAGGCAAGACGCCGTTGCTGCTCCTGCTCGGCGCGCAGCTCAAGCCGGGCGCCGCCTGCGACCCAACCCATCTGGCCGCGCTGCTGCCGGTGCTGCTGGACGCCGGCGCGCGGCTGGAACGTGCCGACCAGCGCGGCGTCACCGCCCTGCATGCCTGCGCCATGCATGCGCTGCTGCCGGCCGCACGCGTGCTGCTGGCGCGCGGTGCGGACCGCCAGGCTGGCGACGCCTTCGGCCGCACGCCGGCCGACGTCGCCCGCCACCTGGGCCTCGTCGACATCGCCCATGAACTGGCCGCGCGCAGCAACGCCGTGCCCAGCGTACGGCAGATGCTTCGCCAGCCGGCGCAACCGGCGGAGTGACGGGCGTCGTCACCTGACGCTGCCGCGGCGTCCTGTTCCCCGACCTGTCCGCGATACCCCATCGAGCTTTCCCTCGTCGACGGGGGGGGGCGGATCTGCCGGCCTTGGCGTGATCGCTCAGCCGGGCGAGGAGGGCTCCGGACGCTCGCGCTCGGCGTCCGCCTCGAACAGCCGCTCCAGGTCGGCCAGCGCCTCGCGCGTGGTCTGCACGATGCGCGCATCGTCGTCATAGACCAGGTATTGCCGCCTGAGCAGCTCGGCATCCTGCTGGCGGAAGCGCTCGACCCGCGCGGCCGCCACGTCCGCCGGCGTGCCCAGCGCCTCCAGCGTCATCCGGGTCATCTGCAGGCTGGCGCACAGGGTCTCGCGCACCGGCTCGTCGATGCCCAGATCCATCAGGCGCCACACGTGCTGGCGGTTGCGCGCACGCGCGATGACCTTCAGGTGCGGATACTGCCGGCGCACCAGCCGCGCCACGCTCAGGCTCGATTCCGGGTCGTCGCTGGCCAGCACGAACACCTCGGCCTTGTCCGCCTGCGCGGCGCGCAGCAGCTCTGGCCGCGCCGGGTCGCCGTAGAAGATGTCGTTCCAGCCGCCGAAGCGCTGCACCAGGTCGATCTGCTCCACCGAATGGTCCAGCGCCACGAAGCGGATGCCCTGCGCGCGCAGCACGCGCGCCACGATCTGGCCCATGCGGCCGTAGCCGGCGATGATGACCTTGGGCGTCTCGGTCTCGATGGTGTCGTACTCGCGCACGGCCTTCTTCGGCCGGGCGCCGAGCAGTCGCCCGGTGAACGCCACCAGCAACGGCGTCAGCGCCATCGACAGGGTGATCGCCAGCACCAGCCGGTTGTGCACTACGCCACCAAGCACGCGCTGCCCGGCGGCCAGGTTCAGCACCACGAAGGCGAACTCGCCACCGGACGCCAGCAGCACGGCCAGCCGCAGGGCCTCGCCGCGGTCGAGCCTGCCGACCAGCCGCCCCAGCGGCCACAGCAGCACGCCCTTGACCAGCAGCAGCCCGGCGACCAGCGCCAGCACGCGCAGCGGCTCGCGCAGCAGCAGCGAGAGGTCCATCGACATGCCCACGCTGATGAAGAACAGCCCCAGCAGCAGCCCCTTGAACGGCTCCAGATGCGATTCGAGTTCGTGCCGGTACTCCGAATCGGCCAGCAGCACGCCGGCCAGGAACGCACCCAGCGTGGACGACAGCCCCACCCGTTCCATCAGCCAGGCGGTGCCCATCACCACCAGCAGCGCGGTGGCGGTGGACACCTCCACCGCATCGGCCTTGGCGACGAAGCGGAACACCGGCCGCAGCAGGTAGCGCCCACCCACCACCACCGCCACGATCGCGCCCACCGTGCGCGCCACGCCGGCCAGCTCCACGCCCTGTCCGCCGCTGCTGGCCAGCAGCGGCACCGCCGCGATCAGCGGGATCGCCGCCAGGTCCTGGAACAGCAGGATCGCGAAGGCCTGCCGCCCGTAGGCCCAGCCGGCCTCCTTGCGCTCGGCCAGGATCTGCAGGCCGAACGCAGTGGAGGACAGCGCCAGGCTGCCGCCCACGATCACCGCCGCCGCCCCGCTCAGCCCGAACCACGCGAAGCCCACCGCGCCGATCGCCAGGCCGCAGGCCAGCACCTGCATCAGGCCGGTGCCGAACACCGCGCGGCGCATCACCCACAGGCGCTGCGGCGAGAGCTCCAAGCCGATCACGAACAGCATCAGCACCACGCCGAACTCGGAGATGGTCGCCACGCCGGCGGTGTCGCTGACCAGCCTCAGCACCTGCGGCCCGATCACCACGCCAGCCAGCAGGTAGCCCAGCACCGAGCCCAGGCGGAAGCGCTTGGTCAGCGGCACGGCGATCACCGTCGCCAGCAGGAACACCAGCGCGGTCTGGAGGAAGTGATGGCTGTCCATGCGCGCTCTCGGCCGAGGGAGGGAGAGGCGATTATTCCATGCGCCGGAAGCTCATCGGCCCCGTGCGGCCAGACACACCGCGGGGAGGTTGGCTTCGCGCACGCGAGCGGTCACTCGCCGCGCAGCCAGCGCGCGGCGTCGATGGCGTAATAGGTGAGGATGGCGTCGGCGCCGGCGCGCTTGAACGCGGTGAGCGATTCGAGCACCACCGCCTTCTCGTCCAGCCAGCCGTTCTGCGCGGCGGCCTTGAGCATGGCGTACTCGCCGCTCACCTGGTAGACGAAGGTCGGCGCACCGAAGGCGTCCTTCACGCGGCGCAGCACGTCCAGGTAAGGCATGCCGGGTTTGACCATCACCGCGTCGGCGCCTTCGGCCAGGTCCAGCTCCACCTCGCGCAGCGCCTCGTCGGAGTTGGCCACGTCCATCTGGTAGGTATGCTTGTTGCCCTTGCCCAGGTTCGCCGCCGAACCGACCGCGTCGCGGAACGGGCCGTAGAAGCTGGAGGCGTACTTGGCCGAATAGGCCAGGATGCGCGTGTGTATATGCCCTGCCGCCTCGAGCGCGTCGCGGATGGTGCCGATGCGCCCGTCCATCATGTCCGAAGGCGCCACGAAATCCATGCCGGCCTCCGCCTGCGCCAACGACATCTTCACCAGCGCCTCGACGGTGGGCTCGTTCATCACGTAGCCGTGCGCGTCGATCAGGCCGTCCTGGCCGTGCGTGGTATAGGGGTCGAGCGCCACATCGCCGATCAGGCCGAGCTGCGGATACCTGGCCTTCAGCGCGCGGGTGGCGCGATGCATCAGGTTGTCCGGGTTCCACGCCTGCGCCGCATCCTCGCTCTTGACCGATGGATCCGGCGAAGGGAACAGCGCCAGCGCCGGGATCCCCAGCCGCACGCATTCGCCGGCCAGCTCGAGCAGCTGGTCGATCGAAAGCCGCGCCACGCCCGGCATCGACGGCACGCTCTGGCGCCGGCCTTCGCCCTCGATCACGAACGCGACCATGATGAGGTCGCTCGGCAGCAAGGTGTGCTCGCGCATCAGCGCGCGGGAGAAGGCGTCGCGGCGCATGCGGCGCATGCGGATGGCGGGGAAGGTCATAGACGGTCCGGTGCTACGGAAAACCCTAGTGTACGCCGCGCCATTGCGCGCTCCGGCCGCTGCGGCGTTCCGACCGGGCGGCCCGGGCTTCCGGATGCGGCCGCAAGTAGCCAGCCCAGCCGGTTTCCGATACCTTCCCCCGATTGCCGCCGCGCCCGCGACGCTGCGCCCACCGCACAACGACTGCATGAGCTTCGACACCCCATCACCCGTCCTCCTCGCCGACCTCGGCGGCACCAACGTGCGCCTTGCCCTGGCCGACGTCACTCGCGCGCAGCCCCTGCTGACCGACAGCGTGCGCCGCTACCGCGTCCGCGATTTCGCCACGCTGGCCGGCGCGATCCGCCGGTATTTCGCCGATACCGGCCTGACCGCTCCGAGCGCGGTCATCGCCGCCGCCGGGCGCATCGCCGACGGCGAGACGGTGAAGATCACCAACAACCCATGGGCGGTCGCCGCGCACGCGTTACAGGCGGAACTTGGCATGGATTCGGTGCGGCTGGTCAACGATTTCGCCGCGCAGAGCATGGCCGTGCCGCTGCTGCGGCCGGAGCATCTGCAGGCGGTCGGCGAACCGCCGCTGCCGCAGCTGGACAGCTGCAACCACCAGACCTTCGTGGTGATGGGGCCGGGCACGGGCCTGGGGGTCGGCGGCCTGCTGCGCCGCGACGGCCATTGCAGCGTGCTGGAAAGCGAGGGCGGCCACGCCGGCTTCGCCGCCCATAGCCGCGAGGACATCGAGATCCTGCACCGGCTCAACGAGCGCTTCGGGCGCGTCTCCAACGAGCGGCTGATCTGCGGTGCGGGCCTGGTGAACCTCTACACCGCGCTGGCCGACATCGCCGGCGTGCGAGCGCAGGAGTACGCGCCCGAGGACATCACCGCGCACGCCAGCGCAGGGACCGACCCCCTGTGCGTGCGCACCGTCGAGACGCTCGCCGGCATCTTCGGCTCCGTCGCCGGCGACCTGGTGCTGACCCTGGGCGGCTGGGACGGCGTCTTCCTCACTGGCGGCCTGCTGCCCATCCTGCTGCCCTGGCTGCAGCGCGGCGGCTTCCGCCAGCGCTTCGAGGCCAAGGGCCGCTTCAGCGACACCATGCGCCAGGTGCCCACCGTCGCCGTGCTCCACCCGGAACCGGGCCTGCTCGGCGCGGCGGCGCTGGCGGTGATGGGCTCCGGCCGCTCGTTGCTGCCACAGGCGTAGACGCAGGCTGCGCACCCCCTCGGTATCCTTGGGTGACTCACTCGGGATGCCGATGAACCGTCCACGCGCCATCTGTCTTTTGCTGTGCCTTGCCGCGGCCACGCCGGCATCGGCGGCGGCGGCGCCCGTGCAGGCGGTCACTCCGGCCCCGGCATTGCGTTATCCCGCCAGGCCCATCGCCTCGCGCGCCCAGCTCGATGCCTACCTGCGCGACACGCCCGTCGCCACTTCGCCGCTAGGCGCACTGACGGCCGCCGGTCGGCAGCGTTTCCTGGCCACCCTGGCGTTCAGCGAGCACGGCCTGGGCGGCTTCGGCACGGACGATCTGCGCTACGACCTCACCCGCACGCAAGCCTGGCAGGTCCTGCGGCTGTTCGCCGTGGAGGGCTACGCCGCCGAACTGCCCGCGCGTACCCGGCCGCGCCCGTCGGATGGCCCAGGCGCCACGCTGGAGGCGGCCTACGATCGGCTGGCGGCGACGCCGGGCGATACGGCCTCGGCCGCCGCGCTCTACGTGCAGGCCTTCGCACCGTCGCAGGCAAGCCTGGCCTCGCTGGGCGGCCGCGACGTGGAACTGCTTTTCCGCGCGACGGCCCGCATGGCGCACGCCCAGCCCGGCCTGCTCGCCGACCTGCGCCGCGACTTCGGTGAACTGGCCCGGCGTGACCGGATCGATCGCCCGCACGCCAGCGCCTTCTACGACGCACTGCTGGCCGCCCATCGCAGCGACGAGGCCCGTGCGCTGCTGGAGGCCTACCCCGTACTGCGGCGCACCGCGCCGCCCACCCTGCGCAGCGCCTCCGACCTGCGCGATGGCCGGCCCAGCGTGTGGATCGCGCACGGCGGGCACGAACTCTGGCGGGTGCGGTTGACGCTCGACAACGCCACGCAGGTGATCGTGCTGGGCTCGCCGCGTTGCCATTACTCGCAGGCCGCCGCCCGCGACATCGACGCCGATCCGCAACTGAGCGCGTTGTTCCGCGCCAACGCGCAGTGGGTGGCGCCGCCCGGCGACATCGTCGACTTCGACGCGCTCGAGGCATGGAACCGCGCCCACCCCTCCCAGCGTCTGGCCATCCTCAACGCCGCGGGCGAACTGCCGTTCGTGCACGAGCTCGACACGCCGGTGTTCTACCTGTTGCGCCACGGCCAGTTGGCGGCGACCGTGGTCGGCTGGCCTGGCCCGCAACAGCGCGATGCGTTGCGCCGACGGCTCGCAGAGGTTGGCCTGCTGCAATCATCAGGGCCGTCGCGGTCCCCACCCTCCACGGACATCCGATGAGCCTCCCGAAAACAGCCTTCCTTTTCGATCTCGACGGCACGCTGGTGGACAGCGTCTACCAGCACGTGCTGGCGTGGAAGGAGGCGCTGGACCGAGAGGGCATCGAGCTTTCGGTGTGGCGTATCCATCGCAAGATCGGCATGAGCGGCGGGCTGTTCACGCAGATCCTGCTGCGCGAGACCGGCATCGAGATCACCGAGGAGCGCGTGGCGCGGCTGCGCCGCTGGCACGCCGAGGCGTACACCCGGCGCGCCGAGACCGGCGGCGTGCGGCCGCTGCCCGGGGCGCGCGAACTGCTGGCATGGCTCACCGAGGCCAGCCTGCCGTGGGCGATCGCCACCAGTGGCCGCATGCAGACGGCAGCGCACAACCTGGAGGCGCTCGGCGTGGACCCCTCGAAGGTGCCGGTGGTCACGCGCGACGACGTGCGCCACGCCAAGCCCGATCCGGATCTGTTCCTGGCCGCCGCCGAGCGGCTCGGCGCGGACATGCGCCACGCGCTGGTGCTGGGCGACAGCATCTGGGACATGCTCGCGGCGCGGCGCTGCCATGCGCTGGGCGTGGGCCTGCTCTCCGGCGGTTACGGCCAGGAGGAGCTGGAGCACGCGGGCGCCTTCCGCGTCTACGAGGATCCGGCCGACCTGCTGCGGCACATCGACGAAGTGGCCGCGCGGGATTGATGGCCGCGCAGCCGCCGTACCTGTGGCAACGAGCCGGCCTCGCATCGCCGCGGCAGGCCTACCCGACCCACGCGCCGCGGGAAGCCGCGCCTCGCCAGCGGTAGCGCCGCCGGTGCGCAGCGGCGCTAGCCCGGCGCCAGCAGCGCGTCCAGGTCGTCCTGGTCGAAGCTCAGCTTTTCGCGCGCGCCGCCGCCTTCGAGTACGGCCTCGGCCAGCTCGGCCTTGCGCGCCTTCAGCTCCTCGATGCGTTCCTCGACCGTGTTGGCGGTGATCAGGCGGAACACGAACACCGGCTTGTCCTGGCCGATGCGATGGGCGCGATCGGAGGCCTGCGCCTCGGCGGCCGGGTTCCACCATGGGTCGTAGTGGATCACCGTGTCGGCGGCGGTGAGGTTCAGGCCCACGCCACCGGCCTTGAGCGAGAGCAGGAACAGCGGCACGTCGCCGTCCTGGAACCGCTGCACCGGCTCGGCGCGGTCGCGCGTCTCGCCGGTGAGCATGACGTAGCGGATGCGCCGGCGATCCAGCTCGGCCGCGATCAGCTTGAGCATTTCCGTGAACTGCGAGAACAGCAGCATCTTGCGCCCTTCGGCGAGCAGCGCCGGCAGCATGTCCATCAGCAATTCGAACTTGGCCGACTCGCGCACGCCGCGCGCGGCCTCCAGTTTGACCAGGCGCGGGTCACAGCAGACCTGGCGCAACTTGAGCAGCGCGTCGAGCACGACGATCCCCGAATGGGCGATGCCGCGCTGGGCGATCACCTCGCGCAGCTCGTCGGCGAGGGTCAGGCGCAGGCTCTCGTAGAGTTCACGCTGTCGTCCATCGAGGACGACGCGGCGGGTGATCTCGGTCTTGGGCGGCAGCTCGGCGGCGACCTGTGCCTTGGTCCGGCGCAGGATGAAGGGTGCGAGGCGATGGTTGAGGCGCGCCTGGCAATCCTGGTCGCGCTGCTTCTCGATCGGCAAGCGGTAGTGGCGGCGAAACGCGCCTTCGTCGCCAAGCAGCCCGGGCACGGCCAGGTCGACCTGCGACCACAGCTCGCCCAGGTGGTTTTCCAGCGGCGTGCCGGTCAGGCAGATGCAGCGCGGCGCGCGCAGGCTGAGCACGGCGCGGCGGGCCTGGGTGCGCGGGTTTTTCACCTGCTGCGCCTCGTCCAGCACGATCAGCGCGAACGGCTGTTTCCTCAGCGTGACCACGTCGCGCGGCAGCAGCGCATAGCTGGTCAGCACGATGTCCTGCGCACCCAGTTGCAGGAAGTCGCCGCTGCGCTGCGGGCCGTGCAGCGCGAGCACCTTCAGGCCCGGCGCGAAGCGCGCGATCTCGGCCTGCCAGTTGGGGATCAGGCTGGTGGGCACCACCACCAGCGCGGGTTGCGCCAGCGCGCCGCGTGCCTTGAGCGCGAGCAGGTGGGTGATCAGCTGCAGCGTCTTGCCCAGCCCCATGTCATCGGCGAGCACGCCGCCGACGCCCGCCTCAGCCAGCGCGTTCAACCAGCGCAGGCCTTCGCGCTGGTACGGGCGCAGTTCGACAGTGAGGCCGTCGGGGATCGCATCGCTGGCGCGTTCGGCGGCGTCGCGCAGGCGCGCGGTGAAACCGCGCAGTGCCTCGGGTGCGCGCAGCTCGCCGCCGCTGGGCAGCGCCTCGACCAGCTCTTCCAGGCGGCCGGCCTGCACGCGCGGCAGGTGCAGCTTCTTCTTTGGGCGCTCCAGGTACTCGGCCAGCGGCGCCAGCAGGCCGCGCAGTTCCTTCAGCCGGACCGGAACGCGGCGACGCTCGTCCACCGGTGCGTACCACACCGCGTCGTCCGGCTCGTTCGGCGCCGGGCTCAGGTTCAACTGGTGCTCGGCCAGCGCCTGCGCCACGGCAGGCAGCAGGTTGTGGCGCTTGCCCTCGACCTCGATGCCGATCTCCAGGTCGAAGGCGTGGTCGTCGGCATCTTCGGTGGCATTGCCGTACCAGCGCACCGGACCCTCGAGCACCTCGAAGGGGAAGCTGGGCGCGTATTCGAGCATGAAGCCCTCGGCCTCGAGCTTGGCGCGCAAGGCCAGCCAGCGCGCGGGCGTGTTCACCTCGAGCGCGCCGGCGTAGCCCTTGCCGGGGAACAGCCAGGCGTCCTCGGGCAGGGTGTCGGCCAGGTCCCAGGGCAGGCCTTCGGTGTCAACGCCGGGGGTGAGGCCGGCGCGTTCGAGCTGCTCCATGGCCGAGAGCTCCTCGGCGCGGCGGCGTGCGATCTCGACCAGATGACCGTTGCGCACGCGGCGCACCAACGGTTCGCCGCCGCGGCCGGGCAGCCGCTCGCCAGCGTAGTCGAACGCCAGCCGCGCGTAGGCCAGCGGCGGTGTGCCGGCGGCCAGGCGCGCGTGGCGGGTCAGCGCGTGCAGGGTCAGCACCGGCTTGGGTGCCAGCTCCGCGCGGCGCAGCTCGTCGAACACCTGCGGCGGCGGCAGGCGCTGGCCGAGCGCACTGTTCTTCAGCGACCTGAGCAGCGGCCGGCTGTATTCGTGCCCCAGCGGCGGCAGGTCGAGCCAGTGCGATTCGCGCGGCTCGGCCTCGAGCAGGCCGACGCAGGCATGTTCGGCATCGAGGTACCACAGGTTGTCCAGCCGCAGCAGGCGCTGGTTGTGGCCCAGCCGGGGCAGCAGGCGCTGGCTGCCGTCCTGCTCGAGCTGCCATTGCCAGGTGAGCGGATGGGCCTTCCCGCGCGAGAGCCGCAGCCCGGCCAGCCCGCCCAGGAAACAGGGCGCGGTATCGAGCATCTGCGCCAGCAGCGCGTCGCCTATATGGCCGGCCAGTCGCACGTAGCTGCGGCCCTTGCGCACGCTTTGCGGCAGGCCCAGCACCGCGGCCGCAAGGTGCTGTTCGTGCGGTTCGAGCGGCGCGTGCGCCAGGTGCCGACTGTCCAGCGGGGCGGGGCGCACGTAACGGCCCTGCTCGGCGACGCCCAGCGCCACCGGCGCCACGTCGAGGTGGGCATAGGATGCGCCCTCTTCGGGCACCACTTCGAGGAAGAAGCCCAGGACCTGGGTCTCGGCCGCCGCCGCGGCCGGCGGCCTGAACAGGCGGCGCCAGGCCAGCGGCAAGCCGCCCCCGGCCAGGTCTTCCGGGGGGGAGACGCGGTCGGCAGGCTGCTTTTCGTCCGGTTGCTGCATGCGCGTGCGGTCCGCCCTGCCGGCCAAAACTGCGAGCTTAGCAAGGGGATCGGTGGTGTGCGCGTCGAGGACGCAAGTTCGTACGGCCGCGCCGGGCCGCAGTCGCCTCCCGGCGGCAAAACCTCAGTTGCGGCCGAACAGGCCTTGCGGATATTCCGGCTTCTGTTCGCGCGACATCAGCTGGCGCACGCCCTCGACCGGGGTGACCTCGCCGTGCAGCACGGCGCGCACGCCGCTGGCGATGGGCAGGTCCAGGCCGTGCTGTTCGGCCAGACGTGCTACCTCGTCGGCCGTCACCACGCTCTCGACCACCTGGCCGATCTGGCGCACCGCCGCATCCAGCGCGATGCCCTGGCCCAGGGCCAGGCCCAGCCGGCGGTTGCGCGAGAGATCGCCGGTGCAGGTAAGCACCAGGTCGCCCAGGCCGGACAGGCCCATCAGCGTCTCCGGCCGCGCGCCGAGGGCCAGCCCCAGGCGCAGCATCTCGTTCATGCCGCGGGTGATCAGGCCGGCGCGGGCGTTAAGTCCCAGTTGCATGCCGTCGGCCACGCCGGTGGCCACCGCCAGAACGTTCTTCATCGCGCCGCCGAGCTCGGCACCGAGCACGTCGTTGCCCGAGTAGGCGCGGAAGTTGGGCGCGTGCAGCAGCGCGGCGAGCGCCTTGGCGAAGGTTTCGTCTTCCGAATGGACGGTGACGGCACTGGGCTGGCCGGCCGCCACTTCGCGCGCGAACGAGGGTCCGGTGACCACCGCCGCCGGACGGCCCGGCAGCTTTTGCGCCACCAGCTCGTGCAGGAAGCGGCCGGTGCCCGGTTCGAAGCCCTTGGTCGCCCAGGCGATCGCCGTGTCCGGACCGAGCAACGGCACCAGCTCGTCCAGCATCGAGGCGAAGGCGTGGCTGGGCACCACGATCAGGATGATGTCCGCGTCGCGCACGGCGGCGGCCAGCTCGGGCTCGTAGCTCAGCCCGACCGGCAGCTCCAGGTCAGGCAGGTAGCGCTGGTTGCGGCGGCTGACGGCCATCGCCGCCAGTGCCGCGCGGTCGCGGCCCCACAGCCGGGTAGCCACGCCGTTGCGTGCAGCCAGCGCGGCCAGCGCGGTGCCCCAGGAGCCGGCGCCGAGCACCGCAAGGGTCGGTTGGTCCCGCATGGATCGCTTTCGTCAGCTGTTGAGCGTCGGCGCCTCGCCGCCGCCCATCGCACGGCGCTGCTGCTCGGCGAACAGGGCGTCGAAATTGATCGGCTGCAGCAGGAACGGCGGGAAGCCGCCCTCCAGCACCAGCGAGGAAATCACCTGGCGCGCGTACGGGAACAGCAGGTTCGGGCAATAGCTGCCGATGATGCCGGCATGGTCCTGCTCGGCGAAGCCGGCGATACCGAACACACCGGCCTGGTGCACCTCGGCCAGGTAAGCGGTGCGCTCGCCCAGCGTGCAGGTCAGGGTCAGGCTCAACACCACTTCGTAGAGGTCGTTTCCAAGGTCGGTGGCGCGCTGGCCCAGGTTAAGCTGCACCTGCGGCTGGGCCTGATCGTTCTCGCCGATCTCCTGGAAGATCTGCGGCGCGTTGGGCGCCTCGAAGGACACGTCCTTGACGTAGATCTTCTGCAGCATCAGCTGCGGCATGGCCGGGCCGTTGGCCTGGCTGGGGGCGGGCGTGACTTCGGCCATCTTCGAATCCCTCGGAATCGTGAATGCAGTGGAGCAAAGAGCACGATTGTTCCATACATCCGCCGGCCCCGCCATCCGGGACGAACCGCGAGGCTTGCGCAGGGGCCTGTTTTTCCGGGAGAATACGCGGCTCGACTCTTGGCCGCCCCGGCTCACCGGGCCTTCCGCGACGCGATGCGGAACACCGCCGGCCACCGTTCGAAGTGCAACACCCTCCAGCCATCGCGTGGCGCCCCAGGCGTCGCTGGGCCGATGCCGCCCTGGCCAACGGGCGGTCAAAACACCGATTACGGAGGCCCTCATGGCCCGTGTATGTCAAGTCACCGGAAAGGGTGTGCAGACCGGCAACAACGTCTCGCACGCCAACAACAAGACCCGCCGCCGCTGGTTGCCCAACCTGCACGAGCGCCGCTTCTGGGTCGCCAGCGAGAACCGCTGGGTGAAGCTGCGCGTTTCCAACGCCGCGCTGCGCACCATCGACAAGAATGGCATCGAGGCCGTGATCGCCCAGCTGCGTGCCCGCGGCGAGAAGGTCTGAGGATTGAACCATGGCTAACAAGACCCAAGACAAGATCCGCCTGATCTCCTCGGCCGGCACCGGCCACTTCTACACCACGCAGAAGAACAAGAAGAACACGCCGGAAAAGTTCGAGTTCAAGAAGTACGATCCGGTCGTGCGCAAGCACGTGATCTACAAGGAAGGCAAGATCAAGTGATCTTCCGGAAAAACCCGCCCACGAGGCGGGTTTTTCTTTGGGCGGCCGTATGCAGCGGCCGCTTGCCACCCGCCGATCGATGCATCCCTCGCGATGTTTTTGGCTCTGCTCGGCGAGCAACGGCACTGGCTGACAGGCCGGTGCGCCGGCTGCCGGCCCGCCCGAGCGGGCGCAGGCCTGGTGTTTGCTCGATCAGATGCGTCCCGGGGGTCCTTGTGGCACGTCCACCGGCAATCTGATCGGGACGTTGAGATGAAGATGGGAAACCTCGCGCCGCGTTGGCGTCCGGCGTCGTAGGGTGGCTTCGCTTGTTCACCGGAGACATGCCATGTCCAAGCTCCCGTTCCGCTCGACCTTCGGCCTGGCCCTTGCTCTGGTGACCCTCGCCGCCGCCGCCAGCGGCGGCACGGTCACCGTTCGCTACGACCATCCCGAGAATTTCACCGAGACACGCGAGGTGAGGGCGTTTGCGCCCTCCCGCGCCGACCCCGGCTATCTCGATACCCTCAAGGGCTACATGGAAAAGCAGGCGGCCGCCGTGCTGCAGCCCGGCCAGAAGCTCGATATCGTGGTGACCGACCTCGACCGCGCCGGGTCCTATCTGCCCTCGGCGGGCGCGCTCAACCCCGTGCGCGTGGTCAAGGACATCTATCCGCCGCGCATGGCCTTGCACTTCCGCCTGCTCGACAGCCAGGGGCAGGTGATCCGCGAAGGCGAGCGCAAGCTCGTCGATCCCGCCTTCATGTACGACAGCCCCGGCGGCTTCGCCAACACCGATCCGCTGCGCTATGAGAAGCGACTGATCGATCGCTGGCTGGGCAAGGGGGCGGCGAAGCTTTGATCCAAAGAAAAAGCCCGCCGAGGTGGCGGGCTTTTCTTCAGGTCGACAGAGTCGTTGGTTTGAACAACGGACTCAGGCGCTGGTGACGCGATAGCCCTTCAGGCGCGCGGCGAACTCCTGCAGCGAGCGGATGCCGCTCTGCTCGGCCTCGACGATCCACTGCTGCAAGCCCTTCAGGGCCTGCTCGGCCCCGCGCTGCTCCATCAGTGCTGCCAGGCGGGTGCGGAAATCGCACACGGTGCGCAGGGTCGGGCGCTTGGCCAGCACGGCCTGCAGCTTGGCGCTGCCGTCATGGTCGAGCCAACGGCCGCCATCGGCCAGTGCGCGACGCAAGCGACGCGGCATCGACTTGAGGTTGTCTCCGGCATGGGCCGCTTCCTCGCGCAGGGTCGGCACGATGACGCCGCGGTAGTAGTCGGTCATGGCCTGGAAACGATGCGTAAGCACGGCTTTGAGCGTCTCCGCGTCAGGCAGGTGCACGTTCGGGCGCACATCGAGCGAGGGCGCCACTCGCAATACCTTGGCGAGGCCCATCGCACGCAACCCACAGATTGCAGCCCAGCCGATGTCGAACTCCCACTTGCGCAGGGCGAACTTGGCCGAGCTGGGGAAGGCGTGGTGGTTGTTGTGCAGCTCTTCGCCACCAATCCAGAAGCCCCACGGAATGAGGTTGCGGGCGGTATCGGCGCTCTCGAAGTTGCGATAGCCGGCCCAATGGCCGACGCCGTTCACGAAACCGGCCGCCCAGAACGGGATCCAGATCATCTGCACGGCCCACAGCGCCGCACCGATCACGCCGAACAGCGCCAGGCTGATCAGCAGCATCAGGGTCGGACCCCAATACGGGTGGGCGCCATAAAGCTTGTGTTCGACCCAGTCGTCCGGCGTGCCGCGGCCGTACTGTTCCATGTCCTGCTTGGACTCGCAGGCATCGCGGTACAGCGAGACGCCATCCCAGAACACCTTCTTGATGCCGTAGATCATCGGGCTGTGGGGATCTTCCTCGGTCTCCACCTTGGCGTGGTGCTTGCGATGCACCGCGACCCATTCCTTGGTGACCATGCCGGTGGTCAGCCAGCCCCAGAAGCGGAAGAAGTGCGCCAGCACCGGGTGGAAATCCACACCACGATGGGTCTGGCTGCGATGCAGGTACAAGGTCACCGTGAAGATGGTGAGCTGGGTCACCACCAGCATGTAGACGAGCATGGCGAGCCAACTGGCGTGGGCCACGCCGTTGGAAAGGAAGGTCAGCACCGTGTCGAGCATCAGGAAAACACCGGGGAAGTTGAAAGGCAGTCTATCGGAGGGGTTTCCGTACCCGCCAGCATGGCGCGTCGCATTTCACGCGCGCGTGAGCGCCCGCTGTTGTGTAAAGGTGGGGGCGCCGTGACAATCATGCAATGACTCTGCCACAACCGCTGTTAAAGCTTGAGCAAGTGAGCCGTCGCCGCTCGGGGCGGCCCGCGGTGCAGGGCCTCGACCTCGCGCTCGGGCGTGGCCAGGTGCTGGGTCTGTTGGGCATCAATGGCGCCGGAAAATCGACGACGCTGGCGATGATCGCCGGCGCTTTGGCGCCCGACAGCGGCCGCGTCCTGCTCGATGGACAGGAGCTCGCCGAACAGCCGGCACTCGCGCGCCGCCTGGTGGGCTGGCTGCCCGAACGTGCCCCGCTGTGGCAGGAACTGACGGTGGGAGAACACCTGGACGCCCATGGTCGCCTGCGTGGATTGAAGGGCGCTGCGCTGAAACGGGCGCGCTCAAGCATCGTCGAACGGCTCGAACTCGCGCCGCTGGAACGGCGCCTGGCCGGCGTACTGTCGCAGGGCCAGCGCCAGCGCCTGGGCCTGGCCTGCGCGCTGGTGCACCAGCCCGCCCTGCTGGTGCTGGACGAGCCCGGCAACGCGCTCGATCCGGTGCAGCTCGCCGCGCTGCGCGCGCTGATCCGCGAGCAGGCCGCCGCCGGCACCGCAGTGATCCTTTCCACCCACGTGCTGGCCGAGGTGACCGCCGTGTGCGACCGCGTGGCGATCCTGCACGAGGGCACGCTGCGCCACGACGACGTGTTGGCGGAGCACGACCACGCCGCGCTGGAGCAGCGCTTTTTCGCCATCGCAACCACGAAGGCCGCCGCATGAGCGCAATGGCACGACTGGAACTGCGCCGGCTGTTCATGCGCCCGCTCGCCTGGGTGCTCGGTGCACTGACGCTGGCCTGGCTGGCGTGGAACTTCACCCTGCTGCTGGGCAACTTCCTGGCTGCGCAGATCCGCCTGGCCGCCCTGCCCGACGGTCCCGGCTATACCGACCTGGTCGGCGTGCCGCTGCTGGCCCAGCTCGCCCAGCTCGCCTTCCTGGTGGTGCCGCTGCTGTCGATGTCGACGCTGGCCGGCGAGCGGCGCGAAGGCCGCCTGGCGCTGCTGCTCGGCATGGGCCTCATGCCCACCCGTATCGTGCTGGGCAAGTACGCCGCCGTGCTGGCATGGCTGCTGGCCTGGCTTGCGCTCACCCTCGCCATGCCACTCGCCCTTGCCCATGCCACCAGCATCGACTGGGGCAAGCTCGCCGCCGCAGCGCTGGGCGTTGCCCTGCTGCTGGCCGGGTTGGCCGCGCTGGGACTTGCCTGCTCGGCCTTCGCCTCGCATCCGGCGCTGGCGGCGGCCGCCGCGCTGGTGATCACGCTGGGCCTGTGGGCAGTGAACCTGGGCGCGCAGGTGGCCGGGGTCGACGATGGCGCGCTCAACTGGCTGGCGATGAGCTCGCACCTGCAGCCGATGCTGCGCGGGCTGGTCGCCAGCCCGGACGTGGTGTGGTTCGTCCTGCTGGGGGTGGTCTGCCTGGCCCTGGCGATCCGCCGCGTGGGCGCCGAACGGGAGCGCGACTGATGCGCAAGCTATTCGGACGGCTGGACGGCTGGCTGTTCGCGCTGGCCCTGCTGGCCGCGGCCGGTGCGGTCGGCTTTCTATCGACCCGGCACGCCTGGGTCGCCGACTGGACCATGGGTGGGCGCGCCAGCCTCTCGGCCGAGAGCCGCGCCGTGCTGGGCAAGCTCGATGGCCCGGTCGAAATCGTCAGCTATGCCAACCCGCAGGGCGACCTGCGCTCGACCATCGCCGGCTTCGTCGAGCGCTACCGCCGGCTGAAGAGTGATCTGACGCTCACCTTCGTCGATCCCGAACAGGATCCGGCGAAGATGCGCGAGCTCGGCATCACCGTCGACGGCGCCATCGTCGTGCACTACCGCGGCCGCGAGCAGCGGCTGGACGAGCTGTCCGAGCGCAGCCTCACCAACGCGCTGGAGCGGCTGGCGCGCGGCGGCGAGCGCATCGTCGCCTTCGTCACCGGCGACGGCGAGCGGCGCGCGGACGGCCAGGCCAACGCCGACCTGGGCACCTTCATGGCGCAGCTGGAAAGCCGCGGCATGCGCGCGGTGCCGCTCAACTTCGCGCAGGTCACCGCGGTGCCCGAACACACCGACCTGGTGGTGCTGGCCAGCCCGACGCTGGCACTCCCGCCCGGCGCGGTGCGCGCGCTGGTCGACTACGTCGGCAACGGCGGCAACCTGCTGTGGCTCACCGAGCCGGCCGACAGCGATCTCAACCTCGCGCCGCTGGCCGACGCACTGGGCCTGCACGTGCTGCCCGGCGTGCTGGTCGACGGCGGCGGCGCCGCACTGGGCCTGAAGGACCCGCGCATGATCGCGCTGGGCGCCTATCCGCCGCACACGATCACCCGCGGCTTCGTGCTGACCACGCTGTTCCCGCAGGTCGCCGCGCTGGCGCAAGTCAACCGTAACGACTGGACGGTGCAGGGCTTCCTGCGATCGGGTCCGCAGAGCTGGACGGAATTCCAGCCGATCACCAACGACGCCAGCTCGACCATCCGCTACGACGCCGCCGCCGGCGAGCTGAAGGGCCCGCTGGACTTCGGCCTGGCGCTCACCCGGCTCTCGCCCAGCCCCGACAAGAGCCAGCAGCGCGTGGTGGTGATCGGCGACGGTGATTTCCTCTCCAACACTTTCCTGGGCAACGGCGGCAACCGCGCGCTGGGCGAACGCGTGTTCGACTGGCTGCTGGGCGACGACACGCTGGTCAGCCTGCCGCCGCGCGGCGCCCCGGACCGCACGCTGGACATCTCGCAGGCCGAGCTCAACGTGCTGAGCCTGGGCTTCATGGTCGCCCTGCCGCTGGTGTTGCTGGCCGTCGGCGGCCTGCTGGCCTGGCGCCGGCGCCGACGCTGATGCGGCGGGCAGCACGCCAGCGCTGGCTCGTGCTGGGCATCGCCGCGGCGCTGCTGATGCTGGCTGTGCTCCAGTACCTGCACGACCGCGCCCGGGCGCCCGGCACCCTGCTCGGAATCGATCCGACATCGATCACCGCGGTGACGCTGGACATGGCCGGCAAGCCGCCGGAACGCTACCGCAGGCGAAACGGCCACTGGTGGGGCGAACACGGCCAGCGCGCGGACGACGGCCGGCTTGACGACCTGGCCGGCATCGCCGCGGCGCCGGTGGCCGGCTGGCGGCCCGCCGGCAACTTCGACCTGGCCAAGATCGGCCTCGCTCCCCCGCTCGCGCAGCTGCAGCTGGACGATCGCACGATCGAGTTCGGCACCACCGCCGTGACCGGCCCGCTGCGCTACGTGCGCGTGGGCGAGCGCATCGCGCTGGTGCCGCTGCGCTACACGCCGCGGCCCGCGGCCAAAGACGCCGAACGCATCCACTGACGCGACCGGCGCTTGTGGCGTGCGCGGACGGGCCCATATCGAGCGCATCGAAGTCTTCCGAAGGAGCGCACGATGAGCCAGCAGGTGATGGGGGTGTTCGGCATGGGCGTGATGGGCCGCAGCCTGGCGCTGAACATCGAGAGCCATGGCCATGCCGTGTCGGTCTACGACCACGACAGCAGCTTCACCGACCAGGCGATCGCCGCCCATCCGGACCGGCGGCTGGTGCCCTTCCACGACCTGCCGGCCTTCGTCGCCTCGCTGCAGCGCCCGCGGCGGATCCTGCTGATGATCAAGGCCGGCGCGCCGGTGGACGCCATGCTGGAGGCGATGAAGCCGCTGCTGCAGCCGGGCGACATCGTGATCGACGGCGGCAACAGCTATTACCTGGACACCATCCGCCGCGAGCGGGAGATGCAGGCGGCCGGCTTCAACTTCATCGGCTGCGGCATTTCCGGCGGTGAGGAAGGCGCGCTGCACGGCGCCTCGATCATGCCCGGCGGCCCGCGCGAGGCCTACGCCAACGTCGAGCCGATCCTTAGCCAGATCGCCGCGCGCGCGCCGGATGGCACGCCTTGCGTGGCCTGGATGGGCCCCGACGGCGCCGGCCACTACGTGAAGATGGTGCACAACGGCATCGAGTACGGCGACATGCAGCTGATCGCCGAAAGCTATGCGGTGCTGCGCCGGGTGCTCGGCCTGTCCAACGCCGAGCTCGCGCAGGTCTACGCGAACTGGAACCAGGGCGAGCTGGACAGCTATCTCATCGAGATCACCGCGCGCATCTTCACCCGCAAGGACGAGGGCACCGGCCACGACCTGGTGGACATGATCCTGGATCGCGCCGGCCAGAAAGGCACCGGCCAGTGGACCTGCCAGGACGCGCTCCAGATGCGCGTGCCGCTGCCGCTGATCACCGAGGCGGTGTTCGCCCGCGGCCTGTCCGCGCAGAAGGACGAGCGCATCGCCGCCAGCCGCGTGCTGACCGGCCCCACCGCGGCGTTCGCGGGCGACCGCGCCGGCTTCGTCGAAGCGGTGCGCCGCGCGCTTTACCTGGGCAAGCTGATCTCCTACGCACAGGGCTTCGCCCAGTTGCATGCCGCCTCGCGGGCGCACGGCTGGGACCTGGACTACGCCACCATCGCCAGCATCTTCCGCGCCGGCTGCATCATCCGCGCGGGCTTCCTTTCCCGGATCATGGACGCCTACACGCGCGATCCGGCCCTTTCCAACCTGATGCTCGACCCCTATTTCTCCGACATCGCCGGACGCTACCAGCAGGCGCTGCGCGAGGTGGTCGCCACCGCGGTCACCTGCGGCGTGGCCACGCCCTGCCTGGCGTCGGCGATCGCCTGGTTCGACGGCTACCGCAGCGAGCACCTGCCGGCGAACCTGCTGCAGGCACAGCGCGACTACTTCGGCGCGCACACCTTCGAACGGACGGACCGACCGGGCAGCTTCCACGTCGAATGGGAGGCTTGAGGCAAGGGGCCTCTCGTCGGATGGCCTGCTACTCCCAAGGCCACGCCTTGCCACACACGCCCCTCCCCACCCTCACTCCCATGCCCGAACTCCCCGAAGTCGAAACCACCCGCCGCGGCATCGCTCCGCACGTAGTAGGCCGCCGCGTGAGCGAAGTGATCCTGCGTCGCCCGGACCTGCGCTGGCCGATCCCGCGGGAGGTGAGCGAACTGTTGCCAGACCAGCGCATCGACTCGGTCGAGCGCCGCGCCAAGTACCTGCTGCTGCACACGCAGGCCGGCAGCGCCCTGCTGCACCTGGGGATGAGCGGCGTGCTGCGCGTGCTGCCGCCGGACGCCCCGCTGGGCGCGCACGATCACGTCGACATCGCGCTGGCCGCGGAGCCCGGCCGGCCCGCCCGCGTGCTGCGCTTCACCGACCCGCGCCGGTTCGGCTGCCTGCTGTGGCAGCCGCCGGGCCAAACACACGAGCTGCTCGCCGCACTCGGCCCGGAACCGCTCACCGACGCCTTCGACGGCGACCTGCTGTGGCACGTCTCGCGCGGGCGAAGCGCAGCGGTGAAGCTGTTCCTGATGGACAACGCGGTGGTCGTCGGCGTGGGCAACATCTACGCCAGCGAGGCGCTGTTCGCCGCGGGCGTCGATCCACGGCGCGCCGCCGGCAGGGTTTCGCGCGAGCGCTATGCGCGGCTGGCGCAGGAGGTCAAGCGCATCCTCGGCTGGGCGATCGAGCGCGGCGGCACCACGCTGCGCGACTTCCTCAATCCCGACGGCGCGCCGGGCTACTTCTTCCGCGAGCTCAATGTCTACGGCCGCGTCGGCGAGCCGTGCAAGACGTGCGGCTCGCCGATACGGCAGGCCACCCTGGGCCAGCGCTCGACCTTCTGGTGCCCGCGCTGCCAGCACTGAGCCGATGCCCCGGTCCGCCGCCTGACACGGTCGGACCCCATCAGACCGGCCAGTCGAACGCCACGTGGCTATTGTTGAAGCGGGGATCCTCCAGGTCGCCGCTGCGCCGCGCGACGAAGCCGCCGGGCAGGCCTTCCACCTCCAGCGGCTGGCCATCGGCGAAGTGCGCACCCAGCGCCTGCAGTTCGACCAGCCGCTCGCACAGCATGCCGGCCTGGTCGGCATGTGCGTCGGGCACGTGCTCGAAGCTCAGGTCCGGCCGGCCGAACTTGCGCAGGCCGCGCGTGTGCACGTGCGAGCGATCTTCGTCCCCGGCGGCGTTACGCAGGATCAGCACGTGATTTCGCGGCGGCGCGCCGCCCGGGACGAGATAGTGCCGACGCCAGGCGGCGGCATCGAACAGGGTGAGGATCTGCGGGTCCAGCACGGCCTGCCCGCCGACGTCGAGCAGGCCGGCGAGCACGCCCAGCGTGTCGCGCAGGTAGTCCAGGCTGTCCCGGTCGGCCAGCTCGCCGCGCACCACCAGCACCTCGGGCGCGGCGCGCGCCAGCTCGAAGGCTTCCGGCGCGTCCTCCTTCAAGAGCTCGCCCAGCGAGCCCTTGAGCGGATAACCCTCCCAGCCGCGCAGCGCGGTATGCGCGAAGCGCTGCAACGACACGCCCTCGGGCAGGCCGTTGCTGGCATAGCGCGCGGCGGGAATGGCCAGGTCCTCGGCGAAACGGCCGAAGACGTGGAAGTTGAGCACGATGGTTTCGTCGCTCGGTTGCCAATAGGGGCGTGGCCAAGCTTCCGGGGGGGAGGTCATGGGATTCCTTGGATTCCAGGATCAAGAGCTGCAGGCCTTCCCTCTCCCCGCCCGCTTTCATCGGGCGGAGCGAGCGGTCAGCGCGAGTGGTCCAGCGGCAGCACGCTCTGCTGCAGCTCGATGCGGCCGCGGCCCTCGGTGATGTGCTTGAACTCGGCGCGGCTGACCGAGACATAGCGATCGTTGCCACCGATCTCAACCTGCGGGCCTTCGGTCACCGCGCGGCCCTGCTCGTCGACGCGCACCACCATGGTGGCCTTGCGGCCGGTGTGGCAGATGGTCTTGATCTCGTCCAGGTGGTCGGCCCAGGCCAGCAGGTAGCGACTGCCCTCGAACAACTCGCCGCGGAAGTCGGTGCGCAGGCCATAGGCGAGCACCGGGATATTGAGCCGGTCGACCACGTCGGTGAGCTGCCACACCTGCGCCTTGGAGAGGAACTGCGCCTCGTCCACGAACACGCAGTGCAGCGCGCCGCGTTCGGCGATGTCCGCCTCGACCAGCACGAACAGGTCCTCGCCGCCGCCGAAGCGGCGCGCATTGGCCTTCAGGCCGATGCGCGAGGCCACCACGCCGTGGCCGTAGCGGTCGTCCAGCGCCGGTGTCAGGATCAGCGTGCGCATGCCGCGCTCGTGGTAGTTGTACGCGCTCTGCAGCAGCGTGGTGGTCTTGCCGGCATTCATCGCCGAGTAATAAAAATAGAGCTTGGCCACTTTGAAAACCCGCATGTTATTGATAACGCAGTGAACTTAAACATCTTCCTACCTTGCAAGCACTTCCATGCCCCCAGCCCTACCCCCACCAATTTGGGCTCCTTCCAAGTCATGGGGAAGGGATCGGTCAAGCTTCACGGCTCCCTACTTGCTGGCTGTGAAGTGAGGTGCCGAGGGCGACCCATCGAGGCTACGTGTCGACGCTTAGGGCCCATCGAAGCGGCCGCGACGCGCCACCAACCCAGATTGAGGAGGCAACATCGCTCCGGGCCACTTTAGCGGAGGTCGGCACCCTGAGACCTGCCATGCGCCGGTACAAATGGCCGCAACTCAAGCATCAGGGCGACTGCGCGTCTAGCGAGTTATGCTGATTGGACGGACTAGGACGCATCGGGCGTCCGGCTAGTCGAGGAAGCTCGGCCAGGCGACAAATTGCGCCACAGCGGTGCAGCGGTGCAGCGGGTGAAAGAATCTAATGTTTGCTGATCATTTCGCCGGCCTCGGACAATTTGAGGCGGGCCTTTGGAAAATTGCGGACGACCTGCGGGCAAATTCCGGTCTCGCCTCCAACGAATACTTCATGCCGATCATGGGGTTGCTCTTCCTGCGCCAGGCGAGCAACCGGTACCGTGAAGCACTGAGCGCGATCGAGGCAGATCAGGCCAGTGGCAAGATGCCAAGGCGCGCCCTGGTTGAGGCGGATTTTCGTAGCCGCCGCGCATTGAAGCTGCCCAAGTCAGCACGCTATGAGACGCTGCTGGAGCTGCCGCAGGACGGTACGCTTGGCAAGGCCATCTCCAAATCCATGGAGGACGTAGAGAAGGGCTTCCCTCCACTGGCTGGCCAGTTACCCAAAGGCTATGAGCGCTTCGATGGTGAGCTGCTGGACCGTATGCTGCGCACCTTCGACACCGAGGCGCTGCGCACCGCCTCGGGCGACGTGTTCGGTCGCATCTACGAATACTTTCTGGCCGAATTCTCCAAACAGGGCGCTCACGACAACGGCGAGTTTTTCACGCCGCCCTCGATCGTGCAGACCATCGTCAACGTGATCGAGCCCGATCACGGCATCGTCTTCGATCCGGCCTGTGGCTCCGGCGGCATGTTCGTGCAGTCCAGCCATTTCATAGAGGACGCCGGCCAGGACACCATGCAGCGCGTCACCTTCTACGGCCACGAGAAGAACGAAACCACCGCCAAGCTCGCGCAGATTAATCTCGCCGTACATGGCCTGCAGGGGTCGATCCGCGCCGGCAACGAAGCGATCACCTACTACAAGGACCCGCACGAGCTGGTCGGCAAATGCGACTTCGTAATGGCCAATCCGCCGTTCAATGTGGACGAGGTGGATGCGGAGAAGGTCAAGGGTGATCCTCGACTGCCGTTCGGCCTGCCCGGCGTCAACAAGGGCAAGAAGGTTTCCAACGCCAACTATCTTTGGATGTCGTACTTCTACAGTTACTTGAATCAAAACGGCCGTGCTGGCGTAGTCATGTCCTCGCAGGCGTCGAGCGCTGGGCGCGATGAAGCTCTGGTGAGGAAGAAGCTCGTCGAAACCGGCGCCGTAGACGTGATGATCGACATCCGCGGCAACTTCTTCTACACACGCACGGTGCCCTGCCAGCTGTGGTTTTTTGACCGCGCCAAGGAGCGCGACAAAACCCGGTGTGACCAAGTGCTGATGCTTGATGCGCGCAGCATCTATCGCAAGGTGACGCGCGCCATCTACGACTTCAGTCCCGAGCAGCAGAAGAACATCACCGCCATCGTATGGCTCTATCGCGGTCAGTCAGATCGATTTCTGCAATTGATTGCATCATATTTGGCGCAAGCCATAGCGGCGAGCGCGGCGACTGTCGAGCGTCTGATCGCACTCGAAGGCGCGCTGAGCCAACTGGCCGCGTTGATTCAGCCATTCGCCACTACAAAGCGCGAGGCCGATCCGCTGGCTGAGCCGTGGGCGGAGTTGGCCGCCGCGTGGGCTACGCTGGCGGATGACATCAAGGCGTTCGAGGCCGACGCAAAGGCGCAGGCAAAGGCCTGGGCCATGCCGGCACGCACCAACGCCGCGCTGCATGCGGCGCGCGAGCGTCTTCAGCCGCTGGCCGAACGAAGCCGCGATCTCACGAAACAAATCGACCTTGCAGCGAGACTGGTCGGCCGCCTAATCGACATCGCGGTAAAAGAGCTCGACGCGAAAGACGCCGAGGAGTGGCCTACCAACGAAGTGAACCGGGCGCGTAAGGCGCTGGAAGGCGCGTGCGCCGAGGCTGTCGAGGCGCTGCGCAGGGCGAGGTACTTCGTGAAGCAAGCGGACTGGTTGCAGGAGCGTTTCCCGGACGCGCAGCTGCGTGACGTCGAGGGGCTGGTGAAGCTGGTGAATCGCGCTGCGATCGAAGCGCATGACTGGAGCTTGACGCCTGGACGTTATGTGGGTGTGGCGCCCGAAGCGGTGGATGATGACTTCGACTTCGAGGAAGCGATGCGGTCGATTCATATCGACCTGAAGGGCCTGAACGAGGAGGCCGCGGATTTAGCCTCTCGTATCGCACGCAACTTCGAGGGGCTCGGCGCGTGACCCGGTCGGTTGCTGCCATCAAAGAATTCGCAATCGGCATCTTCGATGGGCCACACGCCACACCGAAGCCATCTGAAGACGGTCCTATTTTTCTCGGGATTAAGAATGTCACCGACGAAGGCAGATTAGACTTTTCTGAAATCCGCCATGTTTCGGAGGCCGATTTCGCGAAATGGACTAGGCGGGTCAAGCCTCAGCAGGGGGACATCGTATTCTCCTATGAAGCCACGCTTCATCGGTACGCTTGTATTCCAGATGGCTTCGAGGGCTGCCTCGGTCGGCGAATGGCGTTGGTGCGGCCCGATCTGCGAAAGGTTGACCCAAGGTTCTTGCTCTATTTTTTCCTTTCGCCAATTTGGCGGGCAAAGATGGAAGCAATCACGATAACCGGCGCAACAGTAAATCGAATTCCACTTACTACGGTTCCCAACACCGAAGTATCGCTCCCAGGCTTAAGGGAACAAGTTGCAATTGCAGAAATCCTATCTGCGTATGACGAACTGATCGAGAACAACCGACGGCGGATTGCGTTGCTGGAAGAGGCGGCGCGGATGCTCTACCGCGAGTGGTTTGTCCACTTCCGCTTCCCCGGCCACGAACACGTCAAGGTCTTCGACGGTCTTCCCGCGGGGTGGGAGAGGTGCAAGGTCGGGGACCTTCTGGAGTTGCGCTATGGAAAAGCGTTGAAAGAAGAGAATCGCACTGGGGGACCTATCCCGGTCTATGGCTCCAGTGGGATTATAGGCACTCACCAAACAGCGCTCGCTGCAGGTCCGACGATCGTTGTCGGGCGAAAAGGAAATGTCGGAAGCGTCTACTGGTCGCCGGTCGACCTTTGGCCTATAGACACAGCCTATTTCGTTCCAAGGGAACAGGCCGACTTATGGCTTTACCTAGCTCTACCTTCCGCAGGTTTCCAGAACACCGATTCGGGTGTGCCCGGCCTAAATCGCAATTTCGCCTATAGCCGAAATTTAATCCGACCACCTGAATCCCTACGACGCACCTTCATCGATACGGTGGAGCCAATGTTCGCGCAGCGAACTGCGCTTGAGAACTACAACAAGAAGCTTGCCCAGGGCCGCGACCTTCTACTCCCACGTTTGATGAACGGCGACATCGCGGTCTGACACAAGGATGAGGCACTAGTCACAGGGGACAGGCACGATGGCGATGACATCCATCAACAGCGAGGACAGGCTGGTGCAGGCGACCTTTGCCGAGCACCTTGAAGTGCTGGGCTGGGACAGCGTAACCGCGTGGAACGCGGAGACTTTCGGCCCGGACGGCACGCTTGGTCGCAACGATACCCAGGAAGCTGTTCTCACTCGCGACTTGCGCGCGGCGCTGGAACGGCTCAACCCTAGCTTGCCGACCGCGGCGATCGACGACGCGCTGCGCGCGTTGACCGTGTATGACGTGAGCCGCTCGATGGTGCAGCACAATCGCGATTTCTACAGGTTGATTCGCGGCGGCGTGCCAGTGACCTACCGCGACACGGCTGGGCATCAAAAATCGGCCCGCGCACGCGTGATCGACTTCAACAATGCCACGTTGCCCAACGGCGGGAGCCCCAACCGCTTCCTTGCCGTGCGCGAACTCAAGCTCACCGGTATCCGCACGCCAAACTACAACCGCCGTGCCGACCTGGTCTGCTTCGTCAATGGCCTGCCGCTAGTGTTCATTGAGTTGAAGGCGGTCTACAAAAATATTCGCGCCGGCTTCGATGGCAACCTACGCGACTACATGGACGAGCACGTCATTGCCCATGCGTTCCATCACAACGCTTTCCTGATCGTGTCCAACGGCGACCGCGCCCGCTACGGCTCAATCACGAGCGAGTGGGAGCATTTCAACGAGTGGAAACGTCTAGACGAGGCGGGAACAAGCCAGGTTGATGCGAAGCGCTTGCTGGACGGCATGCTTGCGCCTGAGCGCCTGCTGGACCTAGTCGAAAACTTCATCCTGTTCGACGAGAGCAAGCCTGGCACCACCCGCAAGGTGGTAGCGCGCAACCATCAGGTGCTGGGCGTGAATCGCGCGGTGGCGTCGGTGGCCCGGCAGGAGGAACTCAAGGCGAAATTCCCGCTGCAATTGCGGATGCAGAATCGCGCGGTAGAGCTACCGCTAGAAAGACGCCCGCCGAAACAACGCAAGCGGCCAGCCGAGCTTGCATGGCCAGCGGTCGCCGATGTGCCAGGCGTGTCCTACATCCCAGACGGTCCTATCGAGATCGTCGAGCGGGCGCATCCCGAGTTAGGACGGCTGGGCGTGTTCTGGCATACACAAGGGAGCGGCAAATCCTACTCGATGGCGTTCTTTGCAGAGAAGGTACGGCGGAAGGTACCGGGCAACTTTACCTTTCTGCTGATGACAGACCGCAACGATCTGGACAGCCAGATCTACAAAACTTTTGTCGGTTGCGGCGTCGCCGGCCAGCAGACACCACGGGCTGAGTCTGGCGACGACCTTCAGCGGGTGCTGAAGCAGAACCACCCGTACGTCTTTAGTCTGATCCACAAGTTCAACAAAAACGTGGATCCCGCCCAGCCTTATAGCGAGCGCGACGACATTATCGTGATGTCCGACGAGGCGCACCGAACACAGGCCGGACGGCTCGCGCGCAATATGCGGGTCGCGCTACCCAATGCTGCGTTCATCGGCTTTACTGGAACGCCGTTATTCAAACAAGACGAGATCACCAAGCGGATCTTCGGCGACTACGTCTCACGTTACGACTTCAAGCGCTCAGAGGAGGACGGTGCGACAGTCAAGCTCATCTACGAGAACCGCGGCGAGAAGCTTGGCGTCGCCAAGCTCGATTTGAATGATCGCATCGCTGAAAGAATCGAGCAGGCCGAGCTCGACCCGGATCAGATGGCATTGCTCGACAGGCTGCTGGGCAAGGATTACGAAGTAATCACCGCCGACGAGCGGCTAGACAAGATCGCCGCCGACTTCGTCGAGCACTGCACGACGCGCTGGGAGTCGGGCAAGGTGCTGTTTGTGTGCATCGACAAAATTACCTGTGCGCGGATGCACCAGCGGATCATGCCCCACTGGCAGGCGAAAGCGGCGCAAGTGCGGGCGGACGCCGATGCCAAGCATGCGCAAGCCGAGGGGGAGAATGACCAACTGCTGCGGGCTGCCCTGAAGGCTCAGGCCACCAAGCTGTCCGCGCAGGCAGAGTGGCTTGACGAGACCATCGTGGAGATCATCATCAGCGAGGCCCAAAACGAGGTCGTGGACTTCAGAAAATGGGGCTTCGACATCATTCCGCATCGGGAACTAATGAAGAAAGGTTTCGCCACGGGCGATGGCCAGCGCGTGGATATCGAGACCGCGTTCAAGAACCCCAAACATCCGTTTCGGGTCGCGATTGTCTGCGCCATGTGGCTGACTGGCTTTGACGTGGAATGCCTCTCTACGCTCTACATCGACAAGCCGATGAAGGCGCACACCTTGATGCAGGCGATTGCGCGAGCCAATCGCGTCTATCCGAGCAAGGACTTCGGCCTGATCGTGGACTACAACGGCATGCTGAAAAGCCTGCGCGCGGCGCTGGCCCAATACGCGCTTGGCGATGACGGCTCCGGCGACGAGGAAATCATCGCACCGATAGAGGAGCGGGTGCAGGCGTTGCTCGAAGCCATCGAGGCAACCGATGCGCACCTTCGGGGACTAGGATTCGACCCGGCGACGCTGATCGGTGCCAAGGGCTTTGACCGAATCAAGGGTCTCAAGGACGCCGTGGAGGCGGTTTATACGAGCGACGATAGCAAGCACCGGTTCGAGATTCTTGCGCGGCAGGTGTTCGTCCGCTTCAAGGCACTGCTGATGGAGCCCAGCGCTTGGGGCTACGCGGAACGGCACGATAACATCGAGGCGATCTATAAGAAGCTGACCGAACGCCGTGATACGGCCGATGTAACGGAGCTACTGAAAGCGCTTCACCGGATAGTCAACGAGGCCATCCGCACCCAGGCACCCGGTGATGACCAAGCCGGGGGACTGACCTTTGACCTCAGTCAGATCAATCTGGAGCGCCTCCGCGACGAATTCGCGAAGAAGGTACAGCGCAAGGCGACGGCGATCGAGGACATTCGGCTGCTCGTTGAGAGGAAGCTAGCCCAGATGCTTGCGCGTAACCCAGCACGGATGAACTATCAGCTCAAGTACGAGGGCATCATTGCTGACTACAACGGTGAGAAAGACCGGGTGACGATTGAAGAGACTTTCAGGCGGCTGCTGGAGCTTGTGAACGGCCTTGATGATGAGCTGAAGCGAGCTACACGCGAGGGCCTGGGCGAAGACGAACTAGCGCTGTTCGACCTACTTACGAAAGACGGTCTGGACAACACGGCGCGCGAACGAGTCAAACAGGCGAGCCGTGGTTTGCTTGCCGCCATCAAGGCTCGACTGCAGATTCTCGACCGATTTTGGGAGAAGGAGCAGACCAAGGCGGACGTCGAAGTCCTTATCCTGGATGAGGTCGCAGCGAGGCTGCCCTCGCCGCCCTTTTCCGACATAGAAAAAGAGCTACTGGCGAAGAGCGTTTACATCCACGTCTGGAATATGGCGGTCACAAGAGAGTCTATCGACCGCGTGCGGACCCCGATGGCAGAGATCCGCTCGGGCATGGTCTGAACATCAAGCTGGCGCTACGCCCTTAGGCTAGCCGAGAGGTGCTATGGGACTGAAAGGGCGTATGTGAGCGAGACGGCGACCTCTGGACTGGTCGTTCTAAGAAAGCCCAAAGGCGTGACGAAATGGCTACACACCAGTGCGTGAAACATGCAATTTAACTTCCTTGATCTGGGTAGAGACTAGTTGCCTGCTGACCGCTATAGCTTCGATGATCGACACGCCAAGGCTTAGTACTCAGCGCCAGAGCGAGCGGGAAGACGTCTTCAGCAACGGCGTCGCACCCGGTAATCTCGATACCAGCCCAAAGTTTGGTGGCTGGATCGTAAAACGCCTTGGTGAAAATCTGTTCTAAGCGCGTGGCGAACTCCGCCGCCTCGTTATCCGGAGTAGCAGGGGGATACACGGCGTAGATCGCCAACGCATATGGCTCATCGGCTTCAGAGCGTTCAATAAGCTGGTTATCGTCGACGTCGAAGTACATCGCGCGAATACCCGTTCCATGCGTTTTCGCTAGCCGATCTATGCTCTTCCTGACGCGGTCCATCTGGACTTCGAACGAATTGGCAAATGCTGATCGGGCGTAACGCGCGCTAAGCCAGCGCCTGAAGACCACCAAATCTTGGGTGGCCAGTTGGTACGGGTAAGGTTTAGCGTCTTGGACGAAATCATCTTTACGGATGATGGCGCGTTTCCTGATGTCGAGCTCCGCTATCTTCCGCTGCAGATTGTCATCAAGGATCTCGACATGTAGTCGGCGAGCGTTCTTGCCCAGCGTCATGGACCCGTTAAGTGCATCGATCAGGCCGAAAGGCACATACTCGATGACGTCCTCGATTTCCAAGTCTGCACAAAGATCGCAATCGTGGCTTGCGATAACCCCCATCCGGCTGGGGCCCGCTAAATTTGAGTACGTAAAGACTGCTCCCTGGCGCCAGGCGATGTCACGATACTCGTCCGTCATGGCGCTGCCTACGTCAGGTCATCCGACGAGCCGTCCACCACAGTGCCTTTGGCGCGTTTGGCTGCAAGGCGCTCCGCCATCAACGCCCGCTGATCGGCGCGGCGCCCTTGCGACGCCAAGATGGCGCGAGCCAAGACCTCCGGATCCTCCCCAGTCTGAACCAGCTGCCAGAAATTCTGGCTCGCTCGCAACGGCTGGGTGAGAAGGGGCCGCTGTGGTTGATCGACCGTAAGGAGCGCCTCATGAGCTCTCATTAAGGTATCGATACGTGTCGCGTGGTTCTCGCTGGCTTGATCGCCATTGATCCAGTTGTACAACGTCTGCCGCGACACGCCGAGAACACGAGCCAGAGCAGCGGCCGAAATGCCCATACCGGTCATGATCCGCTTGACTTTGGCCCCGGCGATGCGTCGCACAGGGGACACGGACAATCTCACACCTGCCGGAAGATATCCGACGGCGTTAGGTGGGATCTGCGTGGCGCCACCGGTCCCCGCCAGGCAAACACCCGCCAACAAGGTAGCCAAGGGCATGGGGGCGCGGCGTAGGATGCGTGTGCTAGGGGCGAGCTGTGCCATGGTTACTTCCAGGCTTGGAGGGCGGCGTCTGTAACGACTGCAAGGAAAGAGTCGCGAATGTCCGCTTTGAGGCTCGAGAGTCTATCAACGATCACCCGAGGATCGAACTCCAACGCGATTTCACTGCCAGTCGCGAACCATGAGTCCGTATCGATAAGCGTATGGACCCCGTTAATCTCTGCGAAACGGGCGGGAAGCGTGGGTACGATTGGACCTGCCAAATCCGGCGGGTAGGTCAACTGCCCGTTCTGGGTAAGGATGCGCGTCTTCGTCTGCTGGTCGCCGCGTGTGTGGAGCGATTCGTTAAAGTTGTACGTGATGAACCAGTCATCCCGCGGGGTATTCGTCAGCCCTAAGAATTGCTCTCGAATGTAGTCGCTTAGTGCTCCGCCCGGTGGCGGTACCACCGCGTCGATAAAGCGCATCCCAACCCGCGTGACGGAATCCGGCGCCAAGATCTCTTTGATGACCTCCATCCCACGGCGAAATTTGAGCGAGAAGTCTTCAATCGTTTCGTACTCGACCGTCTGCAGGGCAAAGCCATCCTGACCCACAACAAAGGATTCGGACGGATCGCGCCCGGAAAAGATATGGGAACTCACTTGCCCTTGATTGACCTGGGCCTCACCGGGCACAGCCATATTAGCTCCGACGGTCAGCGTCATTTGCGTATGCTGGCGATAGCCTGGGAAGCCGACCTTCCGCAATCGATCTTGCAACTCAGGAATGAGACTGCCCAGTTTAAGCACGGGGCTGTGAGTCACGTGCGCGACTACAAAGAAGACCGGCGCATACGTGAGCTTGGCCATGGTGGCTCCAACAGAGGTAGAGGTGTCAACTTTACACCCGTAAAGAAACTTTAGGCAGGGGGATGTTTAGCGGACGTCAAAGCCTCACCGGTCATCCGCCGGGACAGGGACCCCTGTCTTAGCGGGCCCTGCCCCCCCCCGAGCCAGCACCAAGGACATCCCGATCCGGGTTCAAATAGGCACCCATCCACGACGCAACGCTACTGAGCACCCGCAGCCCTAACCCACCTCATCAAGCCGAATTGGCCGACTCATCGGCAGCCGGGGCGTAACCCGCCGTCATCACAAGATTGCCCCCGCCGCGTTCTCGACGAAGATATCGGCGTCGCGGATGTACCTCTGAAGCATGGCATCGCTGCGGTGTCCCGTTTGCTGACGAATCTTCCATGAGCTAACTCCGAGTTTGGCGGCGGCCGTCACCAACCCAGCTCGCAGGCTGTGGGCGGAAAGGCCGTCGCAGGAGAGCCCCACACTGGCAACGCGTTTTCGAAGGACGAGGTTAACGCTCTGAGCGGTAAGGGGCCGGCAGCCCGCTCGCCCGCGCTTGCTAACGGGCCGAAAGACGGGTCCGGTGGCAATTGAGGCCCTGTCCAGCCATGCACGCAGCGCTTTAACCGGGCAAGCACGGGTACGCCCATAGGGGATGCCTACCCGTCTACCAATCCCTTGCTGGTCTGTCTTGCTCCGACGCAACGTCACCAGTAGCCCCTCAGGCACGAACTTCAGATCCGCGACATCGATCCCGACCAGCTCGCTACGGCGGAACCCTCCCGCGAACCCCACCAGCAGCAAGGCCCTGTCGCGAACGCCAATCAGGGAATCGGGCAAAGCATCCACCACTACCAGCAAGTCTTCCTTGAGCAACGCGACGGATTGCCGCTGAGGACGGCCATGCACCCGACGGATTCCTCGCAAGGTCGCTCGTACGTGCTCGTCCTTTGTGGGATCGGTGTAGGCCTGCGCCACATGCGCTTTGCCTATCGCCACCGCTCGGCGTTGCAGTGTCGCCGGGCACAAGTTCTCGGCCAGTCCGGCTAGGTAACGAGCCACCTGCGTCGGAGTCGAGGGGATCACGCCTCCCCACGACAGAAAGGCCTCAACATCCGCACGATAGGCCCGCTTCGTCGCTTCCGCCAAGGACGCTTGCAGATATCGGGTCTCAGGTTGCAGTTAGGCGCCTGCAATCGATTGCACGGGCGAGAGGGAGTTCGTCGTGCAATTGATTGCACGGGCCACCGGGACGCGCCTCCTGTCCCCTAGGATAGGTAGCGAGAATGGAAGGTTATCGCTAGTTAAGCCGGCGAGCTGCTTGCTCATATCGCGGCCCCGGAGACCTTGGCGTCGGTCAGATAAGCCCTCCACGCGGCGCGCCGAGCCTTGTTTAACATCGGCAGGTGACATCTGACCAACATGCGTAACGTTGCGCCGGCGGCATCATCCCCGATGCCGATAGCCATCAGTTCTGCACGCTCCGCCTCAATCCGAACCTGGTGCGCATAGTCCTCGGCACGGTCCAGCAGACCGGATTCAACTTGAAACAGGAGCAGTCCTAGCGCTTCGAACCCGTTGTTCGCGCCAGCGTTTCGTAACGTCGCCCGGAGCTCAGCGTCTCCACACAAGAACGTCCGCAGTGCCCGCAGACCTACGCGCGTGTACATGCAAAATGTTGGCGCAATGAGGCCGCCTATGCGCGGGCAATTCTGGATTTCCTCCACGCGCGAAACAATCGGGCGGTGATCAGTCGACTCTCGCAGCAGATGGGCAAACAGCAGCGCGACGTTCAGCGACTCGGTCCCTTTACCCCTGACCACGGCGTAAGCAACCAATGGGTGGGGCTTCAAAGCCTCGACGACCCGCAGCACCGCATGGGGGTTTGCTCTAGAGAGCGTCCGGTAGCCCGCGCGCGTTCTTTCTGTAAGGCCAGCCAACAGTTGGAGGGCCACCACGCGCCGCCAGACCGGGGCGCGTTCGTCCAGAGCCAGGGGTTCCCAGCGCAGCGGCGCTTCCAAGAGCGTGCTGCGAAAACTAGCGGCCTCGGGGGAGCAGCCAATCCTAAGCAAGTCGCAAGCAGTGCGATCTTTTAAGCCCACAGAAAGTGAATGCGCGGTCGCCGTGAGGAGTCGAAGGTCGCCGAAGGCGTCGCGAACTCTTCTTTTTCCCGCGATTGCCAGTACAGCGCTAACGCGTTCGATGTTGCCTAGACCGACATCCTCCAACGCGATTACGCGAAGCCGCCGCCATGCGTACTCGGCATCCATCGCGTGCAGCGCCGCAGCAACTTCCACCGCCTCAGCATGCAAACCACGGCGAATGCATTTCTGCAATGCGCTGGCGAGAAGCCAGCGGTCGGGAACCCCGCGAGATAGCGAACAGGATCGATGCTGCGCTGGGGGCAAGGATACCAGGCCGTGGATAAGCCGTTCTTCCGTCTCCCAAAGCATCGCAGTGAGTTGCGACGAGTTATGTGTCATTTTCAACCCGTGGTGTGGAGGGTTAAGCGTGACACTTGGGCAACGGTTGTATATAGAAAGGTCGTGTATTTGGAAAAATTTATTGATGGCCCATAACTACTCTGGGCTATAACGCTTCCGCAAAGGTGGTGGCGTGCCCAAGCGGAATTTGCGCAGGGCGCGCCGACCCTTTCGGTAACCGAAAGTCCCAACGAGGCTTGCTTCACTTAAGGCTCTGCCAGATAGGCCATCCACCCAAGGCTTGCGGGGAACCCACACCATATGTTGGCGGGCTGCCACCAAGCTGGTTGAAGCTCCTGTAACGCCTGTTGCAGCCCTTTTCTCTGCTTGAGTGGAAAAGATTGGTAGGCCGCCTGGGCAGAGTGTCCCGGCGCTTTAGCGCGCTTAATGAACTCACCTACCGTTGGATCGCTGCTTTTTCCTAGCGCCGCCCGGTTGAGGATAAGCAGCGTCAAAAAAGGCGATGGTTGCACGATGGTTTGAGCGAGCGGGAAGCCTTTGCGGTTTTGCAATATCGCTTCTACGCGCAAGGTGGGCGCGGCATAGATGCCGCCGTAGCTTTGCTCCTTGGACTTGTCATAGACAGTAAACCGTCGGTTGCTCTTTTGGCCGCCTATATACATCGTCCCTGAATGCTCGTAGGCGGCGTTAGATGTCCGTAATGAGGTGTCAACGTACAGATAGTCGCCAAAAACCGCACCGTCAACGTCGATGTTTATCTCCACCCGGCTCATCCATCCGCTGTAGACCAATGTAGCGAATCCGTCTTCCAGAAGAATTGATAGATGGCCCTTGAGCGCGGCCAGATCGTTCGCCGAAAGCTTGGCAGGATTGAATTCGACCCATAAGCTCTGTTTCTTCCCTGCCTCTCCGTACATTAGATGCAAATACCCTCCCTCCGGCAGCTTCTGGTGTACGTTGGTCAGAGAACCCTCTGGGTGGACCTTTTGTAACTTTCCCTTGGTCCCAAAATCCCCCATCAGGCTACTCCCGACCCACCCCTGTAGACGTTGGTAATCGGCGTTACCGCTAATGCTATTCCCATATGTGTACCTGACCCTCATCTTGTCCAGCCCGATGCGAGTGTCCATGGCTATCGGATTGCGGAGTATTTATAGCGGCCTACGGGACAGCACGTTCACTGCAGTCGCGTCCCATCAGCGGGATGAGATTGACACTTTCGAAATGAAAGCCTCTAACTCGCTCGGTTCATAGCGAACCTTGTGGCCGACCCGAACGTAATTCGGCCCCATCTTCTTTGCGCGCCAGTCCTCAAGCGTCCGAGGTGATACGCCGAGGTATTCGGCGGCAACTTTCGTAGGAACGCGAGCGGGACGGGAAGACAGCTGCTCTTCAATATAGCGGCCGACCATGCCAGTTCTCCTGTGGCAAAAAAAGGCAAATCTTGCCTGCCGACGTGTGCGGAAGCACGCGTCGGAGCCAATACTTTTTTGCGTAAGCCAGGTCTAGCGCGACAACTACGAATACGCAGGGACAGTGGCCGCCTTTAGGGCAGGCAGACGCCAAGCTGCGTACGGTCCCCTGGCTGACGGGACCGCTTATTCTTCCAATCGCGCCCTAATGGTCTCTGTGTTCCAATACGGACGCCCTTGTTTGCCGGGCGGCCTATTCGGCCAGTCATAGCCGTCCGGCTTAGGAAATTCGCCCGTTTTCATTCCCTGGTAGATGGTCGTGTGCGAGCAACCGAAGACCGCCATCAGGTTTGCCATCCGTAACCTCCCTGGTTGATTCAGGGGAATAAGGGGGGCCCTCGGCTTGACGGCACGACTTGCCGTCTTCCTACTAAGCGAAGCAGCAGCCGATACTGCCCCCTTCTTTGCTTCATTATTGGACATCTTTCAGCGCTCCCAAACGAAAAAGCCCCCAATGGAGTGAGCGCCAATATCTGGCTTCACTCCATTGGGGGCTTAGTTGATGACAGGCGTTTGGCGCCCTGCCGACTTACAGATTCGCACTAACCGGTATCAATGTCAACAACGGCTTACATACTTTTCTTGAATGGCACGACATTAGTTTTCGCTGACATAACAAAATTGGCCCAAAACTCCATCATTTTGATCCGTTCAGGCCAATACGTCGCGTGATTGTATGACGCTTCTGTCCTGCTCCGCCGCCAATGAGACAGCTGCATTTCCACCACATGCGACGGGAACCCGCGTTCATTGAGCGCAGTCGACGCAGTCGCCCGAAACCCATGCGCCGACAGCTTCCCGTGATACCCGATCCGGTACAGCGTCTGGTTGATCGTGTTGGGGTTCATGGGCCGATCCGGATCGCTCCGGCTGGGGAACAAGTACCGTGAGTGGCCCGTGAGCTTTCGAAGCTCGGCAATCAACTGCAGCGCGGTGCCGGCCAAGGGCACCGCGTGTTCTCGGCTTTTCTTGGTCTTATTGGCGGGGATCAACCAATGCGGACCGAGGTCTGCCGTCCCGGTCAAGTCGAACTCGGACCATTCAGCGTTGCGCAACTCGTTCGTGCGGACGAAGGTTACAGCCAGCAACTTGATGGCGAGCTTCACTTGCTCGCTCGCGCCGGCATTGGTCAGCTCGTGCCAAAGCACCGGGAGCGCATCAGGCTTAAGGTACTTGCTGTGCTGAACTTCGGGTCGGGCGACTAAAGCTCGGAGCGCCCACGTCGGATCATAGGCTGTGTTTATTATTCCCTTGGATGAAGCGTAGGCGAACACGGCATGGGCGATCTGGCCAATGTGAATAGCCGTGGTGGTCGCACCATGCGCGCGCACCCGCACCTTCTTCTGGTGCGGCATCTTTAGTTTCTTGCGGCTTGCTACGGCTTCCATGATGGAGCTGAGCTCCGCTGCGCCCACATCGCCCACGTTGAGCGCACCAACTTTTGGAAAGACGTCCCGCTCCAAGATGCGAAGCACCTTAGTGGCGTAGCCGGCGGAACAGTGTCTGGGATTGTCCGGATTCGCCTTGTGGGCAATCCATGCGCGCGCCACTGCCTCAAAGGTGTTCCCGCCCGCCACCACCGCCTTTTGGAGTTCTGCCTTCTTGTGCTTCCCCGGATCGATTCCTTGCGCAACCTGTTTGCGAGCAAGCTCATGGGCCTTACGAGCTTCCGCGAGGGAAACCTGCGGATAGCTGCCGATCACGAAGGTGCCTTCCCTGCCCAACAGCCGGTACTTGTAGCGCCAACTTTTCGCGTTGCCAGCTGATATCCACAGGTACAGTCCTCCGCCATCTGCGAGCTTCAGGCCTTGGGTCCCGGGTGACACTTGGCGCGTTTGAGCGAGCTTCTTAAACGTACTGCTCTTGACTACGAGGTCGCTTAGCTGGCGCTTCATCTTGAGCAACCCAGAGGCTTGTCGATACCCCCGATTCTACCCCCATCCCCCCTGATTTGGGGGTATGCGCAGATACGCGTCCTTATACCTCACACACATAAACGGCCATAGTTCAATGGGTTATTTACGTCCACTTACGACCATTTAGAACCGTAATAGAAGTAGAGCTTGGCCATGAGGCGCCGGCAGGGCCGGTCGGTCAGCGGAAACGGCGCATTGTAGGCGCGACCGGGCTCACTCGGCGCGCGCCTGCGCAAGACGCTGGCGATGCCCGGCCCACCATCCAGGAAGGTTGCGCAACACCATGATCGCGTAGACCAGCTTGAACAGGCGCAGCCGCAGCAGCACGCGGGGAGCGTCGAACAGGTCGCCGGCGAGCATCGAGATCACGCCCTGCTCCAGCTGCCAGACGTTGCGCGGTGCGCGGAACATCTGCCGCATCACCGGTTCGTTGAAGCGATAGATGAAGAAGGCGAAGCGCGCCATGCCATCGCGCAGGCGCTTCTCCAGCGCGCCCTGCAGCGCCGCCTCGCGCGCGGGATCGCGCAGCGCGCCGTCGACCACCTCGACCGCCCGTTCGGCGGCGTCCATCGCCAGGAACACGCCGGAGGAAAAGACCGGGTCGAGGAAGGCGAAGGCGTCGCCGACCAGGATCCAGCCTGGGCCGGCCATCCGCGCGGAGTCGTAGGAATAATTGCCGGCCGCGCGCACCTCGTCGACCAGTTCGGCGCCTTCCAGCCGCTGCCATAGCGCGGCGTTCCGGCGCAGCGTGTCGAGCAGGAACTCGCGCGTGTCGCCGCGGCGGCGCTTGAGGTACTCGGGCCAGCACACCGCGCCCACGCTCATGCTGCCGTCCGGCAGCGGGATCATCCACATCCAGCCGTGCTCGAAGCGGTAGATGCTGACGTTGCCCTCGTCCTCGCCGGGTCGGCGCGCCGCATTTGCGAAACGGCTGAACAGGGCGGCGCTCTGGTGCAGCCGGTTCTTGCGCTTGAGCTTCTTCCTGGACGACAGGAAGGCGTCGCGGCCGCTGGCGTCGACCACGTAGCGCGCCTGGAGGCTATACCGGCGGCCATCGTCCCCGCGCACTTCGAGCAGGCTCTCGCGCGGCCCGGCCTGCTCGAGCTTGAGCACCTCCTGGCCCTCGCGCGCATCGGCGCCGCACTCGCGCGCGTGGTCGTAGAGCATCTTGTCGAAATCCTGCCGCCACACCTGGTAGCTGTGCGGCGGGCTGTCACCGAGCGCGCGGCCAAAGGAAAACACGTTGTAGCCGCGCTCGTTGGCCGCCTCGAAATCGGCGCCGGCCTTGAGCACGCCCAGCGCTCGCACCTTGTCGAGCACACCCAGGCGCTCGAAGATCGGCAGGTTCATCGGCAACAGCGATTCGCCGATATGGAAGCGCGGGTGGCGTTCCTTTTCCAGCGCGATCACGCGGTAGCCGCGCCGTGCCAGCAGCGCGGCCGCGGTACTGCCGGCGGGGCCGCCGCCGATGATCGCCACGTCGCACCGCTCGATTGCCGATTCCCTCTCCATGCGCGCTCCCCGCGTGCCGACAACGGGGCGATTATGGCGGATGCGGCAAGCCTGCAGGAGCCGGGCATGCCACCTCCATCCGGCCCCGGGAGGGCGCTCTGCTACCATCGTCCCCCGCCCGCACCACCGCCCGTTCCATGCTCAATCCGCAACAATTGGCCGCCGTCGAACACTGCGACAGCCCGCTGCTGGTGCTGGCCGGCGCGGGCTCCGGCAAGACCTCGGTGATCACCCAGAAGATCGCCCACCTGATCCAGCGGCGGAAGCTCGCGGCCGGCAAGATCGCGGCGATCACCTTCACCAACAAGGCCGCCCGCGAGATGCGCGAGCGCGTGGGCAAGCTGGTCAGCAGCGAGGACGCCGCCGCGCTCACCGTGTGCACCTTCCACGCGCTGGGCCTCAAATTCCTGCAGATCGAGCATGCGCGCGCCGGTCTGCGCCGCGGCTTCTCGGTGCTGGACGCCGACGACAGCGAAGGGATCGTCAAGGAGCTGGCTCCAAAGGGCGTCAAGCCGGACGTGCTGTTCGGCCTTCGGAACCTGCTGAGCCGCGCCAAGAACGCCGGCCTCTCGCCGGAGGAAGCGCTGGCCGCCGCGCGCGCACCGCGCGAGCTGGAAGCGGCGACGATCTACCAGATGTACCAGCAGCGCCTGGCCGCCTTCAACGCGGTCGACTTCGACGACCTGATCCGCCTGCCGCTGCGCATCCTCGAATCGGACGCCGAATGCCGCGACGCCTGGCGCGAACGTTTGCGCTACCTGCTGGTGGATGAGTACCAGGACACCAACGACGCGCAGTACCGGCTGCTCAAGAGCCTGGCCGGCGAGCGCGGCCGCATCACCTGCGTGGGCGACGACGATCAGTCGATCTACGCCTGGCGCGGCGCGAACCCGGAGAACATCGACCAGCTCGGCCGCGACTGGCCGAACCTGCGCGTGATCAAGCTGGAGCAGAACTACCGCTGCGGCAAGCGCATCCTGCGCGCGGCCAACCGGCTGATCGCCAACAACCCGCACCTGCACGAGAAGAAGCTCTGGAGCGAGCACCCGGAGGGCGCGCCGATCCGCGTGCTCGAATGCAAGGAGGCCGAGCACGAGGCGGAGAAGGTGGCGGCGATCGTCGCTACGCTGGCGGAGAAGCACAAGGCGCGCTGGCACGACATCGCCATCCTCTACCGCGGCAACTTCCAGGCCCGTCCGCTCGAAAAGGCGCTGCGCCTGGCCCGCATTCCCTACCACCTCACCGGCGCGCTGTCCTTTCTCGACCGCGCCGAGGTGAAGGACCTGCTCTGCTACCTGCGCCTGCTGACCAATCCCAGCGACGACGCGGCCTTCCTTCGCGTGGTCAACGTGCCCAAACGCGAGGTGGGCGCCACCACGCTGGAGAAGCTCGGCCAGCTCGCGCAGTCCAGGCACTGCTCGCTGCTGGAAGCGACCCGCAGCGACGCGGTGCTGCGCCAGCTCACGCCGCGCCCCGCCGCGGCGCTGGCCGGCTTCGCCGAACTGCTCGACGAACTGCGCAGCGCCTCGCTGCACGAAAGCGCCGCCGACCTGGTCGAGCGCATCTTGAAGCGCAGCGGCTACGCCGCGCACATCGCCGCGAGCACGCCCGACGCCGCGCTGCGCGATCGACGCATGGCCAACCTGCAGGAGCTTTGCGACTGGTTCCGCGCCATGCAGAAGGGCAACAGCGCCGGTGACCTGGCCGCGCAGCTCGCCCTGCTCAGCCACGCCGACCGCGACGAGCCCGGCAACGCGGTGCGCATGATGACCCTGCACGCGGCCAAGGGCCTGGAGTTCCGCTTCGTCTTCATCGTCGGCTGCGAGGAAGGCACGCTGCCGCACGAGGGCGCCATCGACGAGGGCCGCATCGACGAGGAACGGCGCCTGATGTACGTCGGCATCACCCGCGCCAAGGAGCTGCTCACCCTGTCCTGGTCGGCCAAGACCCGCCGCTACGGTGAAGTGCACAGCAACCAGCCCAGCCGCTTCCTCAACGAACTGCCGCAAGAGGATCTGCACTGGCAGGGCAAGGACCCGGAAGCGGACAAGGAAGTGGTGCGCGAAACGGCGCAATCGCACATGGCGAAGATTGCCGCACTGCTGGCCGGTGGCTGAGGCCGGCCACGTTCTGGATCTCCGCATGACGGACACCTCACGACTTGCCGACGAGGCCATCGCAGCCTTCAACCGCCGCGACTGGCAGCCCGCCCGCGATCTCGCCTTGCGCGCACTGGCCCAGGCGCCGGCGCAGGCCTCGGGCATGCACTACATCGCCGGGATCGCCTGCCTGGAGCTGCAGCAGCTTGCGCAGGCCATCCCGTTGCTGCAGCACGCGGTCAGGCTCCATCCGACGCGGGCCGATTTCGCCGCCCAGCTCGCCAAGGCGCTTTCGATCGCCCGGCTTTCGCGCGAGGCGCTGGCGGTCGCCGACCAGGCGATGGCGCTGGAACCGGACGATCCCCTGACGCTCGATACGCTGGGCGTGGTCTACAACCAGGCCAATGCATACGCACGGGCGGCCGTGGCGTTCCGCACGGCGGTCATGCGCATGCCGACTGCTGCGCACTATCGGTTCAACCTGGCGACTGCGTTGCTCTTCGAAGGCGACCTGGCGGGCGCCGGGCGGGAACTCGAAGCGTGCATCGCCCTGGCACCGAACTTCTGGAAAGCCCACCTCACCCTGGCCAGCCTGCGCCGGCAGGACAGCGAGTCCAACCACATCGAGCGATTGCAGCGGCTGCTGGGGCAGGGGGGCGACGATCAGCCCGCCCGGCTGTACCTGAATCTTGCGCTCGCCAAGGAATACGAGGACCTGGGCGACTATCCCCTGGCCTTCGAGCATTTGACGCGCGGCAAGGCGGCAGGCCGGAGCACTCGCAACTACTCGATCCGACGCGACGAAGTGCTCATCGAGGCCCTGGAGCGCGCGTTCCCCGAGCCGGTGGCAACCGATATGGGCGACCCGAGCGAGGAACCGATCTTCGTGCTCGGCATGCCGCGTTCGGGCACCACACTGGTCGAGCGCATCCTGTCCAGCCATCCGCAGGTGTACTCGGCCGGCGAACTGCAGAACTTCGGCGTCGAGCTCAAGCGGCTCTCCGGCAGCCGTACTCCGCACATGCTCGACCCCGACACTATCGCACGCGGGCGGCATGTCCACTGGAGCCGCCTCGGGCAGAACTACCTAGCCAGCACCCGCCCGGCGACGGCTGCCCGGCCACGCTTCGTCGATAAGCTGCCGCACAATTTCCTCTATGCAGGTTTCATCGCACAGGCCCTTCCCAAGGCGAGGATCATCTGCCTGCGGCGTGGCGCCATGGATACGTGCCTGAGCAATTTCCGGCAGTTGTTCGCGCAGACCTCGCCCTACTACGACTATTCGTTCGATCTGCTCGACACCGGGCGCTACTACCTCTTGTTCGATCGTCTGATGGCGCATTGGCGGCGCGTACTGCCCGGGCGCATCCTCGAAGTCGGATACGAGGCGCTGGTGGCCGACCCGGAGTCGAACACGCGCAGGCTGCTGGAGCACTGCGGCCTGCCCTGGCACGAGGGGTGCCTGCGCTTCGAATTGAATCCGGCACCGGTGGCCACCGCCAGTGCGGTACAGGTCAGGGAACCGATCAATCGCTCGTCCATCGGCCGCTGGCGGAAGTACGCCGCCGAGCTGCGCCCGCTGCAGGCGCTGCTGGAGGAAGCCGGCATCGCCCTGTAGCAAAAAAAAAGCCCCGCGGATGCGGGGCTTTTTCTTGCTGCGTTGTTTCTCTTACTTCGCGCCGAACTTGTAGTTGGCTTCCAGGTACATCGCACGACCGTAGACGTTGTAGTTGCTGTCGTTGTACGGCGAGGACGAGGTGCCGGGATAGCTGCGGTCGAGCGGCGGCATCTTGTTGAACAGGTTGTTGACCAGGAACGACAGGCCAAGGTTCTTGGTCGGGTTGAAGGTCACACTGGCGTTGTAGAGGATCCACGCGCCCAGCCGGCCGGTACCGGGGCTGGTGTAGTTGTCCAGCGCCGAGGCCAGGTAGTTGGGCGTGCGGCCATAGCGGTTGAAGTACACCGTGCCGCTCCACTGCTCGTTCGGCGTCCAGGTCAGCGAGCCGTTGACCTTGCTCTTGAAGTCCGTTCCGTTGGGGTAGGCCGCCGGGTGGCGCAGTACGTCGATGCTCGGGTCGTTGGGGTAGGCCTGGGTGGTGTGCTTGAGCACGTCACTATAGGAGGTCGCGAACGCCAGCTTGCCCCAGCTGCCGATGTCCTGGACATAGTTGATGCTGGCCGTGATGGCGTTGACCTGTTCGTTGGACACGTTGATCTTCGGCGTGAAGATCTGCTGGATCTGGCCGAGCAGCCCGGGCGTGGTCGAGGTGCCGCGGGTGATCTGGCCGAAGGCATTGGCACAGGTGGCCGAGCCCATCGCCAGTGTGCCGATGTCGCACAAGTATTCGGTCTGCGAAAGCAGATCGGCGCTCTCGGTGTTGACCTCGTTGTTGATGTCCCAGTGCAGATAATCGACGCTGAAGGAGAGCTTGGAGGTCGGTGCCCACACCGCGCCATAGCTCCACACCTTCGCGGTGATCGGTTGCAGCGCCTTGTTGCCTGCCTGCTGGCCGAAGTACTGCGTGCTGTCATACGGCGTGGGGCAGCTGGCGATGTTCGCCGGGCCGTAGCCCAGGCGGCCGCAGTTGAGGTAGTCGGGGACGAAGCTGTAGAAGCCGCTCATGCCCTGGAACTCGTCGGACAAGGTCGGCGCCTTGAACGCGGTGCCGTAGCGGCCGCGCAGCAGCAGCGACTCGATCGGGCGGAATTCCAGCCCCAGGTTGTAGGTGGCGTGGTGGACGTTCTCGCCGGACACGCGGTAATTGTCGTAGCGGCCCGAAGCATCCAGCGTCACCATGCTGAAGACGGGCAGCCGCAGCTCGGTGGTGGCCGCATAGCGGGAACGGTGGCCCGCGCCCTGCACGTCCGTGGTACCCCACACCTCGCCGTCGAGCAGGCGCGGATCGGGCACGTAGGACCAGCCCTGGTTGCCGCCTTCCAGCACCACCGCCAGGCCGGCATCGCCACCGGGCAGCTTGAACAGCGACGCGTTGGTCAGCTGGCCGCGCAGCATGTTGTCCCAGGTCTTGGCGTTGGTGTCGGTGTAACCGGTGAAGCTCCTGAAGTCCGCCTGCGAGATCGGCTTGTAGAACGCCGCGTAGTCGGGGGCGAACACCGGATAGGCGCCGTAGTTAGGGTCCATGCCCTGCTGCGGGCCTAGCACGTGCTGGAGGAAGTAGTTGTCGATCGGGCCGGCGAAGCGCTGGAAGTTGTGCTCCAGCAGCTTGTCGTCCGAATGGGTGAAGCCCAGGTCGTAGTCCCAGTTCGACTCGCCGAAGGTGCCCTTGCCACCCAGGGTCAGCATGTACGACTTCTCGTACTGCTTGTTCATGATCGACTTGAAGCCGCCGGTTTCCTCCGGCGCAAACGCCTTCTGCAGATCGACGTAATCCTGCAGGTTCGGGTCGTAGAAAGCGCCGTATTTGACGCTGGTACCCCACCAGGTGAAGTTGGAGCCGATCGAGTACTTCTGCTCGTCGTAGTTGTAGAGCAGGTCGCCGTACAGCTGCAGGTTGTCGCTGACGTCGAAGCTGGCGTGCGTATAGACGTTGGCCGTCTTCTGGTCGTTTGTGACAGTCGCGTAGCTCGGGGTGTAGAACGAGCCGCAGTAGGTACGCCCACGGGTGCGGGTGCGCAGGCCTTCGGTGCCGCCGAACAGGCTCGTCACGTTCGAGCAGTTGTTGGGATCTTCGAAGTAGTAGTGCCCCGAGAACGGGCTGTAGACCAGGAAGTCGCGCGAGGCGACCGGCGCGCTGGTGCCCTGGGTGAAGTACTGGCGGGTCAGGCTGCGGTCACCGGTCCAGATCGGTTGGGTGCTCTCGAACTGCCCGCCCACCAGCATGTTGAATTTGCCGGCGCTGAAACTGTCGGCGAAGCTGATTCGCCGATCCGCGCCGCCGCCGCCGGAATGCCAGCCGTAGCGTACGTCGATGGTCGGTGCGTCCACGTGCTTCTTGAGCACGATGTTGACCACGCCGGCGATCGCGTCGGAGCCGTACAGCGACGACTGGCCACCCGGCAGGACGTCGATGTGATCGACCATTTCCATCGGGATGCCGCTGAGACTGTTGAAGGTGTCGCTGCCGTTGTAGAGCGCCGGGAAGTTACCCATCGGGCGCCCATCGACGAGATACTTCACGAAGCCGACCGGCAGGCCGAACATGCTGAGCGTCTGCGCGCCCTGGGTAAAGGACCCCGACGAGGAAGTGCCCTGCACGCTGCCCGTGGCGAAGGAGGACTGCTGCAGGGCCTCGGCCACCGTGGTAAAGCCGCGGACCTTCATGTCCTGTGCGGTGATCGTGATGATCGGCGTGGCGGTTTCGATGTCGGTCTGCGGGATCAGCGAGCCGGTGACCGTGACCGTTTCGAGCTTCTTGGCCTTCTGCTCGGCGCTGCTGGACTGGGTGGTGGTGTCCTGCTGGGCGGCGGCAGTCTGGCCGTAAGCGAACGCGGCGGACGGACCGACGCTCAACGCGACCAGCACGGCGGCCGCGAGTTTGGTCTTAAGCATTTGATTTTCCCCAAGATAGAATTTTGAAATCAGTTCGGCTGCCACCGCTCCCCAGCGGTACGAACGGCGAGACCTGCGCTTCCTTGCCACGCAGCTTCCTTTAACGCGAACTAAACGAATTGGTACAGCAATCCGTGACGGAAATCAAATTTCCTGTCGCAACAGCTATCGATGCAGCTTTACAGCAGCGCTTCGCCTTCCAGCTCGCTCTTGAGGTAGGCGTAGTAGACCGGCGCGGCGACCAGGCCGGCCAGGCCGAAGGCCGCTTCCATCACCAGCATGGCGATGAGCAGTTCCCACGCGCGCGCGCGGATCTGGGTACCGACGATGCGGGCGTTGAGGAAGTACTCGAGCTTGTGGATCAGGATGAGGAAGACCAGCGCCGCGATGCCCACGCCCAGGGACACCGACAGGCCGGCGATGGTCACGGCGGTGTTGGAGATCAGGTTGCCGATCACCGGCAGCAGGCCGATCACGAAGGTCAGCGCCACCAGTGTCTTGGCCAGCGGCACGTGGATCCCCAGGAGCGGCAGCACGCCGATCAGGAAGATCGCGGTGAACATCGTGTTGATCAGGGAGACCTTGATCTGCGCGAACACGATGTTGTGGAAGGCCTCGGCCAGGCGCAGGCAGCGCTGGCCCAGCGCCGCCGCGAGCGGTCCTACCTGGTGCGGTGACCGGGCGCTGCGGCTCAGTGCGACGATCGCGCCCAGCACCAGCCCGATGATGATGTGCGCGAAGCCGCGCGCGGTGTCCTTGCCGGCCAGCTGCAGGCTGGCCGCATGCTTGCGGGTCAATTCGCCGGCCATCACGCGCAGTTCGTCGACGCTGTCCGGCAGCGAGCCGACCAGCACGGCCGGCAGTTGCTCGCGCGCCTTTTCCACCAGCGGCATCAGCTGCAGGCGCCACAGGTCCTGCGGGTTGCCGATTTCGCTGCGGAAGAAGCTGATCGCACCCAGCGCCAGCAAAATCAGCAGCGCGACCACCACGGCGCCGAGCAGCGCCACCACGACGACGCGGGCACGGCTGCCGGACAGGCGCCGCTCCAGCAGCGGGCTGATCGTCTGCACCAGCTCGTACACCAGCAGGCCGGCCAGCAGCGCCGAGAGCAGGTGCAGCTTGACCACCAGCAGCAGGGCAATGCCCGCCAGCACGTAACTGGCCAGGCGCACGGCGCGCGAGGGCTCGCGCAGAAGAGAAGGATCGGAACGCATGCCGGAGCTCGGGGGAAAGCACGGGAGCCCAGTCTCGCAGCAGGTCACGCCGTTCGCCAGCCGGACGGCAACCCGCCCGGCCTTGCCACTGGCCTGTCGTAAACTGGCTTGATCCTGTCGGACGCCCTCAATCCTGAGGAACACCATGCCATTGCGCCTGCCCCTCGCGGCCGCCCTCACCCTGCTCGCCGGTTGCGCGGCGCAGCCGCCCCGGCTTCCGCCGCCTGCGCCCGCGGCCCACACGGTGGCCGCGGACGACAACCTCAACGCCGTCGCCTGGGCCCAGACGGCCGTCGAACACGACCTCATCTACCTGCAGACCTACCGCGACGCCCAGGCCCGCCTGCTTGCCGCGCTGGCCGATCCGGACTGGGATGCCTTGTCCAGGGCCGACCGCGTGGTGCCGGCCAAGGGTCTCAGGCCGGCGGTGCTGCTGGACATCGACGAAACCGTGCTGGACAACTCGCCCTACCAGGCCCGCCTGGTGCGCGGTGGTGGCGAATTCAACGAGGCGGACTGGGCCGCCTGGTGCAAGGAGGGCCGCGCGCGTGCGCTGCCCGGGGTGGTCGCCTTCACCCGCTTCGCCGTGCAGCATGGGGTAGAGGTGATCTACCTGTCCAACCGCGCCAAGGACCTGGACCAGGCGACCCTCGCCAACCTGCGCGCTGCGGGCCTGCCGGTGGCCGGCCCGCAGTCGTTCCTGGGGCTGGGCACCTTAGTCGAGGGCTGCGAACAGGTGGGCTCGGAGAAGGGCTGCCGGCGCCAGCTGGTCGCCCGCCACCATCGCGTGCTGATGCAGTTCGGCGACCAACTGGGCGATTTCGTGGACGTGCTGCCCAACACGCCGGCGGCCCGCCGCCAGATGGTCCAGCCTTACCTGGACTGGATCGGGGTGCGCTGGTTCGTCCTGCCCAACCCCACCTACGGCAGTTGGGAGCCGGCGCTGTTCGACAACGACTGGCGGGCGCCCCGCGACGTACGCCGCAAGGCGAAGCTAGACGTCCTGCGTGTTGATTAAAATCAGTCACTTGCTAGTCTAAATATCAAGTATTGCCTTAGGTTCCAAGAGCCATTAAGCTCTCTCCCGCCGAAACCTGCTGACCTCCAAACCGCGGGCAAGGCCATTTCCCTTCCGGCTCGGCCGGATTCCCCCGCGCGGCTCCAGGCCCGCGGGGTTTTTCTTGCCCGAAGGGGTGCAGACGCGCGCCGTGTTTCCACCGGCGGCCCCGTCGCCCGACGGCTTGCCGCTGGCGCGACCGCCCACACACCTTGCCCGTTCGCCCGCGCCACCTCCGCACCGACGAGAGTTCCATGCGCCTGACGCCGCTACGCCGCCTGATGCTGTTGTTTGGCCTGCTGGCCCTGGCCGCCTGCCATTCGCACGACGTGGCCACCGCCTCCGGCGGCCCGTCCCCCGAGGCGGCGGTGCGCGAGTCGATCGCGCTGATCCGCGCGGACGATTTCGCCGGCTTCTGGCGCCACGCCCTGCCGCCGCACGACTACGCCCTGCTGCGCGCGGACTGGGGAAAGCTGCGCGCCGGCGAGGCACCGATGAATAAGGCCGACCGCGAGCGCATCGATGCGGCCCTGCGTCAGCTCGCCGCGCCGGACGCCGAGGCGGCGCTCGACGCGCGCCTGCAGCCCTGGCTTGCCGACACGCAGGCTCGCTACGGCGACCAGTTGCCTTTACTGGTGGGCATCGGCCGCGCGCTCGGGGCCAAGGCGATCGCCGGCAACCCTCATCTTGGCGACGCCCAGAAGCATCACGCCACGGCGTTGCTGGATGCGCTCGGTCCATGGGCGCAGCAGGCACCCTGGTTCGATCCGGCCAGGGCTCGCCGGGCGGTCGGCGTGGTTGTCGCCACCGCGCGCAAGACTCGACCTGCACGACGCGCAGCAACTGCGCGCGATGGATTTCGACCAGGCCATGCGCAGCTACGCCACCGCGTTCGAGGGCCTCAAGCAGGTGCTGGCGATCTACGGGCTTGCGCTCGACCAGGCGCTGGACTCGGCGCGCGTGGTGCCGCTGGACTACCACCCGCCCTACGCGCGCGTGCGCATCGAATACCGTCTGCTGGACCAGCCGCTATCGATGGAATCGACGCTGGTGCTCAAGGACGGCCGCTGGTACGACCAGGACCTGCTGCAGGCCGTGCGCCGCGCCCACCAGCACCTCGCCACCCCGCCGGCCGGCGCCAGCGCGCCTGCGGTGGCCTCGGCGCCACGCTGAGCACCCGGGCGTCCTTTACGAGCCACCGGCTACAATCGGCCGATGCAGAACATGACCGCGGATTATCCGACCCGCAGCCGCGCACCCTGGTGGTTCGGCCTGGCCGGCCAATTGCTCGAACCCTGGGTGCGCATCCGGCGCGACCCGGCCGAACCGGCCAGCCTGCTCAAGACGGGCGCGCCGGTGTGCTACGTGATCGAGCGCGACGGCTTCTCCGACGCGCTGATCCTGGAGCGCGCCTGTCGCGAGGCCGGCCTGCCACCGCCGATGCAGCCGCTGGCCGGCACCCGCCGCAAGCGTTCGGTGTTCGCCCTAGCGCGTCGCGACGGCTGGCTGCTGGGCCGCAACCGCCAGCGTTCGCCCAATGAATCGCTGGCGCAGCTGGTGCGCTCGCTGGAAGGCCAGCCCGGACACGACATCCAGATCGTGCCGGTGTCGATCTACGTCGGCCGCGCACCCAGCCGCGACGCCGGCTGGTTCCGCGTGCTGTTCTCCGAGAACTGGGTGATGGTCGGCCGCTTCCGCCGCCTGCTGGCGCTGCTGCTCAACGGCCGTGACACGGTGGTGCACTTCTCCGCGCCGGTATCCCTGCGCGCGGTGCTGGACGAAGCCGGGCAGGCCGAGCCGGACCGCTTCGTACGCAAGATCGCGCGGGTGTTGCGCACGCACTTCCGCCGCATCCGCGCGGCGGTGATCGGGCCAGACCTGTCGCACCGGCGCACCATGGCCGATGCGGTGCTCAACGCCGAGCCGGTGCGCGCCGCGATCGGCGCCACCGCGGCCAAGGAGCACATTTCCCACGCCAAGGCCTGGCGCCGCGCGCACAAGCTGGTGATGGAAATCGCCGCCGACTATTCGCACCCGGTGGTGCGCTCGGTGTCGTTCCTGCTGTCGAACTTCTGGAACAAGCTGTACGACGGTATCGCCATGCACCACTTCGACAAGGCCCGCGCCGCGGCGCCCGGCTACGAAGTGGTCTACGTGCCCAGCCACCGCAGCCATGCCGACTACCTGCTGCTGTCCTACCAGCTGCACATGTCCGGCGTAGTGGTGCCGCACATCGCCGCGGGCGTGAACCTCAACCTGCCGGTGATCGGTCCCATCCTGCGCCGCGGCGGCGCGTTCTTCCTGCGCCGCAGCTTCAAGGGCAATGCGCTCTATTCGGTGATATTCAACGAATACGTGGCGCAGCTGATCGACCGTGGCGTGCCGATGGAGTACTTCATCGAAGGCGGCCGCTCGCGCACCGGCCGCCTGCTGGCGCCGCGCGCCGGCATGCTGGTGATGACCGTGCGCGCCTTCCTGCGTGCACCGCGCCGCCCGGTGCTGTTCCAGCCGGTCTACATCGGTTACGAAAAGCTGATGGAGGGCAAGAGCTACATCGGCGAGCTCACCGGCAAGCCGAAGGAGAAGGAATCCCTCGTCGGCCTGCTCAAGGGGCTGAAGGTGCTGCGCCAGCGCTACGGCCACGTGGCGCTCAACTTCGGCGAGCCGATCGAGCTGACCCCGCTGCTGGATGCGGCCAGTGCCGACTGGCGCGCCGCCGCGGCGGATCCGGACGCCAAGCCCGAGTGGCTCAACCGCGTGGTGGACGACCTGGCCGAGCGCATCCAGGTCAACATCAACCGCGCCGCCGACGTCAACCCGATCAACCTGCTGGCGCTGGCGCTGCTGGCGACCCCCAAGCACGCGATGGCCGAGAGCGACCTGCTGGCGCAGCTGGAGCTGATGCGCGCGCTGCTCACGCAGATGCCCTATTCCGACCGCGTCACGCTGACGCCGATGGACCCGTCGGCGATCGTCGCCTACGGCGAGCAGATGGGCTGGATCCGCCGCGTGCGCCATCCGCTGGGCGACGTGCTGGTGGCCGACGACGAACCGGCGGTGCTGTTGTCGTATTTCCGAAACAACGTGCTGCACCTGACCGCCACCGCCGCGTGGGTGTCCTGCTGTTTCTTGAACAACCGGCGCATGACGCGCGCCTCGGTGGTCAGGCTGGGCCGCATCATCTACCCGTTCATCCAGGGCGAGCTGTTCCTGCCGTGGGATACGGAGGGCTTCGTGACGCAGATGCAGGGCACGATCGACTTCTTCGTCAGCCGCGGCCTGCTGGAAGCTTCCGCCGACGGCCGCGTGCTCGAGCGCGGGCCGGGCCAGGATGACGCGGCCTTCCAGATGAAGACCATCGCGCGCAGCCTGATCCAGGCCTTCGAGCGCTACTACATCACCATCGCCGCACTGGCCAAGAACGGCCCGCACACGACCACCGCGGCGGAGCTGGAGAACGCCTGCGCGCTCACCGCGCAGCGGCTGTCGCTGCTCAACGAGCAGTCCGCGCCGGAATTCTTCGACAAGGCTCTGTTCCGCGGCTTCATCCAGAAGCTGCGGGAACAGAAGATCGTGTGGACGGATGACGCCGGCAAGCTCGACTACGACCGCGCGCTGGAGGACATGGTGCGCGACGCGCGGGTGATCCTGGCACGCGAGGTGCGCCACTCGATCCTCAAGATCACCGGTGTGGACGGCGACATGGACGCCGCGCCCCTCAGGCCGGCGCCGCACGTGCCCGAGGACAGCGGCAGTGAAGACCTGCACCGGCGCCACGTCGTGACCGAGCAGCACGAGCACGCTCACGAACCGCCCCGGGACGCGTAGCTGCTTTCACCCCAGGGGAGCCTGGCGGGCCTCCCGGTCAGACTACCGGCCGGCCCGAGCAGCCGCCTATGATGGCCGTTCCCGCCGAGGAGGCCGTCATGCCGCTACGCTCTGCGCTCGTCCTGGCCGCCCTGCTGGCGACCGCTCCCGTGCTTGCCGGCGATCCGCCGGTGCAGGCCGCCACCGCGCTGCACTGCGCCCACCTGCTCGACCCGGCAGCAGGCAAGCTGCTGGGCGAGACGACCGTGGTGGTCCGGGAGGGACGCATCCAGGCGATCCATGCCGGCGCGCCTGCCGGCGGCGACGGGCAAGTGCTGGAGCTGGCCGGCCAGACCTGCCTGCCCGGCCTGATCGACGCGCACACCCACCTGACCTCCGAGACCAGCCCCACCGGCTACACCGACCAGTTCCGCTGGAACACCGCCGATTACGCGATCCGCTCGACGGTCTACGCCCGGCGCACCCTGCTGGCCGGCTTCACCGCCGTGCGCAACCTCGGCGACAACGCCAACGAATCGATCGCCCTGCGCAACGCGATCAACGCAGGCATCGTGCCCGGCCCGCGCATCTTCACCGCCGGCGTGCCGATCGGTTCCACCGGGGGCCATGCCGATCCCACCGACGGCTACCGCCAGGACCTGGCCGGCGATCCGGGCCCCAAGGACGGCATCATCAACAGCCCCGCCGATGCCTGGAAGGCCGTGCGCCAGCACTACAAGGACGGCGTGGACCTGATCAAGATCATGCCCTCCGGCGGCGTGCTGGACGAAAGCGCCAGCGCCGACAACCCCCAGATGACGCTCGAGGAGATCAAGGCCGTGGTCGCCGCCGCGCACGACTACGGCTTCACCGTCGCAGCCCACGCGCACGGCGCCGAGGCGATCCGCCGCGCGGTGCTGGCCGGCGTCGATTCGATCGAGCACGGCACCTTCATGGACGACGCCGACATGAAGCTCATGAAGGAACGCGGCACCTGGTACGTACCCACCATCATCGCCGGCAAGTATGTCGAGCAGATGGCGGGCAAGCCCGGCTACTACCCGCCGCAGGTGGCCGCCAAGGCGCGCCAGGTCGGCCCGATCATCCAGGCCACCGCCGGCCGCGCCTACAAGGCTGGTGTGAAGATCGCCTTCGGCACCGACGCGTCGGTGTACCCGCACGGGCAGAACGCGAAGGAATTCGAATATATGGTTCAGGCCGGCATGCCGCCGATGTACGTGCTGCAGGCGGCCACCACGCACGCGGCCGAACTGCTGCACAAGGCCGACCAGCTGGGCCAGATCCAGCCCGGCCGCTCCGCCGATGTCATTGCCGTGCCGGGCGATCCGCTGCAGGACATCACCGCAATGCAAAGGGTGAGCTTCGTGATGAAGGGTGGCACCGTCTACAAGCAGGGCGGCAAGCCGACCCTGCCGTGAGTCCGTAATCCACGCTGCACGCTCCGCCGCCGGAAGGAGCGCGGCCGCGCAAGCAGAAGCCGAACGGCGAGCGGGCGATCCGCATCCTGTAGCATTGCCCGCCATGAACGAGCAGCCACAGACCACCCACTTCGGCTTCCGCGACGTGCCAGTGGGCGACAAGCAGAAACTGGTCGGCGAGGTGTTCACCTCGGTCGCCCGCAACTACGACCTGATGAACGACCTGATGTCGTTCGGCGTCCACCGCCTTTGGAAGCGCCATTTCGTGGCGATCAGCGGCGTACGCGCCGGCGACCGCGTGCTGGACCTGGCGGGCGGCACCGGCGACATCGCCGCCTTGCTCAAGCCCGTGGTCGGCGCCGAGGGCGAGGTGGTGGTCGGCGACATAAACGCCGCCATGCTCGGCGTGGGGCGCGACCGGATGACCGACCGCGGCCTGGTCTCGGGCCTGCGCTGGGCGCAGCTCAACGCAGAATGCCTGCCCTTTCCCGACGCAAGCTTCGACGCGGTGACGATGGCCTTCGGCCTGCGCAACGTCACCGACAAGGACAAGGCGCTGGCCGACATCTGCCGCGTGCTCAAGCCGGGCGGCCGCGCGCTGGTGCTGGAATTCTCGCGCGTGCAGAGCGAGCTGTTCGGCCGGCTCTACGACTTCCATTCGTTCAAGGTGCTGCCCCGGCTCGGCCGGCTGTTCGCCGGCGACGGGGACAGCTACCAGTACCTGGCCGAATCGATCCGCAAGCATCCGGACCAGGCCACACTCAAGGGCATGATGGAGGCGGCCGGCTTCGGCCGTGTGGAAGTGCGCAACCTGAGCAACGGCATCGTGGCGATCCACAAGGCCTACAAGCTCTGACCAAAGGCAACCCATGAACCAGGGACCCGCGCAGCTCGAACGGCTCAAGGCGTTTTCCGACGCGGTGTTCGCCATCGCGATCACGCTGCTGGTGATCGAGGTGCATGTGCCGCGCCTGGACACGCTGGAGGACGCCGCCTACCTGGCCGCGCTGGCGCACCTGGTGCCCAGCTTCATGGGTTTCATGCTGAGCTTCCTCACCATCGGCGCGCTGTGGGTGGCGCACCACCGGTTGTTCGGCGTGCTGGACGGGTTCGAGCCCAGGCTGATGTGGCCCAACATGCTGCTGCTGATGGTGGTGGCCTTCATGCCCTTCGCCACGGCGCTGATGAGCTCGAGCCCGTTGGCGCGCGTGCCGGAGGTGTTCTACTCCGCCACCCTGCTCGCGGCCGGCCTGCTGCAGCTGCTGCTGTTCCGGATCGCGCTCGGACCCGGTCGGACACGCGCGGAGGTGGTCCCGGAAGAGATCAACGCGCTGCGCTGGCGCGCACTGACGCTGCCTACGGCGGCGGCGGTGGCGTTGCTGGCGGCGCCGCACATGCCCGGCAACAACAACTTCTTCCTGCTGTCCATCCCGCTGCTGGCGCGCGCCTATGCCGCCATCGGCAGGCGCCGCGCCTTGCGGCGCATGGCCGCGCAGACGGCCGGCTGAGGGCACAGCTGACCCAGGTCATGGGCGGCCGGCTTGGACGGCCGTAGGGTGGCGCCACTTCCACGGAGCCACCCTCATGCACCCGGACCTCAATCCCGAAGAAAACGTGCACATCTTCGATGCGCGCGGCATCGCCCGCCGCTTCCGCCACTCCGCCATCTTCGGTGCGCTCGGCGCGCTGCGCTCGGGCGAGACCATGCGCTTCATCAACGACCACGATCCGCTGCCGCTGCTGGCGCAGCTGCGCGAGCGCTTCGGCGAGCACCTGACGATCGGCTACCGCGAGCGCGGCCCCGGCGCGGTGGTGGTGGACTTCGGCATCATCGGCATGCCCAACGAGTAGGCCATGACCTTCCCCGCGTTCTTCGACCAGGCGCCGTGCATCGGCGTGCGTGACCCACTGGCCGCCCTGCTGGGCGCGGCCGAGGATGGCCTGCTGGTCTACCGCTACGCCGACGCGGTGCGGCTGGCGGGGCATTCCTGCCCATGGTCGCCGGCGCCTGGCTGATGGCGCGCGCGGCGCTGCGCGCGCTCTATCCGGACGAACCGGCCGAACGCGGCGGCGTATCGGTGCGAATGGGCGCGCCGGAACACGAAGGCACCACCGGCGTGATCGCACAGGTGCTCACGCTGATCACCGGTGCGGCCGCCGGCAACGGCTTCCACGGCATCGGCGGTCGCTTCGTGCGCCAGGGCCTGTTGCGCTATGCGGCGGGCGGCGCGGGCGTGCGCTTCGCCCGGCGCGACATCGGCACGGCGGTGCAGATCGAACTGGACCTTGCCCGGGTGCCCCCCGCGCAGGACTTGCGCGAATGCATGGCCGAGGCGCTCGCACCCGGCGCCTCGGCGAAGCTGCGGGAGGCTTTCGGGCGGCTTTGGCAGGACCGTGTACGTCGGTTGCTGCTGGAACACGCGGACGATTCGAAGGTCGTCCGCATCCAACGGCTGGCCTGAGCCTCAGGCCGTAGTACGCAGGTCCGCCTGCACCGTGCCCACGCGGCGCGCGGTGTGCTCGGTATCGCTCAGGCGCGCGCTCTCGGCCAGCGCGGCGGCGTACCAGCGCTGCATGCCGGGCAGCTCGCGCAGGCGCTGCGCGTAGGCAAGCGAGACATCGTCCAGCGGCAGGCCGTAGCTCAGGATGCGCCAGGCGACCGGCGCGAAGAAGGCGTCCACCGCGCTGAAGGCGGCGCCGGCCAGGAACGGTCCGCCGAACCGCGCGAGGCCTTCGTTCCACAATTCGGCCAGGCGGGACAGATCGCGCTGCAGTGGCGCGTCGATGCCGTGCAGCTGCACGCGGATGGCGCAATCCATCGGGCAGGTGCCGCGCAGCGCGGCAAAGCCCGAGTGCATTTCCGCCGCGGCGCAGCGCGCCCAGGCGCGTGCCGCCGCATCGACCGGCCACACGCCGGGATGGCGTTCAGCCAGGTACTCCACGATCGCCAGCGAATCCCACACCACCGTGCCGCCATCGTTGAGGCACGGCACCTTGCCATTGGGCGAAAAGCTGCGGAACGCGTCCCAGCTCGAACCCTCCTGCAACGCGACCAGGCGCTCGTCGAAGGGAATCCCGCGCTCGACCATCAACAGCCACGGCCGCAGCGACCACGATGAATAATTCTTGTTGCCGATGTAGAGCTGGTACACGACGGATCTCCTTTCAGGTATCCAGGATCAGCAAGGCGCCGGCGCTGCCTTCGTCGACCGCATGGGGGACGCCGGCGGGCACCAGGCACAGCTGGCCGGCACCCAGCACCCGCGGCACGCCATCGATGTGCAGCCGCAGGACGTCGTCCAGCACGAGCAGCGCCTCGGTGAAATCGTGCACTTCCTCGACGTAAGATGCCTCGTCCATGCGCAGCAGCTTGAGCCTGGCCGAGCCGATCCGGCCGAGCTGCCGCGAGCGCCACGCGGGCAGTGCCCGCGCCAGCGCCTGCAAGTCGACGATGTCCGCCTCAGCCGTGCTCATAGCCTTTGGTCCCACGTGCCGCTTCCGGCCGCGCAGGCGCCCTGCGCCCGCTTGTATTGGACAGTATGACGCCGCCGACCGTCACCGTGCCGCCGACCAGGGTCAGAAGCCCCGGCCGCTCGCCCAGCCAGACCCAGCCGATCAACACCGCGATCGGCGGCGAGAAGTAGATGAAGCTGGACACCTGCGAAGCCGAGCTGCGGTGGATGGCGACGTTCCAGGCGATGTAGCCGACGAAGGTCGGCGCCAATCCCAGCCACAGCAGCGCGCCGATGCGCGGCCAAGCCGCCGCGGCCAGCGCCTGCGGCAGGTGCGTGGCGAACGGCAGCGCACCCAGCGTGCCGGCGAAGAAGGTGAAGGCGGTGACGCCGAACACGCTCGATCGCGCAAACAGCGGCTTCTGCCCAACGAAATAGATCGCCGATGCGGCCACGCTGACCAGCACCAGCGCCGCCATCGGCTCGAACCTCACCTGCTTGCCGCTGGCCAGCACCACCGTCACCACGCCCACCAGCGCCACGCCGAGGCCGCAGAGCGTGCGCAGCGGCAGGCGTTCGCGCAGCCACAGCGCCGACAGTGCCGCGGTCGCCGCCGGCACCAGCGAGATCAGGATCGCCGCGGTGCCGCTGGCGATGCGTGTCTCGGCGTAGTTGAGCGCCAGGTGGTAGACGGTGAGCCCGATCACGCCCAGCAGCGCCAGCTGCGGCCAGTCGCGCCGCGCCGGCAACGGCGGGCGCTTGGCGATCAGCCACAGCGCGAAGCACAGCGAGCCGATCGCCAGCCGCGCGAACGCCACTTCGCCGGGCCTGAACGCCGGCAGCGCATAGGCGATCGCGGCATAGGCCGACGACCAGGTGACCAGCGCGACGCCGATGCAGGCCAGCGTCCGCCCGTCCAGGCGTGGGGTATCCATGGGGGCAAGTCCAAGCGGGGGAGTGCGCATGCTAGTGGCGGTCACCGGATACGGGAATGATGGATCGGAATAAAGTGTCGACCTTTCGCCATCGAACGAAATGGGAAACCTCCGCATGGCTTTCGTATCGAAACCCGAGCTGGATGGGCGCGACTGGCAGCTGCTCGAGGCCCTGCAGCAGGATGCGCGCCAGGGCTATGCCGAGCTGGGCCGGCAGGTCGGCCTCTCGGCGCCGGCGGTGGCCGAACGGATCAAGCGGCTTGAGGAAGCCGGCGTGATCGCCGGCTACCGCGCGGTCATCGATCCAAAACGTCTGGGCTACACCATCGACGCGGTGATCCGGCTGCGCTGCGACGGCGGCGTGTGCGCACGCATCGGCGTGCTGGTGGCGGACGTGTCCGAGGTGCTCGAGTGCCGCCGCCTGGCCGGCGAGGATTCGGCGCTGCTGCACGTGGTCGCGCTCTCGGTGGCGCATCTGGAGACGGTGCTCGACCGCCTGCTGAAGATCCACCCGAGCATCAGCACGACCACGCTGGTGGTGTTGCAGACGCCGCACGCCAACCGTCCGCTGACCCGCGCGATGTGGCAGGCGGCGCAGGCGATGGAAGGCTGAGGCGGATCGCCCGATTCCGGATGCCGGCATACTCAACGCTTCGATGTGCGAGGAAGCCCGAACGATGTCCAACCTGCCCCCCGACACTGACGACCAGCCTGCCGATCCTCAACGCCGCCGCCTGCTCGGCGGGCTGGCCGCCGCGGGCGCCGGCCTGGCGCTGGGCGGCACGGCCATCGACACCGCCAGCGCCACCGCCGCGACCGCGCCCGCCGCGACGAAGCTGGACACCCTGCTGCGCGAGCGCATCCAGCGCGTGGTGGTGATCTATGCGGAGAACCGCAGCTTCAACAACCTGTTCGCCGATTTCCCCGGCGTGGCCGAGCCGCTGTCCGCGCTCGAGCCCGAGCAGTACCGCCAGCGCGACCGCGACGGCTCGCTGCTCAAGGAACTGCCGCCGGTGTGGCACGGCGTGGCGCCGCACGAACAGGTGGTCAACCACAAGAGCTACACGGTGCGCCAGGAAGACATCACCGGCCTGCCCAACGCGCCCTGGGCGCTGCGCACCGGCGCCGGCGAGCCGTTGCCGCAGGGCGTGGTCACGCGCGACCTGTGGCACCGCTTCTACGAGAACCAGTTGCAGATCAACGGCGGCAGGAACGACGGCTTCGTCGCCTGGGGCGACTCGGGCGCGCTGGTGATGGGATACTACGGCGACAACGCGGCCAACCTGCGCCTGTGGCAGCTGGCGCGCCAGTACACCCTGTGCGACAACTTCTTCATGGGTGCCTTCGGTGGCTCCTTCCTCAACCACCAGTACCTCGTCGCCGCACAGCCGCCCTACTACCCGCATGCCGACACGAGCCCGGCGCGCTTCAACATCGCGCAGACGGTCAGCGGCGAGGCCACCGACATCCACCTGAAGATGGCACACGACTCGCCCGCCAGCGCCATGCAGGGCAAGCCCGAGGCGCTGACGCCGAACACGCTCACACCGGACTTCTGGGCGGTCAACACGATGGGCCCGCCCTACGCGCCGGGCTTCTCCAGGGACCCGAACGATCCCGCCCACGCCGACCCGCACAGCCCCAACACCGTGCCGCCGCAGAAGCACGACACGATCGGCGAGGTGCTCTCCGAAGCCGGCGTCGACTGGGCCTGGTATGCCGGCGGCTGGCAGCTCGCGCTGGACGGCCAGGGCGACGGCGACCAGCGCGAGTTCCCACAGCGGCCCAATTTCCAGCCGCACCACCAGCCGCTCAACTATTTCGCCGCCTATGCGCCGGGCACCGCCGCGCGGGCCAAACACCTGCGCGATGCCGGCGTGGGCCAGACCGCGGCCACCAACCATTTCCTCGCGGCGGTCGCGGCCGACCAGCTTCCGACAGTCAGCTTCTACAAGCCCCAGGGCGATCTCAACATGCACGCCGGCTATTCCGACGTGGACGCCGGCGACCGCCACATCATGGCCGTGGTCGAGGCCCTGCAGGCATCGCCCGCCTGGCCCGGCCTGCTCATCATCATCACCGTGGACGAGAACGGCGGCTGGTGGGACCACGTGGCGCCGCCCAAGGGCGACCGCTGGGGGCCGGGCTCGCGCATCCCGGCGCTCATCGTGTCGCCGCACGCCAAGAAGGGCCATGTCGACCACACCGTCTACGACACCGGCTCGATCGCCCGCTTCCTGACCCGCCGCTTCGGCCTGCGCAAACTGCCCGGGCTGACCCTGCGCGAGGAAGCCATGCGTGCCGCTGGCGGCCCACCCCCGGGCGACCTCACCGCCGCCCTGGAGTTCGGCCCGGCGTGACTCCGTGCTTGCTCTTCCCGTATCCGGGAGAGCAAGCGGAGGCGTCCACCCTGACTGGCGTCCCCGGCAAGCCCCGGCCCCTCACCCCAACCCTCTCCCCGGAGGGGAGAGGGAGCAAGCGCGCCGTACCGTCCGGCCAAACACACGCTTTTCCTGCCTCAACTCCCGAGCGCCCGCGGTAAAGCGGCTGCAGCTCCCCTAAGAGCATGCGACGCACCGACCAAGGCGAGCCGGCACCTAGCTCTTAGCAAAGAAAGTGACCCGAGCGCCGCAGGCGATCGGAAGCTCTTCGCCCGAAAGGCAGAAGGAGCTTGGCATCAGGAGGCCTGAACCACTTCGCCGCGTCGATGCCTGGCCCGCCACGCCCGCCAGCGCGCTGACAGGCAGGAGAAGATCACGTACAGCGCCGGCGTGCTGAGCAAGGTTAGGCTCTGCGAGATCAGCAGGCCGCCGATCAGCGCAATGCCCAGCGGCCGGCGCAGCTCCGAGCCCTCGCCCAGCCCGATCGCGATCGGCAACGCTGCGAGGATCGCCACCATGGTGGTCATCATGATCGGCCGGAAACGAACGATGCACGCCTCGCGGGCCGCTTCCAGCGGGCTCTTGCCGTGCTCGCGCTCGGCCACCAGCGCGAAGTCGATCATCATGATCGCGTTCTTCTTGACGATGCCGATCAGCAGCACCAGCGCGATCTGCGAGATCACCGACAGTTCGGTCCCGGTCAGCCACAGCGCCAGCAGCGCGCCCACGCCCGCCGCCGGCAGCGTGGAGAGGATGGTGACGGGGTGGATCAGGCTCTCGTAGAGCATGCCCAGCACGATGTACACGGTGAGGATCGCCGCCAGGATCAGCCAGCCCATGCCGCTCTGAGTCTCCATGAAGCGGCGGAAGTCGCCGCCCACGTTGAGGCGGATGTCGCCGGGCATGCGCAGGCCCTCGGCGGTGTGCTGGATGATCGCCATCGCCTCGCCCATGCTCACGCCATCGGCGAGGTTGAAGGACAGGTCCATCGTCGTGTACTGGTCCTGGTGCGTCACCTCCGAAGGCGCCAGGCCCGGCTCCTGGCGCGCCAGCGCACCCAGCGGGATCATCTTGCCAGCGTCCGAGCGCACGTAGATGCGGTCGATCGCCGCCGGGGTGGCCGTCTGCGAAGGCAACGCGTTGATCACCACCTTGTACTGGTTGATGTCCGAGTAGATGGTCGACACCTGGCGCTGGCCGAAGGCGTTGTAGAGCGCCCCGTCGATGGTCCCGATGGACACCCCCAGGCGCGCCGCCTTGTCGCGGTCGACCACTACGTTCTGGCGCAGGCCGGCCTCGTCGATGTCGCTGCCGACATCCTTGAGCTTGGGATTCTTCTTCAGCGCCTCGACCAGCCTGGGCAGCCATGTCTGCAACTCCTGCAGGTCGTTGCCCTGCAGCGAAACCTGGTATTGCGCGCCCTGGTTGCCACCGCCGCCGCTGCCGCTGGGCAGGTCCTGGATCGGACGCAGGCGCAGGTTGAGGTCCGGGTAGCGGTCGGCCTTGGCCGAAAGCCGTGCGAGGACGGTGAAGGTGTCCTCGCGCCGGCCCTCGCCCAGTGTCCTGAGCTCGATGTTGAACGCTCCGGCGGTGCCCTGCCGGCTGGTACCCAGGCGCGAACCGACCGCCTTGACGTCCGGATCGGCCAGCAGCATGCGGGTCAGCCGCTCCTGTCGCGCCATCGCATCCTGGAACGAAACCGTCGCGCTGGAGGTGGCGCGGCCCCAGATCAGCCCGGTGTCCTGCGGCGGGAACAGCCCCGACTTGACCATGCCGAACAGAAAGAAGGTCGCCACGATCAGCACCAGCGGCGTCAGCGAGAGCGCCAGCGCATGGCGCAGCGCGAAGTCGAGCGCGCGGGTGTAGGCGCCGAGCATGCCGGCGTGGAGGCGGTCCAGCGCCGCACCCAGGCGCGAGGGTCGCGCGGTCTCGTGCCCGCGCAGGAACAAGCCGCACAACGAGGGCGTCAGCGTCAGCGAGATCAGCGCCGACATCGCGATGGCCGCCACCAGCGTCACCGTGAACTCGTGCATGAACATGCCGGTGATGCCCGGCGCGAACAGCAGCGGAATGAACACCGCGATCAGCGAGGCGGTGATCGAGACGATGGTGAAGCCGATCTCGCGCGCGCCGGTGAGCGCCGCCTCGAAACGCGGCATGCCCGCGTCGATATGGCGGATCACGTTCTCGATCACCACGATCGCATCGTCCACCACGAAGCCGATCGCGATCACCAGCGCCAGCAGGGTGAGGTTGTTGAGCGTGTAGCCCAGCACGTACATCACCACGAACGCGCCGGCCAGCGACAGCGGCACGGTCAGCGCGGCGATCAGCGTCGGCGCGAGCCGACGCAGGAACAGCGCCATCGTCAGCACCACCATCGCCAGCGAGATGAGCAAGGTCGCCTGCACCTCGTGCAGCGAGGCGCGGATGGTCGGCGTGCCGTCGAAGTACGGCGTGAGCGTCGTGCCCGGCGAAAGATAGGCGCGCAGCGCCGGCACCTGCGCCTTGACGCTGTCCACGGTGGCGATGACATTGGCATCGGCCTTTCTGTAGACGTACATCAACACCGCCGGCTTGCCCTGGAACCAGGCCGCCTGGAAGGCGTCCTGCTGGCCTGCATAGACGCGCGCCACCTCCGACAGCCGCACCGGCACGTGATTGCGCACCGCGACCACCAGCCCGGCGAAATCCTCGGCGGAGTGCAGCTGGTCGTTGGCGGTGATCGCCATGTTCGTCCTGCCGTTGGACAGGAAGCCCTGGGGCGAAGTGACGTTGGCCGCGGTCAGCGCGTTGCGCAGCTGGTCGGGCGACAGGCCCATGGCGTTGAGCGCATGCAGGTCCACGTCCACCCGGATTGCCGGCGTGGCCGCGCCGGCGATCTCCACCGAGGACACGCCCGGCAGCTGGCGCAGCCGTTGCGCCAGCAGGCTGTCGGCCGCGTTGTACAGGTCGGCCGCCGACTGCGTGTCGGAGGTCAACGCGAAGGCGATGATCGGATCGTCGTTGGGATTGGCCTTCTGGTAGCTCGGCGGGCTGTTCAGCCCCGGCGGCAGGTCCGGCGCGGCCGCATTGATCGCCGCCTGCACGTCGCGCGCCGCGGCATCCAGGTCGGTGCCGCCGCGGAACATGAGGAACACCGAGGCGCTGCCCTCCGAACTGCGCGACCGCATGGTGTCGATGCCCGGCACCTGGCCCAGGTGGCGCTCCAGCGGCGCGGCTACCGTGGAGGCCATGGTGCTGGCATCGGCGCCGGCCTCCTGCGCCTGCACAAAGATCACCGGGAACTGCATCTGCGGCAACGCCGCCACGCCCAGCAGCGCGTAGCAGATGATGCCGGCGATGAGCACGCCCGCCGCCAGCAGCGAGGTGCCGATCGGGCGGCGGATGAAGGGGCCGGAGATGTTCATGCGACGGCGTGGCGGGCAAAAGAGGACAGGATACGCGGCATCGCCGTGCTAACGCGCATCGGCCAAATCGGTTGAGCCGCATAGCGGGTGAATTACCCACCGCGCTGAGCGCCCACGAACCCGCCGCCTTCTCACCTCAACTCCCGAGCACCCGCGGTAAAGCGGCTGCAGCTCCTCTATGAGCAAGAGACTTGGTCGACAAGGCGAGCTGGCACCTAGCTCTTTTCTCGCCCCGGGCTTAGCCAGGCCGTTTCTTTTGGTTACTTTTCCTTGGGCCAGCAAAGAAAAGTGACCCGAGCGCCGGCAGGCGATCGGAAGCCCGCCGCAGGCGAGCCAAGTCGCGGGAAGGCCACGACCGAAGAAAAGGCCTTCACCTCGAGCGCCCCGCGAGTCCCGCCCCTCACCCCAACCCTCTCCCCGGAGGGGAGAGGGAGCAATAGCGGCGCACCACGCAGGCAGCCGCCCCGGCCCTTTCGGCAGGAGCAGAGCGAATCACACCGCCCGCGCGTCGGCCTGGGCCCGCTCCAGCGCCCGCCGCTCGCGCCGCAGCCGCAGCCAGTCGGAGAAGCGCTCCATGTAGAGGTAGATCACCGGCGTGGTGTACAGCGTCACCAGCTGCGAGAGCAGCAGGCCGCCGACGATGGACACGCCCAGCGGCCGGCGCAGCTCCGCGCCGATGCCGTTGCCCAGCGCCAGCGGCAAGGCGCCCAGCATGGCCGCGGCGGTGGTCATCATGATCGGGCGGAAGCGCAAGAGGCAGGCGCGGCGGATCGCGTCGCGGGCATTGAGCCCGTCGCGCTGCGCCTCGATCGCGAAGTCGATCATCATGATCGCGTTCTTCTTTACGATGCCGATCAGCAGCACGATGCCCACGATGCCGTCCACCGACAGGCTCATGCCGCAGAGGATCAGCGCCAGCAGCGCGCCCACGCCGGCCGGCGGCAAGGTCGAGATGATCGTCAGCGGATGGATGTAGCTCTCGTAGAGCACGCCCAGCACGATGTAGATCACCACGATCGCGGCGAGCAGCAACAGGACCTCGTCGCCCAAGGAGTTGTTGAACTCGGCCGCCTTGCCGATGAATTCGCCGCGCACCTGCGGCGGGAAGTTCAGCTGCGCCTCCACTTCATGGATCGCCTCGACCGCCTGCGACAGCGAATAGCCCGGCGCCAGGTTGAACGACAGCGTCACCGCCGGCAGCTGTTGCTGGTGGCTCACCACCAGCGGCGAGGCGGTGACTTCGGCGGTGGCCAGCGAGGCGACCGGGATGGTGCCGCCGGCGCCGACCTGGAAGCCGACGTTGCCGGTATTGCCTATCCCCGCGGGCGTCGCCGAGTTGGCCGAGGTCAACTGGCCGAAGCTGGTTGCGGTCGAGCCGGTCAATGCGCCGTTGCCGTTGCCGCGCACGGTGAGCTTGTTGAGCAGGTCGCGACTGGAGCGGAACTCCGGCGCTACTTCCAGCACCACGCGGTACTGGTTCAGCTGCGTGAAGATGGTGGAGATCTGGCGCTGGCCGAAGGCGTCGTACAGGGTGTCGTCGATGGTCTGCACCGGTACGCCCAGGCGGCTGGCCTTCTCGCGGTCGATGGTCAGCTTGAGCGCGTTGCCCTGGTCGGCCAGGTTGTTGTCCACGTCGGCCAGTTCCGGACGCTGGCGCAGCGCCTGGGTCATCTGCTCCGCGCGCTTGGCCAGGTCCGTGGAGTTCACTTCCGACAACGAGTACTGGTACTCGGTGGCCGCCACGCGGGTATCGAGCGTCACGTCCTGCACGGGCTTGAGGTACAGCGCCACGCCCGGGATGTTGGCGACCGCCTGCTGCAGGCGCGGCAGCACCTCGTCCAGGCCGCCGCGGTCACTGCGATCTTTCAGCACGATCGAAAGCTGCCCCTGGTTGAGCGTGGGGTTGATCGAACCGGCGCCGATGAAGGCGGCCACGCCTGAGACGGCCGGATCCTTGTGCAGCGCGTCGGCCACTGCCTTGGTCCGCTGCTCCATCTGCGGAAAGGCGATGTTCTCGTCCGCCTGCACCACGCCGGTGACCAGACCGGTGTCCTGCTCCGGCAGCAGCCCCTTGGGGATCACCACGTAGAGGATGACCGTGATCGCAACGGTGGCGCCGGCCACCAGGATGGTCAGGCGGCGATGGTCGAGCACCCAGTCCAGGGTGCGGCCGTAGAAGTCCACCGTTCGCAGCCACACGCCCCGCTTGCCGGCGGCGGCATGGCGCTCGTGCGCGTCGTCGCCTTCCGGCAACTGGTCAGGCTTGAGCAGGTAGGCGCACATCATCGGCGTGAGCGTCAGCGACACCAGCATCGAGATCGCCACCGCGATGGTCAGTACCCAGGCGAACTCGTGGAACAGGCGGCCGGTGACGCCGGGCATCAGCAGCAACGGCAGGAACACGGCGATCAGCGAGACCGTCAGCGACAGCACCGTGAAGCCGATCTCCTTGGCGCCGATCTCGGCCGCCTCCTTGCCGCTTTTGCCCTGTTCGATGTAGCGCACGATGTTCTCGATCATCACGATCGCATCGTCGACCACGAAACCGGTGGCCACGGTCAGCGCCATCAGCGAGAGGTTGTCCAGCGACATGCCGGTGAAGGCCATCACGCCGAAGGTGCCCAGCAGCGACAGCGGCACCGCCACCGAGGGGATCACCGTGGCCCACAGCCGGCGCAGGAACACGAAGATGACCCCCACCACCAGGCACACGGTCAGGATCAGCGTGAACTCCACGTCGTGCACCGAGGCGCGGATGGTCACCGTGCGGTCGGCGAACACATTCAGATGCACGTCCGCCGGCAGCACCGCCTGCAGCTGCGGCAGCACCGCGCGGATCTGCTGCACCGTCTGCACGATGTTGGCGCCGGGCTGACGGCGGATGTCCAGGAGCACTGCCGGCTTGCCGTTGGCCCAGGCGGCGAGCTGGTCGTTCTCCACGCCGTCGACCACGCGCGCGACGTCTTTCAGCCGCACCGGCGCGTTGTCCTTGTAGCTGATGATGGTCTGGCCATAGGCCGCCGCATCGGTGAGCTGGTCGTTGGTGCCGATCGAGTAGCTCTGCGTGGCGCCGTTCAGGGTGCCCTTGGGCGCGTTGACGTTGGCCGCGGTCAGCGCGGCGCGCACGTCCTCCAGGGTGAGCCCCAGGTTGGACAGCTGCGAGGGATTGACCTGCACGCGCACGGCCGGACGCACGTTGCCTGCGATCGAGACCAGGCCCACGCCCTGAACCTGCGAGAGCTTCTGCGCGATGATCGAGTCGGCCAGGTCGTTGACCTCGCGCAGCTGCCGGCTGTCGGAGGTGAGCATCAGGGTGAGGATCGGCGCATCGGCCGGGTTCACCCGGTTGTACACCGGCGGATAGGGCAGGTTGTTGGGCAGCGTGCCCTTGGCCGCGCTGATCGCCGCCTGCACGTCCTGTGCGGCGATGTCGATGTCGCGATCCATGTTGAACTGCAGGATGATCGTGGACAGCCCGGCCGAAGAATCCGAGCTCATTATCGACAGCCCGGAGATCTGGCCGAACTGGCGCTCCAGCGGCGTGGTCACCAGCGCCGCCATGGTGGTGGCGCTGGCGCCCGGATACTGCGTGGTCACGACCAGGCTCGGCGCGTCGATCTCCGGCAACGCCGAGACCGGCAGCTGACGGTAGCCGAGCACGCCCAGCAGCAGCACCGCCACCATCAGCAGCGAGGTGGCGATCGGGCGGCGGATGAAGAGGGTGGAGAAGCCCATGGTTTGTCCGGATCCGTGTATTTGGGTGGGAGCGCGGGGCGCCCGATGTCACGAATGGCGTCTGGTCCTGAACGCCCATTCCCGCGAACGCGATCCACCGGGCCTCGTGCGAAGGCCGGATGGATCGCTCGCCGCGCGCGCCCCCTTCGGGCATCGCGCCACGCCTGCCCCGCTTTCGCGGGATTGACGCCGGCAAGCCCACATCGTGCGCTTGCCACCTTGCTTGTTCGTCAGTGCCCGCGGCGACCGCGGCCACCACCCTGCTGCTTGGCCTTTTCCAGTTCCGCCGCGCTCGGCGCCGCCGGCACCTCGCCGGGCTTGAGCGGGTTGACCTTGCTGCCGGGCTTGAGCCGGAACTGGCCCTCGGTGACCACACGCTCGCCTTCCTTCAGGCCCGAACCGATCATCACCGCGCTGTCGCCCACTTCCTGGGCGACCTTCACCGGCTGCATCTTGACCGTGTTGTCGGCCTGCAGCAGGTAGACGTAGTCGCCGTCCGGGCCGCGCTGCACCGCCTGCGCCGGGATCACCAGGCCGCCATCGACCGTGCGCACCTTCAGCCGCACGTTGACGAACTGGCCCGGCCACAGCGCGTTGTCGGCGTTGGGGAACTCCGACTTCAGGCGGAAGGTGCCGGTGCTTGCGTCGATCTGGTTGTCGATCACCTTGAGCACGCCGCCGCCGGCCACCACGTGCGCGTCGCCACGATCGAGCGCGGCCACCGACAGCTCGCCGCCACCCTGCGCCGCCTGGCGCACCATGTCCAGGTTCTGCTCGGGCAGGTTGAACATCACGTTGATCGGGTGCAGCTGAGTCAACGTGACGATGGTGCTGGAGGTGGTCACCACGTTGCCCGGGTCGACGCCGCGAATGCCGGCCAGGCCGTCGATCGGCGAGATCACCTTGGTATAGCCCAGCGAGACCTGCGCGTCGCGAATCTGTGCCTCGTCGGAGGCGACCGTCGCCTCCAGCTGGCTGACCGTGTTGCGCAGCGCATCCAGGTCCTGCTTGGCGATGTAGCCCTTCGGGCCCAGCTCCTGGCTGCGCGAGTAGTTGGCCCGCGCGGTGGCCAGCTGCGCCTGGTCCTGGCGCCGGCGCGCCACCGCCTGGTCATAGGTGGCCTGGAAACTGCGCGGATCGATCTGCGCCAGCACCTGGCCCTTCTTCACCGCCTGGCCTTCGGTGAACTCCAGGCTCAGCAGCCTGCCGCTCACCTGCGGGCTGATCGCCACCGTGTTGAGCGCCTGCACCGTACCCAGCGCGGTCAGGTAGACCGGCACGTTCTGGCGCGCCACCGGCACGACTGTGACCGGCACGGGCGGCTGCTCGCCTTCCTTGCCCTGGGCCTTGCCCTGCCCTGCACCCGGGCCGCCCGGCTTGTGCATCAGGCGCAGCCCGACCACGAGCAGCACCAGCACCACCACGACGGCCAGCGCGATCTTCCAAAAACGCGACATGTGCAAAAACTCCCGAATGGATGTCGATCCGCACGCCGCGCGCCTGGCGCTCCTTGCGGTACGGTAAAAGGATAGGGTTACAGCAACGGGCCTGGACAATGCCAGTTGACACGGGTGCTCCATGACCGAAGGCACCCAACCGATGGCATGTGGGGATAGGCCGGCGCGATGGTACGCCACGGCACCGGCAAAGGCAGCGCGCCCGGGCGGCGACCTGAAACTTGCTGCCCGCTTGCCCTATAATGGGCGTCTTGTCTGCCAGACGCCGGCATCCCGAAGGGCGTGCCGGCATGCCCACTGATCACTTGGAGTTACTTGCGTGAGCGGTTCCCTGACCAAATCGGACCAGAGCTTCATCCGCCAGTTCGGCTGGCTGATCGCCGGTCTTCACGTGCTGGCGCTGGTGTTGCTGATCATGGCGTACACCATCTACACCCGCGAGCCGAAGGAAACCAATCCGCACGCCGCGCAGAACATCGCCGACCGGCTGGCCCCGGCCGGCGCGGTGTATGCGGGCGACACCGGCCGCGCCGCCATGGCCGCCGCGCAGGAAGCGGCCGCCAAGGCCGCCGCCGCGCAGGTCGCCTTCGGCGGCAGCACCGACGGCAAGACGATCTACGAAGGCCTTTGCCACAGCTGCCATACCGCCGGCGTGGCCGGCGCGCCCAAGCTCGGCGACAAGGCCGCCTGGGCGCCGCGCATCGCGCAGGGCATCGACACCCTGGTCAAGCACGCGACCGAGGGCTATCACGGCCCGGATGGCAACTTCATGCCGCCCAAGGGTGGCATGCCCTCGCTCACCGACGAGCAGGTCAAGAACACCGTGCATTGGATCGTGGACCAGGCCAAGTAAGCGGCCGGTCCCCAGCGCGCCTTTCTGGAAACGCCGCCTTCGGGCGGCGTTTTCGTTCGCTCGAAGGTGCATACCCCGGCTTGACCCCGCGCCGGCGCCATCCCGGCCGATCACCCTTGCACCAGCACACGGCCAGCAGCCCCAGCGTGACGCTACCGACGACGGCGCCGAATGCCCGCGGCTGGCGGTCGGGCGTCACCGGCCGATCGCCAGCCGCGACCACGCTGGCATACGCCAGCAGCACGTCCCAGCCCTGCCACGTGACCGGCGCGCCCCGACTCCAGTCGTAGCGCCTGGCGGGAAACCTGACCCGCCGCGCCGGCCGCTCATGCGCCGCCTGCGGTCCATGCCCGCGCGAAACGCTGCAGCTGGGGGAAGAACGCATCGAAGCGCGCCTGCAGGGGTTCGTCCAGCTCGCGCAGCAGCGGCAGCATCCGGCCCAGCGGGTTGTCGCGCCGCAGGCGCTGGCCGATGCCCGCCAGCGCACGGCCGAGCACTTCCGGCTCGGCGTAGGCGGCAGGCAGATCGTTGGTCTGCATATAGCGGACGAAACGGTGCGCCGCGTCCGGCAGCCACGCCTGCTGCCGGACCAACAGCGCGCGCAGTTCGCCGGAAAAGATCTCCAGCGGCACCGGCGACCACCGCGCGAAATCGCGCGCCAGGCAATGGTCGAACCACATGTCCAGCGCGATGCCGGCGTAGCGCCGGTACGGCGGCGGGAACAGGGCGCGCGCGGCAAGCACTTCGGCATGGCGGTCGGTGTAGCCGTCGATCACCCGGTGCAGCGCGATGCCTTCGCGCACGCCCGCCGGCAGGGCGGGGTCAGGCGCGCCGCGCACGAAATCGCCGAGCACGCCGCCCAGCCGCAACTCGTCGTCGCCGCCTGCCAGCAGCGCGTGTGCCAGGTGATTCACGGGCACGCCCCGCCACGCTTCGGCGGCATCACGGTGCCGGCGGTTATCATTGCGCGCATGACGCCCAGCACCTTTCCCGATGACCCCACGAGCTTTCCCGACGAAGAGGCGAGCTTCGCGCTCACCGGCCCGGCAGGCAAGCTGGAGGCGATCTCCAACGTCGCCACGCCGGCCGAGGCGCGCGCCGGCGTCGCGCTGATCTGCCATCCCAACCCCGTACAGGGCGGCACCATGCACAACAAGGTGGTGACCATGGTCGAGCGCAGCCTGCGCGAGTCCGGCCTGGACACCGTGCGCTTCAACTTCCGCGGCACCGGCACCTCCGCGGGCAGCTACGACGAAGGCAACGGCGAGAGCGAAGACCTCGCTGCGGTGGCCGACTGGGCACGCCGCATGCGACCTGGCGATGCGCTGTGGCTGGCCGGCTTTTCCTTCGGCAGCTACGTGACCATCCGCAACGCCGTGCGCCTGAAGGCCGCGGCGCTGGTCAGCATCGCGCCGCCGGCGGGGCGCTTCGCCCTCGGCGGCATCGAGGTACCCCAATGCCCCTGGCTGATCGTGCAGGGCGAGGCGGACGAGGTGGTCGAGCCACAGGCGGTTTTCGAGTGGATCGCCGGCCTGCCGGTCAGGCCCGAAGTGGTGCGCATGCCCGAGACCAGCCATTTCTTCCATCGCCGCCTGATGGACCTGCGCGGGGCGGTCAAGCACGCCGTGCAGCCGTGGCTGCCGCCGCTGCGCCGCGGGTGAGCGGGAACAGCATGGCCTTCCCTCTCCCGGGAGCCGTTCCGGCTACCCGCCCAGAAACGCTCGCATGACCATCGACACGACTCCCTCCACCCGCTACCACGAAGGCGTCATCGCGCACCGCTGGGAGCCCGATCCGGCGCAGCTGGCCGTGCTGCCCCAGTTCGACCGCATGCACGCGCTGCTGTGCGCATCGCCCGGCAACGGCGGCCTGCTCGGCCGGCTCAAGTCGCTGTTCGGCGAAGACGCGCGGGCGCCGGTGCAGGGCCTGTACCTGTGGGGCAGGGTGGGCCGCGGCAAGACCTTCCTGATGGACCTGTTCGCCGCCAGCCTGCCGCACGGCGTGGCGCTGCGCCGGCATTTCCACCGCTTCATGGGGGAGGTGCACGCGCGCCTGCGCGAACTGGGCGAGCGCGCCGATCCGCTGGAGGACGTCGCCGAGGGCCTGGCCGCGCGCTGCCGCGTGCTGTGCCTGGACGAGTTCCTGGTCAACGACATCGGCGACGCGATGATCCTGGCCAACCTGCTCGACGCGCTGTTCCGCCGCGGCGTGGCGCTGGTCACCACCTCCAACACGCCGCCGCATGGCCTCTACCGGGACGGCCTGCAGCGCGCCCGTTTCCTGCCTGCGATCGCGCTGATCGAGCGGCACTGCCAGGCGGTGGAAATGGTCTCGCCGCACGACTGGCGCCTGCGTGCGCTGACCCAGGCGAGCGTATATCTCACCCCACCCGGCGCCGAGGCCGAGCGCGCACTGGCGCGCATTTTCGCCAGCCAGGCGCAGGACGAGCCGCAGGAAGGCGGCGCCATCGAACTCCACGGCCGCAACATCGCCGTTCGCCGCCGCGCCGGCGGGGTGATCTGGTTCGATTTCGAGGCGCTGTGCGAAGGTCCGCGCGCGGTGGCCGACTACATTGCGCTGGCGCGCGCCGTCCCTGCCGTGATCATCTCCAACGTGCCGCAGTTCTCCATCTACAGCGAGGATGCCGCCAAGCGTTTCGTGCTTTTGGTGGACGAGTTCTACGATCGCCAGGTCAAGCTGGTGCTCTCGGCTGCGGCGCCGATCACCGACCTGTACGACGGCGAGCGCCACCGCGCCGAGTTCAGCCGCACCGAGTCGCGCCTGATCGAGATGCAGAGCGAGCACTACCTGGCGCTGCCGCATCGCCCGGATTGACCCGGCGGCCGCCGGACCCTTCCCAAATTCGCATTGCGGCTGCAAAGGGCGCCGAAGTACCCTGATCGGGTTATCGCGAGTCCCACCAGGTCGGACGAAGGGGGAACGCCATGCAGACGACGGTGGAACACGATCCGGACATGACGTCCGCCGAACCGGATACCGACGCCCGCACCGGCGCGGACGACCGGGCGGCCGAAGGCTATGCCGTACCGGGCTTCGACTCGATCGCGCACCTGGCGGCCGCATCGATGGAGGTGGCGATCGTCCTGCTGGTGCTCAACAACGGCAGCGCCTACTGGTACAGCCGCGACGCCGATCCGGAGCGTACCCACGTGCTCCACCCGCTCTATCTGGAGGCGGCGCGCCGTGGCACCGGCCAGGTGCTGGCCGACATCGCCGCCGACGCGCGCTACCGCGACACGCCGCCACTCTCGGGCACGGCGTCGGCTGCACTGCGCTTCTTCGCCTGCGAGCCGGTGTACACCTTGAGCGGCCGCCACGTGGGTGCGCTGTGCGTGATGGACCCGGTGCCGCGTACCGGCCTGGACGACGCCGGCCACGCCGCCCTGCGCGACGCCGCGCGGCTGGCCGGCGCGGGCGTGGTCCTGGGCGGCTACCTAGGCCGCACCGATCCGGTGACACAGTTGCCCCATCGCAGCGCCTTCTTCGAGGATCTGCGCGCGCGCCAGCTCAATGGCGCCCAGCGCGCCTGGCTGATCTCCATCGAGGTCGCGCCGGTAGAGCGCTTCAACGCGTTCGTGCGGGCGATGGGCTTTCCCTACGCCGACGAGTTGATGCGCGCCGTCGCCGCGCGCGTGCAGGCCTGGATGCCGCCCGCCACGCGCCTCTACCAGGTCGGCGTCACGCGCTTTGCGGCGGTGCTCCCGGAGGCCGAGGCGCCGCTGGGCGCTGAGCAGTTGGACGACCTGGTCGCGCGACTGCGCAGCCCGTTCGACTGCCTGGACATCCCGCTCACGCTGCAGCCCGGCGTCGGGCTGCTCGACCTGGACGTGCGTCGGCTCGACGGCGCCGATCCGCTGCGGCAGGTGATGAGCGCCTCGCATGCCGCCCAGCACAGCCCGCGCGGCTGGGCGCTGTATGAGCGCAGCCAGGACGAGCGCCACCGGCAGGAGTTCTTCCTGGTCACCGAGCTGGCCGCGGCGCTCACCGAGCGCACCGAGCTCTACCTCGATTACCAGCCCCGCGTGCGCCTGAGCGACGGCCGCTGCGTGGCGGTCGAGGCGCTCGCGCGCTGGCGCCACCCGACCCTGGGCGAGGTGCCGCCCGGCCAGTTCGTGCCGCTGGCCGAGCGCGCCGGGCTGATGCGCTCGCTGACCGGCTGGGTGCTCGAGCACAGCGTGGCGCAGCTGGCCGGCTGGCGCAAGGCGGGCTACGACATCGGTTTGTCCATCAACATCTCCAACGCCGACTTCGACGCCGACCTGGTCACGCGCCTGGAGGCGGTCGCCAGCCGCCACGCCGTGGATCCACGCGGGCTGGAGCTGGAGTTCACCGAGAGCACGCTGCTGCTGCACAACGACGCCACCAGCCGGCACCTGGCGGCGGTGCGCGAACTGGGCGCTGGCATAGCGATCGACGATTTCGGCACCGGCTACAGCAACCTCGCCTCGTTGCGCCAGATGCCGGCGACCTGCCTGAAGATCGATCAGTCGTTCGTGCGCTCGATGGATGCCAACCGCCACGACGCCGCGATCGTGCGCTCGATGGCCGCGCTGGCCCGCGACCTGGGCTTCCGCGTGGTGGTCGAGGGGGTGGAGAACCGGCGCATCTACGAGGCCGTGCGACGGATGGCCTGCGATGAGGTACAGGGCTTCTACGTCTCCCGGCCGCTGCCGGCCGCGGCCGTACCCGCATGGCTCGAACGCGCGGCCGATTGGCATCATGGCGAGGGGACTGCATGAGGTTGACCGACATCCTGCGCGACCAGCATGCACAACTGGCCGCCATGCTCGACGATCTGGCCCGCCACGGCATGGAAGGAGCCGATGGACGCGAACGGCTGCAGCGCGCACGACAAGCCATGCTTTCGCACCTCAGCCTGGAGGAGAACCGGCTCTATCCGGCGCTGCAGGCGAATCCCGCCACCACCGCGCTGGCGCGTCGGTACATCGGCGAGATGCAGCAGCTGACGCCCGCGCTGCTCGCCTTCTTCGACACCTACCGCGAGGGCGACGCCGATCCTCGCGCCTTCGCGCATAGCCTGGAGCAGATGATGGCCGTGCTCAGGCAACGCATCCTGCGCGAGGAAGAGCGGCTTTACCCGGCCTACGAGGCGCATTGCGAACCGGCCGGATGAAGACGCCTCACTCCGCGCTGCGACCGGCCTTGAGCACGCTGACCTTGCCGTTGGCCTCCAGCCGCGCCTCGACCACGTCGCCGATCTCGTGCAGGCCCTTCTCGCGCAGCGCGCGGCGGAAGGCCGCCTCGGACATGTCGTGCCGGCGCAGCGCATCCTCCAGCACGCGTCCGTCGCGGGCGAGCAGGCTGTCCTTGCCTTCCACCACGCGGTCGAGCCAAGGCCAACGCGCGCACGCCCAGCCCATCGCCTTGTCCAGGATGAAGATGGGAATGACGCCGATCACCGCCGATAACGGCGACTTGTCCTCGCCGGTGATCGCTATGCGCAGCGTGCTGCCGACCAACATGAGCACGACGATATCGAATGTCGTCATGTCGCCGAACGCACGCTTGCCGATCAGTCGCAGGACGATCAGCAGGCCAAGGTAGACGCCGGCACCGCGCAGCACATAGACCCACCACGGATCGGTCAAGTGCATGGCGTCAACCGGTCGAGCCGCCCATCACCGGCAGGATCGCACCGCTTATGTAGCTCGAGCAGCTGGGCGCGGCCAGGAATACGTACGCGGGCGAAAGCTCCTCCGGCTGGGCGGGCCGTCCCCAGGGGTTCTGCTGGCCGAACTTGGCCACCTGCTTGGCCGGCTTGTCGGCCGGATTGAGCGGCGTCCATACCGGCCCCGGCGCCACCGCGTTAACGCGGATTCCGCGCGACACCAGGTTGCTGGCCAGCGACATGGTGAAGGCGTGGATCGCACCCTTGGTGGCCGAATAGTCGAGCAGGTGCGCGTTGCCGAACAGGCCGGTCTCCGAGCCGGTGTTGATGATCGCGCTGCCCTCGTGCAGGTGTGGCAGCGCGGCGCGGGTCATGTGGAAGTAGCCGTAAATGTTGGTGCGCATGGTGAGGTCGAAATGCTCCTCGGTGATGTCCTCCAGCGCATCGGCGTGTTCCTGGAAGGCGGCATTGTTGACCAGCACATCCAGCCGGCCGAACGCGTCCACCGCCTGCTGCACGGCCTGCTCGCAGAACTGCGGGTCCTTCACGTCGCCGCGGATCAGCAAGCAGCGCCGGCCCTCCTTCTCCACGTGACGCTTGGTCTCGCGCGCATCCTCGTCCTCGGACAGGTACACCACTGCCACGTCGGCGCCCTCGCGCGCGAACAGCACCGCCACCGCGCGGCCGATGCCCGAGTCGGCACCGGTGATGACGGCGGCCATGTCCTCGAGCTTGCCGCTGCCGCGGTACTGGGGCGCCTCGAACTGCGGCCGCGGCTCGAGCTCCGCTTCCTTGCCGGGCTTGGAAAGATGCTGCTCGGGCAGCGGGGTGCGCGGCCTGGGCTGCGGGCTGGTCTGGCCCGGCTGCTTCTTGGCCGCGCCCTTCCCGGTGGTGGATTTGGCGGCCTTGGCCTGCTGCTTGCGCTTGTCCTTGGCGTCGATCTGCGACTGCACGCGGCGTTCTTTCGTCACTGCCTTGCCGCTGCCGTTGCCGCGCGTGGCGTTCTTCGTCGTGGCCATCGTCCGCTCCCGCTGTGGCTGGGTATGGTCGGCGACGATAGGCAGCGCGCCGTGGCGGACAGGTGAGCGCAGCGTGGCGGGCATTCGTCTTCGGAAACCTCACCTGAAGCACGCCCCCGTCCGCCCCTTGGGGCATCCCGACCATGTAGAACGGTGGAAGGATCGTGTCCGCTGAGCAGCTTGCCGAGCCTTCCCCCCCACGGATGCGCGAAAGCGCCGACAAGCGGATGGGCGCTACTGCGTATTGCTGCAGAAAACACCAAATATTGCGTTGACCGCAAGCATTCATCCCGATATGTTGTGTCCTGTCGGTGCCCGGCCAGACGCGACTGTCGGACGGGCTTAAAAGGGAATCCGGTGCGAATCCGGAACTGCCCCGCAGCGGTAAGCGGAAACGAACGCCCCCACATGCACTGGGCCGCAGCGCCTGGGAAGCGAGGGCAAGTAGGTGGATCGATGCAACCGGTCCGCGTCCGCAAGTCCGAAGACCTGCCGGCACGCCGGGCCCCGAGGGCCGGCGGTCGCGTCCACTGAGACGCGCCCGTCCGACCCTGACGCGGCCCGGCGCGGGTGGCCGCTTCCGTGGGGAGGTGCGTCGCATGCGGACAGGAGCTGTCCGCGCGACGTGCGTTCCCAAGACAAGCGGAAACCTCAGGCCCTGCGCGCGGGAGCAGGCGTTTGACGTTTCAGGAACCGTCGCGACGGTGCGCCCTCCTCCGCATCGGCGCGGCGGCTTCCCTTCCCGGAGATCCGCATGGACACCCTCGACAACCCGTCGCACGAAGGCGGCACGGCCGCGCGCGCCGACGATTTCGCCCTCACCCCGCCGCACAACCCCGCGCAGATGCGCGTGACCAAGCGCAACGGCGCCACCGAAGGCGTGGACATCAACAAGATCGTGCGCGCGGTGACGCGCAACGCCGACGGCCTGCACGCGGTCGATCCGCTGCGCGTGGCGCTCAAGACCATCGGCGGCCTGTACGACGGTGCCACCACGGCCGAGCTGGACCAGCTCTCGATCCGCACCGCCGCCGCGCTCACCGCCGAGGAACCCGAGTACGGCCAGCTCGCCGCACGTCTGCTCGGCGCCTACATCGACAAGGAAGTGCGCGGACAGGAGATCCAGAGCTACTCCCAGTCCATCGCGCGCGGCGCCGAGCTCGGCCTGCTCAATGCGCGCGTGCGCGATTTCGTCGCCGCCCACGCGCGCAAGCTGAACGACGCGATCGACCCGCTGGCCACGCGGCGATTCGAATATTTCGGCCTGCGCACGGTGTACGACCGTTACCTCCTGCGCCACCCGCAATCGCGCAAGGTGATCGAGACGCCGCAGCACTTCTTCATGCGCATCGCCAGCGCGCTGGGCGGACAGGACGTGGGCGAGACGCTGGAGCTCTACCGGCTGTTCTCCTCGCTGGACTACATCCCGAGCTCGCCCACGCTGTTCAATGCGGGCACCGCGCACGAGCAGCTGTCCTCGTGCTTCCTGCTCGATTCGCCGGCCGATTCGCTGGAGGCGATCTACGACAAGTACGCGGACGTCGCCAAGCTCAGCAAGTTCGCCGGCGGCATCGGCCTGTCCTTCACCCGGGTGCGCTCGCGCGGCTCGCTGATCCGCGGCACCAACGGCCACTCCAACGGCCTGGTGCCCTGGCTGAAGACGCTGGACGCCTCGGTCGCCGCAGTGAACCAGGGCGGCAAGCGCAAGGGCGCGGCATGCGTGTACGTCGAACCCTGGCACGCCGACGTGGAGGAATTCCTGGAACTGCGCGACAACACCGGAGATGAGGCGCGGCGCACGCACAACCTGAATCTCGCCAACTGGATCCCCGACGAGTTCATGCGACGGGTGGAGGCCGACGGCGACTGGTCGCTGTTCGATCCCAAGGCCGTGCCGCAACTGGCCGACATGTGGGGCGTGGCCTTCGAACGCGCCTACCGCGCGGCGGAAGCCGCCGGCCTGGCGGTGAAGACGATCAAGGCGCGTGAACTCTTCGCGCGCATGCTGCGCACGCTGGCGCAGACCGGCAACGGCTGGATGACCTTTAAGGACCGCTGCAACGCTACCGGCAACCAGACCGCCGAGCCGGGCAACGTGATCCACCTGTCCAACCTGTGCACCGAGATCCTGGAGGTCACCTGCGCTGACGAGACAGCGGTGTGCAACCTCGGCTCGATCAACCTGGCGCGGCACATGGCCGACGGCGCCTTCGATTTCGCCAGACTCGCCGCCACCGTGCGCACGGCCGTGCGCCAGCTCGACCGCGTGATCGACCTCAATTTCTATCCGATCGCGACGGCACGTGCGGCCAACCTCAAGTGGCGCCCGGTCGGCCTGGGCGCGATGGGCTTGCAGGACGTCTTCTTCCAGCTTCGGCTGCCGTTCGATTCGGCCGAGGCGCTGGCGCTATCCACGCGCATCGCCGAGGCGATCTACTTCCATGCGCTGGAGGAGTCCTGCACGCTGGCCGAGCAGTTCGGCGCGCACCCGGGCTTCGGCCAGACCCGCGCCGCGCGCGGCGAACTTCAGTTCGACTACTGGCCGCAGGCGGCACCGGGCGACGAGGCGCGCTGGAGCGCGCTGCGCGAGCGCATCACGGCCGGCGGCCTGCGCAATTCGCTGCTGGTCGCCATCGCGCCAACCGCCACCATCGCCTCGATCGCCGGCTGCTACGAATGCATCGAGCCGCAGGTTTCCAACCTGTTCAAGCGCGAGACGCTCTCGGGCGACTTCCTGGTGGTCAACCGCCACCTGGTCGAGGAACTGAAGACACTGGGCCTGTGGACGGCCGAAGTGCGCGACGCGATCAAGCTGGCCGAGGGCTCGATCCAGGGCATCGGAGCGATTCCCGAGCGGCTGCGCCAGGTCTACCGCACCGTGTGGGAGCTGCCGCAGAAGGCGCTGATCGACCTGGCAGCCGCGCGCGGCGCGTATATCGACCAGAGCCAGTCGCTCAATCTCTTCATGGAGAACCCGAACATCGGGCAGCTTTCTTCGATGTACATGTACGCGTGGAAGGCGGGCCTAAAAACGACGTACTACTTGCGCTCGCGGCCGGCGACCAAGATCGCCAAGACCACCGTGGCCGCACCCGCCAGCCAGCAACAGGCAAGCGCAGCGGTGTTTTGTTCACTGGAGAACCCGGAGTATTGCGAGGCCTGCCAGTGATGGGAGAAAGCGCATGCGGCCCTATCGCAACCGGGATGGTCACTCGGGCGTCGCCGGCTACGAGCTTGGCACGGACTGGATCAAAGTCCGGTTCGTCAACGGCGAGGACTACCGGTATTCGGCGGCCAACGCCGGTGCCGAGCACGTGCAGAACATGCAGATCCTCGCGCAGGCGGGCGCGGGACTGGCCACCTACATCAGCAAGTTCGTCCACGACGACTACGACCGCGAGGCCTGAAGGCCCCTCTTCCGCCGGGAGAGGGGTTGGGCTGAGGGTGCGGCCCTTGCACCACCGCTCGCCCTGAGCGCAGGTGTGCCAGCGCCGAAGTCTAAGGGCCCAGCGCCCACGCAAGTGCCGCACCCTCATCCGCCCCTTCGGGGCACCTTCTCCCGAGGAGAAGGAACAGTCATGCACACCGAGGCACCCATGACCAGCCAACTGCTCGACCCCGGCTACGCCCTCACCCTGCGCCCGATGCGCTATCCGGCGTTCTACGAGATGTACCGCGCCGCCATCCGCAACACCTGGACGGTGGACGAGGTCGACTTCGCGCCCGACCTCAACGACTTGAACGGCAAGATGAATCCGGCCGAGCGCCACCTGATCCAGCGCCTGGTCGCCTTCTTCGCCACCGGCGACACCATCGTGGCCAACAACCTGGTGCTCAACCTCTACCAGCACGTCAACGCACCCGAGGCGCGCATGTACCTCTCGCGCCAGCTGTACGAGGAAGCGCTGCATGTGCAGTTCTACCTGACCCTGCTGGATACCTACATCCCCGATCCCGGCGAGCGGCACAAGGCGTTCGCGGCGATCGAGGCGATTCCCTCGATCCGCACCAAGGGCGAGTTTTGCTTCCGGTGGATCGACTCGATCCAGCACCTGCATCGCCTGGAGTCGCGCCAGCAGCGCCGGCAGTTCCTGCTCAACCTGATCTGCTTCGCCGCCTGCATCGAAGGGCTGTTCTTCTACGGCGCCTTCGCCTACGTCTACTACCTGCGTTCACGCGGGCTGTTGCACGGGCTGGCGTCGGGCACCAACTGGGTGTTCCGCGACGAGAGCGGCCACATGGCGTTTGCCTTCGAGGTCGTGCGCACGGTGCGCGCCGAGGAGCCGGAGCTGTTCGACGCGGAGCTGCGCGCGCAGGTCGAGCAGATGCTGGAGGAGGCGATCGCCTGCGAGACGCAGTTCGCGCAGGACGTGCTCTCCGGCGGCGTGGCGGGGCTCTCGGTCAAGGACATGCGCCAGTACCTCGAGTATTGTGCCGACCAGCGCCTGGCTCAGCTCGAGATGCCGAAGAAATACGGCGCCACCAACCCGTTCGACTTCATGGACCTGCAGGACGTTCAGGAGCTGACCAACTTCTTCGAGCGGCGGGTCTCCGCCTACCAGGTCGGCGTGCAGGGCGAGGTGGCGTTCGACATGGCGTTCTGAGAGGCTGCGCCGTCACCCCGCCACGAGGCACCGATGAGCCTGGCCGACGTCACCGTGCTGTTCGACGGTCCGCTGCTGCGGATCACCGGCATCGACTGCCGCCATCCGCGCGGCGGCTGCGGCTGCGAGCGGGGCGAGGAGCGTACGCACCTGGCGCTGTTGCGCCGCGGCGGCTTCGGCTACCACCTGCGCGGCGCCGTGCACGTGGGCGATCCGGCCACCGCGCTGCTCTACCGTGCCGGCGACAGCTATCGCATATCCCATCCGTTCGATGGCGGCGATGCCTGCACCTGTTTCGAGCCGGCGCCGGAACACGAGCAGGAGCTGTTCGGTCGACGCCTGCGCGGACACGGCGATGCTGCCCGCGCGATCACGCCCGCCGGGCAATACCGACATCGCGCGTTGCACGCGGCACTGGCGTGCGGCGAGGGCGACCGGTTGGTGATCGAGGAATCCGCTTCGGCGCTTTGCCAGGACATCCTGCAAGGCGAGCCCGTCCTGGCGGCACCGCTCTCGGCCGCCGCGCGCCAGCTGGCGCGACGGGCCCAGGAAGCGCTGCTCGCCGACCCCGCCCAGGATGCCGGCCTTGCCGTGCTGGCCGCGCGCGTCGGCTGCTCGCCGTTCCATCTGGCGCGCGTGTTCCGCCGTGCGCATGGCACGAGCCTGGCTGGCTACCGCACGCGGCTGCGTCTGGCGATCGCGCTGGAGCGGCTGGCCCAGGGCGCGGACGATCTCGCCGCGCTCGCCTGCGAGCTGGGCTTCAGCCACCACAGCCATTTCGGTGCGGCGTTCCGTCGGCACGTGGGGCTCACGCCCGCTGCGGCGCGCGCGCGGCTGCGGCCGGACGCCCTGGCCAAGACGAACAGGCATTTGCGAGCAGGCATTTGATAGCGCCGCCCGTGGCCGTCCGCTAGCGTTCCTGCGGCTCCGGAAAGTCCGGAGCGCCCGGCCCGACCGGGCCCGTTACCGGAGGATGCCCATGAAGACCGTCCTAGCCCTGGCCGCCCTCGCGGTCGCCTTCCACGCCCGCGACGCCCGAGCTACCTCGGCCCACGCCATGCTGCCGCCGGCACTGGCCCAGGCCGTGGCCGCATTCGACCGTGCGCAGATGGATGGCGACGGCGGCGCGCTCGGGCGCCTGCTCGCCGACGACTACGTGCTTTTCAACAGCCGCGGCCTGGTCGAGGACAAAGCCGCCTTCATCCGCGACTACACCGCACCCGGCTCCTCGATGAAGCCGTTCACGGTGGAACAGGAACTCGTACGGCACTGGCCCGGCGGCGCCGTGCTCGGCGGCGTGGTCACGCTGCAGGGCACCAGCGAGGGCAAGCCGTACAAGGTGCGCCTGCGCTTTGCCGACATCTGGGCCAAGCGCGGCGGCCGCTGGCAGGTGATCTTCACCCAGGCGACCCGCGTGCCCGGCGGCTAGGGCGCGAGAAAGACGGACTCCCATGGACCCGAACAGAGGCTGAAGCGAGCGTAAAGATTTCGTTGGGTTGTCATATTGCGGCCCCTACAATACGCAGGCTGCGCCCTTCTGGCGCCGTGCCCCGCCGTGCGGACTGCCTCCCCTTTGGGAGATGGCGCTGCCGTGGGCACAGAAACGTGTCCGTCACAACCTCGGGAACCCCATGAACTCCATGATCCGCGCGCGCGTCCTTCCGCTTGCCATCGCCTCGCTGCTGGCAGTGGCCCCCGTGGCCGCCCAGAACATCACCACTTCGGGCGCGCTCGGCCGCGTACTCGATGCACAGGGCCAGCCGGTCGCCGGCGCCACCGTGACCATCGTGCACGAGCCTTCCGGCACCACCAAGACGGTGACCACCGACGCCGACGGCCGCTACGCGGCGCAGGGCCTGCGCGTGGGCGGCCCGTTCGCGATCAGCGTGAGCAAGGCGGGCCTGGCCGGCGCCGAGCAGGACAATGTCTACCTGCAGCTGGGCCAGCCATCCTCGATCAACCTCACGATGGGCGGCGCTGAAGCGGCCGCCAAGACGCTCGGCGCGGTGACCGTGTCGGCGTCGGCGCTGCAGCAGACCTTCTCGACCGAGAACAAGGGCCTGTCCACCACCATCTCGCAGCGCCAGCTGCAGGCCACGCCGCAGGGCAACCGCTCGATCGACGACGTGGCGCGCCTGGATCCGCGCATCACCGTGACCGACCAGGGCACCGGCGCGATCTCCGCCGCGGGCATGAACAACCGCTACAACAACATCGCCGTGGACGGCGTGACCCAGGGCGACCCGTTCGGCCTGAACGCCAACGGCCTGCCCTACCAGAAGTCGCCGATCTCGCCCGAGACCATCGCCGAGTACAACATTTCGACCGCCAACTACGACACCTCCTCCGACGTGGTCGGCGCCGACGTCAACGCGGTCACCAAGTCCGGCACCAACCAGTTCCACGGCTCGGTGTACTACGCCTACCGCAACGCCAACCACCTGGTCGGCGATGCCGGCTGGCTGTCCAGCAGCGACCCCGGCTACCGCTACAAGGGCTACCAGAAGGACGCCACCTACGGCTTCAACGTCGGCGGCCCGATCGTCAAGGACAAGCTGTTCTTCTTCGTCTCGGCCGAGCACGAGAAGACCACCGGCATCGGCGCGGACTCCGCCAACGGCCTGGACAACACGTTGGGCAACGGTCCTTCGACCAGCAACAAGGTCTCGCCGGGCGACCTGCAGAAGATCATCGACACGGCCAAGCAGCTGGGCCTCACCCCGGGCACGTTCGGCGGCTCGACCGGGTTGACCTACGACGACAAGCGCTACCTGGGCAAGATCGACTGGAACATCTCCAACAACCACCGCGCGAGCTTTACCTACCAGCGGACCAAAGAGCTGCTGCCGGCGGTGGGCGGCAACAGCCCCAGCAGCGTGGGCTTGACCTCCTACACCTATACCAAGGCGATCACCACCGACAACTACGTCGCGCACGTGTTCGACGATTGGACCGACAGCTTCTCCACCGAGGCCAAGGTCGGCTACCAGAAGTACCTGCAGGACACCACCGCGCCGTTCCAGCAGCCGGCGGTCAACGTGAACCTGTCGTCGACCGGCAAGGGCCCGTCGGTAAACCTGGGCGAAGAGCAGTACCGCCACTACAACCACATCGACACCAAGAAGCTCAGCGTCTTCCTTGCCGGCACCTACTACCTGGGTGACCACGCGATCAAGGGCGGCATCGACTACCAGCGCAACAAGATCAACAACCTGTTCGGCCAGTCCGAGTTCGGCGTGTACTCGTTCTGGGGCCTGGCCAACTTCGCCGCCGGCAACTACAACCAGTACTCGCTGTACCACCCGGCGCCGGGCTACACGCTCAACGACATTGCCGGCAAGTGGACTTACAGCCAGGTCAGCCCGTTCCTGCAGGACACCTGGCAGGTCAACGATGCGCTGTCGGTGCAGTACGGCGTGCGCATGGACATCCCGCACTCCAGCGACCGGCCGGTCTACAACGCCGCCTTCGCGCAGGCCTTCGGCTATCCGAACAACTACACGGTCGGCTCGTCCAACCGCGTGGTGGAGCCGCGCGTGTCGTTCAATTACTCGTTCGACACCCAGTACAAGACCCAGCTGCGCGGCGGCGCCGGCCTGTTCCAGACCAACCCGCCGACGGTGTGGATGACCAACCCGTTCCAGAACAACGGCGTCACCCTGCTCAACTACAAGTCGTTCAGCCCGGCGAGCGCGCCGTTCAGCCCCGACCCGTTCCACCAGAACATTCCGGCCGGCGGCGGCGCGGGCTCGATCGACACGATCGACAAGAACTTCCGCCTGCCGACCGTGTGGAAGATGAGCCTGGCGCTGGACCGCGAGCTGCCCTGGTGGGGCCTGGTGGGCTCGGCGGAGTACCAGCACATCAAGGTGCGTGACGGCATCCTCTACCAGGCGGTCAACTTCGGCGCGCCCACCGGCGTGCTGCCGGACGGCCGCGAGCAGTTCTGGAAGACCCCGGGCGAGGCGCCCACCTCGAAGGACGCCCTGGCCAACCAGAACCGCGCCTTCAGCACCGCCTCCACGCTGCTGACCAACACCAGCCGCGGCAAGTCCGACAGCCTGACCCTGGCGCTCAGCAAGCCGTTCTCCGACGAGTGGTTCGGCAACGTCAGCCTGACCTTCAACCACGCCACCGACGTCGACCCGGGCACCGACACCATCGCCTACAACGGCTACCAGCGGATCGCCCGCCTGAACCCCAATACCAACGTCGAGGCCACCTCCAACTACAACGTGGCCAAGGTGCTGAAGGCCTCGCTGACCTGGCAGCACGCGTTCTTCGGCGACTACAAGACGCAGGTGTCGGCGTTTTACAGCGGCCACACCGGCATGCCCTACACCTGGGTGTTCTCCAACGACGCCAACGGCGACAGCATCTCCGGTTGGGATCCGGTCTACATCCCGTCGGCGAACGATCCGAAGGTGGCCTACGCGCCGGGCACCAGCCAGCAGGTGATCGACCAGTTCCAGGCGTTCCTGGCCAACGACAAGTACCTCAAGGACCACCGCGGCCAGATCGCCGGCCGCAACGGCACGCACACCGCCTGGGTGAACGAGCTTGACATGAGCTTCTCGCAGGAAGTGCCCGGCATCTTCAAGGGCAACAAGGGCGAGCTGCGGCTGGACGTGTACAACTTCCTCAACCTGCTCAACAGCAACTGGGGCCAGCAGCGCAATACCGGCATCTACCCGACCCGCACGCTCGCCAGCTACGCCGGCGTGAATGCGCAGGGCCAGTACGTCTACACGCTGCCCACCGACAAGAACGGCAACTACCAGCCGCAGCAGCTGCAGACCTACGACGGCGGCTTCTACGACCCCAGCCGCGTGGTCTCCCGCTGGTCGGCGATGCTGACCCTGCGTTACTCGTTCTGATCCATCGGCTGCGGCCGGAACCACGACGGGCGCCTTCGGGCGCCCGTTTTTTTGCCCGACATGGCGCAAGCCCTATTGACTACAGTTGTAGTCATAGCTAGCCTGACTACAACTGTAGTCAGGAGTCCGCCATGCCACGCCCCACCATTGGCGACCAGGAACTCGCCCTGCTCCACTATCTGGCCGAACACGCCCCGGCCTCGGCCGGCGAAGTCGCCGCCGGCTTCGGCGAGGCGCGCGGTCTGGCCCGCTCGACCGTACTGACCATGATGGAGCGCCTGCGCGGCAAGGGTTACCTCAAGCGCCGCCAGGCCGGCGGGCTCTACCGCTACAGCCCCGCCACCGCGCCGGGCGAGGCGATGCGCCACGCGGTCGGCAGCTTCGTGGAGAAGACCCTGAGCGGCTCGGTGTCGCCGTTCGTCGCCTACCTGTCCGAGCGCGCGCAGGTCAGCGACGAGGAGCTGGCCGAGCTCGAGGCGTTGGTCGCCCAGCTGCAGTCGCGCCGCAAGGAGCCCTGATATGGACACCCTGACCCACGCCGCCAGCGAAATGGTTCAGCGCCTGGCCTGGAGCTCGCTGCAGGCCTGTCTGCTGATCGCCGCGGTGGCGCTGCTGCTGCGCCTCATGCCGCGGCTGCCGGCGGCCACGCGCAGCGCGCTGTGGTGGCTGGTCGGACTGCAGCTGTTGCTCGGGTTGGCGTGGGCCCGCCCGCTGGCGCTGCCGCTGCTCGCGCCGCAGGCATCCGAGGCTCCCGCAGTCGTGTCCGCGCCGGCCCCGTTGCCACACTCGCCGGAAAACAGGCCGTCGCAGACCGTGCTGCCAGTCGCGCCGTCCCGCCCGGTAGTGCGCGACGCGGGCTCGATCCCTGCCTGGCCCTGGTTCGCGCTGGCCGCCTGGCTCGCCGGACTGGCCTGGCAGCTGCCCCGGCTCGGCCACCAATGGCGCCAGGCGCGTGCGCTGCACGCCACCGCCGAACCGTTGGCCGACACGGCGCTGCGCGAGCATTGCCAGCGCCAGGCGCGTGCACTGGGCCTGCGCCGCTGTCCGGAACTGCGCCAGTGCGCCGTGATTGCCTCGCCGCAGGTCGGCGGCTGGTGGCGGCCGGTGGTGCTGCTGCCCGCGCAGCAGGCGCTCGATGGAGCCGAATGGGAGCTGGCCGTGGCGCACGAGCTGGCACACCTGGCGCGGCGCGACCTGTGGCTGGGCCTGGTACCGGCGCTGGCGCAGCGGCTGTTTTTCTTCCATCCGGCGGTGCGCTGGGCGATGCGCGAGTACGCGCTCCATCGCGAGGCCGCCTGCGATGCGCGCGTGATGCGCGACCACCCCATGGCCGTGCAGGCCTACGGCCGGCTGCTGCTACGGCTGGGCGTGTCCCACCCCCTCCACGCCGGCCTGGCCGGCGCTTCCCCCACGTTCGACAACCTCAAGAGGCGATTGCTCATGCTGCAGCAAAGCGTCAACGAATCGAACCCGCGCGCTCGCGGCTGGCTGCTGGTGGCCCTGGTCGCCATTGCCGGCGTGCTGCCGTACCGCGTTACCGCCAGCGAGGGCAACACCGAGGCCCAGACGGCTGCGTCGGTTGCCTCGGCGGCACCGGCCGCCTCGGCGGCACCGGCTGCACGCGCGGCACCTGCCGCACGTCCGTTGCCCGCCGCAGGCGCCTCGGCGACGCGGCCGGCGGGAGGCTATCTGCCGCCTCCGCCACCGCTCCCCCCACCTCCGCCGGCGGCGCCCCATGCGCCGCTGCCGCCGCCACCTCCACCGGCGGCACCCCACGCACCGCTGCCACCACCACCTCCGCCGCCCCTGCCCCACGTACGACTGGGTTTCCATACGACGCACAGCCACGTTTCCATCGACCGCGATGCGGCTGACGGGCTGGCCCTGTTCGACGGCGACGATGCGATCGTCAACGGCAGCGACCACGACCTCGAACAGGCCCGCCGCCTGCATCGCGATGGCCGGCCGATGCTGTGGTTCCGCAAGGGCGACAAGGCCTACCTGGTGCGCGATCCGGCCACCATCCGAAGCGCCAAGGCGATCTACCAGTCGGTGACCGAGATGGCGAGCGCGCAGGGCCAGCTGGCCGGCCGGCAAGGCGAACTGGCAGGACGCCAGGCGGGTCTGGCCGCCGAAGCAGCCGCCTACGCCCAAGAGCAGGCGCAGCTGGCCGGCGAGCTGGCCGGGCAGGCGGCGCAAGCCGGCGCCGATCCGGACGCCGCCGCGCAGATCCACGAGGCACGCCGGCGCGCACTGGAGCAGGCACAGATCGAAGCCCGCCGCGCGGCCAGCGAAAAATCGACCACGGCGCAGCGCCAGGCGCTCGAAGCACAGCAGGCCGAACTGGAACGGCAGCAGCAGGCCCTCGCCCAGCGCCAGCAGCAGGTCGGCCACCAGGCCGAGCAGCAGATGCGCCAGTTGCTGGACCAGGCCGTCCGCAGCGGCAAGGCCCAGGCGGTCGACGCCGGCTGAGCTCGCAGCCACACCCACGACAGGCCACTCGTCCCGGCCGCGGTGCCGCTCGTCGGCGCCGCGGTCGTGTTCGTCACCGCCCAAGCGACCGCAGGCCTCCGTCACGGCAGGATCCGGAGCACCTCGTCCACCGGAACCGGCCATGTCCTTTCGTTATCTTCGTTCCATGGTTTGTGCCCAGGCCTGCGGCCTGTTGCTGGTCTTGAGTTTCCATGCGCACGCCGCCGGCGCCGATGAGGGCGCGCACACCAAGGCCGCCGTGCTGGCGGTAGAAGGCCACTGGCTGCGGGCCGAGGGCACCGGCGACGTCGCCTGGCTCGCACAGATGCTGTCGCCGGCCTACCGCTCCGTCGGTGCCGACGGCCGCGTCCACGACCGCCACGCCATCGTTGAAGGCGCGCGCAAGAACCAGGGTTCGGACCGCGCCATGCGCGAGATCGACGCCTACCTCAAGACCCATCCCACGGATACCCGCGTGCTGCTGGACGGCGACCTGGCGATCGTCTCTTTCTACGACCCGGCGCCCGCACCCGAGCGCCTGCGCTCGTCGGACGTGTTCGTCTATCGCGACGGCGGCTGGCATGCGATCTATTCGCAGCACAGCGCAATGAAATAGGCCTGCCGGCCGGCCGCAAGGGCGCGGATCGCCGCGCCCTTGGTCGATGGCGGCCGTCTATCGGCTGCTGACGTGCACCGCGCCGGCCTTCAGCTGTGCGCCGGGAGCAAGGGTGTAGTCCGAGCCGCCGCCGCTCGCGCGGCCGGTGGTGAGGTAGATCGCTGACCCCTTGCCTAGGCCGATCACGTTGGCCGCCACGTGCACCTGCTGGCCGGTGAGGTAGGCCGTGCCGCTGTTGCTGCCGTTGGCGTAGAAGACCAGCGGCGTGGCGATGGTGAGCCGGCCCGTCGATGCGCCGATCAGCACGCCGTCCAGCGCGTTGGTCTCGCCGAGCGCCTTGCCTCCCGCCCATACCCGTCCGCCGAGGTCGACATTGGTCTGGGCGTTGATCCACAGGCTGCGGCCCGCACCCGCATACGGCGCGCGCAGGTCCAGCACGCCGGTGTTGCTGAAGCTGCCGGTGGAGGCGTTGTCCTGCAGCCGCGCGCTGAAGTTGGCGTTGATAGTGAAATTGCCGCGGATAGTGCCCGCGTTGCTGATCGAGTAGTCGCCGTCGGCGCGGAAATTGGGCGACTGCGTGTCCGAGCCGGTGGCGATCTGGCCGAAGCCGGAAAGCAGGCCGCGGTTGCGGATGCTGCCGTTGGTGACCTGGGCGATCAGGTCGGCATACAGCGGCTTGCCGTTGGCGCCCATCACGCTGGTGATGCTGCCGCCGTTGACCAGGTCGCCGCCGCGCACCATCACGGCGCCCGGCGAGCCCTGGGTGTCGTTGGCGTCGACCAGCGCGATCGCGCCGGTGTTCACCAGGCTGCCGCGCGACACGTCGAGGTAGCTCACGCCCTGGATCCGGCCGCTGTTGGTGAACTGGCCGAACGAGCGCAGCGCGCCGGCCGCGGTCGGGCTCTCGATGCGGCCGCTGTTGATCACCCAGCCGCGCGAGGTGAGCACGCCCTGCGTGGTGAGCAGACCCTTGTTGTTGAGGGCGCCGACGGTCACGTTGCCATTGGCGTCGAGGGTGTTCCGGTTTTCAAGCTTGCCGCGGATGGCGAAACCATTGGCGAGCGTCAGCGTGCCTTCGTTGACGAGCCTGCCATCGACCTGCGCGCCGGCCAGCGAGAGCACGCCCCGGTTGGTCGCGCTGCCGGCGGAAGAAAAGCCGTCGATACGGCCACGCTGTCGCCCGGAAACACTCAGCGTGGCGCTGCCATTGTTGGTGCCGCCACGACTCGTGGCACGTCCCGCGGCCAGTTCCAGCGGGCCTGCGAACGCGCCAAGGTCGACGTTGACGTTGCCGCCGCCGGCGATCAGCACCCTGCCACCGCCGCCGAAGAACGCACCCGTCAGCACGGTGACGTCGCCGCCCCTGCCGTCGCGCTGGATCGAATCGCTGGAGCCGTTGAAGCCCGTTGTCGCACCCGGCAGCAGGCGATTGCCGATCAGCCCGACCGTGCGGTCGGAGAGGATCTGCGCCTTGGCACCGACGATGATGCCGTTGCCGTTGGCGACGAAGACATCTACGCCATGCGCATCGAGCGCACCGAGGATCTGCGAGGGGTTGCCGCTGCTGTCGATGTTCAGCACGGCGGCGCCCGCGGTGCCGCCGAAGTTCACCTTGGCGCCCGAACCGATGTTGAAGCCGGCCACGCCGCCGGCATTGATGTCGCCGCGCGCGTTGCCCTTGCCCCAGTCGATCACCGCCGGCCCGTTCAAGGTGAGATCCATGTTGCCGGCCGAAAGGTGGCCGACGGATACCTGGCCGGAAACCACCCGGCCCTGGCCAGGCAATTGCGTGACGGTGAGGTTGGCGGCCGAGGCCGGGGCGCCGAGCAATCCTGCTGCGACGGAAGCGGCCAGGGCCGTGAGAATGAAGAGGCGATCGCGCATAAGTACTTCTCCCGCGAGGGAAACTGCAAAGGGGCTGGGACGCCATCCACACGTGGAGATGACGCAATCCAAACATCCCATTCAGTCCGTCGTCAGTCGGTGAAGCGGGCACGCGCGCGAGCGCCGGATGCACATCGTGTGATCGCCGGCACAGATTCTTCCTGTTGACTCCGCTTGGGCTCCGGTTCCGGGAGCCGACTTGCCAAAAAAAGCGAAGGCCGGGACGAGCCCGGCCTTCGGTCGATCTACCGGCAGTGCCCGGCTTCAGTCCTTCGGCGCGGTGAAGGCGAACCCCTTCGGCGGCATGTCGCCGGCGAGGTAGGTCACGAAGTAGTCCCAGCGCCGGCGCATGGCATAGGCACCCTTCTCCATGCCATAGCCGTGGTGCACGTTGGGGATCAGAAGCAGGTCGAAATCCTTGTTCGCCTTGATCAGCGCGTCGGCCACCAGCAGCGTGTTGGATGGCGGCACATTGTCGTCGATGGTGCCGTGCACCAGCATCAGCCGGCCCTTCAGCTTGGCTGCGTGGCTCTCGTTGGCCTGGTCGTCGTAGTTGGTGGTGCCGTCCTTGTTCTTGACCAGCGGGCCCTGGTACTTCTCGGCCCAGTCGTCCTCGTAGTTGCGGTTGTCGTGGTTGCCGCTCTCGGACCAGCCGACCTTGAAGAAGTCCGGATAGCGGAACATCGCATCGGCGGTGGCATTGCCGCCGCCGGAGTGGCCCCAGATGCCGACGCGGCCGAGGTCGATCCACGCGTAGCGCTTGGCCAGTTCCCTGATGGCGGCGACCTGGTCGGGCAGCGTGTTGTCGCCCATGTTGCCGTACCAGGCGTCGTGGAAGGCCTTGGAGCGCCACGGCGTGCCCATGCCGTCGATCGCGACCACGATGAAGCCGAGCTCAGCGAGGGCCTGGTTGTCGCCGCGCGAGGCGAGGAAGTCGCGCCCTCGCACCGAGCCGGTCTGCGGGCCCGGATAGATGTAGTCGACGATCGGGTACTTCTTGTGCGGGTCGAAACGGGTCGGCTTGAACAGCATCCCGTACAGAACCGTCTTGCCATCACGCGCCTTCACCGTGATCGGCGTCGGCGGCACCCAGCCGGCGGCGCGCAGGCGGCTGATGTCGCCCTTGGCGACGGTGGCGAGCGTGCGGCCATCGTGGCTGTCGCGCAGCACCGTGACCGGCGGTTCGGTGGGCGATGAATAGGTATCGACGAAGGCATGCCCGTCCGGCGAGAGGGTGATCTCGTGGTTGGCCGCCTCCGGCGTCAGCAGCGTGGGCTTGCCGCCGTCCATGCTGACCTTGAAGAACTGCTGGTAGTACGGATCCACCCCAGGCGTGCGGCCGACGCCGCGGAACCACACGGTGCGCGTCTTCGGATCGACCTTGAGGACCTCGGTGACGTTGCCCTCGCCGGTGGTGATGGCGTGCTTGAGCTTGCCTGTGTCCAGGTCGTAGAGGTACAGGTTGCCCCAGTTGGTGCGCTCTGAGAACCAGATCGCCTCGTGGCTCTCGGGCAGATAGAACCAGTTGACCTGGCCGTTGCCGCTTTCGTAGTAGGTCGGCACGTGCTCCTCGAACACCGTGCGCACCGCACCTGTCTTCGTATCGGCTATGCGGAACCATTCGTCCTTGTGGTAGCGCGAGGTGGAGACGAAGGCCAGCGTCTTGCCGTCGTTCGCCCACTTGACGTCGTCCCAGCCCCCGTCGGGGCCGCAGCTGACGTCGTCGCACAGGGTCGAGCGGTGCTGGTCCGGCGGCATCTTCAGCCGCACCACCTTCCTGTTCGGCACGTCGATGACGACGCGCTCGATCATGGTCACGTCCTTGTCGCCGGCGAGCGGACCCTTCCACTTCAAGAGCTCCGAGTGGCCGACCTGCGTCTTGAGCAGGTACATGTCGCCGGTCTTGCGCTCGTCCTGCTGGAAGGTGGCGATCTGCTTCGAGTCGGGCGACCACACCAGGATCGCATTGTCGGTGTGTTTCCAGCCGGCGTTATCGGTGGCGTAGCCGAAGTTCTCCACGCCGTCGGTGGTGAGCTGGGTCTCCTCGCCGGTGGCCACGTCGCGCAGCCACAGGTTCCAATCGCGGATGAAGGCCTCGCTCTTCTTGTCCGGCGATAGCACGCCCGGTTCCTTGCCTGCCTTCTTCGCCACGCATTCGCCCTGCGCGCTCTTGAGGTCGCACAGGTAGTGCTTGCCGTCGAGCTGGACGTCCAGGCGGCCGTCGGCGGCCACCACGTACTCGCGGATGCCGAGCTTGTCGGCCTTGACCGGCTTGGCCCGCGCCTTGCCCAGCGCCGCGGCGAGGCGGGATTGGTCGAATGCGTCGGTGGCCTTGCCGGTGGCGGCGTCCATCACGCGGTAATGATCGCCCTTGGCATCGTGGTCGACGTACCAGAAGTGGCCCTCGTCCAGCCAGGTCACGCGCTGGATCGCATGATCGACCAGCGGCGCGGTGTTCGGTCCCAGGAAGCGCTCCGCGCGTGCATAGTCGTCCGTGGTCAGCGTGTGCCCCTGCGCCCAGGCGCCGGTGGCCACCAGGCCAAGAGCCAGCGCGCCGGCCAGGCGCGAACTGCCGATCATCGATGCCATCGTGTTTCCCCTTGTCAGTACAGCCATCGGCCGATGCTAACGTGCCGGAAGTCATGGCACCCATGCCATTAGTGGGGGGCGTTGACGGCGTGCCGGAGGCGTCGTCACGCTGCCGGCTCCCCCTGAGCTTGCGGAGCGCGCCATGGCTTTCGTCGTGATCGGCAACTACCTCTCGCCCTACGTGCGCAAGGTGCTGGCATGCATGGAGCTGAAGGGGCTCGGATACGAGATCGACCCGATCGTGCCCCGTTCATGGGCAACGAGGCTTTCGCGCGGCTGAGCCCGCTGCGACGCATTCCGCTGCTGCTCCAGGACGGGCGCGTCTTCCTCGATTCCTCGGTGATCTGCCAGTACCTGGAAGACATCCATCCGGCCCCGCCGCTCTACCCTGCCGATCCGGTCGACCGCGCGCACGCCCGCTGGCTTGAGGAGTACGCCGACACATCAATCGTGAGGTGGTACTTCGACTGGGACCTGCGGACGGCAGACGGCGGACTGCGCCGGTTTCCCCACGGTCAGCCCAACGCTCCGAACTGCGTCGCCGCCCGTTCCGCCAGCCAGTCGATGAACACCCGCAGCCGCGCCGGCATCTGCCGCTGCGGCGGATACAGCACGGTCATTGGCAGCGCCGGCGGCCGCGTGTCCGGCAACAGTTCGCACATGCGCCCATCGGCCAGCTCGTCGGCGATGCGGTAGTGCGAGAACTGCGCGATGCCCAGCCCCGCGCGGCAACAGGCGAGGTACGCGTCGGCGCCGTTTACCGTGATCCGCCCCGGCAACTGCAGCTCACGCCGCCGGCGGCCGACCACGAACTCCAGCGGCTCGGGCCGACGCGTGGTCGGCGAAGCCCAGTGCACCGCATAGTGGCCCGACTGCAGGTCGGCCAGCACCTTCGGCTTGCCGTGCCGGCGCAGGTAACCGGCGCTGGCCACGGTGATCTGCGGCAGCATGGCGATGCGCCGGCCGACCATGCCGGTGTCGCCCGGGTCGCCCACGCGCAGCGCGCAATCGACGCCCTCGCGCAGCAAGTCGACGAAGCGGTCGCCGGTGCCCAGGTCCAGTTCGATCTGGGGAAAGCGCGCAAGGAATTCGGGCAGCGCCGGGATCACCATCAGCCGGGCCAGCGCCGCCGACAGATCGACGCGCAACCGCCCGCGCGGCACGATCGCCGCGTCGCGGAAGTTGGCTTCCACTTCGTCCACGTCGGCCAGCAGACGCACGCAATGGCGGTAGTAGGTCTTGCCCTCGCAGGTCACGCGCACGCGACGCGTGGTCCGCTGCAGCAGCTGTGCGCCCAGCCGCGACTCGAGCGCCTTGATGGTGTGGGTGACGGTGGCGCGCGGCAGGTCCAGATCATCCGCCGCGGCTGTGAAGCTGCCCAGCTCGACGATGCGGGCGTAGAGCCGCATGGCATGCAGGCGATCCATTGTTGTTTCCAATTGAAAGGTCTTGCTGATTATTGGGTATTTATCCCAACCGGACCGGCGCGCACGATGCGCACACCTTCCACGGCGTAGGTTCGCCACCTCTTTAAGGAGTAGCCCCATGGAAATGCGCACGCTCGGCCGCAACGGCCCCCAGGTTTCCGCCCTCGGCTTAGGCTGCATGGGCATGAGCGACTTCTACGGCGCGCACGACGATGCCGAGTCGATCGCCACCATCCGCCACGCGCTGGACCGCGGCATCACCCTGCTGGACACCGCGGACATGTACGGCCCGCACACCAACGAGCAGCTGGTCGGCCGTGCCCTCAAGGGCCGCCGCGAACAGGCCTTTATCGCCACCAAGTTCGGCATCGTGCGCGACCCGGCCAACCCGCAGTCGCGCGGCGTCAGCGGCCGCCCGGAGTACGTGCGCGCCGCCTGCGAGGGCAGCCTCAAGCGCCTGGGGGTGGAGACGATCGACCTCTACTACCAGCACCGCGTCGACCCCAACGTGCCGATCGAGGAAACCGTCGGCGCCATGGCCGAACTGGTCAAGCAGGGCAAGGTGCGCTACCTGGGCCTGTCCGAGGCTTCCGGGCAGACGCTGACGCGCGCCTGCGCGGTGCACCCGATCGCCGCGCTGCAGAGCGAGTTCTCGCTGTGGACGCGCGATCCGGAGCAGAACGGCATGCTCGCCGCCTGCCGCAAGCTTGGAGTCGCGCTGGTCGCCTACTCGCCGCTGGGCCGCGGCTTCCTCACCGGCGCGATCCGCTCGCCGGACGACTTCGAGGCCGACGATTTCCGCCGCCACAACCCGCGCTTCAAGGGCGACAACTTCGCGCGCAACCTGGCGCTGGTCGATGAAGTGGAGAAGCTCGCCGCCGACAAGGGCTGCTCACCCGCACAGCTGGCGCTGGCCTGGGTGCTGGCGCAGGGCGAGGACGTGCTGGCCATTCCCGGCACCCGCCGCCGCTCGCGGCTGGACGAGAACCTCGGTGCGCTGGACGTGCGCCTCTCCACCACCGAGCGTGCCGCGATCGACGCGGTGTTCCCGCCGAACGCGGCCGCCGGCGACCGCTATGCGGGGCCGTCGATGCAGATGGTCAACGCGTAAGTCGTGCCATGCGGACCCTGGCAGTCCTCTCCCCGCCACCTAATCAAGGAGGGGAGAGGGAGCAAGGCCTTACACTGGCGCTCATGAGCACCCCCGACCATTCCCCCCTTGGCAAGGCCACCGTCTACGCCGACCGCTACGACCCCTCGCTGCTGTTTCCGATCCCGCGCGAGCAGAAGCGCATCGAGATCGGCGTGCACGACCCGCTGCCCTTCGCCGGCACGGATATCTGGAACGCCTACGAACTGTCCTGGCTGGACCTGCGCGGCAAGCCCCGGGTCGCGCTGGCCGAATTCCGCGTGCCGGCCGATTCGCCCAACCTCATCGAGTCGAAGTCCTTCAAGCTTTACTTGAACGGTTTCTCGCAGGAGCGCATCGAGATTTCCGCGCTGCAGAAGACGCTGGCGCGCGACCTTTCCGCCACCGCCGGCGCGCCGGTGACGGCGACGCTGAGTGCGCCGACGGCTCAGGGCCATGCCATCGTCGAGCTGGCGGGCGAATCGCTGGACGACCTGCCGCTGGACATCGACGACTATGGCCCGCCGAAGGCTGCCTACCTGAGCGCCAGCCACGATGCCGCGCCGGTGGAAGAAACGCTGCTCTCGCACCTGCTGCGCTCCAACTGCCCGGTCACCGGCCAGCCGGACTGGGGCAGTGTGCAGATCGCTTACCGCGGCGCCCCGATCGACCGTGCCGGCCTGTTGCGCTACTTGGTTTCCTTTCGTAACCACAACGAGTTCCACGAGCAGTGCGTGGAGCGCATCTTCATGGACGTGATGGCGCATTGCGCGCCCGCTCAGCTGAGCGTGTACGCGCGATATACCCGCCGCGGCGGGCTGGACATCAACCCGTTCCGCAGCACCGATCCCACGGCGCTGCCGAGCAATGCGCGTGCGGTGCGGCAGTAATCGGCGCTTCAGATCGGCGGCGCTAGCCTTTCTGGCCTGGCCGATCCGCGGCCATTGAACGGAAATCCCGCCATGACGATCCAAGCACGCTCCATCGCCCTGCGCGGCACGGCCCTGGCCGGCCTGCTGCTGCTCGCCGCCTGCGGCAAGCACGAAGAACCGGCGGCCACCACGCCACCGGCCGCCAGCACCGCTCCGGCTCCGGCACACACCGCACCGATGCCGGCACCGGCACACACCGCACCGGCAGCGCCGGCCGCTGCCGGCACGGCCGCCGCCCCGGCCAGTGCGGGCACCAGCGCCACCGCGGCTCCGGCGCCGACGAACGTGTTCAAGGTCGAGGACGTCTCGCTGGGCGAGGCGGTTACCGCCGGCTACAAGATCGCCAAGCCCACCACCACCTTCGAGCCCTCGCAGAACACCATCTACGCCAGCGTCGCCACTACAGGCACCACCGCCGGCGCGACCCTGAGCGCGCACTTCAGTTACCTCGAAGGCAAGGGCCAGGACGTCACTACCATCAGCCAGACCATTGCCACCGACGGCCCGGCCACCACCACCTTCAAACTGCGCAACCCCAACCAGTGGCCGGCGGGCAAGTACAAGGTGGAAATCGCCGTCGACGGCAAGCCGGTAACCAGCCAGACGTTCGAAGTGAAGGCGGTCTGAGCCGGGATGCTCCACCCACGGGCGCCTTTCCTCGCAGCGCGCTAAGGCCAGGCACGGGTCTCTCGACGGCCGAGTCCTTCCCCCGCGAACGGGGGAAGCTGCCGACAGGCGGATGGGTGGGCCTTTCGCGGTAACCCTAACGCCCACCCTGCGGGTAACGCTTGAGTCCGCTCATCTGCTCGTGTCCCGACCGGACCGAACGGTAGGCATCGGCTATGAGCGCATGCGTGGGCGGACTGACGTCCTCGTCTTCCAGCGCATCCTCGAACTGATGCGCAACATGGTCCTCACCGCGATCGACCTCGTCCATCACCGCGCGGTCGTCATGCAGGCTCTTGCGCAGGTTGGCGAACAGGCGGTGCGCCGAGGCGAGCGCGCTGCCTTCCTCCTCGGGCATGCCGCCGAGCGCTTCGACCCGCTGCTGCAGCCGCGAGGCCACCAGGCGCCGCTCGGTGGCGCGCTCCTGAAAAGTGATGCCGAACCGGATGTTCTGGGTTTCCCTGGCGGCCTCGGCATAGCCGTCGGCGCTGTCGATGGTGGTCTCGATCAGATCGTTGAGCACGCGGATGTCATGGTTGTGCATTGGAAGATCTCGGTGGGCGGTCGCGGCAGTCCTGACAGGACGGGGAAGCCGTGCCGCCATCGTAGGAACCTCCGGCGATGGCTCCGTGAAGCGGCGTCCTCGCGCAGCGGACACGGCCGCCGGTGCATGCTTGACCCATGCCAGCAGGTGACGCCCTTCCTCCGGTATTCGACATCGGCCACTCCACGCATGCGCTGGAGACCTTCGCCGGGCTGCTCGGGGCGCATGCGGTCGAGTGCGTGGTCGACGTGCGGCGCCTGCCCGGCTCGCGCCGCCACCCCCAATACGACGGCCCCGCACTGGCCGCTTCGCTCGCGCCGCTTGGCATCGGCTACCAGCACCTGGCCGCGCTCGGCGGCCGGCGCGGACGCAGCCTGCCCGCAGGGGCGCCTTCGCCGAACGGCTTCTGGGAGAACCCAAGCTTCCGCCGCTACGCCGACTACGCGATGGGCGAGGACTTCCACGCCGGTCTGGCCCAACTACTGGAACTCTCCGAGCGCCAGCGTTGTGCGCTGATGTGTGCCGAGGTGCTGTGGTGGCGTTGCCACCGGCGCATCATCGACGACTACCTGCTGGCCGCCGGCCGCACGGTTTGCCACATCCTTGGCGATGGCCGCGCGGAGCCGGCTAAGCTGACGCCGGCGGCACGGCGCGCCGGCGATCATCTGGTCTATCCAAAGCCCTGATCAGCGCCCGTTGAGCCGGCGCGCCCCCACCGGGTCCAGCGTCGCCATGAGGTCCTCCACCCGCGTGGTGTAGCTGCCCGGCAAGCCGAGGTCCCCGTGACGTGCCGGTGTGTCAGGTCCTCGCCAGCACCTGCGCCGCGCCGCTGCCAGGCGGCGCGCGCTGCTGCTGCCCAATCGCGCCGGCGCGCGGTTTCAGCGCTACGCTGCGCCTGCCTCGGCGCCGAGCTTGGCTGCCGCCGGACTGGCTGGCCTCATCCCGGCCGCCGATTTCGCGCCACCTGTGCGACTGTGCTTACAATGCCCCCGCGCCATCGCCACGCTGGCGGCGCGCAGGGGGGAACGTCCGAATGAATCCTGGGGCACAGGCGCCGCCGAGCTCGCTGCGCGTGATCGCGCGTCGCTTGCGCGACGGTCGGCTGGCGCGGCTGGTCGCGAGCTACGGCGAATACCACGTCTCGGTGCGCCGCGCCCTGCTGCTGGGGCTGGCGATCCTGTGGTGCCTGTATTGGCAGTACGTGGCCGGCACCTCGCATTCGAAGCTGGTGCTGGCGCGCGAGGCCGCACTGCTGCGGCCGTGGGCGCAGCTGTTTTTCGCCGCGAGCCTGGCCTGGATGGCCGCTGTGCGGCTGCGCATGGTGCCCACCACCGAACTCGTCGACGGCATCGGCGCGGCGGTGAATGTGCTGGGCATCGGCGTGCTGCTCGGCCTGGCCTGGAACCTGTGCGTCCCGGTCATCACGCTGCTGCCGCTGGCGACCATCATGGTCGGCACGCGCTCGGGGCGAGGCATGTTCTTCGCCTTCATGACCGGCTCGGTGCTGGTGCTGGGGCTGGCCGCGCCGCCGCACTACTGGACCGAGCGGCCGGCCTTCGTGCCGTTCGCGCTGGTGCTGCTGGTCGGGCTGCCGCTGACCGTGTACCGGCTGCTCGGCACGATCTCGGCGATCTCGCAGTCGGCGCTGCACTCGCGCGACGCGCAGAGCCGCTTCATCGCCACCATGAGCCACGAGCTGCGCACGCCGCTCAACACGGTGGTGCACGCCGCCTCGCTGATCGACACCGCGGCGCTGGACGCCTCCGACCGCCAGCTGATGCACGCGCTGCGCGCCAACGCCAACGCGTTGCTGCAGCGGGTCAACGACGTGCTCGACGTGGCCGCGATCGACGCTGGCCGGTTGCACTTCAGCCGCGAGCCGTTCCTGGTCGCCAACGTGCTCGGCCAAGTGCGCGACGTGGTCGGTCCGCTGGCGCACCAGCGCGGTGTGCGCCTGCGCACCGTGCAGGGCCGCGGGCTGGACGACGCGCTGCTGGGTGACCCCGGCCGCGTCGCGCAGGTGCTGATCAACTTGGGCACCAATGCCGTGAAGTTCACGCCGGCGGGCGGCGACGTCGGCATCGAGGTGCGCCTGGCGGACAACGGGCTGATCCAGCCACGCCTGCTGTGCACCGTCACCGACACCGGCAGCGGCGTGCCCGACGAGATGAAGGCGCGCATCTTCGAGCCGTTCTACCAGACCAGCGATGGCCTGGTGCGCCGCCATGACGGCACCGGCCTGGGGCTGCACATCGTGCGCAGCATCTGCCAGCAGCTGGGCGGCCGCGTCGCGGTCGGCGACAACCCGGGCGGCGGCAGCGTGTTCACCGCCGCGCTACCGCTGGACCGCGCCGCGCCCGAGCAGACGGTGGTCGAACCGCTGGATACGGTGACCGCGCTGGATGCCCACCGCGCGCGCGTGCCGGCCATCACCTGCCTGGTGGTCGACGACAACCGTTCCAGCCGCGACACCCTTGGACACTTGCTGCGCCGCGCCGGCCATCGTGTGCTGTTCGCCGGCAGTGGCGAGGAAGGCCTGCAGGCGATGGACGGCCCGCAGCGTCCCGACCTGGTGCTGCTGGACATGCACATGCCCGACCTTTCGGGGCTCGATGTGCTGGCCCACCGCCGTCCACGCCACGACATGCCGATCGTGATGTTGAGCGCCGACTCCGATCCCGAGGCGATCGAACAGGCGCTGGCCCACGGCGCAACCGCCTATCTCACCAAGCCGGTCTCGATCGAACGCCTGCTGGCGTTGCTGCGCCAGGTCGGCGCCAGCGCCGCGATGGTCCGCACGGCGATCGCCGAGCCGTCCCGCCCGACCGCGCCGAACCCGCAGGCCGAAAGCTCGCTCTCGCTGATCTGCCGAATCGCCACGCCCGAGCAACGGCGCACCTACCTGGAGAGCTGGCAGGGCGAACTGCAGCAGGACAACGAAGCCCTGCTCGCCGCATTGCGCAACCACGACTCCGCCGCCGCCGCCGCGCAACTGCACCGCCTGCAGAACGCTTTCCTGGTGATGGGCCGCAGCGAAGCGGTCGGCCTGTGCGCGCAGCTGCGCGAGGCGCTCCGCGCCGGTCTAGGCGCCGAGCCGGTGCTGGGCGCACTGCAGGCGGAACTGCAAGCCACCGCCCTGATGCTGCGCGAGCGGCTGGCCGACACCGCGCCGGCGCCGGCACCGGCGAGCCGGGCAGACGGCTGGCGACCCGTGGCCTGGCGCCCGGCCTCCGTTGACTGAATCCAGACGCCCCGGCGCGTAGGACGACGTTCCGCGCCCGATGCCGCCGACAGGCGGCAGGGACAAGGCGCAGGCGACGAACGTCGGAGGACAGCGCCATGGCTACCGCCTCATCCCACGCTGCGGACCGGTTTCTGGCTTCGCTCGGCGAGCTGTTGCCCGACCTGGAAGCACTGTACACCGACGTGCACTCGCATCCGGAGCTGTCCATGCAGGAGGTGCGCACCGCCGGCCTGGCGGCGGCGCACCTGCGCGCCGAAGGCTACGAGGTGAGCACCGGCATCGGTAGAACCGGCGTGGTCGGACTGCTGCGCAACGGTGAAGGTCCCACCGTGATGCTCCGTGCCGACATGGACGCGCTGCCGGTGAAGGAGGCCACCGGCGCGCCCTATGCCAGCACGGTCACGGCGACCGACGGCGAAGGGCGGACGGTGCCGGTCATGCACGCCTGCGGGCACGACATGCACGTCGCCTGGCTGGCCGGCGCCACCGCGCTGCTGGCGCGCCACCGCCAGGCCTGGCACGGCACGGTACTGGCGATATTCCAGCCGGCGGAGGAAACCGCGGCGGGCGCCCAGGCGATGATCGACGACGGGCTGTTCGAACGCTTTCCCAAGCCGGACGTGGTGCTGGGCCAGCACGTCATGGTCGGGCCTGCCGGCACGGTCGGCGGACGTACCGGCACCATCACCTCGGCAGCCGACAGCCTGCAGATCCGGCTGTTCGGTCGCGGCGCACACGGATCGATGCCGCAAGCCAGCATCGATCCGGTAGTGATGGCGGCGGCCACGGTGATGAGGCTGCAGACCGTCGTCTCGCGCGAGATCGCCGCCGCCGAGGCCGCGGTGGTCACGGTCGGTGCGCTGCAGGCCGGCACCAAGGAGAACGTGATTCCCGACGAGGCGATCATCAAACTCAACGTGCGTACCTTCGACGAGGGCGTGCGCAAACGCGTGCTGGCCGCGATCGAGCGCATCGTCAACGCCGAGGCGGCCGCATCGGGCGCAACCCGGCCGCCGGAGATCACGCTGCTGGACCGCTACCCGCTGGTGACCAACGAACCGGGCGCCACGCGGCGCGTGGTCGAGGCCTTCCGGCGCCACTTCCCGCCCGGTCGCGTGCGCGAAACGGGACCGGCGCCGGCGAGCGAGGATTTCGGCTCCTTCGGCGCGCAGTGGCACGCGCCTGCGGTGTTCTGGTTCGTCGGCGGCACCGACCCGGACATCTACGCGCAGGCCAAGGCGACCAACCGGCTCAACGATATCCCCACCAACCACAACCCGCGCTTCCTGCCCGTGCTGCACCCGACCCTGGAGGCGGGCGTCGAGGCGATGGTCGTCGCCGCCTGCGCGTGGCTTGCCGTGTAGCATCGGCGGCACCGGGCCTCGCCCGCCGATCGATCGCCGCAGGGTCCGCATGGTGCACATCCTGACGCTGGTACTGGATCTGGGCGGCACGTTCGTGTTCGCCATCAGCGGCGCGCTGGCGGCCGTCAAGCACCGCCTGGACATCTTCGGCGTGCTGGTGCTGGCCTTCGCCGCAGGCAACGCCGGCGGCATCACGCGCGACCTGCTGATCGGCGCGGTGCCGCCCGCCGCCCTCGCCAACTGGACCTACCTCGGCGTCTCCATCCTGGCCGGCCTGGTCACCTGGTTCTGGTTCCGCGTCATCGAGGACCTGAGCGACGCGGTGCTGTGGTTCGATGCGGTGGGCCTGGCGTTCTTCGCCGTGGCCGGCGCCGAGAAGGCGCTGGTGCACGGGATGGACCCGGTGATGGCCGCCCTGCTCGGCATGCTGACCGGCGTGGGCGGCGGCATGCTGCGCGATGTGCTGATCCGGCAGATTCCGACCGTGCTGCGCGCAGACCTGTATGCCCTGGCGGCGCTGGCTGGCGCCGCCGTGGTGGTTGCGGGCCACCAGCTGCACATCCAGCCGGTGGCGACCACGGTCGCCGGCGGCCTGCTGTGTTTCGCACTGCGCTACATGGCGATACGCCGCGGCTGGCGTCTTCCTTCGGCGCACCCGAACACCCGCCAGGACGGGACCGCGGACGGGCAGGACAAGCGCGGCCACTGAGCGGCGCTTCGGGCCAGCGTCCGCCGATCTGCACTTCCGGCATCGATATCCAGCACGTACAGGGGCAGCAGGAAAGTGCTTCGGCATGGGCACAGATTGCGCGGCAGATGCGCACGCTTTCGCCGGCGTGTGCGGAGCGACCGATGGGCCGGCGACAGCCGCCGCGACGAGGTGTTCGGACGCTTTCGGTTTACGCGTTCCTGCGACTCACGGGAAAGAAGGCAATCTGCTGCGCGGCTCTCGATAACGCCATCGCCTATCGTTTCTCTTCCACCAGCTTGGCTAGCTTTTCCAGGGACGAGTTCAAGCCGGCATCGTGGTCCTCTGGCCGGATCCCTTCCGGTACGTTCTCGGCCTGGATCGTCACCAGCGTGCCCTCGTCCCGGGGAACGAACGTCCAGGTCATGCGCATGACGCCGCAGAACGATGGATCTTCACTCTCAAACGAAACCTGTTGCTCGATTCGTCGTTCGACCTCGATCCTCGTCAGGCGCACTTCCACTTCGTCGGAATCGCTGGAGGTCTTGCCCCGTCCCTGCCGTGGCGCCGCGTAGGTCAGCTGCATGCGGTACGAGCCGCCTTCGCGAAAATCGAAATGCAGCATCTTGCCGGTCATGTCATCCGGGGGCAGCCAGCGCTCCATCGCGCCCGGCTCGGCGAAAGCGCGATAGACGGTTCGAGGTGACGCGGAGATGAGCCGTGACGCTGAGTCGATCCTCGGGGCCATTCGTTAAGCGCCTCGTGTCATCGTGGTGTCGTAGCGAGTCTTTGCGGGCCGGCATTCCGCTCCCTCATGCGCTTCGGAGATGCGGCATCCCTTCAGGGCTTGCGGAGCTCCTCGACGATAGTTCGCCTGATCCGGGCGAGAATCGCGAAGTGCTGACTCGCGTCAACTGCTCTCGCTTGCCCTCTTCCCAATGGACATTACTCCGCAAGTCCACCAAGCCGTTAGGAGCAATCCCAATGGTGTCCCTGGAATTTCCCACTACTGTCCCAGGCGTTTTCGGACCCGTGGCGAACAACCCGTAGCCATGGGTCAACTGCGCGGTACTGCCCTAGCGGAGGGCCAAGACGGGCAGGTGCTGGCCTTACTGCACCACGGCTCGACTTTTTCCCTGTGCCTTGGCTACATACATGGCGTGATCCGCGCGGGTGAGTAGTTGCTGGGGTGAATGATCGAGATCGGCGTCATAGGCCACAATGCCGATGCTGCTGGATAGCAGGATTGACGTAGCCTGCATCACCTCATCGACGGCTATGCGATGCGAGATGACCTCAGATAGTTCGGCCACATGGCCCTCGAGGTTGGCCACGTCTTCCAGGACGACGACAAACTCGTCCCCGGCGAGTCTTGCCACGAAATCGGTCTTGCGGACTGCCGTGCGCAGGCCCTCGGCGAACCGCTGGAGGACGGCATCACCCATTGCATGGCCCAGCGTGTCGTTGATCTGCTTGAAGCCATCGAGGTCGAGAAACATCAAAGCCAGGCCTCGACCGGTGCGATTCGCCCTGGCCATGGCGTCCTCGAGCCGATTCATGAGAGCGCGCCGATTGGGAAGTCCGGTGAGATGGTCATGCAGGGCTTCGTGCTCGACACGGGCAAAGAGTCGCTTCCGCTCGGTGATGTCCTGCGAAAGCAAATAGAACCCATCCTGGCTGTCACCCTGCCCAACGTGTGGAACAAGGTTGGCGTGAAACCACATGGCTCCCGTCCTAGTCTCCAGCGCGTACTCGATCTCCGCCTTCTCTCCTGCCATCACGCGCTCGAGGACGGCATGGAAGCGGTCGAAGAGCTCGTCGCCCCAGAATGCCCGGAGATGGGTCCCCACCAACCCTTCCGGCTCGACGCCGAACCAGGTGGTATACGCATGGTTGTGGAAGCGGTAGCGGTAATCCGCCCCGACGTGGGCAATCATGGCCGGCACGTTGTCCGTGATGGTTTTCAGACGGCGTGTCGTCTCCAGGATGGCCGCTTCATCGGCTTTGCGCTGGGTAATGTCCTGCATGAAGCCATGCACGAGAAAGCTTCCGCCATCGAAGCTCGTACTGAAGGTGAGATCGACCGGGAAGGCGCCACCGTCGCGCCGTACGCACGTGATCTCGATCCGTTGTTTCATTCGCGTGCTGATGCCGGTCATATGCAGTCGGCGAAGCCAACGGACATGTCGGGCATGGGTATCGCCTGGCAGCACCAATGAACTGAATGTCCGGCCGATGACCTCAGCCGCGCTCCAGCCGAAGATCCGCTCGGCGGAGCTGTTCCAGGTCACGATGCGGTCCGAGCCATCGATCTCGATGAATGCATCGGAAGTGTCCTGCAAAACCCGCTGGAGTTGAGCCTGTTCCAGTGCGAGCCTGGCTTGTGCCTCTTCCCTGCGCAGGATCTCGTGTCGCAACTCGGCCACGGTCGCGTCCAGCTCGTGGGATCGGATCTGAATGCGACTTTCAAGATCGTCCCTGAGGGCGAGCAAATGCTCCTTGGTTTGGTGCAGATCGCTGATATCGGTTGCCACAGCGACGACCGCACCTGGCATGCCCGCCTCGGAAGGGAGGCCGGACAGCCCCAATTGGCTCCACGACGGGACCCCGTCGTCGCGATGGAACCTCAGGACAAGGTGCGACGCCACATCGGGAGTCGAGCGCGCCATCGATAGCGATCGCTCGGCCAGCACGACATCGCGGGAATCGAGCAATGAGACGAACGGAGTGCCTTCCAGTTCCGCGGAATCCTTTCCCGCCGTCGTCCCGAAACGGCGGTTCCACTGCACAAGGACGCCATGCTCGTCCAGCAAGGCGATGCCTACCTCGGCCTGATCGATGATGTGTGTGAACAGGCGTTGCCGGCGATCGAGCGTCGATTTGGCAGAAGCAGCTTCTGCCTGTGCCTCTTCCGCGTGGAGCTGGTGCTCGGCCAACTTGGCCAGATCGACCAGCGCAGCCACGTCTTTCTGACTGAACGTGCGCGAACGATGATCAAGGACGCACAGCGTTCCCAATGCCACTCCCGAGCGGGACCGAATGGTTTGGCCGGCGTAGAAGCGAATGTGGGGATATCCCGTCACCAGGGGGTTCGATCGGAATCGGGGGTCTGTGCAGGCGTCCAACACCACGAACGGTTCTTGCTGTTCGATCGCGTGGGCACAGAACGAGATGTCCCGGGCAGTTCCCTCCAGGTCGAGCCCGCAACGGGAACGGAACCATTGCCGCTCCTGGTCCAGCAGCGTGACGAGCGCCATCGGCATGTCAAAAAGCCGCGAGGCTGTCCGCGTAATCCGGTCAAGTTCCTCTGACGCCAGTCGATGAGGTTGGTTCTGGAGCGGCCCGTCCATGGCGATGGCGAGTTCTTTTTTCATTGTTGTTATCGGGGCCCCGGGAGAATGAATTCACGCGTCCCGCGCGAGGCGGACATGTTGCGGGAAGCCAGGCAAGCAAGACTCGCGCCCGGGTTGATGCATGAGGCCTTCGTTCGACCGAATTGGAATGCGGATGTGATGCCGGTCACAGATCAAGCCGGTACTCCTGCCCATGCAGGGAGCAAGGGCGAGGCTCGGGTACACGATGTCGCTCGGGGCCGACTGCCGCAAATAAGACGGAATGGCGGTTATCGGGACATTGGGCACCTAACGGGGGATGCGATACATGGGTATGAGACATGCTTCGAGGATTCGAGCGTCACGAATCATTGCCGTCTCCGGTGTCCGGTGCATCAGGCATTCCTCGGGCGGAACGCTCAGATTCCAGGCCGGTTGCTCGCCATGTCAGCGTCTTACGAGTGATACGCCCCCATGAGCACGGCCAACCTTGATCATCGCCATGTATTCGATTCATCGCCGAATCCTTGTGCCGTCCTATCCCGGGACCTGGTCGTCATCGATGCCAATCCGTCCTACGTAGGCCTGTTCAACCTGAGCCGGGACCAGTTAGTAGGGCGTGCACTCCTGGAAGTGCTCCCCTCCCGGCTAATGGAAGCGGGCCTGGAGTTGCGGGCGTCGTTCCTTCACGTCATCGAGCAGACCAGGCCACATTCCATCCCCCTGCTGCGTTATCCGGTAGCCACCGATGACGACCAGCGCGATCGGTTCTGGACGGTCACGAACACTCCGTTGCTTGACGATTCGGGGGCCTTGATAGGCATCCTCAATTGCCCTATCGAAGTGACCTCCCTTGTGTCCGCGGGCAGCACGGACGTCGGTCCGCCGGAGGGCTATGGCATCGACCAGCAGATCGTCGCCGGAGCGATCAACCACCACCTGGAGGGAGAGCGGCGAAGGTTTCGCCAGCTGATGCAGCAGGCCCCTGGCTTCGTTGCTGTAGGTAAAGGGTCCGATCACGTCTTCGAGCTGGCCAACAATGCCTACTACCAGCTGGTGGGACACCGGGACATCCTGGGCAAGCCCGTGAGACAGGCACTCCCGGAATTGGCCGGCCAGGGCTTCTACGAACTCCTGGATGAGGTCTATGGGTCCGGCAAGCCGTTCATCGGGCGCGCCATGCCGATCTTTATCCAGCCGGAACCGAACGCTCCGCTGAAAGAACGGTATATCGACTTCATCTACCAGCCGATCCTCGATGAAGAGGGCGTCGTCTCCGGCATCTTCGTCCAGGGGCACGACGTGACCGAAGCACATCAACTGTCACAGCGCGTCGCGTACCAGGCAGCGCATGATCCCCTTACGGGATTGTTGAACCGCCGCGAATTCGAGGCACGCCTGAACCGCGCGGTGGCCGACAGCGCCGAGGGCGCCGGAATTCACTCGCTGATCTATCTCGATCTCGACCAGTTCAAGGTCGTGAACGACACCTGCGGGCACGCCGCGGGAGATGAGCTGCTCCGTCAGGTCAGTCTACGTCTCAAGGCCAAGGTGGATGCCCAGGGCACCGTGGCAAGGTTAGGCGGCGACGAATTTGGCATTCTCCTCGAGGGCATGCACGCGCCCGAATCCCATGCTGTCGCCGAGCGTCTACGCCAGGCCATCGATAGCATGGAGTTTTCCTGGGAAAGGCAGGTTTTCGGATGCAGCGCCAGTCTTGGCGTGGTGGCGTTGGACACGGCCATGGGCAATGCGGCCAATGCTCTGAGCGCCGCCGATTCGGCCTGCTTCATGGCTAAGGAGCGCGGGCGCAACCGGGTACAGATCCATTGCCTGGACGACGGCGACCTCATTGCGAGGCGACGCGAGATGGATTGGGTCAGCCGCCTTCGAAGCGCGTTGACGGAGGGGCGTTTGATGCTTTTCGCGCAGCGCATCCTGCCCACCAAGCCCGATCAGCGCAAAGCATCGTTGCGCATGGAGCTGCTGCTTCGCCTGGAAGACCAGGATGGGACGATCGTTCCTCCCATGGCGTTCATTCCGGCGGCCGAGCGCTTTGGGTTGATGCATCTGCTTGACCGATTCGTCATCAAGAAGGCATTCGATCGCCTTGCCGCGCTCCCTCCATGCGCACGCGAGGGGATCGATCTATCGATCAATCTCTCCGGCAGCACGCTCAGCGACAATTGGCTCCTTCCCTATGTGAAGGACCGGCTGCAGGTGGACGCATCGCTGGCAAGCCATATCTGCTTTGAGGTCACGGAGACATCGGCGCTGCAGCACCTGTCCCGGACCATCGTCTTGATGCTCGAGTTGAAGGAACTCGGTTTCCGGTTTGCATTGGATGACTTCGGAAGCGGCATGTCATCGCTGAGTTACCTGAAGCAGTTGCCTGTCGACTACCTCAAGATCGATGGCGTATTCATTCGGCAGATCACAAGCAACGCAGCCGATGCAGCGATGGTGGAGGCGATGGCGAAGGTGGCCTCGGTCATGGGCATCCGCACCGTCGCCGAATATGTGGACAGCGAACCCACGCGCCGACTCCTGGAGAGCCTGAACATAGACTACGTGCAGGGCTTCTCCGTGCACATTCCCGAGCCGTTCGACGTCGTGATGGAGTCGCATGCCATCCCGTGGCAGGATCTCTGATGGGGCATGCCCCATGGTGCGAGCAGGAGCCTGACCCGTCATAGACCGAGATCCGTTCATGGCGAAGTCCAGTCACCCGGTGAGACCGAGGGTGACGCCGAATATGCTGCCGGCCCATCACTCCGCCTGGCGCTCCGAGATAACGAGTGATCTTGGCCATCCGTGTCACCGCACTGACTGCCTACCGACGAAGTCGTTTGCCCCGACAAGCGGACTGCTAGCCACGGTTTCGCGGTCCCGCCACTCATGGTGGAGGGGCGCCAGTCTCCCGGATGAACCGTCCCGGCGAATGAGAACAATCTGACGCCAGCTGCACTGGAATTCGCCGGCATGGCATCCGATGTTCGTCCCGCGTGCCATGGGGCAGTAGGCACGCTCACCTCGCGACACCCCGCCCGGGACTTGTCCCGGTTTTGTCCCGGGCCATTTCCAGGGATCGCGTTTGACCCGCACGCCATGGGTCGTTCTGAGTTCCGGAAAGCTACCAGAGCAAAATGGCCACGCCGAGGATCTCGGCGCGGCCTGCGAGGCTTGCTTGGGGGCTCTTCGATGCTCTCGGATCACCGCATACCAACCCGGAGCGGCGGACAAGGCAGTGACCTATGGAATGTGGCGCGCCCGGAGGGATTCGAACCCCCGACCAATGGCTTCGGAAGCCACTACTCTATCCGGCTGAGCTACGGGCGCGTGTGCTGCGAGACCGCGCACGGACCGGTGGGTCCACGGCGGACGGGCAGTATAGCGGAGTTGGGTGGCCGGTTCATGCGTGCCCTCCCGCTCGGAAGAGCACGGCCGCAAGGTGCGGTGAGGGTTTGGGAGGTCCGTGATATACGCGCTGGACCCACCGTCCCGAAACCTCTCCCCGAGGGAGAGGGGCATCGGCTTCTGGCTTGCGGGGGCCTTCGGCAGGCGTTGACCCCCTCGCGCCGTCCTCTCTCCCGTCCTTCGGTGAGAACAGGAGAGAGGACGCAGAGCGGCTTACAGCGGCTTGATCAGCTCGGCGAGCGTGTCGGGCTTGCTCGTGTCGCGGACCAGGTGCGGGTACTTGAGGCCATCGTGGTAGTCCACGCGCAGGGTCTTGTATTCGTCGAAGTTCTTCACCAGCAACTCGACCGGCTGGCTCTTGTCCTTCGCGGCCGCCGTGATGGCGTCCTTGATGGCGTCGCCGGAGTACTCCTTGCCGTTGACCGCGACGATGCTCATGCCCGGCGACAGGCCGGCCTTGAACGCGGGGCCATCCCACAGCACGTCGGCGATGGCGCCGCCCTTGCCCACCGCCACGCCCAGCGAGTAGGTCAGGTCGGTGAAGCCGCGGCGGCTTTCGGACGCCTTGACCGCGGCGGACGGCTTGTCGGTGTAGACCAGCTTCCAGCCGTGCGAGGCGATGCCGCCGATCAGCGGGCCATGGCCGTCCAGGCGCGTGCGCAGGTAGCTCTTCCAGTCATACGGCTGGATGTCGTTGAGCGTCTTGACCACGTCCTCGAAGGTATAGGTATTGACGCTCCAGTCGCCGTTGTTCATGCCAAAGAACGCCTTGGCGAAGGCATCGATGGTCTTCTTGTTGTGCGAGAGCTCGCGCAGCTTGCCGTCGACGTCCAGCCAGATCATCTCGCCGGCCGAGTAGTAGTCCTCGCTGGCCTGGTAGTTGCGGTACGGCAGCGGGCGGCGCTGGGCGATCGGCGGATCGTTGGTGGTGTCCTGCACGTTGCGCCAGCTGGCCAGGCCGGGGCGGCCCTTGTCGTAGGTGGCGGCGACGAAGGCCAGCATGTCCAGCGTCTGCTCGGTGTTCCACAGACCCGAGCGTGCGGCCATGATCTGGCCCCAGAACTGGGTCTGGCCCTCGTACACCCACAGCAGGGTGTCGCTCATCGGCACGTTGAAGTTGGGCGTGGTCAGGTCGGCGCCGCGGCGGTACTTGCCGTCCCAGGAGTGGTTGAACTCGTGCGAGAACAGGTCGCGCGCGTAGACGTTCTTGTCCCACTCGGTGAAGTAGTCGGCACCGGTGCCGTCCTCGCTCGAGCGGTGGTGCTCCAGCCCGTTGCCGCTCATCTTGTCGCTGAGCGAGACCAGGAAGTCGTAGTGGTTGTAATGGTGTGCGCCGTAGAGCTTGTACATCTGCTGGATCAGCTCGCGGTGCGGCTTGAGCTGCTCGGGCTTGATCGCCAGGTACTTCGGATCGTCCGCGACGATGTCCATGTGCACCGGCACCTTGGCGCCCGGATCCAGGTCCACGCGCTTGAAGTACTTGCCCGCGTAGATCGGCGAGTCGACCAGGTCGCAGTAGTCGATCGGCTTGTAGGTGACCGTGGCGCCGCTGGTGGAGGCCACTTCCAGCGCGGTGCCGGCCTGCCAGCCGGCCGGGTAGGTCACGCTGGCTTCGGTCATGATGCGGTTGGTGTTGTAGCCGGCCGGATACAGCGTGACCGTGTTCCACTGCAGGTTGAGCATTTCCGGCGTCATCACCACGCGGCCCTGCTTGGTGTCCTGCGGCGAGAGGTATTCGAAGTAGGCCTCCACTGAAGTGGCGCCCTGCGGCACGTCGACGTGGAAGGCGTAGACGTTCAGCGGGTCGCGCGTCCAAGGCAGCACCTTGCCGTTGACCTTGACCACCAGGCCCGCGAATTTGTCGATCGGCCCGGTCGGGGAGTGGTTGCCGGGGATCCACTGCGGATAGAGCAGCGTCAGCGGGCCGGGTTGCGCCGGGATGGTCTCGTTGATGCGGAACACGCGGTGCGCGACGTCGGTGGCGTCGACCGAGATCTTGACCGTGCCATTGAAGGGCACGTCCTGCGGCGGCGGCACGTCGGCGAAGGCGGGCACGGCGACCAGCGCGAAGCCGGCGGCCAGCAGGGCGGATGCGAGGGGTTTGGTATTCACGGAAGGGGCTCTCCGGTGGTGGTCCTCAAGTACCGCTCACCTGCGCGCGGGCCCGTAGCGGAGCCGAAGGGCGGCCCTTCGACTTCGCTTGGCTACGCTCAGGGTGAACGGCTGTGCAAGTTACTTGCGTGGAGCGGTGATCGCGGTCAGCAGGTCCTTGCCATCGGCGCGGACCAGGTGCGGATACTTCAGCCCGCCGTGGTAGTCGACCTTGACGGTGCTGTAGACGTCCACGTTCTTGACCAGCAGCTCGATTGGCGCCTTGCCGGTCTTGGCGGCGGTGACGGCATCCTTCAGCGCGTCGGGCGAGAAGTCCTTGCCGTTGACCGCGACGATGGTCAGGCCCGGCACCAGCCCCGCGTCGAACGCGGGTCCGTTCCACTGGACGTCGTAGATGTTGCCGCCCTTGGAGGCGGACAGGCCCAGCGAATAGGCCAGGTTGACATTGTGGCGCAGCGACTCGGCGGCCTTGGCCTCGGCGTTGGGCGTGTCGGTATAGACGAGCTTCCAGCCGCCGCGCTCGATGCCGTGCTCGGGCAGCTGGTCGCCCACGTAGTCCAGCCGCGTGCGCAGGAAGGTCTTCCAGTCGTAGGGCTGCACCTGGTTGAGCGTGTTCACCACGTCGTCGAAGGTGTAGGTCTTGGTGACGTAGCTGCCATTGTCCATGCCGAAGAAGGCGTGGGCGAAATCATCCAGCGAGTGCTTGCCGTGCGAGAGCTCGCGGATCTGCGTGTCCACATCCAGCCACAGGAGCTGGCCCTCCGGATAGAAGTCGGTGCCGCGGCGCCAGTTGCCCCAGCCGTTGCCGCCGAAGTAGGTCAGCGGCGCGGCGTCGGCGGTGTCCTGCAGTGGACGCCAGTCGCGACCGGTGCGCGCGGACATCGCCGCGGCGATGTTGGCCATCGAATCGCGGTACTGCGCAGCCGTCCACATGCCCGAGCGAGCGGTGAGCACGCCGGACCAGTAGTCGGTCAGGCCCTCGTAGACCCACAAAAGGTCGTCCTCTTCGACCGTGTTGAAGTCCGGCGCCCACAGCTTGGCCGGGCGGCGGAACTTGCCGCACCAGGAGTGCACGTACTCGTGTGGCATCAGGCTGGCCATCAGCGTGTAGGACTTGTCGTCCGTCAGCATGTCGGCCGGCAGGCGGTCGTCGCTGGACTGGTGATGCTCCAGGCCGAAATGGCCGGTGTGGTCGGACAGCGTGAGCAGGAAGTCGTAGTGCCCGTAGTGGTGCGCGCCGAAGAGCCTGTCGGCCTGCTCGACGAGGTGGCGGTGCTGCTCGAGCTGCTTGTCGGTGAGCTTGACCTGGTCGGCCTCGTCGGCCACCACGTTGAGGTGCACCGGCACGTCGCCCTTGGGAGCGAGGTCCACGCGGTTGAAGTGCTCGCCGGCGATCAGCGGCGAGTCGACGAAGTTGTTGAAGCTGATCGTCTTGAAGGTGGTGGTGGCGCCAGCGCGCGACTGCACTTCCATCGCGGTGCCGAACTGCCAGCCCTTGGGCAGCGTCACGGTCGGCTGGATCTGGATCTGCCGCGTGTAGTAGCCGGCCGGGTAGAACGCCACCTGGTTGAATTCCACGTCCACCAGGTTCGGCGTCGACGAGGCGCTGGCGCCAAACAGCCCGCCCTCGCCCGGCGAGAGGAACTGGAACTGGAGCTCCAGCGCGGTGGCGCCCTCGGGCACGGTCAAGTGAAGCGTGAACATGTCGCGCAGGTCGCGGCGCCAGGACACGCGCTTGCCGTTGGCGGTGATGATCAGGCCGGCCAGGTTGTCGATCGGGCCGGAGGGTGCGTGCTCGCCGGGGATCCACTGCGGGTAGTACAGGGTCATCGCACCGGGCTTGGCCGGGATGGTCTCGTGCACGCGGAAGATCTTCCTCGGCGCATCGGTGAGGTCCACCTTCAGCGTCAGCATGCCCGGATAGGGCTGGTCGACCGGCGGTGCCTTCTCCGCGAGCGCACCGAACGACAACGCCGCGCCCAGCGCGACCACGAGCAGCTTCGAACGAACATTCTTCACGAGCACTTCCCCTGACGGACGAAGGGCGCCTGCGCGCCTCACCTGCCACGCCGGGGCCACGACCGCGACCCGATAACCAACATGACAGTCATCCGATGGTAGGACGAAGGTCACGCCCCTCCCCCTGCCAGAGGTCACGCCGAAACCATGCGCCGGCGTCTGGAAAACGCGTGTCAGTCGCGCCCGCCTTCCAGCCGGCTGTGGCGCATGCCGTAGAAGAAATAGATCGCCAGGCCCAGCACCATCCACACCACGAAGCGCCAGATGGTCACCGCCGGCAGGCCGCCGAGGAAATGCAGATGGCCGTTGGCGATCCACGGCCAGCCGGTAATCAGGAACAGCGAGAACAACATGCCGGCCGGGGCGACCAGCCACAGCGCCGGGGTGCGGAAGCTGCGCTGCAGGTGGGGCTTGCGCACGCGCAGGATCAGCACCGAAGCGCAGATGACGATGAAAGCAGAGAGCGTGCCGATGTTGACCAGCTCGGCCACCTCGCCGATCGGCAGGAAACCGGCGACCAGCGCGGTGAACACGCCCAGGATCATGGTCGGCCGGGCCGGGGTGCCGTACTTCGGATGCACCTGCGAGAACCATTTGGGCAGCAGCCCGTCGCGCGAAAGGGCGAACCAGATGCGCGCCGCGCCGAGCATGAAGGCAAACAGCACGCTGGTGATGCCGGCGATCGCCGCCACCGAGATGATGCCGCGCACCCAGTCCAGCCCCAGCGCCTTGAAAGCCGCGTCCACCGGCGCCGGCGAGTTGAGCTGCGCATAGGGCACCATGCCGGTGAGCACCAGCGAGACGGCCAGGTAAAGCGCCATCGACACCGCCAGCGACAGCAGCACCGCGCGCGGCAGGTCGCGCTGCGGGTGCCTGGCTTCTTCGGCCGCGGTGGTCAGCGTGTCGTAGCCGAACACCGCGAAGAACACCACGCTGGAGGCGGCCAGCACGCCGCCCCAGCCGAAGTGGTCGCCATCGGTGCCGTGCACGACCGGCGGGATGAACGGGTGCCAGTTGGCGGTATCGACGAAGAAGGCACCCACACCGATCACCAGCGCCACGCCGATCACCTTGATCACCACTACCGCAGTGTTGAAGCGCGCGCCCCATTCGGTCCTGACCGTGAGCATCACCGCGATCAGCAGCGAGATCGCCGCGGCGATCACGTTGAATACCTTGCCGTTGCCCGGGTGGGCCGGGTCGTACGCGCCCTGCGCCCAGACCGGCAGCTGCACGTGGAAAAGCTGCTCGATCAACGCCTGCACGTAGCCGGACCATCCGATCGCCACCACGCCCACGATCAGCGCGTACTCGATCAAGAGGTCCCAGCCGATGATCCAGGCGAACAGCTCGCCCAGCACCGCATAGCCGTAGGTATAGGCGCTGCCGGTGACCGGGATGAGACCGGAGAACTCCGCATAGGCCAGCGCCGCGCAGGCGCTGCCCAGGCCCGCGACGATGAAGGAAAGGATCACCGCGGGACCGGCATTGACCGCCGCCTGTTGCCCGGCCAGCACGAACACGCCCACGCCGATGATCGCGCCGATGCCGATCGCGGTGAGTTGCCACAGTCCCAGCACGCGGCGGAAATCCCCGGAGCCGCCGGCCTCGGCCTGCAGTTGCTCAACCGGTTTGTGGCGCATCAGCCTGGCTAGAAAACCCATCGCGCGTCCCCTGAAAGCGAGCCGGGATCATAACGTGGGCGTCGGCGCCAACGGCACTGCCATGGGTTGGGTGCCACGACCCACGCGGGACAATGCCCGTCGACCGTCACGGGCGGACGATCGGCGCGGATGAACCGTTAGAGGCGGTGGCCGCCGGGTGTCGCCGTTTGCGGCGTACCAGGGGAAGCTTTGCCCAGCCACGGCAAGGCAAGTGGAGCGAGGCCGAACACCAGCAACAGCGCAAGCGCGAGGCCTGGATCCAGATGGGCCACGCCGAACCAGCGCCCGGTCGCCCAGGGCGTCCATGCGGTCGCCAGGACACGCGCCGCCTCGATCCACCGCGCGCCGGCGCGCCCTTCCATCAGCGCACCGAGCACGGTGAGGCTGCCGGTCAGGTAGACAGCGTATGCAAGCAGGGTCGGCAGGCTGGCCCGCGCGCTCAGGTCGAGGAACTGCGTGGCCATGCCCAGCAGCAGCGCGAACTGCAGCAGGCAGTAGAGGGTGAGCGCGCGCGGCATCGGCGGGTCGAAGCGTTCGCGGCGGATGTCGAAGGCAGCACGGGGATAGCGCGCCGCGACGTCGGCCGGCCGCCAACCCGGAGGCTTCAGCCAGACCGCCACCTTGTCGCGCCAACGCCGCGCGTGCCACATGTCCCTGGCCGCGGCCCAGTACACCTCGACGTTGGCCCACAGCGGGTTCCAGCTGCGCAACGGTGCGCGGGTGCCGTACACCGGCGGATCGGCGTCGTCCTCCTCCACGAAGGTGCCGAACAGCCGGTCCCAGACGATCAGGATGCCGCCGTAGTTGCGGTCGAGGTAGCGCTCGTTCACCGCGTGGTGCGCGCGATGGTTGGAGGGCGAGCAGAACACGCGGTCGAACCATCCCAGCCGGCCGATCTGCTCGGTGTGCACCCAGAACTGGTAGAGCAGATCGATGAGCGCCACCACCACGAACACCTGGACGGGGATTCCGGCGAGCGCCATCGGCAGGTAGAACAGCCAGCCCAGCAACACGCCGCTGCCGGTCTGGCGCAGCGCGGTGGAGAGGTTGTAGTGCTCGCTCTGGTGATGCACCACGTGCGCGGCCCAGAGGATGTTCACCTCGTGCCCGGCGCGATGCAGCCAGTAGTAGAGGAAGTCATAGGCGAGCAGCGCGAACGCCCACACCAGCATGTTGTCGGCCGGCAGCGAGAACAGCGCCAGGTGCGCCGCCACCCATGCGTAGACGCCGATCGAGAGCAGCTTGGCGAACACGCCCACGAGCTGCGAGATCACCCCAAGGCCGATGCTGCTCATCGCATCGTTCGCCCGGTAGGCCACCCGCCCGCGCCAGCGCGCCACCAGCCACTCCACGCCGATCAGCGCGAAGAACACCGGGGTGGCAAAGGTGATGATGAGTTCCTGCAGGTGCATGGCGTACGGCCAATCGTCCCGTTCCGACACCATGCTACCTCGCGACGAGCGGCCCGAGCCGCGCAAGCCAGGCAACAAAAAAGGGCCGCAGGTAAACCTGCGGCCCCAAGGTGAACCGGGCTGCGGACAGCCCGGGTGGTGCGACCTGCTTAGAAGTCGTACGAGACGCCGAAGCGCACGTAACGCGGGGTCATCGAGCTGTACGGGCGACCATAGCTCGGGTTGATCTTCGCCGACGAGCCGTGAATCGCATAGGTCTGCGTCGTGGTCTGCTTGTCGAGCACGTTGTAAACCATCACGTTGAACGCCAGCTTCTTGCCCGCCCACTCCGGCCGATACTCGGCATTCAGGTCCAGGCGGTAGGTCCACGGCTGGTGCTGCTCACCCGGCGAGTACGGCTGTCCGTTGCAGAAGTGATAGTACGAACCGTAACCCAGGCCCGGATTGGTCTCGTTCGGACCGTAGTAGCCGAGGCAGCTCTTGGGCATGCCAGACATCACCAGCAGGTTGCCGCCAAGCAGCACTTCCGGCGTCAGCTGGTACGAGCCATAGGCCTTGATCTGGTGACGACGGTCGTTGGACAGGTCGCCATTGGCGTAGTCCATGACCTGCGCGTAGTCCCAGTCCACCGTCGCCGAAACGTCGGTCTGGCCGATGTCCGAACGCACCTGGCCTTCGCTGTTGCCGTAGCTGTGCGACCACAGGTAGTCGATCTTGCCGTACCACTTGCCGTCGAACGGATGCTCCAGGTACAGGTTCAGGCCAGCGTAATGGCGCTTTAGCGTGGTGTTGAAGCCGTAGTCCTGCATCGTCATCGGCACTTCGTAGTAACCGCTGCCGTCCGCCTTCGGAATCATGAAGGTGTTGGTGCGACCCGGGTTGAACAGGTAGCTGCCCTGGATGGCACCGACGGTGGCCGGGTCGATACCCATCGCCGTCATCTTGCGCTGGATGGCGAAGGAATCGCCCACGTCGTCGATGGCATTGCGCAAGTCGCGATAGGTCGCCTTGGCGCCGAAGGTCCACGACTGGTTGAGCTGCTTGTCGAAGCCCAGGATGTACTCGTCCTGGTATTCCGACTTCAGGTTACGCGCAGCAGCAGTCATCGGATCACGCGGCTGGCCGTACTCGAGGTTGTTCGAGATCGGGCCGCCGGTGCTGCTGGCGATCGGGGTCAGGCCGGTCGGGGCACCATTGGCGTCGATACCGGTGTAGGTGTAGTACTCGTTGGTGTACAGCGACGAGCCCGCGGCGCGCAGGGCCACGCTCGCCGGCATGGCGAGGTAGTAGCGACCGGCGTTGCCGTAGACCTTGAAGCTGGAGTCACCGTTGACGTCCCAGCTGAAGCCCACGCGCGGCGCCCACTGCGGCGAGGTCAGGCGCAGGTAAGGCACGCCCGCGCCATTGTTGTTGGTGAACTGGTCGTTGCGCAGGCCGAGCTTGACCAGCCAACGGTCGCTGACCTGCCAGGCATCCTCGATGTACTGCGCGCGCTGCTTGGTGGTCACCGATGCGCCCACGGCGTAGATGTAGCGCGAGACGAAGTAGCCACTCTGGCCATTGGCAGACGAGTTGGGAGCCTGCACCCACGGCATGGACTGCCAGCCGGCACCGTTTGCTACCGGGCCGCCCAGAATGAACATGTTCGGATCGCCGGAGTCGTACTGCCAGGCATAGCCCGGGCCCGAGTCGATCTGGGAGTCGTGGTTGTCGGCGACATTCTGGTTGTCGATACCGGCCGTGATCGTGTGATCGCCCAGGTGGTAGCTGATGTCGAGGCGCAGGTTGGTGTTCTTCGAGGTGTGCGCCGGATCCTTGACGTAGTCGACGCCCTGCGGGCCCGCGATCGGCGAACCACCGGTGAACGCCGGGTTCTGCTTGTCGGCGCCGAAGACGTACGGGGCATCAGAACCCACCAGGTTTTCGTACAGCGTGCCCTTCATCTGGCCATACATCGCGCTGACGGTGAGGTTGTCGGTGATGTAGCTGGTGAACTTGGCCGAGTACAGGTCCGAACCGTACTTGTGCGAGGTGTCGAAGCTGTTGAACGCGCCCGTGGTGCGCGTGGCGTAGTCGAAATCGTACAGGCTGCCCGCGTAGGACTCCTTGCTCGACGCACCGGTCACTTCGAGGATGTTGCTGTCGTTGATGTTCCAGTCGAGCTTGGCGTACCACTTCGGATCGTCGTAGCGATACGTGGTGGTGCGCGGCGCGGTATCGGAACCGACGTTGGTGCCTTCCTTGCGCTCGGCCTCGGCCGCGGCGAAGAAGAACAGCTTGTCCTTGATCAGCGGGCCACCGACGTAGCCAGACACGGTGGTGTCCCACGCCTTGTTGCCATTGCGGTACTGGCGCATGTCGCCGGCGCGGGTGCCGCTGACGTAGTAGTAGTTCTTCGGGTCGGACTTGAGCGACTTGGGCGTCCACTGGATCTGCGCGCCGAAATGCCACTCGTTGGTGCCGCGCTTGCCGACCTGGCTGATCACGCCGCCGTCGGAACGACCGTAGGCCGCACCGTAGCCGCCGCTCAGGATTTCCTGCTGGTCGATCGCGCCGTACGGCAGGGTCAGGCCGCCCAGACCGCTGAGCGGATCGGTGGTGTTGAAGCCGTTGATGTAGTAGGCGTTCTCGGTCACCGAGGAGCCACCGAAGGTCACCACGTTGCCACCGGCGGTGCCGGTGAACAGGGCGCTGCCCTCGACCACACCCGGGGCCAGCAGCGCGATCGCTTCGGCGCTACGGGCCAGCGGCAGCTTGGCCAGCTGCTCGGCGGTGATGACGGTGCGCGAGTCCACGCCGGTCACGTCGATAGCCGGCAGCGCGTTGGCGCTGACGGTGATCGCCGACAGGTTCTGGGCGTTGGCCGAGCTGGCGGCGGCGGCGAAGGAAACCTGGGAGCCCGCGCCGACGCGCAGGGTCACGTCCTTGCGCGAATCGACGGTCTGGCCGTTCTGGCGCAGGATGACCGTGTAGGTGCCCAGCGGCAGCTGGCTGGCAGCGAAGCGGCCCTGTGCATCCACCGGCACTTCGCGGCTGAAGCCCGTGGCGTTCTGGATCAAAACGGTCTCGCCCTGGGCGGCCGGCGCGTCACCGAAGATGCTGCCGGTGGTCGACTGCGCGAAGGCGGCGCCCGCGAAGCCCATGCTGAGGGCAATAGCTAGGGCCGTCCGGCGGATCGCCGGGCGATTGGCAACTTGCAAGTTCATGCAAAACTCCCCAAAACCTGTATTTGGATAAAGGACTGAGGCAATCGTCATGCCCCGCGGCAACGAGCACGGTCATCCTTCCGCGTCCAAATCCGGTTTTCAGGAGTTCCTGCAGGAGGTCGGCAGCCGCAAAGGGGGATCGACGCCGACACGACAGGCTGTGGGGAAGCGGGACTCGTTTGACTGAACCTTAAGGTGCGCAAAGCAAAAATTCAACATTTGCCGGAATTACTTACGGCACATGAGGCCCGACGGCGCGACGTCCGAGCGCAGGGTCATCCGTGAAAAACGCATCGACGCCCGCTTCCAGATGGGCACGGATCTCGGTGATCGAACCTTGCTCGTTCCGTGCCGCGGTGGCGCCCTGCCGCAACCCTTCGGGCAGGAAGGCGTTTTCCGGGCGGAAGGTCCAGGCGTGCACCTCCAGCCCCGCGGCATGCGCCTCCCGCACCAGCGGCGTGGGCGGCCCAAGGTGGCCCGCGCGAGCCAGCGGCAGGATCGCGCGCGCGTTCGGGCCGATGGCGTCGGCGTAAGCGGCCACCTCGCGCAGGCCCGCCGGCGTGAGCAGGTCGGCGTAGCGCAGCGCGCCGCCGCGGGCCTCGACGTCCCATGGCTGCGCCTGCGGATCGTCGACGAGCTGCAGCAGGCGCACGTTGGGCAGGCAGCCCAGGCTGGCGCGCAGCTCGCGCAGGTTGGCGATCTCGAAGGACTGGATCACCACCGGCACGGTGCGCGTGGAGGCGTGCGCTCGGAGCATGCCGAGCAGGCGTTGCTCCATCGGCAGGCCCTGCTGCCGGTACCAGGTACCGTGCTTGATCTCCGGAATCAGCCCGGCTGCCAGGCCCAGCCGCTCATTTTCGTTCGCGAGCAGCCCGATGATCTCCTCCAGCGTCGGGATGGGGTAACGGCCGTCGTGGGCGGTCCCGCGCAGGTGGGGCAGGCGCTCGCGGGTGCGCAGGGTCTTGAGCTCGGCAAGGGTGAAATCCTCGGTGAACCAGCCTTCGACCGACACGCCGTCGATGCGCTTGGTCGTGCGCCGTGAGGCGAAGCGGGGGTGGATCGCCACGTCGGTGGTCGCGCCAATCTCGTTCTCGTGGCGCGCGACGAGCACGCCGTCGCGGGTCATCACCAGGTCCGGTTCGATCAGATCGGCGCCGTCTGCGATGGCGCGCGCATAGGCGGCCAGCGTGTGCTCCGGCAGGTGCGCGCTGGCGCCGCGGTGGGCGATCACCCGGACGCGGGGCGCAAGCGATTTTCCGGTGAGCACGCGAGTCACCACCGGGAGTCCGCGGACCGGACGGCCCGCGCCGCCGTCACAGCTTCAGGTAGATGCGCCGCCGATCCATCCACCAGACGATGGCCCACCAGAACGCTACGAACACGATGGCGAAGGCCAGCGAAGCCAGTTCCTCGCTGCCCCAGGGGACGATCCAGCGGGCGAAACCCTCCTCGTAGATCGGCCGCTGCCAGCCCAGCGCCGGCAGCGCCACCTGCATGAGTTCCGAACCGGCATAGGCGGCGATCGCATTGACGCCGAAGCGCCGGCCCAACGGCGGCCAGCCGTGCACGTCGACCAGCCAATGGCAGGCCAGCAGCGCCAGCACCGCCCAGCCGCCCGTCCACAGCACGAACGAGGGCGTCCACAGGTTCTTGTTGAGCGGGATCCACAAGGACCACAAGGCACCGAGCAGCACCGCCGCCACACCGGCGACGAGCAGCAGCTTAAGCCGCCGCGCGCGCAACCACACTCCGGCGCACAGGCCGAGCAGGCCGGTGGCGATCGCCGGCAGCGTGCTGAGCAGACCCTCGGGGTCGTGCACCCGGCCCGTGGACAGGTCGAGGTCCCAGACGTAATGGCCGAAGACCGCCGCGTCAACGTGGTCGACGATGTTGTCCCACTTCGCCAGGGTGCCGCCCCAGAGCAGCAAGGCGGCATAGCCTGCCAGCAGCGCCGCGAGGGCTGTCCACCAAGCGCGCCGCGGCGTGTAGACGGCGAACGCCGCCACCACCGCGAAGCACACGCCGATGCGTTGCAGCACGCCCGGCCAGCGCATGTCGCGGCCGGGCAACCACCAGGCCGCCAGCGCATTGATCGCCACGCCCAGCGCGAGGATGCGCAGCGCCCGCCACAGCGCCGCGTTGCGCAACCGGTCCGGCGCCGCGCCCTGCTCCAGCCGGGGCAGGATCGCCAGCGCCACCGACACGCCCATCACGAACAGGAAGAATGGAAACACCAGGTCGGTGGGCGTGCATCCATTCCAGGCGGCGTGGTCCAGTGGCCAGTAAACGTGATCCCAGCTGCCTGGATCATTCACCAGCAGCATGCCGACGACAGTGAGGCCACGCAGGGTATCGAGGGAGGCGAGGCGGCCGGGCGGAGTGTTCACGGGCAACTCGTCGCCGCGGCTGGCCATGTCCTTTTCCGCGCGCGCAGCGGGAGGTTCGGCGTAGGGAAGCATGGCAGGGACTCAGCGTCTCTCTTTCAGGGCGACGCGGCTGAGCGCGTACAGCGGCCCATCGATGGGTGCGGTGTAGATGAGGCACAGGCCGTGCTCGCCGCTCAGGGCCGGCAGCGCAGCATCCAGCGCGAACCGGCGCGGGCTATGTGCAGGATCGGGCAGCGGCAGGCTGGCCAGCACCGGGCCGTCGCAGCGGTCGGCATGCACCACCAGCTCGCCGAACGGCGTGGCATGCGGACGAGAGACCACCCGGTTCGCCTCGTGCGCCAGCTGGAAGTTGCGTTCCAGCCGGACGGCATCGACGTGGATCGCGGCCATGCCGTCCATTAGCGTCGGCGGATAGAGTTGGCAGCTGTCGAACAGGTTGACCGCATATACCGGCTGGGTACTGGTCGCATCGGGCGTCGGCTGCAGGATCAGGCGGAAATCCATCCCGGGGCAGTTCGCCAGTTCCGTTCCCGCGAGGCTGAGGAGGCTCGGCCGATCGAGCACGCGCTCGCGCGGCGCGGCCAGCGCGTTGCCGTCGGCAGCGAAGCTCGCGGCACGCACGGTGGTCGGCAGCGCCACATTGAACGGCAGGTCATAGCGCGGCGAGGCCAGCGTCGGCGCGGTGCCGTCGAGCGTGTAGTGGATGGCACCATAACCGGCCTGATTCGACAGCGTGACCGTGGCCTTGGCCGTAACCAGCGCCACGTTGCGATCGATGGCGATGTCCACCGCGAAGGCGCCGTCTGCCACGTCGATGTGCTGGCTGCGGTAGCGGGCCAGTTGCGCGGGCAGGCGGGCGAGGAAGCCCGGCCAGTTGTTCGCGCTGGCGGGCGACCAGGCCACTTCGCTGAGCGCATCCAGCCGCGGGAACACCTGATGCTCCACGTGCGCCATGGTGGGCATGTGCTCGGTCCACGCATTGGCCTGCAGGCCCAGCACGTGCCGGGCCTGCGCCGCGCTCAGCACGCTGGGCACAGGCTGGAAGGCGTACACGCTCTGCAGCGACTCCACCCCGAGGCGGCCGGCGTATTCGTCGGCCAGGCCGCTCTGCACGTGGTCGAAGTACAGGCCCGGCGAGGGCGACATGATCACATCGTGGCCCAGCAGCGCGGCCTTGATCGCGCCGTCGGTGCCGCGCCAGGACATCACCGTGGCGTCGGCCGGAAGGTTTTCGCCCTCGAGGATCTCGTCCCAGCCGACCAGCTTGCGCCCGTGTTGTTCGAGATACCGGCCGATACGCCCGATGAACCAGCCTTGCAGCGCATCCTCGCTGGTGACGCCCAGCTCGCGCATCTTCGCCTGCACCGCGGGCGAGGCCTTCCACTGGTCCTTGATCGCCTCGTCGCCGCCAACGTGGATGTAGGGCGAGGGGAACAGCGCCATCACCTCGTCCAGCACGTGGTCGATGAAGGTGAAGGTGTCCTCGTCCACGCTGTACAGCCAGGGGTGCACGCCGGCGTCGGCGGACACCTGCGGCCGCCGGCCGGTGACGCCGAGCTCGGGATAGGAGGCCACCGCAGCCTGCGCATGGCCTGGCATGTCCAGCTCAGGCACGATGGTGACGTGGCGCGCGGCGGCATAGGCGACCACCTGGCGGATCTGCGCCTGGGTGTAGAAGCCGCCGTAGCGCGCCGGCTCACCGTCATGACCGGCGCCCGGCGGCGTGCGCCAGGCGCCGATCCTGGTCAGCTCGGGGTAGCGCTTGATCTGGATGCGCCAGCCCTGGTCGTCGGTGAGGTGCCAGTGCAGCACGTCGAGCTTGTGCTGCGCCATCTGGTCGATCAGCCGCTCGACTTCGGCCACGCTCTGAAAGTGGCGGGCCGAATCGAGCATCAAGCCGCGCCAACCGAAACGCGGCCAGTCGCGGATGGATAGCGCAGGCACGTCCACCCTGCCCTGCGAGGCATCGGGCGTCAGCAGCTGGTACAGCGTGACCGCTCCATGGAACAGGCCGGCGTCGTCGCGCGCCTGGACGCGGATGCCCTGCGCCGTCACGCTGAGCGCATAGCCCTCGGCCTCGCTCACCGGCGCCTGTGGATCGCGTTGCAGCACGATCGCCGGCGCCGCTCCGTCGCCCTTGCCAATCTTCAGGCGCAGGCCACGTGTGCGCGCCAGCAGGTCGATCAGGTAATCGGCGGTCTGCCTCGTCGAGGCGCCGCCGTCGGCGAGCACGATGGGCGTGTGTGCGTCGACGCTGAAGCGCCCCTGCTGCAGCTCCAGTTGCGCCGGCTGCGGGATGAGGGCCGGCGGCGCGGCGCCGGCGAACGCCACGCGCAGCGGCAACAGGGCGAGCGCCAGCAGCAGGCACAGGCGGCTGGAAGGGATCGGACAGCGGATCATCGGCATCTCCTGCGCGGGGTGGCCCAGCATGCCACCCGCGCGACGGGCAAAAAAAAGGGCCCGCAACGTACTGACCGGGCCCGAACGGGGAGCGCAGGCCATCCGTGGCCTGCGTGTCGTGCGATGGATCAGAACTTCAGATGCGCGGAGAAGTAGTACTGACGGCCGTTCTCGTAGAAAGCGGTCGGGATGTACGCGCTCTGGTAGTACTTGGTCGTCGGGTTGTTGAGATTCAGCGCATCCAGGCTGAAGCTCAGCCAATCCGTCGCCTTGTAGCCAACGGAGGCATTCAGCGTGCCTGACGCCGCCTGGTAGTAGGGCACCGCGCCCTGCAGGCCGATCAGGAACGACGAACGCCAGCTGTAGCCGATGCGCGCGTTGAACATGTCGTTTTCGAAGTAGGCGCCCACGTTGTAGGTGTTCTTCGAGGTGCCGAGCAGGTTGTTCGAACCATCCGCCCAGGTGAAGGACGATGAGCCGTCCGCATAGGTGTAGTTGGCATTCACGCCGAGGTACTTGCCGATCGGCTGGTTGTAGGTCAGCTCGAGACCGGACAGGCGGGCATCGGCATTCAGCGGGATGGCGACGTTGTACGTTTCCAGCTGGTGGCTCAGTTCGCTGAAGAGCTGGCGGTTCGTGGTGCCATAGGCCACGTAGTCCTTCATGTTCATCGAGAACGCGGTGGCCGCCAGCAGGCCGCGCGGCATGAAGTACCACTCCAGGCCGGCATCGAAGTTGGTCGACAGCACCGGCTTGAGGTGCGGGTTGCCGCCGCCGCCGGTCTTGCTCAGGTCGGAACCCCACGAGGAGGCACCCAGGGCCGAATAGTCCGGCAGGGTCTGGGTCTGCGACACCGCGAAGCGGGCGATCAGATCCGGGGTCATGCTGAATTTCAGGTTGAAGCTCGGCAGGAAGCGTCCGTAGTGGTTGCTGTAGTGCTCGCGATTCCACATGCCGAACAGGCTGCTCACGTCCGGATTGACCGTGGTGGCGGCATACGTGTCGATGCCCTGGCTGATGTTGACGTAGCGCACGCCGGCGTTGCCGCTCCAGTTGTCGCCCTGGAAGTTGGCCTGGAAGTACGCCGCGGCGTTCTTCTCGCTAACGGTCCAGTCGGCGCCGTAGTTGTGGCGACCGGTCGGGCCGTCGTTGCCTGCGAGCCAGGTGGCGGTGGAATCGACTGCGTTGGCCAGCGCGGACTGGGTGAAGAACCAGATGTTGCGCGGGAACACGCCACCGATGCCCTGGGCGAAGTCGCTCGGGTAGCTGCTGGTGGCGGCGCCCTGCAGCGCGCCCCAGAGGTTGCCCGGGGTGGCGCCCTCCGGCGACACGGTGGCGCGGTCGTGCTTGGCGTAGCGCACGCCGTAGTTGAACGACTCCAGCGCGCCGGCATTCATGTACTGGGTGAAGTCGGCCGAAAACCAGTTTTCCTTGTCGGTCGCCTTGACCAGCTGGTCGCCCCAGGTGCCGCTCCACTGTGCACCGGCCAGGCTGCCGTCGCCGCCGACGCTCCAGTCCACCGGCGAGCCGGCGCCATGTGTCTGCCAGCTGGCGCCCCCACCGTAGTTGTCGGTGACTTCGGCGATGAACTGTTTCGGCGTGGTGCCGGTTCCCTTGGTGGTGCCCGCCTGGAACGTCGCCGTCACGTTGTCCGACACGTTCCAGTCGGCGTCCGCGGTGTAGTAGTAGGTCTTGGCCTGGGACTTGCGCGCGATCATGTCGTACACGGTGTAGGGGGTGCCCGCCACGCCGGCGTAGGTGGCATTGGTGAGCACGCCGTTCTGCACGGTGTAGCCCGGGTTCGGCGCCTGCGTCATGGCCCAGTTGCCGGCCCACAACATGTAGTTGCGGTTGTAGTTGTCGGCGTCGAGCCTGGAGTAAAAGCCGCTCAGGCCCAGTGTGAGGTCTTTGCTCGGCCGGAACTGGGCCTCCAGCAGGCCGCCCTTGCGCGTGCGGGTCTGGGTGAACAGCGTCGAGCCGAGCAGCGAGGGAATGTACACACCCACGAGGTCGGGATTGGTCGCCGCCACCGGGCTGGTCGCGGTGATCTGGGTGAAGCCGCTGGGAAGCTCCTGGGCTTCACGCTGCAGGTGGCGCTTTTCGTCGAACACCTGGGCCAGGACGCCGAACGTGCTGTCGTCGTTCTTGTAGTTGAACAGGCCGGCGAACTGGCCGTCGGTCTTGGATGCCGTGCTGGAGTACACGCCGCCGATGCTGGCGTCCGCGGTGTACTGCTTGTCGAAGTCCAACGGCTTGCGCGTGATGATGTCCACGTTGCCGGTGGTGCCGCCGTCCTGGAAGCGGGCTTCGGAGGACTTGTGCACTTCCACGCGGCTGACGATCTCGGACGGCAGCAGGGTGTAGCTCACACTGCGGCCTACGGTGTTGCCCTGGCTGAGCACGAACCAGTCGGCGGTACCCACGGTGTGGCCGTTGATGAGCGTCTGGGTCAGGCTCGGGGCGGTACCGCGCAGGCTGATGCGGTCGGCTTCGTCGAAGCCGCCTTCCTGGGCACTGGACGAGCTGATGTCCACGCCGGGCAACGCGCGCAGCGTGTCGGCCACGTTGTGCGCCGGCAGCTTGCCGACGTCCTCGGCGGTGACCACGTCCACCACGGAATTGGCCCCGCGCTTGATGTCGATCGACTTCTGCGTCGACTCGCGGATGCCGGTGACGGTGACGGTGGCCAGCTCCTTGGCCTTGGCCTTGTCGGCCTGCGTCGAGCGGGTGTTCTGGGTGCCCTGGATGGCGTCCTGGGCGTGCAGCGTGCCGGCGAGGCACAGGCTGGCGACGATGCTTGCGGCTAACAGCGTTTTGCGGTGCGACATGGTCATCCTCCCCTCAAGAGATCCAGCGCCGTGCGATGGTTGGGGCGCTGCTGGTTGTGTGGGCTCGCGCCCGGTTCGATTGGGTTGACAGCAAACTCATCCGGTCGCGGCATGGCCGGCGATGGCCATGCCGGCCGCGCCGATCACGCCGTGCTGGCCGTGCTCCATCAGTCGTACGGGTACCTGTTGCAGGAACGGGCGCATCACGCCCTTGTTGAAGAAGCGCTCGCGGAAATGGCTGGCCATCAGCAGCTGGCGGATCTGCGGCAGGATCCCGCCAGCCAGGAACACGCCGCCGCGTGCGCCGTAGAGCAGCACCAGGTCGGCGACGAAGCTGCCCAGCAGCCCGCAGAACACCTCCAGCGCCTCCACCGCCGCGGCATCGGTCTGCATGAGCGCCGCGTGGGTGATCGCGTTGGGCTGGGCGAGCGCGGGGCTCGTACCGCGCAGGCTGCAGATGGCGCGGTAGAGATTGCGCAGGCCCGGCCCGGAAAGCGCGTATTCGAATGGCACGTGCGAGCGCTCGCGCGCGAACAGGCGCAGGATCTCGATTTCCCGCTCGGTGCCGGGCGCCAGCGCGATCTGCCCGGCTTCGGTGGCGAGCACCGTCGCGTGCGGCTGGCCCGGCAGCAGCACCGCCGAGCCCAGGCCGGTACCCGGACCCATCACCAGCACCGGCCCACGCTGGGGCGGCGTGCTGGCCTCGATCACCGGCAGCGTGTCGGCGTCGGTGAGGAATTGGGTCGCCCAAGCGACCGCCTCGAAATCGTTGATCACCGCCAGCTGGTCGAGCGCCAGGCTGTCGCGGATGTCGCGGATCGACACCGGCCATGCCAGGTTGTCGTTGACGATGGCGTCGTCCAGCACGTAGCCGGCGCTGGCCACCACGCACTGGCCGATTGGCGCCGGCGCATCCAGATAGGTGACGAAATGCTGCAGCACCGCGGTGAGGCTGGGCCATTCCGCGCAGGCGTAGCGCTGGTAGCGCAATACGGTCACCGGGCTGGCGCCATTGGGCTGTCGGCTGACCAGGCCCACGCGCGCATGCGTCCCGCCGACGTCGGCGGCCAGCAGCAGGGCTTCCTGCTGCAGGCGCTGGGGCGCACTCCTTGGGTTGGCGACCTCGGCCACGCGATTGCTCCCTATCCCCGATCCGCCCGACGTACCAGGCGTGGGCGGGCCGGAGTCTGGACAGCCATGACAACGTTGTCAACGCGTTCCGGCGGCATTTCGGCGAACCCGTTTCACGCACCGCAACACTGCCCGTCGCGGTAGCTGCCTCGTCCTACGAAAACGAGCGTTTAAATGGCTACATTTGGCCGTTTTGCGAACTCAGAGACAAGCCTCCAGCGGGTGATGCGCCGCACCAAGAAAACATCGCATAGGCCATCGGTTGGGTATCGATCGAGCGGCCAGACGGCAGGTCAAACGCGGACATAAATTGACAACGTTGGCCCGCAAGGCCCATAAAGCCGGCCGGGGGAGTGACCGCAAGGGGCGGCGCTCGCATCGCATAGCGCGCACGAGAGGAGAGCCGTCCATGTCGTCCACCACGCTCGCGGCCGACCGGCCCAGGCCTTCGACGGTGGGGCCGATGCTGGTTATCGGCCTCCTGTTCTTCATCTTCGGCTTCGTGACCTGGCTCAACGGACCACTGATCACCTTCGTCAAGCTGGCTTTTCAGGTAGCCGACGTCTACGCATTCCTGGTGCCGTTCGCGTTCTACATCTCCTACCTGGTGTTCTCGCTGCCGGCGTCGGCGGTGCTGCGGCGCACCGGCATGAAGAAGGGCATGGCGCTGGGCCTGTTCGTGATGGCGGCCGGTGCGCTGGCATTCGGCCAGTTCGCCACCATGCGGGTGTTCCCCGGCGCACTGTCCGGCCTGTTCGTGATCGGCGCGGGGCTGTCGCTGCTGCAGACCGCGTCCAATCCCTACATCAGCATCCTGGGACCGATCGAGAGCGCCGCCCAGCGCATCGCCATCATGGGCATCTGCAACAAGTTCGCCGGCATCCTGGCGCCGATCGTGATCGGCTCGCTGGTGCTTTCGGGCATCGGCGACATCGACGCCCAGGTCCAGGCCGCGTCCTCCCCGCAGGTCCGCGAGGCGTTGCTCGACGCGTTCGCCGCCAAGATCCACGCGCCCTACCTGGGCATGGCCGTGCTGCTGGTGCTGCTGGCGGTGTGGATCCTGCGCTCGTCACTGCCGGAAGTACGCCCTGCCAGCGCCAACAGCGAGCAGGGGACCGGTCATGCCGACACCAGCATCATCGGCTTTCCGCACCTGTGGCTGGGCGTGCTGTGCCTGTTCCTCTACGTAGGCGTGGAGGTGATGGCGGGCGATGCGATCGGCACCTACGGCACCGGCTTCCACCTGCCGCTGGACCAGACCAAATTCTTCACCGCGTTCACCCTGGGCGGGATGCTGCTGGGCTACGTGGCGGGGCTGGTGCTGATCCCGCGCTTCATCTCGCAACAGCGCTACCTGGCGGTGTCGGCGGTGCTGGGCGTGCTCTTCAGCCTGTGCGCCTACCTCTCCCAGGGCTACCTGTCGGTGGGCTTCGTGGCGGCGCTGGGCTTCGCCAACGCGATGATGTGGCCGGCGATCTTCCCGCTGGCGATCAAGGGGCTGGGGCGGCACACCGAGGCCGGCTCGGCGCTGCTGATCATGGGCATCGCCGGCGGCGCGGTGGTGCCGCAGCTGTATGCGCACCTGAAGGAACATTTCGGCTTCCAGGCCGTGTTCGTCGCGCTGATGGTCCCCTGCTATCTCTACATCCTGTTCTACGGCCTGCGCGGGCACCGCGTGGGCCTGCGTGACGACGATGGCGCGCGCGCGAAGTGAGGGCGCCGCCACGCCGGCGCGGCGCTGGGCTAGGATGGCGCGCCCAATCCCCGGAGACGCCGTCTTTGCTGCACGCCACCATCAAGGATGTCGCCAAGCGCGCCGGCGTGTCGCTGAAGACCGTGTCGCGGGTGATCAACCGCGAGGCGTCGGTACGCGAGGACACGCGCGAGAAGGTCGAGCGGGCGATCGAGGCGCTGGGCTACCGCCCCAACCTCTCCGCGCGCAGCCTGCGCGCCGCGCACTCCTACGCGATCGGCCTGGTCTACGACAACCCGAACGCGCACTACGTCATCAGCATGCAGAACGGCGTGCTGTCGGCCTGCCGCGAGCGCGGCTTCGGCCTGCAGATCCATCCCTGCGACTCGACCTCGCCCAAGCTCGCCGAGGAGCTGTGCGCGCTGGTGCGCCGCTCGCGCCTGGCGGGGCTGGTGCTGGCGCCGCCGATGTCCGAGCAGCCGCAACTGATCGCCACCCTGAAAGCGCACGACATCGCCTTCGTGCGCATCCTGGCCGCGCGCACCGATCCGGCCGACGGCTCGCCGTGCGTATGGGTGGACGACCGCGACGCAGCCTACGCGATCACCGAGCACCTGATCCAGCTCGGCCACACGCGCATCGGCTTCCTGTGGGGCGAGCCGCACCACCGCTCCAGCCCCGAGCGCTACCAGGGCTATGCCGATGCATTGAAGGACTACGGGCTGCCGCTCAACAAGAAGCTGATCCTGCCTGGGCGCTACGCCTTCGACGACGGCTTCCGCGGCGCACGCAAGCTGCTGGCGCTGAAGGAGCCGCCCACCGCCATTTTCGGCAGCAACGACGAGATCGCCGCCGGCGTGCTGGCCGCGGCGCGCTCGGCCGGGCTGGACGTGCCATGGGACCTTTCGATCGCCGGTTTCGAGGACAACCCGTTCTCCAAGCAGGCCTGGCCGGCGCTCACCACCGCGCGGCAGTCGACCGCCGAGATCGGCCGGCACGCCGCGCTGCGGTTGATGGCCGACCTGCAGCAAGGCGAGCCAGCGCCGGACGCGGCCAACGAAGGCTTCGTGCCGGAGCTGGTGGTGCGCGGGTCCACCGCGCCGCCGCGGAAGAGCTGAAGTCCGCTTGCTGCGGGCATCCTGACCTTCGATTTTGGCTTTGCGGGCCTACGCCCGGGGCGAACGGTGGAGAGCGCGCCGTTAGTCCAGCACGGGAGGGCACGATCAACAGAGATGTTCGCTCTGCGCGCAGCGAAGCGAAGCCCATGGGCCGCCGCAAGCTCGCGTACCCGCTCCACCACATCCTCTCCCGCCCTGCCGGGCGCTCTCTCCCGGCGGGAAAGGGAACACCACCACGCTTTTGCGGACTCCCCATGAAATCGTCCGACGACACCTTGATGTACCAGGAGGCGCATGCCGCCGCCGACGTGATCGCCCACCAGCTGGACGCCAACGCCGGCTTGCTTTCCGCGCTGGGCGAGCGGCTGCGCGCACGGCCGCCGCGCTGCATCGTCACTTGCGCGCGCGGCAGCTCCGACCATGCGGCCGCCTATGCCAAATACGTGTTCGAGACGCGGTTGGGCGTGGTCACCGCCTCCGCGTCGCCCTCGGTCAGCTCGATCTACGACGCACCGCTGGATCTCCAGGACACGCTGTTCGTCGCCGTCTCGCAATCAGGCAAGAGTCCGGACCTGTTGCGCAGCGCCGAGGCCGCGCGCGCTGCCGGTGCGCAGGTGCTGGCGCTGGTCAACGTGGAGGATTCCCCGCTCGCCCGTATGGCCGATACGGTGGTGCCGCTGCGCGCCGGTCCCGAGCGGAGTGTGGCGGCGACCAAGAGCTATCTCGCCACCCTGTCCGCGGTGCTGCAGCTGGCCGCCTGCTGGAGCGGCGAGGAGTCGCTGCATGCCGCGCTCGACCGCCTGCCCGGCGACCTGCGCCAGGGCTGGGACATGGATTGGCGCCCGCTCGGCGAGGGCCTGCGCACGGTGCACAACCTGTTCGTGGTGGGCCGCGGCTACGGCTTCGGCGCGGCGCTGGAAGCGGCGCTGAAGTTCAAGGAGACCTGCGGCCTGCACGCCGAGGCGTTCAGCGCGGCGGAGGTTCGGCATGGACCAATGGCGCTGGTCGGCGAAGGTTTCCCTGTACTGGTGCTTGCGCAGGAGGACGGCACGCTGGAGAACACCCTGGACCTGGCCGCCGAGTTCCGCGCGCGAGGCGCGCGGGTGTGGGTGGCCGCGCCCGGCGTGAGCGGCCCCGACGCGTTGCCGATGCCGGCCGGCGTGCCGGCGATCACCACGCCGCTGGTCGCGGTGCAGAGCTTCTACCGGGCCGCCAGCGGGCTTTCACTGGCGCGCGGCTACGATCCGGACGTGCCGCCGCATCTGCGCAAGGTCACGGAGACGCTATGAAGCCCCTGCTCGCCCTGCTCAACGGTCGGGTATTGACCGAAGACGGCCTGCGCGACGACGTGGCCGTACTGGTACGCGACGGCCACGTGCTCGCGCTGGCTGCCGATGACGACGCGCGCGTGCGCGAGGCGCAGCGCCACGACCTTGCCGGCGCGCTGCTGCTGCCGGGCTTCATCGACGTGCAGGTCAACGGCGGCGGCGGACTGCTGTTCAACGACGCGCCCACCGTCGACACGCTGCGTGGCATCGCCATCGCGCACCGCCGCTACGGCACCACCGGCCTGTTGCCCACGTTGATTACCGACACCGCCCGCAAGATGCGCACCGCGCTCGATGCGGTCGATGCGGCGATCGCGCAGGGCGTGCCCGGTATCCTGGGCATCCATGTCGAGGGGCCGTTTCTGGCGCCGGCTCGCAAGGGCATCCACGATGCCTCGCTGTTCCGTGCACCGGACGCCGACGACCTGCTCGCGCTCACCGCGCAGCGCCGCGGCGTGGTGATGCTCACGCTCGCCCCCGAGCGGGTGGAGCTCTCGTTCATCGCGCGCCTGGCCGCGGCCGGCGTGCGCGTGGTCGCCGGCCACACCGCCGCCGACTACGCCACCACCCGCGCCGCGCTCGATGCCGGCGTATGCGGCTTTACCCACCTCTACAACGCGATGACCCCGCTGACCAGCCGCGAGCCAGGAGTGGTCGGGGCGGCGCTGGACGATGCGGGAAGCTGGTGCGGCCTGATCGTCGACGGCCACCACGTGCATCCGGCGAGCCTGCGCATCGCCATCAACGCCAAGCCGCCGGGCAAGTGCGTGCTGGTCACCGACGCGATGCCGCCGGTAGGCGGCTCGCGGCCCGACTACGTGCTCAACGGCCAGACCATCACCGCCCGCGACGGCATCTGCATGAGCGACGACGGCGTGCTCGCCGGCAGCGCACTGGACATGGCCAGCGCCGTGCGCAACAGCGTCAACCTGCTCGGACTCACGCTGCCGGAGGCCGCGCGCATGGCCAGCGCCTATCCGGCCGAATGGCTGGGCCTGGAACAGACCCACGGGCGCATCGCCCCGGGCCAGAGGGCCGACTTCGCCGTGCTGGACGACGCGCTGATGGTGCGCGAGACCTGGATCGGCGGAGAGCGCCATCCCGTCGCCATGTAAGGGACGCGGCGCGGACGGTGCCGTTTCGTCGCACCGATCTGCTACGTTGCCCGCCCTGTCGTCCGCCGGATGTTGCCCCCGATGTCGTTGCGCCCGCTGTTCCTCCTGCTCGCCACCGCCCTGCTCGCCGGCTGCGCCGGCAGCGCGTCCCGCCCAACCATGGCGCCGGAGGGAGCGCGCGCGGACGTGGCCATCCTGGAGACCACCGACGTCCATTCCAACGTCCTCGGCTACGACTACTTCAAGGCCAAGGACGATCCCAGCGTCGGCTACGAGCGCACCGCCACGCTGATCCGCCGCGCCCGCGCGGAGTTTCCCAACAGCTTCCTGTTCGACAGCGGCGACACCATCCAGGGCACCGTACTGGCCGACTACCAAGCGCTGGTCTCGCCCGTCGGCTGCGATCAGGAGCTGGCGATCTACCAGGCCATGGATGTGCTTGGCTACGACGGCGGCACCGCCGGCAACCACGAGTTCAACTACGGCCTGCCGTTCCTCTCGCAGGTGACCGGCACGCCGATGGACATCGGCGGCAAGCGCACGCCGCGCTGCGCCGGACCGCACTTTCCGCTGGTGCTGGCCAACGTGTTCGACGCCCACAGCGGCCAGCCGGTGTTCAAGCCATGGACGATGGTGGACAAGACCATCGAGGCCTACACCAGCGACGGCAGCCGCATCCGGGCGCCGCTGAAGGTGGCAATCATCGGTTTCACGCCGCCGCCGATCCTGCAGTGGGACCAGCGCAACCTGCAGGGCAAGGTCACCGTCAGCGGCGTGGTCGAGGCGGCGCAGCGCTACCTGCCGCAGATCCAGGCGCAGCACCCGGACCTGGTGGTGGCGATCCTGCACGGCGGCCTGGACACCCATCCCTACACCCCGCAGATGGAGAACGGCGGCTGGTACCTGGCCGGCGTGCCGGGCATCGACGTGCTGCTGCTGGGCCATTCGCACACCGAGTTCCCCGGGCCGCACTACGCCGGCATGGCGGACGTCGACGCCGTGCGCGGCTTTGTGCGCGGCAAGCCGGCGGTGATGGGCGGCTTCTTCGGTAAGGACCTCGGGGTCATCAAGCTCGCACTCGCGCGCACCGGCGGCCGCTGGGTCGTGGACCGTGCCGACACCCGCAGCGAAGTGCGCCCGATCTGCCCCAAGAAGAACGAGTGCGTACCCGCCGACCCGGCGATCGCCCCGCTGGTGGCCAAGGCCCACGCCGCCGCGGTGGCCTACGTGGACACGCCGATCGGCCAGAGCACGGTGCGCCTGACCAGCTACTTCGCCGACGAGGGCGACATGACCGCGCTTGCGGTGGTCAACGCCGCGCAGCGCGACTATGTCGAGCGCGAGCTGCCCAAGCTGCATCCCGAACTGGCCGGCGTGCCGGTGCTCTCGGCCGCGGCCGCCTTCCGCACCGGCTTCGGTGGCCCGGAGGACTACACCGACGTGGCGGCCGGGCCGCTGACCCTGCGCAGCGCGGCGGACCTGTACTTCTATCCGAACACGCTGGCGGCGGTGAAGATCGATGGCGCCGGCCTGAAGGCGTGGCTGGAGAAGTCCGCCGAGCGCTTCAACCGCATCGATCCGGCCGGCGCCGGCGAGCAACCGCTGATCAATACGCGCATGCCGGGCTTCAACTTCGATCAGATCCAGGGCGACCTGGCCTACGTGATCGACGTCGCCCGCCCGGCGGGCCGGCGCATCGTGTCGCTCAGCTATCGCGGCAAGCCGGTCTCGGCGGGGCAGAGTTTCATCGTCGCCACCAACAACTACCGCGCGAGCGGCGGCGGCAACTTCCCCGGCCTGGACGGCAGCAACACCGTGCTGGCCTCGCAGGATGGCGTGCGCGAGATCGTCGCCGCCTGGCTCAAGCGCACCGGTACGCTCGAGCGCACGGCGCTGCCCGCGAACGCCTGGCGTTTCGCGCCGCTGAAGGCCCGCGGTCCGATCACCTTCACCGCGGCCAGCGGCAAGCAGGCGATCGCCACGGCCGACGACCTGAAGGGCATTACGCAGTTGCGCGACCACGGCGACGGCACGGCGACCTACGCGATCGACCTCGCCCGCTGAAGCTCGGCGCGGCTGCATCCACGCGCGGTCCTTCCCTCGCCGGGCGGGGAGGCTGCCGATGGGTGGCTGGGCAGCGCTCGCGCCGGAGCCTTCCGTCCACTTCACATCCGCTCGATTGACGCCGCCGCGCCGCGCTCGCTAAGGTCGCCCGCATGTCGCCGCTGTGCACCCACGCTCGCCCGCCCTTCGCCCCGGCCCTGCCGGGGGTTGCCGCGTGGGCCGGCGCCAGCGTGCGGCACACCAACGCCACGACCATGACCACCACGACCACTACCCGGTCCGGGTGGGTGACCGTGCGCGCATAGGTTTCATCCCGCAACGGCCCCGCCCTCGATGAGGCGGGCCGGGCTGCAGCATCCATCCGATCCGTCGCACGGGCCCAGGGGCCTCCACCAGGAGGCTTACATGGACATCCTCGCGCCACCGATCCCATCGTCGATCCCGCGGCCGCATGCGGCCATCCGGCCTGCCGCCCGCCCGCTGGGAGTGGGCGTGATCGGCCCCGGGCGGGTCGGCACCGCACTGCTCGACCAGCTGTGCATGGCACGCGACCGGCTCGCCGTCCATGCGGGGCTCGCGCTGCAGCTGCGCGGCGTGGCGACCCGCAACCGCATGTGGCTCGACTGCGACGATCCGCAACTGAACCGCCGCAGCGGCGCACAGGTCTGGCGACCCGCCGAGCTGGACACCTTCGCCGACCACGTGCGCGGCATCGAGGGAATCGCGGTACTGGTCGATTGCAGCGCCAGCGAGGCTATCGCCGACCGCTATGCGGGCTGGCTGGCGGCGGGATTGCACGTGGTCACGCCCAACAAGCTCGCCGGCAGCGGCCCGCTCGCGCGCTGGGAGGCCATCCGCGACGCCGCCGCCGCCGGCTCGGCCCGCTGGCGCTACGAGGCCACCGTCGGCGCCGGCTTGCCGGTGATCCAGACCCTGCGCGACCTGCTCGACACCGGCGACACGCTGCAGGGCATCGACGGCATGTTTTCAGGCACGATGGCCTGGCTGTGCAACCGGCACGACGGGACACAACCGTTCTCCACGCTGCTGCGCCAGGCCCACGCGCTGGGCTACACCGAGCCGGACCCGCGCGAGGACCTCGCCGGCACGGATGTCGCGCGCAAGCTGGTGATACTCGCCCGCGAGGCCGGCTGGCCGCTGTCGCTGCAGGAGGTCGAGGTGGAAAGCCTGGTGCCGGCGGCATTGGCTTCGCTCCCGCCCGATGCGTTCCTGGCGCGGCTCGCCCAGGGCGCCCTGGCCGAGATTGACGCGCCACTGGCCGAGCGTCTGGGGCAGGCGCGCGCGGCCGGTGGGGTGCTGCGCCACGTCGCCAGCCTGGACGCGGACGGCCATGCGAAGGTCCGGCTCCAGTTGCTCCCCGCGGGGCATCCGTTCGCGCACACGCATCTCACCGACAACGTGGTGCAACTGCGCACCGCCCGCTACTGCGACAATCCGCTGATCGTGCAAGGCCCCGGCGCCGGACCGCAGGTCACCGCAGCCGGCGTGTTCGCCGACGTGCTGCGCATCGCCGAAGCCCAGGGAGCGCGCGCATGAACATCATCGAGGAACCGCCCATGTCGTCCGTCCGCATCGCCAGCGCCTTCGCCCCCGCCTGCGTGGGCAACGTGGGCGTGGGCTTCGACATCCTCGGCCATACCCTGGCCGGTGCCGGCGACCGCGCACGGGTGAGGCGCATCGACGAACCGCTGGTGCGCATCGCCGCCATCGGAGGCGTGGTGCGCGAGCTGCCGCTGGCGGCCGAACGCAATACCGCCGGCGCCGCGCTGATCGCGCTGCGCCAGGCGCTGAAGCTCGAGCACGGCTTCGAGCTCACCCTGCACAAGGGCATCGCGCTGGGCTCGGGCATGGCCGGTTCGGCCGCCTCCTGCGTGGCCGCGCTGGTCGCCGCCAACGCGCTGCTGGACCAACCCCTGCCGCGCGAGGCGCTATATGGCTTCGCCATGGACGGCGAGGCGGTGGCCAGCGGCGGCCGCCACGGCGACAACGTCGGCCCGCAGCTGCTCGGCGGGCTGGTGCTGGCCACCGCCGCGCGGCTGGTGCGCATCCCGGTACCCGCACACTGGCACTGCGCACTGGTGCATCCGCACTACGTGCTGGAGACGCGCAAGGCGCGCGAGGCGTTGGCCGGCGCCTACGCCTTGCACGAGTTCGTGGCGCAGAGCGCCAACCTGGCGCTGGTGATCGCAGGCTGCTGGCGCGGCGACGCCGCGCTGGTGCGCGAGGGCCTGAAGGACGTGCTGGTCGAACCGCGCCGCGCGCCGCTGGTGCCCCATTTCGCCCGCGTGCAGCAGGCCGCGCTCGACCACGGCGCGCTGGGCGCCAGCATCTCCGGCGCCGGGCCCAGCGTGTTCGGCTGGTTCGAGGACGAGCCGTCCGCCCAGGCGGCCGCCGCCGCGATGCATGCGGCCTTCGCCGAGGCCGGCCTGGCCAGCGACGTACTGGTCGGACCCATCGACGGCCCCGGCGCGGAACTGGTGGCATGAGGGCGCTGCGCTACCTGAGCACGCGCGGCCAGGCGCCTGCCGCCGGGTTGGGCGAAGCGATCGCTGCCGGCCTGGCGCCCGACGGCGGCCTCTATGTACCCGAGCGGCTGCCCACGATCGCCCCGGCCGCCTTCGAGCCGCACGGCGATCTCGCCGCCACCGCCGCCACCCTGCTGGCGCCCTTTTTCGCCGGTGACCCGCTCGCCGACGCACTGCCCGCGATCTGCGCCGAGGTCTTCACCTTCGACGCACCGCTGCGCCCGCTCGCCCGGCCCGACGCGCTGCTGCTGGAGCTGTTCCACGGCCCCACGGCCGCCTTCAAGGATTTCGGCGCACGCTTCCTCGCCGCCTGCCTGCGCCGCTTGCGAGATAAGGACGCGCCGCCCCTGACCGTGCTGGTCGCTACCTCAGGCGACACCGGCGCCGCCGTCGGCGCGGCGTTCCACGGCCAGACGGACGTGCGCGTGGCGATCCTCTATCCCGATGGCCGCGTCTCGCCTCGCCAGGCCCACCAGCTGGGCAGCTTCGGCGGTAACGTGCAGGCCCTGCGCGTGGCCGGCAGCTTCGACGACTGCCAGCGCATGGTCAAAGCCGCGCTCAACGACGCTCGCCTGCAGCGCGAGGTGCCGCTGAGCTCCGCCAACAGCATCAGCCTCGGCCGCCTGCTGCCGCAGATGAGCTACTACGCGCACGCCGCGCTCGGCTGGTGGCGCAGGCACGGCACGCCACTGCAGTTCATCGTGCCCACCGGCAACCTTGGCAACGCGCTGGCCTGCCTGTGGGCGCGCGCCATGGGCCTGCCCATCGGCGAGGTGCGCCTGGCCTGCAATGCCAACGCCACCCTGCCGGAGTTCTTCGCCGGCGGCGACTATCGGCCGCGCGGGGCCGTCGCCACGATCGCGAACGCCATGGACGTCGGCGCACCCAGCAACTTCGAGCGCCTGCGCTGGACCTGGCACGGCGATGACGATGCCCTGCGCCGCGCCCTGCGCGCCGACGGCTTCGACGACGCCACCCTGCGCGCCACCCTGCTTCGCCACGCCCGCGAGCATGGCGAACTCGTCTGCCCGCACACGGCCGCCGCGCTGGCCGTGCTCGATCGCGAACCCGCGTGCGACGGCCGGGCATGGGCGGTGGTCGCCACCGCGCATCCGGCCAAGTTCGAAACCGTGCTGGAGCCCCTGCTCGGCCGACCCGTCGCCGTGCCACCTGCACTCGGCGCGATGCTCCATCGCCCGTCACAGGCAGCGCCGATGCCAGCAGAGGACGGCTCGCTCATGCAATGGCTGCGGACGCCCGGATGTCCAGACGGCCGCACCGATGCATGGAACGAACCGTCATAGAAAGTGCCTGACGCGCCCGGGCCGGTCGCGTCATGCCGCGCACGCTTTCCGTCCTGTTGCAGAACGAGGCGGACACGCCGTTGCGCGTGGCGGGACTGTTTGCCACCCGCAGCTGCGACATCGACGCGCTCAGCGTGTGCGCCACCGACGATCCGGCGTTCCGGCGATCGCACGGATGGTGCTGGAAGTGCGCGGCGACGCCCGCTGGATAGGCTGGTGCACAAGGCGCGCCGGCTGGTCGACGTGTTGGAGGTCGAACACGCGCCGGACGCGCGCGCATGACGGAACGGCGGTGACCAAAGGTGTGCGTGGTCGGCGTGCAAGCGGGCGACGCCGATGCAATGGCCCGCTAGTTCGGGAACTCGTTGCCCACGCCGAGTCTCTCCCCGACGGTGGAAGGGCCGGGGGCGTGCCATCGGGGCGTTCAGAACAGGTCGACGCTGCCGGTGCTCACCGCCTCCGCCGCCAAGTCGCCACGCGCGACCAGCTGCTCGTAGCCGTAGGTGCGGTTGCGACCGTGTTCCTTGGCGTAATAGAGCGCCTTGTCCGCACGGTCGATCACCGATTCGGGATAGTCGCCCGCTGCCGCCAGCGCATAGCCCACGCTCACGGTCACGCGGCCTACCTGCGGGAGCACGCAGTTGGCCACGCGCTCGCGGAAGCGCTCCAGGGCACCGCGCACTTCCGCCTCGTCGTGCCCGCTGAGCAGCACCACGAACTCTTCGCCGCCGAAGCGGAACAGCACGTCGTCCTGGCGGAAGCAGGTGCGCATCTGCTGCGCCAGCAGCAGGATCACTTCGTCGCCGTAGATATGGCCGTAGGTGTCGTTGATGCGCTTGAAATGGTCGATGTCGAAGATCGCCAGCCACACCGCCGGGGTACCAGGGCCCGGCGCGCGGCGTTCCTGCGGCCGGCGCGCGACGGCGACCGGTCGGAACATCCGTTGCAGGTGCCGCTCGAAGGTGCGCCGGTTGTACAGGCCGGTCAGTTTGTCGCGCTCGCTCTCGTTGAGCAGGGTTATGTAGTTGGCGTAGATCCGCGCGAAGCCCTCCGCCAGCGCGCGCGCGCCGTCAAGCGTGGAGTGGCTCTCCAGCTGCAGCGCCCCCAGCGCGCGGCCTTCGTGCAGGATCGGCACGTACAGCCGATGGCAGCTGTCCTCGCCGGCCACGACGTGACTGCGCTGGCTGTCCATGCAGTGCCAGACCGGCTGCAGCGAAGGGTCCCGTTCGTCCGGGTCGCACGCGCCGACGGCGAACTCGCCGGTCGCGTCGGCGACGCAGCGCACCAGGCTTTCCAGCCGGCGGCCATCCGCCGCACGCTTGCACAGCAGCACCTCGCGCGCTGGCGCCAGCTCCGCCAGCGACAACGCCAGGCTGTGGTCGAGCGCATCGATGTCGCGGTGGTGGGTGAAGGAAGCGACCGAATCGAGCAGCCGGGCGTGTGCCTGCAACGGGACCGGCCGCGGCAGCAGGGAGGCCACCGGCAGCGCCCGTGCCAGGCCGCTCGCTTCTTGCATTCCAACCTCGTATGCCACGGACATGCCGTCTCCCGGCGCAGCCCGCCGGCGTGCGGCGGATCGCCGGTTGTATCGGCCGGCGGGTGTGGACACTTGAGCTTGCCCGCGCCCGCTGCCCGGACCGGCCCGTTTGCACGCGCTTGACGGCGCCTGCGCAAGGCTGGTGCACCCATCCGATGGAGCCTGTCATGCCCAACAACCCCCAGCATCCGGAGCCGCCGATCGCGCAGCCCGGCAAAATGCGGCCCGACGAGGAGATCCGCAGCCCTGGCAGCGCCAACCCTGCACGCGACGCCGACAGCGATCCCCTGGGCAGCCCGCTGGAACGGGACGATCCGCTGGAGCCGCCGCCGCTGTAATAGGAGTCCCTCCAGGGACGCCCCCGGTACGGCCGGAGAGCAGGCAGCGTGCGGGGCGTCAGCCATCGCCGCGGGCCGCCGGGCTAAACTCCCGCGCATGGCTCCTCCTTCCCGCAAGCGCCAGCGCCGCACGCAACCGCCGGCGGCCAGGCCGCGCACCTCCTCGGCCCCTGCAACGCCGGTCCGGCCGGCGGACAGTTCCACCCGCGCCACCCGCGTGCTCGACGCACTGCTGCGCCCGCTGCCGCCCCGCTGGCGCGAAAGGGCGACCGACTATCTCGTGCTCACCCGCATGGATCGCCCGATCGGCGCGCTGCTGCTGCTGTGGCCGACCTGGTGGGCGCTGTGGCTGGCCGCGGGCGACTTTCCGCCCTGGGGCGCGCTGGTGATCTTCACGCTGGGCGTGTTCGCCATGCGCTCGGCCGGCTGTGCAATCAACGACTACGCCGATCGCAAGCTCGATCCGCAGGTGGCACGCACCGCGGGGCGGCCGATCGCCAGCGGCAGGGTGAGCCCGCGCGAGGCGCTGGTCGTGTTCGGCGCGTTGCTGGCCTTCGCCTTCGTGCTGGTGCTGTTCACCAACGTGCTGACGATCAGGCTGTCCTTCGCCGGCGCCGCACTGGCGGCGGTCTATCCGTTCACCAAGCGTTGGACCTACCTGCCGCAGGTGGTGCTGGGCGCGGCGTTCGGTTGGGCCATCCCGATGGCCTTCGCCGCGGTGTCGAGCACCGTGCCGCCACTCGGATGGCTGCTGTTCCTGGGCAACATCCTGTGGTCGGTGATCTACGACACCGAGTACGCGATGGTCGACCGCGACGACGACCTAAAGGCCGGAGCCAAGTCCACCGCGATCCTGTTCGGCGATGCCGACGTGCCGATCCTCGGGATGCTGATCGGCACCTTCCTGCTGGCCATGCTGTTCGTGGGCCAGCGCGCCGCGCTGGGCTGGCCTTACTGGCTGGCCCTGCTTGCCGCCGCGGGCCTGTTCGGCTGGCAGCTGTGGCTGGTCCGCCGCCGCGACCGCGACGCCTGCCTGGCCGCTTTCCGCCACAACAACTGGGTGGGACTCACGCTGTGGGTGGGCATCGTGCTGGCGCTGGCGGTGAAATAGGCCCTGAGCAGCCATCCAGCCGCGGGTGCCCAGGGCGGGGATCGCCGGCGGGCGCGATCGGGCCGCCGCTGGCGAAGATCTCGGTGACCGCGGTGGCGACCACTCGTCGGCGTCAGTGGGCTTCCTGGGAGGAAATAGACGACCGCCACGCGATGAGGACGCCTGGGCTCGCCGGTGCGTGAGAGCGGCCAGCACCACCAGCACCCGGCAGATGGCCGCTAGCCCGATCGACCCGGTGTGGGCGCCCGCGCCAGCGCCCACACGTCCACGCGCTGCGCTCCGGCGCGCTTCAGCGCGCGGACGCATTCGGCCAGGGTGGCACCGGTGGTCATGACGTCGTCGAGGACGGCCACGTGGGAGGGCAACGCGTGCCCGGTGCGCACGGCGAAGGCGCCGCGCACGTTGCGCCGGCGCGCGGCCGCATCCAGTTCACTCTGCGCCGCGGTGGCGCGGGCACGCACCAGCAGGCCGTACCGCACCCGCACGCCGAGACTGCGGCCAAGCGGCCGAGCCAGCTCCAGCGCCTGGTTGTAGCCGCGCTGGCGCAGGCGGGCACGGTGCAGCGGTACCGGCAGGATCAGCGCAGGCTGCTCGGCCGGCGACGGCAGACGGCGCCACAGTTCGGCCAGCGCGCGACCGGCCGCCAGGTCGCGGCCGAACTTGAAGCGCGCCTCCAGCCGGTCCAGCGGCCAGCCATAGCGGAACGGTGCCCAGGCCGCGTCCCACGGCGGCGGCCTGCGCTGGCAGGCGCCGCACAGGGCGGCAGGGCTCGCCAGCGGCAGTGCACAGCGCGCGCAGCAGCGGGTATTGCGGGGAAGCTCGGCGGCGCATGCCGCACACAGGTCCAGCCTGTCCGCACCAGCGTCCCCGCAGAGCAGGCAGCGCCATGGCAGCAGCCAGCGGTTCAACCGGCGCCATGCCTGCAGTGGCGCATCCATGCGCATCGGTGATCACTCCCCGGGTTTGTAGAGGGCCGCGTCGAGGATCGACCACAGATGGATGAGCCACCCCATCCAAACGATCCACAAAGCGATCGCCAGCACGAACATCAGGATCGCCTTGAGCAGCCGCCCCTGCACCAGCTGGCCCAATCCCGGGATGAAGAAGCTGCACACCGCGGCGATCACGTTGCCGGTGCTGCCCTGCCCTGCGCTCATCGTGGCTCTCCGCTGGAAGTGGTCCGCGTGATGGTAGCGGACGGCACGGGCTCCGCCCCGTCAACCAGAATCGCATGCCGTTCGGTTGACACACCCCGGAGGCGCTTCCACACTGTCCCATTCCCCGCGGAGTTCCTGCATGAGCGCCTCTCCCATCCGCCACGACTGGACGCGTGCGGAGGTCGCCGCGCTGTTCGCACTGCCGTTCAACGACCTGTTGCATCGCGCGCACACGGTGCACCGCGCGCACCACGACCCGAACGCAGTCCAGGTGTCCACACTGCTTTCGATCAAGACCGGCGGCTGTCCGGAGGATTGCGCCTACTGCCCACAAGCGCAGCGCTACCAGACCGGCGTGAAGGCCGAAAAGCTGATGAGCGTGGAAGCCGTGCTCGAACGCGCGCGGGCCGCGCGCGACGCCGGCGCCAGCCGCTTCTGCATGGGCGCGGCCTGGCGCAACCCGAAGGACCGCGACGTGGCCAAAGTGGCGCAGATCGTCAGCGCGGTGAAGGCGCTGGGCCTGGAGACCTGCGCCACGCTGGGCATGCTGACCGGCGAACAGGCAGGCACTCTCAAGCAGGCGGGGCTGGACTACTACAACCACAATCTCGACAGCGCGCCGGAGTTCTACGGACAGATCATCCACACGCGCGAGTACCAGGACCGGCTGGACACGCTCGGCCACGTGCGCGAGGCGGGCCTGAAGACCTGTTGCGGCGGCATCGTAGGCATGGGCGAGTCCCGCGAGCAGCGCGCCGGCCTGCTGCAGGCGCTGGCCAACCTGCCCGAGCATCCGCAGTCGGTGCCGATCAACCGGCTGGTGCAGGTCGAGGGCACGCCGCTGCACGGCACGGCCGCGCTGGACCCGTTCGAGTTCGTGCGCACCATCGCCGTGGCGCGCATCCTGGTGCCCGCCTCGATGGTGCGCCTGTCCGCCGGCCGCCAGCAGATGGACGAAGCGGTGCAGGCCTTGTGCTTCCACGCCGGCGCCAATTCGATCTTCTACGGCGAGAAGCTGCTGACGACCGGCAATCCCGACGTCGACGCAGACCGGGCCCTGTTCGCGCGGCTGGACCTGCATCCGCTGGAGATCGTCGAGCATTCGGGCACGGTGCACGCCGACATCTGCGAACCTGCCTGATGCCATATCCATTCCCTCTCCTCCCGTCAGCGGGGGAGGGCCGGTAGAGGGGGAGGCTTTTGGCCCACTCATGACCACCGAAAAAGCAAAAGCTTCCCTTTCCCCAGCCCTTCCTCCCGGCGCCGCCGTGGGGGAGGGAGTCGCGCGTGCCAGCCTGCTGCAACGCCTGGCCATCCAGACGTCCGAACGCGCGCACGCCGATCTGCTGCGACGCACCCGCACCGTCGCCCACGCCGAGGGCCCCTGGCTGGAGATCGGCGACCGCCGCCTGATCTGCTTCTGCTCCAATGACTACCTGGACCTGGCACGGCACCCTCAGCTGATCGCTGCCTTCAAGCGCGTGGCCGACGACGAAGGCGTGGGCAGCACTGCCGCGCACCTGGTCTGCGGCCACCGCCGCGAGCACGCGCAACTGGAGGAAGCGCTGGCCGAGTGGACCGGGCGCGAACGAGCGCTGCTGTTCTCCACCGGCTACATGGCCAACCTGGGCGTGATGCAGGCGCTGCTGAGCCGCGGCGACCTGTGCGTGCAGGACAAGCTCAACCACGCCTGCCTGCTCGATGGCTCCGCGCTCGCCGGTGCCACGCTGCGCCGCTATCCGCATGGCGATGCGGCGGCGGCCGCACGCCAGCTCGCCGGCGACCCGCAGGCGGCCGCGCTGCTGGCCACCGACGGCGTGTTCAGTATGGACGGCGACCGCGCGCCGCTGCGCGAACTGGCGGCGCTGTGCCGGCGCGCCGGCGCCACACTGATGGTCGACGATGCGCATGGCCTGGGCGTGCTCGGCCCCGAAGGCGCCGGCAGCGTCGCCGAGGCTGGCCTGGGGATGCGCGAGGTGCCGGTGCTGATGGCCACACTGGGCAAGGCGCTGGGCACACATGGCGCCTTCGTCACCGGACCGGCGCCGCTCATCGAGGGCCTGATCCAGTTCGCACGCACCTACGTCTACACCACCGCGATGCCGCCCGCGCTGGCCGCCGCTGCGCTCGCGGCAGTTCGGCTGGCGCGCACGGACGGCTGGCGGCGCGACCGGCTCGCCGCACTGATCGCCCGCTTCCGCGACGGCGCCACGCAGCTGGGCCTGCCACTGGCCGCCTCGGACACGCCGATCCAGCCCCTGCTGCTGGGTGATGCCGCTTCCGCGCTGGCCGCAGCAAAGGCGTTGGAGGCGCGCGGCCTGCTGGTCGGCGCGATCCGACCGCCCACCGTGCCGGCCGGCCAGGCGCGCCTGCGCATCACGCTGAGCGCCGCGCACGAGGAGGAGCACGTCGACCGCCTGCTCGACGCACTGGCGGCGCTGCCGCGGGCCATCGGCGACCGGCCGGTATAATCGCCGGCTCACCGTCGCCGTCTCCCATGATCGTCAACGTCGCCGCCTACCGTTTCGTTCCGCTCGCGGACCTGTCCGCGCTGCGTGGGGTCCTGCAAGCGCGCGCCGAGGCGCTGGCGCTCAAGGGCACCATCCTGCTCGCACCCGAGGGCATCAACCTGTTCCTCGCCGGTAGGCGCGAGAGCGTGGACGGGTTCCTCGACTGGCTGCGCGAGGATGCGCGCTTCGCCCACCTGCCGGTGAAGGAATCGCTCTCCGAAACGGTGCCCTTCGGCCGCCTGCGCGTGCGAATCAAGCGCGAGATCATCACCTTGCGCGCGCCGGTGGCGCCACACCAAGGGCGCGCACCCGCGGTGGATCCCGCCACGCTCAAGCGCTGGCTCGACCAGGGCCGTGACGACGCCGGCCGCGAGGTGCTGCTGCTGGACACGCGCAACGCCTACGAAACCGATGTCGGCCGCTTCACCGGCGCCATCGACTACCGCATCGCGAGCTTCACCGCCCTGCCCGGCGCTGTGCTGGCCGATCGCGAACGCTACCTAAGCAAGACCGTGGTCTCGTATTGCACCGGCGGCATCCGTTGCGAGAAAGCCGCGCTGCACCTGTCCGCGCTGGGCGTGGGCGAGGTGTTCCAGCTCGAGGGCGGCATCCTGAAGTACCTGGAAGAGACGGACGGCAGCCACTGGGAAGGCGGTTGCTTCGTGTTCGACGGGCGCGGCGCGGTCGACAAGGACCTGCAGCCCACTGCACTGCCTGCAGTGAAAACCGAGAGCGCCGCATGACCCTGCACATCGACCCGCTCGGCCACGGCCCGCAGCCGCTGGTGCTGATCCACGGCTGGGCCATGCACGGCGGCATCTTCGCGCCGTTGATCGAGGCACTGGCCGACCGCTGCACGCTCTACGTCGTCGACCTGCCCGGCCACGGTCATTCGCGCCATTGCGGGCTGCCGCTGGAGCCGCACGCCATTGCCCGGGCGATCGCCGCGGCCACGCCGCCGGCGCCTTGGCTGGGCTGGTCGCTGGGCGGCCTGGTCGCGCTCACCGGCGCGCTGGACGATCCCACCCACGTGCGCGGCCTGGCGATGCTCTGCGCCACGCCGAAGTTCGTGCGCGACGAAAGCTGGCCGCACGGCAGCGACGCCGCCCTGGTGCACCAGCTGGCGCTGGACCTGGAAACCGGCTACCACGCCACCATCGAGCGCTTCCTGGCGCTGGAGGCGATGGGCAGCGCCGATCCAAAGGCCGAGCTGCGCCGCCTGCGCGCGGAAGTGTTCGAACGCGGCGAGCCGGGATTGCGCGTGCTGCAGGAAGGCATCGGCCTGCTCGAGCGCAGCGACCTGCGCGACCGCCTGGCCCGGCTGCAGGTGCCCAGCGTATGGATCGCCGGGCGTCGCGACCGGCTGGTGCCGCCCACGGCCATGGCCTGGTCGGCTGCGCAGTGCGGCGGCCGCTTCGTGGAAGTACCGCATGCCGGCCACGCCCCCTTCATCGGCCACGCAGACGCCGTCACCGCGGCGCTCGAGCCCCTGTTCACGGAAACCCCGGCATGAGCGCGTTCCATCTCGACCGCAGCCGCGTGCGCCGCAACTTCGCCCGCGCAGCCGCCAGCTACGAGCAACACGACGCGTTGCAGCGCGAAGTCCAGGCCGACCTGCTCGGCCGTCTGGACTTCTATCTGCAGGCGCCCGAGCGCGTGCTCGACGTCGGCGCCGGCACCGGCCGCGGCACGGCACTCCTCAAGAGGCGTTACCCGAAGGCGCAGGTCATCGCGGTCGACATGGCCCAGCCGATGCTGCACGCGGCGCGCCGGCACCAGGGCCTGCTGCGCCCGTTCCAGCGCGTCTGCGGCGACGCCACCGCCCTGCCGCTGCCCGACCGCAGCGTCGACGTGCTGCACTCGAACCTGTGCTTCCAGTGGATCGACGATCTGCCGGCGCTGTTCGGCGAATGCGTGCGCGTGCTCAGGCCCGGCGGCCTGCTGGCCTTCTCCAGCTTCGGCCCGGACACGCTCAAGGAACTGCGCGCGGCGTGGGCGTCGGTGGACGAGCACTCCCACGTCAGCCGCTTCCTGGACATGCACGACGTGGGCGACGCGATGATCAACGCCGGCCTGCGCGACCCGGTGCTGGACGTGGCCCGCTACACGCTCACCTACAGCGAGCCGCGCGCGCTGCTGAAGGAATTGAAGGGCCTGGGCGCCACCCACGCCGACCGCGCGCGCGAGCGCCACCTCACCGGCAAGTCGCACTACCGCGCCATGCTCGCCGCCTACGAGGCGATGCGCGTGGACGGGCGCATCCCGGCCACCTGGGAAGTGGTCACCGCGCACGCCTGGGGCCCGCCGCCCGGCCAGGCCCGGCGCACGCCCGAAGGCGAGATCGCCACATTCTCGCTGTCGAGCCTGCGCGGCTCGCGGCGTCGCTAGGCATCTTCGTCCGCCAGCGGTGTCCGTTGAATAAGGCATTGCGCTGAAGCGTGCGCGGCCGTCGGCGAAGCGTTGTGCTGGTGCGCGATAAGCGCAATCTTCACCCGCACCGGCCTAGTCTGGGCGACCTCATCACTTCCAAGGGCACCGCGATGGGGCTCCAAGGCAAGGTCGCGCTGGTTACCGGCGCCGCGCAGGGCATCGGCCGCGCCATCGCGCTGCGGCTGGCGCAGGAAGGTGCGGCGGTGGCAGTCGAAGATCGCGCCGCCAACGACCGCGCCGAAGGCACGCTCAAGGAGGTGGAAGCCGCCGGTTGCGACCGCGCGGTGCTGATCGCCGGCGACGTCGGCAAGGTGGAGGACGACCAGCGCGTGATCGCCGAGACGGTCGAGCGCCTGGGCCGCATCGACATCCTGGTCAACAACGCCGGGGTGGAGCGGCGGGCCGATTTCATCGACGCCACCGAGGCCGACTACGACCTGGTGATGCATGTCAATCTCAAGGGCCCCTATTTCCTCACCCAAGCCTTCGCCCGCCACGTGCGTGACCGCGGCAACGGCGGCCGCATCGTCAACATCAGCTCGGTGCACGAGGAGCTGCCCTTCCCGCACTTCGCCAGCTACTGCGCCAGCAAGGGCGGCCTGAAGATGCTGATGCGCAACCTGTCGGTGGAACTGGCCCCGCTGGGCATCACGGTCAACAACATCGCCCCCGGAGCGATCAAGACGCCTATCAACGCGCACCTCATGGGCGACCCGGCGCTGATGCAGGCGCTGCTCAAGAACATTCCGCTCAAGCGGCTGGGCTCGCCCGAGGACGTGGCCGGCGCGGTTGCCTTCCTCGCCGGCGACGATGCCGCGTACATGACCGGAAGCACGCTCTACGTCGACGGCGGCCTGCTGTGGAACTACACCGAGCAATGAGCGGCGAGGCCAAGCGTCGCAACGAGGAGAAGGCCGCCAGCGTCCCCCGGGCCGACACCCTCACGCCAGCCGACCGCTACCAGGAGCTGTTCGTCGCGGTGCAGATGGGCGGCGTGTTCGCCGACAGCAAGACCTTCGTCGACTGCGTGCCGCGCGGCGACCCCGAACGGATCCTGGAGGACTACCGCAACCGTTGCGACGGAGACGATTTCGATCTCGCGCAGTTCGTGCATGAACACTTCGACCCACCCAAGATACACACCAGCCACTATGTGTCGCCGCCGGGCCAGTCGCTCAAGGATCACATCGACAGCCTGTGGGACGTGCTGACCCGGCAACCGCACCAGCATCCGCCCAACGCCTCGATCCTTCCGCTGCCCAACGACTACGTGGTGCCGGGCGGCCGTTTCGGCGAGCTGTATTACTGGGATTCCTACTTCACGATGCTGGGGCTGGCCGAGAGCGGCCGAGGCGACCTGCTCGCGTCGATGGCGAACAACTTCGCCTACCTGATCGACACCTACGGCCACGTGCCCAACGGCAACCGCACCTACTACCTGAGCCGCTCGCAGCCGCCGGTGTTCGCGCTGATGGTGGAGCTGTTCGAGGCGCACGGCGTGTGCCAGGCAGTCGAGTACCTGCCGCGCCTGCGCAAGGAATACAACTACTGGATGGCCGGTGCCGAGGAACTCCGCCCCGGCGACACGCGCCGCCATTGCGTCTGCCTGGACGACGGCAGCGTGCTCAACCGCTATTGGGACGACCGCGATTCGCCGCGCGAGGAAGCCTACCGCGAGGACGTGCTGACCGCGCGCCAGTCCAAGCGTCCCGCCCACCAGGTCTATCGCGAATTGCGCGCGGGTGCGGCATCGGGCTGGGACTTCAGTTCCCGCTGGTGCGACGGCGGCGAGCTTTCCACCATCCGCACCACGTCAATCCTGCCGGTGGATCTCAACAGTTTCCTCTACAAGCTGGAGCGGCAGATCCGCCTGCTCAACCACGCCATCGGCCAGCGCAAGCAAGCGGAGAAATTCCAGCAGCGCGCGGAGGCGCGCAAGGCCACGATCGAACGGCTGTTCTGGAACGAGAAGGCCGGCGCCTACCTCGACTACGACTGGCAGCGGAACGAGCCGCGCGAGTCCCTCAATACCGCGGCCGCAGTACCGCTGTTCGTGGGCCTGGCCAGCGCCGGGCAGGCTCGGCGCACGGCCCAGGCGCTGAAGGACCGCCTGCTGCGCGACGGCGGCCTGGGCACCAGCGAGTTCGAGAGCGGCCAACAGTGGGACCGGCCCAACGGCTGGGCGCCTCTGCACTGGATGGCCATCCGCGGCTTGCGCAACTACGACATTGCGCTCGCCGATGACATCGCCTGCCGCTGGCTGAAGACCGTCGGCAGCTTGTACAAGCAGCAGAGCAAGCTGGTGGAGAAATATGTGATCACCCACGACGGCGACAACGCCGAGGGCGGTGGCGGCGGCGAGTACCCTTTGCAGGACGGTTTCGGTTGGACCAACGGCGTGACGCGCCGGCTGCTGCACGAGGATCCGCGGCACGAGGCGAACCAGGCCAAGGCGGCGAGCCGCAAGTAACGCCTTGCGCCGGCCCGCTAAAGGCCCAGCTTGCGCATCAGCAACTTTGCGTCGAACGGCGCATGCACCTTGGCGTCGTTATCGAAGTAACAGTAGACGTCGCGGTTGGCGCGCCGCCGCGGCGCTACCGCGCTGGCGCGCACCGCATCCGGCGGCTCGCCGCCCTGCGACCAGGCGCGGATACGCGCGGCCCAGCGCTCCAGCGCCTCGTCGCTGTAGCCGCTGGTGTAGAGCTTCTGGTCCCCGTGCAGGCGCAGGTAGACGAAGTCGGCGGTGACGTCCTCCAGGTACGGCCAGCGGCCGGCGGTGTCGGCCACCACCAGCGCCACGCCATGACGACGCAGCAGGGCGATGAAGGCTTCGCAGGCGAAGCTTTCGTGGCGGATCTCCAACGCGTGGCGCAGGCGTCGACGGCGATCGGGATTGACGCTCGCGCCGTGCTTGAGCCGGTCGTCGTGTTGCCGCGCCAGCACGGCGGCCTGGTTCGTGTCGCGCGGCAGCGCGGCGAGGAAGGCGTCGAACAGCGGCTCGTCGAATCGCTGGCTGGGCGGGCATTGCCACAGGATCGGTCCGAGCTTCGGGCCCAGCTCGAACACGCCGGAGGCGAGGAAGTTCGCCAGCGGGCCGTCGATGTCGCGCAGCCGCTTGATGTGGGTGATGAAGCGCGGCCCCTTCACCGCGAACACGAAGCCACGCGGCGTGGCGGCGTTCCAGCAGGCGTAGCTCGAGGGGCGCTGCAGGCTGTAGAAGGAGCCGTTCAGCTCGATGCTTGCCACCTGGCGCGAGGCGTACTCGAGCTCGGCGCGCTGCGGCAGGTCCTTCGGATAGAACACGCCGCGCCAGGGCGCATAGCGCCAGCCAGAAATGCCGATACGCAGTCTTGCCATCGCGTCCTACCGCATGACGGACCGACGGCGATGCAAGCGCATGCGTGGTGAGCGCGTGGTGATGCACCGGTCGCCGCGTCGCGCGGAGATTGGCCGCGGATGGCATGGCCCCTCCCGCCAGGCGAGCGGGAGAGGCCTTGGGTGTTGCGTCCCGGGTGCTGGCAGTGCCAGCGCTCTAGAACAGGTACTTGGCGGTGGCGCCTACGCCCCAGTCCGGGCTGCCGTTGGCCAGACCACCCATCACGTAGCTTTGCAGCCGCCAGTTGTCGCCGATCTTGTGGTTCCAGTAGGCGGTCAGCTCGCTCTGGGCAGCGCCGCCTTCGGCGATCTTCTCGCGATAGTAGTAATAGGCGCCGACATCGTCCGCCTGGCCGACCTTGAAGCCCGCGCCGACGTTCGCGTTGAATCCGTTCTTGAGCCTGATGTACTGGGAGCTGCCGTACTTCATCCAGCCCACGCCACCGAAGACGGTCCAGTCGCCACTGACCTTGTATGCGTCCAGCGCAAGGCCGTAGTCGTTCTTGCCGGTGCCCAGGCCCTTGTTCTCGTCGGCGGTGCCGAACTTGATCTTCCCGGTGAGGTCCAGGCCGGCGCTGTGGTCGGCGCTGGAGAGCAGCTCGTAACCGGCCGACGCGACGATGTCGCCCAGGCCCGAGGCCGAACCGGTGCCGACGGCGGCGCCGCCGTTGCCGCCATTGCCGCCCGCACCGCGGCCACGGCCGTGCGGATTGCCGTTGCTGACGGCGCCGGTACCCGGGATGACGTCGCCGGAGCCGCTGATGCTGATGTAGGGCACGGTCAGCTTGAGCGTCCAGCGGTCGTCCTGCCATCCGGCGGTGACGGGAACCGACCAGATGTCGGTGGAGGTGTCTGTACCGTACTTGCCGGTGCTGTAGTTGGCGCCCGCGCCGACGCTGAAGCGGCCATCGTCGGCATGGGCGGCGGTGGCGCCGAACAGCAGCAGGCCCAGGCCCACCGCGCAAAAGGTGCTACGCATGCAATGTCTTTCCTGTGTGTCGTGGGAATCGCGGCGCCGACGGCTGCCGGCGCCGCAGGAGAAAATCAGCCGCCTGGACGACCGGCGCGGTCCGGGCGATCGGGGCGATCGGGGCGTTCCGGACGGCTCGGGCGCTCGGGACGCTCCGGCCGGTCGACGCGGGCGACATGCTGGGCGGCCGACGGATGGTCGACCACATGGCCCTGGGCGAACGTCACCCGCTCCACCTTGACCGCGGCATGAGTGGCGGCGTTGGGCGAGCGCATCACGTCGCCGAGCTTGACGCCCATGCCATTGGCGATCTGGCCCCAGCCTTCGCCGGCGGCGCGTTCGGCGAGCACGCCCTTGAGGTCGACGGTGGTGCCGTCCTGCAGCGTGAGCGTGCCGCCGTTGAGCGCAGCGGCGATTTCGGCGGCGGTGGGATCGGTGATGCCGGCGCCGGCAAGGCTCGCCTCGGCAAGCGACAGTGCGATCTTCACGTTGCCGTAGCCCAGCGCGCCGGTGACCGGCTGGAAGGTGGTCTGGGTAGTCGTCTTGGTGCCGTCGGTCGCGGTGGTGGTCTGCTCCAGCGTGATTTCGCTGCCGCTGCGCAGGCCGTTGACCAGCGCGTGCGCGTTGGTGTCGGAGCCGGCGAACGCATCGAACTGGCTGGCCAGCTGCTGCGCCGCACGAGTGTCGCTGGCGGGTGTGGTCTGTGCCATCGCCGGAGTGAGGGCAAGCGCCGCGAGCAAGGCCGCGGTAAGGATGGGAAGCGTGAAGGCACGTGCGTTCATGGCACTCTCCAGTGAGTGGACGATCCGATCGCCGGAGGCAACCTCCTGCCTGTTGCGGTGATCGGGACGGCGCATCCTTCGCTTCGTCAGGCACGCACGCAAGGGTTGCGGCAGGCCATCGTTCAGCGCCGTTTAACGGCATCCTCACGGCATGTGACGGCCGTCACGACAGGAATGGCGAGTGCGTTCGATTGATTCGAAAGTTATCGCGACGGCTCGGACGTCTACGACGATGCCGTGCCGAGCTGTCCGTGGCGGAAACAGCCGGTGAGGTGGTCGTCGACCATCCCTGTCGCCTGCATGAAGGCGTAGCAGATGGTGCTGCCGACGAAGCGGAAGCCGCGCTTCTTCATCGCCTTGCTCATGCGATCGGAGAGCGGCGTCGTGGCCGGCACCTCGCTGCGATCGCGCCAGCGGTTGCGGACCGGCTCGCCGTCGACGAACGACCACAGATAGTCATCCAGGCTGCCGTGCGCACCGATGACCGCGAGCGCGGCGCGGGCGTTGTCGCGGGCCGCGCGCACCTTCAGGCGGTTGCGGATGATGCCGGGATCGGCCAGCACTTTGCCCAGCTCGCGCTCGCCCATGCGCGCGACGCGTTCGATGTCGAAGCCATGGAACAGCTCGCGGTAGCGCTCACGCTTGGCCAGCACCGTGCGCCAGGACAGGCCGGCCTGCGCGCCTTCCAGGCAGAGGAACTCGAACAGCGCGCGGTCCTCGTGCAGCGGCACGCCCCATTCGGTGTCGTGGTAGGCGCCAAGCAGGTCGTCGGTGGCCCAGGGGCAACGTTGCATGGAGGTTCCTCGCCGGAAGCGGCGGCCACTGTAGCGCAGCGCGCGGCGTACACTCGCTCCTTTTCCCGTGCCCTGCCCATGTCGAACGCTTCACCCCTGCGCGGCGCGCTGGCTGCCCTCTCCGCCACGATCCTGATCTGGGCCTACAGCTGGGTGGTGATGAAGCAGGCGCTGACCTGGGCCGGGCCGTTCGACTTTGCGGCGCTGCGCTACCTGTTCGGCGCCGTGGTGCTGTTCGGCGCGCTGCTGCTCGGCCGGCAGTCGCTCAGGCCGCCGCCGTTGCTGCCCACGGCGCTGATCGGCCTGTGCCAGACCGCGGCCTTCCAGGGGCTGGAACAGTGGGCGCTGGTCGGAGGCGGTGCCGGGCATGTGGCCTTGCTCGCCTACAGCATGCCGTTCTGGGCGGTGCTGCTGGCCTGGCCGCTGCTGGCCGAACGGCCGACCGGACGGCACTGGCTGGGCCTGGCGCTGGCGGCAGCGGGACTGGTGTGCATCCTCGAACCTTGCCGGGGCCTGGGCAGCCCGCTCAGCACGGTGCTGGCGCTGGCCGGCGGCGTGGGCTGGGCCGCCGGCACCGTGCTCAGCAAGCGACTGTTCCGGCGACATGCGGTGTCGCCGCTCTCGCTGACGAGCTGGCAGATGCTGATCGGCGCACTGGCGCTGGGCGCGGTCGCGCTGCTGGTGCCGCAGCGCCCGGTCGACTGGAACTGGCGCTTCGCCGGCGTACTGGTCTACAGCGCCGTGATGGCCTCCAGCGTAGCCTGGGGACTGTGGCTGGTGGTACTCAAGCGGCTGCCCACCACCATCGCCAGCGTGTCCAGCCTGGGCGTGCCGGTGGTCAGCGTGCTGCTGGCGTGGCTGATCCTGGGCGAGCAGCCGAGCGCGGCCGACGGCGCCGGCATCGTGCTGGTGCTGCTGGGCCTGGCGGCGGTGACCGGCGCGCTGAAACGGCCGGGAAAGGTGCGCCGGGCAGGCTAGGCTGCCGCCTTCGCCATTGCGGTTTCGTCTATGCACGTGTGGTCCGACCTCGTCACCTGGTTCAGTCAGCATGCGGTGGTGCCGCTGCTGGCCTGGCTGCATATCGAAAAGCTTGCCGGGGACCCGCGCGAGATCGCCGAGGCGGTGCTGATCGCGCTGCTGCAGGTGGCGATCATCGGCTGCGTGTTCCGCCCGCTGGAGACGCTGGCGCCGGCCGAGCGCTGGACCGACCGCAGGCTGACGCGCGTCGATCGCCAGTACACGCTGCTGATGCTGCTGGGCATCTTCCCGCTGTTCTCCTACCTGGTGCTGACGCCGATCAGCAACTATTTCGGTGGCGCGGACGAGGGCGGCAGCAGCGACTCGCTGCTGGGCATCACGCACTGGTGGCCCGGGCTGGAGCATCACCCGCTGGCGCTGTTCCTGGTCTACTACGTGATCTATGACCTGGTGTACTACCTGATGCACCGGGTGCAGCACGCGATCCCGTGGTGGTGGGCACTGCACAGCATGCACCACAGCCAGCGCCAGATGAGTTGCTGGACGAACGACCGCGGCAGCCTGGTGGACGGTTTCCTGCAGTCGATGGTGCTGGCCGGCGTGGGCGTGCTGATCGGCGTGGCGCCGACCGACTTCGCCTGGCTGATGCTGCTGGGCGAGCTGGTGCAGAACTTCTCGCACACCAACGTGCGTTTGGGCTTCGGCCCGGTGCTGCAAAAGTGCTTCGTCGACCCGAAGTTCCACCGCCTGCACCACATGGTGGTCGACGAGGCGCGGCCGGGCCTGCACAACTGCAACTTCGGACAGGTGTTCTCGATGTGGGACGTGCTGTTCGGCACCGCGCTGTACGGTGAGCCGGTGCGCCCGACCGGCGTGGGCGACCCGCAGGTCGACGCGGACAACCGCCACGGCCTGGTCGGTCTGCACTGGGCCGCGTTCAAGCGCTTCTGGGCCACGGTGCGCACGCTGGAAGGCTGGCGTCCGGGCGAAGTGTCGTTCGATGCCGCCGGCAGGCCGGTGCGGGTGGTGCACGCGGCGCCGGTGCCCCACGCCACGGTGGCACCGGTATTGGAAGGCGCGGCCGCCGACTAGCGGCTTACCAGGGCAGCGCGTCCAGGTCGACGTTGCCGCCGGTGAGCACCACGCCGACGCGGCGGCGGGCGAAGCGCTCGCCCGCCTTGAGGATGGCCGCGAACGCGGTGGCGCTGGACACCTCCACCACCAGCTTGAGTTCCTGCCATAGGAGGCGCATCGCCGCGATGGCCTCCTCGTCGCTCACCGTGACGATCGCCACGCGATGCTCGCGCAGCGCCGCCAGGTTGGTCTCGCCGACCAGCGCACGCAGGCCGTCGCAGACGGTATCGGGCACCACGTCGGTGACCCGCTCGCCCCTGGCGAGCGAGCGGGCCGCATCGTCGGCGCCCACCGGCTCCGCTGCAAACAGCGCCAGTCCCGGGCGCTGCGCATGCGCGGCGATCGCCACGCCGGACGCCAGCCCGCCACCACCGACCGGAGTGACCACCGCATCGAGAGCGGACACCTGCGCCAGCAGTTCCAGCGCGATCGTGCCCTGGCCGGCCATCACCTGCGTGTCGGCATAGGGATGCACCAGCACCGCGCCGGTGTCCTCGATCAGCCGCGCCACGGCGGCCTCGCGCGCGGCCTGGGTCGGCGCGCAGCGGTGCAGCACCGCGCCGGCACGCTCGATCGCCTCCAGCTTCGCGCGCACGGCGCCTTCGGGCACGACCACGTGCGCACGGATGCCGCGGGTGGCTGCCGCCAGCGCCAGCGCATTGCCGTGGTTGCCGGAGGAATGCGTGGCCACGCCGCGCGCGGCGGCCGCCTCGTCCAGCGCCCACACCGCGTTGCAGGCACCGCGGAACTTGAAGGCGCCGCCGCGCTGCAGGTTCTCGCACTTGAAGAACAGCTGCGCGCCGGCCAGCGCGTCGAGTGCGTCGCTGCGCAGCACTGGCGTCACCTGCGCATGCGGTGCGATGCGCGCGGCGGCGTCCTGGATCTGGGCGAAGGTGGGCAGGACAACCTTGGTCATGGCAGATCGATCTCCACGCCGCAACGGAACGTGCGTGCGTCACCGGGTTCAAGGGCGATGGCGTCGGCGCAGTCGGGCCGGTTGAAGGCGTCGGGCAGGCTTTCCATCGGTTCCAGCGCGAGCGAGCGCCGTGCGTCGCGTTCCAGCGTATCGCCGGTATAGGCGAGCAGCACGCCGCGCTCCTGCCACACGGCGATGCCGATCCCGCTGGCCGGATCGCGCAGGCGGCTGCGCACGCGGCCATCGGCGTCCGGCCGCAGGCCGGCATAGGTGTGGTTGAGCGCCAATGCGCCGATCGGGCGGGGGCGGCGAAAATCCAGCTCCGGCGCCTGCGCCAGCGGCAGGTAGGCAGCCCCGCCGGGCAGCGGAATGAAATCCGCATCGGTGTCGATCACGGTTTCGGCCGGTATCGTCAGCTCCCAGGAAGCGAGTGGCGTCTCGCCCACGCGGAAGTACGGATGCCAGCCCACGAACGCCGGCGCGGCATCGGCGCCGACGTTGCGCAGCGTGGTCTCCAGCGTCAGCCCGTCGGTCGCCAGCGTGTAGCGCACGGCCAGGTCCAGCGTGAACGGGTAGCCCGGCTGCGGCGCGATGCTCGTGGCCAGTAGCACGCTGGCGCGCTGCGCATTGGCGCCCAGGGTGACGATGGCGAACGTCGCATCCCGCACGAAACCGTGGCGGGTGGCCCGCGCCGCGCCGGCAACGCCGGGCGCGAGGTCATGATCGACACCGCCGAAGCGATAGCGCGCGTCAGCAATGCGGTTGGCGAACGGCGCCAGCAGCGCGAAGCGTGAGCCCGGGCGCGCCTGGAGCTCGGCCGGGTCGCGGTGGCCATCGGCCAGCTCGATGCGGCGCCTGCTTGCCAGCGCCTCGATGCCCAGCACGCAGGCGCCATGCCGGGCGATGCGCACGCGGCGACCACGCGCGATGTCGTTCAATACCACCACCGGCTGCCCTTGCAGCCATTGGATGGCGACGTCGAAGGCAGCCATGGCCGATCCGGTCGCGAAAACGCCGCATGTTAGCCTGAGCCTTCCCCCTGCGGCTCCTCCCACATGATCGCGCGCGACGACACCACCCCCTCGCCCATCCGCCTGGCCGACTACCGCCCACCCGCCTGGCGGGTCGAGCGAATCGAGCTGGAATTCGACCTCGGCATCGACAGCACCGAGGTGCGTTCGCGCCTGCAGCTCGCCCGCGACCCGCAACAGCAAGCACCGCTGCGGCTGGACGGCGAAGGCCTGGAGTTGCTGGCCATCATGCTGGATGGCCGGCCGCTGCAGGAGAGCCACTACCGTTACCGCGACAACGTGCTGGAGGTGGCTGGCGCCCGCGACGGCAGCGTGCTGGAAACGCACGTGCGGGTGCACCCGGCGGCGAACACGGCGCTCGAAGGCCTGTATCTGTCTGGCTCGCGCGAGCGCGGTTTCCTGCTGACCCAGTGCGAGGCCGAGGGTTTTCGCCACATCACCTTCTTCCCCGACCGGCCGGACGTGCTGGCCCGCTACACCGTCACCTTGCGCGCCGACCGCGAACGCTTCCCGGTGCTGCTCGCCGGCGGCAATCCCGATGGCGCGGGCGAGTTGCCGGACGGGCGCCACTGGGCGCGCTTCGTCGATCCCTACCCCAAGCCCAGCTATCTGTTCGCGCTCGTCGCCGGCCGACTTTCGAAGATCGAGCGTGACTACCTCGCCGCCGACGGCCGCCAGGTGAAGCTGGTGATCTGGGCCGAGGCCGACGTGATCGACTGCTGCCAATATGCAATGGATGCGCTCGAGCGCGCCATGCGCTGGGACGAGCAGGCCTACGGGCGCAACTTCGACCTGGACGTGTTCCACGTCGTCGCCACGCACGACTTCAACATGGGCGCGATGGAGAACAAGGGCCTCAACATCTTCAACGCCAAGTACCTTCTGGCCGACCCCGATACCACCACCGACGACGAATACCGCGCGGTGGAGGCGGTGATCGGCCACGAGTACTTCCACAACTGGAGCGGCAACCGCGTCACCTGCCGCGACTGGTTCCAGCTCTCGCTCAAGGAAGGCCTCACCGTGTTCCGCGAGCAGCAGTTCTCGGCGGACATGAACTCGCCCGCGCTCAAGCGCATCGACGACGTCGCGCTGCTGCGCCGCGCGCAATTCCCCGAAGACGCCGGCCCGCTGGCCCACCCGGTACGCCCGGCCCAGTACAGCGAGATCAACAACTTCTACACCGCCACCGTCTACGAGAAAGGTTCGGAGCTGGTGCGCATGCTGGCCGGGCGGCTGGGGCAGGACGGCTTCCGCCGCGGCATGGATCTTTATTTCGCTCGCAACGACGGCCGCGCCGCCACGCTGGAGGATTTCCTCGCCGCACTGGGCGAAGCCAATGACATCGACCTCTCGCCCTACCTCGCCTGGTATGGCCAGGCCGGCACGCCACGCCTGTCCGCCGAGGGCCGCTACGACGCCGGCCAGCGCGAGTACAGGCTGACCCTGCGCCAGCACACGCCGCCCTCGCCGGGCCAGCCGGACAAGCGGCCTCTGCCGATCCCGGTCAGGCTCGCGCTGTTCGCGCCGGATGGCCGCATGCTGCCGCTGCAAGGAGGCGCCACCGAACAAGTGGTCGTGCTCGACGAGGCCGAGCAGACTTTCGTATTCGGCGGCATCGGCGAGGCACCGGTGCCCTCGCTGCTGCGCGGGTTCTCCGCGCCGGTGATTCTCGAGTGCGACTACGCGCCGGTCGCATTGGCCTTGCTGCTGACCCACGACACCGATGGCTTCAACCGCTGGGAAGCGGCCCAGCAACTGGCCTGGCGCGCCTATGCCGAGCTGCACGAGGGCAACGGCCGCGAGGCGCTGGCCGTCTGGGGCGACACGCTCGCCGGGCTGTTCGGCCAGGAGGCGCTGGATGCGGCCTTGCTCGCCGACCTGCTGACGCCGCCGGGCGAGGTGGAACTGGCCGAGCGCGAGACCAACGTCGATCCCTCGCGCATCCACGCCTTGAGGCAGACGCTGCAGCGCGAGCTGGCCGCGCGCATTGGCGCGCCGGCGCTCGGCGAGCGCTACCGTGCACTGGCCGCGCAGACCAGCAATGCGCTCGACGCGGGCAGCCAGGCACGGCGGCGGCTCATGCGCCGCGTGCTGGAGCTGCTTGCCCTGCTCGACGCACCGACGGCCCAGGCCTTGGCCGCCACGCAGTTCGATCAAGCCGCGACCATGACCGACCGCCTGTCCGCGCTGTCGGTGCTGGTACGCAGCCAAGCGCCGCAGGCGGCAGGTGCGCTGGCACGTTTCCGCGAGCGCCATGCGGGCAACGCACTGGCGCTGGACAAGTGGTTCGCGGTCCAGGCTCAGTTGCCGGGCGAACCGGCGCTGGCCCGCGTGCAGGCGCTGGAAGCCGATTCCAAGTTCACCTTGAAAAATCCCAACCGAGTGCAGGCGCTGCTGGGCACCTTCGCCCGCGGCAATCCCAGCGGCTTTCACCGCGCCGATGGTGAGGGCTATCGCCTGCTCGCCGCTCGCCTGGCCGAACTGGATGCGCTCAACCCGCAAGTGGCGGCGCGGCTGGCCACCGCCTTCAACGGCTGGCAGCGACTCGAGCCGGTGCGCCGTGAACTGGCGCGCGCGGCCGTGGCGGGGCTGGCGGAAAAGGGACTGTCGCGCAATCTTGCCGAGATCGTCGGCAACATGCTCAAGGGGTGAGCACCACCGCCGATCAGGCCGCCAGCTGGTTCAGCGCGCTGCGCAGGCGGACCATGTGCGACTCCAGCCGCGGACGCAGCTGCTGGCGCTCCTGCTCGGTGCGCGCGGCCAGGTGTTCGATCGCCATCTGCACCTTGCCGATTTCGATCATCAGGTCATGGCGGGGATAGACCGGCTGGAAGTCGAAGATGTTGTTCATGGCGGATGGGAATGGGTGGTTGGACGAAGCGGGCTCTGCAACCGCCGTGCCAGAGCGTGATCCTCGTCACATTCGGGTTTTGGCGCCGCTCCAAGGCTGACGCTCAGCGTCAGATGGCTTACAAAAAAAGCCTGAATTAGTCACTTCTTATTCACGGCGGCACTGGGAATATCTGTCCCGCAGCCGCGACGGAACGCGGAGGCGCCCGCAACTTTCCGGTTTCTGGCGCCCGGCAACACGGTCATCCTGGATTCCCCCTGTTCCTGAGACCGCCGGGCGCCAGATCTAAGCAAGGCCAAACCCCGCCCCACGGCGGGGTTTGGTTTTTTCGGGCCACAAAAGGCGACGGCGCCGTGGGATGCCCCAGCGGCGCCGTCATGCTTCCTCTCCTGGTACGCGGTCGGGCCCCTGTCTGCCCAGCCTCGGCGCGCGTCGCGCAGCGTCTGCCCATGGAAAGTGCACGGAAAGTGAAGCAGCAATCGTGCCAAGTTCTTGATTCTGCGCAGGCGCGGGCACCAAAGCGCTACCATACGCAGGTTTCGTCCCTGCCCTGCCACGCGTCTTTCCGATGATCCATCCCACCCGTTACGACGTGATCGTGGTCGGCGGCGGCCATGCCGGCACCGAGGCGGCGCTGGCCGCGGCCCGCTGCGGCGCGCGCACGCTGCTCCTGACCCACAACCTGGAAACCGTCGGCGCGATGAGCTGCAACCCGGCCATCGGCGGCATCGGCAAGGGCCATCTGGTGAAGGAGATCGATGCGCTGGGCGGCGCCATGGCGCACGCGGCCGACCGCGCCGGCATCCAGTGGCGCACGCTCAACGCCTCCAAGGGCCCGGCCGTGCGCGCCACGCGCTGCCAGGCCGACCGCGCGCTCTACCGTGCCGCCATCCGACACATGGTCGAATCGCAGCCGAACCTGGAGCTGTTCCAGCAAGCCGTCGATGACCTGATCATCGAAGGCGGCCGCGTCGCCGGCGTGGTCACGCAGATGGGCGTGAGCTTCCGTGCCGGGGCGGTGGTGCTCACCGCCGGCACCTTCCTCGCCGGCAAGATCCACATCGGCCCGGCGCAGTACGCAGGCGGGCGGGCCGGCGATCCGCCGGCGAGCACGCTGGCGCAACGCCTGCGCGAGCTGCCGGTCGCCGCCGACCGGCTCAAGACCGGCACGCCGCCACGCATCGACGCGCGCAGCATCGACTTCAACGGGCTGGAAGAACAAGCGGGCGACGATCCGGCGCCGGTGTTCTCCTACCTCGGAACGCGCCAGGAGCATCCGCGCCAGGTCAGCTGCTGGATCTCCCATACCTCCGAGCGCACGCACGCGATCATCCGCGGCGCGCTGGATCGCTCGCCGCTCTACAGCGGCCAGATCGAAGGCACCGGCCCGCGCTACTGCCCCTCGATCGAGGACAAGGTGGTGCGCTTCGCCGACAAGGCCTCGCACCAGATCTTCATCGAACCCGAAGGGTTGGACAACGTCGAGATCTACCCCAACGGCATTTCCACCTCGCTGCCGTTCGACGTGCAGCTGGCGCTGGTGCACTCGATCCGGGGCTTCGAGCACGCACACATCACGCGCCCCGGCTACGCCATCGAGTACGACTATTTCGACCCGCGCGGGCTCAACCCGTGGCTGGAGACCAAGGCGATCGGCGGCCTGTACTTCGCCGGCCAGATCAACGGCACTACCGGCTACGAGGAGGCGGCCGCGCAGGGCCTGGTCGCCGGCCTCAACGCGGCGCGCATGGCGCGCGGCGAGGCGCCCTGGTTCCCGCGCCGCGACGAGGCCTATATCGGCGTGCTGATCGACGACCTGACCAGCAACGGCACGCTCGAGCCCTACCGCATGTTCACCTCGCGGGCCGAATACCGGTTGCATCTGCGCGAGGACAACGCCGACCTGCGCCTGACCGAGCAGGGCTTCGCGCTGGGCGTGGTGCCGCAGGCGCGCTTCGATGCGCTGCGCGCCAAGCGCGAGGCTGTCGAACGCGAGACACAGCGGCTGGCTTCGCTGTGGGCCGCGCCGAACAACGCACTGGGCGCGGCGATCGAGCGCCGGCTCGGCATTGCCGTCAGTCGCGAAACGAGCGCATTGGACCTCTTGCGCCGGCCCGAGCTCGACTACGCCAAGCTCACCGCCGTGGCCGAACTCGGCCCCGCCGTCGAGCGCGAGGACGTCGCCGCGCAGGTCGAGGTGCAGGCCAAGTACGCCGGCTACCTGGAGCGCCAGCGTGAGGAGATCGAGCGCCAGCGCCGCCACGAGCACACGGATATCCCCGCCGGCTTCGACTACGACAAGGTGCACGGCCTGTCCGCCGAAGTGCTGCTCAAGCTCAAGCGCACGCAGCCGGCGACGCTCGGCCAGGCCGCGCGCATCAGCGGCGTCACGCCCGCGGCGATTTCGCTGCTGCTGGTGCACCTCAAGCGCCGCAGCGCCTGAGGCGCCCGTCTTCCTCTCCCCGGAGGGGAGAGGGAGCGGTGCGCGGTGGCCCGTGGCATCATCGCTTGCATTGAGGTCTTCGGAGTTTTGCGGATGGAAGTCTGGATCGGCCGCGACGGCCAGCGCCATGGTCCCTACAAGGAGGACGACGTACGCGCCTGGCTGCGCGAAGGCAAGCTCGCCGGTGCGGACCTGGGCTGGTACGAGGGCCTGGCCGACTGGCAGCCGCTCTCGGTGCTGTTCCCCGATGCGCTGGCGGCCACGCCGCCGCCGTTCACTTCGGCCGCCGCTGCGGTGCCGCCGCCGACCACCACGGCCGCGCTGGAGGACTATGCCGGCTTCTGGAAGCGGCTCATCGCCTACATCATCGACGCGATCGTGTTGTTCATCCCCAACACGATCATCATGAAAGTCTTCGGCGATGCCGCCGCGCAGGAACACCTGCAGCAGACCGTGCTCTCCGCCGGCCAGGACATCGAGCGGGCGATGGCCGCGTACGGCCACTACTACGAAACCATGCAGACCGCCTACCTGCTCACCTGGCTGCTCGCCTGGCTCTATTTCGCGATCTGCGAAAGCTCGGCCTGGCAGGGGACCGTCGGCAAGCTGGCGATGGGCATCCGCGTGACCGACCTGGAAGGCCGGCGCATCAGCTTTCCGCGCGCGCTGGGGCGCTATGCGGCCAAGATCCTCAGCGCCATGATCCTGCTGATCGGCTTCCTGATGGTCGCCTGGACGCGCCGCAAGCAGGGTCTGCACGACATGCTCGCCAACACGCTGGTGCTCAACGGCCGCGCCGGCGCCTTTCGCGAGGCACGCCGCCAGGACGACCGGTCCTTCCACGCCTGAGCTGCTGCTGAGCCGCAGCGCAGGATGAAGCATGCCCCTCCGCGGCGACGTGGAATCGGGTCGGCAGTCATCCGACGAATGCCGGCGCGGTTGCTATGATCGGCGGCTTCCTGCATCACCGAAGCACGATCACATGCTCAGCATCGAACACCGCATTGCCCAGGACATCGCCGCCCAGCCCGCACAGGTGCGCGCGGCGGTGGCTCTGCTCGACGAAGGCGCCACCGTGCCGTTCATCGCCCGCTACCGCAAGGAAGTCACCGGCGGCTTGGACGACACTCAGCTGCGCCTGCTGGAGGAGCGCCTGCGCTATCTGCGCGAGCTGGAGGAGCGCCGCGGTGCGGTGCTCGCCAGCATCGAGGAACAGGGCAAGCTCACCGATGCACTGCAGAACGAGATCCTTGCCGCCGACACCAAGGCGCGGCTGGAAGACCTTTACTTGCCATACAAGCCCAAGCGCCGCACCAAGGCGCAGATCGCGCGCGAGGCCGGGCTGGAGCCGCTCGCCAGCGGCCTGCGCGAGGACCCGACGCTGGTGCCCGAAACCTTCGCCGAGCGGTTCGTCGACGCCGACAAGGGCGTTGCCGACGCGCGCGCCGCGCTCGACGGCGCGCGCGCGATCCTGATGGAATCGATCGCCGAGGACGCCCACCTGGTCGGCGAGCTGCGGGACTGGCTGTGGGAGAAGGGGCAGATTCGCGCCAGGGTGGTCGAAGGCAAGGAGAACGAGGGCGCGAAGTTCCGCGACTACTTCGACCACGTCGAGCCGATCGGCAAGATTCCCTCGCACCGCCTGCTGGCGCTGATGCGCGCACGCAACGAGGGCGTGATCGAACTGGAGCTGCAGCCGGCGCTTGACGCCGAGCAGGGCCACCTGGAAGGCGAGGGCCGCGTGGCCGCGCATGCCGGCATTCACGAGCGCGGCCGCGCCGCCGACGCCTGGCTGCGCGAGACGGTGCGCCTGACCTGGCGCGTGAAGCTGCATCTGCACCTGACGCTGGACTTGTTCGGCCGCGTGCGCGAGGGCGCCGAGGACGAGGCGATCCGAGTGTTCGGCGACAACCTCAAGGACCTGATGCTAGCCGCACCGGCGGGCGCCAAGACCGTGATGGGCCTGGACCCGGGCATCCGCACCGGCGTCAAGGTCGCGGTGGTCGATGCCACCGGCAAGCTGCTGGCTACCGACACGATCTACCCCCACGAACCCAGGCGCCAGTGGAACGAGTCGCTGGCCGCGCTGGCGCGGCTGTGCCAGAAACACCGCGTGGACCTCATCGCCATCGGCAACGGCACCGCTTCGCGCGAGACCGACAAGCTAGCCGGCGAACTGGTCAAAGGCCTGGCCAAGACCCACCCCGAGCACAAGCTGTCGAAGGTCGTGGTGAGCGAGGCCGGCGCATCGGTCTATTCCGCTTCGGAAACCGCCGCGAAGGAGTTTCCGGAGCTGGACGTGAGCCTGCGCGGCGCCGTCTCCATCGCCCGCCGCCTGCAGGACCCGCTCGCCGAACTGGTGAAGATCGACCCCAAGGCGATCGGCGTGGGCCAGTACCAGCACGACGTCAACCAGGTGAAGCTGGCGCGCGCGCTGGACGCCAGGGTCGAGGACTGCGTCAACGCCGTAGGCGTGGATGTCAATACCGCATCGGCCGCCCTGCTCTCGCGCGTGGCGGGCCTTTCCCCCAGCGTGGCCGAGAACGTGGTCAAGCACCGTGACGCCAACGGCCCGTTCGCCAACCGCAAGGCCCTCCTCAAGGTATCGCGCCTGGGCGACAAGGCGTTCGAGCAGTGCGCCGGCTTCCTGCGCGTGCCCAACGGCGACAACCCGCTGGACGCCAGCGCGGTGCATCCGGAGGCCTATCCGGTGGTCGAGCGGATCATCGCCCAGTGCGGCCGCGAGGTGCGCAACATCATCGGCGATACCGGCTTCCTGCGTGCCCTCAAACCCGAGCAGTACACCGACGGGAAGTTCGGTGTGCCGACCGTGCGCGACATCCTCAAGGAACTGGAAAAGCCCGGCCGCGATCCGCGCCCGGAGTTCGTCGCGCCGAGCTTCGCCGAGGGCGTGGAAGACCTGAAGGACCTCAGGCCCGGCATGATTCTGGAAGGCCGCGTCACCAACGTCGCCGCGTTCGGCGCCTTCGTCGACATCGGCGTGCACCAGGACGGCCTGGTGCACGTCTCGGCGCTGTCGCACGGCTTCGTCAAGGACCCGCGCGACGCGGTCAAGGCCGGCGACATCGTCAAGGTCAAGGTGATGGAGGTTGACATCCCGCGCCAGCGCATCGGCCTGTCGATGCGACTGGACGACGAGCCCGGCCCGGCCCGCGCAACGAGGCCGGCCGGCAACGATGCGCGCCCGGGCAACCGCGACGCCCGCCCACCGCGCCAGGGCAACCCGGCCAAGCCCGCTCCCTCGCCGACCAACAGTGCGCTGGCCGACGCCCTGCTGCGCGCCAAGCAGCGCTGACGACATCGGCCCGCGCGATGCGTCGCAGCATGCGCTTCCGTATGGAGTGCATTAACGTAACGCGCAAATAACGAGGCCAATCCCGGCCACAGGAGCGTCAACCATGCCCCGTACTCGTCCTCTTGCCGGCGCCATCCTGGCTGGCTTGCTGTTCAGCTCGGCAGCCGCCGCCACCGACTTCAGCAAGGTCGTGGTGTTCGGCGATAGCCTGAGCGATGCCGGCAACCTGTCGCTTTCGCAAGGCTCGCCGATCCCCCTGCGCTTCACCACCAACCCGGGCACCACCACGGCCCAGAACGTGGCTGCGGGGCTGGGCTTCACGCTGGCGCCGTCGGTGACCGGCGGCACTGACTTCGCCTTCGGCGGCGCCGGCGTGGTGCAGGGCGTGGCGCCGGTGCCGACGCTGCCACAACAGATGGCGATGTACCTGGGCGCCAACGGCGGCAAGGCCGACGCCAACGCGCTGTATCAGGTCTGGGGCGGCGCCAACGACATCTTCTACCTGACCGGCACCAGCACCGATGCGAACGTGCTGGCCGCCGGCACCGCCACCGCGGCGCAGACCGAAGTGGGCATGCTTGGCCAGTTGCAGGCCGCCGGCGCGCGCTACGTGGTGGTCTACAACCTGCCGGACATCGGCAAGACACCGGCCAGCGCGGCCGGTGGCCCCGCGGCCCAGGCCGGCGGCACCCAGCTTGCGCTGGTCTACAACGGCATTCTCAGCACCGGCATCTCGCAGCTGAGCGCCAACGGGCTCAACGTGATCCCGGTGGATACCTTCAGGCTGATCAACGAGATCATCGCCAATCCGTCCGCCTACGGCTTCACGAACGTCACCACGCCGGCCTGCAACGGCAGCTCGGTGCAGTGCGGGCCGGCAGGCTCAGGCCTGCCTTTCTCGTACGCCGCGGGGACCGACCAGACCTACCTGTTCGCCGACGACGTGCATCCGACCACCGCCGCCCACGCGATGCTGGCCCAGTATGTGCTCGCCGAACTGGCCGCGCCGGGCCAGATGTCGCTGCTGGCCGAAGCGCCGCTGGCGGCCACCGCCGCGCAGTACCGCTCGATCCGCAACGAGATGCTGGCCGACGGCCAGGGCAGCGACACGCGCTTCTTCGCCAGTGCCGACTACGGCCGGCAGCGCTTCGACGCCACCGACGCCTCGCCCAAGACCAACAGCAACAACGTAAACCTCACCCTCGGTGCCGACGTGCGCGCCGGCGAGTACGTCTCCGCGGGCGTGGCGCTGAGCCTGGGCCAGAGCAATGCCGACTTTGCCGGCGGCGCGGGCGGTTACAAGATGCACGACATTTCCGGTCTCGGTTACGCGCTGTACCACAACGGCGGCGGCTACCTCGGCGGCTACGCGGGCTTTGGACAGTCCAATTTCACCGACGTCGACCGGCGCATCAGGCTGGGCGGCGCCTTGCGCAGCGAAGGCGGCAAGGCCGACGGCACGCACTTGGGAGGCGGCCTCGAGGGCGGCTGGTGGTTCCAGGCCGGCGGACTGCAGACCGGTCCGTTCGCTCACCTGGAGTGGCAGACGGTGAAGGTGAACGGCCACGCCGAATCCGGCAGCAGCAGCACGGCGATGTGGTTCGGCCGGCAGCAGCGCGACGCACTGATCGGTTCGCTGGGCTGGCGCCTGCAAGGCCATTGGCAGGTCGGCGGCACGATGCTGATGCCCTACGCGGAAGTGGCGTGGAACCACGACGACAAGGCCGACCCGCGCGAAGTCCAGGCTGGCTTGGTGGGCATGCCCGGCAGCTTCTCGCTGTCCGGCTACGTGCCGGACAAGACCTGGACCAGCACGGACCTGGGTCTGTCCGCCCAGTTCGGCTCCAACGTGACCGGCTGGTTCGGCTACCACGGCCGTTTCAGCGACCGTACGCAGAGGGACAACAGCATCAACCTGGGCGTGAAGATCGACTTCTGAAACCGGTCGCGCGACCGCAAAAAAAGCCGCCTTCGGGCGGCTTTTTTTTCGTTGCGGCGGGTATCCGGTGACCGGGCGCCCCGTGAGCGGCGAGCTTACTTGCCCTTGCCGCCCGTCGCCATGGAGAGGATGTCCTCGGCCTGCTTCTTCAGGCTCGCCGCCTCGTCGTCGGCCAGCGCGCTGGTCTTGCCGTCGGCGACGACCTGCTTGAGCACGAGGTTGCCGTCCTTGTCCCAGCCGGCACGCTCGGTCGAAGTGGGCTTGGCATCCTGGCTGGCCTTCTTCTGCTGCACGACCACCCACGGCTGGCCGTCCTTGTAGGCAAAATCGGTGCTGGTGAAGCCCTTGTCGCCGTAGTCGGCACGGGCCCGGATGAATTGCACCGCGCCGTTGGCACGGAACACCTGCCAGGCGCGCGAGACATCCTTCTCCAGCTTGGTGCCGTTGCTGATCTTCATGCCGCCGATCTGCTTCTGCACGGCCTGGAATTCGGCCATCTCCTTCTCGGCCGCGGTCTGTTCCGGCACCAGTTCGATCGACACCTGGGTGGGTGCGCCCTTGGTCAGCACCGGCGCCTGCAGCGCCATCTTGTAGTTGCGCTCACCGTCGGTAAGTTGTGCCTGGATCACGTACAGGTCGGCCGGGTTCACGTCCGCCGGATTGAAGTTGAGCTCGAAGGACGCCGGAAGCTGCACCGGCGCAATGGTCTTGCTGGCCAGCGGCGCGGCGCCGGCCTGGCCGGTGGAGGACACGTCGACCAGATTGACCACCAGCTTCGCCTCGGGCGACAGCGTGTTGTCACCGCGCACATTGATGGTGCCGGTCACCGTGTTGGCCTTGGTTGCCGCGGTCGCGTTCGGGGCACCCTGCCCGGGCGCGTTGGAACCGTTGCAGCCAGCCAGGGCCAGCGCAGCTACCGACATCAGCGACCAGACCATCCTGCGCATCGGGAAAACCTCTATTGAAATGCTCGGGGAATGCACGGAAACCGACGCCTGGCGCCCTGTTTTCCGCGGGGGAAGTTCCAAGCATAGCGGAAAATTTCGCTCACGGGCAAAAGTCAAGCCAGACCCAAGGCGGCCAACGCAACCGTGCCACTCTCGTTCACACCGGGTAAACACCGGCAGTCGCCACGCTTTCCGCACGCCATCGAAAGCCTGCGGTAAGCACGGCGCGCTAGGATTGGCCAGCGAGCCGCATTTCCGCGGCGATTGGCGTTGTTTCTGCTGTCTGGACCAAGACTATGAACCTCGCACCCCTCTCTCCCGTCCCGGAAACCGGTAGCTCCTTTGCCGATCGCATCAGGTTTCTGATCCAGCGCGTGGGCAGCGCCACGGAGATCGCAAGAATGTGCGGCTTCTCCGAGGGTGTCGTACGCAGCTGGCGCGATGGCAATACCGACCCTTCGCGTGCCCGCTGCGTGACGCTGGCGCGCACCCTGGGCATTTCGCTGGTGTGGCTGGTGGCCGGCGAAGGCGCGATCGCCGCGGACGTGGACCAGCCCGCCGGCGAGGAGCAGTACTCCACAGAAACCGTGCACCGATTGCGGTTGCGCCCCCATGGATCGGCCGAAGTGTTCGACAGCAACAACAACGGCATGGACACGCAGCGACTGCATGCGGCGATGCGCATCCTGCAGTCAGAGCTGGACCTGGCCGGCAACCCGTTCACACTGGCCGAGAACACCGACCTGCTGGCCAGTCTCTACGAGGCGTTGGGCCCCGGCGGCACGCGCGTGGACACCGACGCGATGCTGGTGTTCAACCGGAAACTGGCCGAACGCATCCACCGCGCCAGGGTCAGCGCCTGAGCTACAGCCGCGCGATATCGGCCACCGCGCTGAACTGCGCCTGCAGGCGGGCGAGCAGGGCCAGCCGGTTGGCGCGCACACGCGGATCCTCGGCGTTGACCAGCACCTTGTCGAAGAACGCGTCCACGGGCGCCTGCAGCCGCGCCAGGCGGGCCAGCACGGCGGTGTAGTCGCCGTTGGCGCGCGACGCGGCGGTGTCGGCCACGGCGGCGTCCAGCGCAGCGGCCAGGTCATGCTCGGCCGGCAGCTCGAAGCACGCCGGATCGACTTCGCCGCCCGGGATCTCGCCCGTTTCTTCCTGGGCCTTGCGCAGGATGTTGGCCACCCGCTTGTTGGCAGCCGCCAGGCTCATCGCCTCCGGCCGGCGGCCAAACTCCATCACCGCGCGCAAGCGGCGGTCGAAGTCGGGCAGCGTGGCGGGGCCGGTGGCCAATACCGCCTCGAACTGCTCGCTGGTGAAGCCCATTTCGGCGTAGTAGCCGCGCAGGCGGTCGAACACGAAATCGGTAAGTTCGGCCACCAGCGCCGCGCGCCGCGCACCGGCGTTCAGCGCCGGCGGCTTGCCATCCTTGCCCGGCTTCAGGCCCGCGACGAGCGCGGCCTCGGGCAGCAGCTCCAGCGCCTCGGCAAAGCTGGCGCGCAGGTCGAGTTCCAGGCCCCCCTCGACCAGCGTGCGGGCCAGGCCCAGCGCGGCACGACGCAGCGCAAACGGATCCTTGGTGCCGCTGGGCTTGAGTCCCACGGCGAAGATGCCCGCCAGCGTGTCGAACCGCTCGGCCACGGCAAGCACTTGGCCGACCGCATCGCCGGCAATGGCGTCGCCAGCGAAGCGCGGCTGGTAATAGCTGTCCAGCGCGGTCGCTACCGCCTCGCCTTCGCCCTGACGCTGCGCGTAGTGGCGGCCCATCACGCCCTGCAGTTCAGGGAACTCGCCCACCATGCGGGTCAACAAGTCGCATTTGCTCAGGGAGGCCGCGCGCGTGGCCGCGCCGGCGTCGACGCCGACGCGGGCGGCGATCACGCGGGCCAGTTCCGCCACGCGCACGCTCTTGTCCCACAGGCTGCCCAGCGCCTGCTGGTAGGTCACGTTGTTCAGCGGCTCCTGGTAGCTGGCCAGCGGCGTCTTCAGGTCCTCGTCCCAGAAGAACTTGGCGTCGGCAAAGCGGGGACGGATGACCCGCTCATAGCCCTTGCGGATCTCCACCGGATCCTTGGACTCGATATTGGCGATACCGACGAAGTGTTCGGTGAGCCGGCCCGCCGCATCGAACACGGGCACGAATTTCTGGTTGGTCTCCATGGTGGTGACCAGCGCCTCGGGCGGCACCGCGAGGAACTCCCGCTCGAACGCGCAGGCGATCGCCGTCGGCCATTCGGTGAGGTTGGCGATCTCGTCTAGCAGCGCGCCGTCCAGCCTTGGCACGCCGCCGGTCTGCGTCGCCACGCGCGCCACCTCGGCGCGAATGCGCTCGCGCCGCTCGAGCGGATCGACCAGCACCTTGGCCGCGCGCAGCGCATCGAGCCAGCCGTCGGCGTCGGTCACGTGCACCGGGTTTGGGTGCATGAAGCGATGGCCGCGCGACTTGCGGCCGCTCTTCAGGCCCAGCACCTCGCCGTCGATGATGTCCGCGCCATGCAGCATCACCAGCCAGTGCACAGGGCGCACGAAGGCATAGTCGTGATCGGCCCAGCGCATCGGGCGCGGGACCGGCAGGCCCTTGAGCGCCTCCTCGACGATCTCCGGCAGCAGCGCAGCCAAGCTCTGGCCGGGCTTGACCGCGCGGAAGACGAACCAGGCGCCCTTGTCGGTTTCCTGCTTCTCCAGCTGCGCGACCTCCACCCCGCAGGACTGCGCGAAACCCAGCAGCGCCTTGGACGGCTGCCCCTGCGCATCCAGCGCAGCGCCCACCGCCGGACCCCGGCGCTCGACCTGCTGGTCGGGCTGCGTGGCCACCACCGCCGGCACCAGCACGGCCAGCCGGCGCGGCGTGCAGTACGCGCGGGCCTGGTCGAGCGCGGCCTCGATACCGCGCTTGCCCAGACCTTGCACGATCCCGTCCAGGAAGGCCTGCGAGAGTTCGTCCAGCGCCTTGGGCGGCAGCTCTTCGGTGCCCAGTTCGATCAGCAGCGATTTGGCGGCGCTCATGCGGCCTGCTCCTTGGAAACGTCCTTCAGGCCGGGAAAACCGAGCTTCTCGCGCTGCGCCACGTACGCCTCCGCGACGGCGCGGGAGAGCGTGCGCACGCGCAGGATGTAGCGCTGGCGTTCGGTGACGCTGATCGCGCGGCGCGCATCGAGCAGGTTGAAGGTGTGGCTGGCCTTCATCACCTGCTCGTACGCCGGCAGCGGCAGGCCGGCGGCGATCAGCTGGTTGGCGGTGGCCTCGCAGACGTCGAACCAGCGCAACAGCTCCGGCACGTTGGCGTGCCGGAAGTTATAGGTACTCTGCTCGACCTCGTTCTGGTGGAACACGTCGCCGTAGGTGACGGCCCCTCGCGGCCCGTCAGTCCAGATCAAGTCATAAACGTTATCTACATTTTGCAGGTACATCGCCAGGCGCTCGAGGCCGTAGGTGATCTCGCCGGTTACCGGGCGACACTCCAGGCCGCCTGCCTGCTGGAAGTAGGTGAACTGGGTGACCTCCATGCCGTTGAGCCACACCTCCCAGCCCAGGCCCCAGGCACCCAGCGTGGGCGACTCCCAGTTGTCCTCGACGAAGCGCAGGTCGTGCACCAGCGGGTCCAGCCCCAGCTCCTTCAGCGAGCCGATGTACAGCTCCAGGATGTTCTCCGGGTTGGGCTTCATCACCACCTGGTACTGGTAGTAGTGCTGCAGGCGGTTGGGGTTCTCGCCGTAGCGGCCGTCGGTGGGGCGGCGCGAGGGCTGCACGTAGGCGGCGGCCCAGGGCTCCGGACCCAGCGCGCGCAGGAAGGTGGCCGGGTGGAAGGTACCCGCGCCGACCTCGGTATCCAGCGGCTGCAGCAGCACGCAGCCCTGCGCGCCCCAGTAGCGGTTGAGGGTCTGGATCACGTCCTGGAAGGTGCGCGCTGGCATGGGCGATAGGCCTTGCAACAAAGCGCGTTAGTATAGCCAAGCCCGCGCCCGCACCGGCCCGGTGCCGGATCGAACGCATTCACGGGAGGCCGTCCGGATGGCCGCATCACCGCAAATAGCATCGTTGCTCGGCCGCCGCGGCAAGCTCGGGCTGGACGACGTGCTGGCTGCACTGGTGGTCGACGGCTACCTTTCCGCCGAGGACGCCAAGAACGTGCGCATGGGCTCGCGCGCCGGTCGCAGCACGGTGGAGCTGCATCCGCTGGTGCTGATCGCCAACGCCAAGCTGCCCAACCTGCGCGAACCCGGGCGCCCGCTGCGCCTGGAGGGCCTGACCGAATGGCTGGCCGGCCAGGCGGCGCTGCCCTACCTGAAGATCGACCCGATGAAGATCAACGTGGCGGCGGTCACCCAGGTGGTCAGCCATGCCTACGCCACGCGGCATCGCATCCTGCCGGTGGCGGCCACGCCCTCGGAGGTGACCTTCGCCACCAGCGAGCCGTTCGACGCGGCCTGGGCCACCGACCTCTCGCACATGCTGCGCCGTGACGTGCGGCGGGTGGTGGCCAGCCCGCTGGACATAAACCGCTACCTGGCCGAGTTCTACGGCGTGCAGCGCTCCATCCAGCTGGCGCAGGATGCCAAGGCGGCCGGCTACGACACCTCCGCGGCGATCCTCAATTTCGAGCAACTGGTCGAGCTGGGCAAGACCGGCGAGGTCGGCGCGGACGACCGCCACGTCGTGCACATTGTCGACTGGCTGCTGCAGTACGCCTTCGAGCAGCGCGCCTCGGACATCCACCTGGAGCCCCGACGCGAGGCCGGGCAGATGCGTTTTCGCATCGACGGCGTGATGCACAAGGTGTTCGAATTGCCGCCGCCGGTGATGAGCGCGGTGACCGCGCGCATCAAGATCCTCTCGCGCATGGACGTGGCCGAGAAGCGCCGCCCGCAGGATGGCCGCATCAAGACGCGCTCCTCCGCCGGACGCGAAGTCGAGCTGCGCATCTCGACCATGCCCACCGCCTTCGGCGAAAAGGTGGTCATGCGCATCTTCGATCCGGACATCGTCGCCAAGGACTTCGGCCAGCTCGGCTTCTCGCCCGAGGAAGGCGCGATCTGGCGTTCGATGGTCGAGCGTCCGCACGGCATCGTGCTGGTCACCGGGCCGACCGGTTCGGGCAAGACCACCACGCTGTATTCCACGCTCAAGCACCTGGCCCGGCCCGAGCTCAACGTCTGCACGGTGGAAGACCCGATCGAGATGGTGAGTGCCGAGCTCAACCAGATGCAGGTGCAACCCTCGATCGACCTGGACTTCGCCGCCGGCGTCCGCACGCTGTTGCGCCAGGACCCGGACATCATCATGGTCGGCGAGATCCGCGACCTGGAAACCGCGCAGATGGCGGTGCAGGCCTCGCTCACCGGTCACCTGGTGCTATCCACCCTGCACACCAACGACGCACCCAGCGCCGTAACCCGTCTGCTCGACCTGGGCGTCCCGCATTACCTGATCCAATCGACGCTGACCGGTGTCGTCGCGCAACGCCTGGTGCGCACGCTGTGCCCGCACTGCAAGCGCGAAGCGCCGCAGGATCCGCACACCTGGACCGCGTTGACCCATGGTTGGTCGCTCGAGGTGCCCGAGCGAGTGTTCGAGCCGGTCGGCTGCCTGGAATGCCGCAACACCGGCTTCATGGGCCGCACGGGTGTCTACGAGATGTTCAAGCTCAGCCCACGGCTGCGCGGCCTGATCTCCGCGCAACTGGACCTGGACCGCTTCGGTGGCGGCGCGCTTGCCGAAGGCATGCAGCCGTTGCGCATCTCGGCCGCGGCGCAGGTGGCCAAAGGCTTGACCACGGTGCAGGAAGTGCTCACCGTATTGCCGCCGATCGAACACGAAAGCCTGTCCTAGTCCGGCAGCCAACGACACCGTTCCCGCATGAAGCCCATCCTGATCATCCGCACCGGCCGCGCGCCGGATGCCATCCGTGCGCGCCACGGCGATTTCCCGCACTGGTTTCGCCTGTGTGCGGCGCTTTCGCCGATGCGCTTGAGGATCGTCGACGTCGCCGCAGGCGAGATCCTGCCTTCGCCTCGGGAGATGGCCGGCGCGCTGATCACCGGCTCGGCCGCCATGGTCACCGAGCGCGCGGCCTGGAGCGAGCGGACCGCCGGGTGGATCCGTGATGCGATGGACGCGCAGCTGCCGCTGTTCGGCGTGTGCTACGGCCACCAGCTGATGGCGCACGCACTGGGCGGCCGGGTCGATTACCTGCCGGGCGGGCGCGAGATCGGCACCCAGCCGATCGAGCTGACATCCGCAGCGGCCCATGACCCGCTTACCGCCCGGTTGCCCGCGAGCTTCCGCGCGCACACCACGCACGAGCAGAGCGTGCTCGAACCGCCGTCTAGTGCGACGGTGCTCGCCCGGTCCGAACGCGATCCGCATCACCTGCTGCGCTACGGGCCGCACGCCGCCAGCGTGCAGTTCCATCCGGAGTTCAACGCGGATGTCATGCGCGCCTACATCCACCGCAAGCGCGATGCGATGCGTCGCGAGGGTAGCGATCCGCAACGGGTGTATCGCCAGGTCGCGGCCACTCCCATCGCACGTGGGATCATGCGCGACTTCGGCCTGCGGCACGGCCTGAGCGCCTGAGTGGAAGCAGTTGGGCGGGCGCTCAGCGCGGTCTGGACGGCATTGGGAAAGGGGCGATCTTCTGCCCGTCGGCGGCGTCGCGGATAGCCAATGCGCCCTTGCGCTCGACCTCTTCGATGCGCACCACGGCCTGCATCGGCAGGTGCAGCACACGAGTGTCGGCGAACTCCTCGCGCAGACGCTCTTCGCTGGGGTCGACCAGCAGGCCCGAGCCGACGGGCTCGAACTCCAGCTCGCCGATCTCCGTGAAGCCCCACAAGGCACTCGAGGCCACGTGCCGAGCGTACAGCTCGTAGCACTTGCCAAGGTGCAGGAACGTCACTTTGTAGAGTTTCCGGGTACGCATGATGTGCAGTTTATCCGCGCAGGCGCCTGGCGATGGCCTCACGCGAAAACAGCGCAAACAGGACCCCGAACAGAAACCCGGCGATGTGCGTCCACCAGACCACCGCGCCATAGCTTGGACCGGCGTAGCTGAAGAGCAATTGCAGCAATACCCAGATGCCGATCAGCAGGAAGGCCGGCACGCGCACGAATTCCAGGAACAGGCCCAACGGAAGCACCAGTCCCAGCCGTGCCCGGGGAAACAAGGCCACGTAGGCGCCCAGCACGGCCGATACCGCACCACTGCAGCCGATGATCGGCAGGCGCACGCCGGCCAGGGTAAGTGCGCCGACCAGATTGGACACGATACCGCCCACCACGAACAGCGAAAGGAATCGTGCCGATCCAAGCGTACGCTCCGCAGGCAGGCCGAAGATCACCAGGAACAGCAGATTGCTGAGCAGGTGTATCCAGGCCACATGGATGAATAAGGCCGTGAACAGGCGCAGCAGCGCGGGGTCGGCCAACTGCCGCCAGAACGCGTCATGGATATCGAAGATGTCCGCTGGGATGGTGCCCCATTCGAGCAGGAACGAAATCCGCTGCCGCGAGGGCATGAGTGCCAACGCCACAAAGCTGGCCACACAGACCAGCACCAACAGCAATGTCGCCCATTGCGCGGTCGAGCGCCGGCGGGTTTCCACGTGAACGAACAAGGCACTCCCCATGCGCTGCCTGCGTCCACGCATCATAGGGGGTGTGCCCCGAGTTGGGCCACGCGTCGATCGAAATGGAATGATTGGCACCGCTGATGGCGGCAACGGAAAAGGCCGCCGCCCACCCGGCTTGGGCGTCGTGTCCGATGCCTTGTCCCGAGAAAAGCTTGCGAGAAAAGCTTGAGGAGACGCGCGGCACGGAACCGCAGGTAATGCTGCCTCATGGCGGGGAGGCGAGTCCCGCATGCACGAACGCCGGGCCCTTTGCCCGCGCGACCCATTGCCGATGGCCGGCCAGCCAAACGCAAAACAAGAAAAAACCCCCACCGGTTACGGTGAGGGTTTTCAGGATAAAGCCCCTGGCGGTGACCTACTCTTGCATGGACAAGCCACACTACCATCGGCGCAGCTGCGTTTCACTTCCGAGTTCGGGATGGGATCGGGTGGGAC